>NZ_BIML01000008.1 GCF_004001065.1 Paenibacillus xylaniclasticus
TATTGTCGCGGGGTGGAGCAGCTCGGTAGCTCGTCGGGCTCATAACCCGAAGGCCGCAGGTTCAAATCCTGCCCCCGCAACCAAATTTAACAGTTAGAAGCCACCAAACATGGTGGCTTTTTTGACGTTTCAACATGAATACGTTCAATATCTTCTATTGACTGTGGTCATGATGGAATACTACACTAACGAGAGATAGGATACAAGCTGAGCTGGGACTCGGGAAGGGATATACAGCCATGGATCAACAACGTTTACACCGACGTCATCATGATGTCATGAAGCTGGGAATTGCGATGAGTCCTCGCGTATGGTTCAATGCGCGGATCGATATTATGGCGACGATGTTGTTCTCGTTGTTTAATGTTGTGATGAATCAGTTTTTTATGCCGTTCGCAATTCGCGAAGGGGCGAGCAATCTTCAGGTCGGCTTGCTGTCGGCAGCGCCTGCAATTGGACTTATTTTCTCGCCTTTATGGGCGGGGTTGATCGAACGGACTCGCAAGCCATGGCCATTTTATTTTATACCCAATTATATTGGAAGATTGCTGCTAATTTTTCCAGCATTATATTCTCATCCGACCGTATATGTCGCTACTGCTATTGGATATCAATTATTAATGGGCATTCAAGCTCCTGCCTATGCCTCGCTCGTATCCCGAATGTATCCGGGAGATGTACGAGGACGATTAATGGGTTATGTTCGGGTAGCGATGGGGGCTTTAATGATACCACTCGCGTACATCGTCGGCAGCTGGTCAGATGCAGCTGGGCCTATGGGGCCGCTCCTAACGGCTGCGGTATTCGGAATCGTGTCGCTTGCATTGTTCAACACGATGCGGCTTGGCAAACAGCCTTCTGCTGCAAAGCCCGAGTATCAGAAGGTGAAGCGTTCCGTTAAGGCAACATTGCGAGAACAATGGGAGCTGGTGAAAGGGAATCGTATACTGGTCGTATTTTTGCTGGCTACGACCTTCTCTGGTTTTGGCAACATGCTGTCAAATCCGTTATATCAAATTATTCAAGTTGATGTGCTAGAACTGTCGAATGTCCAGATTGGGATGGGACGGATTTCGTATTATTCGATTCTTCTTCTTACATATTTATTCGCAGGCTGGATGATCGATCGTTTTGACATTCGCTATACTTTGATGGCCGGAATAGGCGCATATGCGGTCGTACCGATGATCTATGGCTTGTGGGGGACATATGGAGCCGTTATTATTGGCAATGGCATTCAAGGGCTGGGAGAGGCAATATGGGATCTCGGGATTCTGTCGTTTGTATCGCGCTTAGTGCCTGGGCGAGAGGCAACTGTATTCGGGATGCATCTGATGCTGTTCGGTTTCCGCGGAACGCTTGGCCCTCTGCTTGGGGCGGGGCTGTCCGAATCGGTTTCCTTATCTACGCTGCTTATAATAGCGTCTATCTGTGGCTGGATCGGTACTGTTCTGTTCGTGGCAGGCAGCCGTCAGCGGTCTCGAAAAATTCAGGTTAGCTAAACAAGAAGACAACGGCTTGGAACAGATGAACGACGTGTCGTTCGCATGCGCCAAGCCGTTTGTCTCTTTATACCCATGGTTAGACCAGCTTCTGCTCCTTCAACAGCAGCAAGTCGATGAATTGCTCCTTTGTTACGTTACCGAAATAGTAGCTTGCTTCGATTCCTTCAAGTGCTGATCGAATAGCGGTTTCTTCGTAACGTATTCCGGTTAGCCGCTGCTCGATATCGGATACATCGCCGACGCCGAAGAAATCACCGAATATACGGATTCCGCCGATATGTCCGTCCTGTACATCAAGCCGTACGTCAATAATGCCCGCAGCGAACTTGTACGCATTCTGGATGTTACATTTCGGCGAACGGCCAAAGTTCCAATCCCAAGTACGATAGCGTGACTCGGACAACTCTCGAATCGCTTTCCAATCCTCTTCGGTCAGCCTATATTGAGGGACGTTTGAAGGCTCCATGCCGAAGATGCGGCGCAGCAGCTCGTCCCGGAATTGCTCGATTGTCAGTTCCTGCTGTAAAAATTCAGTAATGTTCGCAACGCGGGAGCGAACGGACTTGGTTGATTTGGATTCTATCTTCATCGGCTTCACTTTGAGCGCGGAAGCGACATGCTCCATCTCGGAATTGAACAGCAGCGTTCCATGGCTGAACATTCTACCACGGGTTGCGAACATCGCATTGCCGGATACTTTGCGTTCGCCAACCTGGATATCGTTGCGTCCGCTCAGCTCCGCATTGACGCCAAGCGCCTGCAGCGCATCGACAACAGGCTGTGTAAATTTACGGAAGTTGTGGAACGACTGGCCGTCATCCTTGGTTAGAAAGCTGAAGTTTAGATTGCCTTGATCGTGATATACGGCACCGCCTCCTGATAGACGGCGGACGACATGAATGCCGTGCTCCTCTACATATTCGGAGTTGATTTCCTCGATTGTGTTTTGATTTTTGCCAATGATGATGGACGGTTCGTTAATATAAAATAGCAGGTAGCTGTCCGTCATCGGCAGCTGCCGAAGCACATATTCCTCAATGGCCAAATTAATGGTCGGATCGGTAATGCCTAAGTTATCGATAAATAGCAACGCTGGTTCCTCCCATACGATTCCTCATGGTGCTTGTACGTTATCGTATCATATTTAAGCGGGTCATTTCTAATTGGCTTGGTCTCACTCCCTATAGTAAGTGCGGAACACGATATCCTGATCATAATTGCCGAAGCCTCGGCCATATAGCGTCATGCCTCCGACGTGTACCGCATCCTCGTCGACTGCGAAGCGAAGCGTCCATTGATTGCGTTCCAGCTCGATATCACGAAGTCCGACGGATGACAGCTTCATACCATCGATGAAGGTGCCCTCCTCGGTAATACGAAGCACTTTAAGGAAGCCATATTGGTTAATATGGTCCGGCCACCAGTCCGGCGTAAAGGAGCCTCGTCCGTTGCCGGAGTCTCCAGGACTAGTCCAGCTGCCAAGCGAAGTCCGGTTCAACTCGAACCGAATATCACTGGGCCAATTCGGGTTCGTACCGGGAGCTTCCGATGACAGCTCCATTGAAACTTCAATTTCAATAAGCTTCTGGGAAGCAAGCAGATAGTTCGGGATCTTGTATTCGACGAAGCCTTTGCCGAACCATAGGATATTGGCATGCATTCGTTCAGGAGAGAAGAAGTAACGCGGATCGTCAAATTGCCCGATATATTGTGATTTTGTTGCGAGTCCGCAGGTCGGATGAATGTCAAAGGACGTATAGTGCCCGATTGGAATCGACACCTCGTGCATGAACCGGGGAGATTCCTCTGAATGCGGCAGTGTGATTTCGATCCGTTCCTCGGCTAAGGAATTAAGCTTGTGAGTACCGCCGTTTCTCCGTACCATATCGGAACGGATAAGACCAGCCTGTTGAAGCTTGCGGATATGCATTGTCACAATGGCTGGGCTTAATTGCAGCCGCTCGGCAATATCTTTGTTGTTCATCGGTTGATCAGCAAGCAGCTGTAAGATCCGAAGCCGGACCTCACTAGCTAATGCTTCGTATAGTGGAAGCCATTGGGCATCAGTGTTAGCTTTGATCATAAATGATACTCCCCCAGACCTGAATTGGACGGCAATCAAGCATATATAATGCGCTTAAATTAATATAAACATAAATTCAAAAAAAGAAAAGAGTATATCATGAAAAAAGTGTTGCATACAGGCGGGTGATCGTATTAAATAAGGATATGGATTAACTTGTGCTAAATACAATTAATAATTTCATTAATTCAAAGATTTTGAAAGGAAGTATTGCACATGACTGTTAAAGCGAAGATGATTGTTGACAAAGATTTTGCAATTTCCGATATCGATAACCGGATCTATGGTTCCTTCATTGAACATCTCGGTCGTGCCGTATATGGCGGTATTTATGAGCCTGGCCACAAGGATGCCGATGAGCAGGGCTTCCGCAATGATGTACTGGAGATGATCCGTGAGCTGCAGGTGCCGATCGTTCGTTATCCTGGCGGTAACTTTGTATCCGGTTACAACTGGGAGGATACGGTCGGTCCGAAGGAACAGCGCAAACGTCGTCTGGAGCTAGCTTGGCGAGTGGTCGAGACGAATCAGTTCGGCTTCAATGAATTCGTCGATTGGGCGAAGAAAGCGAACTCGGAAGTGATGATGGCAGTCAATCTCGGTACACGCGGTATTGATGATGCCCGTAATATTATCGAATACAGCAACCATCCGGGCGGCTCCTACTGGAGTGATCTGCGCCGTTCGCATGGGTATGAGCAGCCGCACAATATTAAAACA
Source organism: Paenibacillus xylaniclasticus (assembly GCF_004001065.1). Lineage (GTDB taxonomy): Bacteria > Bacillota > Bacilli > Paenibacillales > Paenibacillaceae > Paenibacillus_T > Paenibacillus_T xylaniclasticus. The sequence goes on from NZ_BIML01000008.1 coordinate 4,309, forward strand.
TGGTGCCTTGGCAACGAAATGGACGGCCCTTGGCAAATTGGACATAAGACGGCGACGGAGTACGGACGCTTGGCGCTTGAAACGGCGAAGGTCATGAAATGGGTCGATCCGACAATTGAGCTGGTTGCTTGCGGAAGCTCGGGGCTCGGCATGCCGACGTTCCCAGAATGGGAATCGACCGTGCTGGATCATACGTACGATCACGTAGAATATTTGTCGCTGCACCAATATTACGGCAACCAAGAGAACGATACGCCGACGTTCCTTGCCCGTTCGCTTCAGATGGAAGAGTTCATTCGTACAGTAGCGGCTACTTGTGATTATATGAAAGCGAAGAAGCGCAGTAAGAAGAAGATGCTTCTCTCCTTCGATGAATGGAATGTCTGGTATCATTCGAATGACGCCGACAGCAAACGGGAGCCGTGGGACATTGCACCTCCTCAGCTGGAGGACATCTATAACCATGAGGATGCGCTCGTTGTCGGTACGATGCTGATTGCTATGCTGAAGCATTCAGACCGGGTCAGAATGGCGTGCATGGCGCAGCTGGTTAACGTAATCGCGCCAATTATGACATCGAATGGCGGCGGGGTATGGCGTCAGACGATCTTCTATCCTTACCTGCATGCGTCGGTATATGGACGTGGCAAAGCGCTCGTGCCGCTCGTTCAATCGTCGAAGTACGATACGAAAGAAATTACCGACGTTCCACATCTGGAGTCGATCGCGGTACACAATGAAGAGAAAGGCGAAGTGACGATCTTCGCGGTTAACCGCCATCTCGAGGAGCAGCTTCCAATCGAGATCGATCTGCGCAGCTTCGGAGCTTGCTCGATTATTGAGCACATCGTCATGGAGAACGACGATCTGAAGGCTGTGAATACGGAAGCGGATCCAAATCGAGTGAAGCCACATAACCGCGGTAACGCAGCAGTGGACGGATCAACGATTCAAGCGAAGCTGCCGAAAGCGTCTTGGAATGTAATTCGCGTGAAAGTGTAATACACAGACTGAAGGGCTATCCTTCCAGCATCAGCTGGGAGGGTAGCCTTTGTTGTTGATATGAGGTTAGCAGCGCAGACTTCCGGACAATGAAAGGAGGAAGATCGGCTCACAGTGCTACCGCTGGTGGTTAATCATAACTATTGAGAGGGAAGTCTAGGAGACTAAAGTACGGATATGGTATGCTTAGGCACGGAGGGATGATGATGAAAGCGGACGAGGCGGGTACGAAGACATATAGAGAGGCACCCCTCAAAGGAAAAGTTCATTACTGGCTTGCCGCTGTGCGGCCATCCTTGCCGATCTACGTGGAGAGTCTGGGCTACAATCCGGTTCAGGAAACGATCAATCGCCATGCAGGTTACCCGTGCTTTCATTGGCTTCATACCGTGCAAGGAGAAGGGATCATCGAGGTGGCAGGGCAGCAGATGACGCTCCCGGTCCAAACGGGTTTTCTGCTTTATCCGCATATTAAGCACAGCTATAGGCCAAATGGTGGCAGCTGGTCGACAGAATATGTTACGTTCGATGGGCCTCAAGCGGCGGCGATAATGACGACGCTTGGCTTTCGACATTCGGAATGGTTCCGGTGGGAGAAAGGGACTGAGCTTGACGATCAGCTGGGGCGAATGCTGGGGGAGGTACAACGAGAGGATGATCGGTCGGGTCTGGATGCCTCCAGCGGTTTGTACCGGTTCTTGCTGCTGCTCAAAAAATATGGACAAGTCCGCACTGGCTCCTCGCTGTTTCATCATATGGAGAAACTGAATCCGCTGCTTACTTGGCTGGACGAACGATATGGCGATCCGTCAATCGGCTTGCCGGAGATGGCCGAGCAGCTTCATGTAACTCCGCGATATTTGAACATGTTGTTCCATAAAGCGCTGGGCATGACGGCGTATACGTATTTAATTCGATTAAGGCTGACGAAGGCCAAAGGGCTGTTGTCCGGCAATGAGCACAAAAGTGTTCATCAGATTGCGCAGGAGGTCGGTTATCGGGACGCCAGCCACTTTATTGCTGTATTCCGCAAGTCAGAGGGCATGACGCCAGAACAATTTCGCAGGCTCCATTAATCAATGTCATGTATAATAAGGGACAAAATTCGCCGCCATCTAATCTATGCGGTACGAACAGGCAGGTATGATGATGTATCGGTTGCTATCGAGTTGGCTGAACAATATGAAAATACGGTCCAAGCTGTTTCTGTCGCTGCTGCTCGTCGTAGCTGTGCCGGTTCTGATCGTTGGTCTGTTTCTTACGGTTGAATTCCGCGAGAAGGTGCTCGATGATGCGGTGTCGCAATCGTTGAATAACGTCTATCGAATAAAACAGCGTACCTCTGAGCTTATGTCGGTGCCGATTGAAGCATCGAACACGCTAATGTATGACGAACAGCTGAAGCATATCGTGACGACGAAGTATGAACGGGCGATCGATGTGTTTCTCGCATACCGGGATTATAGTGCGTTCCGTAATTTGTTGAATTTGCATACGGAAATAAGCAGCATCAGAATATATACAGAGAATCCAACGCTGCTGGACAACTGGGAGTTTATGAAGCTGACCCCAGCGACAGCGCAGTCGTTCTGGTACATCGCGGCGAAGCAGGATTCACTTGCGCAGTGGTACTTTATCGACGAAGAGACGAGCCCAGGTGTGAAAAGACTGAGCCTCGTCCGCAGGGTCGATTTTATGGAATACCGGACAAGCGCAGTGCTAGTTATTTCGTTGAACCGTACAGAGCTTGCCTCGATACTTATGAATGAGCCGTTCGATACGATGATTATCGACTCGAACAATTATGTCGTTGTCTCGACCCGCAAGTCAGATGAAGGCAGCGAGTTGACAGACGTCAACATTCGACATTTACTTGATGAGAACGGCGACGGAACCTATAATACCGTCGTTGATGGCAGGCGGTCAAAGGTTGTTGTCGAGTCGTTACATCCGTCATCAAGCCGTAATGGACTGCGGATTGTATCGGTCATTCGGATTGACAGCATCGTGAAGGATGCTAATCGGATCAGCTTTCTTGGCCTTGGCACGATGCTGATTAGTTTTATCGTAGCTATCATTATGATTTCATTTGTATCCAAGCTGTTGTCGAACCGTCTTCTTACGTTAAGTCGGGAGATGAACAAGGTAGCTTCAGGTAATCTAAAAGGATCGCTGCGAATCGATGGTAACGATGAGATCGGCCAACTGTCTAGACAATTCAACGCCATGATGAAGAGTATTCGCGATCTTATGGAGGAAGTGAAGGAGACTAATCTACAGCGCAATAGGCTGCAGATGAAACAAAAAGAGATTAAGCTGCGGATGATGGCGAGCCAGATTAATCCTCATTTTCTGTTCAATGCGCTGGAGTCGATTCGGATGAAAGCTCATATGAACAAACAGACAGAGATCGCTCAGACCGTGAAATTGCTCGGAACGCTAATGCGTAAAAATTTGGAAATTGGTGGTTCAAGCATTGCTCTTAGCGACGAGATTGACATCGTTCGCTGCTATTTGGAAATTCAGCGGTTCCGATTCGGAGACCGTCTTGTTTTTGAGCTGGATATCGCTCCCGAATCGATGTCGCTGCGAGTCCCGCCGCTTATCGTGCAGCCGCTCGTCGAGAATGCGGTTGTTCATGGGCTTGAGACGAAGGAAGAGGGAGGGTGCGTAATCATTCGTACGCGTGTAACCGATAACTTCAAGAAGCTCATCATCGAAATTGCGGATAATGGGCAGGGCATGGAGGAGCAGCGGCTACTTGAGCTTCTGGAGTCGCTTGAGGATATGGAAGACCGTGAGGGCTACCGGATCGGGATGAGGAATGTGCACCAACGGTTAAAGCTGATGCATGGAGATGCGTATACTTTAACACTGGAAAGTACACCTGAGCAGGGCACATTCATCCGGCTGGAGCTGCCAACAAGGAGTGACGCAGATGTATAACGTGATGATTGTAGATGACGAACCAACGATCCGAGAAGGGATGACGACGCTGATTGAGTGGGGGACGTACGGGTTTACCGTATGCGGCACAGCAGCGAACGGCAGAGAAGCGCTGGCGAGAGTAGAGGAGCTGAAGCCGGATCTGATGCTCGTCGATATTCGGATGCCGGGCATGAATGGACTGGAGCTGATCGAGCGGATTCGGGAAAGCAACGATCGCTGTCATTTTTTAATATTGAGCGGGTATTCTGACTTCGAGTATGCACGAAAAGCGATCGGTTTCCGTGTAGATGGATATTTGCTCAAGCCAGTGAATGAAGAGGAGCTCTGTCAAAGTCTAGAACGGATACAGGAAAGTTTGATCGCCGAGAAGGAAGCGCAGCGTCAGCATGACGAAGAGGTCGCTTGGCGAGGGGAGCAGATACTGAAATCGATCATATCCGGTGCAGCGGGAGATAGCTTGACGGACGAGCTGTGGAAGCCGATCGCCAAGCGGTTGTCCATTGAATGGCCCGGCTACCGGGTGGCGCTGGCAGAGATTGATCCCGGTGAAGACAACGATCCGGGCAAGATAAGCTTATTGAAGCGGAAATGGAGCAAGGAGCTTCAAGCCGGTAATCAGGGGTTTGTCTTCCTAATCGAGCCGTATATCGGAATATTGCTGCGTCAAGAAGCGGGAGTCAGCCTGACCGACACGGAGCTGCTTCGGCTGCTGCTTTCGAATGGATATACGGAAGAGGTGTTCGTGTCGGTCGGCGGTGCGGTATCTACATTCCGGCATGTTAAGCAATCGTATGACAGTGCGCTTGCAGGGCTGAAGTATCGGTTCGCGCTTGGTACGGGTGTCATTATGAATGCGGACGAGACAGCTTCTAAGGAGCTGGGAGAGCCGTCTGAGCTGCCGATTGAAGACTTGGCGGAGCAGTTATTCTATGCGATGGATATCGGGAATATGAAGAGTGCGATTCAGACCGTTGAGACGGCTGCCGCTCAGATGGCTGGAACGCTTCTGCCCGAGGAGACGGTGAAATCGAATTTTGCCCATATGTTGTCCACTGCATTAAATAAGCTTGTCAACGCTAACCCGCGGATCTATACGTCAATCCAATCGTTCGCGCCGGCAATCTCGGATATATTCCGCCAGAAGAGCATGAGTTCGCTCATAGAGCATATGAGCCGGATGATCGATGATGCTGTTCGTCAATCAGCTACTGAACACGGATCAGAGACTAAGATTAAGCAAATTGAAGATTTTATCCGGCGTCATTACCGGGAGAATTTGAAGCTGGAGACGTTGGCTGACCTGTTCAACTACAATAGCAGCTACTTAGGTAAGCTATTTAAGACGCATACGGGGGACCATTTTAATACGTATCTCGATAAGGTCCGAATTGACCATGCGAAGGAGCTGTTAGCGCAAGGATTGAAGGTGCATCAAGTAGCGGAGATGGTCGGATACGGCAGCGTTGATTATTTTCATACAAAGTTTAAGAAATACGAAGGAGTTTCGCCGTCAGTCTTCAAGGGCGGCAAATTGTAACGCTAGAACGATATCATTAACCGCGCGGCGATGCCGTGCGGTTTTGTTTTGATGCGGGAATGTCGGATATGTACCGGATTTTATAGCGGATTTATCGGGTAGGTTTGCAGGCGTAAGCTGGTGTACGATAAAGTCACAAAGATGTTTGGAACCGCTTACAGCACAGTGAATACGCTATTTTCCATAATAGGATGGAGAATGGGCTGGCGAAATTTTATATGATTTTTGCACGAATCTATCGGGTGTGAAACGGCTATAACCATCCCTTATGATGGAGACATACAAAAGGAGGGTTAGTATGGAAGCGATATCAAACACCAACAAAAAGCCCGGCGGACTGAAACGGAACAGCTTCTTGTTCAGGATGTTTCAGCAGAAGTACTTATATTTGATGTCCATTCCGTTCGTCATTTGGGTATTTGTATTTAACTACCTGCCAATCTGGGGCTGGACGATGGCATTTCAGAAATTTAGACCGGCGCGCTCGTTCTGGGATCAAGAATGGGTTGGCTTCAAGCATTTTGTCGATCTGTTCTCGGACGACCGGTTCTTCCTTGTTATGAGAAATACGCTCGCGATGAGCTTCATGAGCTTGATTGCGGGCTTTACGATTCCGATTCTGTTCGCAGTGCTGCTGAACGAGCTGCGTAGTCAGGTGTTCAAGCGGTTTGTGCAAACGGTATCGTATTTGCCTCACTTCGTATCGTGGGTCGTCGTAGCAGGTATCGTCACGAAAATGCTGTCGATCGACGGAGGTGTTGTTAATGACCTGTTGATGGGCTTGAATATTATCGACAAACCGATTCAGTTCATGGGTGAGCCGAAATATTTCTGGTCTATCGTTACGGCGTCGGATGTCTGGAAAGAGATGGGCTGGAACACGATCATTTATCTGGCCGCTATTACAGGCATTGACCCTGAGCAATACGAAGCAGCTCGTGTTGACGGCGCAGGACGCTGGCGTCAAATCTGGCACATTACACTGCCAGGCATTCGGACGACGATATCGGTTCTGCTCATCATGTCGATCGGCCATCTCATTCAGATCGGCTTCGAGAAGCAGTTCCTGCTCGGCAATCCGCTCGTCATCGATTATTCGGAAGTATTGGATCTTTATGCTCTCAATAACGGTATAACGCAAAACAGATACTCATTCGGTACGGCCATTAGCATCTTTAACTCGGTCGTTAGTATAATCCTTCTCTTCGTAGCCAACGGCATATTCAAGCGGGTGACGAAAGAAAGCATCATGTAAAGGAGGATGCCATCCATGGCCAAAACAAGAAAATCACTGATGAGCACGTCGATGAGCGACAAGCTGTTCGACGGCACGAACGTCGTCGTGATGTGCATCATTCTTATCGTCACGCTTTACCCGTTCTTGAATGTGCTCGCGATTTCGCTTAACGATTCGAACGATACGGTCCGCGGCGGCTTAACGATCTACCCGCGTGTCTTCACGTTCAAAAACTACGAAACGATATTTGCGTATCAAGGCCTAGTTACCGGCTTTTATATATCCGTTCTACGTACAGTTGTAGGTACACTGCTCGGATTGATCAGCGGCTCCATGCTGGCGTTCGTATTGGCACGTGTTGATTTCCAAGCAAGAAAATTTCTTTCAACGTTTCTTGCAATGACGATGTACGTATCCGGCGGTCTCATTCCGGTATACATGCTGATGAGAGATTTGCACCTGATGAATTCCTTCTGGGTATACATCTTTCCAGGTCTTGTCAGCGCGTTCAACGTCTTCATCATCCGTTCGTTCATCGACGGCCTGCCGTATGCACTGCAGGAATCGGCGAAGATCGACGGAGCGAACGACTTCACGATCTATTGGCGGGTTATTCTGCCGCTATGTAAGCCGGTGCTTGCCACGATCGCGCTGTTCCTGGCAGTCGGACAATGGAACTCTTGGTTCGATACGTATCTGTATAACGGCAGTACGCCTAGTCTGACGACATTGCAATACGAATTGACGAAGGTGCTCCAATCGACGACGAACTCGACCGATTACCGCGGCAAGAACATGACTGAGCTTGTGACGAGCGTATCGCCGGAATCGATTAAGATGGCGATTACGATCGTTGTATCGCTGCCAATTCTCGTCATCTATCCATTCCTGCAGCGTTATTTCGTCAAAGGTATGACGCTTGGCGCGGTTAAATCTTAATTGCTTCATTATGGTATTAACGAGGACAGATTGCCTGTCCTGTTATACAATATAAGATTCATGATTTATAAAGGGGAGGGACCTTATTATGAAACGCAAGATTCTAAAAGGAACTAGCCTGCTGCTTGCGAACGTTATGCTCGTATCGGCGCTTGCAGCTTGCGGTTCGTCCGACAAAGAGGAAGAGAAAAAGCCTGAATCGGCAGACAGCGGTACGGCGACCGATGCAACAGCGCTTGATACGACGCCGATTACGTACACGATGCTTGCAGCTGACGCAAGTCCAGACTGGAACCAAATGCAGGATGAAGTAGGCAAGCAAATTACAGCCAAAACCGGTGTTACGCTCAAAATGGACTTTGCTACCGATGAGAATAAAGTTTCGCTCGTTGCAGCAAGCGGCGAATATCCGGATATCATCTCTGCTAAAGGCAGCGCGAACCTGTTCGTTGATTCGGGCGCAGTGCTGGAGCTGTCCGATCTGATCGACAAATACGGTCCGAACCTGAAGAAGGTATACGGTGACTATTGGAACCGTCTGAAGTGGAGCACGGAAGACGAAGGCATCTATGTCCTTCCGACATATGATGGCGTGGGCAATACGTATTTTGATGCAGGCGGCGCTTTCAGCCTCCAGCACCAGGCAGTAGAAGAAGCGGGTTATCCGCAAATTAAAACGGTTAAAGACTATGAGAAAGTAATCGCGGACTATATTGCGAAGCACCCTACGAATGAAGACGGCCAGAAAATGTACGGCTTGTCGCTGCTTGCCGATGACTGGCGGATTTTGATCTCTGTAACGAATCCAGCATTCCAGGCGACGGGCGCATCGGACGACGGCGAAATCTATATTGATCCAGAGACGTATCAAGCAACGTTCCACTACCGCCGTGCGGAAGAGAAAGAATATTTCCGCTGGCTGAACCATATGAACGATATCGGTCTGCTCGACCCAGAATCGTTCGTACAGAAAGAAGACCAATACCAATCCAAAATCGCACAAGGCCGCGTTGTCGGTGTTATTGACCAGAAGTGGGGCTTCCAGCAAGCAATCGACACGCTTAAGAAAGACGGCAAGTTCGGCGCAACGTACGGCTTCTACTCCGTACAGCTGGATGACAGCACGATTGACCATACGTTCGAGCCTACGGGCTTCATGGGCGGCTTTGGCCTTATGATCTCGAAGGACGCGAAAAACCCAGAGCGCATCATTCAAATGCTCGACTACCTTGCATCCGATGAAGGTCAAGTCCTCATTAACTGGGGAATCGAGGGCAAGCATTACAACGTAGAGAATGGCAAACGCGTTATTCCACAAGACATTCAAGATGCGAAAGTGAACGATGCTTCCAACTTCAAGAGAACGACGGGTATCGGTCTCTATAACAACTACGCTCCTCACTACGGTGACGGCGTACTCGATTCGACGGGTAACTACTACACGACGAACTTCCCTGAGCAAATCCAAAGCACATACTCGGAAGAGGACAAAAAGGTGCTTGCTGCTTACGGTATATCGACGTGGAAAGACTTCTTCCCATCGGAAGAGGAGTTCAAGGCTAAGCCTTGGGGTGCTGCATGGAACCTGCCGCTTCCTAGTGATTCCGATGCGAACATCATTTACAACAAGCTGAAACCAATCGTGAACAAGCGTATTCCAGAGATCATTCTGTCGAAGCCATCTGAATTCGATGCGAAATGGGACGCGTTCATGGCTGAGATTGAGAAAAATGATGTAGCGAAATACGAGGAAGAGTACACGAAATATATTAAAGAGCGCGTAAAACTGTGGAGCGGCGAATAAGCTTGCATCACGCGATAGAGTAAGAATAAGGGGCGGTTCATCAGTCTGTGACAACGGACGGATGAACCGCCCTCTTCTATTTAATTGCAGGGATAGCGTGGTTGTTCATATCTAAAATTGCAAAAATGAAAAATAATTGTTGACATAAATAAACATAAATAATAACATTCGTTATATAACATATGTTATTAATGTTATGGAGGTGCTGTATGCCCCCTAAGGCGGAAGTAACGAGAGAGATGATCATGAATGCTGCTTTCGAGCTCGTAAGGGAAGCAGGCTTGGAGATGCTTACGACCCGCCGCATTGCGCAGCGGCTGCGATGCTCGACCCAGCCGATTTACAGCGTATGCGGGAGTATGGAAGAAATTCGTAAAAGCGTGTTCGAGAGGATTACTGAGTGTGTCAGAGTTTATATGACGGAGTATAACGATAGTCACAAATCAGCTGCACTGAATCTCGCACTTGGCTTCATGCAGTTCGCTCAGAAGGAGAAGCATTTATTCCGAGCGCTTTATCTGACCGGATATCTGCAATACAATTCCGACAAGGATATGCTGCTTGGCGGGTACATTCTAGGCGCGGAGGCTCGGGACCAAGCTTTTCGGAGCGGCAGTCGCATTCATAAGCTGTCGGCTGATAGCAAGAAGAACGTCTTGATGAAGTTATCGATCTATTTAATCGGAATCGGCACGATGCTAAATACGAATGCGATGCAGCTGGAGATGGACGAGATTGCGAAGATGGTGACCGAGATGTATGAAATGCTGCTGAAGAATGAAGGAAAGCTAGAGTAGCGGAATCGAACGATTGGAGGAGATCGGATATGAACGAGATGCTGGGCAGCAAGCTTGGGGAAGGCGGATGTGCTGAGGTCTATGAGTGGGAGGACGGCAGCAAAGTAGTAAAGCTAGCGAAACCCAATACGGATGCTTATTTGTTACAGCGTGAGCTACGCAATACGAGAATTGCTTGGGAGAGCGGTCTGCCAGTGCCCCGGCCGTACGAATATATTGAGGTCGATGGACGGCCAGGTGCCATATTCGAACGGATCGAAGGTCAATCGATGCTGCAAGGCTTATTGGGGATGCTGATGCAGCGTAATCGACAGGAGACGAAAGTCGGACAGCCTCCGCTCTATCATGAAGTGATTGCGATGACGGTCCAGCTGATGCATCGCATTCACGTTCTGCCGGGTGCGGAGCTGCCGTCGCAAAAAGACTATATTACATATAGAATCCGGAATCAGGAGCACTTGGACGATGAAGAGAAAGAAGCCGTTATCGAGCTGCTGGAGCGTCTGTCCTGTAAGCGGCAAATGTGCCATGGTGATTTTAATCCGGGTAACATTATGATTCGTTCTAACGGAGAGCAAACCATTATTGACTGGAATGATGCGGTTTGCGGCAGCCCCGAAGCGGACTTGGCTGACTTTATCATCAACATTAGGTACGGAATGCTGCCGCCCGAGCTCGGTATTCCAGCTGGCGCGCTAGATGCCATTCGCGAGCCGTTCATTGAACGATTCATAGAGGAGTACAGCCGCATATCAGGCATTACCTACTCGGACGTTGAACCTTGGATTGCAATCATTGCAGCCCGTAAGCTGAACTCAAACGGAATCAGCAATGCCGAAAGGCAGTTACTTAAAGCTGAGATAAGACGACGAATAGCTTTCAAACGATAATCGCGACATTCAGGGGGCAGTGATGAATCGACCCGCATTAGAATCCAATATAACCGTGAAATCGTATCGATGGGCGCTGGCGTTTCTGCTGCCCTATAAGAAGCAGATAACACTTCTAATGGTATGCAGTGTGTTGGGAGTAGCGGGTGAAATGCTGACGCCGAAGGTCATCCAATATATTATTGATCATACGGTGAAGGAAGGTAATTTCCAAGCCTTCTACGGCTTACTTAGCCTGCTCGTTGCCGTTAACCTGCTCATGCTTATCGCCAAGAATGCACGTAACCTGCTGCAGAGGGCAATCGGAGCATTCGCTTCACGCGACATTCAGCGCGATATATTCAACCATCTTCGTAAGCTTGGTTTTGCACACTATGAACGGCATCCGGCAGGAGAGACGCTGTCGATGTTCAACTCCGAGGTTGTAGCTGTCCAGCGCATTTACAACCAGTATTTACCTAGTATTGTGGATAATATGTTGTACGTCGTTGCCGCGGTCTCGCTGTTAGTCGGTATTAACGGTTGGCTAACACTCATTATGGTGCCGACGTTCGGACTATACTACTTATTTGGCCCTTATTTCGAACGGAAGGCGGCGCACTATGGCAATCTATCGGGTCAAGGGCGAATAGCCTTCAATCAGAAAATATATGAGAGTGTTTCGGGCTTTCGTGAGTTTCGAGCGTTCGGGGCGCAGCGCTGGTATCATGAGCGTACTTACGCAGAGCATAAGGCATGGTCGCGCGACTATTTGCTTGCGGCGACATTCGGCTTCGCCCGCGGCAGCTTTCGCCGCTTCACGTTCTATGTAGGAGCGATAGCTGTGTTTCTAATCGGCTATTACATGCTAAAGCATAACTACGTGACGCTTGGCGGCTTCGTTGCCTTCACGCTGTTGTACATGTCGACGATGTTCAAGCTAACGCTTCTTGTTACACAATTGACAGAGCAGCGTCTCATCATTCATCAGACCGCTCCGCTGTATAAGTTTATGCATAAACCGATCGAGATCGAAGATCCGGACGATCCGATCGAACCTGCACAATTGTTAGGAAGTCTAACGTTCGAGGGGGTCGAGTTCGGTTATCCCGGGCAGCCGCCGGTTATTCGAGGCTTTGATCTTAATATTCAACCTGGTGAGAAGATCGCATTCGTCGGTCCAAGCGGAGGCGGGAAGACAACGTTGTTCAAATTAGTCGGACGATTCTACGATCCGACAAGCGGCACAGTGAGGCTCGATGGTATCCCGCTGCATTCCATGTCACTTGAACGGCTTCGCAATTCGATTGGTTACGTATTCCAGGAGACGTATTTATTCGGGTCGTCTGTGAAGGATAATATCCGATTCGGCAAGCCGGATGCAACAGACGAGGAAGTGATAGCGGCAGCGAAGGCTGCTTATGCGCATGACTTTATTATGGAGCTGCCGGAAGGTTATGAGACAGAAGTCGGAGAACGCGGCATTAAGCTGTCTGGCGGTCAGAAGCAGCGGATTGCGATTGCCCGAATGTTCATCAAGCAGCCGGTCGTCATCCTGCTTGATGAAGCGACCTCATCGCTTGATAACGTCAGCGAGCGGGAGGTCCAGCAGGCGCTCGATCGTTTGTTGGTTGGCAGGACGACGATTGCGATTGCGCATCGGCTGTCGACGGTGAAGCATTTTGACCGGATCGTTTACTTGCATGAGGGGCGCGCAGCAGAAGTCGGCAGCTACGAGGAGCTGATGGCGCGAAGAGGACTGCTGTATGCGTTGGAGCTTGGGCAGACAGGTGAGGAAGTCAGAGAAGAGGTGAGGGCCGAATGAAGGTTTGGCCATTTATAGCTCGCAACTTGCTGATGGTGAGACGGAACTACTTGCTTGTGCTGCTGTTTCTTGTGCTGGAATCGTTGGCGAATTACTCCATCGTATATGTGCAGAAGATATTAATCGACGACGTGTTCACTAGCGGCCATTATAGCTTGCTTCCTGGCATCATTGCCGTATTCGCTTGTGCCGGGCTGGTGCATGCGCTGATGTTCACGATGACGAGTCGTTATCTCGTATCGAACGAATTCGCGATCAGCCATTCGCTGCTGCGCACCATGCTTGGAGCTATGGAGAACGTGCCGGTTGAGCGGTTCGGCAAAGACCGTAACGGCAAGTATGTATATACGATGACGCAGGATTTGTTCCAGGCGGCCAGCTTTCTCGGTTGGCAGCTGCCAAGGGGCGGGCAGGAAATATTGAACTTGTTCATATTAATCGGAATTATTGGCTTTGCAAGCCCGGTACTGCTGCTTATGGTGCTTATCATGTGCGGCTTCTACTTGGCGGCAGGCCACTATTTCTCACCGAGATTGAAGGAAGCGGCGAAGAAGGTATCTGAGCGGCGGACTGCGCTGCTTATTCAAATCGAGGAAGGCGTCGCTTCAACTCGCGAGGTGGTTGCTTTTCACCGGCTGAAGTGGGAGGAGAAGCTGTACAATAAGCTATTTGACCGTTTCTTCGAGCAGTATCTGGAGGAAGGAAAGCTCATTAACCGACAGATGCGTTGGAGCGATCCGATGAAATGGGGCATCGGTCTCATTGTGCTTGGTTACGGCGGCTATGAGCTGATGCACGGTCGAATGTCGATTGGTACCTTCGTGGTCGTCTTTCAGTTTGCTACGCAAATGTCTGACTCATGCTACAATGTTTTTCAATTTTTCATGGGCTTCTCCAGTCAGATCGCTTATATGGAGCGGGTGAACAGTATTATTACAATGGAGCAGCATGACCGCGTCACAATGAGGCTGAACGAGCAGCCGCAGCTGCTTCGCTTCGACAATGTTCAGTTCCGCTATTCCGAAGAGCTGCCGGATGTACTTAGGTCGTTCAATGCGGAGCTTCCGGCTGGGCGGAAGCTCGCCTTCGTCGGTTCTTCCGGCAGCGGCAAGTCGACGATAGCGCAGCTGCTTATCCGGTTCTACGAGCCGACACAGGGGAGGGTCACGCTGAATGGTATTCCGATTCATGAGCTGGATCGTCAGCAGTGGACGGATGGGGTGGCGATCGTGTTCCAAGACCCTTATATGTTTCCGGATACGATACGCGCCAATCTGCTGCTAGGACGAGAGGGCTTGTCAGAGGAGGATATGGTGGAAGCCTGCCGGATCGCTCAGATCGACAGCTTCATCGAAGAGCTGCCAGAGGGATACGACACGCAGGTCGGTGAGCGCGGCATTAAGCTATCGGGCGGACAACGCCAGCGGCTCGCGATTGCGCGAGCCATCCTTGGCGATCCGTCGATTCTTGTGCTCGATGAGGCGACCTCAGCGCTTGATCTTGAGACGGAACGAAGACTGCTTGCCGCGCTTGATAAGCGCAGAGAAGGGCTGACGACGATTATGATTGCGCATCGACTGTCGACAATCGAGAACGCCGACCGTATCTATGTCGTTGACAGCGGTCGTGTGGTCGATTACGGCACGCATACGGAACTGCTTGCACGTCCCGGCGGCGTATATCGTGAGCTGCTCACGGCGAAGCAGTAAAGATAATGAATCCCTTTGTTCAATGAATAGAGGGATTTGTCATTATGCGGCTAGCGCAGCATGAGTGAAGAGCAAGCACAAAATACACTGCAGGAGCAGTAAGTGGTTTGACACAGTTGCTAATTCGTAATACCTTGATTCTATAGACATGCGTCTGTTAGAAGATCGAGAATGAACGTTAGGCGCTAGCATATGATCGATAGAATGGAGCATTCAACATGTATCGCAGTCTGGAGCATTGTATTACGGATTTGGAGAAGCATGGTCATCTTGTGCGTATTCGCGAAGAGGTCGATCCGCACCTGGAGATGGCCGCGATTCATTTGAAAGTGTATGAAGCGGGAGGCCCTGCCTTATTGTTCGAGAATGTGAAAGGCTCGAGGTTTCGCGCGGTATCGAATCTGTTCGGTACGATTGAACGAAGCAAGTTTATTTTTCGCCAGACTTGGGAGGCGGCGCAGAACGTTATCGCGCTTCGCAACGACCCGATGCAGGCGCTTCGTAATCCTTTCAAGCATGTTGGCACAGGTATGGCCGCTTGGAAAGCGCTGCCGGCAAAACGATCTGGCAAAGCGCCGGTGACGGCGCAGGAAATTCAAATTTCAGATTTGCCGCTTATTAAGCACTGGCCGATGGATGGAGGAGCATTCGTCACGCTGCCGCAGGTATATTCGGAGGACCCGGCTAAGCCGGGCATTATGAACTCTAATCTCGGCATGTATCGCGTACAGCTTACCGGTAACGATTATATGACGGATCGGGAGATTGGTCTGCATTACCAAATCCATCGGGGAATCGGCGTCCATCAGGAGAAGGCGGCCCGTAAGGGCGAGCCATTGAAGGTAAGCATATTCGTAGGCGGTCCACCCGCTCATACGTTGTCAGCGGTCATGCCGCTGCCTGAGGGGTTAAGCGAGATGACCTTCGCGGGGCTGCTTGCGGGGCGTAGGTTCCGCTATAGCTATATCGACGGCTATTGTATTAGCCACGACGCTGACTTCGTCATTACCGGTGAAATTTATCCCGGTGAGACGAAGCCGGAAGGACCGTTCGGCGATCATCTAGGTTATTACAGTCTGACACATGAATTTCCTGTAATGAGAGTGCACAAAGTGTATGCGCGGCAGAACGCGATCTGGCCATTTACGGTCGTCGGTCGTCCTCCGCAGGAGGACACCTCGTTCGGAGAGCTGATCCATGAGCTTACCGGTGATGCGGTGAAGCAGGAAATTCCGGGCGTTAAAGAAGTGCATGCAGTAGATGCCGCAGGCGTCCACCCACTTCTGTTCGCTATCGGCAGCGAGCGGTATACGCCTTACAGCCCAGCGAAGCAGCCGATGGAGCTGCTCACGATTGCGAATCGTATTCTCGGAACGGGTCAGCTGAGCTTGGCGAAATATTTGTTTATTACGGCGGAGAATGAGCGACCGCTCAGCACGCATGATGAGGTCGATTTCTTGACCTATATATTAGAAAGAATCGATCTGCGACGGGATATACATTTCCAGACGAATACGACGATTGATACGCTCGATTATTCTGGTA
Source organism: Paenibacillus xylaniclasticus (assembly GCF_004001065.1). Lineage (GTDB taxonomy): Bacteria > Bacillota > Bacilli > Paenibacillales > Paenibacillaceae > Paenibacillus_T > Paenibacillus_T xylaniclasticus. Next base: position 20,522 of record NZ_BIML01000008.1, read on the forward strand.
CAGGACTTAATAGCGGCAGCAAGGTCGTCTTCGCGGCATATGGAGATCAGAAGCGGGAGCTGTGCAAGGAGGTACCGGATGTGCTTACGAGCATCCGCGGCTTCGACAATGCGAGGCTCGTCATGCCGGGCATCGTATCCGTCCAGTCAGCCGCTTTCACCGATTATGCGTCCGCGGAGCAGCAAATGCGCGGCTTTAGCGAGGCGTTGGCAGCTGCAGGGCCGCTATCTTCCTGCCCGATCATCATCGTATGCGATGACAGCACCTTTGTAAGCGAGACATTAAGCAACTTCTTTTGGGCGACGTTCACTAGAAGTAATCCTTCACACGATATTTACGGCGTGAACTCCAGCTATGATTTTAAACATTGGGGCTGCGACAATGTCATTATTGATGCGCGCGTCAAGCCACATCAAGCGCCGCCTCTCGTTGCCGATCCGGCTGTCGAGAAGCGGATCGAGCGGCTGTTCGTTAAGGGAGCTGAGCTTGGCGGGTTGCTATAAGGCTGCGGTCGTTTCGTCGCGGCATCGGGGGAGGCGGAGGGACGCTCTGCTGCAAGGAATCCAATCGGGTTATTCGGAATAATATGTCACAATGACCGCTGCCTGTGAATAGATTACAGGAAATCGCAAAAGCGGTTATTGTCAAAAACAAAATTCCAACGCTTGACATTCTTGTTGCTTTTACAGACAATGTGAGTAGGCTAAGCTGCCGTTCTAGCCCGGAGTAAAATGTATATCTCGTTGACCGGACACACTGGAGACGAAATCGATGAATAGCCGTTATCGGCATGCACTGATTTCGTCTTTTTTGGTTTATGCGGCGGCGGCTTGCAAGCTCTAATACCGAATTTCATACTTTTAGGAGGATGTTTTTGCATGTCTAATGAGCAGAAGAAGTGGCGCCCCGAGACGCAGGCGGTACATGCCGGCCAAGAGATTGATCCAACGACGCTATCACGCGCAGTTCCGATTTATCAAACAACTTCCTACGGCTTTCGTGATACGGAGCATGCGGCTAACTTGTTTGGGCTGAAGGAATTTGGCAATATTTATACGCGTATTATGAATCCGACGAGCGACGTGTTCGAGAAGAGGGTAGCGGAGCTGGAAGGAGGCGCAGCTGCACTTGCGGTAGCATCCGGTCAAGCAGCGATCAGCTACTCGATCTTCAACATTGCCGGCGCCGGCGACGAGATCGTATCTTCCGCAAGCTTATATGGCGGAACGTATAACTTGTTCTCGATGACGCTGCCGAAGCTCGGCATTACGGTGAAATTCGTCGATCCGTCCAATCCTGAAAATTTCCGTGCTGCCATTACGCCGAAGACGAAAGCGATCTTCGCAGAATCAATCGGCAACCCGAAAGGGGATGTGCTGGATATCGAGGCAGTAGCCGCTATTGCTCATGACAACGGCATTCCGCTTATTGTGGACAATACGTTCCCAAGCCCGTATTTGCTTCGTCCTATTGAGCACGGCGCCGATATTGTCGTTCACTCCGCAACGAAGTTTATCGGAGGTCACGGCACCTCGATTGGCGGCATTATTGTCGACGGCGGCAAGTTCGACTGGGCGGCAAGCGGTAAATTCCCAGGCCTGACGGAGCCAGATCCTAGCTATCATGGCGTCGTCTATACAGAAGCGGTCGGACCGATTGCTTACATTATTAAGGCGCGCGTCCAACTGCTGCGCGACCTCGGCGCTTCGCTTTCACCGTTCAACTCGTTCCTGCTGCTGCAAGGTCTTGAGACGCTGCATCTACGTATGGAGCGCCACAGTTCTAACGCGCTGGCGGTTGCGCAGTTCCTGGAGTCGCATGAGTCTGTAGAATGGGTGAGCTACTCGGGGCTGCCGAGCCATCCTTCCTATGAGCTGGCGCAGAAATATTTGCCTCGCGGTCAAGGCGCGATTCTGACCTTCGGTATTCGCGGCGGCCTTGAAGCGGGACGTAAGCTGATCAACTCCGTAAAGCTGTTCTCGCATCTGGCGAACGTCGGCGATTCGAAGTCGCTCATCATTCATCCAGCCAGCACGACGCACCAGCAATTGACTGAGCAGGAGCAAGCGGCAGCTGGCGTAACACCGGGCCTCATTCGTCTCTCAATCGGTACGGAGGCGATCGAGGATATTATCGAGGATCTTGACCAAGCGATCCGTGCGGCTGTATCGACTTCTGGTCAACCGGAATAATTCATTATTATCATTAATATAAAGCGAGCAAAGGGATATCCGATACGCAGCTAATGCTGCGGTATCAGATATCCCTTTTTTTTACTAGGGGGTTCAGTTCAAGTGCAGCGCCGAGAAGCCGATTGACGCGAGTATGATGTGCCCAAGCACGGTCGGGTGAATATCATTTGGTCTGACGAATAGCTTTTGGTTCTCGCCGAACGCGTTGTATGCATTAGCCAGTGTAACATTGTATGGCGCTAATGCGCTGACCAGTGTAGCAATATTAGGATTGACCACCGTCGTCAGGAGAGTCGTAAATTGAGTGTGCATCGGATCTGACACTTGTGCAGGATTGTAAATATTGTAGACCGCAATCGGAGCATTCGTATATTTGCGCACTTCAAGTATGGAGTTCTTAATATTGCTGATCATCGTTGGGAGTACCGTGCCAAGCGCTTGCTGCAGCTTCACCGGATCAACGGTGCCGTCGGCTTCCTTAGCGGCGCTGAGTGCGCCAAGCAGGTCATTGTTGCCGATATTCATCGTCACGTAGTCAGCTTTCTGCAGTGAAGAAATATATTTCGAGTCTGTCTGTAAAGCGGTTAGCAGCTCTCCAGAGGTCATTCCTGGAACCCCGAAGTTCGTTACCTTCAGATTAGCGGATCCGCCGAGCAGGTATGGAAAAGCGAGTAAGGATGGCTTGTCGTTATTAGGGCCCAGATTGTACCCATACGAGATAGAGTCACCAAGCGCGACATAGGACTTCTGGGGTGATGAAGCTTGAGCTTGGACATCGAGTGCAGCAGCGAAGGAGGAGAAGAAGAAAGCGGTTACAAGTAAAGCTGCGAAAAAGGAGCTGAATAACTTTTTCATCTTAATTTCCCCTATCTATAATAATATTTTTACGGCTTTTATTATTAAGCTAGAGGGATAAAAAGTCCGTCGAACATTGTCGCCAAAGGATATTCTTAACAAAAATTTATTTAATAGTAAGTGAAAGCTTGTCACGTTTATAACTGGCATAGCTGCCTTCACAGGGGTCAATAAAAAAAGATATTCCTCGACCGGTACAAGCCCGGAGGAGGAATATCCCATCGTATTTCATACGAATCTACAAACCTACAGAACTAAATCGCAAGCCTCGACCGGCATCCAATGCTCGTCTTGGCCGTCCCATTTGACATTACAGCCGATCGGGTTCGTCAGCGGTACCGTAATCGGTAAGCCGTTCGTATGCTCGGTCAGCGCGTTGTCGAGGTCGTTCACCGTCATTTTGTCAGATTCTCTTGGATTATCAATCCCGCGTCCCGTATAGACGAGCTTCCGGTCCTGGTCGAAGACATAGAAGTGCGGCGTCCGAAGCGCGCCGTAAGCCTTCGCAATCTCTTGCGACTCATCCCGCAAGTATGTCCATGGGAAGCGATGCTCATCCATTCTCTCCACCATATGCTCGAACGAATCAAGAGGCTTGGTGCTTACACTGTTACTGTTAATACCAACGAACTTAACGCCGCGGTCTGCGAACTTGATCGCCGTCTGGCGTGTAATTTCGTCTGAGCCGACAACATAAGGGCAATGATTACATGTAAAAAAGATGACTAGCGTCTTGGCGTCAGCGAAATCGGCGAGCGTATAAGTACGGCCATCCGTTGCCGGTAGCGAGAAGTCCGGCGCGTGCTGACCAATCTGAAGTGTGAATGACATTTGAATTCCCTCCTTTATCGTAAGTATACGGAGTGAATGAAGTGCAGCACAATGTACGGATTTGATTATTTTCTCCATTTCTCGTCTCGAACGACTTCGTAACTGCTATTCGCTTAACAGCATTATTTAATATAGACGCTGCCGAACGGAAGTACCTCGCGAAGAATGCGCTTAATGATGCCGCCGTCTTGAAGCTGAGCTTCCAGTTCTGCGTCGCGCGAGCCTGTCTGAATAAGAACGGGGCCGCTCCCGCTCAGCTCCCATTGCACATTCATATGCTGGCTGGCTAATTGGTTGCCATACACGGACAACCGGATAGCAGCCGTGCCCGGGTAAGCAACAAGCGCGTCTGCCTCCACGAACAGCGGCTTGTCCGGTTGAAGCTGCAGCGTCATCAGATCACCAGCTGTAATGACGCCGAGCGTTCCCGGTCCTGTGAAGCGCATGCGTGTCAGCTCTTTTGTAATCCAGGCATTTTTCAGCTTCTGAACGATCGATTTCATTTGGATGCCATCTGTGAAAAACATCACGTTCCGCAGGTCGAATAACAGATTGCTCTTCTCGTCGATCTCGACCGTTTCCAACGAACAGCTAGGCGGCAGGCCGACGACGAGCTCGGACGGTCCTTGGAACAACGATCGGATCATTTTGCGTTTGCGATACATACCGGCCAAATTCATGATGCGGTCCTCCCGGTGATGAGGCAGGCCTTGAAAAGCGATGACAGACTTTGGGTGAAGCAGATGCAGCTTGTCCGTTTCTTCAAGCGACACATGCACATGACCAAGCCGTTCGGGTGTAACGACCTTCATCCGTTAATCCCGCCTTCGCGGTACAATTTATGCCGGCGCCACGATACATACCGCCATATCCGAATCGCCAAGAAGTAAGCAGCGAACAATCCGGCTAAGATCGCTCCGGCCGTATACACCTTATGCTGAAACGTTTCCTTCTTATGCTCGGCTTGCTCGATCTGTGCTTGCAGCGCAGCATTCTGTTCCATTAATTGTTGATTTTGTGCCATCAGTTCCTCTTGCTTCCGGGCTAACTCCTCCGTCGCCTGCTGCGATTGCTCAAGCTGATTCGCTAGCTCTTCATTTGCTTCTTTATATTTCTGCTCGATTTCATTAATTTTGTCCGGTGCCTCGTAAATATCTTGGACTTTGCTGAAGAAGCTGGCTTGAGCGGACTCCGTTGCAAGTGTATAAGCGATTATGACCAATAGGCCGATAATTCCTGTCGTGCGTATAAGGGTACGCATAGGACAACCTCCTGTCCTGTTAATGAAATAGGATACTTCTATAATACCGCGAAATGGGAGAAAAGTTTCAGCTTTAATATTACCAGGTTGAATAGAATCCAGCTTAATGCAGCAGCTATTTATGAAAATGAGATTTTTTACAAAGAACAAAAAAAGGTAAAAAAGTCCCTTTCATTAAGGAGGGATGTTTTGGTATATTTCTCATCAACGGAAAGTTATTGTATAAAAAGTTACAATTTTCAATTTTTTTGAATACGGGGGATGGAGTGTCTGAAATCAATTCAACCGCATCATAAATATTTGAAAGAAAAAAAACAGTATTTGATCGAGATAGGTGATATAATTCCAAATTTTTTGATAGACAGTACTAATCAACTTTATATGTATGATCTAATTAAGCGGAAGCATTTGATGGTAGCGTGCTTAAGTACCGAATGCTCCTCTTGTGAATCGGCAATGGAAGCAATGCTGGCGTTTTCATCCAAAAACCCTGAGGTTAACCTTGTAGGATTTATTCATACGACGGATGAATTATTTATTCTATTAGAAGAACACTTCAAGAATCAAATTCCAGTATTTCGTATTTCTAAATCTGTTATGAATGAAAAGTTAAAAGTATATTCATTTCCGTTGGGATTTACGTTGAACGAACAAGGTCAAGTGCTACGCACCGAGCCTTGTGGAGCAGAGTTTGTTTTTGAAATGCTGAAGTTACCTCTTAGAAAGCTCATCTAATATTGAATGGAGGGTAATGATGGTTAGTCTGAGTGATATATTTAAAAGAGCTAGAGAAGAAAATAGTACAATCCGCGAAATCAAGAATGAATATTCAGGAAACGTTTAATATTCCATTTTCCGATACGGGCAAGAGGACAGTTTATGCTGTAATTTCATTTAGCTGCGGTCATTGCATCGAATTGATTCCATCACTCTCCGAGCTTAATCGGTTCAATCGATTCAGACTTATTACAGATGGGGATGATAACGACAATCAAAATGTAGCAGTTGAATATAACTATACGTTCCCTATTTATTCATACAAACTGCCTTTGGACCGCGTACATATTAATCACACCCCAGCGTGCTTGGTTGTCGATGAAAACGGGGACGTAGAAAGCAATAAATTTACGCCTAGTATTTCTGACATGATCGCCTTATTACAGGAGATTGGATGATTTATGCTTATATCCGTCTTTATTAAAGTGCTGATCGGGCTGGTTTTTTCTTTATCTTCATATTCCAAAATAAAATCTTCGAATGAGATTGAAAATGATTTAAGACTGATCTTGCCGGCACCCTTATTAAAGGTCGGAGTTCTCTTAGTCATTGGCGTGGAAATGGTAATCGCATCAAGTTATTTGCTGGACTTTTTTTATTATTGGAGGGAAGTCGCTACCATATTCTTGCTGTTGTTTTTCATATTGTTTATTTTCTTTAAGAAAAGAGTGACAGGAACCGCGGAATGCACATGCTTTGGTCATGGAAATCCATTAAATAAATTTCCTATTTATAGAAACTCTATCCTTATCCTGCTTACTGGTACTAATCTTGCTATCAATTATAAGGTTACAATCGAAGCCGGAATCCTCTTGTTTTTGTCGGCAGTCGTTACCTTCTTGGCGATGAATATACGCGAAGCGGTTATCGCGTTTAAGACGGTGAGAAAAATTCATGACCATTTATAGCTATGGGATAGTTGCGTTAGCAGCTTTAATAATCGTAATGATGATACTCAGAATTTATATATACATTAAAACTAGATCAATGGAACTGGAGTTGTTTCATAAGTTGAATGGCGAAGATCCGTCAGCAGCCTTGCTCATTATAGATTACAAAACGCCGCTCTTTAAAAAAGTAGATGAGATTTTGTCAGTACATGAAGTACCTTTCTTGAGAATTATATTGATTGCAAAACCGTGGCTTATGAAAGTCAAAACTAAAGCGTGGAGAAATGAACGGATACATATACTAGATCCTGATCTCGTACAGACTTCAGGATTTATGAGATTGATGTACCGTAGGTTTAACAAACCAATTCAAATAACGAGTCACACAATATCCATGTTAGCTAAGGAGCATTAATGTGAGTATTAAAGCCAGTTTGCTTGTCGCGGAAGAAATAACTTTCGATCCCGAAAACAGATGCCATTCTGTAAGAAATGTCCTGAATGGCATTGCAGTGACCATGTTTCCAACAGCGATGATTACGGACATTCTAATAAAATTTATGTTCTCGGACATGAATTACAACAATACGGGAAGCATTCATGTATATGCTCCAGACGGTATACTGATCGTTAATAGTCCGATTCTAGAGATAAGGAACTATCGGAGCCAAGTCGCTGTTCCTGGCATGGAAGCCCGAGTTCAAATGCGGTATGCCGTTACAGAGGAGGGTACCTACTTTTATAAATTGATGGTCGATCAATCAGTTATCGCTGAGTATCCTTTGTATGTTCATTTAAGAGGTCGGCAAGATGGTTCGTAAAATAAATCTCTCGCTTTATTCGAACCTATTCACGATAGCAGTAAAGAACCAGAAACTAAATACATTAATTTTCATCCTTCTTTCTTTAGTAGAGGCCGTTATTCCTATCATCCAAGTTTATATTATCCAAAGTCTAATCGATGGGATCGTAGAGACACTTTATGGTGATGTTTCGATATCTCAAACTTTAATTACGGCTTCCGTTCAATTAGTTATTCATATGACAAGTTATATAATTGCCAGTTATAAATCGCTTGTCAAAACCAAATTAATACAAACGGCTACTTATACATTCGATCATTCCATTATCAATAAATTAATGGAGCTTCCATTAATATTTTTTGAGAAAACCGACAACTACAATTTAATAGATAGAGTTTCCAATGGTATGGGAAACAAGGCGATTACTGTTCTGATTATGATAATTGATATCGTCAAATATTCCATTACATTAGTTGGATATTCTTTTCTTCTATTTAAGCTACACTGGTCTCTCGTATTCATATTAATTGTGTTATTAGTACCGTCGTTATTTTCAAGTTTATCGATATCCAAGGCGCAATATTCTCAAGCATTTTGGCAAACGCATAATTTAAGGAGAAGTAATTATCTTCTTGGTTTGTTTAGCAATCGGATCGTGCAAAAAGAGATAAAAATTTTTGGTCATGGAAAGTACTTGATAGAGCTGTGGAAATCTTTCCTCTGGCAAACGTCAAATGAACAGTATCAACTTGAAAAAACAGCAATTAAAAAGAGAGGCTCTATAACACTTCTTAATCAAGTTATTAATTTTATTTATGTATTAGTCATATTATGGTTTGTTGCGCAGAAGTATATATCTGCGGGGGAGTTTGTCGCATATTCTTCACTGCTGGCCGTCTGTATTAGTAATTTGGAATTAATTGCTCGTAATTTTGAGACTATTGGAAATTATAGTTTGGTAATGCAAGAATACGTTGATTTTAATCGACTCGAGACGGAGCAACCAGCTGCTACAACGATGGACGAGAAGCCTGTATACGCGGAAGGGATTCAATTTAACAATGTGAGTTTCAGATATCCCAACGGTACCTTCGATGTACTAAAAAAAATTTCGTTCTCCATCAAGCCCGGGGAGACTGTGGCTGTTGTCGGCGATAATGGCTCCGGAAAGAGCACGTTAGCCAAATGTTTGACCGGACTATTTACTCCATCGGCTGGCTATGTTAGTTACAACAAGATAGATATTAGAAGGTTGCCAAAGTCAGAAGTGTTCAAAAGAATTACAGTAATGTTTCAAGATTTTGCAAAATATGAACTGACCATTAAGGAAAATATTACATTGTCCCATCCCTCGGGAGAGGATTCGGACATATTTAACCGAGTAGTTGAACAATCTCATCTGATAGATCTCATGCAGTCGTTTCCGGATCAGGAGTTAACCAAATTAGGACCATCCCTTAATAACGGAACGGAGTTATCAGGTGGGCAGTGGCAAAAAATTGCGTTTGCAAGAGCTTTATTTAAACAAGCTGAATTGGTTGTACTGGATGAACCGACGGCAGCAATTGATCCAATTTCAGAAGCAGAGCTTCTTAATAGTATTGTTAAGTATTGCAAAGATAAGATGGCGCTCATAATTACGCACCGTCTAGCGATTTGTACTGATGTCGATAAAATTATTGTGCTTCATGATGGTGAAATCGTCGAAATGGGGAGTCATGAACAATTGATCGCATTAAATGGAAGGTATTCTAGAATGTTTAAAGCGCAGGCTGATCATTATTTGAAAGGAGGTGATATTTATGTGCGGAACTATTGAAGAATGCACGAGTAATCCATGCGGGGACAAAAAAATAAAATACAAGCATAGATATACTTGTTCGCCTGTCGTTGTGACGGTTACCTGTTCTGTATTCGGACAAATGAAGCCATGTGATGGATACTGTTCCCATTGTAGCGTATATGTCGATTCGGAATATGTTTCATGCTGTTAATTAATAGGAAGGGGAGGATTTTCCTTCCCTTTCCTTTTTGCTTTTATTAATGAAAAGTTTAAACATAACAATGATCGAGGTACTGTAAAGATATGAAAACTAAGCTGCTTTTAATCATAATGCTCACTTCTTTAATACTTGTTAGTTGCTCGAACCGTCCTCAGGAATCGGGCAAGACGGTAACGTTAACTATACTGGGTACGAGCGAAATGGTATTTAATGAACAATACGGCAATGTATTTTTAGCTACGCATCCTAACTATGATCTTCGATTCATATCTGCTGCGGATTATATTCTGAACGGGGTCGAACCTATAGAGGCTTTTAACCAATTGATGGATAAAGAGAAGCCGGATATCGTGTTGCTGTCCAGCAATGATTATACTTATTTGACGGGCAAGGAAAAATTAGCGCCGCTGAATAGTTATATCAACAAAAATAGACATAACATTTCGGACATTACACCTGGGATAATGGATTTCTTGAAGAATGATGCGGGCGAAATATTTGGACTGGCACCTACATTTACAGGTACGGGACTATACTACAATAAGAAGCTGTTCGAAGAAAACGGTGTTCCTCTGCCAACTAATGGGATAACGTGGGATGAGCTCTTTATACTGGCGCAGCGATTTGCCGGTAGTAATAACGAAGGAGAAGTATTCGGATATTACAGTAACGATGTCGAGAATCCGTTTATGATGGCGCTTAATATCGGTCAAAATAAAGGATTAACCTTGTATAACGGGAAGACGTTCGCTTTAGGTACTGAACCATGGAAGCATGTTTTTCAACAAGTGGCGGATTGCTTCAAGGAACGAATTTGTTGGGACCCTAGCCAAACAGACTCAATGCCGACAACAGACCGGGGAGCGATCGAGAAGCGAAGTTATCCTTTCCTTCAAGGCAATGTCGCATTAGCGTTGGACAGTTCGTATCTTTACTACTTGTTGAAATCGAACCAAGAACGTTATAAGGATTTGGATTGGGGTCTTGTTACGATGCCGGGAAGCGGGGAGCACCCCGTGACAGGAACGAATATATATCTCACAGACATATTTTCGATTCCTTCCGATTCTATTCAGCAGGATGAAGCTTGGGAATTTATTGAGTATGTAACGGGCGATCAATACAGCCGACTGCTTCCGCGATTAAATCCGGACGATTTGCCTGTGCGGTTAACGGAAGAGAGGAAGAACGACGAGACGTCCGTTTTCTATGCATTCGATCGTATTAGCAATCATTTATACGACAGTTTGCGGCAGTTGTCTTCGTCCGCCATACAGAAGCTGGATGAGACGGGCCGCGCTAATATGAACAATGTCATTATGGGTCAAATGACGCTCGAAGAAGCGATTCAAAACATTGAATTCGAAATAGAAGCTAAGATGAGTCAAGCAGAATAGGGATATTGGCCGATCGGAATGGTTCCGGTCGGTCATATTTATTTATCGCTAATAAGAACGTTGTACAGTATTCTGTTCCTTGCGGTATGCGGGGATTTTGGTTAACATGAAGGAAAGTTAGGTGTGGTTAATGTCCGGGGCAGCATTATGGGGAACGGAGCGGGAATGGGCATGAATATGATCAAATGCGCCGATTGCAGCGTCGAGAAGCCGCCGGAATCGTATCCGAAGCGGTCCGGGCGCGGGACGCGGCGCAGTATATGCCGCAGCTGCCTAAGAACGCGTAAGCGGCTCAAAGCCGATGCGGCGGCTCGGGAAGAGGAGAGCGAAGAACGTCTAGGAGCGCAAGCGCTTTATAAGGATGAGAGGGAAGAGGCTGTATGGCCTGCAGCAATTGAGCAGGCCGCATCGCAGGAAAGCGGTGAGGAGAAGCAGCGTTTGCGTGATGTGACCAAGGAGGCTGATGCCGATCCGCGCCACAAGAAGCGAAAGCGCACACGCCGCCGGAAGCACGGAGGTAAGGCGAAGAAGGCGCCGCAAAGCGGCGAGCTGATGGTCGAAGGCGATAGAACTGACGCCGGTCGAACGATCGGCGATGAGGCGGAGCCTGCTGCTGAATTCGTTAAAGCTGCGGACGGTACGATAGAACCCGAATCTGGGGACATTGATTCGGCAAGCCCGCACGGGGAAGCGGAAACCAGCAAGGATGGTGATGAAGCGAAGCCGGCTAAGCGCAAGCGCAAAAGAAAACGGCGCCGCAAAGGAAAGCGTGCTGTCGAGAAGGATACGGAAGCGTTGGAGCCGAAGCGGGCGGCCGTGAGGCCGCCAGATAAGAAGATTATGCCGTTTAAGGGTCCATTCGTATTTGATTCATCGCTGCTAAATGACAAAGGCACGGGCATGATTCGGCTGCGGGGACGCCGCGAAACGGGCAAGCGCTGGCATACCGAGATTGAGAAGGATATCGCGGTACGAATGGTGAACGAAGGCGCAGCGGGCATTATTCATCCGAGGCTTATTCATAAGCTGTATACGAAGAGCGATTTCAGACTTCTTATTTTGCAGCGAGACAATTATGTTTGCCGTTATTGCGGCCGATACGGCGATACGATCGATCATGTCTTACCGAAGTCGAAGGGCGGACTATCGTCGCCGATGAACTGCGTGTGCGCTTGCAGCGAATGTAATCTGCTTAAGGCGGATAAGCTTCATTTTCCGTTTTCGAATGAAATAGATGGATGAAAGCATTACGACGAGGACTGCCGCGGAAGCGAACGGCCTGCGTCGTTTTTTGCCTGCGGACAAAATGAAAACACCTCCAAGCTGTCCTCCGCATCATACGATCTGGAGGCATTTCTTGTTGGTGTTTTGATTTGTCTCACGTTATAGGGGCAGTTCCGTTTAATCGATTAAACAACTACCTGCTGTAGTATATCAATTACGGTAGAATCTACCGAAGCATCAAAATTACGGGCAATGCCGTTGAACTCATCATATTGATTAGATCATCCGTTACGAGAACCCTTGGGCGAATAACGCCTTGTCCATTGGTGTAATCCTCCATAATCATGTAACGCATGTTGTTATTTTGGACCATTGGAGCCAATGAAGAATAGCTAAGAACGGTTTGAAAATAGGATTCATCCGGTACAAACGAATCTTTATAGAATGCTTGCAAAGCTATAGCCTGCTCTGAATACAGCGAGTAGATCGCGCACTCGCGATTAAGTATTTTCCACTGTGACCCCTCGTATATCGTTATCTGAGGAAATAGATCTTGGAACGGCGCCGTTCGTTCTGCGACTGCAGTAACGATGCCGTCATTTTCGGTGTACAGTAGATTGTGTTTAAATGCTTGTCCTATAGATCGAGGGATATAGTTTACAAAACTTTGATCTAAATTCCGGTCAAGGAAGCCCCTTATCGTCTGTTGATTGGCAAGAGCAAAATCTTGGCCGCTTAAAATAATATAGTGCGTCCATGGTAGATCAAGATCAAGCAAAAGTTTTATGGCTTGCAGCTCGATTTCTACCAACGACCAGTCGCCCCACGCAGCGTTAATTGGTGGCAAAACGTATAGGTTTGAGCATTGCTTAGACAGGACATTTACAAGGTCATGTGTATCTTGGGGAGCTTTAGCGTCCACATGCACGGCATAGTGATTATCCTTGTTGTAAATGGCTTTCAGAAGCCTGGACAAATGCTCCGATTACCGTGACTCATGATGCAATATGCTATTCCTGCCAATTGTGTGCCCTCCATGTAATGAATTGATATTCGGCGGTTCAGATTCTGCACTTGCTGTACAGTATCATTGCGATGATCTAAGGTGAGTCAGGATCGATGTAAGTCAATGATTACATTATGGTGTCTTCAGTCTACAATTTGCAACATCCTCTTTACGGTGGTTGCGGCCTTAATTTAACCGATATACAGCGAATGGTTCGCCATACCGGAGCGGAGCGCTCAGCGTATCGAGCTCGTCGATCAGCTCGGCAGCCGGCTGCAGCTCTACGCTGTCGAGATTCGCTTCAAGCTGCTCCGCGCTGGTGGCGCCGACGATGACGGTTGCAACGGCCGGACGCTGCATGAGCCAGCTTAGCGATAGCGCCGCTGGGGTGCAGCCCGCTTGGCTTGCAAGAGCGGCGACGCGCTCGCCTAGCGCGATTCGATCCTCGGTCAGAAATCTGGCGAACCCGGGATCTTTGTCAGCGCGGGAGCCGGCCGGCAGCGCTGAAATACCTGCGTACTTGCCGGTCAGAATGCCGCCGGCGAGCGGGAAGTAAGGGATGATGCCGACGCCTTGATCGAGGCACAGCGGGACAAGCTCGGTCTCCGGCGTCCGATCGGCAAGCGAATAGCTTGTCTGCGTTGAGACGTAACGGTTAAGGCCGAGCCGCTCGCTCGTACCGAGCGCCTTCATAAGCTCCCATGCAGCGTAGTTGGATGCGCCGATGTAGCGGACTTTGCCGGAGCGAACCATATCGTCTAGCGTTCGCAGCGTTTCTTCAAGCGGTGTGTTAGGATCGAACGTATGAATCTGATACAGATCGACGTATTCGGTTCGAAGGCGACGTAGGCTGCTCTCCAGCTCGCGCATCAGATGATGGCGGGACGAGCCACGGTCATGAATGCCTGGTCCGCACGGCAGCCCGGCCTTTGTGGCGAGAATGGCCTCATGCCTGCGTCCTTGCAGCGCTCCGCCGATAATCCGCTCGGATTCGGTAGCGGCATAGATATTTGCGGTATCAATAAAATTGATGCCGCGGTCTAGTGCGAGATGAATGATCGCTTTGGAGGCTGCTTCGTCTGCCCGCTTGCCGAAGGCATTCGTGCCAAGGCCGAGCGCGGACAATTTCAATCCACTGTTCCCCAGGTAACGGTATTGCATAAGATGGCTCCTCCTCAATAGACGATTGGTTTAAGCTCTATGGATCGGGTCCCATTATAGCGAGTCGCACACTAGGGTGCAAGATCGTCTCATTGGCTGGCGTGCTGCGGTGCATGGTGCACAACGGGCCGGCATTCTTTTGTAACCGATTCTGAAAAAAGGTCCAGCGCATTGAGCCGCTGCGAGGAGACTTCTATAATAGCGGTAAAATGAGCGAAGGGACGCGGTGAGTCTCATGAGCATCCAGCATGCGTCAAGCGGCGATTCTGTATATGCAGCAGCTGATAATCCGGCTGAATATTCCGTTGAGATGTCGGGCATTCGCAAAACGTTCGGAAGCACAGTCGCGCTAGGCGGCGTTGATCTGAACGTGGCGCGAGGCGAGATTCATGCGCTGCTCGGCGAGAACGGGGCAGGCAAAAGCACGCTGATGAGCGTGCTTTTCGGCATCTATAGGCCAGATGCCGGAACAGTGAAGGTAAGCGGCTGTGAAGCGCGTATTCGCTCGCCGAAAGAAGCGTACGGATATGGTATCGGGATGGTGCATCAGCATTTTCGGCTCGTCTCCTCCATGACAGCCTTGGATAATATTGTACTCGGGGAGGCTGGTGGATTCGCTGATCTATGGAGAGGGGGAGCTTGGAAACGGCGCAAGAGTGCGGAGATCGCACGGTTGTGCGAGCAGTATCGGCTGTTCATTCCGCTGGACCGTCCGGTTTGGCAGCTGTCGGTTGGGGAGCAGCAGCGGATTGAAATCATGAAGACGCTGTATCGGCAATGTAATGTTATCGTGCTGGATGAACCGACAGCTGTACTGACGCCGCAAGAGGCGGACGATTTGCTCTTAACGCTGAAGGAGCTGAAAAAGGACGGTAAGACGGTCATTCTTACGACTCATAAGCTGCGTGAGGTTATGGCTGCATGTGACCGGATATCGGTCATGCGGCGAGGAATGATGGTGCGGACGGTGCGCACTGCGGATACGAATGAACGGCAATTAGCTGAATGGATTATGGGCAGGGAACGGGAGGAAGAGCGAGCGGAATTGTCATCGCAGCGGCCCTTGAACCAAGCGGACGGCAAGCCGCTGCTGAAGCTGCGCGGTGTGCAAGCGCTTGGCGATCACGGCGAGCCTGCGCTGCAAGGGTTCGACCTTTCCGTGCATAGAGGTGAGATTGTGGGCGTTGCCGGCGTCGCCGGGAACGGGCAGAAGGAGCTTGCCGAGGTTATCGCCGGAAGTCGGCCGCGCGTTGGCGGCGAGCTGTGGTTGAATGGCGAGCTGATTCGTCAAGCATCGATTAAAGGGATGCTTCGACGCAGCGTCGGGTATGTGCCGGAGAATCGAATGAAGACCGGCTTGGCAGGTGGTCTCGATGCAGTGGACAATCTTCTCATGAAATCATACCGCAGCCGAGAGCGGTCTCTCTTCGGCTTTATGCGCCGGAAGGCAAATGCGGCTTGGGCGGAATCGTTGGTTGAACAGTTCGCCGTTCGGATGCCGGACGTTGCAACGCCGGTGCGAATGCTGTCCGGGGGCAATCAGCAGAAGCTGTTGTTCGCCCGGGAGCTGGAGCGGCGGCCGCTCCTTATGCTGGCAGTACATCCAACGCAAGGGCTGGACGTCGGCGCAGCGGACGCTGTGCATCGGCTGCTTCGGCGGCTGCGAGACGAAGGAAGCGGCATTCTTCTGATTTCCGAGGATCTCGATGAGCTGATGAGGCTCGCAGACCGGATCGTCGTTGCTTATAACGGAGCGGCTAATGGCGAGTTTATAGCGGCAGAGGCGACGCGTACAGACATCGGCCTGCGGATGGCCGGATTGGCGGAGAAGACAGCTGTAAAGGAGCAGAACGGTCGGCTGCAAGCGATAAGGCTGACAGCCCCGGCAGACGGGCGATCATCTGAGGGAGGGCGATAGATATGAACGGTAAAGCGGTCGTCATACCGGGCGGTAAGTATCGGCTGGAATGGAGCAAGCGGGGCGTCTCTCCTGCTTCTGGGTTTATCGTCTCTATCGGATCTGTGCTGCTTGCCCTGCTGTTCAGCAGTGTCTTAATCGCTCTGAACGGACTCAATCCAATCAACGTGTTCGAGACGATGGGACGCGGTGCGTTCGGCTCGGCGAGCGGCATCAGCGAGACGCTTGTCAAAGCGATTCCGCTCTTGCTGTGCGGTCTTGGCGTTTCCTTCGCTTACCGCATCTCGATCTGGAACATCGGGGCGGAGGGACAATTCATTGCGGGGGCGATTGCGACGACTGCCGTCACAATTTATTGTCCGGGAATGCCGCATTGGACCTACCTCCCGCTCATGTTCGCTGCAGGCGCGGCGGCTGGCGGCATATGGGGGCTGCTGGCGGCGGTGCCGCGGACGCATTTTCAAGTGAATGAGCTCATTTCTTCCTTAATGCTGAATTACATAGCGCTGCTGCTGCTCGATTATTTCGTATATGGCCCATGGAAGGACCCGGCAGGCTTCAATTTTCCCGGTACGCCGATGTTCGAGACGTGGATGCAGCTTGCAACGCTCGGAAGCGGCCGGCTGCATCTTGGGCTGTTCATCGGCCTTGGCGGCGTGTTCTTCTATTGGCTCATCCTGAATCGGATGCGGTGGGGCTACGAGCTGCGGCTGCTTGGCTCCAATCCGGAAGCAGCGCGGCATGCGGGCATATCCGTCACGAAGCAGATTTTGCTCGTCATGCTCATTAGCGGCGGTCTGGCAGGTGCCGCAGGGATGGCGGAAGTATCGGGTGTCTCCCACCGGCTGATGTATTCGATCTCGCCAGGCTACGGCTATACGGCGATCATCGTCGCTTGGCTCGCCAAGCTGAATCCATGGGGACTGATTGTCTCGTCGGTGCTGTGCGGCGCCGTAATCGTCGGCGGCTACAGTGTGCAGATGATCGGACTTCCCGCTTCGATGTCGCTTATCGTGCAAGGGGCGATTTTATTATTCCTTATTGGCGGGGAACAGCTGCGCAGCTACCGGATTCGGCTGCGCCTGGCGACCCGGACGGGAGGAGAGTAGCATGGACTTTGTTACAACGCTTCTCGCTGCTGCTTTGTCCGCCGGCACACCGCTGCTGTTCGCAACGCTTGGGGGCATTCTGTCGGAGCGGTGCGGTGTCATTTTTCTAGGGACAGAAGGGGTCATGCTGATGGGGGCTGTCGTCTCCATCATCACGTTGTCGCGCACCGGTAGCTGGCAGCTTGCGATCGCGATGGCGATGTTCGCTGGTGCGGCATTCGGCGTGCTGCATGGTGTGCTGTGTGTATCGCTGAAAGCGAACCAGACGTTGTCTGGTATGGGGCTGACGCTGCTGGGCACCGGACTAAGCGCTTTTCTCGGGAAGCCATACGCGGGACTGCCCGTTCCATCCGGCATACCGAGGCTGAATATACCGATGCTGGAGAACGTCCCGCTGCTGGGCGATTTATTAGGGAGGCAGAATGTGCTCCTATGGGCAAGCCTCGTGCTGGTGATCGTCATGCAGGCTTATATTTTCCGTACGGGCTGGGGGCTAAAGCTGCGCGCCGTCGGAGACAGTCCGTCTACGGCAGATGCAATGGGCATTCGTGTGGCAGCTGTTCGATACGGGCATATAGCAGCGGGGGCGATGCTGATGGGGCTGGCCGGCGCTTATCTTGTGCTCGTCTTCTCTCCGAACTGGATGGAAGGAATGACGGCCGGAAGAGGCTGGATTGCAGTAGTACTAGTAATATTCGCGCGCTGGAACCCGGTTCGTGCGCTGCTCGGCGCTTATTTGTTCGGTGCGTTCGAGGCGCTCGGCTATCGGATTCAGACTGTTACAGCAGCAATACCTCCATATTTTCTGAAAATGCTCCCATACCTCATTACGG
Source organism: Paenibacillus xylaniclasticus (assembly GCF_004001065.1). Lineage (GTDB taxonomy): Bacteria > Bacillota > Bacilli > Paenibacillales > Paenibacillaceae > Paenibacillus_T > Paenibacillus_T xylaniclasticus. The sequence goes on from NZ_BIML01000008.1 coordinate 38,782, forward strand.
TACTTGTTCTCATATTCATCGGCTGGTATAACCGCAACAAGCCGTCCGGCCAGCCTCAATCGCTCGGTGTGTCTTATTATCGAGAGCAGCGAGTCTGAGTCGTACTTGAGTTAAAAACCGCTGAAGCGTATAGCATATTCCGGGATACGGATGTGCCGCGATCAGCGGTTTTTCGTTATTCGCCCCTGCTGCATGCACTTCTATCCCGTATATTTCACATGCTGCAGCAGTTGACGCCAATAATGATCGTTCGCGTTCCAAATGTCGACCTGGCTCGGAAGCGTAACCGCGCATGTATGCTTATGCGTCCAGTGATCCTCGATCAGCCCGGGAACCGGATTGTGATTAACGAGCAGAATATGAAATTCATGCTTTACGATGGCGCTAAGCGCCTGCTCCAGCTCTAACGCTTCATGCGGATAGCCGCCCGTTCGAATGAACAGAATGCGCTTGCAGGTTGCCGCCTTATGCAGAAAACGTTCGATCCGCCGATCCATTTTTTTGCGGAAGGCATCGTAATCGGTCAAGCTCGTCGCACTGTTGCGTTTCAACGGAAAATCATGGACGATGACCATTCCGTTCGCCAAATCTCTTAACAGCAAAAAATCGCCGAAAGGACCTTCGCTTACGAGATTATGGCGAAGTCCGAAATCCGCAAACCTTTTGTTGATCATCTGAGTGACATCCTTGAGATGATCGGTATGGACCCAATCCAGAACGCCGGTGTATGGCCGGATTCCGTTGCGTTCGAGCTGGATGGAGGGCAGGCAGTTCATGCCAAGACTAAAGATCGCATCGTATGAGCCGGCAATTTCTTTCAGCTCCATATGCAGACCTCCTTTCTTTCAGACTGTTAATCTATCCTATGTCAGCAAGTCTATGCCCGTACGGGCAATCGCGGCCAAGCATATACTAGATAGAACAATAGACAGGAGACAGTTGAAGACCGAGAGGAGAATGACGTACAAGATGAAGGAGCAGGCGGAATTTAGGCTGGACAGACATCAGATCGTCCCTTTTCTGTTGACCGAATGGGAGCTGCCGATTGCACAGCTAACGTTGACGACGAGTAAGCCGGGTTGTAACGTTCGGCTCACGTTCGAGATCGGCTGGAGCAAGCCGATTACGGCTGATCTGGGTGAGATGGAGATCGTCATCCGTGCCTCGTCCAGCTCGGGACCCGAGCTGTTCCGCATTTCAGAGATGTGTCATTGGCATGCCATGATGACGATGGATTGCGATGTAGCTGCACAAGAAGCCGGAGCGCATACGTATTGGCTGAATGCATGTTCAGCCGGCCGCCGGGCGATCCTTGACGGGCCTGTCATTATGCGTGCCATTGTGCTATAGCTTGGATTCCAGATTCCCCAGATTCCCATAAGGAGGAAAATAAAATATGACGAATAAATCAACGTATCTTCGGTTGCCGAATCATCCGCATCCATTCCTGTTAACAGGCAGCGCGAGCGATCAGGTGTTGGCCGGGATTGAGAAAAGCGGCGGTTATTATGAGCCGCATGTTATGAATGCTTTGCAGCATATACTGAAGCCGGACAGCGTCTGCCTTGATATCGGGGCTAATATCGGGGCGATTTCGATAGCGATGAGCGCTTATGCCAGACAGGGACGCGTGTATGCGTTCGAGCCGTCAGCTATGAACTTTCATTATATGTCCTACAATGCACAGCTTAATGGCGGAGGAATTATTGAGCCGGTGAGGCTCGGGGTATTCGACCGCAATATGGAGATGCAGTTCTCGTATATCGATTTCGGCGGCGCGTGGTCGCATCTGACGACGGAGCATGCGGAGCGGGGCATTCAGGAGACCGTTCAATGCGTTCGAATTGACGATTGGGCTGAGCAGAAAGGGCTGAAGCGGCTCGATTTAATTAAGCTGGACGTCGAAGGTGCTGAGGTGCCGGCGCTGCGCGGGATGGAGAAGACGATTTCGGCCTTCAAGCCGGACCTGATCGTCGAGTTTAATCCCGGGGCTCAGCTTACGATTTTTAAGGAAGACCCGGCTATTCTATATCAAACATTGAGGAAATTATATCCTCATCTGTACATTATCGACTTTAATTATACGGTTCCTCGACTTGCTTCTTATGAACAACTGATGGCGATGTTCGTTGGCGGACGTGAGGTTGTCGATTTGTATTGCACGTTTAAAGGCTGAATGTTCTGAAAAAGGTGAGAAGTGGTCTGAGAATCCTCTAATCTTTTCCAGAAACTGATTCATGCTTGTCTTATCCCCCCGTGATAAGATAGATGGCATCGAAAAGGAGACGACTTGTATCGCTTCTTGTTTCGAACGACATTTACCGATCCGGGGAGGACGAAAACATGAACATGCAGTATATTCGCAAGACGATTGCAGGCGCCGTTATCGCAGGTATGGCTTTCGCAGGCTTCGGAGTCGCGGGACAGTCGGCTTCCGCAGCACCCGTCGTTACGACGAAATATACAACGATTACGACAGGCAGCTTGAGCGAGTTGCAAAAAATCGCCGCACAATATGGTATTCAATTCGATTGGAATCAAATATGGAGCCAATATAACGGAGGAACGGTGACGAAGCCAAGTACGGGCACGACTGCGCCAAGTACGGGTACGCCGAAGCCGAGCACCAGCACGTCCACGCCAAGTACAGGTACTTCTACGAGCGTTAGCGCTTATGCGCAGCAAGTGGTTAATCTCGTAAACCAAGAGCGGGCGAAGGCAGGCCTGTCCGCGCTGACGAGCGACTCGCTCCTTACGAAGGTTGCTGCTGACAAAGCGAAGGATATGTACACGAACAATTACTTCAGCCACACGTCGCCAACTTACGGCTCGCCATTTGACATGATGCGCTCCTACGGCGTGAAATACTCGTATGCAGGCGAGAACATCGCGAAGGGTCAGAGGACGCCGCAGGAAGTTATGAACGCGTGGATGAACAGCGCCGGCCATAAAGCGAACATTTTGAGCAAAAACTTTACGAAAATCGGCGTCGCTTACTACAACGGCGAATGGGTACAAGAATTTACGGGCTAAGTGTCCATCTATATAATGAAGAAAAAATTAATGATTGGTAATGATAGGGCTATTCCGTATTATACAGCGATCTCTTCCCGGTTTTCTGCTGGGGAGAGATCGCTTTTTTATGGAATCAGCATCAAGGTGAAAGCTTATATCTACCAGAGTATACGATTTGTACATTAACATTGATATTTCGTAAGGAATCTTTGTTAAGCACAGTATCGGATGCAATCCGCTTCCATTCATCAGGATTTTTGCGAAAAAGAAATTCTCCCAGATTATAAATATCTATTTTCTTTTCGAACGCATTTTGAAAGGTATGCCTAATTTGTTGTTCGATTTCTTTTTGAGCCAACTGCGTAAGTTCTTGCTCCGTAATTTTTGTATGTATCTCGTTTACTCCAGCCTTCACCCTGATGGAAATATCGAAATATGCTTTGTCATATTTAACCCATGATTTTACATTGTATTCGGGTTTTTCAGCGACGAGAACTGCAACGAGCTTATTATCAGTAAACAAGTTAATGGGAAGCCGAATGGTATGTTTATTCAGCCATGGCATTCCTTTTATTTCTTCGAGGCTCATGCGTGCGTAGTAGTTATCCTCATCGTATATTTGAATGCCTGAATATCTAAGCAACTCATGCGGTTTTTGATTTTCTTTCCACTGACCCTTTCGGATAGAAACTTCTGGTATGTAGCTTATCTTCGCTTTTTCGTTTGAATCCAGAACAAAATTTTGAATACGGATCGGAGCGAGAATTGAACGCTGCCGATAATTTTGTTCGGGGTTATGCAGAATCGATGCTTTTGGCGATAATCTGAAAAATGGAGTCGCAACTAAGATCTCATCGAGAGGGTCGCGCGTACTGAATACCCACGCTAAGTACCTGATCTCACGATATCGGTTAATCAGTTCCAGCACTTCACCGACTTTTCTTTCCTTCAATAACCTTTCGCTAAACAATATGGCAGAGATTTGTCCCCAGTTTAACCTTTGTTGCGAAGTGCTGTATAAATCATTCGCTGCGTCTGTAAATGAGATACCTATTCCTTTACCGATCCAGACCGGGGGCTGTTCCGCCTTCTGTTGCCCTTCCAATTTGGCGACTGTCGAGTAATCGAGCATTTGCGCATAAATGATGTACTGACCATCCACATAGTCAATTCCAACGGCCGTTGCATAATTCATGTTTTGCAATTCATATTTACTCCAGCATCCGGTGAGAATGCAGGGGAGCAAGAGAAGAGCGGCACATTTGTGTACGTTCATGTCTGACCATCCCCTTGGCGTGTGGAATCTTGAGTGTTTAGCATGTCAGGGCGGGTTTTCCGCCATTTCCAAGGTAAACGAAACAACGCATTGGAGAAATCTTTGAATGGAGGCGAAACCGGTGCCAGGTAAGGCAAACCGCATGAATGTAAAGAAGCTAGGTGAGTTATTACAATAAACAATGCAAGTAAGAAACCATAGATCCCCATAATCGATGACAAAGCGAACAGAAAAAAACGCAAAATGCTTATTGTCCCAGACAGTGACTGGCTGGATAAAGTTGATCCGAATACTTGCGTAATTGCACCTATAACAACGATGCCGGGTGACAAAAATCCTGCACGAATAGCCGCATCTCCTAGAATGAGCCCTCCTACTACCGTAACCGTAGACCCAACTGCAGTAGGCAATCGAATACCGGCTTCCCGCAATATTTCCAAAAAGATGAGCGCGATTAACATTTCACCTGTCAAGCCAAGAGGAATACCTAGCCGGTTAACGCCAATTGTTGCAAGAAGGTAATAGGGCAGTTGGTCTTGATGATACGCAAGAATTGCGACCCAAAAACCAGGTAGCATAAGCGATACGCATAATCCAAGCAAACGAAGCGTTTGTCCAAACGTAGCAGACAAAGCAGTAAAGTGAATGTCTTCTGGTGTTTTCAGAAGCAGGAACAAATTGGCCGGAGCAATCAAAGCAGCTGGGGTACCATCCACTAACAGCGCTACACGTCCATTCATCATGCAGTTCACGGCAAAGTCTGGTCTTCCCGTATAGCCCATCAAAGGAAACAATGCTTTGGTCGGTTCCATTAGCTCTTCCAGTTGAGTGGCGCTGAATACACCGTCAATGTGAAGGCGATCCAATTTCGTCTTGATTTCTTGGACAATTTTCGGATCAACAATGTCTCTCATATAGAGAATTGCAATGTTTGTTTTTGTTCGGACACCTACTGTTTTCGTTTCGTATACCATGCTGGTTGACTTGATTCGTTTTCGAATTAATGCGACATTGACGCCGAGTTCCTCAACAAAACCGTCTTTCGGCCCGCGAATGGAGACTTCAATATTGGATTCTTCGGGCTGACGTGCCGGCTTTTTCGATATGTCGAGGGAGAACAATAAAGTTAGCGCCGGAATAAACAACAGCAATTTTCCTTCAAAAATCTCCGTTTCGGATTGCTGCTCCCACTCTTCGGAAGAAATGCTCTCAAGCTGTAATTGGCTTGACTCTAGAATTTCCTGATTGTTGTGAAAACCGAGATTCTCATAATACCGAGTCAAGTGAGGAAGCACCACATCCTGAATGAGCTGCTGATTGTCACATAATCCACTGCAATACAATGCAACGATCCTCGATTGATCGTCCCCAGCTACTAATTTATAGACATGATGACTTACATCACAGCACATCTGAAAATGTTGAATAAGGTTTTGCTCATTCAGAGGCCGTGAATCGCGCGGCACTTTTAGTTTAGATGACTTTCCGTCCTTCGATCGATTATTTTTGAAGAAATTCCTCATCTTCTCTCACATACTCCTTTATGCCGTGTTGAAATAAATATTCCCGAGATGTACACGAGCATGGCGCCAAGGGTAAAGATACAAAACGAAGGGAAGTAATATCGACTAAGCAAATCTTGAAATAACATATCGCTTATCGGCAACATTGTCGCAACCAGCATACCTAAGGCACCCAGGAACATAGGCAACGACCTATACTTTTGCAATTTCCACAGCTCGCTTAATAGAAACAGAGAAAGGGAAAGTCGAATATACATACCGGATAACCATTGGTAAATCGAAAAAAAATCAACATGCTCGACATATTCGCCTAGTCGAACCATCCTCCATTGTGCGTATGATGGATATCGTTGATGTGCCGCCTCATCAGGCCCAAACATGGAAATTGAACCTATTATAGGATCCGCCATAAGCCCGCATAGTAAGACGCACATCACCATTAAGCTTTTGAAACCCGGCTTCTTTGTTAATTTGTGCTGAAATAAGATAAGCACCATCAACTCCAACAATCCCCCAGCCGCGTACGGAACACCTTTCCAAATTGGAGGTGTTCCGTTCTCTAACAGGGGCAAAAGCAGGGTGTAGTCTTTATATTGAATGTTTGTAGCCATGACAAGACTGCCTAGAATAATAACAAAAGGCAACAATACTCCGCTAAAAATTGCAATGGTGCGAAGCCCTTGAAATGCCGCAAAAAAACATCCAATTAGCGTTGTGCCAGCAAGAACAAGCATAGGGGTTTGAGGCATATACGTTGCAATCGTCCATGTTGTAGTATCCTTTAAGGAAATGAACCCCATAAACCATACAAGTACACTGTGTAGAGCCATTAAGGCTGCTGAGAAAAATGTTCCGAAGTGTTTCGTTAACCAATCCTTAACATGCATGCCGTTCATGTTGTTTAGGATAATGCTCAGAATGCCGACCCATATTGGTGAACAGATTAATACAAGAATCACTACAAGCCAGGCATCTCGTCCCGATGCACCAAGCAGCAAAGGGGTGATGATAACATGGTTGAGCAAACCTACTGAAAGCAAAATGATTATGTATGACTGTAACACTGAAATTTTTTGCATTAACTCATCGCATCTCCATAAAGTTCCGTCTTTAATTTTGTAGAATGAACTTCGAAGCATTTATTCCCATATTGTCTCATTAAGAACGCATTTGTATACTGGATTCGTCTTTGTGAGAGAAGTGTCAGCGTTCGCCTTTGTTTTCGGATTCTTACCATTGGACGGTATTATATGAATTCAGAAGAATCCGAAAACAACAGCGATCGGAAGAACATTCGTATGCGAAAGCGACACCGACTACAACAGTCCGAGCTGCGTCAACCGCTGGCGCATGGCGGCGCCGGCAATGGCTGGATGGTAGCGGGAGAAGATAGTCCGGGCGGCAGCTGCGCCAAGGTGGATGCCAGTTTGCCTGTCGCGAGCAAGAAGCTGCATGTAATAGGCCGCTTGCTCTAAGTCTGGATCGGCCCATAGGCTTCCAGCGCGATAAGGGCCAATCGTGTCGGAGATCGGAGTTAGCCTAAAGCCGACGGGGAAGCCGTTGCTGCTGTTCAGAAAGTCGGTGCTTCCCGACCAGTTCGTTGCAATGGCAGGCTTGCCGCGAACCATCGCTTCTGCGATGCCGAGTCCGAAGCCTTCCGACCGGTGCAGCGAGACGTATGCATCGCATTCGCCGATAAGCCCGCTTGTTTGCTGCCGCGTCATGCTGGCCTCAATAATATAAACGTTGCTGCAGCCGACGATTCGTTGTTTTAAATGCGCAAGCGCCGCTCCGCCGTGGTGTGCATTGTTCGCTTTCAGTACGAGACCGACCGATGGATCGCTGCCGCCGAATGCGAGCAGAAAGGCATCCAGTGCCCCGAGCGGATTTTTACGTTCAATGAAGCTGTGCGTATCGAACATGGTCATAAACAAATATCGTTCAGCTGGCAGTCCGTAATAGGCCCGGCCAGGCCGGAACCCGTCATCGGGTACGCAGCCGTAAGGCATCGTCAGTACAGGGATCGGGCTTCTTGCTGCTACAGCATCCCTTACGAATTGCGATGGCGTCCATATTTCGTGAAAATAGTTCCAGTGCGTTGTCCATTCATCCGGAAGCTCCATCAGCTCCCAATGCCAGTAGCCGACCGTAAATTTACGCTCGACTATACGATGGCCGTATTTGCCCAGCACATGCGGGAGCATGTCGGGATTAAACTGAAGCACCGTACAGCGATAAATCGGCTCATTCCGTTCAAGATGTACACAGGATTCATCGGACGGCATATTAAGGGACAAGGCATCGCACGAAATAATCGATGTCGGGACGCCGGCTGTCAGCATCGACGAGGCTTGCAGCCTGCAAGCCTCGCCAATGCCGGAGTCAGACCGGCTGAACCCGACGAGCTGCACGCCGGGCAGCCCTTCATATACAGGCTGTTGGACGGCAGGAGCGAACGCTCTGCCAACGGCATGTCGCTGTTTGCCGTTTCTCCTTAACGAACGGCGTGTGAAGCGCGCTGCCTTACCTCGTGTCCTCCCTCGGCGGCGAGCATGCTTTAATCTGTTTCGCTGCGCTCTCATAATGACATCAGCCGTTGCTTTATTCGCGCCGCCGCATGATCCCACGTAAATCTTGCGTGCATGTCAGCGGCTGCCATGCGTCCCTTCTCTGCCGCTTCCTCCCGGTGCTCCGTCACATGAAGCATCAGATGGCGCAAATGCTCGGCGTCCGGCTCGGCCCAGCTGAAGCCGGTATAGTAGACGCATCTCGCCTCGGCAGGAACAAGCCGCTTGACGCGAAGAGGATATGCGTTCGACTCATTCATAAATTCAGTCTGGCCGCTCCAGTTCGTCGCGATGACTGGCAGACCGCAAGCCATGGCTTCCATAATCGGCATTCCCCAGCCTTCACCGCGTGTCGGCAGCAGGAAGCAGTCGGCTGATCGGTACAGGCTGCTCATCCACGCGGACGGAATTTTATCATTATGAAGGACTAAAATCCGGTCTGCGGCAGAGCCGAGCCTTAGCTTGCGAATTTCGGCCGGAACATCGATGGACGAATCGTTGTTCATAATTTTGCAGACGAGCAGCACGTCATCCCGATGATAGAATGTAGACGCGAACGTTTCCAGCAGAAGCTCTGGCGCTTTGCGCTCGCCCCATTCGAATACGGAGAGGAAGGTGAATTTATCCGCGAACCTCTTGCTCCGTATACCAGGGTGAAAATAATCGGGGTCGAAGCCGAGCGGCATGACATGGATCGGCACGCGAACGCCGCTTTCCCGGAATGTCTGGGCATTGAAATGTGTCGGTACCCATATTTCATCCATCTGATTGCTTTGCTGCACCCAGTCACCTGGCAACCCGTTTACTTCAAGCATCGTATAGCCGATTTTATAACGACCCGTATTTTTGTAGAAAACATCTCCTTGCCCATATACAATCTGAACGCCGTCGCCCGCGTAAGGGCGTTTCTTGAACAAATTAATTCGCATATCGTGGCCGGTGTCGGGCTCGTCGATCGGCATAGGTGTTCCTTCTCCATACAAGTATTGGTACGAGACCTTCATATGGTTGCGGTCAAGCGCCAGCATTAAGTTTTTGGACGATTCCGAATAGCCGAAGATCGGCAGATAAGCGACCGAATGCCAGTTTACGCCGCGCTCATAACGCGCCTCTAATGCGGCATGCCATTTCGTCCGGAACACCTCTTTGGAGCGGTTATACATAGCCCAGAAGTCAACGCCGTTCACGCGAGTCGAAGTATTGTGATAATGGTGCAGCGTTACCCTTCCGTCGCAGACAACCCGATACCCGGCTGTAATAGCCTTCAAGCAGTAATCCGTGTCTTCAAAGTAAGAGAAATAATCCGGATCGAGAAAGCCGATGCGCTGAATCACTTCCCGTTTGATATAGGCGCATGCGAATATGACACCTTGAACGTCACGGATACCGTTGTATTGGCGGACGTCAGCTTCTTCTCCACCGATCTGCTGGCCTTTTAAATTATCAGGCAAAATATAGGAGCCGGCATGGTGAAGCTGTCCTTCCGGGCCGTGCAGACGGCAGCCGACAATACCGATGTCATGGGACTGGTAGGCGGTTTCCTGCATTTTGGACAACCAGTCTGCTTGCTCGGTCAAAATATCATTGTTCAGCAGTACGATATCGCTGTCCGGGCGGGCGTGAGGGAGCGCAGCATTGTTACCAGCTACAAAGCCGATATTGACGGGATGCGTAATAAGCTTTATCCAAGGGATGGTACGCAGGTAGTCCACCGTACCGTCTGTGCTGCCGTTGTCGAAGACGATGACGTCTATCATTCCTGGCTGAAGCGTACGCTCCAATGTTTCGATACATCTGCGCGTATAGTCCAATCCGTTCCACGTTAGAATGAGGATCGAGACGGGCCGGGCAAGTGGACGCAAGTCGGCTGTTGGACGATCGGGATCGGACAGGCCGGGATTAAAGGTGCCGTATTGAGGATCTCGCTCATAGCGTTCCCATACGGGGATGCGAGATCGGATCGGCCAAGCTCTACGGAGTCTGTTGTTCCGCCGGCTCGAACGCTTCCGACGGCGCAGCCATGCGCGTCGGCGCCGACGCGAGGCGGATGGTATCCGTCTGCCTAAACGGCGTGCCCGCGCGGCCGTCCGCCTGCTTCGTGAACGCGCTCTACCGCTTAGTGAGCGGCGTTGTCTTCTCTGCTTGCTCCGTTGTAGTGCTGTAGCGGTTGCCATTATAGATCATCCCCCCTTAGTGGTTTGTCAAACCTGCTTAGGACGATTAGGTATTAGCCAGCTCAGTACGCCAGTAATTGAGCAAATCCAACATCGTCTGCTCGAACGGAATTTCCGGCTTCCATCCGGTATGGCTCATAAACTTAGAAGCGTCCCCGAGCAAAATTTCGACGTCGGAGGGGCGCATGCGTGCGGGGTCCTGCTCGACCTTTACTTGCACGGTAGACATCGATAGGAGTAAGTTGAGCATTTCTTCGATAGTTACGCAGCTGCCTGAGGCGATGTTGTAGCATTCGCCCGGTGTTCCTTTCTCCAGCGCCAGCCAGTACGCTCTGACGACATCCCGTACGTCGGTAAAGTCCCGTTTCGCCTGCAAATTACCAACATGGATGACAGGAGGGCGCAGGCCAAGCTCAATTTCAGCGATTTGTTTAGCAAAATTAGAAGTGACAAAATTTTCTCCCCGCCGCGGGCCAGTATGATTAAACGTTCGGGTGCGCACGACCGGAATACCATAGCTTCGGAAGTATTGGTACCCCAAATAGTCCTGCGCTACTTTGCTGACGGCATAAGGGCTGAGCGGACGAATCGGATTGTTCTCATTGATCGGCACCTCATGGACATGCACCTCGCCATATTCTTCGCTGGAGCATGCAATTTGGACCTTCGTCGGCAGATTGAAACGGCGGATTGATTCGAATAGATGAATTTGGCCGACGACGTTGTTATGGATCGTATCGATTGGGGAATTCCAAGAGGTTGGGACAAAGCTTTGCGCCGCGAGATGGAATACGTAGTCCGGTCTTTCAGTGTCCATTAATTGCTCGACAGAAAGCGGGTCGCGCAGCTCGCACTCGATGAGCCGGACGTGAGGAAGAAGGTGCTGGATATGATTCATTCTGCTCCGCTGACGAATCGTACCGACGACTTCGACGCCTTCCTTCAGCAAAAACTCTGCCATGTGGCTGCCGACAAAGCCGCTAATGCCGGTTATTAAAGCTTTCAATTAGATCATCACCTCGAGGATTGATTAATCCAATATTTCAGGCGGGGCTCTTCGGATCGGTGGCAGACGAGCAAGCCATGCGCAGTCGAGACGACGATCAGGTCGGATACGCCTATTAGAAGCGTCTCGGTCTCGGCATATATGGTGTTACCTTCGCTGTCTACCAGACGGACCGGTCCTTGTTGCACGTTGCCGGAGCTGTCTTGCGGCATATGCCGGCGAAATGCCGACCAAGATCCGATATCGTCCCAACCGCAATCGACTGGAATGCACCAGATGGACTCAGCCTTCTCCATAACGGCGTAATCGATGGATAGCTTTGGCATGGCGGCATAGGCAGAGGATGGATTATCTGGGTAATCCTCTAGAGGCTTCCATAGCTGCGGAGCGGATAGCGCGATGTGATAAGCGATCGTCGACGGCCTCCATACGAAAATACCGCTGTTCCACAATACATTGGGTTTCGAGAGCAATTGGACGGCAGTAGCGGCATCAGGCTTCTCCAAAAACCTTGCGACGCGGTGAACGTGAAAATCAGCATCCGGTGCTTCATAATCGCTCAGTGGTAAAGCCTCAAGCTCCATGTAGCCGAATCCGGTATCGGGACGGCTAGGGCGAATGCCAAGCGTCACGATGGCCCGCGGCTCTTGTGCAGCTTGGGCAGCACGGTCGATTGCAGCAAGAAAACGAAATTCATTGTGTATAAATTGATCGGCCGGTACGAATACGATCGGGGCATCGTCATCTCTTGCAAGCATCGAATGAGCCGTGAAAGCTATTGCTGCGGCTGTATCTTTTTGTTCCGGCTCGATAATTGTTTGCTCCGGACGAAAGCCGGGCAGCTGACTTGATATGATCGGCATATAAATACTCGGGGCTGCAATGAACAGACGATTCTCTGGTACAAGCTTTCGGAAGCGGGCGACCGTTTGCTGCAGCAGTGTTTCGCTTGTGATGAACGATAAAAACTGCTTCGGCACGCTCTCGACGCTTCGAGGCCAAAATCTTGTTCCTTTGCCGCCGGCCATTATGACAACATTCATTGAAATAGACCACCACCTCCAGTCGCGAGACGTACCGTACCGACATACGAAGGGTGCAGTTCTCACGCAAATGTTATGCCGTTGTATTCAGATGCGAAACGATCACGTAACGGCATTTGTACGGGCTGACGGAATGCCTTGGAGGGCTTGCGATTGCGGCGTTAACCATGATTTACCTGTTTCGGTGCCTTGCTGGGTGTGGTATTGTTTAACGCGAGCCGAAACTAACGTGCGGGGGAGATTTTTGGAGATCGTTCAGCATCAATGTATGAGGTGCTGCAACTCATTTCCTCGGGGTGAATCGCTGGATATGACGTCCATGCGTAGGGTGACTCCTCATCCGAATCCGACAACTAACCTCGTAGGCGTATTTACAGGAGGATAATTGGATATGACTTTGGTTAACAAACGCTTGAAACAATGGGCACGAACGGCTGCAGCTGCAATAGCGGGCATTTCGATCGCCTGGTCGGCGGCGTCGGCCGACGCTGCTTCGATTCACATCGCTTCGAAAACGACAACATTCTGGACATTGGCTAAGTATTATGGACTTTCTATAGACCAGATTGCTTCTTCGAATCCGAATGTGAATCCAAACAATATTGCAATTGGACAGCGGCTCGTCATTCCGGCGGCGACCGCAGCGAAGACGATGGCAGCGGCTGCTTCTGTGAAAGCAGCTTCGATCGGCAACGGAGAAATTATTGCTGGAGGCAAAACGTACGGCGTGCTAAAAACGGTTCAAGCGAAGGCTACTGCTTACACGTCGGCGGCATCAGAGAACGGAGCTTGGGGCGCGGTTGATTATTTCGGCAATCCGCTTAAGGTCGGTACAGTCGCAGTCGATCCGAGCCAAATAAAGCTCGGAAGCAAGCTGTATATCGTCGGGTATGACTATGCTGGGCTTCCAAGCGGCGGCATGCTTGCAACGGCATCGGATGCAGGAAGTGCGATAAAAGGAAACCGTATCGACATTTTCGTCAACGGCACAACTACCCAAGCGAAAAAATTTGGCATTCAGTATGTGAAGGTGTATGTGCTGAAGTAACATTCGAGATTATACAAAAGGGATGTCCATATCGGCCGCCTGCAGTGCGGCGTATGGGCATCCTTTTTGTTTTGGGCATGCGAGCTCGCGAGAGCGTAAGCGAAGGCTGCGGTGAATAGGTGCCGAAAGGCACCTATTTTCTTCCCGCAGAAGAGCCGAGCAGCTCCGGGATCGTTACGAGCTCGTAGCCTTTGGACTGGAGCAGCCGGATGATGCGGGGGAGCGCTTCGACTGTGCCGGACAAATCTTGAGTTGGACCGCCGCCAGCATGCTGCAGAATGATTGAGCCGGGCTGAATCGTTCGGCGGATATTCAGGATAACGTTTCGGCTGCGGAGGCTTCGCCAATCGACAGAATCGACATCCCAATTGACGACGACATAGCCGTTGCGTTTCGCCCACTGAAGCTGTTTCGGCCGTACTTCTCCGTACGGGGGGCGGATGAAGCGTGGGCTGTATCCGATAAGCGGCTTCAGCACAGCATCTGTACGGACAATTTGGCGGCGGAATTGCTCTTGCGACAGCTGCGAGAACAAGGCATGGCTGTAGGAATGATTCCCGACGGCATGGCCTTCCTTCGCCATTCGTTTGACGAGCGCTGGATGGCGGGCGGCCAGCGATCCAAGAACAAAAAATGTGGCTTGGACATGATGACGAGCCAATACGTCGAGAACCTTGCCAGTATAGCGAGGGTCTGGTACGTCATCGAACGTCAGTGCCGCTTTTCGTTTGTTGCGGGGGCCGTGCGTGACGAATACACCGGGGTAATGCTTCTCTAGCGTGACCCAGCTTATGACGGTCCGCCGTCTAGGTGCAGACACTGACACCGATTCAGCCCCTTCTCCGGCAGATGTCAACGCTGGCTCCGCAGCTGCTGCCCACGCATAATCATTGCGATGTTTATGGGCAGGGCGGACTAGGAGCTCGTCGATATACAAAGGAGATGAGGCAGGCACTATAGGAACCATGATGTGAAGCAGCAGGATGACTAGCAGTAAACGCAGCAATGACGGTAGCTTCATTAGAGTTCTCCCTTCGGATCGGAGAGACTGTACAACGTACGATACTACTTCATTTTCCCCCTTATTCGACTAAAATATGTATGGTTCGTGAAACGATTGCTTCGTGTGGACGTATGACGTACATGTTGGTTGTGAGAGGAGGAGCGGGAACGAATGAACATGGTTGATCGAATGCGTCGACCTGAGAAGCTTACATACGCTGAATGGGACAATCATCTTCAGACAGTCGTTCGGACGGACTCCGTCTGGGACTTCCGGCAAAGGAGCTCATTCGTCGTCGGCATGGTATTACGGCAAGGGCTATCGCTCCAAATCCTCAGCAGTTGATAAGCAATCGGAATTTTATAAATCGCGCAGCGGAATTGGCAAAAGCAGCGGCTTCTTCAGCGGTGGAGGTTGACTGTTAATGATGAACGACAGGTTGAAAGCGGCAGGCCGAATGGCAGTCCCGTTATTGCACGCGCGCCAACAAATTTTCGCCGGGGAGAGGGAGCGGATTGTACCCTACCATTACATGTACGGCAGCCCTTATTGTTTGTCCGCTTTCGTTCCGTACACTCCGGAAGAAGTGGAAGTTGTCCGGGCTTCTTCGGAGACAGTCGACCGGATCTATCGCAGCGTGCTTAGATTCGTACAGCGTTCTCTGCCTGATGCATTCCTCATTCACCGTCTAGGTATCCATCCTGCTATCGTCCCTGCGGCTCGCTGCGAAGTACCATACCACGTGCTCTCGCGGCAGGATTGGCTGCTCGGACAGGAAGGGCCGGTATGGATAGAAAATAATACCGATACTCCGACAGGTGTGCCGGAGGCTGCATATCTGGCCGGTTCGCTGTTGGCAGAGTATGCTGCTGACAGGAAGAATCCGTCGGATGGAATGAATAAATGTTTGCAGCGAGCACTGAGCCAGATCGTCGGGCATTACCGCTCGCTCGGCGTTAACGGGAAGCTTGTTTTTAGTTCTTTGGATTGGCAGGAGCATCCGGAGGATGCGGCCAATACGGCTTACGTTATGGAGCAGGCAAAGCAGGCAGGATTAGAGGCCGAATTTGCGCCGTTCCGAGAGCTGGAAGTGGTTGAGGGGGACGGAATGTATTGGCGCGGAGAACGAGTCGGGATCTGGTATCGGCTGTATCCGCTCGAATTGCTGGCGGATGATCGAGACGAAGAGAGCTTTCCGATCGGCGAAGAGGTACTGCGGCTTGCAGTTGCAGGTCGACTTGGGCTCATTAATCCTGCGCAAAGCGCCATTACGCAAAGCAAAGGCTTTCTGGCGCTTCTATGGGCGCTTGCTGCGGCCGATGATGTGGAATATGATCCATCATATCCTCTAACTCCCGAAGATGCTGCATTCATTCGCCGCTATTTGCCAGATACGTATTGGACGCCGGTGGGCGATGATTGGCTGGTCGATCGTCGGTATCGCCGTGCTTAGTCTCGTTTATGTTCTGTTTGATCTGGCGACGCCTAAGTTTAAGATTTGTCAAGAAATCGCGGCAGGCAACAAGGCGGTCGCCCATTTGCTGCGCTCGATCATTGTCGGCGTTTCGCTCGTAATCGGCACCATTCTGATGTAGCTTCGAGTATAGAGCATGCGGCCCAAGGCTTGCTGTCATCATGCTCTTCTCATGTTTACTGGTATAATATACTAATTACTATGAATATTACTGGAAACTCAAAATCATTATCCCCAATCGTTATAAAGCCTGATACAATGATAGGTGTAGCTCAAGAGCTGCCGTTGCCATCAGATCCATTATGACGAGCGCAATTGTAATCGGTAGGCGTGCGAGGGAATGATGAAAGAGGAAACACTAGAGACTAGAGAATGAACTCGTCGGCTGCGTTTGAACGCTCGGGGGTTACTTGTTCTGTCGAATGAGAGCGCATTCATAGTTGGTTTTGACCTTGATCCGACATGAATGGGCAGCGATGGTGCTGCAGCTTATCAGTCGAATATTTAGGATTCCATGTGTAGCTGTAGGATTAACTTTACATTTAGCGCGATGTGCGAGAGGGGAACGTTGAGTATGCTTTTTAAACAACGAGACAGAATTGTACTTATCGGCGACTCCATTACGGACTGCGATCGGAGACAACCGATCGGCGAAGCCGGTGACGGCGGAGCGGGCAACGGCTACGTTGAGCTCGTAGACGCTTTCTTGCAATCCGCATATCCGGAGCTGAAGCTTCGGCTTATTAATGTCGGCACGAGCGGACATCGGGTACGTGATTTGCACGAACGTTGGGAAAGAGATGTCATCGACCTTAAGCCAGACTGGCTGACGATTATGATCGGTACGAACGATGTCTGGCGTCATTTCGACCGTGCGACAATGCCGGAGCTGGGAGTACCGATCGACGAATACGAGCGTACGCTCGAAGAACTGGTCGTTAGGACGAAGCCGCTTGTTAAAGGTATTGTGTTAATGACGCCGTTTCTTATTGAATCGAATCGTGACGACGCAATGCGCGCTCAGATGGACCGGTATGGAGCGGTTGTACGCGCCATCGCCGAGCGCAACGGTACACATTTCGTTGATACCCAAGCAGCGTTCGACGGCGTATTGAAGCACATTTATTCTGGTCAGTTGGCTTGGGACCGCATTCATCCGAATAAAGCGGGTCACATGGTTATTGCCCGTGCGCTACTAGATGCTGTTGGCTTTGATTACTCGAAACGCGCATAGTGCACAATATAACGAAGAGGCCCAGCTTCACCGGGCCTCTTAAGTGTACTCATTACATCTTGAAGATTTGAATCGTGCGCTGCATCTGCTGAGCGCCTTGCATCATTCGTTCCGCCTCTGCCACCACGGCTTGCACATGGCTGATTTGCTCGTTCATTGATGCTGACATTTGTTCCGTGCCCGCAGCTGACTGCTGAGTAATTGCAGAAATATTCTGAATGGCTGAGGAAATTCGCTTCGCACTCTCAAGCATCGCATCGCTTTCTTCGGAGAAGCGGGCAATTTGAGCAGCAATGAATTCAATGCTGGATGCCATCTCACCAAATATGCGCTCAGCTGATTCGATCGTCTCTGCCTGTACTTCTACCGCTTGCTCATTGATCACGATATTCTCAATAGCCTGTTTAATACCGTGTTCGATGCCTCTTACTAGCGTGAATACTTCCTTGGTCGACGTCGATGCCTCCTCCGCGAGCTTACGCACTTCTTGCGCGACAACGGCGAAGCCCTTGCCATGCTCGCCTGCGCGGGCGGCCTCGATGGATGCGTTCAGCGAGAGCAGATTCGTCTGCTCTGCGATCTCTGAGATCGCATGGGTAATTTTCGTAATGCCGGCTGCATCGCGGGCGAGCTCACGGACCGTCTCGGATACTTTGGTCGTTGCTTCGGCGTTGCTGCGCATGCTCTCCTTCTGATTGTTGACGGCTTGCACTCCCTGCTTCACGAGAGAGAGAGTTAGCTCAGAACGCTCGTTCATTCCTTTGACAGAATGTGCGTAAGCGCTTACTTTTTCTTCAATGTCACGAATCGAATCGGTCATATCAGATACTTCTGACGAAATTTCGTTAGCTCCGACAGCCAGTTCGTTGGATGATGCAGCGACTTGCTCCATCGCAATCTTCATCGTTTGGTTTTTATCGAATATGCTTAGGCTTGTTTCATTGACCTGCCGTGAAATGCTGGCCGTCTCGGTAATGATGTCGCGCAGCTTGTCAATCATGCTGTTAAAAGAATGGCCAAGCTCGCCGAGCGCACCGCTGGACGTATCGACACGCTGCGAGAAATCTCCCTTCGCGATACTGGATGCCGCTAACCGCAGCTCATAAGTCGCTTCATTCATTGCATTCTCAATGAGTTTAATGATGGGCAGTACCGCGATGGCTAGGACGATCGACACGAAGATGGATAGTACAATGGACCCTCCTGCTTTGGCAGTCAAGATGAGTAAGGCAAGGGTAAAAAGGAGAACAATAGAGTAGCAGCCGACTAAAAGCTTGTTTCTGACGGATAATGCGGAGAAACGCTGCATATAAGACCGCTCCTTTTATGTTTAGAATATACATATTATAGCACCAAAGTAGATATCGGTCTATGGAACTTGTCGAAATGAGGAAAGTCCTATTAATCTTATAGTAAATTTGGTCTATTTAATATAGTAATTAAATGCAAACGTTGTTGAAATAGTCCTAATTTTGTCATATAATGTTCTTCAGGTCCTGCTTGAATATTATAGGCCTATCATAATTATTGCTGAGTTGGGGGGAGACGAGTGTTTAATCCGGAAGGAATTCCGCTGGCAAGACAAGTAGACTATGTTTTCAGACAATTGGAGGGAGAATTAAAGAACGCATCGGCAGGGACGGTTCATATTCACGTCAGGAATAATGCGGTAGGGAAGTTCGGTGTTAAGCATCATCCGATCGAGATCCGCAACGGCGAGTTGAAGCCGGCGGAGAAGGGGCTCACGACGCAGCAGGTTGAATCGTTCCGTAAAATGGCCATTGAGGCGTTGAAGATGAAACGGAACTGGACGCACGGAGAAATTTGTTACGATTTCGCAACGCGTCCGGGTACGGGTACATGGTCGGCTAGCGTATTGTACGAATCCAATTACAATATGGCGAATCATACGGGATCATTGTTTCAGTATTCGCCGAAGAGGAATCGTTAATGAACAAAATTCCATATGGAAGAACAAGAAGGCTGCACGAGCAAAGGCGCGTGCAGCCTTCTTGTTGGCGGTTACAATTTATCGATAAGCTTGGCCACTGAGTTGCTCCTGAGCAAGCTGGATAAGGCGGCGTGTAATATTGCCTCCGATCGTGCCGATCTCACGGGTTGTCATATTGCCGTAATAGCCGTCCTGCGGCAGCTGAATGCCTAACTCTTGAGCGATTTCGAACTTCATTTGTTCGAGCGCCATTCTTGCTTGAGGTACTACGAGTGTATTGCGAGATTGTCTTGCCATAGTTGTTCACTCCCTCTATGTCTTTGCACTTTTATTATGATCATTAAGGAATGAAGTATGCAAAATTAGGGTTGAGATTTAATCAAAGCTATGAAGCGGATGTGAGTAACACTATTTATAGACAAAAATTTATTTATATAAAATTTTTGGATACTAAGAGTTTCGTCCATTTTACCCGATATTTTGGACCCATCAATTGGGTACAGGTTTGTAGTACAGATTGGGACCGCGGGATCAAGTCAAACAGCGTGGCTGAGTTATCGGCTTCTTGGCTTTAGAACAGGTTCAGTGTAACTTTCCACGTTGTTCATATGTTTCTCTGCTGCAAAGGTGTTGTCTACCGGCTTATGCGGGACTGCAAAGCCGAGAAGCAGCGGAAGCGCAAACAGGCTGTAGATAATAAGATTGCGTAATAAAGAGTTGGACGGCGTATGGCTATGCCCATGATCGTCATCGCTTGCATGAGCTTCTCCGTGGTGATACGTCCCGCAGCCGCAGGAGACGGTATGCTTGGGAGCGCACAGCATTTGAAATGCGGAGAAGGCTTGATAAGAGGCGCAAGCCATTAGTCCGAGCGCAGTTAGCTTAATCCCTTGCTCGGTTCGTGATGACACGAATAGCGACAGTTCTCCGGTGTGTTTTAAATAAATGATCAGCATACTAAAGCCCGCCAGCATAGCGGCCCGGAGCAGATAATGAGCAACCAGTGTTGGAACCAGAATGCGGTCCATCGTAGTCCTCCTTAGGAGATTGGTTTATCCGTGCAAGGCGCCGGCTATCCAGGTGGAGACATAGACGAGCACGGCGGTGAACGCGATTACCGCAAGCACGATGCGCAGCTTGAAGACGGATAGGAGCATGAGCGTATTTTTCAGATCAATCATCGGACCGAAAACGAGAAAAGCAAGCAGTGGGCCGGCACTGAACATGCTGCTGAATGAAGCGGCAATGAAGGCGTCGGATGTTGAGCAGAGCGACAGTAAGTAAGCGAAACTCATCATGAAAAGATGGGCGAACCAGGAGCTTTCGGCGACAGTGTTCAGCAAGGAGCGGTCGACCCCGGTTTGTATGACAGCAGTAAGCAGCGAGCCGAAAATTAAATATTTGCCCATATCGAAAAATTCATCCGACGCATGTCCTAGCGTGGACACGAGGCGGCTTCCGATCGATTGCTTTCCACGATCATGCACATGAGCATGAGCGTGATCGTGATGGTGGTGGCTATGCGTGTGTTCAGGTTGCTGGTGTTCAAGAGGATGATGGCTATGATGGTGTCCGTCATGGTGATCATGCTTATGAGTGCCGGCCGGGTGAGGTATAGCGTCTTTGAGCGGATTGGCTTTCATGTATCGGTGCAGGATGAGGCCGACAGTGAACGCGACGGCGAATCCGAGCAGCATCCGTTCGTAGACGAGATGCAGCTGCCCGCGAAATGCGGAGTAAGTGGAGGCGAACACAACGGGATTAACAATCGGTCCTGCCAAAATATAAGTAATGCCGATATAGGCCGGCATTCCTTTGCGGATCAGTCGGCGAACGATCGGAATCATGCCGCACTCGCAGAGCGGGAACAGCAATCCGAGCAGCCCGCCGAACGCTGCGCCGAGAACGGCGCTGCGCGGTGCAAGCTTACGAATGACATACTCCGAGATGAACACTTGCAGAATTGCAGATACAACGACACCAAGCAGCATGAACGGGAGCGCTTCGAATATGACGCCGAGAAACAGCATCGTGAAGGTATTCAGTTCAGCTGACCCGATGGAGGGCAGCGACGCTCGTCGATTGACATAGATAAGGGCAATCATGGCTGCACAGCTGGCAGTAAGCGCCGGCGGCAGCCATTTTAGCAGCCATAACCGCATAATTTGAATTCCCCCTCATTCGGGATGGTAGCAGCAGCTCCACAGGTTTTACTCGATTCCTATACCAATGGCTTGTCATAGCAGTCTATGCAGACGACTTAACATTTAGGACAGAGGTATCGGCACTTGACATTCGAAAAGCGGTGAGTATAATCGAGCTAAACGCGATGATCGGAACAAGTAAGCGGGCGTGGCTGTTCTCAGAGAACCGGTGGGTGGTGAGAACCGGTACAGTGCGCACGTCGAATGGATCCGTGAGCGGGCAGCGGAACACGAGCGGCAAGCCGGCAATGCTGACGGTGAATGAACTGCTTGTCCATGCTGACCCGGATGTTCCCCGTTACGGAATTTAAGGCACGATAACAACGACCTTAACCTAGGAAGGGTTGCTTTGAACTCGTGCGAATAAGGGTGGCACCACGGTCCCTCGTCCCTTGCGGCGGGGGCCTTTTTGTGTTCTTTGCACAATTTTCCGGATTTAATATCCGTAGACTATTAGAGGAGTGAATTATTATGAAAAGGGTACTTTCCGGCATTCAGCCAAGCGGCCAGCTGACGCTTGGCAACTACATCGGTGCAATGCAGAACTTCGTGAAGCTTCATGAGACGGAAGAATGCTTCTTCATGATCGTGGACCTGCACGCCATTACCGTTCCGCAGGAGCCTGCAGCGCTGCGCGAGCAGTCGGAGGCCGTTGCCGCTCTGTTCATCGCGGCGGGCATTGACCCGACCAAGGCGAGCGTATTTCTCCAATCCCATGTTCGCGGCCACTCGGAGCTCGGCTGGCTGTTCACGACGCTGGCCTACATGGGTGAGCTCGAAAGAATGACGCAGTTCAAGGACAAATCAGCAGGCAAAGAATCGGTCGGCGCCGGCTTGTTCGTCTATCCGACACTGATGGCGGCCGATATTCTGATCTACAACGCGGATCTCGTACCGGTCGGAGACGATCAGAAGCAGCATCTGGAGCTGACGCGCGATCTTGCACACCGGTTTAACACTAGATTCGGTAACTATTTCAAAGTGCCTGAGCCTTATATTCCTAAGGTCGGCGCCCGTATCATGTCGCTGGACGACGCTAGCAAGAAGATGAGCAAGAGCAATCCGAATCCAGGCAGCTACATAGCGCTCTTGGACCCGCCGGACGTCATTCGCAAGAAGATTAGCCGCGCGACGACCGACTCAGGTCGCGAAGTGATCTATGACCCAGCGAATAAACCAGAGATCAGCAACCTGATGAGCATCTTGTCGCATTGCGGCAACTTGTCGCTTGAAGACATTGTTTCCAAGTATGAAGGACAAGGCTATGGCGCGTTCAAGAAAGATGTGGCCGAGGCGGTCGTCTCTGTCATCGAGCCTCTTCAAGCCAAATATAATGAAATCCGCAGCTCCGGTGCAATTCATGACATCTTGAAGCAAGGTGCGGAGAAAGCTTCCGTTGTTGCAGATAAGACGCTGGCAGATGCGAAGGAGCTAATGGGCTTCCTCGCTCCGAAACGATAAGACGAATCATGCTATAAAGATGGGGCTGTCCAGAAAGCCAGTGACAACTGACGTTCTAGACAGCCCCTTATTGCAATGGATGCAGGAAATTGACGAACGATTAGGCTTGGCCTTCGGCACGTCTGCGCAGGCGCGCTTTGAGAATAAAGCCATAGCCGACATTGAACAGTGTCAGCAGGGCGAGCAGAATGGCGATCCAGCCGTTATGGCTGATCATGATGGCGGTAGCACTCATTAGAATAATGGATGAGACGGCGAACCATAGTGACAACGGTTTGGACAACGTAATCACGCTCCTTCATAGATGGTTGAATCATGAATGTAATTTTGCTGTGGGAAAGCATATATATTCGAGACCCGTGCCATAATAACTTTGCAAGCTTGCAACCCATTACATCGTGCAGAGGATGAAAGGAGATTTTCTTTATGGCAAGCCAATCCCGCAGCAGCAACCAACTGGTGGTACCACAAGCAAGCCAAGCTCTGGCACAATTGAAAATGGAGGCGGCGCAATCCCTCGGCGTACAAATTCCAGCTGACGGTTACTATGGCAATGTCTCCACTCGCGACGCAGGCTCGCTTGGCGGTTACATTACGAAAAAATTGGTGCAAATTGCTGAGCAGCAGCTGTCCGGCGGACAATATCGCTAACGTTTAATTATACACATGCGAGAAGCTCAGGGGCAACCCCTTGAGCTTTTTCGCTGTCGGTCTAATCAGACATCAGACTAATTAATTGTGAAGAAAAAAAGGCCCCGCGTCAATACGTCAGTACGTATTCATGCGGAGCCGTTTCTCAAGCCGCTTGTCGCTCAGCCAGCCGACATATGAGCCTACCGTTTTAAAATCTTTATCCATCATGAGAACCGCAACGAACGGGTATTGTTTGCGGTGCCGGTAGCGGACGTCGCTCCATCTGACCTCATAGCCCCAGGAATGCTCTTTGACGTCGGCGCAGGCGAAAGAGGTGATATACAAGAACGATGCGATCGATGGGTCGTTCTTCGATTTCTCGACGGCTGGATGGGAGGAGCAGTTGACCTGATGGAGCCATCGGAGATGGTTGCTTCGCAAATCTCCGATCACGAAGCTGCCGTCCTTCTTCTTCTTCACAACGTTCCAGTCATGAAGCGAAATCGTCGGAATGAGCCAATACTTGTCGCCCTCGTTTTTAAGTTTATCGAGCGATTCCACCAACGCCTTCTGCCGAAAATGAACGGTTGTACGCCACACATAATATACAGCGAGTACCCCATATAGAAGTGGAAAGACGATCGCTGGATTGACGAGACCGAACGCCCATACGGAGATGGCAATTACGTGAGAAGTAAAGATGACCGGGTCGAAGATGTGGATAATGTTCCAAGAAATCCACTTATTCGAGAACGGCTTTATCGCTTGCGTTCCGTATGCGTTGAACAGATCGGTTATGACGTGAACGCAGACGGAAAGCAGCACCCACCCGATCAAATGCAGCCAAGGAAGCGAGCCTCGATAGAAGAGCTGCAGCACGATGGAAATAAGCGCGGTCCAGACGACAATGGCCGGGATAGAATGAGACGCCCCTCGATGGTTCCGAATATACGATGCATTGCCTTTGAAGCGGAACAGTGTATCAAAGTCAGGAGCCTGCGAGCCGATGACCGTTCCAATCAGCACTGCAGTATGCACCGTACTATTGCCAGCAATAACCGGGTCAACAGCTGCTAGGCCGCCCAGTCCAAGGCCGATAACGAGATGCGTTCCCGTATCCAAGTCGGGATTCCCCTTTCGTTATGATATAATGTGGACGTTGTACCGTTAGTGTCGGTCGACCTGCGCAATATCATACCCGGAAGATGAAATCGTTCGCCGAAAGGAATATGAGCCGTGTACATATGTTTTGCGGAATACCGGATATTACCGGAATTTAGGGATTCGTATCTAACATTATCCAATGAGCTTGTCCGGACATCATCGGATGCTCTTATTGTATATGAAGGAACCGACCAGCCCAATCTGTTCGTTGAGCTTTGGTCGGCTGATTGTGAAGAAGCGGCTGAGCGGATCAAAAGAGAACGCTGCAGCGAGCGCTCTCCATGGCGGCAGGTTGATAACTGGGTACAGGGGGGAAGGGCGAAAGTTCATGTCTGGACGTTCCGCCCGGCTGTACCTGTCATCTCGCGCCATTAATAGCTTGATGTCAACAGAGGCTCTCTCTGTGTCTGCGTCATTGGCGTTGCCTGCGTTACCTTGCCGCCAGCGAACGGATACTCGTAGTTGATCGGCCCGTCGAACGTTACGTAGTCCAGATTTAGCATGAGCAGCAAGTAACGCATGCCCGTAGCAGGATCGCTAATAATAATATGGTCGCGGCCAGCAGCTTCGATGACACCTTTGAAAATTTTGGCGTTCCATTCTCTGTTGTTCTCGTATGTCATGTAGAACGTACCAACCTTGCCGCGGTTCAGGCGCAAAATGTTCTCGATATAGGACTCCTCGGATGCCGGAGTTGGAATGTTCGTTCCTATTGGCGTAACACCGGAGCCGCTCGCGACAAGCGGAGGCATTGCTGTTACTCCAGGCATAGCGGGCAGTCCAGGCATTGCTGGCAATCCAGTCACAGTAGGCATCATCATTGGCATACCGCCCATCGGAATTGAAGCGTTCATCGTCGTTGTTGTCGGAGCGGATACGCTGGCGCCGGCAACCGGAAATGGACTTGCGGCGCTGAAGCCGTATGAGTAGCCGTAACCGCCTTGGGACGCTGGACTGACAGCCGGTTTGTGACCGTAACCGTTAGACATGTTGTGATTCCTCGCTTTTCCTAAGTAATATTAGCCTTGCTTAATAAACGGATGGACAATCTTGACTCGAAGGAGCGAAGAAGCAGTGGGCTTTGAAGCGGCCTGTATTCCGTTGGTTGTACCAAGTACCCGGGCAACCGCCCGCCGGACGGAAAAACCAGAGCGCATTCGAAGCGGGATGCTGACGCTCGCCGTTAATAATGCGTTTTGCAAGATTAACTTCGCTCTCACGTGCCTTCTGGTAAAAGTAACTCTTTTGCGTCGCCTCGAAGCCGCCGGGCGATTGATATACCATCTGCGGGATCGAGCGAATATTTTTGAAGTCCAGACAGTTGCCGCGTACGCGGTTCACGCCAACGTTGCCTACCATCAGCATACCAAGATCTCCTTCACCTTCCGCCTCCGCTCGCATAAGGCGGGCAAGCATTCTAATATGCTCGGTGCTTGCTTTGATGACCGCCATGTCGTTAATCGCTCACTCCTTCTGGGCTTTCAACTACATTCCCATCGTATGCGCGGCAGGCGGAATGGTGACTATGGGCAGGAGTTTATGTTGAATGGACTCCTGCGAGTTCGACAAATCGTCATGGGATGGTGTCAAATTGATGAACAGCAGGTGCGAACATTGTCAATGCTAGTATTTTTCTGTATGATTAGTACGATTCGATCAGGTATGCCGTCTGTCGGCTGCCTGCTGCAATGGAACGGGAGGCTTTTTGTGTGTGGAAAGATTGGATAGAGCTAACGAAGCCGGGACTATTGCGGCTTAACGTAGTTGCTGCCTTCGGGGGCTTCTGGGTCGCTTCCAAATGGAGCTTCGACTGGTGGAAGCTGCTCTTTATGTTGATTGGGACAACGCTGGTCATGGCTAGCGCTTGCGTGATCAATAACTACTGGGACCGCGAGCTGGACAAGAAGATGACCCGTACGCAGGAACGCGCGCTGCCTAGCGGAAGACTGAACCCAGGTGCGGTGCTCACTTACGGGATCGTACTCGGTGTCGTCGGCGTGACCGTATTGTTTACGCTCGTCAATACGATTTGCGGCATTTTGGGGCTTATCGGATTATTCACTTATATCGTCATCTATACGATGTGGCTCAAGAGAACGTCGACGTGGAGTACGTCGATCGGGGGCATCTCCGGGGCGATGCCGCCTGTTATCGGCTATTGTGCGGTAACGGAGACGGTTGATGCCGGAGCATGGATTTTGTTCGCTTGGCTGTTCCTGTGGCAGCCTGCGCACTTCTGGTCGCTGGCGATTCGCCGCGTCGAGGAGTACCGCGCGGCAGGCTTTCCGCTGCTACCGGTAGTAAAAGGAATCGAGCGCACGAAGCTGCAGATGATTCCCTATATTGCATTGCTTATCCCGACAGGCATACTGCTCTATACTTACGATCACGTCGGATATGTATTCCTCATTCTGTCGACGCTGCTGAGCGCTGGCTGGCTCGTTCAGACACTCATGGGATTTCGCGCTCGGAATGTGGACAAGTGGGCAAAAATTAATTTTTTGATTTCCGTTAATTATTTGATGATTATTTTTATCGTAATGATGGCGGATACCACGCACGTATCCTAATTCAAGGTGTGGAGGAGAGCGGACGATGCAGTTTTTGTTGAAACATTCTTTCAAGTTGGCTGTATCAGCATTGGTTGTCTTAATGGGGATTTATTTGTATTTAACGTATGGCGGTTCTTCGGACGGCTCGCAGAAGCTGCCGGTTATGTATTCAGCGCCTGATTTCACGATGACCGATGCGATTAGCGGCGAGGACGTCAAATTTTCCAACTCGAATGGCAAGGTTCGACTCGTATATTTCTACTGGGCTAACTGTCCGGACGTATGCCCGCCGACAACGCAGCTTATGTCGCAAGTACAGGACAAGCTGCAGGCTGACGGGAAGTTCGGAACCGACGTCGAGTTCTACTCGATCACATTCGATCCGGAGCGGGACACGCCTGAGGCGATTAAGAAGTACTCGGAGAAGTTCCATGCCGATTACAGCGGCTGGAAGTTTCTGCGGGGCGAGGAGCAATCGACTGCCAAGCTTGTGACGCAGTTCAACGATATGTTCGTCGTTAAGGATCCCGAGACGAATGAGTACGCCCATCTTGATCTGATTGTGCTCGTCGACCGAGAAGGCAATGTGCGCAAATATATTGAAGGCAACCATGACGGCACGCCTACGACTGCAGACACCATAATGAAAGATATTCGTTCCGCGCTTAAATCATAATCACATCCATGATGAATGGAACAACGTTATCCGCTGTACATTATGATCGCCATAGGCATCATAATGCAGCGGTTTTTTCATGTTACGTGAGATTACGATTACGCCGCCAAGGCTAATCGAAGTCTTCTTTATTGAATGGGACGGAGCTTGGATCTGGATAGACGATGTAGTCTTCAAGCCCTGCCTTCTCGAGTTGCTCGATTAAGTAGTCCTCCGGCGTGCTCTCGACTCCGGGATAGCCGCGGCGGGTGTACAGATGCTCGGCGTCGGGGAACAAGTCGCGGAGCAGCCCGCGGATGCGGCGTCCGGATGAATCGTTATCCATAAACAAATACGGCTGCCGATCGCCTACCTGCTTACGCAGCATCTCTAATTGCGCGCTGCCTGGTGTTCCATATGTACAATAAACGGGGACGTCCGGCTGAAGAACGCGGCGCAGCCGGCTGCGGTCGTTCTTGCCTTCAACGATAATTGCAATATCCATAGCGGCTTCACCTCACCTATATTGTATCCACCTCGGCCTTATTATGCTAGCGTCAGAAGATCGGGGTAAAGGGGAACAAAGCAAGGCTGGCTGCTTACGTAAGTGATCGTCCTGATCTAGTCCAAACAGTCCGCTGCTTGACGCAGCGGACTGTTGATGGATGGTTGTGATTACCAGAAACAGCCGGAGAACACAATCACAAGGAGAATGAACAGTACGAGAATTACGCCTGTGGATGTCCAGAGACCGCCGACATGTCCGCCGCAGCCTTTTACAGGATCAGCATAGCTCATTTATATTGTCACCCCTTTACTGTTCATGGAGGTCACGTGTACCGTCGTGACGACTGCCATTCCGTGATACGTTGTAGTGTATGTAAGGAAAGAGGGGGCGACTTGTGCATCTACCTAGAAGACGAAAAATGGGTTGTCGTAGAGATGCGGCGCGGACCATGGAATGGCAGTATCGCTGCAGCTGCCATGAGTGCGACGAATGCAAGGAAGTAGGGCGAGACGCTGTCACGAAGGACGCCGGCGGCCATCGGTCCGATGAATGCACCGATTGAATAAGCGATCGAGAGAAGAGAGAACGTCTGCCCGTAGCGCTCGCCGGCACTTAGGTCAATGAGCAGCGTTGGGAGCGCCGGTAATATGATCCCCTTTGCCATTCCAAGCATGAACAGCATTGAAGCAAGCGGAAGCGGCAGTCCAATCGCAAGGAAGAAATAGAGTATTGCCAGCATAACCGCTCCCCATAGCGTCCGCATGTAAGGAGAGAAGCGGTTCAAGAACAACATGCTAAGCGTCACGAGTGCGCCGAAGCTGACGACGGAGAATAAAATGCCTGTCGTCATGATCGAGGTCCCGTTGTGGGCATCCGCCATGAGAGGCAGCTCGAATGACAGAATGCCTTGCGCACAGCTCGTTGCTATCGGCAGGACATAGACGGCCCAAGGCAGCGCCCGTCCTTGCGGCCGTTGTGCTGCGGATTGGCCGGGCAGCAGCTTTGATTTACCGCCTCCGCTGGGGTGATGATGGGCGTCAAGCGGGGGACGTCCGGCTGATTGCTCGAGTGTGGTGTCGTCAGGAGCAGCAGTGGGCATACCGACGGTCATTGATTGCGTCTCGCTGTTCTTCATAGGAGGGGTGGCATCGCGCTCATGAATAAAGAATAGTGCACAGATCGCCGTCGTAATGAGAAGCCAGCCGAGATACTCGAATGCGCGGGTGAAGCCGATCTGAGCGACGAGCAAAGCGCCGGCTGCCGGCGAGAAGACGGAGGCGAACGTATGGACCAGCCCATTGCCGGCCATCAGCTTGCCCTGCTTAATCCGGTCCGTCGTAATTCGCGCCAGCAGCGACATACAAGCAGGAGACAGGAAGGCGAGCACGAACCCGCTGACGGAGCGGAGTGCGAGCAGCTGCCACGGATTAACGACCTGCGCTTGAAGAAGAAGAATAATTCCGGCGCATAGAAGGCTTAGGACGATGAACAGCCGGCTTCCGAACCGGTCGACGCCGATTCCGGCGATCAGATTGCCAGGCAGATGGGTGATGGAGTAGATGCCCATCATAAGACCGATGAATGACGGAGCGGCGCCAAGGGAGACAGCGAATGGAGTCAGAATCGGATACTGGGCATGCAGATCAAAAAAAGCGATGAACAGAAACAAATAAAGCCACACGGCTGTCTTCACACGTTTGTCCTCCTTCAGTATGCTTGCGTATGATCGCTTAATAATAACTTGTACGCGCCGAGGGGACGGGTTATGCCGCTTGTGTCAGACTCGTGCGTTTACCAGCGGCCTATCGTCGGGTATAATGATTAATAGATTTTTGTAATGAATGCATAGGCAAGGTATAATAAGGGGGATCAACCGTACAATGCTGCTTATGAATTTCAACTATGATAGTGAAACATGGCAAACCTTTCTTCAGGACAATTGGCTCGTCCTTGCGCTTGCACTCGTTGCTTTATTCATCGTTATCCGCATTGTGAAGACATTTGTGAAATGGGCGCTCGTTGCCGTGATCGTCATTGGTGTCGTCACTTATAGCGGTTATACGCTGGATGACGTGAAATCGCTGGGCACGAAAGTAACGGAGAGCGTTAAGCAAGAAGCGATTGCCGCTATGGCTGGCGAAGCGAAGGACGCGACTTACACCGCGAACAGCGACGGTTCATTCACGGTGAAGACAAGCAATCTCGAGCTGACGGGCAAGCCGGGAGACGCTGAGGTTGAAGTGAAATTCCGCGGGGCAAAGATTGGCTCGCTTAAGATTGATGATGCAATTCGTACGCTGATTGACACGGCGAAGAGCAACAGTTAGGCCGATTCCGCTCATCCAGGTATTCGAAAGGAGCGGATCATATGGTATCATGGATGCAAGGATTAACGGCGTTAGAGCCGGTGGCGCTGGCCGTGCTGGCGCTGCTGCTCGGATCGCTCGTTCATGGATTGATCAAAGGCGCATCGGGCTCCGCGAAGCGTCTTTTCTTTTTTGTATGGGATGGCATACTGATGCTGATCTGTATCGCTGCGGCATTGAAGGCGGCGTCGCTGCTGTCCCCTGTCGCATCGAGGCTGCTGGGGGGTGTCCATCTGCCTAATCAAGAGGTCGGCTCACTGACGCAGCTGTGGTATACCTTCGTAACGAGCTTCCGGGATTTTGCGCTGTTCCGCTATGGCGTGCTGCTGCTGATCTGTTATGCGGCGTTCCGCTGGCTCCTCGCTTATGTAACAGCTCCGATCGAGCGGTACGTGTATCGATTCGGATCGAGAAGCGGCAGGGGGGGAAGTGACGAGGATCGTTCTACTATACCGGGAAGCAGGCTGGCGAGCCGGGCAATCGGCGGGATGATTGGCGCCGTTCACGGCGCGGTTCGATCGCTGCTGCTTATTGCGGCGCTGTTCATCTATACGACGTTGTCGCCAAGCGGGCCGTTCACGACGCAAATTCGCTCCTCAGAGGTATACAGTGAAGCTTCGGCGCGGCTGCTGGAGCCGGTGGCTGGTAAGCTGTTCGATGAACAAGGCCCGGTGCTGACGAAGGCGGTCGGAGACGAGCTTCAGCGTATCATACAGAGAAAATATGAGATTGCCGACTATGCCATATCGGAAGATATTTCCGCTGCAGCGTTGACTGTAACTAAGGATGCGCAGACCGACGAATCCAAAGCCCGCGCATTATATCGCTGGGTTGGGACTCGTATCGCATATGATTGGGATAAAGCACGCAATTATGAGCAGAGGGGCATATGGAAGGAGCAGACGCCGGAGGATACGTTCGCGACCCGTCTTGGGGTATGCATCGATTTTGCGAGACTGTACGCGGTTATGGCCAGAGCATCGGGGCTTTCGGTTCGGGTTGTTACCGGCCAAGGCGGTACAACGGCGAGCGGCTTCGGTCCGCATGCGTGGAATGAAGTCCAGATCACAGGTACGGATGGCCAGCCGGCGTGGGTGCCGCTTGATGCGACATGGGCGATGTCGGGCGACTGGTTCAATCCGCCGGATTTCGAGAAGACACATATTGCTGATCGTGAAGTATAAGGAGTAGTGAGGCACATTTCGGGAAGGAAGCAAAACTTTTTCCCGCGGTGTTCGTTAAGTATAAAGGGTATGCAGCGGTTAAGCTGCTAACGTAAGCGGAAGGAGATAGACAGGTGACGGAAGATCAGCAGAAGCGCGAAATTGTAAACCGTAGACATTTTTCGTTTCGGCTCAATGCATTCTTTTTTATTACGTTTCTATTGTTTAGTGTCCTGATCATAAGGCTGGCAATTCTACAATTCGTGGAAGGACCGACACTGAAAGCGGAAGAGAACAAAATAAGCTCGACAGAGGTGAAAATTCCGCCGATACGGGGGAATATACTCGATTCGAACGGTTATCCGATCGCCTACTCGACGTCGACGCAGTCACTTTACTATAAGCTTGATCCAGACATTCGGAAGAATTTGAAAAGCAAGACGGCGAAGGAGCAGCAGAAAGAAATCGAGGAGCGGATGCATCCGTTCGCGGAGCGGCTTTCTTCGATATTTGCCGAGTTCGGCGAATCGGCTAAGCAGATGACGGCGGATGACGTGCTGCGTCA
The DNA here is from genome assembly GCF_004001065.1 of Paenibacillus xylaniclasticus. Lineage (GTDB taxonomy): Bacteria > Bacillota > Bacilli > Paenibacillales > Paenibacillaceae > Paenibacillus_T > Paenibacillus_T xylaniclasticus. Next base: position 71,367 of record NZ_BIML01000008.1, read on the forward strand.
GCTCGATCTCGGATTTAAGAAGAATACGATATCTACGCCGCGCCGGATCAAGTCCGATCTGACGAATGAGGAAATCGCTTATTTCATGGAGAACCGCGACTTGTTCGATGGAATCGACATTATTGAGGAGAGCGTACGCCATTACGATAAAGGCTCGATTGCGGTACAGCTTGTCGGGTATTTGAAGAAGTTTAACTCTGCCGTTAACTCGCTCGACTTCTATGCCGAGAAGAAGGAAGAGACGACAGATCCGAAGCTCAAATATTTGGACCAGGAAGACGTCGGCATGGACGGCATCGAGCTGATGTACCAGGATGAGCTGCGGGGCAAGAATGGTTTGAAAATATATCCGGTTAACGCCTTGAGCAAAATTATCGGTCCGCCAACGATTACGAACCCTGAGAAGGGGAACGACCTGTATTTGACGATTAATAAGGATGTGCAGCTGAAGACCGAGCAGGCGATTACCGACCATCTCGCCTATTTGAAGACGAGTCCGGACATCCTGAAGGTGAATCAGAAGCCGAAGACAGGCTATGCGGTCGCGATGGAGGTTAATACGGGTAAAGTAATCGCTATGGCGAGTATGCCTGACTATGACCCGAACATTTGGGCCGGGGGCAAAATTAGTCCGGAGGATTACGAGAACAGTATTTATATGCTGAAGAACGGAACGATCCGCGAGGTGCTTGCGCCGTATGAGGATGAGAAGGAAGCGGGACGCCACGCGCCGTCGCTCGTTATGCTCGGTTCGACGCAGAAGCCGTTGTCCATCCTCGTCGGATTGAACGAAGGCTTATTCACAACAAGGACGACCTATAACGATACGGGCGCGTTCTACTTTGGCCGTGAGGGCAGCAAGGTTAAGATCGGTAACGCTTTGGGCCATGCTTATGGTAATCTCGATCCGGCTCTTGCAATCGGCAAATCGTCCAACCCGTTCATGGCGGCTATGGTCGGACAGAAGATGTACGAGAAATACAGAGGAACTAAGGGCGTCGACACTTGGGATCGTTACATGAAAGAATTCGGCCTTGGCGTGAAGACAGGCAGCGATTTGCCGTTCGAGTCTGAAGGCGTCGTCGAATATTACCACGAAGCCGAGACGGCAAGTGTGCAATCGGCGCTTATTCGGGCATCGTTCGGTCAGCAGGCCCGCTATACGGTGCTGCAGCTTGCCCAATATACCGCGGCGCTGGCGAATCAGGGTAAGCGGATGAAGCCGCAATTCGTCGAGAAAATTATGACGTCCGACGGACAGCTAGTTGAGAGCTTCAAGCCGGAGGTGCTCAATACGATCGATATTCCGAAAGAGTATTGGGAAGAAGTGAAGCGCGGCATGAAGCTGGTTAACGTAAGTGCAGCTTTCGCTGGCGTAAACTACACGTATGCAAGTAAAACTGGTACGTCGCAGCAGTCCGTCGGCGGTAAGACGGTCGATAACGCTGTGTTTATCGCTTACGCGCCAGCTGACGATCCAGTGCTCGCTGTTGCGGTTGTCGTACCTGAGGGCGGCTTCGGCGCGAAGGGTGCTGCACCGATCGCACGCAAAATATTTGATGCGTACGATGATGAGATTGGTCTCTACGGAGTGCCGCGCAATCCGTCGAATAAAGCGGCAGCAAGCGCGAATGCAAATGCGAGTGCTAATGCAGCCGCAGGAACAAATGGAAGTGCGGACGCGAATGCCAATAATGGCGCGAACGGCGCTGAGGGCGCGAACATGGAATAAGAATAATGATCGAAACTGCAATTCGCAGCATGAGAAGCAAGGAGGCTGTTCTTTCTCCCGAAGCGGGGGAGGGACGGCTTCTTTTTGTGCTCGAAACCAAATGAATGATTTTGCACTTGGGAAACTTTTTTGCATAGAATAAAGAAGAGTATTACTGGACTACGGAAGGGAGACATTGATGTCAATGAAGCGTGGAACAATGAACGACGGAGCGGTCAAAAGGTGGATTATGACGGTGCTGTATATCGGGATAATGCTCGCATTGTTCGGCTGATAATGGTGGGAGCGTATGGCCTAAACGAATTTTTGACGAGGCTTCCTCGACTAAAGTCGGGTTTCTCTGCTGTACTTCGGAATGTAGGTTGCGTTGATGAAATATGCTACAATATCGGAAACAGAAAATCGTGCGGCTGATGGCGATACGCAGCCGCATACCGCCGATAGGGGAGGCCTTACTGGATGGCTACATACAAACTGGTTGCATTAGATATGGACGGCACTCTGCTTAATGATCAACAGGAAGTCAGTGAGACGAACCGGCGTTGGATACGAAAGGCAATGGAAGCGGGTGTAATTGTCTGCTTCTCGACGGGGCGAGGGTTTCGCAGCGCGCTTCCTTATGCGGAGCAGCTGGGCCTTATGAATGTGCCGATGGTGACGGTGAACGGCAGCGAGATTTGGTCACGTCCGCATGTGCTGCATAGACGTACGCTCGTCGATCCAGAGACGATTCGACGGCTGCACCGGCTGGCGCTGCAGTACCCGGAGGTATGGTATTGGGCATATTCGACCGAAGCGGTGTACAACAAGGAGACGTGGATTAACCCGGCTGATGATTATGCAGGGCATCACTGGCTAAAGTTCGGTTATTACACGGAGGACGACCGCGCTCGGGAGGCGATTTTCCAAGAGGTGGCGTCGTGGGGCAATCTTGAAATAACGAATTCGTCACCGTGGAATTTGGAGATGAATCCGCTCGGGATAACGAAGGCGTCGGCGCTTCGGGAGCTGTGCACGATGTTGAAGCTCGACATATCTGAGACGGTAGCGGTCGGTGACAGTCTGAACGATATTGCGGCGATCCGAGAAGCGGGATTGGGCGTTGCGATGGGTAACGCGCAGGATGAGGTGAAGCGTGCAGCGAATGTGGTGACGTTCACGAATGAGCAGCACGGCGTCGCTGAAGTATTACGTAAGTATGTATTGAAAGCGAAGGTGTCATTGTAAATGCTTGAAATTATTGGGTGGATAGTCGTCATCCTGCTGTTTGTGATCGGGATGGCCGGTGCGGTATATCCCATTCTGCCAGGTGTCGTGGCAATTTATGCTGCTTTTTTTGTATATGGTTTATGTATCAGCTTCTCGCCGTTCGGGTTCTGGTTCTGGACGATTCAGACCATTATTCTTGTGGCTTTATTCATAGGCGATTATGCCATCAATGCCTGGGGAGTCAAAAAATTCGGAGGCTCGCGCGCTTCCGTTGTCGGCAGTACAATCGGCGTCATTATCGGACCGTTCGTCATTCCGGCATTCGGCCTTATTATTGGTCCATTCCTCGGCGCGGTAATCGGTGAAATGTTCTTCGCTAATGCAAGCTTCGAGAAGTCGATGAAGGTCGGACTCGGATCTGTTGTTGGCTTGTTCACCGGTACCGTCGCCAAGTTCGTCTTGCAATTGTTAATGATCGTGCTGTTCTTCATTTGGCTTTGGCTTCTTTAAAATTTAGAGGAGTTGAGAAGAATGGTAAGCGTGACAGTATGGAACGAATATTTGCACGAGCAATACAATGAAGAAGTACGCCGCATCTACCCGGACGGCATTCATCAAGCAATCGCCAGAGGCATAGGCGATGAGAGTATTCAGGTGCGGACTGCGACGCTGCAGCAGCCGGAGCATGGACTGACGCATGACGTGCTCGCGGAGACGGATGTGCTGATCTGGTGGGGGCATATGGACCACGGCCGGGTAGAGGATGCCATCGTCGACCGTGTTCATGAGCGCATTATGAACGGAATGGGGCTGATCGTGCTGCATTCCGGCCATTTCTCCAAGTTGTTCAAGAAGCTGATGGGCACGAGCTGTGATTTGAAGTGGCGTGAAGCGGGCGAGAAGGAGCGGATTTGGGTTGTCAATCCGGCCCATCCGATCGCTTCGGGGCTGCCGGAGTATATGACGATTGAGCATGAGGAGATGTACGGCGAGCACTTCGACATTCCAGCGCCGGACGAGCTTATCTTCGTCAGCTGGTTCGAAGGTGGCGAGGTGTTCCGAAGCGGCTGTACGTTCTATCGCGGCCAGGGCAAAATCTTCTATTTCCGTCCAGGGCACGAGACGTATCCGACATATTATAACCCGCAAGTGCTGAAGGTGCTCAAGAATGCTGTACATTGGGCGGCTCCATCGCAAGCGGCGAAGCCGGTGCGCGGCAATCATCAACCGCTTGAACCGATTGACGGCAAGGCGTAAAATAAAATAACGGTACTTACAATCAGAAGCGGGCGGCACAATCGCTCCGGGCTTCCGGCTGCTCGTAGCCGGAGGAGCCGGACGAGCGTGCCGCTTTTTTTGATTTGGTGTGAAGGCAGCTAATGCCTTCAATGTTAGAGAATGCAATGATGGAGAGGACGAAGCTTAATATTATGCTCAAGAAGGACTCATTAATTAAAGGAACGATCATCCTTGCCGCAGCGGCGCTGGTGGCACGCGTGCTTGGCATATTCCAACGGGTGCCGCTCGATTATATGATGGGCTCGGGCGGCGGCGCGGCGATGGGATTGGCGAACAGCGTCTATCTTTGGCTGCTCATTATCGCAACCGGCGGATTGCCGAGCGCGATCAGCAAGATGGTGTCTGAGCGGCATGCGCTTGGCAAAGCCGGTGAAGCGCAGCGTATATATAAAGCGGCGCTGTTATTCGGTATCGTAACGGGTATCGTGCTGGCGTCAGCACTGTTCTTATTGGCCCCGTGGTACAGTTCTCATGTGGCGCGCACTCCGCTGGCGGATCGTTCGATCCAAGCGATTGCGCCTGCGCTTCTGCTGTTCCCGACAATTGCAATGATGCGTGGCTATTTTCAAGGCCGTCAGATGATGACCGCTGGCGGGATCTCGCAAATTATAGAGCAAATATTGCGTGTTCTGATTGGCGTCGGGCTTGCTCTCGCCGTTGTCTCGGCAGGCTGGGGGGACCGCTGGGTTGCTGCTGCCGCATCCTTCGGCAGCGTCGTTGGCGGAATCGGCGCGCTGCTTGTGATGATGTGGTACGGCCGCAAGCTTGGCTTGCAGGATGCTGCCGAGGTGAGAGCCGGTAGACTGCGGTTCGAACGGTCTAATCTGCCTTTTCGTTCGATCTACAAGGAGCTATTCTCGATGTCACTGCCGATCGTCGTAACCGCGATGACGGTTAATCTGGTGTATATGTTCGATCAATCGTTTCTCGTTCGGCTAAGCGGCAGCTTTTATACCGCTCTTGAAGCCGATCAAGTGCTTGATGCGTTCGGATTGAAGGCGATCTCGATCGCAGGCATTCCGCCGATTCTAGCAATCGCTCTCAGCTCATCGATTATTCCGGTTATCTCCTCCGCCTATACGACGCGTAATATGGATGAGGTTCAGCGGCAATCGTCGCTTGTGATGCGCATCGTTGTGTTTACTGGCGTGCCGGCGGCGCTTGTGCTGACTGTTGCAGCGCAGTCGGTTACGGGCCTGCTGTTCGAGGATGTATCCGGCGGCGGCATCGTCGCCGCGCTGACCGCAGGGACGATTTTCCAAATTTCGATGATGACGAGCAACTCTATTCTGTACGGCTTCGGCAAGCCGAAGACGCCAATGATTAACACCTTTATCGGGCTTGCTGTACTCGTGCTCGGAAGTATTGTGCTTGGTCCGGTGCTTGGGATGTACGGCTTCATTATCTCCTCAACGCTCTGCTTCATGATCGTGACAGCGCTCAATATTCGTGCGATTCGTCAAGACGTTCCGCTTGCGACGCTCGGTAGGCGTTGGACGGGCTATATTGTAACGGTTGCGGTTGCCGCGGCAGCAGGCTATGGAACCGATTACGGCGTTCGAACGCTGTTACTTAACGCGCTGCCGGATAAGCTGGTTTATTTCATTGGCTGTATTGCTGCAGGAGCCGTTGCTGGTGTGCTGTACCTTGTACTGCTCGTGGTGCTGCGTGTCGTTCAGCCGACGGATGTCCGTTCGTTCCCTGGGCCGCTGCGCAAGCTGTTCAGTCCACTTATGCGAATTGCGCCTGTAGCTGACCGAGGTTAAATTTGGATAAAATAATGCTTCTGGATCAACTCTAGCCTTCCTATTCATGGTAGAATGAGATTGAATTAATAAGACTTGGCTATCATGGGAGGGGCTATCGATGTTGAATGGATTGAAACGGTTCAAACGCACGTATTTAGTACTGCTATCAGCACTCGTTGTTATCCTTGCAGGCTGTCAAGCGGTGGCAGGCATTGATCTGAACAAAGTGCTGCTGAACAGCTTGAAGGTCGATTCTGCAGAAAGCAAACAGTCGGTGCAGTTCAAGCTGCTGTGGGACGAGCAGGCGCTTGCGGAGGATGAGGAGCTGACCGAAGATAGTCTGGCTTTGCTGAATATGCTGTCAAACATTAAGCTGAATTTTAATGAAATGAAAATGAAAGACGATGACCATCTGTCGGTCGAAGGCGATCTGACGCTCGGCAGCCGCTCGTTCGGCTTCGGGATGGTTGTGGATGGAGAAGTAGGGCTGCTGACGGTTGAAGGCGCGAAGAAGCCGTTTCTCATTGATTTGAGCGGGGAGTCTGCACTCGATTTGCTCGGCTTAGACAGCAGCGTGCCTGTTACGGAACAGACGCTGACGGAGGTTGGCCGCGAGCTGTTCGATTATGTCGGCGGTTACTTGATCGATAAGATGCCGAATCCGGAAAGCCTGTCGGTAGACCCGCTTGCGAAGACGACGGTTAACGGAGAGTCGCTGACGCTGGCGCATGTCAGTGCGAAGCTGACTGCGGAGCAGGCCTGGAAGTGGATTGCCGATTACATCAACGCGCTGCAAGGCGACCGTGAAGGTCTGCGCAGCACGCTGGTTGGCTTCATCGATATTGTTCTTGCCAACCCGAGCTTGAAGCAAGCGCTTATCGAGTCGGAAGGCAGTGAGAATCTTCGTCCTACTGACGAAGAGATTGATGAAGTTGTCGATGAGGTGATCGAAGCTTTGGCATCGCTCAGCGAATCGATGAAGGAAGCAGAGGACAGCGAAGACTTCGCAGTGATCATGAATAAGAACAGCTACGTTCAAGCTGATCTGTATGTTGATTCGAAGCTCGACATTCGCAAGTCGAATATCGATGTTCAAATTAAACCAGATTTTTCTGCTCTTGATAGCGAAGAAGATGAAGAACTAATACCGATTGAAGGCTTGGCGCTGACGATTGAGTCGGAAATGTGGAATATTAACGGTGACGTCGAGGTTAACGCCGTCAGCAGTGCCCAGAAGAATGGAGCTGTATCGCTGGAATCGCTGGAGGATATGCAGGGCTATCAAGTGCTGCGGCTGTTCGAGCCTACATCTAACATTTACGGCCTGCTCGACAAGGATTTGCATATAGGACACCAAGAAGCTTACATCAGCATGTACAGCAGCCAGCCGCCGGTCATTACGCCTTCAGGCATTACGCTCGTTCCACTGAGAAGAGTGGCTTCGGAACTTGGTGCAAGCCTAACGCTGGAGTCTAATCGGATCAAACTAACCGATGATGCGACGGGCACGACAATTGTTCTGAAGAAGGGAAGTAATCAAGCGACGGTGAATGGCAAGACGGTGAAATGGTCTTTCCCGACGACGACGATTGATAATACGGTCTACGTACCGGCTCGTGACTTGGCGAAGGCTTTGGGCGCAACGCTGTACTGGGAGACGTACGGTTCAGATGAGAAGGTGTATCTGGAGTTTGCGCGTGAAGTCCATTAAGATGAGGTAAGATAAAGCAAGGAGGAATACAGCATGAGAGTTATTACAACGGATGAACAATTTCGCGAAGCTGTCGCAGGGGAGCTTACGGTTGCGGTGTTTAAGACGACCTGGTGCAAGGATTGTCATTTCATTGACCCGTTCATGCCCGAGGTGGAGGCTGCCTATGCGGACCGGCTTCAATTCGTACAGGTCGACCGCGATGATCTTCCCGATCTGTGCAGCGAGCTGAACATTCTAGGCATTCCGAGCTTTATCGCCTTCAAGAACGGCCAAGAAGTCATTCGCTTTGTAAGCAAGCTTCGCAAGACACGTGACGAGATTGAAACGTTCTTAGACCGGGCAGTGGAAGTAGCTGCGGCGCTTCCGCAACGTTAGTCTCGGGTTAGAAAGCTAAATCAAGGATGAGTGGAGAGTGATTCCCGCTCATCCTTTTTTTAATGCATTTTGATCCGGTTGGGAGAAGCGGCCGCTGCGAATGCTAAAAATGTGAACAGTAAAGACGCGGAACTGTCCCATTTTCGACATAGCTTTTGAACAATTCCAAAGGCTATAATGAATGTAATTATTCAAGCCTTTCAAGCATCATTGTGCGCATGTTTGCGTATAGCGTGGGCATGGTCGGCTACATTCTTTATGAAACTAGGTGATGATTTGTGATCTCGGGACGTTATCGTGCGGTTGCCGTCGCTTCCTGTATCATTATGCTTCTCGTTCTGCTGGCAGGCGCGCTTGTCACGAATACCGAATCCGGACGCGGATGCGGCGACGACTGGCCGCTATGTAATGGCAAATTCGTTCCCGCCTATACGGTGGAGTCGTTAATCGAATATTCACATCGGGCGATCAGCGGGCTAGCCGGTATGCTGACGCTCGCAACTTTTCTGTATTCGCTTAGGTATAAGCAGTACAAAGAGCAGCTGGTGTATGCAAGCGCTGCGCTTGCATTAACGATCATACAAGCGCTAATGGGCGCCGCTGCGGTACTGTGGCCGCAATCGCCGGCTGTTATGGCGATCCATTTCGGTATTTCACTGCTGGCCTTCGCTTCAACGCTGCTGCTTGTCGTCTGGCTGAGAAGATTCGGCCGCGGATACAGGAGCACGGCGAGTGCCCCAGTGCCAAGAAAGTTTTATGGTCTGCTGCTGTTGACAGCGATCTACAGCTATGTTGTCGTTTATTTAGGGGCTTATATCCGTCATACGGATTCGTCCGGCGGCTGCCTCGGCTGGCCGCTCTGCAACGGGCAAGTCATTCCGGATCTAGAGGGCGCGACGCTAGCTGTATTCATTCACCGGGTGGCAGCAGTCATTCTGTTTATTCTGATCCTCTGTGTGTTCGTGACAATTCGCAGAGGCGGTGCAGGCGGAGAGCCGCTGCGTGTCTCCAGCGCATGGGCACTCGTTCTCGTTACAGCACAGGTGCTGAGCGGCGCTTGGCTAACGTATAATCTGACGAATGAGGATATGTTCGTATTCACCAGCTTGGTTCATAACTTAATTATCGCGGGCCTGTTCACTATGCTGCTTGACATGGTCATTCGAAGCCGGGGCCTGCGCGATAGCTGACAGCCGAAAATGTATGCCGCTGCTCGGCGATAGAATGTGAGATAGCTAAATATTTCATTAGATTCCTTGCGGATCATGGAATATTTATGCGTATAATAGAGTATACAAGTTAACGCCGCCGGCACGTAAAGAGTGAGGGCGGCGTTTCTTCCACTTCTCCGCATACCGTAAGAGGGGGGAGCCTGTCCGATGCTTAGAATATTATTTGACGAGCCGCCGCGGGTGCCGGAGGGCAAGCAGGCGGAAGCGATTCAGGAGATGTGGAAATTCATCGAAATCGTCAACCGGCGTATCCGGGAAGGCGATGGGCCTGAGCGGAAGCTTAGGACGTATGACATTTGGACGCGGGGACTTATCGGGTCAATCGATGAGATGGAGCAAAGCTGCTATGCGGCGGAGCAATTCGCGCAGCGAATTCATCATGCGACCGTCAGCGAGATGCCGTACGAGGAGCAGCTCGATTATCACCGGTATGTGTATTATGATAAGAACGGCTTCATCCGAATGTTCGCACTGCTTGATAAGCTCGGAACGCTGCTGAATGATGTGCTGTCGCTGGAGACGGAGCGTATGAAGCCGCATTTTTCGTACTTTACAGTGCTGCGCAATATGCGGTTGAATCATAAGCACCCGGCGCTTAGCGTCGTGCTGGACGAGATCAAAGAAAAGTATAAGGAGCCGATGAATCGGCTGCGCTCTAGACGCAACGTTGAGATTCATCATATGAATTCGGAGCTGCAGGACGATCTGACGCAGCTGTACCAGCATCGAGACGACCCTCTTCTAGAAAATATCAGCGAGCAGATGAACGATCTGCGGTTAGGATTAGAGCTTGTGCTTGAAGCATTGACATTATCTTATAGCTATTGCTCCCAAAGATGGAGCAGGCACCAATAAAACGAAACGTTCGGGGGAGGAACGCTTCTTGGAGCTTAAGGGCAGGACGGCACTTATTACGGGCAGCGCCAAAGGTCTGGGCAAACGAGTCGCTCTGGAGCTAGCCCGCCAAGGCTGCAGCATTGTCCTCAACTATAACACCAGCGAGCGGGAAGCCAGAACTTTACAAGAGGAGCTGCGGCAGCTCGGCGTACGTACGGAAGCGATTCAAGCCGACATGACGATTCCGGAGGAAGCGGAGAGGCTGGCCCAAGAGGCGGAGGCCTGGTCAGGAGCGAACGGTATTGATATTTTAATTAATAACGCAGGACCATTCATCCATGAGAGGCGGTTGTTCAGCCGTTACAGCCGGGAAGACATCATATCTTTGGTGAATGGCAACCTGCTCAGCGTTATGCTGCTGGACCAACTGCTGCTCAAGGGGATGAGAGCGAGACGCTGGGGAAGAATTATTCATTTCGGCTTTGGTCATGCAGGCGAGGCTCGATCATGGCCTTACCGGGCAGTATATGCGGCTGCGAAGACGGGACTCGTCTCGTTCACGAAAACATTGGCAGCTGAAGAAGCAGCATACGGTATTACGGTCAATATGATCTGTCCCGGCGACATTCGCGGCATGAACAAAGAGCGCTCGATCGAAGAGGCGGTAGAAGAGGAGTGCGAGATGCAGCCTGGCAGGCCGGGGACAGGAGAGGATGTGTCGCGCGTAATTGCTTTTCTATGCCAATGCCGTTCAGACTATTTGACTGGGAACCTGATCGATGTGAACGGCGGCTTCGATCCGATTATCGTCAATAGGAGGAACCAAAGTATTTAACGGCAGCTCAAAAAAAGAGTCTTGTCACAGTATCGGCTGTGCCGATCTAGACAAGACTCTTCAATTTAGCAGTCATGCTTTAAGGCCATTAGAATACTTGGACAACCTCTTGGATGCCCTCTACCTCTTCAAGCAGTGCGCGTTCGATGCCGGCTTTCAACGTAATCGTCGAGCTCGGGCAGCTGCCGCATGCGCCTACGAGGCGAAGCTTCACGACGCCGTCTTCGACGTCTACCAGTTCAACGTCACCGCCGTCGCGCTGCAGAAACGGACGAAGCTTATCGAGTACGTCCAATACTTCATCGTATTGTGTCGATTGGTTAGTTTCGCTCATTGCAATCAACTCCTTTCTCCCCTATTATAGTACAAAGCGATTGAATTGAAAATGGACTCGATCGTTCTGCGGAACTCCTTGCAGCGATCGCCCGGAGCAGTTCCGACATAGCTTCTGTGAAATTATTGTGCCTTATACGCGCTTGTTCGGAGGAAAAGATATGCTGAAACCGATCATCGAGTTTTGCGCCAGCAACATGCATCACGGTACGGATAAGATCATGAACAAGCTGGAACAGGACCCTGATTATGAAGTGATCGAATACGGCTGCCTCGGCAACTGCGGCGAATGCTATTTGTTCCCGTTCGCACTAGTGGACGGTGAGATTGTAGCCGCCGAAACGGCCGAGCAGTTGTACGACGAAATTGTCAAAATGACAAGTGAGCAGAAAGCTCAGCGCGAAGCGTTGGACAAGCTGCTCGACGATATGGAGTAACAAACGCCTGTGCCGGAGCTGTATACATAGAGCTTCAGGCGCAGGCGTTTCTTTGCTTTTGTTTATTTAGCCGATATGATGTTTTGACTTCCACAATACGCCCGTTTTCAACAGGCGCGGCACGCGGCCCATAAGGGCGGTCTTGCCCATAAGGCCGAAGCCGGCCTTCTTACCGAGAGAACCGAGCATGCCCTTGAGCTTGATTTTGCCAAGCTTCGGTGTCTTGCCATTCCAGATGGCATGCAGCACTTCCGCTACCTGCTTGCCTTGAGCCCCTGCGGCTTGACCGCTTGGCGCAAAAGGCAGCGAAGCGCAGTCGCCGACAATATAGACGTTCGTGTACTGAGGCAGCTGATGATATTCATTAATGATCAGCCGGCCAGAATTGTCCTTCGGGAGATTGATCCGCTGGACGAGCTCGACAGGCTGAATGCCAGCCGTCCACACCGTAACATCGGTATAGATCGGCTTCGGCGATTCGTTATCGTGAAGAATGCCTTCTTCGACTCTTCCGAGCTGGACATGTCCGATCATCTCAACGTCATGCTCGCGGAACCAATCCGCAACGTAGGACTGCAGCTTCGCGGGGAATGCGGACAGAATGCTCGGTCCGCGGTCCAGAATGCGAATGTTAAGATCTTGACGGCTTTCTCTCAGCTCTGCCGCTACCTCTACGCCGCTAAGGCCGCCGCCGACGATCGTTACTTGGCCTTGCGGCTTCACATCGTTAAGACGTTGATACGTTTGGCGGGCATCCGAGAACGTCTGAATCGTACACGTATATTGATCTGCCCCAATAATACCGTGAAATTTATCCGTACAGCCGAGAGCAATAATCAGGTAATCATAAGGAAGCTCATTGTTGCCCTCCATAATGACGACTTGACGTTCAAGATCGACGTCTTGAACCTCTCCATACGTTATAAGAAGACGCGGATCGCTTGGAAAGGCGACCCGCAGCTCGATATCGCTGACTGTCCCTGCTGCAAGTGCATAATATTCGGTCTTCAAGCCTTGGTATGGCATACGGTCGATTAAAGTTACAAGCGTATCGCTTGGAATGCCTTTATCAATGAGCTCGTTCGCGACGGCTTGACCGCCGTATCCGCCGCCTAAAATAATGACTCGTTTCATCCATTACACCCATTCCCATGTCCCGATTTGTATTGTTAGTCTGTCCTGTGTGTCAGGAACCCATGAATGTCATCAATCGGGTATCCCTTACTGGGTCCTATGATGCTATTCGTAAACTTTAATTTCGTTGTACAGCGTATCGCGTTCGACCGGAATACGGCCTGCACCTTTCACGAGCCAGATCAGCTCGTCGCGAGTAATCCCCTCTGGCGTTAAAGCACCAGCCGAGTGACTAATTCTCTCCTTCACCATCGTGCCGTGAACGTCGTTCGCGCCCATTGCCAGCGAGACCTGAGTCAGCTGCAGGCCGATATTGATGAAATAAGCTTTAATATGCTGGAAGTTGTCAAGCATCAGACGGCTGATGGCGATTGTCTTCAAATCCTCGAAGGCCGAATTGCGCCGCTTGATGCTTGCTTTCGGACTCGCCGGCTGCATGGAGAGCGGAATAAAGACGAGGAATCCGTTCGTCTCATCCTGCAGCTCGCGAATGTGCAGCATATGGTTAATACGGTCCTCCTTGCTCTCGACTGAGCCGTACAGCATCGTCGTGTGCGTTTTGAGTCCTAAATTGTGCGCTGCGCGGTGAACCTGTAAATATTGGTTGACGTCCGCTTTGGTCACTTTCATTTTTTTACGGTAATGGTCGGACAGAATCTCTGCGCCGCCACCTGTCAGCGAGGCGAGACCTACCTTCATCAGCTCCTGGAGCACTTCCGTATAGGATAAGCCGCTGATACGGGAGAAGAAGTCGATCTCGGCTGCCGTATAAGCCTTTAGCGTGACGTCGGGGTAACGGTCCTTCAGCGCTTTAAGCGAATCAACATAATATTGAAAAGGTACGTGCGGATTGTGGCCGCCGACGATGTGGAACTCACGCACACCTGGATGGTAATGCTGGTCGACGTATTCAATCATCTGCTCGCCGGTAAGTGTATAAGCGCCCTCTTGGCCTTCGTCTTTACGGAAGTTGCAGAATGCACAGTGCGCTTCGCATACGTTCGTAAAATATAAGCTCATATTCTCGATAAAATATACCTTGCGGCCGTTCTTACGCATATTCACTTCATTCGCGAGTTGGCCAATGGTCAGAATGTCGTCCGACTGGTATAGGAATACGCCATCCTCCAGCGTGAGACGTTCACCATTGTGCACTTTTTCTGCGATTTCCTGCATCCGTTTCTGATCGGTCGGGATGGCAACGTTCATTATCGTATCCTCGCTTTCCGTTGCTGGTGCTCAATATTGTGAAAAAAGGTACATAAGTATTCTTAGCAAATTAACTTTACTTATTATAAACCCCATGAAGGAGGCGGGCAACAACAAAAGTCATCAAGTTGACACAGATATGTCATGATAGCGGATACATTTCTTCAAGAAAACTGATGTGCTCAGCAAGCCTTGCGTTCTAATGCTTGTACAGGGACACCCTCCCCTTGAGAGGGGGGGGTCAAGTGGAGTATACTAAGGGCATACGATGCGTATTAACGCAAGTACCTAAGGGAGGGATTGCCGTGATTACAGTAACGGAAACGGCTGTCGATAAAATTAAAGAAATGCTCGAAGCGGAAGAGACACCGAACCTGTTCCTGCGCGTCGGCGTGAAGGAAGGCGGCTGTAGCGGCTTCTCGTACGGTATGGGCTTTGACGATGAGCGCCACGAGGGTGATGTTGAGCTGGAATCGAACGGCCTGAAGGTCGTCGTCGACAGCGACAGCCTCAAATATCTTAACGGTCTTGAGATCGACTGGAAAGAGCAAGCGATGGGCGGCGGCTTCACGATCCACAACCCGAATGCAACGGTAACGTGCGGCTGCGGAAGCAGCTTCCGTACAGCAACAGCGGCGGGTAACCCGTCGGCTGATCCTTGCTAAGAGCGGCTTAAGCGTAGATAACACCCTGAATAGATTGATTTTGGAATGCAGATTACAACCTTCTAGCTTGTGTATTACAATATATACACTTGTTTAGGAGGTTTTCTTTTTTTGGATATACCATCAATGGACGGTGAGGCTGATTACAAGCTGAGAGGTGTTTTATGTGATGAGGGATTGGGCGTAATGCTTGTTACCATTAGCATACGCCATATTTATTGCTAACGTCCTAGTTGATATTGCTTATTTACAACAGCATATGTTCACAAGATAATAGAGATGGATTGTAATGTAATTTCATACAATATTATGTCGAGTCCATTCTTCTAGATCAGGAGGTGAGGGATAAACACGAGAGAAAGTGTTGTTTCTGGCCAAAATTGTGCTCCTATCTAACTATGGACCTTATACGGCATGTCTGCCGCTACAGGGGGGGGGGAATAATCGTAATCGTTTATTTAGAGATGCTAATCGGATAAGAAGGAGGAACATCATATCCGCTGTTTTATTGTCAATGACGATTTGACAGAACGCAATATATTGAAACAGATCATCCAAGATGAGAATTTGGGCGTTGTAGTGGGGGTTGCTGAGGACGGCTCATATTTTGAGAATGAAAGGCTATCCCGGTTAGATGCAGATGTGCTTATAGTTAATTTGATGATATCACATGTCAATGGCTTCAATACGATTGAGAAAATGTTGTCGAATGGATTTAAAGGCGAGATCGTTATGCTTTCTAATGCTAGCTCCAAGTCCATGATTGCGAAAGCTTATGAGATTGGTGTCGATTTTTATATCCAGAAGCCAATCAACAAGATTGAAGTAATGAGTATTTTGAAGAAAATTGGCAGTCATCTGGAGACGAAGAGAAGATTATATCGGATGAAGGAAGCTTATCAATTGCGTGCTCAACTCACAAGCACCGAGGTTCAAATTTTAGAATTAATACATAAAGGTTATACGCAGTCTAGTATATCGGAGAAGATGTGTATTTCTATTAAAACGGTGAAAAATCACTTGTTTAATGCTTTGAAGAAGACGGGATTAAGTAAAAGTAAACTGTTAGCTGAAAAAATTAGACTGGATTAAATATTCGCGTGTGTCCCAGAAAATATGAGGCTTACAAAATATTAAGACTTACCTTATATTGGGTTTTGTATAATGGAGTATCCAATTACCGCGGAAGTTGGTTACTCGTATACGAATTCCAAATGAAAGGGTGTCCAGTAATGAACAAAGGTTTCAAAGTGATTCTAAGCGCAGCAATGGCCGTAAGCCTGTTCGGTCTAGCAGCAGCCTCTGTTAGTGCCGCTAGCCAAGAGAAAACATTGACTCTGCCTGACAGTTACGGAAAGCTAACCTCTAACGCATGGCGCTCGTCGTTGACAATTAGTGGCAATACTTTACAATTCGATTATATGACTTCGGCCGTATACGATGGTACGAAAACGGTTGATTGGATTAAGACGAGCTGGGAGGTTTGTTCTTCTCTTCGCAATAGTGCGTCGATGTCCATCGGCATTTCGGCCGACGGGGTTCAAGCAGGTGTAAGCAGCTCTTGGCAGAACGTATGTCAAAGCGCATATTGGCAGAACTCCAACGGAGCGAAGGGCGCTTATTCCAACCAAAGAAATGCAGTCATTAAGCCAAGCGCAGATTATCGCAGCGGCACGGTTTCGATCCAGAATGAAGCAAAGCTCAAAATTAAGGGCGATGCAAGAACGTGGGCATATAATGCTTCTGTATAAGCGAAGCATTATTTCATAGAATGAACAGCTGGAGAAGCAGGAGAGGTCTCATAATCGGAGGCCTCCCTGTAATCCGAGATGGAGGGAACTTGTGAGGAAGTCTTTAATCTTTGTACTTGTCTTATGTTTACTCCTCGTTATGATGGGCTGCAGCAAAGCAGCGGATAAGAAAGAGGAGATTATTGGCTGCACGGAGGAAGATTGTGCACTAGTATACGATGGGGCTGAATACATCACTTACAATACAACGTTAAAGTCGAAAAGCGGAAAAATTTCATCTGAGGATAACGAATTCCAATATCGATTGTTTCAGGACGATCGCTATATAACGTCTGGCAACTCCATGACGAATCATTTCAAAATTATGGAACGCTCTAATACTCGGTTGCTAACCGTATATGAGCATGACAATGAAAATGAGGCCTTGTTTCCATTTGCCATTATCGATGGTCAATATGTTTATGCAGTGATGGAGTATAAAGGTGATCGCCAGAAATTCGTCGGACTATTTCGCTTGAATAGCAGCGGAGATCTCGAACAGCTTAAGACGAATCAGAGCGAAATGACGGACAAAATTTTTGGCATCGGGATCCATGCTGAGGATAATGTTTACACGCTCCTGTACGATAATGGGAAACAAGATTTATATAAAACAGACCCTTCGCTCGCTTCCTTCGAGCTTGTAGCCGAGGATGTCAGTCGGACGCTCAGTACGCTTAAGGATGAGGTCTGCTATATGAAGGATCAATCGCTGTACTGCGGCAAAGCTCCTGTGCAGAAGCTGAACGCGGGAACGGCGCTGGCCTGGGTTATCGCTGACCGATATGTACTCGAAGTCGATGATACAGGCAACTATCAGGTGAAAGAACTGCAGGATGGGAAGGAGCTGTTATCTGGAGCCCGATATATCGGGTACAATCATGATGGCTCGCAGATTGTCATCTATAGTGAAGGAAAGATGGATGTATTGGAGGGCTAACTATTGAGCTCCATTATCGAGCTTCGACACGTTAACAAGACGTATAAACGAAAAGTGCTCGATGATTGCACCTACTCGTTTCCCCGCACAGGACTTTACGCCATTTATGGCGTTAGCGGAAGCGGGAAGTCAACTCTGTTAAATCTATTGGCCGGATTCGAAAAGCCGGACAGCGGAGAG
Organism: Paenibacillus xylaniclasticus; assembly: GCF_004001065.1. Classification (GTDB taxonomy): domain Bacteria; phylum Bacillota; class Bacilli; order Paenibacillales; family Paenibacillaceae; genus Paenibacillus_T; species Paenibacillus_T xylaniclasticus. The sequence goes on from NZ_BIML01000008.1 coordinate 89,036, forward strand.
ATACGATTCGGCTTTCGGGGCATCGAATATGTTATGCAGGAGCATATGCTGCTTACGAACTGCAGCCTGAAGGAAAACTTATGGATCAAATTGAACGTAACGGAGCATAGTCCACGTGACTATGATCGAATGATCCATGACACCTGTGCCCGATTAAATATTGATCATCTTATCGAAGAGAAGGTAGCGGTACTCTCTGGAGGGGAAAAGCAGCGCGCATCGTTAGCCCGTGCTCTCCTTGATATGCCCGAGGTTATTCTATTGGATGAACCGACGGCAAGCATCGATCACGATCTAAGACATGGTCTGCTTGAATTGCTGCTTACTCTCTCTAAGGAAAGGCTGCTGATTGTAACGACACATGATCCGTTAGTTAATCAATATGCGGACATCACGCTGCAGTTGGAAAGAGGGCGTTTGCTTGAATAGAGGGCTAGTCGTCAAAATACTTCGCAAAAAAACGCATCACTTTGCCACAATTTCATTGATTATCCTAGTTGTTTCGTTGATGCTGCTGAATTTTATGTTTGCTTATTTGGCCAATCAATATGAGATGATCAACAGAGATTACTTAAAGAACAACAATGTGAAGGTGATTCATGTCGATCGAGCGGCTGAGGGGAATGACAGCTCGCGGGCTATTCGAATGAGCGATAAGGAAGAGATTAATCAACTGCTCGCCGCAAATGGTCTATCGGAAAAAGCTAAAGCTTATCGAATCTATAATGTGCCTGCAGTGTTCGATTCTTCGATGACAACCGCATACTCCATACTAGGCGTAGGCGAGGAATTAGCTTTCTTAATTAGCGATACCTGTACGCTGAAGGATAACAGTATATGCGTGAAGGAATCACTATCCGCAACGATGACGATTAAGGTTCCGGTCGTGGAGATTAAAGATGGCGGGTATTCCTCGAATGAGACGGTAGACTTATCAATCGAAGCAGAGTCAGGCGCAACCAGCGAAAATTCGATTTTTATCCATTCTATACCGAATAATAATCAGGCTTATGTGAACGAGAACGTAGCCTTACATTTGCTCGATCTTATGTTTCAAGGCACGGGGAACAGCAAGGAGTATATTAGAGAGTCTCATCTGGAGAAGATTATTGTTTATGTGAAGGATATTAAGGACGTCGATCAGGTCGGCAAGCTTCTAAAGAATAATCGATATTATACCAGCTACACGTTCAGCAGCTTCGATAATTTCTCCATTAATATCAGTTCGACGCTTGTTATGCTTTTGTCGATCGGGATTGTGTTCGTACTTGCTTCTATTCTTACGGCGGCATTGCTGCTCGTCAACTATCTAAGACTTCAGAAGAAAGAGGTTGCAATTCTTAAGCTTAATGGATACGACAGCCAAAGCATTAAACAGATTTATACCAGACTAGTGTTCATCATGCTGTCTCGGATTATGATTGTGGCAGCGTTCCTCTATTGTGTCACCTCTTTCATCGAGCCTCTGCATTCAGAATTGAAGTATTTTCCTATTATTGCTCTGATTGATTTATTCATCTTACTGTTCACCTTCCTGCTTGTATATTGGTTCGGAGTCCGAACGATTAGCCGTATGCACATGATGGATTTACTGAAGAAAGGCAAGGAGTTTGAGTGACGTATTTCTCAATTCATGAATGGGGGGAACGATCATAAAAGCATCGAGGTGGCAACTCAAAGCGGTTGCATTATGGTTAAGTGCGGGGCTGGCTGTAACTGGACTATCAGCATGCAGTGTGGACCGTGACAGCACGAAGAATGAGAAAGAGCAGGTGCTTCGTATAGTCGGAGGATACGGCGATATGGGAGTAGAAGGCGAAGCGCTGCGCCAATGGACCGAAATCTATCAATTTACTCATCCGAACGTAACGCTGGAATACGTATCTGTTCCTGAACCGGCGGAGGGCGATCAGGAGAACTCGCTTGATAAGCTGAAGGAAGTGCTGACAGGCCCAGAGCTGCCGGATCTCGTGTGGGTCGATCTCGATCAGATTCCGGAGCTCGCCAGCAGCAATCTGCTGTCCCCGCTTGATCCGCTAATTAAGAAGGATCATTATGATACATCCGGTATTGTACCTGCGGTTCTGGAAGGATTGAGGTCGGCTGGCGAGGGTACCTTGTATGCGCTGGCGCCTCAGTTCAGCGCTTCAGTTATGATCTATAACAAGGATGTATTCAATCAAGCCGGAGTTGATTTGCCTTCTGATGGGATGACATGGGGCCAGACATTCGAGCTTGCAAGCCGAGTTGCAAAGCCTAATCAGCAGAAGCCGCTGTATGGCTTCTCTTTCTCTGCTTGGGAAGGCGGGGATGGTTTCTGGGAGGCGCAGCAGTATATGGCTCCACTGAATGTAAATTTTTTTGACGCTAAAGGCGAGAAGGTGGCTGTGGATACGCCAGGCTGGGCCAAAGCTTGGAGCACCATCATTAATCTGAAGAAGAGCGGCGTGATCCCGCCCGCAGCCGATAGCAGTGAGCCAATGACGGAACCAGAGGAATACAATCCCGTACAAGGCGATCTCTTTCTGTCCGGACGAACAGCTATGGCGATTGTCGATTACAGCTATTTGAGTGATGTCGTCCAGTACAACAAAACAGCTGCTGAGGGCCAAGAGGGCTATAGTCGGATCAATTGGGACATTGTAACGGTACCCGCACATGACGAAGCGCCGGGAGTGGGCGGCGACATCAATATGAACGGAATATTCGCGATTAACGCTAACGCTGCGAACCCGGAAGCAGCATGGGAATTCATCAAGCTGTTGAACAGCGAGGCATGGGCTCGAACGAAGGCAAATGCCGTGCCCGACATGGTCTCTTGGCAGAAATATATTAGGAAAATTGACGGTCTTGAATACCATGTGGAAGCTTTCTTCAAGATGAAGCCCGTTCGGGTTCAGCCGTTATGGAGCAATCCGGTGTTTCGCAGCGTTCCGCGTGCTTACGAAATCGTCGATCTCGGGACGGTAAAATTCAATGAAGCGCTCAGCGGACAAAAATCGGTGGAGCAAGCGCTAAAGGAATGGCAGTCCGAAGGAGAGGCGAAGCTTGAACTGCTTCGTCAGTCCTAATGGTTACAACACCAAACACTGACCTCAGCGTCAGTGTTTGGTTATACCGTGACAATGAATGCGGAATAAAAGCGGTTGGCTGCTCCAAAATTATTGGTCATTCAATAGGGGGAATTCATTCCTTCTGGGATTCCCCCTATTTCTTCATCCACTCCTCATGCCATTCCGGCCAATTCAAGTCTGTCAGCTCTTCTAAGGACAGTCCGTCCAAGGAATAGGCTTCATTCCCTGCTAATGCAGGGGCATACCGATCCTTATTAATAATGGTCGAGTATCCTCCGATCACTTGTCCGTCTGTAAGCATGATTGCAATTTCTACACCCCAACCGTGTTTTTCGAAAATGTCTCCATATTTTATCTCCAGCGGAGAGTTCGTCACTTCAAAAATGTAGGTCGAGATTAATTGGCCGAGATATCGGTCAGGCGCTTCCTTCTGGACGCCCCAGTCAGCCATTCTATAAGGCTTGACCAATTCTTCTCGAGTCCAACAAGGAGCAGTAACTCTAGGATTGTGATTATTACGATGATTGCAGTACGCCTCATGTCTAATCTCCTTTATATAAGGATGGCATGGCCCAATGAAACGGTGTGGAGCTGATCTACCATCTATTAAATCTGAGATCGTATATCCTCTATAATATGTAAAAATTATACTATAGATGTAATTGTTCCGGTAATATGCAGGCTGCTTAGGCAATCGATGTTCATGAGATTCTTACAATCTTCAATACTCGATTAGAAAGCTTCTGGAATACAGTTATATAATAGAAGAGGAGGGGCCTTGGCATCACTGAACCCGTTCCTCTCCTTTACTTACTAGATTCTGGGGGCGTAATCATTGATTTTATCGAATAGAGCAGTGAATGCTTTATATTCTGACATGGACTATGAGCGTATGCGTGTATTGAATCCGGAGAGGGCGAGGGGCTCATTCCGTGATCCATTCGAGCGGGATTATGGGAGGGTTATTCACTCGGCGGCAATCCGGAGACTGCAGGCGAAAACGCAGGTAATTGGGATTGAGGAAGGCGATTTCCACCGGACGCGGCTGACGCATTCGTTGGAGGTAGCGCAGATAGCACGGGGAATCGTCGTCTATCTGAACGATACATGCCCGATTCTTCGCGATATCGGCGGCGCGATCGATAACTCTCTCGTGGAGACGGGGGCGCTTGCGCACGATATCGGGCATCCGCCGTTCGGCCATAAGGGCGAGAGGTCGTTGAATAAGCTGATGGTGAACGCCGGGGCGTGCGGCTTCGAAGGCAACGCGCAGACGCTGCGTATATTGACGAAGCTGGAAGGTCACAATGATGTCGGCTTAAAGCTGTCACGCGCAACACTGCTGTCGATCATGAAATATCCAATCCCGTTCTCGACAGCAACGAACGAGCGGTTCTATGCAGCGGACGAGAAGAATAAGCTGAAGCCGCCCAAGTCGAATGTATATGATGAGGATATAGAAGTGTTCCAGCAGCTATTAAGTGTATACTCGGAAGAGGAACGACAATATCTAACGGCTTATAATCGATGCGAAGGCAATGAGAGACATCACAAATCGGTTCATAAAACGCTGGAATGCTCGATCGTTGAGCTCGCAGATGATATCGCCTACAATACCTACGATGTGCAGGACGGCATGAAGCTTGGCTTGATTCGGTTGCGTCATCTGCAGAGTGTGATTGCTGAGATGAAGGATAGCATGGAAGGATTGGCGGACAAGTCAGCGAATGTGCTTAAGCTGACTACGGTAGAGTCGGCAGAGGAGCAAGAGACGATGAGACAGTTCTTCGCTGATCTGGTCAATTTGTTCATTCGAAGCGTTAAGCTCGTTCAGACGAACCCGGACAGCTTCTCACCTCGCTTCCGTTATAAAGCAGAGATGAGCGTGCAGGCTAAGCAATTGCTTGCTGTTCTTAAGGAACGGCTGGTGGAGCCGAACATTATTTTCTCGCAGCGCGTTCAGACGATGGAGTGGAAGGGCTCGTTCATGGTGGAGAGGCTGTTCGACGCGATGATGAACGACAAGCTGCTGCTTCCGGAGGAATATCGCAAGGATTGGGCGGATGGGCGCGAAGCCCGGCTAGTATGCGACTATATTGCCGGCATGACCGATTCCTACGCGCTTAAAATGTATGCCCGATTGTTCGATGTGAAGCCGGGCAAGCTGTTTGATATATGATGACATAAGGAAAAAGCCTCTTTGCAGAGGCTTTTTCCGTTCGGCTATACGAACCTAATTGATTTCCAAATAATCGAGGAACGCATCCCATTGCCCGTTATCGGCTGTAAGAATGAGCTCGACCTGTTGATTTCCGGTTCCCGTATTGACGTTGTTTATCGTATAGACTGCAGGATAGCTGCCGCCGTAATAGAAGGTGCCCTTCGTCACGCCGCCGACCTTCAGATCGACTCTAGCCATTTGGGAGTTGTTCGAAGCGCCGCGGAGCGAGAAGTTGTTCGTGCTTTTCGTAAAGTTATGCGTGAATTTCACCGAGTCGTTGTTAGCGTATAGTGCTACACCATTGAACGGAGAGTAGATATTGCCAGTGTATTGGCCGCTCTTCGTCATGTTCTCGGCTTCAATTCTCGTCGTTCCACCTGTATTACCGCCGCCATTGTTGCCTCCTCCATTGTTGCCGCCGCCGTTATTGCCACCGCCCGTATTACCGCCGCCGCCGTTGCCGCCGATTGTAATCGTATTGCTTGTAATTGTCGCGCTTCCGCTGCTTTGGTAGCCTTCTACCGTGAGCGATACTTCGTACATTTTGCCCAGCTGCATGCCTCTGCTTGCCCAAGCATTGAAGTGATCGGTTACCGAGATTGTGCCGCTCGTACGCTTCGACGTCCGGACGCTCCAATACTGCTGGAACGTTGCCGTGCCTTTAATGGAAGGCTGGTTCACACGAGTCGTCTCATAAATGTCGTAGGTGCCGCCGTCAACGGTGATCGTACCTTTGGACGAGGCGCCAGGAGGACGCCAGCTGCCCCAGCTGTCGACGATATAATACTCGACGAGCGGGTCAACCGACCATCCATAGATGCAGAGATAAGAGTTGCCGTTCGGAGAATAGTTAGCGCTGTAATTGACCGAGATGTTGCCGATTTGCTGGTGGGTCTGTGTTTCATTGAATTTTTTGCCTTTACGGAATAACGCATTGTTAATGTTGCTCCACGTCGCACTGAAGGTGCCGCCGCTGTTAAGCGTCATGCTTGTGTTCCCGGAATCCTTCCATAGCTCATAATAGTAGCCGTCATGGGTGCCGGACTCATTATTCGTAATCGTTACGGCGTTCGCGACGCCTGCTGGCAATGCGAGTGTGAAGCTGAGCAGCATGGCCAGCATCCATTTCATTTTTCTTGGTTTCATCACATCTTCCTCCTTCGTTGTCATCTTACATCGGTTATTCGGCCTGCTCTTGCTGTGAGAACAACGTTGTCCCAGCTAACAACAAGGTAGACGGAATATTCGATTGACCACCACCTCTCGAAGGAAAGATGAAAGCACTTACATTATTGATTATATCGAATTAAAGCTTTTCATCCAACAAAGAGACTATAGGTTTTACCTTACAAATTTTATATAAAAGTTGATCATAAAATGAAGGGAAAGCCAATAGGGGAAAATTAACAAAAGAGGCCCTTAACGGGCCTCCTTGACGGTGGTTGATTTTGAGTTCATTGAATCTCTCACTACTCGCTGTTAGCTGCTTTGGGCACCGCTTATTTTATAATAAGCGTGTGATTCAGAGATACTCTGCAGCACAACCCCTCGCTTCCTTAGCTTCGTGGTTAATTAATGCCTCCTGCAGTCCTTGTACCATTTGTCAGGTCCAATGGAGCCACACCTCTCATTCACCGTCCTTAGTATGATGCACCGCGGTGCGTCATCTTATACATCCTCTGCGATAAAAAATCGTTCTTTTTTATTTTCAAAGTGGGGGTTTATGATCTATCCTTGATAAGACGATTATTATCCATAAAAAAAGGAGATCTAACGATGCGTGCAATACGTTCAACGCTCGCTTGTTCGGCAGTCTTAGTATTGGGCATCTTGCTGCTGTTGTCCGGATGCACGAATGAGGATAGAAGCAGGGCTGGCGAAGAGCCCGAGCAGGACGAGCAGCAAAAGCTCACGTTAATTGGTGAGAATGTAGTCTCTGTTCGTTGGTCACCGGACGGGTCGAAGCTGGCAGCCGTGACAACGTCAGGCTATCTAAGCATCTATGAAGCCAGAGACGGAACGTTCGAGTTCGCCCGTTATGCAGATAAGAAAACAGGCTATATCAACGGACGGTCACTCGCTTGGAGCGCAGATGGCAATAAAATTTATTACTATGATCGGCCAATTGATGAGATAACGAGGGAGCCCGCACCGCTAGAATATGGAAGTGTGCTGATGTCGGCTGACATCGTTACGGGCAAGGTAAAGTTGGTCCATTCCCATTTCATCGAATCTGTTAGCTCTATGGATGCCGCGGCGGATGGCAATAAATTGTACATGAATACGTATGAGCGGCAGCAATACAGCCTTGTTACTTTTCAACTGCAGGAAGGCTTGCATCACGATATAACCCAATCATTATCAGTCGAGCCGGGAGGCGGCAGCCGTCTGTCGCGTGACGGAAGACTGCTGTTCGTGAATGAACGACAGCCGGAAGGAGACCGTTATCAAGGCGTAATCATCGAACTGGATTCAGGCGAGAAGCGGGTCATAAGCGATCAGTATCTTAGCAATGCGTCATTCTCGCCAAATAGCCGCTGGCTTGCCTATATTGGAGATGATCATACGGTATATGTCATCCCGACGAACGAACAAGCGGATGCTGCCGCAGCCATTGTCCGGCCTGAGGTAGGAGCTGTTGTAGTAGACTGGTCGCCATTAGGAGATCGGCTGGCGCTGTCGGCGCAAGAAGGCGAAGGCGGCCCAATGAAGCTGTATCTTATCGATGTGCCGCAGCCTTATCGCTTAGATACATAGTCTGATTAATGCTCCTTGGAATAAGCGGGACCAATAGGACAAGCATAAATCGGGAAAATGAGTTATAATAGACGCTTATAATGAAAGTGGTTCAGGAGTTGATTGTTTTTGAGTAAGATTGGAAGAAATGAGTCGTGTCCTTGCGGAAGCGGTCAGAAGTACAAACGCTGCTGCATGGAGAAGGATCAAGCGGAGGCGCGCAAGGAGCAGGCTGCAGCACGTCAGACATCCAAGAAGGCCGTGTCGCCGGAAGAGATGTCAAAGTGGATTGCAGAACTGAAGTGGAAGCGTGAGGAATACCGCGAGATGGCATCTATGCTCGTGAAACAGATGGAAGGCGAATATGATCCTGCCATTATTGTTCGCGCAGTGTGGGTATGGCATTGCTACGCTGACGAGACGGAGCTGTCCTCATCGGTTAAGCTGGAATCGTACTGCGCGGCAGTAGAGTTCTTGATGAGCGAAGCGCACGATTTGCCGAACACGCAAAAAGCGATCGCAGCGAAATATGGAATATCGCCAACTACGCTGTCTAAGCGTAATAAAGAATTAACGGCGTTCTTCGCAGAGCGTGCGGCGAATGCCGAGCATAAGGAGCAGGGTATTCCTGTCTTAGCTTAGTCATGATTTTCACGTTTATTTTCTGCCGCTATAATGTTCGTCTAGGCGTCTGCTAGGTGCAGGCGCCTCTTTTTTATTGTGTCCAATAGGCTAGTCCACTCGGTGGGACGAGCGCCGATTGACCTGCTGATCAATCAGACCTATACTTACTTTAAGTAACTACAGGCGAATGGTTATTTCGGACGATGGACATGATGAGAACGGGTGGCGATGATGAATGGAACTTGAGACCGATGTATGTATCGTTGGCGCCGGACCTGGCGGAGCCATGCTTGCTGTACTGCTTGCTGAGAAAGGTATACCGGTCATCTTGGTTGAACGGCATGCCAGCGTATTTAAGGAATTCCGCGGCGAGCATTTGAATGAAGACGGCGAGCGGATCTTGCACAAGCACGGTGTGCTTGATGAGGTGCAAAGACAAGGTATGCTTCTAATGAAGCGCATTGAATATATGGAGCACGGACATTTGGTGAGGACGGTAGTGCCGGAAGAAGGACATGCTCATGTCGGGATTCATGTACCGCAGAAGCATTTGCTTCAAGCTTTGTTCAGCCGCTTAGAGCAAAACCCGAATGCGACGCTGCTGACAGGCGTTGCAGTCAATCGGCTGCTGCAGAACGACAGAGGCGTCATACAAGGTGTCGGCGGCAAGCGGGGCGAGGAAGAAATCTTTATACGCAGTCGTATCGTCGTCGGGGCAGACGGACGTTATTCTACGGTTCGTAAACTGGCGGGCATTGAGACGGACGTCATTAGTCACGGCTACGACTTGCTGTGGGCGCGTATTCCTGCACCGGAAGGCTGGGAGCCGGTTATTCGGATGGCGCTGGCCGGGGGCGCACAGCTGGCGATGTTCACGCAGCAGGGCGGCTTTATCCAGATCGGATGGAGTATACCGGAAGGAGCATTTCCAGCCATGACGAAGCAGCCGATTGATCCGCTCCTCGATACGCTTGTAAGAGCATACCCGGATATCGAGCATTCAGCGAGAGCGAATTTGCGTTCTTGGCGTGACTTCGTCCTCTTGAAGGTACACAGCAGCAGAGCGGAATCGTGGGTCAAGGATGGGCTTGTCATTATGGGTGATGCGGCGCATACGATGAGCCCGACAGGAGCATTCGGCTTAAACTGCGCTTTGAATGATGCAGATACTTTAGCCCGCGTGCTGCTTCATGCATTAGAAGCGGGGGATACGAGCGCTGAGCGGCTGACTGCGTTCGAGAGGTCGAACCGGGTGTCGACAGAGGCTCTGCAGAAGCGGCAGCTCGAGATGGAGCGCTCTTTCGCCGGACAGTTCAGCAAATAATTCGATAAGAAGCGGCCTTACCGACGAAGGGAGGCCGCTTCTTCGTCATTCTATTAACTATTCTAAATCAGGCTATTCTCTTAAGTCATTCATCCAAGAGACAACTATCTCCCGGTCATATGTTATCTTATAACGATAGAACGAGGGAGACGATAGACATGGTTGTATCGTACGGAAGACGGGTGCCTAACAAATGGTTGAAAACGGAAGCGCTGCTTAGTCATCCGGTGCTTTCAGCACATATTCCACCTACTCGCTCTTACACGGCCAGTCATTTGCGGGATATGCTGAACGTACACAGGATGGTCGTCATTAAACCGGTGCTCGGATCAGGTGGCAGCGGCGTTATTAAAGTCGAGCAAGAGGGAAGCGGTTACGCTTATACTTATTATTCGAAGAAAAAGCATTGTGCGACCTTCGACCAATTGCTCGCTTCGATTGTTAGATTGAAGAAGAAGCGGGCGTACCTTATCCAGAAAGGAATTCGGTTGGCGACAATCGGCGGACGTCCAATCGATTACCGGGTGAAGTATGAGAAGACAGCGACGGGATGGGTCTATCGTTCGATGGTAGGGCGGATTGCAAAGCCGGGATTGTTCGTGACGAATCTGTGCCGCGGCGGCACAATGGTAACAGCGGCGCAGGGCATCCGCGGTTCTTTGTCCGCCTCTCAAGTGGCCGCAAAAAAAAGGGAGATGAGAGAACTGACCGTTATCGCAACCCAAGTGCTGGAATCGAGATTTCCTGGCGTCAATCTACTAGGGTATGACTATGGGATTGATAAGAGCGGGAAGATCTGGATTTTTGAAGTGAATACAAAGCCTCAATAAGCGGGCGGCCTCCAATATCAGCTTCGCGCTTAAAATGTTAATTATATGATACGTTTCGTTAATTATGCTTGCGGGTCATGATTAAACTTTTTTATAGAAAAAGCTTGTCCCAAGGCTGTGAATAAGCCTGTCCACAAGTTAGCCGTTGCTAAATCTCATTTTTCCATGTATACCCACATCCTATACACACTCTGTCCACACCAATATGTGGATAAACGGAACGCTTGTTCCGTTTATTACCCCATGCTAAGATGAGTGAGGAAATAAACGGAAACGAAAGAAAGGAGTGTGGGACATGGAGTTGCTGTCTGACGATTTGCTTATCGACTCATACGTAGCCGCAATACAGCTTCATCTTGAACCGGAATTTATACGTCTGCTCAGTGAAGAGTTGGAGCGCAGACAGATCAACCCGGAGAGCTACCGAATAGGAGCGTAAATAGATGTACCATAACGTTGCGTTCAGCCTCTAATCAATATCTTTCATAACATCTACCTCAAATGTATACGAACAGTGTGGACAATAGGCGGCATGTCGACATGTACCCTTGCCCTCCATTTGATTAGCGGCATAATCGACTTCTATCGGTTCGTAAGGTGCGTATGGCCCCATCCAATCGCTCACCGGTCCACGATCTCCAGCTGTACCTGAACAAGAAGGGCATACGGCATCGAGCATACGGATTCCATTGCATACAGCACATAATGACATAAGGGTATCCCTCCTCGGTTGATTGGCTCCAAGGTAGGATACCCTATTTTGTGTCTTTTCTATATTATAATTTCATGCTGCTGCTGTGACCGGGTGAAAGCTTCGCGCTAGGGTCGATATATACCTTCGCATTGTTGACCGCCGTAGGTGCCTCGCCGAAGCCGACAGCAATCAGCTTCAGCTTGCCCGGATAAGTTGTAATGTCACCTGCAGCGAATATGCCTGGGATACTCGTCTCCATCCGTGAATCGACGACGATGGAGCCGCCGTCAATCTCAAGTCCCCAATCGGCGATTGGCCCAAGAGATGAGACGAACCCGTAATTGACAATGACGGCATCGGCAGTTACTTCCGTCTTTACCTTCGTCTTCACCTGCTCTAGCGTTACCCGTTCGATCCTGTCAGTGCCATGCAGCGCTGTAATTTCATGCGAGGTGATGATGCGGACCGCGGATTGATATAGTTTGCTTACGCTGTGCTCATGGGCTCTGAATTTATCTCGGCGATGAACGAGCGTCACGCTTGCGGCAATAGGCTCCAGCATTAGCGCCCAATCGACAGCAGAATCGCCGCCGCCGGTGATGAGTACATGCTGCCCGGAGAATTGCTGCAAATCGCTTATGAAGTAATACAAATTATGCTTCTCGAAGCGGGAGGCCTCTGCCAGCTCGAGCTTTCTCGGCTCGAAAGCTCCGACGCCGGCTGTAATGATGACAGCCTTGGCGAAATGTACTGCTTTGTCGGTTTGAATCTCGAACAGGCGCTCATCGCGTTTGATCACCTGCGTTACTTTCTCTTCCAGACGTACATTCGTAGTGAAGTGATCCATTTGCTGCTTCAGCTGCGTCACGAGCTCGCCAGCCGTAATTTTTGGAAATCCGGCAACGTCATATATATATTTCTCAGGATACAGCGCTGCAAGCTGGCCGCCAAGCTGGGGCATACTCTCAATTAATGTCACGGAGGCCTGCCGCATCCCGCAATAGAATGCGGCAAACATGCCTGCTGGTCCGCCTCCGATGACGACAATATCGATGGGATGAGACTGCGTTGAATCTGTCATATCGGCACCTCCTTGTGTTTATCAACCTCTCTTACATTATAGTCGTTCGAAAGCGCCTGTAAGAACCGATCGGATTGGAACATATGACGAACATTTTCGTATAAATAACCATTGAACTTTTAGTGCAAACTAGGTATCATTCTTTTCATGAATAGGTAAGTTCGACAAACTCTGTCGTTTTCGAATACACAACGTTTTATCCCGCTTGTACTTAGCAATGCCTTTATTTTTTAGGCTTGGATTGTGTAATTTTTCACAAAGAATGTTTATTAAATAATAGACACATATACAACACCTATAAATAGATATATATAAATAAGGGATAGGAAGGGATTCGACCATGAGCAACATTCCAAAAATCGTCATTCTAGGAGCTGGTTATGGCGGTGTGCTGACGGCGCTTCGGCTGCAGAAGCAGCTGAATTATAACGAAGCCGATGTCACTCTTGTGAATAAGCATGATTATCATTATATTACAACACATCTTCATATGCCCGCTGCAGGTACAGACAATCCGGAGAATGCGCGTGTCAGCATTTCTAAGCTGATTGACGAATTTAAGATTGACTTCGTGAAGTCGACGGTCGTGCAGATTCGTCCGCAGGATAAGAAGGTCATTCTGGAGGACGGCACGCTGTCCTATGATTATCTGGTTATCGGTCTGGGCGGCGAACCGGAAACATTCGGTATTCCGGGGCTGCAGGAGCATGCGATGAACATCCGCAGCATTAACTCCGTTCGACTTATCCGTGAGCATATTGAATATCAATTTGCTCGCTTCAAGCGCGAGCCGCACCGTACCGATTATTTGACATTTGTCGTCGGCGGAGCGGGCTTTACCGGTATCGAGTTCGTCGGCGAGCTGGCTGATCGCATTCCTGAGCTGTGCAAGGAATTCGATGTCGATCCGAATCTGGTGAAAATCTACAATGTTGAAGCAGGTCCGTCGGCATTGCCAGGCTTTGATCCCGAGCTTATCGAATATGCGATGAACGTACTGACGAAGAAGGGTGTAGCATTCAAGATCGGGACGGCGATCAAATCGTGTACAGCTGAAGGCGTTGTGGTGCAGAAGGGTGAAGAGCCGGCTGAAGAGATTCGCTCGCAGACGGTTATTTGGTCCGGTGGCGTTCGCGGCAACCGTCTAATTGAGGAAGCTGGCTTCGAGACGATGCGCGGCCGTGTTAAAATCGATGACAATCTGCGTGTCCCTGGCAGCGATCATGTATATGTCGTCGGCGACAACTCGCTTATGTTCGGGGAAGACGGTCGTCCGTATCCGCCAACTGCTCAAATCGCGATGCAGCAGGGTGTCGTCTGTGCCCATAACCTGGTCGCTTCGATCCGAAATCAGCCGCTGAAGAAATTCGTATTCAGCAACAAAGGGACGGTAGCGTCGCTCGGTAAGGGCGAAGCGGTCGGCATCGCCTTCGGTAAGAAATATAAAGGCCGTGTCGCAGCATGGTTGAAGAAGCTGATCGACATTCGTTATTTGTTCATTATCGGCGGCTTGCCGCTCGTGTTCCGTAAAGGGAAGTTTCTATAATGCGGCATTGCAGCGTACAGGTGCGCGGCCTGTTAACAAGAGACGAGCTTGACCGATACAACGCGCTGATGGAAGTCGGCTCCTTCCTGGAGTCGAACAATCGGTATGATCTGGCCTACACGGTACAGAGAGAGATTGATATTCTGATTATGCCGGCTATAGAACGGTTGAAGGATAAGAGTCGCGCGCGCGACCGTGCGACGGCAGAATATTTGGAACAGAAGCGTTTGAAGCAATTGGCCGAGGATGCGGATCAAGATGCTGAAGACGAGGATGAATAAACGGACCTTTTAGCTTATCTAATGTCATAGTAATCGGCATCGATACACCTAGAGCTCCCTCATACAGCATGACGAGATTTCTTATGCTGTTGAAAGGGGCTTTTTCTATAAATTCAAGACTAATGGAAGGGGAAACTAGTTCAAATGAGCAGTCTGCAAACCCGAATCGTGCTTGTGTTCTCCATGATCATTACAATTTCTGCTGTCGTACTTGGCGTAATATTCGTTAACGATGCGCAGCGGCTCGTTGTAAACTCGCTCGGCACCCAGGCGAGAATTATTGCCGAGCACGCAGCAGACAGCATTGATGTGAAGCAGTATGAGCAGCTAACTATCGACAGCGGGACGGACGGTTATTATGCGGAGCTAAGAGCGCAATTGAATGAGATGAAGCAGGGCTACGGGCTTAAATATTTGTACACGATGGGCAGCCGGACGGTAGATGGCCGTACTGAATATTATTATATGGTGGATGGAGCTCCGCTTGACCAGACCGAGGATGTATCAGCTCTCGGGGAAGTAGAAGAGGAGCAGTATCCGGGGCTTGTCCGGTCGTTTGCGAACAAGACGACGACAGTTGGTGAGCTGACCAGCGACGATGAATATGGAGCGGCTGTTACGGCATATGTGCCGATCCGCAATGAGTCAGGTGAGATGATCGGTGTCATTGGTGCTGATTTCGATGCTGAGGAGGTTTACGCGCTTATGAAGCGCAACCGGATGACTGCGATTGCGATTGGGATTACTGTATTGCTATTGTCGCTGCTTGCGACTTTGCTGTTTGCCAAGCGGCTCGTTCGCCCGCTGAAGACCTTGACAAACGAGATGGCGCGTGTTCAGCAAGGCGATCTGACGGTCAGCGTGACGGTGCGCGGCAAAGACGAGGTTGGCAAGCTAGCCGGCGCTTTTCAGGCCATGATCGATGAATTGCGGGGCATGATTCAGCGGCTTAGCGACAATGCAATGCTGCTGCACGCCGCTTCGCAGGAGCTGACGGCAAGCGCGCAGCATACGCAGTATAATACGGAGCAGATTGCAAGGTTAATTCGGGTAATTGATGAGGAGGGGAATGTTCAGGCGAGCCGCTCGAGCAGCGTTATGGCGGCGATCGGGGATACGGACCGTTCCGTACAGCAGATTGCAAGCACCGCTGTGACGGTAGCCTCCGCTGCTCACAGCACGGCGGAGGAGGCGCAGTTGGGCGGCCAATCGGTACAGCTCGCAATGCAGCAGATGGAATCGATCCACCGCAATACAGAGCTGATGAAGGAGGATATCGAGCAGCTGTCGGAGAAGTCCGATCAGATTCAATCCATTATGGGGATCATTAGCTCGATCGCTTCGCAGACCAACCTGTTGTCATTGAATGCAGCGATTGAAGCGGCGAGAGCGGGCGAGGAAGGCCGTGGCTTCGCTGTCGTCGCTGATCAAATACGAAAGTTAGCTCAGCAAACGGAAGAATCCTCGGATATCGTGACAGACCTCATTATGGACATGCTGACTCGTATCCATAGGATTGTCGATTCCGTTCACAGCGGCAGTCGAGAGGTTGGGGATGGGCTTACTATTGTCGGCCGTGCGAAGTCGGCGTTCTCGTCTATTATATCGGAAATCGATAAAATAACGGTACAGATGAAGGAGCTTTCCGACGTGTCCGCCCACATGGCGGCTTGCTCGAAGGAAGCAAGTGCCGCGAGCGGGGAGCTTGCGGGAAGCGTACGCCAGTCTGCGGATCGCTTTGCGAGCGTAACGGCAGCTGCAGAGCAGCAAACGGCTTCGATGCGCGATATTTTCTCAGCGACAGAGTCGCTCGCTAGTATGGCCAACCAGATGACCGAAATGGTCGCGAAATTTAAAGTGTAATCTCGTACATATACAAAAAAAGCTTTGCAGCGGGCTCCTGGTGCAGGATGCGCCAAAATTCCGCAGCAAAGCTATTTATTCTATACACTAAGCAGCTTGGTCAGCTTGTCCGTTGTTAGCAAATTGCCGACATAGAAGTCGCCGAATTCGCCGTATCGTGCGCTGACTTCGTCGAATCGCATCTCGTAGACGAGCTTCTTGAATTGCAGCGCGTCGTCCGCGAACAGCGTGACGCCCCATTCCCAGTTATCGAAGCCGACGGAGCCGGTAATGATTTGCTTCACTTTGCCCGCATATTGGCGGCCGATCATGCCATGGCTGCGCATCATCGCTTTGCGTTCTTCCATGCTGAGCATATACCAGTTATCGTTGCCTTCGCGGCGTTTGTTCATCGGATAGAAGCAAATATGGTTCGACTTCGGAAGCGCCGGCTTAAGACGTGCGGCAACCTCTGGAATGGTCGTCGGATCGACGCCAGGCTGTCCCATGTAGTTGCTTAACTCGACGACGCTGACATAAGAGTAGGTCGGCTTCGTGAAGGCGGCGAATGCCGACTTGTTGAACGCGGTCTCCAGCTCATTCAGCTCCTCGAGCGTCTCGCGGAGATGCATGAACACAATGTCCGCCTTCTGGCCGACGACGGAGTAGACCGCTGTACTGCCTTGCTTCGATTCATGCACTTGCTCCCATTGGTTTAAGAACGATTGAAGCTCGTCTGCTGCTTGTGCGCGTTCAGCTTCAGACGCCCCCTTCCAAGCCTGCCAATCTATCGACCGGAAGTCGTGTAGGGCGTACCAGCCTTCTAATGTTTGTGCTGCTTCACTCATGGTTCATTCCTCCGTTCATTCCGTTGTATGCAATTGCTATCATTGTAGCTTAATGCACAGCGCTTCCGCAAATGTCGGACTTGTGAAATTTGTGCAACGGAAATTGACTTCCGGACAGCCTTTCATTAAACTAATATCGATAAATAGGGATAGAATGAAGAAGTTAGCAATTTTCGTTCGATACGGATATAGATGGGTTATCTTGGAGGATGGACAATATGGTCATTGCCTATATACAGCTGCTAGTAACGATGGTGCTTGCGTTAATACTTATGTTTGGCATTGGATTTATTCTGAATATGCTGCTTAAGACAACATGGTTTCCGATTTATTTGTACATCATCGTCATTATTCCGCTTATGATCTGGGGAACGTGGGATAACGCGGATACATTCGTTGACAATTTCAAATCGTTCACCATTATTGACATTCTCCCTGCCGTTACAGCGCTTATTGGAGCTTATGTAAGCGGCTGGTCGATTCGGGCGCTGCGCCGTGGCGGTTATAAAATGTTTTAAGATTGATATAATTTGTGTATAGCGTAACATGTCAATTCCTCCGGTACCTGTATCGGGGGGATTTTCTATTTTTCGACGTCTGCCAAGTGAAGCGATATTTATGATAGAATGAGAGGAAAGTCTTAAACGGATGGAGTAGATCGAATGCGTATTGGTCATGTGCTGCAATTTACGGAACATCACCGGTACTACACGTTTCGCGGTTTTTCGCTAAGTCCGCTGGATCTGCGGATGCTGTCGCTTATTTACCAGCCTATGATCGGCGCTTCAGCGATTAGCCTCTATCAGCTGCTGTATCACGGCGTGATCGAGGGTCGAACGGGTTATTCCCCGGTTGAACCGCACCGGATGCTGTTTCTGGCGCTTGGCCTGGAGATGAACGAACGCGGCCGCAAAAAACTGCTGATGGATACGTCCCGGCTGGAAGCGGTCGGCCTCCTTCAGACGTCTCGACTGGCCATGCCGGATAACGATGATGTTGTATACGAATATGAGCTGTGTGCCCCCCTGTCACCGGAGGAATTTTTTCGCAATCAGCATTTGTCGCTGCTGCTGCGCGATCAGATTGGCAAATATGCGGTCATCGCGCTGCGGGAATCGTTCAGTGCGAAGGAGCCGGATGAGCTTGCGGAAGCACGCTGGCATAAAGAAAATATATCAGTACCGTTCTATGAAGTGTTCCAGCTCAACACGTCGAACGTGGATGACGAGCTGGAGCAAGCGCTCGTCGAAGTCGCACCGGCGCGCCAGCCGGCTTCGCGCCCGTCCGTATCGGAGACGGCCGGGCTGACGGTTGGCGAGCTGCTTATCCGGTTCCCGCGTGGAGCGGCTAATCGGAAGTACGTCGAACGGCTGCGTTCAGACGAGGATGCGATGGCACAAATTAATTACGTCGCGTATAAGTATAATATCGGTGCCGCTGATATATGCCGATTACTGGATGAAGATGGCGTATTTTCAGCGCAGGGCGAGCTGCTTGTGGACGAGCTTCAGCTTCGTGCCAATCAGCTGTACCGGCAGGATAAGAAGCGGGAAGCAGACCGGCAGCGTGTTATGGCAAGAGCCGGCGCATATGTCTCAGAGCAGGAAGAGCAACCGGATGAGATGGATGAGCAAGCGGTGCCGGAGGAGCTGTATATGCCGGTTCCGAAGCAGCTTGAGGGACGCTGTGACATTCACCAGTACAATATGCTCATGCGGAACGAGCCGCATACACGATTCTTGCAGCGTTTTTTCCCAGGGGCAGTGCCGGATATGATCGATCGTATATTCGAGCGGATCGATTTGAATTACAAGCTGCCTCCCGCTGTCATTAATGTGTTGATTCATTATGTTATCGGAGCTAACGATTCGCAGCGAGTTACGAAGACGTTTATTGAGGCGGTCGCTTCGAATATGCTGCTGAAAGGAATTGATACGTTCGAGAAAGCCGTCCGATACGTTCGTGATCAGCAGCAGATCGAGGCGGAGCGTGAGCGTAATAGCGGCGTCGGTATGCCTGCCGGTAGAAAGGGCGGTGCGTCTAGCGGCGGAGCACGGGGACGTGGCCGTGCGCCCGGAACGGCAGTGTCGCGCAAGCCGGCTATTCCGATCGTTCAGCAGGAGCAGCAGGAGAACGGCTCGTTGTCGGCCGAGAAGCTGGAGGAGCTGCGGAGGCTTGCTCGGAAGCTCGATGGCAAGAAGTAATCAGGCTGATGCAAGCTTATTATTTGGCATAATTGAATCTATGAGTTATGAGTGCGATAAAAAGGAGAGGATGACGTACGATGGAATCGCTTGGCGAGTTGTTGAAGCAGACACCAATGGGGAGCGACGCGCTTCGACGCTCCACGGAGCTGATGAACGAGCTGCTTGCGGACCCGCTTGTGCAGCGGTTCCGTGCGAAAAATCCGGCTCTTGACGATTCTACTTTCCGGCTCAATTTGAACCGGTTCTATCAGTATGTGAAAGAATACCGTAATTGCGAGAACTGCCCGGGGCTCGACCGGTGCCCGAACGACTTCGAAGGCCACTATACGATGCTGGCTTGCGAGACGGTTGGCGGTGAGGTGCACCTATATGATCGGAAGGCCTCGTGCAAAAAGTTTATCGCGCGCCAGAATGAGGAGCAGATTCGCGGCCGTATCCGCAGCTTCTACGTCGATCAGCGGGCGCTCAGCAGCGGATACTCGGCGGAAGAAATTATGGCAATTGATCCAAACCGCAATGAAGCGGTACTGAAATTGCTTCAATACATCGACCGGACGAAAGAAGAAGGGTTGCAGGAGACCGGACTCTATATGGCGGGCCACTTCGGTACCGGCAAGACGTTTTTGATGTGCTACATGCTGCATGAGCTCGCGAAAGCTGGGTATTCCGGTGTTATCGTCTATATGCCGGACTTCGTCGAGGATTTAAAAGCGATGATGCATGAGCCGGGCAAGCTGAAGGAGACGGTCGATATGATGAAGGAGACCGACCTGCTTATTTTTGACGATATCGGGGCAGAAAATTTAAGCCCTTGGGTCCGTGACCATGTCATGGGCGGGATATTGAATTATCGGATGCAGCGCAAGCCGACGTTCTATACCTCGAACTATGAGCTGGACGCGCTGGAGCAGCACTTTAGCTTCACGAGCAAGGAAGGCGATGAACGGCATAAGGGTGAGCGGATTATGGAACGGATTCGCCCTTATGTTGAGGTGATCCGGGTTACCGGGACGAATAAAAGGCGGCGGACGTGAACGAATTGATGCAATAAGTAATTTAATATAAGGCAAATGACCGAATTGAAGGGGGCTCGTTATGAGCTGAGCTTCGATTCGGTTTTTTTGTGCTTTTGTACATACTACAGGAGATGAAACCTATGCCAGGCTAATGATGGCTCGAGGATGGGGCAGCTTAACTTGGCTCAGTCAGCAGAGAACGATAATGGGATCGTGTTGAAAGGAGCGGCGAAATTGAATAGGTTAGGCAGCATCAGTCGTGCGGCAGCGGTTGTGGTGACGGGGGCAGCCGTAATGCTTTTATTATCGGCATGCGGGATGGCGGTACAACGTCAATCTAACTTAACCAATGTGCTGGAAAGCTCGCGGAAGCAAGGGGCGAGCGCTGTTCAGCCGCTGCAGCAGCCGCTTGCGGCGGACGAAACGAATGCAGCGGCAGGGACAGATAGAACGGCTGGCCGATCGCCTGCTCGATCTCATTCCGAATCGGACAAACATAAGCATCAGCAGTTTATCGAGCGGCTGCATCAGCTGGTTAGGCAAGGACGGATGGTAAACGCCGGCCGCTTTGTTGTTGGGAAGACACGGATCGATGAGGTACATCGGCAATGGGGAATGCCGAACCGTATTGAGGGTGGCTATCATTATTACTATCCCGGAATGATGAAGGGAGTGGTCGCTTTCGGTGTCGGGCGGGGCAAGATTATTAAAGAAATTCGCATTGCTGACTTAGCGCTTGATCCGATGAAGGATGGGGTGAAGCTTAAGGTATCGGAAGTAAGGGCGGCGTTTGGCCAGCCGGATTCGGTAAAGCGGCACGGGAGAAAGAAGCGGCTGATCTATTCGTTAGAGGAATATAAGCTTCGTTTCGAATATAATCCGACGTCATCCCAAAATCCAGAGCTTGAGTGGATTAGCATCATTTCTCCATGGGCCGCCAGATTGAGCACGCGTTGAAGCCCCACAGCATGTTATATGGGACCGTTCGCTAGAAGCATCCAGCGAACGTTTTTTTGCTGTGAGGGCGTGTGAGTGGAGATAAGTGCCGAAAGGCACTTATGGAGCGACGATGGAGGGTGAGAGCGAGAAATAAGTGTTGAAAGGAACTTAAGTGAGGCGCGAGCGGGCGAATAGGTGGAGATAGGTGTCAAAAGGCACTTATGTGAGCCGCCAGCGGGTGAATGAGCGGAAGTAGGCTCTGAAAACAACAAATGTAAGCGGATACAACAAAATCTTATAATCAATTCTTATTATCCGGATAAGAATGGTTTAAAAAAATGATTGACACTACCATTCGTTACCTGCTAGAATCACTTCAAGGCCTAAATAACCGAGTAAACATGTAGGATTAATCTATCTAATACGGGGTGGTTCTAGATGACAAGAAAAACAAAGGTGTTTCAATGGTTTACCCTTATCCTTGCCTTCGCGGTAGTGCTGACGGCTTGCTCTTCAAAAGAGAAAACAACGAGCGAGTCCGATAAGGAATCGACGAAGCAAGAAACGACAGCGGGATCGGAGAAGAAAGAGACGCTGAAGCCGGTTGAGCTGTTGAACGTATCTTATGATCCGACGCGCGAGCTGTACGCAGCATACAACGAAGCATTCGCGAAGTATTGGAAGCAAGAGAAGGGCCAAGAGGTTACGATTAAACAATCGCATGGCGGCTCCGGCAAACAAAGCTTGGCTGTCATTGACGGCTTGAAAGCAGACGTCGTAACGCTGGCGCTCGGCTATGACATTGATGCGATTAAAGATAAAGGACTTATTAACGAAGGTTGGCAAAGTAAATTTGAGAAAAACAGCTCGCCATACACGTCAACGATCGTATTCCTCGTCCGCAAGGGCAATCCGAAAGGGATTAAGGATTGGGACGACTTGGTTAAGGATGGAATCGAGGTCATTACGCCTAATCCGAAGACGTCGGGCGGAGCGCGCTGGAACTACCTTGCGGCATGGGGCTACGCACTTAAGCATAACAACAACGACGAGTCGAAGGCTCAGGAATTTGTGAAGCAGCTGTTCAAAAATGTTCCGGTACTCGACTCCGGCGCACGCGGCTCCACGACGACCTTCGTAGAACGCGGTATCGGGGACGTGCTGCTTGCATGGGAGAATGAGGCGTTCCTGTCCATTAACGAGCTCGGACCAGATAAATTCGAGATCGTCTACCCATCGCTTAGCATTTTGGCTGAACCGCCGGTAGCGGTTGTTGATAAAGTCGCTGACGATCGCGGAACGCGAGAAGTAGCGGAAGCTTACCTGCAATATTTGTACTCGGAAGAAGGACAGCGCATCGCAGCAGAGAACTACTATCGTCCGACGCTGCAATCGGTCGCTGATGAATTCAAAGATCAATTCAAGCCGCTTGAATTGCTGACGATTGACAATGATTTTGGCAGCTGGACAGAAGCGCAAGCGAAACATTTTGCGGATGGCGCCATCTTCGATCAAATCTACGTTCCAGGTTCTTAATGAAAGGTATACGTAAGGAGCTGACTTCACATGAAAGGTTCCGCTAACCGAAGGGTGCTTCCGGGATTCGGCTTATCCCTCGGCTACACGATCTTCTACTTGTGTGTCATCGTCCTGATCCCGCTCTCCGGCGTGTTGATTAAGACCGCCGGAATGAGCTGGGAGGACTTCTGGCATACGGTATGGAACGCTCGGGTGATTTACGCCTATAAGATAAGCTTTATGACTGCGCTGGCCGCAGCTGGGATCAATGCGGTATTTGGCTTCCTTGTCGCCTGGGTGCTCGTCCGGTATAAGTTCCCGGGCAAGTCGTTCATCGACAGTCTTGTTGATCTGCCGTTTGCATTGCCTACGGCCGTAGCAGGCGTAGCGCTGACTGCAATATACGCGCCCAATGGCTGGATTGGCTCCAAGCTGGAGCCGCTTGGCATCAAGGTAGCCTACACACCGCTTGGTATTACGGTTGCGCTCGTATTTATCGGACTGCCATTCGTCGTTCGAACGGTTCAGCCGATTTTGCAGGATCTCGAGAAGGATACGGAGGAAGCGGCCGTCATGCTTGGAGCTTACCGCTTTCGAACGTTTAGGAAAATCATCCTGCCAGAAATCATTCCTGCTCTGTTGACGGGCTTCGCGCTGGCTTTTGCCCGGGGCATTGGCGAATATGGTTCCGTCGTTTTCATCTCCGGCAATATGCCAATGAGAACCGAAATCGCGCCTTTGCTCATTATGACGAAGCTTGAGCAATACGATTACGCAGGCGCCACAGCGATTGCACTCGTCATGCTCGTCATTTCGTTCATCGCGCTGCTCATCATTAATTTGCTGCAGGCGAGAATTAACAAACGGACGATATCGGCCTAACGGGCCGCGTAATCGAAGCAAGCAACAGGAGGGGGTTTATATGGCTGGAGCTATTACGGCGCATCTGTCGGAGGAAGCCTCTGTCAGACCACGTCATATTAATGAATCAACACCGGTCCGCATCGTGCTCATCACGATTGCGCTCGCTTTTCTCACACTGGTCGTCATACTTCCGCTTGTGACCGTGTTCGCTGAAGGGTTTAAGAAGGGCTGGGACGTGTATACCGCGTCGCTGCGTGATCCAGATGCGGTATCCGCACTTAAGCTGACGTTGATGGTATCGCTTATCGCGGTTCCGTTAAATACGATTTTCGGTATTCTGGCAGCTTGGGCTATTACAAAATTCAAATTTCGCGGACGCAACGTACTGATTACGTTAATTGATTTGCCGTTTGCCGTCTCACCAGTCATATCCGGTCTTATCTTCGTGCTTTTGTTCGGCGCGCAAGGGTTTTTGGGACCGTGGTTGGACGAAAGGGGCATTCAAATTATTTTTGCCCTGCCGGGTATCGTATTGGCGACAATATTCGTAACGTTCCCATTCATTGCACGGGAGCTCATTCCTCTTATGGAAACGCAAGGCGTCCAAGAGGAAGAGGCGGCGGTCGTACTGGGGGCAAGAGGACTGAAGCTGTTCTGGTACGTCACGCTTCCGAATATCAAATGGGGATTGCTGTACGGCGTTATTTTGTGTAATGCGAGGGCGATGGGTGAGTTCGGCGCAGTGTCGGTCGTATCCGGGCACATTCGCGGCGAGACGAACACATTGCCGCTGCATATCGAAATTTTGTATAACGAGTATCAATTCTCTGCTTCATTCGCTGTATCATCATTGCTCGTTATGCTGGCGCTTCTGACGCTGGCAGTCAAAAAATTTGTTGAGTGGAGGGGATCGATATGGCAAAGCAAGTTGAATTGAATGATTGGTGGCATGATCGTATAGCCGATCAGTTGGAAGGAATGGAATATGGTTCCGTCATCATCACTGTCCATGATGGCCGGATCGTACAAATTGACAGAACGGAGCGCAAACGGTTCGACCCTTCCGCAGGCACTGCGCCGGTAGCCAAGCCGGATGCGATTGCAGACAAGAACGCTCCAGTCAAATCGACGGTCCGCCGAGGGAAGATTGCAAACGGGTAATTTATTGGAGGATAGTAGTGTATTTGAAAGCAAGCTTAGCCGGTTCTGCGACAAAACATGTCGGACCGGCTTTCTTTATTTTAATCTTTCTGACTATATCCCCCAAGTGAGGTGTAATATAAAGATAAGATTACTTTGACAGATCATTTATATGAAAATGATAGGTGGTAAGAGGTAGATATGGACATACCGAATGAAAAGCAGCGGCTGTTCATCGCATTACCTGTGCCGGCTCCTTATAAGACAAGCATAGCTGCCATGATGGCGAAGCTGCGCGAAGCTATGCCGTTCCGCCGCTGGGTGCATCCGGATGATCTCCATGTTACGGTCCAGTTTCTCGGGGAGGCAGTAAGCCGGCAAATTCCTTCCATCGAGCAAGCAATCCGTAAGGCTGTAGCGGGTACTCCCCCATTCGATATCGCGGTTCGGGGGCTGGGGAGCTTCGGAAAGCCCGGCTGGCCTTCGGTTCTGTGGGGAGGGATTGAGGCGGACGCAGAACGTCTTCAAGCGCTCTATCGTACTGTTGTGCAGGCTATGCAGCCGTTAGGCTTTGAACCGGAAGCGCGCCCATATAAGCCGCATTTGACGCTGGCGCGCAATTATGATGGTGCAGCTCCGATAGCTTCTCAGCTTCTTACGGACCTTCCATTCCCGGATGCGGGAGAGACGTGGCAGTGGAAAGCAGAATCCGTGACGCTCTACCGCAGCCGACCTAGTTCACAGCCGATGTACGAGGCGGTCGGCGAGTATCCCTTTCTTCAGCCATTGGGCAGTCAATAACAGAAAGTAGGAAAAAGGCTCCGAGCCAGCTTGTCGCTGATTCGGAGCCTTCAACGTTACAACAATTAGGATTGAACGAACTTAATAATGACCATAGCAGCAAATACGATGGTCATGAATGCGATCATGCCGCCGAAGCCGAACATGACATCGCGCAGGTCGTCGCGCGGCTCTTCGTTAATGTGTGCGCGTGGATCTTCTGCCGAGTATTGAGCATTGTTCATAACTAACCATATCCCCCTCGAACGTGACCAGTTAATACCTCTTTTAAGTATAACTAACTGCGTCAACAATTGTAAAGTGAATTCGGACATTCCTTCCGTCTTTCGTATGCTACAATAGAAAGGATGGCGAATAACGCCTGAATTCATGCATAACGATTATTTTATGCTGGGGTAGGAGGGACGAAAGATGGAACGGCGTGGACAGACGGGAGAACGCGAAGCGGCTATGGAGCTTATAAGAGGCAAGCTGGCGCTGCTGCCAGATTCACCGGGCTGTTATTTAATGAAGAACGGTGAAGGCACAATCATCTATGTCGGCAAGGCGAAGGTGCTCAAAAACCGCGTTAGATCCTACTTCAACGGTTCCCATAATGGCAAGACGCAGCGTCTCGTATCTGAGATTCGAGATTTGGAATATATCGTGACGGGCAGCAATATGGAGGCACTCATTCTTGAGTGCAATCTAATCAAACAGTATCATCCTCGTTATAATGTGCTGCTGAAAGACGATAAGACGTTTCCTTATATTAAAATAACGAATGAACGTCACCCGAAGCTGGAGGTTACTCGCCGGGTGCTGAAGGATAAGGCTAAATATTTTGGCCCATACCCGAACGCTTTTGCCGCTCAACAGACGAAGAAGCTGCTGGATCGGCTTTATCCGCTGCGCAAATGCAATACGCTGCCTGATAAGGTCTGTCTCTATTATCATATCGGACAGTGCATCGCGCCGTGCGAGTATCCGGTCGAGCAATCAGAATATGACCGGATGGTGCAGGAAATTACGAAGTTTCTGAACGGCGGCCAAGATGAGGTGAAGGCGGAGCTTCAGCGCAAAATGGAGGAAGCAGCCGAGTCGCTTGAATTTGAACGGGCCAAAGAATACCGCGATCAGATTATGGCGATCGATGCAGTTGTCGAGAAACAAAAAATAACGCTGTCCGACGCTGTCGACCGAGACGTATTTGGCTACGCCGTCGATAAGGGCTGGATGTGTGTGCAAATTTTATATATGAGGTCGGGCAAAATGGTCGAGCGCCGGTCTTCGTCGTTTCCTTTCTACGGCGACGAGTACGACGACTTCGTCACGTTCGTCGCGCAGTATTACAGCGACAATCCTGCGCTCCCGCGCGAAATTTTGCTGCCTGGGCCGCCGGAAGAGCAGTCGGCCGCTGCTTCCTCCGCTGCGGGAGAAAGCTCCGAGCAAGCTGTGGTCGGTGAAGAGGAGCAGGCGATAGACGAGGCTGCCGTTGAGCTTGACGTTGTCGAAGCGGAGCCTAATGAGCAGGATGATGAAGCATCCGGCACTTCGCGGGCTGATGAGCTGCGCGAGTCGCTGCAGAAATGGCTGAAGGTGAAGGTGTTCGTACCACGTCGCGGACGTAAGCGCGAGGTTGTCACCATGGCGTGCAGCAATGCGAAGGTTGCCCTTGATGAGAAATTCCGTCTCATCGAGCGGGATGAGGAGCGGAGCGTGAAGGCGGCTGAATCGCTCGCGCAATGGCTCGGTCTTGATTCGCTGCGCCGGATTGAGGCGTTCGATAACTCGAACATTCAAGGAACGAACCCGGTTTCGGCGATGGTGGTCTTCATCGACGGCAAGCCGGACAAGAAAGAGTACCGCAAATATAAAATTAAGACGGTCGTCGGCGCGGACGATTATGAGACGATGCGGGAAGTTGTCCGCAGGCGGTATGAACGGGTACTGAAGGAAGATTTGGAGCGTCCGGATCTGATCATCGTTGACGGCGGCAAAGGCCAGATTGCGGTCGCGCTCGACGTGCTGCGCAACGAGCTTGGGCTGTCCATTCCAGTATGCGGCCTTGTAAAGGACGTGAAGCATAAGACAGCTCAGCTTATGTTCGGCGATCCGCCGATGGTTGTGCCTCTGCCGCGCGACAGCCAGGAATTTTACTTGCTGCAGCGTATTCAGGAGGAGGTTCATCGGTTCGCGATTACGTTCCACCGAGAGCAGCGCGGCAAGTCGATGGTCGCTTCGCGCCTTGATGCCATTCCAGGCGTAGGAGAGAAGCGCCGCAAGGCGCTGCTGAAGCATTTTGGCTCACTGAAAAAAATCCGCGAAGCTTCTGTCGAAGACTTCAAGCCGCTCTCGATCGGCGAGAAGCTTGCGCAGCAAATTTTGACCGCTCTGCGGGAAGAAGAAGCGGACAGCTTCGCGGACGCCGAGCCAGCGGATCAGTGATAGGTGAGTTACAACAAGAGGCGGTCCAGATCATCCGTTGTAACGGACGTTCTGGACCGCCTCTTGTTGTGTACTGCCGCCCTTATACCGGCTCAATCGCGCGGCGCCGGTTGGCGAACGATCGCATTATCCACGCGATGCCAACCGGCAGTACGAGGTAGATGATGGCAGCCAGTAGATTAAGCGGGGTGCCGAGCTGCAGCAGGCTGAACGACATCAGTACGGTATCGAGCATCGCGTGCGTGAATACGGCAGTGATGAAGCCGTAACGGACGAACAGCACGCAGAACAGCAGGCCGACGATCGTCAGCTCGATCAAGCGGCTGTAGAACGGGTAGACCGGATACGATACATGCCCGAGTGCCCAAATAACAGTTGGCACCAGATAAGCAAGCCATTGCCGCCGCAGCAGTTTCTTGAATATGGCGATGCCGAATAGCCGGTATATCGCTTCCTCCGAAATTGCAGCACACCAAGCGAGCAGCGGATAAAGCAGAGGAAGCGCGAGATTGTAAGGTGAGGATTCCACGCTTGTCGTCGACCAGGAATGGACGGAACGATCTAATCCAAACAGCAGGATGGACTGTGTACCTAGCAAGACGAAAGCAAGCGGGTAGGACAGCTTCATCGACCGCCATACATGATCTCCGTATCCATGCTCGCCATATCGTGCCCATAGCCGCTGGCCGCTGCTTCTCCATATTCCGTCGCCGCCTACCAGACAGAAGTAGATGCCGATCCCCATTAACAGGGTGAAAATATTAGAGAAGATGACGCCGGCTGTCGTAAGCATCTCAACATCCGGACGGGCGCCGTATGAAGCACGGATGCCGTCTGCCATATTGAAATTATTCGCAATATAGAACGCAAGGAACAGCGCCGTCAGCAGCAAGCCGCGCAGCAGCGAGGTGGAACGGCGCTGCCGGATAGCCATTACGATCGCAGCAATGAATAGAAGCACATTCATGAGCATACTGCCGATCAGTGATACAGCGCTTGCGATGACCTTCTGCTTCTGGATATAGGCAGCGTAATGGTCTGGTACAACGAAGGAAGCGCGGTATTGGAGCGCCTTGAGTTGACCGGATGCGGGCAGTGGATCGACGGTTACTCGAACGGTTAATTGTGCGTCCCCTATAGTATACCCTTGAGGCCGGAAGACGACCTGATTGCCGTCCACTTGTCCGTCCCGAAGCTCAGATAACCGGAAACCGCCCTGCTGAACGGCTGTATTACGGGCAAGCTGAAGCTTGGACCAGTCGGAATAGTATGGCGTTTTTTTTGTATCTGAATTTACAGGAAACAGCCGCCAGCCGACAATTCGGCCCGTCTCAATATG
The DNA here is from genome assembly GCF_004001065.1 of Paenibacillus xylaniclasticus. GTDB lineage: Bacteria > Bacillota > Bacilli > Paenibacillales > Paenibacillaceae > Paenibacillus_T > Paenibacillus_T xylaniclasticus. The sequence continues at coordinate 118,388 of NZ_BIML01000008.1, forward strand.
AAGATAGACGAACAGAGTGCCCGCCGCCGTCTTCACCTCCGTCTGCATCGTATCCGTTGGGAAACGGCTGTCATACGTGTTGTCGTAATGAACTAGCTGTTCATTCTTGGCAAGGTAGCCGTACAACAGACTGTCCGACTGATGAACGGCATGCGGAGCCTCACCAGCGATTAACTCGCCGAACTGCTGCTTCACGAATTGGGTAGCTTTAGCAGAGGCTTCTTCACGAGAGAGAACTCGCGGTATTGTGGAATTGTCGGCGTTAACGTTATCGGAAGACGATATAAAGCCGGGAAGCAATTGTACAAGGACAAACAACAATAATCCTAACAAGCCGAGAACAAGAAGGAAGCGTGGTATACGCTCCGGCAGCGTCGGAGTGCTGGTCATCGGTTACCTCCAATCATCGAGCGGCAGGCGCTAGGCTCGTTCCTTTACGATAGCATATGTGGGCTTGGCTTCGTCAATGTCTGGATCGTTATGTCTTTTGGTTCAAGAGATAGATCTAGAAAATGCTCACAAGAGCGTAAAATAATGACCGGCGTTCAGATCGAGTTCAACTTGTCCATAAGCTTCGGATTATTTCGATGTATATCGTCTTCATCCGTCCTTTTGTTAAGTTGGTACCGATCTCCAATTCGATATATAATCGTATACGTTGTGACTTAATCATAACCGAATATTCACAGCCGAATTTCCAATGGAAAACGGGGGAATCATAATGTTGCCGTTCAATAAGCACGGTAACTTGGGGTGAATTCAGCACATGCAGCTTGTATGAGCGAAAGTGTGCTGATTAGGCAATCTATCCAGGCCCGATTCGTGCACCTAACCTCGCAGGCTGAATGGATAGAGCTCATCGCATAAGACGGCATTGGGTCTTCCCGGTGCTTTTTTTTGTGCGTGAAAGCCGTTGATAAACTGTAGTTCATGCGGATTGAGGAGAGGACCGGGACGATGGAGAAGGAGAAGAGACGCAAGCTGTTCAATTGGTCGCCGCCCCGCATTCTGGTGACCGGATTTGCGCTTATTATTTTGCTCGGGGGATTATTGCTCTCTCTGCCGATAGCGAATGCGGACGGGCAGTACCTGCGTTATCTTGACGCTGTATTTACTGCTGCGTCAGGTACATGTGTAACCGGACTTGCTGTTGTAGACATAGGAACACAATTTACGACATTCGGCCAAATCGTTCTTCTAACGCTCATTCAAATCGGCGGCTTAGGCTTCATGACGATGGCGACACTAATTTCTCTCGTGCTCCGTAAGCGGATTTCGCTGAAGGAGAGACTTATTTTGCAGGAAGCGATGAATCAATCGAGCATGGAAGGCATCGTACGGCTCATTCGCAAAGTATTCATTTATTCGATCGCGATCGAGGCTTCCGGAGCCGTTCTGTTTACCTCTAGATTCGCTTTCGACATGCCGCTTGGCAAAGCGATATATTTCGGCATCTGGCATGCCATCGCCTTGTTCAACAATGCAGGCTTCGACTTGTTCGGACAATACCGCAGCTTGAGCATGTACGTCGGTGATCCATTCGTGAACCTGACAGCCATGAGCCTCATCATTCTCGGAGGACTTGGATTCATCGTCTTGTCCGATTTATTAGAGTTTCGTAAACCTAGGAGGCTGTCGCTCCATTCGAAGGTTGTATTGTCGACGACGGGTGTGCTGCTTGCTGTTGGCGCCGCCGTTGTTTATTTATTCGAATTTTCGAACAGCAGGACGCTCGGTACGCTCGATTGGGACTCCAAAATATGGGCATCAATATTTCAGTCTGTTACGCCTCGAACTGCCGGCGCTCATACGATCGATATCGGTAGTATGCAGCATTCGACAATTTTCTTTATGGTCATTCTTATGTTTGTCGGTGCGTCGCCAGGCTCAACCGGAGGCGGGATTAAGACGACGACCTTTGCGACGCTGGTCGGTGCCGTCATGGCTATGATTCGGGGAAAACAGGACATCGTGCTGTTCAAGCATCGCCTTGCGCGTGAACGTATTTCTAAAGCGCTGACGATTACGTTAATTTCACTCTTGCTGGTTATTACGGTGACGATGCTGCTGTCTGCAACGGAAGATCGGGAATTTCTACGGCTGCTGTTCGAAGCGACTTCAGCGTTCGGTAACGTCGGACTGTCGACCGGTATTACGCCGACTCTATCTGATTTCGGCAAAATCGTTATTAGCTTCACGATGTTTGCTGGCCGGCTCGGTCCACTGACACTTGCTTATGCACTCGGTCCGCCTGCAGACAAGGAGCTGTACCGTCATCCGGAAGGCAAAATCATTATCGGCTAGCCGCATACGATCTGTTATTGTGAGATTGGGTGAGAAAGTACAATGAAGCCATTCGTCTTTATTAGTCTATTGGGCTAGTGAGATTCAGTTCTGTGTAGGTCAATAGCTTGGTCTGGCTTGAATGTGAAGTGCTCTCTCTATTAATTATTTACAAGATTGGGGCAAGCGTTTTATAATAAGTCCGAATAACATATGAATTGTCCGGAGGAGCCTGCCAACAGCGGGCTCTTTTTGTCTTTTTCCGGGTATGTTAATTAAGCAGCATGATATCAGAGGGGGATTAACGGCAGCATGGAACAGCAGGCTTATTGGGCGATTGGCATCTTTCTAGTCATTTACGGCCTTATCGTCTCGGAGAAAATCCATCGCACGATTCTCGCGATGATCGGCGCCATTGCAATGGTGCTTGCGGGAATTGTCGATCAGGAAACGGCGCTTCACCATATCGATTTTAATACGCTTGGCTTGCTTATCGGGATGATGATTATCGTGACGATTACTTCAGAGACAGGGGTGTTCAAATACGTTGCGGTAGCGGCGGCTAAGAGAGTCAAAGGAGAACCGGTTTTAATACTCGTCGCCTTAGCGGTTATTACGGCGATCGGCTCCGCATTTCTGGATAATGTGACGACCGTGCTGCTGATGGTTCCCGTTACCTTCAGTATAACGCGGCAATTGAAGGTCAATCCGCTGCCTTTCCTGTTCACGCAGATTATCGCTTCCAATGTAGGCGGAACGGCAACCCTTATCGGCGATCCGCCGAATATTATGATCGGAAGTAAAGTCGAAGAATTAACGTTCATGGCCTTTATTAATAACCTTACTCCAATCGTTATCGTTATAATGCTGGTGTACATATTGCTCTTCATCCTGTTATTTCGCAAGCAGATTCGAACAACGTCTGAGCTGAAAGAAAATCTGATGCGTATGGATACATCGCAAATTATTACCGATCGCGGACTGCTTACGAAATGTTTGATCGTAATGGGACTTACGATCAGTGGTTTTTTTCTGCATCAGACATTCCATCTTGAATCGGCTACTGTCGCACTTGCAGGAGCATTTCTACTGTTGTTGTTAACAGGCGAGCATAAAATGGAGGACGCGCTGACGAAGGTTGAATGGACAACGATTTTCTTCTTCGTTGGACTATTCGTGCTCGTCTCCGGCTTGGTTGAGACAGGCGTTATCGCTGAGTTGGCAGCAGCAGCTATCGATTGGACAGGAGGCGACCCGGTCGCCACGTCGATGCTTATTCTATGGATGAGCGCTATCGCCTCGGCTTTCCTGGACAATATTCCGTTCGTTGCGACGATGATTCCGATGATTCAGGAGATGGGGCAGATGGGCATCGACAATTTGGAGCCGCTCTGGTGGAGTCTCGCGCTAGGGGCGTGTCTGGGCGGTAATGGGACGCTGATCGGAGCGAGCGCAAACTTAATTGTCGCTGGTCTGGCGGGCAAGGAAGGGCATCCGATTCGATTCGTTCAATATTTGAAGCTCGGATTTCCGCTCATGCTAGTATCCATTATCATTTCCAGTATTTATATTTATGTCCGTTATTTGATTTAGTGGTTCGGGGACGAAAGGAGCAGCATTCTGGCCGTCATTGGCAGTGAAACGCATGGAACTGCTTCCAAAGAAGCATACTATATTATGACAACGAAGAAAAAGGTCGCGGCCGCAGCATGCAGCCGCGACTTCTCGTATTTTCATTGCCTCAGTGGTAACAGGACGCTTTACGACATTGAACGGGAATAGGAGGCAGCAAGAGAGTCGACCCACAGCTTGACAGCCGGACTTAAACCGGATGGTATCGCATAAATAAGCGAGGTTGTCCGCTTCGTCTCCTCCAATTCGCGCAGCGGCGAGACAATTAGATCGTTGTCATCCAGCATCTGCTGCCTTACATAAGAGCTGGGGAGCAAGGTTGCCGCCCGGCATGTTGCAAGAAGCCGCAGGATCGCTTCGAATGAGTCGATCTCCATCCGGACATCGGGCTCAAGGGAATATTTGCTGAACAGCTCGTCGGTTAATGAGCGGTACCAGGTTCCCTTAGTAAACAGAATGACCGGAAGGCCGTTCAGTTCGTCTATCGTCATTGGTCCCCGGTCCGTCACGAATTGGTTGCGCGGCATGACGAGCACGAGATGGTCATCGAACAAGGGGACGCAGTGAAGCTGTGCATCTTGAATGCGGGAAGCAACGATGCCGAAATCGACTTTGCGCTCGCGGACGAGCGATACGATTTCGTGCGTCTTGCCGGTAACCGCTTTAATGTCCAGATCGGGATGACTCTCATTAAGCGATTTGATGAAATCGGGCAGCGTCGTCTGCAGCGTCGTTAAGCTGGCGCCAATCGTCACCTCGGTCGGACCTTCCGTGCGGAACCCGGATACGGTATGCAGATAACGCTGATGAAGCGTTCTCAGCTCAAGTGCATACTCGTACGTCAGCTGACCGACGCGAGTCAGCTCCAGCCGCTTGCCAATGCGCCGGAATAGCTCAATGCCGAGCTCTTCCTCAAGCTTCGCGATCCGACGTGATAAAGCGGGCTGGGATAGATTAAGCTGTGCAGAAGCTTTGTTCATACTGGATTGCTCTACAACGACGGCGAAAGCGAGCATATCTTCGAGCATCTTGGATTACGCCTCCAATGTATCGTATGGCCTGTAGGTGTCTTATGCATATAAGTTATAAGAAATTATCAACAATAAGCAATTCCATTATAAGCGGAAAAGGAGTACGATGGAATATGTGGCGAAGCTGTGTCGACATTTGTTGACGCTGTACGGGGTCAGGAGTACAATGGACAATGTTTTGTTGTACGCAATGGGGGCGCCTTTTTAAGCTTAAGGAGCCGAACCGCAATTAATCGGGCAAGACAGGAAAGGAGAACGCACATTTTATGAAAGCTAACTCGTACCATTGGCGGAAGCTTCACTCTCTGCTCGGAGTTATTCCGCTAGGCTTGTTCTTGATTGAGCATGCCATCACGAACTATTCCGCGTTTGAATCAGGACCTGAAGGATTTGATGACAGCGTAAAGTTTCTGAATGATTTGCCGCTCGTCTACGTCCTGGAAATCTTCGGCATCTTCCTGCCGCTGCTGTTCCATGGCGTATACGGTCTGTACATGGCGTATCAATCGAACTTTAACGCGGGCCGCTTCAGCTATGGCCGCAACTGGGCATTCGTTGCGCAGCGTGTAACGGGTGTCATTACGTTTATTTTCCTTATCTGGCACCTGTACGAGACGCGGTTCCAAGTAGCGATCGGCGAAGTGACGCACGAAGAGCTGGGCGCGCTTATGCATGACATCTTCACAAATCCGGTTAGCCTGGTTCTGTATGTCATCGGCGTATTGTCTGCTGTATTCCACTTCAGCAACGGTGTGTGGGCATTCCTGATTAGCTGGGGCATTACGATAGGTCCTCGCGCGCAGCGTGTATCGTCTGCAATTTGCATGGGCTTGTTCGTCATTATTTCCGTCCTCTTCCTGCTGTCGATCACCGCATTCACGGGCGATGACTTCAAAGAAGCGGCATCCGCTGCAGCATCGGCGATTTCGATCGGCTAATGACCAGCTGGAACTGAACTGAAAGAGACCCTCGAAAGGAGAGCATTCGATATGGCTAAAAATAAAATAATCGTCGTTGGCGGCGGCCTCGCTGGCTTGATGGCGACGATTAAAGCAGCGGAGGCCGGCGTTCACGTCGACCTGTTCTCGCTCGTGCCTGTAAAGCGTTCCCACTCCGTATGTGCGCAAGGCGGCATTAACGGTGCGGTTAATACAAAGGGCGAAGGCGACTCCCCATGGGAGCACTTCGATGATACGGTATATGGCGGCGACTTCCTCGCGAACCAGCCGCCTGTTAAAGCGATGTGCGACGCAGCGCCAGGCATCATTCACTTGATGGACCGGATGGGCGTTATGTTCAGCCGTACGCCGGAAGGCTTGCTCGACTTCCGCCGCTTTGGCGGCACGCAATACCATCGTACTGCATTCGCAGGGGCGACGACGGGCCAACAATTGCTTTATGCGCTGGATGAGCAAGTTCGCCGCTGGGAAACAGCGGGCCTTGTTACGAAGTACGAGCATTGGGAATTCCTCGGCGCAGTACTTGACGACGATGGACACTGCCGCGGTATCGCTGCGCAGAGCCTGCGTTCGATGGAAATTCAGACGATGCGCGCGGACGCTGTCATTCTTGCGACGGGCGGCCCTGGCATCATCTTCGGTAAAACGACGAACTCGGTCATTAATACGGGTACGGCAGCAAGTGCTGTATACCAACAAGGCGTTCACTATGCGAACGGCGAGATGATCCAAATTCACCCTACAGCTATTCCAGGCGACGATAAGAACCGCCTGATGTCGGAATCTGCGCGCGGTGAAGGCGGACGGATCTGGACCTATAAAGATGGTAAGCCGTGGTATTTCCTTGAAGAGAAATATCCAGCGTACGGCAACCTTGTTCCACGTGATATCGCGACTCGCGAAATTTTCAGCGTCTGCGTCGACCAGAAGCTCGGCATTAATGGCGAGAACATGGTATACCTCGACCTGTCGCACAAAGATCCGAAGGAGCTGGACGTTAAGCTCGGCGGTATTATTGAAATTTACGAGAAGTTTGTTGGGGATGACCCGCGTAAGCTTCCGATGAAAATTTTCCCTGCGGTGCACTACTCGATGGGCGGCATGTGGGTTGACTACAACCAAATGACGAACATTCCGGGCTTGTTCGCTTGCGGCGAATGTGAATACCAATATCATGGTGCGAACCGTCTCGGCGCGAACTCGCTCCTGTCCGCTATCTATGGCGGTATGGTGACGGGTCCGAAAGCAGTTGAGTATATCAAAGGTCTGAAGAAATCGGCAGAAGATATTGCTTCGTCCGTATTCGACCGCGAGGTCAAACGTCATACGGAGAAATACGAAAGCATTCTGAAGCTGGACGGCACAGAGAATGCTTACAGCCTTCATAAAGAGCTCGGCGAATGGATGACGAACAACATGACCGTCGTTCGTTATAATGACCGTTTGCAGCAGACGATTGACAAAATCAAAGAGCTGAAGCAACGCTATAACAACATCAACATTAACGATACAGCGAGTTGGAACAATGCAGGTGTTGCGTTCACGCGCCAATTGTGGAATATGTTCGAGCTCGCGGAAGCGATGACGCTTGGAGCGCTGCTGCGTAACGAGAGCCGCGGCGCGCACTACAAGCCAGAATTCCCGAACCGTAACGACGAAGATTTCTTGAAAACGACGATTGCGAAATGGACAAAGGATGGTCCGCAAATTTCGTATGAAGACGTCGATACGTCGCTCATTAAGCCGCGTAAACGCGACTACTCGAGCAACAAGCATTAATCTAGGCTGATGCTTGCAAAGTGAATTTTCTTCATTGGCTGGCTGCTTCCTGCAGCCGCCTATTTAGGCAACACCTATAGGAGGGAAACGACGATGGCGGAAACGACAACAGCAGCCAAAACGGTGAAGTTGATAATCTCCCGTCAGGACGGTCCGGATTCGGCGCCGTACACGGAAGAATTCGAAGTACCTTACCGCAAAAATATGAACGTTATTAGCGCGTTGATGGAAATTCAGCGCAATCCGAAGAAAGCCGACGGCAGCAGCACGGCGCCGGTATGCTGGGAATCCAACTGTCTTGAGGAAGTATGTGGTGCTTGCTCGATGGTTATTAACGGCAAGCCTCGCCAAGCATGCAGCGCGTTGATCGATAAGCTCGAGCAGCCGATTCGCCTTGAGCCGATGCGTACGTTCCCGGTTGTACGTGACCTCGTCATTAACCGTGAGCGCATGTTCAACGCTCTGAAACGCGTGAAAGCATGGATTCCGATTGACGGTACGTACGATCTTGGTCCAGGTCCGCGCATGGCAGAGACGAAGCGCCAATGGGCATATGAACTGTCCAAATGTATGACATGCGGCGTCTGCCTTGAGTCGTGCCCGAACGTTAACGACCGGAGCAGCTTCATCGGCCCTGCCGCGATCTCGCAGGCGCGTCTGTTCAACACGCATCCAACGGGCGAAATGCACAAGGAAGAACGTCTGGACGCTCTTATGGAAGACGGCGGCATTGAAGGCTGCGGTAACTCGCAAAACTGCGTGCGTGCATGTCCGAAAGGCATTCCGCTTACAACGTCCATTGCGGCGATTAATAAAGAAACGACTAAGCATCTCTTCAAGAAATGGCTCGGCATGTAGTTGCTGCTGGCTAACTGAAGACTGCCTCTATGCCGATTGGCTGGAGGCAGTTTTTGTTTTGATTTGCGGGGGATAGTGTAGGGGAGGCGGATATCCGCTGCGTGGCAGATCATTCTTCCGATCGCTGTTGTTTTCGGATTGTTCTGATCCAATAAGACCGCCCAGAGGTAACAATCCGAAAACAAAGGCGACCGCTGCCGCTTCTCCAGAATGATCCGCCCCTCCGCTCTCTCGCCCCCGCCCAAACACTCCCGCACTCGGCATCGACTGCCTGTCTCGCTGGTGGGGGAGAGATGCCTCGTACGCGCTTCTCCTACTCGGCTAGTGGGAATCGCTGGTGAAGCAGATATCCGCTGCGTGGCAGATCATTCTTCCGATCGCTGTTGTTTTCGGATTGTTCTGATCCAATAAGACCGCCCAGAGGTAACAATCCGAAAACAAAGGCGACCGCTGCCGCTTCTCCAGAATGTTCTGCCCCTCCGCTTTCGCACCTCCTCCAAAACAAACCTCACGCTCGGCATCAACTACCTGCCTCGCTGGTGGGGAGAGATGCCTCGTATGTGCTTCGCCTACTCGGCTGGTGGGAGTCGCTGCGCGGAGAATTTGGCGGTCGATGTTCGTTGCGGAACAGAAAATGGTTTTTTATTTCCCGGGAAAGTATTTGTTCATTATTCGGACCTAATTTCTGTACTGCGTACAATAATTTGGTTATTAATGAATGATGAGCTGAAGAAGCCTGCATAAAGTGCAGCTATTCTGCTTAAGAATCACAATTTCACCAAAATCGAAGCCGAATTGCAGTATATGCATGAATTTATTCAAAAGCGAACAAAGGAGTTGAAGAAGCTTGCACGAAGTACAGCATTTATTGCAAGAGCTAATCACTCTTCGACAATGATACCGAAGCGCTTTATTCTACTCTCTGGCAGAAATTTAGCACGAGAGTCTGCACAAAGTAAAGTCATTTCGTGTATGAATGCGACTTTCTAGTTAGAGTTAGTCTGCGCTTTACGCTGTTAATTGTAGTATGGTAACCTCTTAGTAGTCGGGATGTGATATATCGCGGATTAGCGCAGTTAACGTAGGGAGGCAAAGTCGGATGGTAACCTATGAATCGGTTAAGGCATATTGCTTGGGTAAGCGAGGGGCGCAGGAGACGTATCCGTTCGGGCCAGAACCGTTTGTTGCGAAAGTGTGCGGTAAAATGTTCGCGCTTGTGTCAGAGGGGAGCGTGTCATTGAAATGTGATCCAGTGATTGCCCTTAACTTACGGGAACAGAATCCTGCCGTAAAGCCGGGATATCATATGAACAAGAAGCATTGGAATACAGTCTCGTTTGTTCCGGAGTTGAGTGAGGATGAACTGAATGATATGATCGACCATTCTTACGATCTGGTCGTTAGAAGCTTAACGAAGGCACAGCGGGAACAGCTTCAAGCATCGCTTGTGCAGTCATAACGATAAGGAAAGGAATGCAGTATAATGGCCAAGAAACAAGCAAAAGGGCGACAGCACAATACAGCGTCAATGACGCCGTCAGATAAGCCGGCAACATTAAAGGATTTACTTGGCGCAGATGTACTACAGAAGCTGAAACAGCAGCAGGAGCAGTTGAAGGATGAAGAGGAGAAGCGTCGGGAAGAGCAGCGCATTCAAGCTGAAGCGGCACGGAAGGCGGAGCAGAAGCGTCTAGATAATGACTTCGAATATTTGCTGAACAACAGCAGTATGGACTGGCGCAAGCACAAATAGATATTAGCAAGCAGAGAAGAAGCCTGCGGCCAATGCATGAACAATCATGCATTGGCTGCAGGCTTCTTGTATTGGGGAGAGATTACATCCATTTCTCTCCCCAATTTTGAATCGATTGGATGACAGGCTCGAGATCACGACCCTTATCCGTTAATTCATATTCAATTCTAACCGGCATTTCCGGATAGACATTGCGTTTGACGATATCGGTTGCTTCCAGCTCCTTCATGCGGTCGGTCAGCATCTTGTCGCTCATGTCTGGAATTTGTTCTTTCATTTCCTTGAAACGTTTCGGTCCGCCAAGCAGCACCCGAATGATCAGGCCTGTCCATTTCTTGCCGAGCAGTTCGGCGGCGGATTCGTATTTCGGGCACATCCTCGAGTAATCCAACCGTATCACCCCTTCTCTGTCGTATATTGTACCATATGGTCTAAGGAAAGGTAAGGTATACGGGACTATGGCACGTTCTCAGTTGTTTATATGCTTAATTTAATTGAGGAGATAAATAATTGTAGATTCCTCACTGATTTGTATTGAACTCGTACGCTATGTAACGCCTCACCATTGTATGTTGTTGATGTAAGGAAGAAACAAAAATACATATCAGTCTATATGAATCTAGGCAAATCGTAGGTTGGTTCTAAATAGCAATTGAAGTATAATAGGCTCAGCGGCATTGACGGCATTAGCTGGTCATTCAGCGACATCATGACAGGATTGAGAGGTAATCCTTACGGAAATGACAGGAGTAGACTGGGGATTTTTTGAACGGAAAACGAATAGCGAGCATTTGCGATTGCTTGTCAATTCTGGATATAAAGCTGTTTATCCGATCGAATCATTCGACGAGCTGCTCTCGGTTACGGTAAACGTCTACCGACTGTCGCACAGCGGCAAGCGAAGAACTGAAGCCGTGCTCGAGCTTGAAAACTGGGCGGCCCGCTTGGAACAGGTGATGTCCGGATCAGGTGAGCATTATTATGTCGGCCGGCTCCATACGGAGACTAGGCTGGAATTCTACTACTATGTGCGAAGTGATTATGACGACAGTATGCTGAAGACGCTTCTTCGGCAGAATACGGATATTCGCGCACAGCTGTACAGGAAGCCAGATCCGGAATGGGATTTCTATAAATTTATGCTGCCCGACGACAGGGAACAGCTTCTTATTCATAATGCGCAGATGGTATATGCACTTGCACATCATGGCGATCGCATTGATCGTCAGCGGACAGTATATCATTGGCTTCTGTTTCGGCATAACGATGACCGTATCGGGATCAAACAGACGCTTGAGCATCTCGGATATCGGATTGAGGAAGGCAAGAGCGGAGAGCCGGAGCCGGATTATCCGTATCCGCTCGTCATTAGCAGACAGGATGATGTGAAGCTGGACACGCTCAACCGACGGGTAGATGAGTTGTACTGGCTGCTAGTGGGCAAAGAGGGCAAATATGACGGGTGGGGTTCAGCGATGAAGCTGTCTGCAACCGCGCGTTGTAAGGCGTTTTTTCGCCGAATCTTGGGTAATTCTATGAATAGCAAGAGGAGCGGTTCTTGGAAACCGTAATAGACGGTCTTTCTGCATGTGCGGAAGGACCGTTTTTTTTGTCTAATAGGATAGAAATATCAATATGACTTCGATTGAATAATAATTTGGTCTTATAACTATAGTCATCCTTTCTAATCAAGAAGATAAGGTTATTGAAACAAAATAGGAATTTGTATTATCGGTTCCTTGACTTACAATAAATACATAAGTAGACTTGATTGTAATAGATTAAAATTTTTTCATAATGTACCAAAGACAATCAGGTTCTGCCGCATTTCACAAGAGACCAATGACGAGAGGGAGGGATAGATGACGTACTTGGAGACGCGGTAAGTCTGGTTAATTTTTTTTTATTTTGAAACGATAGTGCCCAGTAGAAAATATTCGATCTGATGAGCCAATATGAATTCGGAATGATGGTTAACGAAAGGCTGGCATGGTCGGAATTTAGTGATTAGTACCTCGCAGGAGGAGGAAATGGCTTCGTAGTCCGAATCTTCGGTTGTAGTAACTGAAGGTATCAGAGGCCTTTGTTGGAACATCACCAAATATGGAATAAAGGACAGCTGGCGCAGGTGGTACGGCATTTGTATCAGTACGATGTCGACAGCAGGGGCAAAGATTCATCGGATTATGGAAGCGGCATCTGAAATGTATACAAGGCAGTATGCCATCAACCACATTAACCAAGAAGTAAATAAGAACCGAGGTGGAGCTTGTGCTGGCACACCATTATAGTTCAATGATCATTATGAGGCAAGGAACGCTGCTCTTCGGATTTAAGTTTATGATTGAGCAATTTCATTTCATCAATAAGGTTATGACAAGCGATCGCATTGATCGAGAGGAGCTTGTCAATTGCCGGCCTAGTATTCTTCTAGTTGAAAGCGTTCTATTGAGTCAATCGTTAGAGCTCATACATGAGTTGAAGCAGTATAGGATCATTAATCATGTCATCGCATTGTACGAGCGGGAAGAAGCAGTGGCGGTTGAAGATTATTGGAATTCCGGAATTGTCAGCTATCTCCCGACCTATTCTACTCAACAACAGTTGATGGTTGCAATGGAGGGGGAGCTATGCGGCTTCTCTGTTCTCCCTACACGGATGGCGGAACTGGTTGAGCTACGCAATGCATCTTCGGATGTACAGGCGAGCTTGACAATGTCGGAGCGGAATGTGTTGGAGCAGGTAGCAGGCGGCTGCACGAACAAGGAAATAGCAACGAGCATGCATCTTAGCGTGCGAACGATTGAGACGTATTTAAGTAAAATATATCGCAAGTTGGGAGCAAGGAATCGAGTAGAAGCAGTTGCGAAATATTGGCAGTCTCCTGTTTAAATGAAGTCTGTAGGTATGTATTTGGAAAGTAGTGGAACATACAGACGTTCATCCCTTTCTTCTTCGTTCAAAATGTGGAAAACCACATGGAAATGTGTGGATGTCCACGATATTCGACAAGTTAATTGCTTGTTACGATATTGACAACAGATTGTTAATGGTGAACGGAGTAAAGTACGAATCGTGAAAGGAGGTGAACAACTAATGCGAGCAATCGATATGATCGGCGAAGTGAATGAGTCCGAATTGATGGAGCTGTCTGGTGCTTCTCAAGCTGCTCCAGCTGCAGTAGCTAGTTCGTGGCCATGCGCGATTCTCCCGCCAGTTATTATTTATACGATTCAAGATTCTGCCAAATCATGCCCGTCGTCAGCATGTACGGTGAGTTGCTAATTTAAGTTTATGTGAACGAAGGTGGGGGATATCGTGACGACGGTGGAAACTTATCAATCCTATGCGAAGGCTGCGTACATGTCAGAGAGAGGGGCTGGCAAGACTCAGCGGCCAAGCGACGCAATGTCTGAAGCGGAAGTAATCGCTCCGTGGTTAACCCGTTCTGGCTCATCGCTCGAAGTGTTCGACAGTCGGCTGCAGATGAAAGGAATCGATACAGCGGCTTTCGTCGGCATGCTGCAAAGCGGCGATATCCCCTCCGTTACTGAAATGCAGTGGGAGCAAACACTCGAGGATGTATTGAATCATTGGCCAACGCATCAATGGATGAGAAACAACCTGCAGCTTGGAGTCGCTTTATTTACAGCTCCATTCCTGCATGAGATGGAACGGAAGCTGCGGATCAGCGGCTTTCTGGAACGTTTGAAGCCGATCATCGGGGATGCAGTGCTTCAAAACGTGCTGCAATGTTTGATGAACGATTTGAGGCTATTAAGCGATAAAGCTGTTGTCTATGACTTTCATCTGTGCCGGGAGTCGAAGCCAGACTTGACTTTAGAGGCTTATCTCGAGGAATGGGCTGATGATGCTGAGGCTTGGAAGCGCATTCTTCTGAAGTTTCCGGTGCTGGCACGTATGATGTCGGAGCACTTGGCAAGATCCTTGCGCAACGGTCTTGAGCTGTTCGGCAGGCTGGAGGAGGATTACGCACAGCTTCAAGAGACATTCTTAGGCGGAATGCCAGCCGTATTGCAGCGTGTGGAGATGAGTGCGGGCGATTCGCATCAAGATGGTCGAACCGTGACGCTGCTGCATTTTGATAACGGCACGACAATTGTATATAAACCGAGATCTCTTCAGACGGATATGGCATTTACTCAATGGCTTAACTGGCTTGAGCGTAATGGATTGGAAGACGGTCCGATTGCCGCACGGACAATCGATCGTGGCCATTACGGATGGCAGCAGTATGTTGAGCATCAGCCATGTGCGAATGAAGAGCAAGTTACACGCTACTATTACCGCATGGGAGTGCTGAGCGGTATTTTCCATCTGTTCCAGTCGACGGATATGCATTATGAGAATATCGTAGCCAGCGGTGAAATGCCATATGTCATCGATATGGAAACGATCGTCTCCAATACCGTTTTCAAAACCGGTGTAGTACCTTTTCCATCATCAGAGCTTCAACGCACGGTGCTGACGTCGGGTTTGTATCCGACAGGCATACTGTTCAATACCAGATTCGATTTCGATATTAGCGGAATTGCTGGAAAGCCTGACCAGAAGTCTACTAATATGACAGGCTGGAAGCTGCAGAATGAAGAGGGCTCAACGCCTCGTTACGAGCAAGTATCATTCGTTACTTCTCATCAACAGCATTTGGTTCGTTTGAATGGAGAAATAATCAACCCTGTGCAATACATCAGCGATATTACAAGGGGATTCGAAGCGGTTTATCGCATCTTCTTAGACAAGCAAGAGCAATTGCTTGACGTCGTGTCGACACTATTCGCCTGTGCTCGCTGTAGAGCGCTGCTGCGCCCGACCTTTCTGTATGGACGTTTCCTGACGGCCTCTATACATCCCGACAATCTGGGAGACGGGTTGAAGCGTGAGTATCTGCTAGAAATGTTATGGAACATTACGAAGACAGAGCCGACGTTCGAGCATATCGTATGGAGCGAAATTCAAGATCTGCTCAATAACGATATTCCTTACTTTACGTTTGGGATTGACGGCACGTCCATTACGGACAGTCGCGGAACGGAGATTCAAGATGTATTCCAACAGTCGAGTCTCGACATCATCCGCAGGCAGATTGATCGTCTTGGGGAAGAGGATTTGGCTCTCCAGTTGAGATTGATATCGTCATCGCTGCATTATAATGCAGTTCGAGAAATGGATGCCGCTGCAGTCGAAGCACTGCCGGGGTATAAGAATGCCACTGAAGAGCCGCTGCTTGATCCGATGCTGGAGGCGCGGCGCATCGCAGACTATTTGATAGAGCAGTCGATAGTGGACGATGAATTTGTGAGCTGGATTGGAGTACGCAATCAAGACGAGAAATGTGTGTGGCAAGCTTTAGATTATTCAATGTATAGCGGCATTATGGGAATTACGGTCTTTATGGGCCAAATGTACGATCAAACGAAGGAACCGAAATACCGGGACATCGCGGTCAAGAGCTTCCGGTATGTCATGTCGGTATTTGAACGGATAAAAGGCGAGATGTCTCCATCTGTTTTTAACGGTTTAGGGACAGTCGTATATGCCGGCATCTATTTGAACGAGCTGTTCGAATTTCCTGAAGCAAGACGTTTTGCAATGGAGCTGTTGGATTCGATCCGCATTGCTCCGCAATCTGGGAACGAAATCATGCAGGGGAACGGATATAAGGAGACTGAACCGATCGTTGATTTTTTGGACGGTTATGCTGGTATCGTTACTCTGTGCACGAATATATGGGAGGTTACCCGTGAGCAGGCGGCGTACGATACGGCGGTGCTGTATGGTCAGTATTTGCTCGATCGTTTGAAGTCGGTGCCTGTCACATGGACTGGCTTTGCTCACGGATCGTCAGGGATTATTTATGCGCTTGATAAGCTGGAGCTTTGCGGTTGGCAGGAAGGGCGCGAGCTGCGTGCCAAGCTGATCGAGTTCGAAGCATTGAACTTCGATGAGACGCATCGCAACTGGTGCGACCTAAGAGAGCACGTAACAAGTCCGTATTCGACCTATTATTGGTGCCACGGTGCTCCGGGCGTGCTGCTTGGAAGAACGCTGGCGCAAGACGCTGATTTAACGCCAGATCAACTGCAAGCTGTCTTGGACGCCGTTATGAACGCGACTAACAGCCTGCCGCGCTTATCGCTCTGTCATGGGTTGTTCGGCAACATTAATATTTTGCTAGACATCTCGACAGCTGAGTGGGGGCGTGAGTATAAGTCTGTTATTGAGCAGTACATCGCGCAATCGCTGAAGCGGACAGATATCCGCACCATTCTCGAAGGGATGCAGTTGAGAAGTCTCTTAGGTCTTATGTTAGGAATTACGGGAGTCGGCTGGACGCTGCTGCGACTTCATAACCGCAGCATTCCATCGCTGTTGACGCTCGGATTTCCTTCCGGGAAGGGAGTAACTGGCTTCGATGCGTAAAGTTCCATTCATAGAACAGATGAGCCAGACGGAATGCGGTCTTGCATGCGTCGCGATGATCAGCGGATATTACGACAAGCATTTGTCGCTGTTCGAGCTTCGCGACCGTGTCGGCAGCGGACGGGACGGCAATACGCTGTTCGAGCTGAAGCGGTTGTCCGAGGAGCTTGGCTTTAAGGTCAAATGCTTCAAGCTGGATCGTTTGCCGGAGCTGGACGGACCGGTTATTTGCTACTGGGAGCAGAAGCACTTTATCGTATTGGAACGAATCAAGAACGGTTATTATTATATCCTCGATCCGGCTCACGGCAGGGCGAAGCTGAACGAGGAAGATTTCATGGCGAAGTTCTCGCGCTATGTGCTGTGGGCGGAGCCGGGCGAAGGCTTCGTCAAGCAGAAACCGAAGAGCTTGTGGAAGCCTTATCTGAAGCTGTTGTTCAAGAAGCCGCGAATGCTTGTTTTCATGCTGGCATCTAACGTTACGCTGCAAGCGTTCGCGTTAATTTCTCCGATCTTAATCCAGCATATGATCGATGATCTGCTGGTCAAGCAGAGCGGCGGATCGATGGCGCTATATTTTCAAGGCTTGCTGCTTGCGTTAGTTCTGTTCTTTGTCTTCAGTCTCTTGATGAATGAGACGATGATTCGAGTGTTCCGCAATGTGGACTACGAGCTGTCCAGCGGATTTTTCGGACGAATGCTTCGAATTCCGTACAGCTTTTTTCAGATTCGAAGCACCGGCGATTTGATGTACCGATTTTCTAACCTGCGTTCGATTCGTATGATCGTTTCAAACCAGGTGATGAAAAGCTTTCTGGACTGTATCCTGCTAGGCGTCATTGTGGGATATATGGTTTCGAAGTCGATGTATCTGTCGTTATATATTTTTCTGTTCGTCGGCGTGCTGTATTTAGGCATCTATATAATCCGGCCCTTTATGTATGAGGCGAACCGCGATGAGCTGGCGAAGGATACGAAGCTGTTCTCGCTACAGAACGAATCCGTGCAAGGGATGCTGAATATTAAAATTTCTGGCGCGGAGAACACCGTCTCGGACCGTTGGCACGGCTTGTATGCGAAGTATGTGAAATCGTTTATAAGACGAGAGCGGGTATTCGGCCTGCTTAGCGGATTCTCAGGCGCGCTGACGTTCTACATTCCGATGTTTATCATATGGATCGGTGCTACGCAGGTCAGCAGCGGGCAGATGTCAATTGGCGAGTTGATCGCCTTCCAGTCGATTGCCGCCTATTTCATCTCAACGGCTAATTCTCTCATCATGTCGTTCGAGACCTTCTTCCAGTTGAAAGTCTATTTGCGCCGGGTACAGGATGTGATGGACACTCCGACCGAGTCGGACCCGAACCGTACGTACAGACAGCATCAGCTTGAGGGAAGCATTCGGTTAGAGGGCGTGTGCTACGCGTATACGAAATATGCTGATCCCGTGCTCAAAAATATTAATTTGAACATTGAGGCGGGGCAGAAAATAGCTGTCATTGGTGCCTCTGGCTCCGGCAAAAGCACACTTGCGAACTTGCTCGTAGGCCTATATGAGCCGAGTGCAGGAAGAGTGCTGTATGACGGGCATGACCTGGCTGATTTGGACAAGCCGCATATCCGTCGGCAGATGGGGATCGTGAATCAGCAGCCTTACTTGTTCAACCAGACGATACTAGACAACATTAAGGGCAACTATCCGGACGTTGGATTTGAGGAGGTTGTTCGAGCAGCGAAAGCGGCTCAAATCCATGACGAGATCGAAGCGATGCCAATGAAATACGATACGATGCTGTCGGAGGCGGCCAGCAACTTATCGGGCGGCCAACGGCAGAGGGTTGCGATCGCTAGATGTCTTGTTCATTCGCCCAAAGTTATTGTATTTGACGAAGCAACGAATGCGCTTGATAGCATTAATGAGCAGCGGATTGAGCAATATTTGTCGAGCTTGGCTTGCACGCGAATTATTATTGCCCATCGCTTGTCCACAGTCATGGATGCAGATCAGATTGTCGTGATGGAGCATGGTCAAGTGGCGGCATGCGGAACGCATTCCGAATTGCTGCAATCGAGCGGGTATTATCAGCAATTGATCGCGGCATATGTCGATATAAGAGGCTTGGAAGGAGGTGATACTAGTGAACCAAGCATGGAAAAATCCTTACGCCAGAGCTCATAACGCAGCTCTGCCAATCGAGAACCCAATCGCTGAACTGAATGAGGACGAGCTTCTGAAAGTTAGCGGTGCAGCAACAGGCGGCGGTGCAGGTACAGTCATTACGGCTCCATCCACTCCAGGCTGGGCTGAGACGATTCTGACGTCGGTTGTATGCGCAGCGGCAAGCTACTTCCTGGGTAACGGCGGTCACGTGTGCACGTTGACGGTTGAGTGCCAGAAATCTTGCAGCACGAAATAATATTTTATTCACGATTGAACGAAGAGATAAGCACCTGCTTATCTCTTTGTCGTGCGAGAGGGGATTATGTGATGACAACAGCCTATGCTTTTCGAGCGCTTCATATTAATGAGCGCAAAAGCAGCTCCTCCGCTGCGGAAGAAGCCGATTTGACGATGGCGCTGCCCTATTGGAGGGAGCTGCTTGGCCTGCAGCAGCAGTCGGATTTCGATAGCTTGCTGGAGCAGCGTTATCAGATTGATGTTACATTCGTCGAAAGCCACTTTGACCGTAATGAGGCGGAGGATTTCGGAGCAAGCTCCGAGTGGGTTGATTACATAGAGAAGGTATTTATTGGCCAGGAGAAGGCGAGAACCGTAGAGGGGGATGACTACGAAAGTATTGCTTTGAGCGAGTTTCCGTTCTATACGTTTTTCGAGCCGTTCCTGCGGGAGTTTTATTATAATCTATTTTATGACTTGATCGCTGACTATCGGCATAACATCCTACTGGATGCAAAGAACGATATCGTGAAATATTATTTGGATCAATTGTACACGATAGCGCACAAGACGCTCATGCTGGAGATCAACTATCTTCGGACGGAGGGCCATCTATCAGGCAGTACGCCGGAGGAGCGCTATTTAAGCTATGTGGAGCAGTATTTGAAGCAAAAAACGTATCGTCTGTCGCTGCTGCACGAATATCCGGTTATGTTCCGACTGCTGGCGGAGAAGACGCGATATGTGAAACGTTTCATTCTTGAAGCCATATCCCGTTCCTTCTCCGATTGGGCGATGCTCTCCGAACAGTTCGGAATACGAGAGCAGTCCATCGAGCGGCTGGAGCTTGGCCAAGGCGACTCGCATAAGCAGGGGCGGGCCGTCGCGATTATTCGTTATAGCTGCGGGGGACGCATTGTTTATAAGCCAAGAAATATGAAAATTGATGATACGTTTCAGCAGCTATTGGCCTGGATGAATGACCGAATGGACGACCATGCTCCTCTACTTACGGTGTCCGTCTCTAACCGTGAAGAGTACGGCTGGATGCAATTCGTGGAATATAAACGGAGTGTGACGAGCAGCCAAGCCGAGCAGTTCTATTACCGACTGGGCAAGCTGCTTGCGGTGCTCCATACGATGAATGCGACAGACTTTCATTACGAGAATATTATTGCTTGCAGTAATCAGCCGGTATTAATCGATCTGGAGTCGTTGTTCCACCATCCGCTAGGTGTCGATCATGATCTGACGGAAAGCGAAGCGATTAATAAAGCACTCATGCTCATCCGTGATTCGGTGTTGTCGACAGGCGTTATTCCAATAGCTGTGGACAAGCGCCAGCCTTTCGATATAAGCGGGATCGGAGGAGGAGATGACCAGTTAAGTCCGTTCAAGGTGAATACCGTTGAAGGAGCTTATACCGATGAGATTAGGCTCACTAAGCAATTCGGTATCGTATCGGCAGGACATAATAACCCGATTGGAACAGGCGATGTATCGGGTAATATCGCCGCTTATTTGGATCATATTTGCCGGGGCTTTGCAGCTGTCTATACATTCTTCATGCAACATATGGATGAAACCCGTCAGCGGCTCATGACGTTCGCGCAATGCGAGATTCGTAAAATATTGTCTCCGACGATGAAATATGCCAAGCTGCTGTATATGAGCTACCATCCAGACTTTATGCGCAATCAGCTTGATCGCGAACTGCTGCTGAACCGGGTAACGAGCGTAGCTACCCCTATTAGCCGGGCGGCAATGTCAGAAATTGAAGATATGCTTGGCGGCGATATTCCGTACTTCTCTACTACGCCTTCAAGTCGCGACCTCTGGGATTCGCGCCAGCAGCGAATCGACAATTTCTATACAGTCGATGCATTGCAGCGCAGCCTATCCAAGCTCGAGAATTATTCCGAGACCGACTTGGCGAATCAGCTGACCATTATTCGCGCTACGATATTGGCAATGTATGCTGAGGAAGACGTTAAAATGGCTGAGCTCAAAGGGTGGTCGGCAGCTGATTCAAGTAAAGTCGATCTGGTGAGCAAGGCTGAGCTCATTGCTGATTCACTTATTCGTTCGGCGGTGAAGCATGTCGGCCCGCAAGGAGAAGAGTATTGCTGGACGAGCATGGTAACGAAGGGCGGCAGCGAGACGATGTGGCAGTTCTCGATTACGGGACCGGGGCTATATGATGGCAATCCGGGCATCGCCTTATTCTTCGCCTACCTATGGCAGGCTACAGGTCAAGAGAAATATCGTCAGGCATGCGAGGCCACGATTCGTCCGATCGAGCTCGTTCTGGAGCAATTCATTAAGCCGGACAATATTGCTATCGGTGCATTTCTTGGGCTGGGAGGAATGGCGTATTCCTTCTATCAACTCGGGCGCATATTGGATGATTCCGATCGAAGGAGTACGGGAGTGCGTCTGCTTCGGGAGCTTCCACGCCTTGTGAAGGGCGACAGGATGTATGATCTAATTGGTGGCAGCGCAGGGGCGCTGACGGTTCTAGCACGCATTATGGACTATGAGCAAGATGCAGAGCTGAGCCGTATTGGAGATCTACTTGTCGGACATTTGATTGCTGGTGCCAAGCAGCAGCCAATCGGTATCGCTTGGTGTCCTGGCGATGAGGAAAAGCCATACATTGGCTTCTCTCACGGTAATGCTGGTATAGTACATGCATTGTGCTGCTTTATGCCTTACTCCGAACAGAAGGATGAGATTATTCGAATCATTGAAGCAGCCGTCGCCTACGAGAATACGAAATTTGATGCGAATGTCGGCAATTGGTACAGCGATCATTTGAACTTGCATTCACTAGCATGGTGTCACGGCGCTCCAGGCATTCTGCTGTCTCGGCTGGAGGCAGCACGCCGTTGTCCGCAGCTCGAAGAGGTGAAAGCGGATGTTAATGCTGCCGTGAAGGCGACGCTCGAAGCCGGTATTGGCGACAATTACTCCTTCTGCCACGGGGCGATGGGTAATGGGGACATTCTAATGCAAGCGGCCTCTGCAGGTGATGTACAGCTTCAAGCACAAGCAGCGGCTTACGAGCATAAGCTGCTTGATAAATTGTTCGCGCCTTCAGGCGTAATTAAAGCGGACGTGAATGCGGTAGGCGTTATGAACGGCTTAGCCAGCATCGGATACGGGCTGCTGCGCATTCACGACCGTGAGCGCGTTCCATCCTTGCTGACGCTGGAAATTCGATAATACCGCTGCGATGTGGCAAGCGTGCGGCTCAATACTAGACCTTTTCGACGAAAGTGCGGAAAGGTCTTTTTTTGTTGTAACATATATTTTACTTTTTGTCATATATATATTACAATCAACCGAAGGAGGGATAATGTGGAAGAAAGGCTGGAAAATAGAATTCACGTGTTAAGGGCCAGCCGAAAGTGGTCACAGAAGCAGCTGGCTGAGCTGCTCGGAGTGAGCAGGCAAACTGTCGTGTCGCTGGAGGCGAACAAGTACAATCCGTCCTTAATGCTGGCATTTCGGGTCGCTAAGGTGTTCGATACCAATATTAACGAGGTGTTCCAGTATTATTCGGATCAACAGGATAAGGAGGAGAACTAATATGTTCATGACTTATTTGACGCCGCTTGCACTTCTTATTTTTGGGCTGTCGGCCTTATATTTTGCGTTTATATTTCCGAGAGGGAAGGATGAGAGGACGAGTATCATTTTGAAGAGTGCTTATCAGATGGCCTATTATATGATGCTAATTGCACTGGCAGTACTGTTCATCGTTGCGAAGTATTCGGGATTAGAATCTCTTAACGAGCATTTCAAGGAAGCGGTCATGGTAGTGCTGTTGGTTGCTCATCTCACGTTCGTGGTGTCCGCTATATATTATAACCAGAAAATGTAGGTAATAAGGGAAGAGCCATACTCCAGCATTGCAGGTGAAGGGACTTACGAAGAGGCGGTCAGGACGTTCCGCTTAGACAGAACGTCCAGGAGCAAGCTTACATTCGAATGACAGCAAGACCGGCCAGTGTTAGCACAAAAGCAGCCCATTGCAGCTTCGTTAACCTTTCTTGATACAAGACGATCGAGCCGAGCGCCACGACTAAGCTGTTCGTTGCGAAGATTGGAGCGGCGATGCTGGCTTTGCCCGATTCGAGTGCGATAGCATACAGCTGCAGGCCAGCATAAGAGAACACGCCGGCCAGCAGTCCCCAGCGGAAGCCTCGCCGGCTGGCAGCGACAGGGTCCGGCGAGGAGGCTGGCACGATGCGGCTCCGGTCGAGGGCGTCAAGCCGCTGAAACCAGAGCAGCGACAGTGCATAACCGACCAGCAGTACGGGGGCGCTTGCAAGCTCTAGCTGCTCGGTTACTTTCAGGCCGCCGTTGCGAAAGGCGAATAAGAAGATCGCGGCTAAGACGAGGACAAACCATCTGCGCTGCGTGACGGTTAGAGGCTCTTTGCCACGGATGGAGACGAAGACGACGGATAGCAGCAGAAGGGCGATGCCGATCCATTCAGCAGCCGAGACGGGCTCGTCGTAGACAACGACGCTCATGCCGACGACGAGTGCAATGTTCATGTTCGTCAGCGGCGATGTGAGACTCGCTGGGCCGTACTCCAGCGCTTTCATGAATAAAGCGTTGCCCCATGCGGAGCCTGCGCCAATGAAGAAACCAGCTGCGAGCAGTCGCCAATCAGCAAGACTAGCGAGCGTGCCTTCAGCAGCGCTGTGTATGCCGAAGCCGAGCGTGCCTGACACGTACAGGCCGAACAACAACCCGTTCGAGGAGCCTCCTTTCATTTGACTAACCTTCATCCACCAACCGGCAAGCCCGAACAAGACGGCGCTTCCGATTGCAGTTATAAGCCACATCGTATCATCATGCCTTTCATCATCCGATACATTTTGTAATACAGTTGTAATGTTCCTGTTATCGTCTCATTACAATGGGGGGCTATTATAATAAGCAAGACCCCCTTTTTAATATAATTTTTAGAGCCTTCCCGCAGGAAGGCTCCTTTTTTGTTCGGATTAAGTTAGAGAGCAACCTCAATCCGCTTCTTCTCTTTGAAATATACCCACTGCTTAAAGCCGATTTCTAATAAACGTTTCCGGACAAGCTCCCAATCGTCGCCTACGCGGGATGGGACATGCGCATCAGAGCCGAACGTCACTTGAACGCCCCAATGAAGCGCTCTCTCCAAGATGTCATCCGACGGGTACCAGCCGCCGACATCCTTCGTTTTGCCTGATGTGTTGATTTCGATTGCGACGCTGCATTCCCCGATGATGCGCAGTGTATTGTCCACCGCATCCATAGCCGGAATGTCGGAGAAGGAAGGATAGTAGCCCTTCATCGCATCGATATGGCCGAGAATGTGGAACAAGCCGCTCCGCGCTGATTCGGCGATCAAATCGTAATAATGCGACTTCTCCTCAATTTGCTGCTGCTCGTTCAGTCCATCCCAACGGTTCCGATTAAAAATGCTGACGCCGCGCGTCTGATGGACTGAGCCGATCAGATAATCGAACGGATATGGCTCGAATGCTTTCCGGTACGTATCGATATGCTCTGGGAAGTAGTCCGATTCCATGCCGAGCAGTACGTCGATGCGGTCAGCGTACTTGGCTTTCAGCTGCAGCACCTCATCGACATAATGTTTAAGCTCGCTTCTTGCCATCGTAATTTGCGGGAACGGATGCTCGTCCGCATGCGCGAAATAAGGGGAATGGTCGGAAATTCCGATTGCCTTCAGACCAGCCTCGATGCCAGCTTTAATATAATCTTCAATGGTTCCGTCGGCATGGCCGCAGCGGAAATGATGGGTGTGCATGTCGAATTTCATCTAGTGGGCCTCCTATTCGCTGCTTATAAATTGAGTTTCAGGCATTCCCTTAAGGTCACTAAGGAACTGCTTGATCGCGGAGTTCAAATATCGGCCGCTTCGGTAGACGACACCAACCGGATGCGTCAACTCCAGCTCGTTAACTTTAATCATCCGCAATGTACCTTGCTTCAGCTCGTTCGTAATGGACAGCTTCGATACGACGGCTGCACCGAGATTGAGCTCCACCATTCGCTTCACTTCCTCGCTGCTCGACAGCTCCATTACGATGTTCGGCGAAATGCCGTATTTTTGAAAAATTTGATCGACAAACCTTCTGCCGAATGTGTCAGGAGACAACATAATCATCGGAATGTCCTTCAACGCTTCGACGGTCGTATGCTTAAGATTGCTCATCGGGTGGGCAGGTGCTACAACAAGCTCATACGTATCGTAGTATAAAGTAGACGCTTCCATATTCGGGTTGCGATCATTGAGATAAGTAATTCCGATATCCAGCGTGCCTTGTTCGACGGCCGGCATAACTTGTGAGGAGGGCATGGAGTGAATCGTCGTCTTGATCATCGGGAACTGATTTTGAATATAGGTGAGAACACGCGGCAAAATTTGAATCGCGATCGTGCTGGTCGTACCGATAATAATGTGGCCTTGTGGAACCTGATTCAAGTCGGACAACTTCTGCTTTAATTCCTCCACGATGTTTAATATGCGCTCCGCATGCTCGAGAAACACCTGTCCGCGGTCCGTTAACGTAACAGGCTGATTCCGGTCGATCAGCACTGTCTTGAACTCGTCTTCGAGACTTTTAATTTGCGCCGATACAGCAGGCTGCGTTAAGTTCAGTATCTCGCCCGCTTTACGGAAGCTCATCGTTCTCGATATCGTAAGGAGCGTTTCAAGTTGGTTAATGTTCATGAACAGTCTCCTTGTCTCGCTCGATAAGCGTTATTTATCACATGGTAGCTTTAGTATAAATGATTTGGGCGTCTGTGGCAAAATACAGACTTGGTTCGAACATAAAAATGCATATTTAGAAGGAATTGTAGGATTGGTGTCGAATTGTTGTCCGTCAAGCATCCTGTATGTATGCATATGCGAGGAGGTCGGCTGTCTTGAACAGCAAGAAGGCAGTAAGAGGGTGGCTCATGTATGATTGGGCGAACTCGGCTTTCGTTACGACGATGATTGCCGCAGTCATGCCGGTATACTATGAGAAGGTTGCGGGCAAAGGACTCGGCGAGAATATGGCGACTGTATACTGGGCGAACACCCAGAGTATAGGTGCGCTAATCGTTGCTCTATTGTCACCGGTGCTAGGAGCAATTGCTGATTATTCGGGTTCAAAAATAAAGTTTTTAAGCTTCTTCGCGATACTCGGCTCGATCGCAAGCCTGCTCTGCGTGCTTGTCGGTGAAGGAGATTGGCTGCTGGCATCCGTCCTCGTCATTGTCGGCTTGATCGGATTTGGGGCGGGCAATACGTTCTACGACGCACTGCTCATTGAGATTGCACCTGCCGATCGCAGAGATCAGCTTAGCTCGCAGGGGTATGCGTGGGGCTATCTTGGCGGGGGCTTGCTGCTCGGGATTAATATTGTAATGATCCAGAAGTGGGAGCTGCTTGGCTTTGCTAGCAGCGAGAGCGCTACGCGTATCGTATTCATGACGGTCGGAGTGTGGTGGCTTCTGTTCGCGATTCCGATCGTCCGCCATGTGAAGGAGCGGCAGCGCCAGACGACGGGACAGACAGCAGCACGGGCGGTCAAGATCGCATTCCAACGACTTGGACAGACCTTCAGACGAATCAAGCAATATCCTGAACTGCTGAAATATATGGTGTCTTATTGGTTTTTTAACGACGGCATTAATACGGTTATCGTCATGGCGACTGTATATGGCAGCAGTATTGGCATCGGGATGAACGCCCTAATTACTGCGCTGCTTATTACGCAGTTCATCGGCTTTCCGAGCTCACTGCTGTTCGGTCGATTTGCCCGCAAGCTCGGTGCGAAGAAAGGGCTTTATCTTTCGCTTACGTTGTACATCATCATTGTGACGCTTGGATTTTTTATGGAGAATGCGCTTCATTTCTATATCCTTGCCACGATGGTCGGACTGGTGCAGGGAGGCAGCCAGGCGCTGGCGCGTTCGCTGTATGCTGAACTCGTACCGCCGGCTCGATCGGCCGAGTTTTTCGGCTTCTTGACGATATCGAGCAAATTTTCTTCCGTTGTTGGTCCGCTCGTATTTGCAATTACAGCGGGGAATACGGACTCGAGCAGAATCGGCATTTTGTCGCTGATTGCTTTTTTCGTCATCGGAATTGCGCTGTTATGGACAGTAGATTTGGCGAAGGGGAAGCGGGAAGCTGTAGCCGAGCAAAATGTTACGTAACAATAAAGGCGAGGAGCCTGGCAATTGGATGCCGAATGCTCTCTCGCCTTCGTTATGCTTGGGATTTACAGCCAATCCTTCTTCCGGAACAAATAAAACATGCCCAGACCTAGTAGAATCATAAAGCCGAGCAAAATATACGACCCATAATGCATATGCAAGCCGGGTATAAAATCGAAGTTCATTCCATATACGCCGGTAATAAACGTCAAAGGCATGAAGATCGTCGTTAACGCGGTGAACACGCGCATAATTTCGTTCGCTCGGGCAGACAGACTGGACTGATAAGCCTCGCGAAGGTTGCTCATCAGATCGCGGTACGTATCGAAGGTCTCGGAAATTTTGACGGCATTCTCGTAGATGTCGCTGAAATACTTCTGGAGCTGATCGTCGATCAGCTTCAAGTCTTTCTTGTTCAGCGTGGCGATGACTTCGCGCTGCGGGCCGAGCACCTTCCTTAACCACAAAATTTCACTTCGGAGACCGATGATCTCGTTCAGATGCGTCTTCTTCGTGTGCATCAGAATATCTTCTTCAAGATTGTCAATTCGAACCTCGATCCGGTCGCCGACGAAGAAGTAATTGTCTACAACGAGGTCGACGAGATGATATAGGAACCGATCGGGCGTATTCACTTCTTCTTCCCATAGAATCGGCTTCAGCAGGCGAAGCTCATTGATCTTCTGCTTCGTAACCGTAATAATGAAATGCCGTCCGAGAAAAATGTTCAGCGCGCGAAGGAAAATCTCTTCATCGTCGAATCGAATGCTGTTAATAACGATAAAATAATGGCCATCGTGAATTTCAATTTTCGGGCGCTGCTCCTCTTCGCTGAGGCAGTCTTCTACAGCAAGATCATGCAGGCCGAACAGTGGCTGCAGCAGAGCGAGGTCATCCAGATCGGCGTCGATCCAGAAGAAGCCGCTCTCCGGTGCAATAAGCGTTTCTTTAATATCATCAATAGGGGTAAAAATACCGTTGTTGACGCGGCGGATTTTCATTGCCGCTCTCTCCTTTCGTCATGTCCGATGCCGGACGGTCATAACGAACAATAGAGACCGCATCTCCGCCTTACCGCTAACGGTCGTCTTGTATCGAACCATAGTTATGGGCTCGATGACTGACGCGCTGCATGGCAGGCAGGGATATGGAGCTGTTCGACCGTCGGATCGCCAAGATGCAGGTCAAATGTCTGTGGACTAGACCCATCGCCTTCCATGCTGTTTCCCCCCTTGTAATAGTTGTTTATTTCGTGCAAATGGCTAATAATTCTTGTCTAGTATACTCCTGCATTGTATGTCGGACAAGATTTTTTAGTCAGTCGTGCCAGCTGCAGCTTAATGCATGCGCAGGCTTTGGCAGATGCCATTATATGCGGCTTCACGCTAACCTGTTCAAGTGTACGTCGTACATCCGCTGAAGGCTTGTACGATAGGTGAAATCCAGCTTGACGCGCATGGAGGAATACTCTATAGTATAAACATATTACCGAATCGTATTTGTGCGATCGGAATAATTTTATAATGAACGAATAACTGAATAAGATCTTTCTTATCAAGAGCAGGCGGAGGGACTAGCCCGATGAAGCCCGGCAACCGGCGTGAAGCACGGTGCTAATTCTTGCGGATTCGAATGGAATTCGGATCTGGGAGATGAGAGAGTCGTTATGGATATCATAAGACCCCTCTCATTTGGCGAGCGGGTCTTTTTGTCGTATCATATCCGCGATACCTCAACTGTCGGTCGAACAGTGAAGACTGCTAGCGAAATGATGAAAGGCAGAAGGAGTGATGAATTATGCCGATTAAAGTACCGGATCATTTACCGGCTAGAGAGGTTCTGGCGAGCGAGAACATTTTCGTCATGGACGAAAGCACTGCTTACCATCAAGATATACGTCCGCTTCGGATCGCAATTTTGAATTTGATGCCGACTAAGGAGACGACGGAGACTCAGCTGCTTAGGCTGATCGGTAATACGCCGCTTCAGATTGAGGTCGTGCTGCTGCATCCGGCTACACATGTGTCGAAGAACACGTCAGCAGAGCATCTGGAGATGTTCTACAAAACGTTCGACGAAATTCAAGATCAATGGTATGACGGAATGATTATTACCGGTGCGCCGGTTGAGCATATGCCGTTCGAGGAAGTCAACTATTGGGAAGAGCTGCAGCGCATTATGGAATGGTCGAAACGCCGCGTTACCTCGACGCTTCATATTTGTTGGGCATCGCAGGCGGGACTGTACCATCATTACGGCATTCCCAAATACGACATCGATAAGAAGATATTCGGCGTATTTCCTCATACGATTGAGAAGCAAAACGTGCCGCTGCTGCGCGGCTTCGACGAATATTTCTATGTGCCGCAATCGCGTCATACCGAGGTTCGCCGCGAAGATATCGAGAAGGTGGAGGAGCTCGAAATATTGTCGGAGTCGGAGGAGTCGGGCATCTACATCGTCGCGAGCAAGGATGGCAAGCAAATTTTCGTATCCGGCCATTCCGAATATGACCCGCTGACACTGAAGCTAGAATATGACCGTGATATTGCGAAGGGACTTGATATCGAGGTTCCTCGCAACTACTTCCCGAACGATGATCCGACGAAGCCTCCGCGCTCGTCTTGGAGAGCGCATGCGAATTTACTGTTTTCGAACTGGTTGAACTATTATGTATACCAGCAGACGCCATACGATATGGGTGCGTTAATTTAAATCCACTATCTATCCTCGATTATTAAAAGGAGAATTTCGTTTATGAAAATCGAAAGTCGTTTGGCGCAGATTGGCTCCATTCAAGAACCGAAAACAGGTGCGGTCAGCTTCCCTGTCTATCAAGCTACGGCGTTCCGCCATCCGAAGCTTGGTGAAAGCACCGGATTCGACTATGCGCGCACGAAGAGTCCAACGCGCTCGGTATTAGAGGAAGCGGCCGCTCAGCTGGAATCGGGCGATGCCGCTTTTGCCTGCAGTTCTGGCATGGCAGCGCTGCAGGTTGTGTTCTCGCTGTTCAGTCAGGGCGATCATCTGATTGTCTCGCTTGATCTGTACGGAGGCACGTACAGGCTGCTGGAGAAAATCATGTCCCGCTTCGGCGTGACGGCCTCGTACGTGGATACGAATGACATCGACGCGATTGGCGAGCTCTGTACGCCGAATACGAAAGCGATTCTGATCGAGACGCCGACCAATCCGCTTATGATGATTACCGATATTGAACGTGTCAGCGCATGGGCGAAGTCCAAAGGCCTGCTGACGATTGTGGATAACACGCTGCTCACGCCGTTCTTCCAGCGGCCGATCGAGCTTGGCGCTGATATTGTCGTACATAGCGCGACCAAATATCTCGGCGGCCATAACGATGTGCTCGCCGGCCTGATCGTATCGAAGGGCAAGGAGCTCTCGGAGCAAATTGCGTTCCTGCATAATTCGATCGGCGCTGTGCTTGGGCCTCAAGATTCTTGGCTGCTGATGCGCGGCATGAAGACGCTCGCGCTGCGAATGGAACGCCATCAATATAATGCGACACGCATTGCTGAATACTTGCTTGAGCATGAGTCCATCGAGGAAGTGTACTATCCGGCGCTTCCTTCGCATCCGGGGTATGAGACGCAGAAGCGTCAATCGTCCGGCAATACAGGTATCTTCTCGTTCAAGGTGAAGGATGCACGTTACGTGGAGCCGATCCTGCGTCATATTAAGCTGATCGCCTTCGCGGAGAGCCTCGGCGGCGTCGAGTCGCTGATGACGTATCCGGCCGTTCAGACGCATGCTGACATTCCGCTCGAAATTCGCGAGAAGATCGGGGTCGACGATAAGCTGCTTCGGTTCTCCGTCGGCATCGAGCATGTCGACGATTTGATAGCCGATTTGGATCAGGCGCTTGCTGCGGCGAAGCTTGAGATTGAGGGGGCGTAATCGATGAGCAGCCAAGTGAAATATGATTTCGATAAAGTAATTGATCGGTCCGGCACCGCATCTTATAAATGGGATCAATCGGAGAAGCTGTTCGGACGAGCTGACCTGCTGCCGTTATGGGTTGCAGATATGGATTTCGAGCCGCCGCGGGAAGTGGTCGAGGCGATCAAAGCGCGCGCCAATGAAGGCATCTATGGCTATACGATCCGGACGGAAGGCTATTATAAAGCGGTTGAAGGCTGGCTGAAGCGACGGCATAACTGGCAGATTAAGCATGAATGGGTTACGTCGAGCCCAGGCGTCGTTCCGGCGCTCAGCATCGCTGTACAAGCATTCACGAAGCCGGGTGACGGTGTCATTCTGCAATCGCCGGTATATTATCCGTTCTACGATGTAATTAAAATGAACGGACGCGTAGTTGTCGACAATGCGCTCATTCTGGAGGACGGTCGTTATAGAATCGACTTTGACTTGCTGGAGCGTCAAGCAGCGGATGGCGCGAAGCTGCTGCTGCTTTGCTCGCCGCACAATCCCGGCGGCCGCGTCTGGACGCGCGAAGAGCTGCATCGGATCGGTGATATTTGCGTAAAGCATAACATTCTAATCGTTGCGGACGAAATTCACCACGATCTGGTATACCGCGAGCATAAGCATACGGCGTTCGGCTCGATTTCCGAGGCGTTCGAGCAGCAGTCGATTACGTGTATCGCGACGAGCAAAACGTTCAACCTGGCTGGTCTGCAAGCCGCGACGGTCATTATTCCGAACGATGAGATTCGCCGCAAATACAATTATTTGCTCAAGACGCTGTCGATTCATATGGAAAGCTTCTTCGGTTTAACGGCTGTCGAAAGCAGCTATACGTACGGCGACGAGTGGCTGGAGCAGTTGATCGATTATTTGCAAGGCAATCGCGATTATTTGCTGGAGTTCGTACGTACCCGTATGCCGCAGATTAAAGCGATGAAGCCGGAAGGCACATATATGGTATGGCTGGACTGCCGGGAGGTTTCCGACAATCCGGCTGTATTGAAGAAGCTGATGTTCGAGCAAGCTGGCGTTGCGTTCAGCGAAGGCTCCGTCTTCGGCAAGCAAGGAGCAGGTTACTTGCGAGTTAATATCGCTTGCCCGCGTTCTATATTGGCTGAGGCGCTGGAGCGCTTCGCTAATGCGGTGCAGGCTGCGGTCGTGTAGAGCGGCTTGGTTCGTTTTGCCGCGGCAGTCACATTTCTGACGAGTGACTGCCGCGGTCTTTTTGTGTTAGGATAAGGTGATTGCATTCATTGATAGTACGGTCAACTTCCATACCTATAGGAGGGATATATAGATGATTACGGTAGATTCCGTATTGGATAAGGCGCTCCGTGGTGAGCGGATCAGCCTGGAAGAATGCGTAGTGCTCTTGGAATCGGATCAGATTGAGAAGATGGGGCAGGTCGCCAACCAAATTATGCTCCGCAAACATCCTGAGCCGATTACGACGTTCGTGGTCGGTCGGAATGTCAACTATACGAATATATGCGACGTATATTGCCGATTCTGCGCGTTCTACCGCGCACCAGGCTCGAAGGAAGGCTACGTGCTTCCAGACGAGGCCATTTTTCAGAAGATCCAAGAGACCGTTGACGTCGGCGGCACTGAAATCTTAATGCAGGGCGGAACGAACCCAGACCTTCCGTTCTCCTATTATACGAATTTGCTTCGGGAAATTAAGAAACGGTTTCCTAGCATTACGATGCACTCCTTCTCGCCAGCGGAGATTATGAAGATGAAGGAAGTGTCGAACGGCTTGTCGCTCGACGAAGTCGTTCGACAAATTCACGAAGCGGGTCTTGACTCGCTGCCGGGCGGCGGCGCCGAAATTCTTGACGACCGTACGCGCCGCAAAGTAAGTAAGCTCAAAGGCTCATGGACCGACTGGATGGATGTGATGAAGTCGGCGCATAAGCACGGCATGAACACGACGGCGACGATGGTATACGGCTTCGGCGAGACGATGGAGGAGCGTGCGCTTCATCTGCTTCGCGTTCGTGATGCGCAGGACGAGTGCATCGCGAACAAGTACGATTCCAAAGGCTTTCTTGCGTTCATCTCGTGGCCGCTTCAGCCGGACAATACGAATATGCGCGTCGAGAAATCGAAGCCGGAGGAATATCTCAAGATGGTGGCGGTCAGCCGCATTTTCCTCGATAACATCGAGAATCTGCAATCGTCTTGGGTCACGATGGGACCGGAATATGGCAAGCTGTCGCTTCACTACGGCTGCAACGACTTCGGCAGCACGATGATGGAGGAGAACGTCGTCTCCGCAGCGGGCACGACGCACAAGGTTAACATTGACCTGACGTTGCGCCTTATCCGCGAGGCTGGCAAGGTCCCGGCTCAGCGCAACACGAAGTACGAGATCTTGAAAGTGTACGAAGAGAACGAAGTAGCGGACAAAGATTTTATTATGCAGAACTGATCCTATAATTTACAGGGGGCGGTCTTGAATTCTGTAGAACAGACGTTCAAGACCGTCCCTATTTTCAACTTAAATTACTTACAGATTGCAGGAGAGCGGCTTGGTTGCAAGACCAACGAAGGGCCGATTTACGTGGAGTAGTGTATGATGTGCATGCTTTCTTCAACACATCTTTAAATATGGCTACAATGCTGCAATAAATGCAGGAACCGGCTAAGCAACAGATTAGAAAGATCCATTTACGCTTTGCGTAAGGTAAGGGAGACGTGTTCTGGTCACATCAAGAAACTAAGGCTCGAAACAAGCTACAAGTATCGAGGCAAATGGAGGGAGAAATAAAGGAGCTGCCCGCTCAATATGGCAGCTCCTTTCTACTTCAACTCGGCTTAAGCGCTCGTTGTTCTTGTTTGAGTTATGTCTTCATTGTTGTCGGCGCATACGATTCGGTTCTTGCCTGAATTTTTCGCCATGTATAATGCCGCGTCTGTCCGGGCGAAGAAGGATTCTTTACCTTCCCAGGCACGGTAACGGGCGATGCCAATGCTGAGCGTCAC
The DNA here is from genome assembly GCF_004001065.1 of Paenibacillus xylaniclasticus. Classification (GTDB taxonomy): domain Bacteria; phylum Bacillota; class Bacilli; order Paenibacillales; family Paenibacillaceae; genus Paenibacillus_T; species Paenibacillus_T xylaniclasticus. The sequence goes on from NZ_BIML01000008.1 coordinate 152,687, forward strand.
TCTCTTCCCATCCAGCAGATCATGGGTTTCAGAAGATACCTTGATGCGGATTCGTTCCATCCGGCTATACGTTTCGTCGAGCGTCGTATCGGACAATAGAATGGCAAACTCTTCACCGCCATATCGAGCCGCAATATCCTCGCCGCGCACTTCGGTGCGAATTAGCTCGGATACTCGGCGCAAAATGGAATCGCCAGCGCGATGGCCATATATATCGTTAATTTGCTTAAAGTTGTCGATATCGAGCAGAACCAGATGAAGCGGCATGCCGCTTGATTCGTGATGGATAACAAGATGGTCCAAATATTCATGAAAGGTCATATGATTGTACAGCTCGGTCATCGCATCGGTCTTAACAAGCTTTTCCATTAGAGCGGATTTAGCCAGCAGTTCTTTATACATGATCTCCGACTCCAACGATCTTTGAACTGCGGACCGTCCGAGCTTGGCGAGCTGCAGCGCGACAATAGAGCATATTATTGTTATGGCTGACATACCAGCCGTTTCCAATCGGATGATGTTATGTTGGATATTCCAGTTCAGCAGTAGAATGGAGATCAGCGATAAAACGGCGGTTAGCATAAGCTTATTGGAGCTGCAGTAGTAGGCAGAAGCGAAAATGGGGATGAGCATAATGAGACTCAAGGAAGCCATATCGCTAATATAAGCATAGACAGCGCAATTCAGCATTAGTCCAATAAGGATGCCGTAGTCGGTCAGACGTTTACTCCCGTAAGCGCGAAACAATTCGGCTGCAGTAAGGATTATAAGCTGAACGGCTGTCGGTATAAGAAGCTCGCGCATCCAATGATGATCATCAGCATAGTGCAGCCTTGCCCATTGTATGAAAAATAATAGAACAAGCATAGCCCAGCAGCCGTTAAGGAGCAGCCGATTCCAGCGGGAATGCTTCGATTGTAACCATTTGTCATTCATTCGAGCCATCACCACCATGAATTCTAAGGACTAGTTCCGTACAATATACCACGTTTCGACTATCGTTGAAACACCGCTGCCATTACCTCCAGACAGTTCATCGTATATACGCCGCCCCGAAGCATATACTTTTAAAGAAGGAAAGGGGTGAGCGCGTGGAGCTTTTTTCCATATCCTTACACGACGCTGAACAGGGTCAGCGGCAAAAATTGCACGACCTGCTGCTTCTAGAATATTCGGAGCTACATAACTTTCCTGCCGTACCACGGCTTGAGTGGAGTTCTGGAATGGATCGATTAATCGGCTGGATTGATAAAATGCCGGAATTTCGTTTGACGCAGCATGGTCCTCCATTGTACAAAGCAACAGCGAATGCGCTGGCCGAGTACATTATTGCGGAGCTGGAAAAGTCTTTGCTAACCGCGATTATACGCAAGCAGTACAAGATAGAGCAGCAGGAGGAAGTCGATACGATCGTCCGCTTTTGCTCGGAAATGCTCGGTTCTGCACAAGTTGATCCGTCGGAGCGAGACGCCTTCAGTGAAGCGGATCGCAGGAGAAGAAAGCAAAAGGTAGCGGACGAGCTTGAAGCGTACTTACAGAACAATACGCAGCTTCATCTGACCGGCTTCGTTACGTTCCGGCTTCAGACGTATTGGAACGAGCTTCGTGATGCCGCAGAATATGCAATTGATGAATTTGTCATGGACAAACAATATCAGGAGTTTATCTCGCTGCTTAAATATTTCGTTGATCTCCAGGAGCCGAAGCTTCCGCTCGTTCATTTGCTGCACAAATCGGGACATGAGTTCACCGTATGCGACGAGCGGCTTCAGCCGCTTGAGCACAAGCCGGTCGACCGGATTGTCGCCGAAATGATCGAGTACGAAATGAACGTTGAGGATATGGTGATCAGCACCTTAGTGACGATCTCGCCAAAACAAATCGTCATCCATACGAGGCAGCCTGAGCTGCAAATTATTCGAACGATTGAATCGATATTTGGGCTGCGTGTATCTGTGTGCGTCGGCTGCAGCTCCTGTCATTCGTCGTTCGAGAATCGGGTATAACGGTATTGACCGCTAATATCCGCCGAATGTATAATAACATAAACAACTGTTGAACAAAATGAACAGCGTTGACGAAGATAACGATTCGCCGATTTCGCACGGACCAGAGAGAGAAGCCTAGGCTGTAAGCTTCTTCCGAGGCAGCGGTGAATATACCCCTTCTTAGCTTTGCGGTTGAACCCGGATATACGATAGAATCGTATATGATCGGCAGTAAGCCGTAACGGATCATCCCCGTTACCGGATTTCATGAGGATCGCGAGCTCCGCATATCTTACGTTAGGTTAGAATGAACGGTATAAGCGATCGAATGAGGGTGGAACCACGAGCATATAGCACTCGTCCCTTTGCGGGATGCGTGCTTTTTTTGTTGCTTATTGACTCATCTACCTTTAGCGGCAATTGAAGCACGTGGTCTATGCATGCTTGAAATTACTATAACGAATGGCTTGCAGTTAAAGCGATAGCTCATCTGTGAGCCTGGAACAAAGGAGAATGAACGATGGCAATTAAAGTAACGCTGCCGGACGGCGCGGTCCGGGAATATGAAGCAGGCACAACGATTGAAGACGTTGCCGGCTCCATTAGCAAAGGGCTTCAGAAGAATGCGATCGCAGGCAAACTCGATGGTAAAGTCGTTGATATTTATACACCGATTGAAGCAGACGCGAGCGTAGAGATCGTGACGCTCGATTCTGCCGATGGTTTGGAGGTTTACCGTCACAGCACAGCTCACTTGATGGCGCAAGCAATTAAACGTCTGTACGGCAATACGGCTGTGAAGCTCGGTATTGGTCCGGTTATCGAAGACGGCTTCTACTACGACATCGATCTAGAGCAGTCGCTGACGCCGGATGATCTTGTGAAGATTGAGAAAGAAATGGCGAAGATCGTGAAGGAGGATCTGCCAATTCGCAGGCGTGTCGTAAGTCGTGAAGAGGCGATTAAGACGTTCACGGAGCTTGGCGACCCACTGAAGCTTGAGCTCATTCGTGACCTGCCGGAGGACGTTCAGTTGACGATCTATGATCAAGGCGAATTTTTCGACCTGTGCCGTGGACCGCACCTTCCGTCGACAGGCCGCATTAAAGCGTTCAAGCTGCTTAGCATCGCAGGCGCTTACTGGCGCGGCGATTCGAAGAACAAAATGCTGCAGCGTATTTATGGCACAGCGTTTCCGAAGCAATCGCAGCTCGAAGAGCATCTGCATTTCCTTGAGGAAGCGAAGAAGCGCGACCACCGCAAGCTTGGCAAAGAGCTGAAGATGTTCACGTTCTCCCGCGAGGTAGGACAAGGCCTGCCGCTCTGGCTGCCGAACGGCGCACGCGTACGCCGTACGATGGAGCGTTATATTGTGGATCTTGAGGAGCGTCTCGGCTACTCGCACGTTTATACGCCTGTTCTGGCGAACGTAGAGCTGTACAAAATTTCTGGTCACTGGGAGCACTATTCGGAGGATATGTTCCCGCCGATGGCGCTCGATAACGAGGAGCTTGTTCTTCGTCCGATGAACTGCCCTCACCATATGATGGTTTACAAAAGCGACATGCGCAGCTACCGCGATCTGCCAATCCGCGTAGCGGAGCTTGGCACGATGCACCGTTACGAAATGTCCGGCGCTTTGACTGGTCTGCATCGCGTTCGGGCGATGACGCTGAACGACGCTCATATTTTCTGCCGTCCTGATCAGATCAAAGAAGAGTTCGCGCGCGTAATCAATCTGATCCGCCAAGTCTATAAAGACTTTGGCATTAAAGAATATCGTTTCCGTCTGTCGTACCGCGATCCGAAGGATACGGAGAAATACTTCCCGGACGACAACATGTGGGAAATGTCACAGCGTATGCTGCGCGAGGTTGTCGAAGAGCTCGATCTGCCGTTCTTCGAAGCGGAAGGAGAGGCTGCTTTCTACGGTCCGAAGCTGGACGTTCAGATCAAGACTGCACTTGGCAAGGAAGAGACGCTCTCCACGGCGCAGCTCGACTTCCTGCTGCCTGAGCGCTTTGAGCTTGAATATACGGGCGATGACGGCAAGAAGCATCGTCCGGTCGTTATTCACCGCGGCATCATTAGTACGATGGAGCGCATGACTGCATATTTGATCGAGAATTTCGCAGGAGCGCTTCCGCTCTGGCTGTCGCCTACGCATGCTCGCGTCATTCCGGTTTCTTCGGCTTATGATGACTACGCTCGTGAAGTAGAGGAGAAGCTGCTTGCAGCGGGTATCCGTGCTGAGTCGGATCTGCGCAACGAGAAGCTCGGTTACAAAATTCGCGAAGCGCAGCTGGAGAAAATGCCGTATATGCTCATTGTCGGCGATAACGAAGCGCAAGCCGGCACCGTATCGGTGCGCAAGCGCGGCGAAGGGGATATCGGCGCCAAATCGGTAGATGAGCTGATTGCGGTGCTGACTGCCGAGATTGCAGCTAAGACCGTTTAATCGTTACGTAATTACATGAAGGAATAGCCGATTCGCCGGCCCGTTATTTAATTGACGGTAGAGGCGGATCGGCTATTTTTTGTAGTGCATAATTTTTCAAATGGCGGGGCAACCTCGTAATGAGGAGGAGGTAACGAATGTTATCAAGCTTCGCACGGCTGCAGCGCCGCGCTATCCTTGCAAGTTTAGGGTTGACCGTACTATTAAGCGGAATCACAATCGAAGGGAGGGATAGCGCGAAGGCTGCAGCGGCAGTCGCGGCCGGTTCGCGGGGAGGCGGCGACTCCATGACGGTCGAAGTTGTGGCTACCGGCTACACCGCTGGTGTCGAATCGACCGGAAAGCGTCCGGGACATCCACAATACGGCATTACGTATTCTGGAGTAAAAGTTCGGCGGGGCAAAATATCGACGATTGCCGCTGATCCGAAGGTTTTTCCGATTGGAACGCTGCTTTACATTCCGAACTATGGCTACGGTGTCGTAGCCGACACGGGCTCTGCGATAAAAGGAAATCGAATCGATCTCTACTTTGATACGATTAAGCAGGTGTATGAGCAGTGGGGTAAACGAACGGTTCAGGTGCGTGTGATCAAACGTGGGAACGGCAAGCTCACTCAAGCATGGCTTAACTCAATTGACGAAGCACTTGCAGCTAATCAGTCGATTCCGCAGAACGTTCTTGAATCATAAGCGGCTTCAAGCGCTGCCGACTATATGAAGAGTGAAAGAGCTGTCTTAAGAAGTCTTGATCTAAGACTTTAAAGACAGCTTTTTCATATGAGTGAATACTAATACTATCAATCAGATTAAGGCTTGAAGTTTTTTATGACGAGCCGAGTGTCGACACTGATAATTCCCTGCAGCGAATAAATTTTGTCATAAAGAAATTCCTCGAGCTCATCCTCATCTTTCAATTGGGCGTGCATATGCAAGGTGCTCGGGCCGGTCGTTTGATAGACGCTCATGATGCTGGGCTCTTCTGCAAGCTGACGTCCAACTTGTTCGACGAGTCTTGGCTCGACGACGACTTCGAAGAAAGCGGAAACCGATTTACCAAGCTTCGCAGCATTGACTCGTATCGTAAAATGCTCGATGATCCCGTCTTCGACAAGGGATTCCACTCGTTTCTGAATCGCGACTCTGGACAGGTTAAGCGACTCGCCTATCTTTGCATAGGGCAGCCGCCCATTATTTAGCAGCAATTCGACGATTCGTTGATCGATATCGTCCAAGTGCGGAGGTACCATATGCAATCCACCCTTCCGTTTCATTATGTAATAAAACATAACATAAAAACGTTCGTTTGGAAATAGATCTTTCTTAAGCATGCTTTTTCGACAGTGTAAAAAACTTCTTTTATTTCAACGGGAATTGCGGTATATATAAGATAATAAAAGTATTTAGTGCATTAAATTTGTAATAATTATGCAAATGGAGACAGGTTTTTACGAGGTAGATTAGTTCACACAAGCTTTGGAGTATATCAAAAATCGTACAGGAGGGCTGTTAACTTGTGATGATAATTAACATTTGAAATGGAGGTAGACAATGAAATATACGATTGAGCAGCTGAATGTGATGGATCGGAATTCATTTTTGGAATCGGTTGGCTGGGTTGTGGAGCATTCTCCTTGGGTGATGGAGCGTGTATACGACAAGCGGCCTTATCGGAGCGGGGATGGATTGCATGCTGGACTTGTCGAAGTCATTCGTAGCTTAAGTGAGGAAGAGACCGTGCGTCTGCTGCGCAGCCACCCGGATTTAGGGACTCGGCTTGCGATGACGGATGCTTCAGTATCCGAGCAGCGAGGAGCAGGTCTTGACAGCCTAACGGAAGAGGAATATAAGCTGTTGTCCGAATTGAATCAACGTTATACGAGTCGTTTCGGATTTCCGTTCATTATGGCGGTGAAAGGGAAGCAGAAGACAGAGATTATAGAGTCGATGCAGCGCCGTCTGTACAATGGGCGTGATGAGGAGCTGCAGACGGCAATTGCCGAGATCGGTCGAATTACGAAATTTAGATTGGCAGAGAAAGTCGAGCAGTAACAGATAAGCAGAAAGTCCATAATGGGAGCGGGAGAGGTTAATATGGTTGGAGCTTTGTTGAAGTTGTGGAAACGGGATGAGGAGCGGAGGCAATTTAACGAGGAGGTCTCGTCGGAGAAACAACTGTTAGGCAGGCTGTTCAATGAGTCTGAGGTCATATCGAATCGGTTAAATGCGGCTGTTGATGAGGTGAATCAATCGATCAGCCGATTGACCGAGGTGGCAGATCATGTGTCGAAGCAGGAAGAGCAGATGCTGGGGCGCAGCAAATTGGCCGTTGAGAAGATTGATGAAGCGTTCTCTGTGCTGCAGGAGGTCGCGGCGTCGGCTGATGAGATTAGCGCAGCCTCGACAAGGCTGAGCAGTGAAAGCAAGGAAACGAAGCTGGTCGTTACAGATGTATTCCGTTCGCTTGATACGACTGATAAAGTGATGAATGATTTGAACATCCACAATCAGTCGATGGAAGCGCAATTCCGGTCGTTGATTGAACAGATGTCTAGCATATATGAAATCAATAAGTTAATTCAAGACATTGTATCCCAGACCTCACTGCTCGCTTTGAATGCCTCGATCGAAGCGGCGCATGCTGGCGAGTATGGCCGAGGCTTCTCTGTCGTTGCACAAGAAATCCGCAAGCTGGCGGAACAAAGCCATGAAGCGGTACGACGTTCTACCGGAATTGTTGATCAGATCGAGAGCGGTATTCAGAAGGTGGTCATTTCGGTCGAGAATGAGAGGAAGGCTGTCGTTAGCGGCGTCGAGGAAGTGGCGCGCAGCAAAGCGCGGATGAACGAGATTGTAGAGAAGATTACCGAGGTGGACCGGCTTGTTAGTCTGACCGATCAAGCGAATACCGCCCAAGCCGGACATATGGGCGAGCTGTCGCTAATGCTGAAGGAAGTCGTCGACACGGTCAATGAGACGCTGCACAGTGTGGACGGTACCATTGCGATGTCTCAGCGTCAGCGGGATCAGATCGCGAAGCTGGGCAAGATTAGCCGCAATTTGAGCAAGACGTCGGGTGAGCTTGCCGATACGCTGGAGCAGATCGGCTACCGCAGCGAAGCGCAGGCTGCTGGTGTGGACGTAGATGAGCTGCTCGGGTGGCTTGAGGAGCAGGCGTCGCTTAGCGAGCTGCGATCGATGGAGGACAATGCTCATGCACGCAAGCTGACGGAGCTGCTGAATTCGAAGGAAGGCATAGAAGCGGTCTGGTCGAATCGGGAGGATGGGACGTTCATATTCTCCTTGCCGGAAGCAGGGCTGTTGAATGCGAAAGGACGGGACTGGTGGAAACGGGCAATGGAGGGAAAACCGTTCAAGTCTGATGTATATGTTTCGGCTATAACGAAACGTCCATGTATGACAATTGCTGTACCGATTCGGGGAGCTGATGGTCAATCGATCGGCGTATTAGGAGCGGATGTTCGACTAGCCGCAAGTGAATGATTCGTACTTATGAAAGATACAAGAGGTCTAAGTTAGAGGTAGAAATAGCGGATGTGTGGAGCGTGCAGCTCTGCCTCCGTTTTTTAAGTTTGTACAGCTTATAACGAAAGAGGCTGTTCAACGGTTCACTTGTCTCGGTCTTGAGACGGATATCGGATTCAACCAATCGACGGTTAAAAGAAAGCGCTGCTTTCGATATAATGAACATGTAAACAAGGTAGCACGATTTAGGAGTTGAAGACGATGAATAGACATTATGCAAGCCGGATTTTTTGGGGCATGGTCATAGTCGCGTTTGGCGGGGGCTTTCTGCTTAAGCAGCTCGGGATCATTGAGTTCGATATTGGCGACATCGTCTCTGTATTTTGGCCTGTGTTCTTAATTTTCGCTGGATTCGATGGTTTGCTGTTTCATCGGCAAGGCGGAGGTGGAGGAGCGCTGTGGGGCGGAATTATGATCGCGATTGGTTTTATCTTTCTCGGCCGCAACCTGGATTGGTTCGATTGGTCGGTCGGGGACTTGTTCCGGTTCGTCGTTCCTGTCGTCCTGATCTTGTTCGGACTGAATATGATCTTCAGGCCGAAGGGGGAAAGCAGACGGTTATATGACGGACATGATGATTGGCAGACCTATAAGCCTGGAGGCTATGTGCCGCCTGCTCCGCCGCTTCATCCCGATCCAACGTTGGCTGGTACTGATGGAGGCGAGAACCTTTCTTCGAAGACGGATGAACCGGTTCTATCGAACAGCGGATATGATGAAGTATACCGACCAGATCTGAGCAAGCATCATAGAGAGCACATTCGTCAGATGAATCGAAGCATGCGTGAGCATATGCGGGAGCTGCGTCGTCAGGAGCATTATAAGCGCCGTAATCCATCAGGACGGGTGGAATGGTGGGATAACAATCCGAATGCGATGAACCGTTCCGGCTTTATCGGGGATATTCATATCGGTCATGACCACTGGGAGCTGAAGCCGCTTAACATTTCGCATTTTATTGGCGATACGGTAATTGATTTGACGAGGGCGCATATTCCTGCCGGCGAGACCAAAATTACGATTTCGTCTTTTATCGGCGACGTGAAGATTTATTTGCCTAACGATTACGAGGTCGGCATTCATGTTGTATCGAGCGCATTCATTGGTGTCGCCCGCGTAATGGATATGAACGACAACCGTATGTTTAGAAGCATGGATTTTCAGACGCCTTACTATGAAGAAACGGAAAAACGAATTAAATTGGTATGCAGCACGTTTATCGGCGATGTGCGAGTAACGAAGGTAGGGTGAGCGGGTTATGATGGTTCGTTTGCTGCGAAGCGGCAAGCTCGAAATTATTATGATGTTCTCCGTCTCTGCCCTGTTGTCCGTCGGATGCGTGTATGCACTGCGCGAGTGGCTGTTCGATGCGGATCACGTCGTTGAATTTGGAATGCTGGCGATTGGTGCTATTCTGCTGGTGAGTGCAGGGTTTGGCTATTGGACGGCGCAGACGATTCAGCGCCGCATCGATGCGATTCATATTGCGCTTAAGCAAGCGAATAATGGGAATTGGGCCGTTCGAATGCAATCGAACGGCGCGCGCTTGTTTGAGGCGGTTCATGCAGAGTTTAACGAGATGGCTGCAGCGGTCGAGGAGCGGCTGAAACTGGCGCAGGCAGCAGGCGAGGAGCAAGTGATGCGAGAGATGGCATCGAATGAAGCGGCGGTACTCGAGGAGAGAAAGCGGCTTGCGCGCGACCTGCACGATACCGTCAGTCAGCAGTTGTTCGCCATTCATATGTCCGCTTCTTCACTTCCTAAGCTGCTTGAAGTGAATCCAGAGTATGCGGCGGATGTGATGAAGCAGCTGATTGAAATTTCGACGCTTGCACAGAAGCAAATGCGCGGCTTCATTGCGCAGCTGAGGCCGATGGAGCTGGAGGGGCGGTCTTTGCAGCAGGCGCTGGACAAGTGGTTTCCTGACTATTGTAGACAGAATCAGCTGCAGGGCGAATTGGACTGGCGCGTGCAAGAGCCGCTGTCAGAGGCGAAGGAGCATCAGCTGTTCCTAATCATTCAAGAGGCAATGGCGAACATTGTGAAGCATGCACGCGCGTCGCGGGCGGTGCTCTCCATGTCGGAGACAGAGAATCAAATCCTGCTGACATTGTCGGACGATGGTGTCGGTTTCCGGCCGAACGAAGTACGGGAAGGCTCATACGGACTGTCCACCATGCGGGAGAGAGCTCAGAAGCTGAGTGGAGATGCGATTTTGTTCAGTAAGCCTGGCGGCGGTACACGGATTCGAGTCACGATACCGAAATATACGGACAAGAGAGGTTAGAGACCAGCGATGGGGATTACGAATAATAAGTACACCGTTATGATTATCGACGATCACGACATGGTCAGGGCAGGGCTGAAAACGTACCTAATGCTGGAGCCGAAGTTCGAGGTTATGGCTGAAGCAAGTAACGGCAGCGAGGCGCTGCAAATGATTGAGAAGATGGAGACTCGGCCTGATCTTATTTTGATGGATTTGATGATGCCGGTTATGGATGGCATTCAGACGACTGCAGCATTAATTGAACGTTATCCGGATTTGAAGATTGTGATGCTGACCAGCTTTTTGGAAGATGAGAAGGTATTGGCAGCGGTCGAGGCGGGAGCTGTCAGCTATGTGCTGAAGACGGTGTCGGCAGAGGAGTTAATTTACGCTTTGTTGGGAGCTGTCAAAGGGATGCCGGTCATGACCGGCGACGTCTCGCAGGCGTTGACGCGCGGCTTGCGCCAGCGTTCGGCTCAAGGTGCGGACGAAGGACTGACTGAACGCGAGAAGGAAGTGCTGCTTCTTATTGCAGATGGTATGTCAAACAAAGAAATTGCCGAGGAGCTTCACATCAGTATCAAAACGGTGAAGACGCATGTTAGCAATCTATTGATGAAATGCGAGCTTGAGGATCGGACGCAGCTGGCAGTTTATGCTCATCGTAAAGGCTGGGTGAAGGCACAGCAATAGGCGAATACGGATCGGACTGGCATAATCGCCGGGTAGGCAGGACACTCTAAGGCATATCGTTATTTCAGCGGTAAGCTAAGTGCTGGCTGGAGCTTTCCGCTGTGCCGAAAGGGGGAGTGAGCATGATTGCGCTTCGATCCGATATTGAATTTACGGAATGTGAGTTCGCCGAAGCGAAAGAGAAGCTCGAACGGGAACAGTTCACGCTAGGCGGCAATTGGGATTATGATCGCGGTACGTTTGATCGTTATTTGGACGATGAGCGTAAAGTATGGCTAAGGCTTCCGTTCGAGGTTATAACAGGCTCAATCGATGTAGATCGAGCAGATAACAATGCTTCTATTAAGTTCGGCACGCCGTTCGTTCTGAAGCACCTGTATCAAGAAGGCAATGATGAGGAAGCTACTGTCAGGCTGGCAGGCAGTGTGTTCGATCAGTTTCAGTCACCGGCAGATCCGGATGCACGGGTGGAAGCGGTCTGGATTGATAAGGCGAAGCATGCGTTAGCTGCGGCTGAGCATGTGCTGCTTGCTTAGTGGCTGCAGGCTTCCACAGTCTGTTATGTGAAGTACCTCTTGTTATTCGTTCTGGCAGCTTGCTGGTCCGATTCGCAAGAGGTTTGTTTATTTTGTTATAAATTCATTATTGTTTTAATTCTTTTTAAGTTTGTTTTAAGGTAGAATGTGCATGATAGAAATAACAAAACGGCAGACTTATGAATATGGAGGGACGTACTGATGGACGATCAGAACAGAAAAGGTCCTTATGACGATTTTTTCACCGACAAACCTGACGAAGCGCGTGAGCAGAGCACAGAACATTCGAGCTCTAATGAGAATGCGCAGCATGACGAGGCTCAAGCGGATCAATCATCTAATAAATCCTCTTACTATTATTCTTATGGACCTTTAAAGCCTGGCGCGCAGGAGGGACGGCATAACAGCTTCCACCAGCAGCCGGAACAGAATGGACGGACAGGTGCATATAACCAAGACGGCCCGAGCCGTACGGACAATTGGCCGGAGGCTCCGCAGGTCTCACAGGTTGAGGCGAGAACGCAGAATGAGGTTTATCCGCGTCCGGCGGAATATATGCCGAATCCGCAAGAGTCTAGCAATGTCCTCCCGATGCAAAACCGGACGTTCGTACCAGCAGCGGCATCGAGCTCGGTGAGAAGCGGTTGGCAGTTGAAAGAGAAGCGCCGATCCTCGTGGGTAGGCATGTTCTCTGCATTCATCGCGGGCGTTATCGTCGTCGGTGCTCTCGGATATGCAGCGGATACGAACAATTGGTTCACGAAGAAGGAAGCAGTCGCTTCCAGCGCTAGCCAGACTGGCAGCACGGTGTCGGCGAGCGGCGGCAGTGCAGGAGTTTCCAATGTGGCAGATGTGGTGCGGCCGAACAATATTGCGAAAATTTTCGAGCAAGCTAGTCCGGCTGTCGTAAAAATCGAAACCTATGTGAAGCAGCAGTCGCGGCAGCAAGGTGGCGGACTGTTCGATGATCCATTCTTCCGCCAGTTCTTCGGTGACGACTATCCAGGCTCCAGTCAGCGGGAGCAGCAAGGCGAAAGCAAGCTGACGCCATCAGGAATTGGAACAGGGTTCTTCTTCGATGAGACCGGCTATATTCTGACGAACCAGCACGTTGTTTCCAGCGCCGACGAAATTCAAGTGACGGTGCAAGGGTATGATAAGCCATTCACAGCGAAGCTGCTTGGTTCAAGCTACGATCTGGACTTGGCTGTGCTGAAAGTAGAAGGAGATAAGCCGTTCCCGACGCTGACACTCGGTTCCTCTGACAGTATCAACATCGGTGATTGGGTAGTCGCTATCGGCAACCCATACGGTTTTGACCATACCGTTACGATTGGTGTACTGAGCGCGAAGGAGCGTCCAATCGACATTTCGGATGAAGATGGCACGCGTGAATACAAGCATTTGCTTCAGACTGATGCATCGATTAACCCGGGCAACTCCGGCGGTCCGCTGCTGAATTTGCAGGGGGAAGTGATCGGTATTAATACGGCTGTAAGCTCGCAGGCGCAAGGGATTGGCTTCGCGATTCCGACGAGCACGATTCAAGAGGTATTGGACAGCCTGAAGAATAATAAAGAAATTCCGAAAGCGCCGTCTCCATATATCGGTGTCGATCTTGCGGACTTGACTGAGCAATACGCGAAACAGCTTGGACTTGATACGACAGAGGGTGTGCTTGTAACGGGCGTATACTACAAATCGCCTGCTTATCAGGCAGACGTGCGCCAATACGATGTCATTACGGGAGTAGATGGCAAAAAATACGGAACGTCCGAGAAGCTGAAAGAAGCGATTGTAGCCCATAAGGTCGGCGATCAGATTACGCTTAATGTAATTCGTAACGGTAAAGCAATCGATCTGCCAATTACGATCGGCGACAAGAATGAATTAACTATCCAACAATAAATTAACAGTGAAACGCAGGACGGCGAATAACCGCCTGCGTTTCTTGACGTAGAAGGAGTGTTCGGCATATGAGACATCGTATTTTTGTAGTAGATGACGACGATAAAATTACTTCGATGCTTCGGAGGAGCTTAGCGTTCGAGGGCTACGAGGTGACGATCGCCAACGACGGCCAGGAAGGGCTTAAGCTGATGCAGCAATCGGACCCTGATCTGCTCATTCTAGATGTCATGATGCCGAACATGGACGGCTGGGAGGTATGTCGGCGTGTCCGGGAGGCGGGCAGCGGTGTACCGATTCTGATGCTCACCGCGAAGGATGAAATTCAAGACCGCGTACGGGGGCTTGATATTGGAGCCGACGACTATTTAGTGAAACCGTTTGCATTAGAGGAGCTGCTGGCGAGAGTACGCGCGCTGCTTCGACGTAAGCCTGATAAGCAAGAAACAGATGGCCGTCTTCAGTTCGAGGATCTTACACTTGATCTCGATTCGCGGGAAGCAATTCGTGGAGGTCGCAGAATTGATCTGACAGCCAAGGAGTTCGATCTTCTTCATCTGTTTATGCAAAATCCGCGCAGAGTACTTACCCGGGATTCGATTATGGACAAAATATGGGGCTATGACTACAGCGGCGAATCGAACGTGCTTGAAGTATATATTGCGATGCTGAGGCAGAAGACGGAGCTCGGTTCGGCCAAGCGGCTCATTCAGACCGTGCGCGGTACCGGCTACGTACTAAGAGGGGAAGGCTGACAACATGTCGATACGGCTGCGGCTTACGCTATGGTACTCCGGAATGGTGGCCATTATTTTACTGCTGTTCGGAAGCACTCTATATTTCTATGTTAACTATAATTCCAATAACGAGGTGAAGGTCCGGCTCGGCGAAAGTGCGAAGCAGCTGCTTGAGGAGAGCCGGGGCGGCTGGAGTGGCAGTATTGTTCTTAATCGATTGACGAACTCGACGCTGCAAAGTGAATTGTATGTACAGCTGTACAATGTACCCTATGACAATATTGCTGATAAATCCTCAAATATGCTGCAAAACAACCTTCAGTTTCCTAAACCTGCGCAGTGGAACGATTCTGATCTTATTCACTACCGTACCGTGAAGACGAACGGAAATCCGTTCATGCTGTGCGAGATAAAGCTGTTCGGATTGGATCAACAGGTTCTCTATATCGTACAAATCGGCGCTTACACAGGCAGTCAGGCCGAGTATCTCTACGATCTGCGCACGATTCTAATTATAAGCTCGCTTGCGGCTGTACTGATTGCCGCTGCTACCGGGCTGCTGCTCGCGCGCAAGGCGCTGCGTCCCATTGAGAACGTGATCAGTGCCTCGCGCCAGATCGAGAAAGGCTCCGATCTGAGCCATCGCATACCGAGGTTGAAGGCGAACGACGAGATTGGCCGGTTGATTGATACGCTCAATGGAATGTTATCCAAGCTGGAGAAGGCATATAACGAGCTGGACGAGGCCTATCATTCTCAGCGACGGTTCGTGTCGGACGCTTCGCATGAGCTGCGGACTCCACTGACGACGATACGCGGCAATATTGAGCTGCTCCAACGGATGTCGCGACCGGCGCTTGGGGACGAGAACGGAACGGCACCGGCTGTGTCGGAGATGGAGGCGGAGCGGATCGCCATGTCGCAGGAAGCGATGCAGGACATTGCAGACGAAGCGATTCGAATGAGCCGGCTCGTCAATGATTTGCTGTCGCTCGCGCGGGCAGACGCTGGCTTCGTCATGGAGAAGTCGGAGGTAGAGCTGCTTCCGATAATCGAGGATGTATCCCGCCGGGCCCAGCATTTGCCGCGAAATGCGGAGTGGATCACACATGATTATAGTATTCTCGAAGGAACGCTCGTGTACGGGAATTCGGATTATTTGCGGCAGCTGCTGTTTATATTTATCGAGAACGCGTTTAAATATACGCCAAGCGGTACGGTTGACCTAAGCGTCAGAAAGCTGGAGGACCGAGTCGGTATTGTAATTAAGGATACTGGTATCGGTATGAAACGAGAGGAAGTACCGAACATTTTCGACAGGTTCTATCGGGCGGATGAATCGCGCGGCAAGACAAGCGGGACTGGTCTTGGATTATCCATCGCGAAATGGATCATCGACGAGCATCATGGCTTTGTTGAAGTCATCACGCGTGAAGAAGCGGGAAGCACTTTTACCATTTGGCTGCCTGTCAGCTTTCCTCAGCACTCCGAATCGGGTATAATGGAGTGAATGGATTGTAAGGCCGAGGAACTTGGCATCGGCAGAAAGTAGGTGTTTAGTCATGGAAGTTGTCAAAATTTCACCACGCGGCTATTGTTATGGCGTAGTAGATGCAATGGTGCTTGCTCTGCAGACTGCTCGCAACCTGGACCTTCCAAGACCGGTTCACATATTAGGAATGATCGTTCACAATGCACATGTAACGGAAGCATTCAAGCAGGAGGGCGTGATTACGCTTGATGGCCCTAACCGGCTTGAAATATTGGAACAGATTGAGAAGGGGACTGTTATTTTTACAGCTCACGGCGTTTCGCCGGAAGTAAGACAGCGTGCGATCGACAAGGGGCTAACCGTCGTAGACGCGACATGTCCAGATGTTACGAAGACTCATGACCTCATTCGTACGAAGACGGCAGAAGGTTATGACATTATTTATATCGGTAAGCAAGGACACCCAGAGCCAGAGGGTGCTATCGGCATCGCGCCGGATCACGTTCATCTGATTGAGCGCGAACAAGATATTGAGAAGCTGGACGTACAGAGCGAAAAGCTGCTCATTACGAATCAGACAACGATGTCGCAATGGGACATCCGTACACTAATTTCGAAGCTGCTGGAGAAATATCCGCATGCTGAGATTCATAACGAGATCTGTCTTGCGACGCAGGTTCGTCAAGAAGCCGTTGCGGAACAAGCGAATCAGGCTCAGCTTGTTATCGTAGTTGGCGATCCTCGGAGCAACAACTCGAACCGTCTGGCGCAGGTATCCGAAGAAATTGCCGGCGTGAAGGCTTATCGGGTTGCTGACCTAAGTGAGATTGATATTGAATGGCTGAAGGGTTTAGAACGCGTCGCAGTCACGTCCGGTGCATCGACGCCGACACCGATTACGAAGGAAGTCATTACGTTCCTGGAGCAATTCGATTCGAATGATCCTTCGACATGGGAGAAACGGCGTACGATTAACATGAACAAGCTCTTGCCGACGATTCGCACGAAAACGGCAGGTGCGAAGTGATGACGGACAAAGAACAGGTGAAGCTGCAGGGGAGCGCTGCGGACGTACCAACGAATAAGCTGGTAGGACTGAAGCGCTGGTTCAAGCATAAATTTATTAAGTTAATGCGGGCTCCAGGCGGATCGGCGAAGGTGGCGCTTGGCTTCTCGATTGGCATTGCGATTGAGATGATTACGCTGCCAACGTTCGGTCTGGCGTTTCTACTCATGTTCCCGCTCGTTTATTTGATGAAGGCGAGCATGGCTGGAGCATTAAGCGGCTTCGTGTTCGGCAAGATCATTTTTATTCCGATTGCTTTCCTTAGCGGAATAGTGGGAGGATGGATATTACCGGATCATCTTCAGGTCGATATTTCATTCCTCCCGCAATTTGTCAACAAATTTATTGAATATAACTTGAAGCTTATCGTTGGCGGATTCATTAATGGTACTCTTCTTGGTATTCTGTTCTACTTTCCAGTGAGGTACGGCATAGCTTTCTTCACGGAACGGAGACGGAAGAAAAGAAAACTAAAGCGCAAAGATACACCAACAGCTAATCCGGTCACAGAGTGAACTTCGTAGCCTTCATCCTTATGGGTGGAGGCTATTTGTCGTTCTCTAC
Source organism: Paenibacillus xylaniclasticus (assembly GCF_004001065.1). Taxonomy (GTDB): domain Bacteria; phylum Bacillota; class Bacilli; order Paenibacillales; family Paenibacillaceae; genus Paenibacillus_T; species Paenibacillus_T xylaniclasticus. The sequence goes on from NZ_BIML01000008.1 coordinate 169,943, forward strand.
CAGTACGATCATGAACGGGAATACCTACAGTACGAATAGACCCTATTGACGAATGCGGTGAAATAATGTATATTCACTTTAGCGGTTAAAAGCATAAAAGCCACAAAGCATAAAAGCTTAAAAGCATACAAGCGTTGAAGTGTAAAAGATGTTTCTTATACGAAAATATCCCATCTATAAATAAGAAATTGAGGAGAGATCGATATGATTGTCATTACGAAATCTAACATTACCGAAGAACGTATTGCAGAGATTGTACTGCAGATCGAGAAGGCGGGTGTTCAAGCCCACGTTTCAAGAGGCACGGATCGTACCGTCATCGGCATTATTGGCAAGGCTGAGCCGGCGCTTGCTGAGCATCTGCGGCAGTTAAAGGACGTTGATAATGTCATTAAAATATCGAAGTCCTACAAGCTCGCCAGCCGTGAGTTTCATCCGAACGATACGATAATTGAAGTGAAAGGTGTACAGATTGGCGGCGATAATCTCGTTATTATGGGCGGTCCGTGTGCAGTGGAGAATGCGGCGCAAATTGATGAGATCGCACGTCTCGTTAAGGCAGCAGGCGGGCAAGTGCTTCGGGGCGGCGCCTTCAAGCCTCGTACCGGCCCATACAGCTTCCAAGGCATCGGAGTGGAAGGGCTGGTCATGATGGCCGAAGCTGGTCAAAAGCATGGACTGCTGACGATTACGGAGGTTATGACACCGGAGTATGTCGATGTATGTGCAGAATATGCAGACATTCTGCAAGTTGGTACGCGCAACATGCAAAACTTTGACCTGCTTCGTAAGCTGGGGACGATTAATAAGCCGGTTCTTCTGAAACGAGGCTTTAGTGCAACCTATGATGAATTTTTGAATGCTGCGGAATACATCCTAGCCGGCGGCAATCCGAACGTAATGCTTTGTGAGCGCGGAATCCGAACGTTCGAAACATATACGCGTAATACGCTCGATTTGTCAGCTATTCCAGTTTTGCAATCGCTCAGCCATCTTCCGGTCATCTCAGACCCTAGCCACGGAACGGGACGCCGCGAATTAGTTGAGCCGATGTCCAAAGCTTCGGTCGCTGCTGGTGCGAATGGTCTCATTATCGAAATGCATACGGATCCCGACAATTCGATGACGGGTGATGGCGTGCAATCGCTATTTCCAGATCAATTCGCAAACTTACTAAAGGATTTGGAGAAGCTTGCACCGATTGTTGGCAAACGATTCGATACGCCGAAGCAGCCGGCTGAGGAATTTATTTCCTGGGTAAAATGAGTCTTCTATCGGTAACCATAACCGTGAACCCTTGCGTATCAAGGGGTTCACGGTTTTTTTAGTTTCGAATCGACACCGGAAATTGTAATAGATTTTCCAAAGCTGTGAGAATAGCTGACATGACTTAAAAAAATACCTTACATAACTATTGACCATGTAAATCGTCGAGTACTATAATAGCCACATAAGAAATAAGGAAACTTGAACGATTGACGTTCAACCTAACCTAAATGTTCGGAAATAGGAGGATTTTATCATGTCAGTCCAAAATGTATTGAACACCATTAAGGAAAACAACATCCAATTCGTAGACTTCCGTTTCGTTGATCTCGCTGGCCGTGCGCATCACATTACGCTGCCAGCGTCGGAAGTTGACGCTGATACTTTTGTAAATGGCGTTGCATTCGACGGATCTTCGATTAACGGCTTCCGCGGTATCGAAAACTCCGACATGGTCATGATGCCAGATCCAGCATCGAGCTTCATCGATCCTTTCACTGAGCATCCAACGCTTAACGTAATGAGCAACATCTTCACGCCGGACGGCGAGCGTTATGACCGCGACCCTCGTTCGATCGCTCAAAAAGCAGAAGAGTATCTTCAATCCACAGGTATCGGCACGCAAGCGTTCTTCGCACCAGAATCCGAGTTCTTCATCTTCGACGATGTTCGTTACGAAAGCAGCATGAACAAATCGTTCTTCGAGGTTGATTCCGATGAGGCAGCTTGGAACACTGGCCGTAAGGAAGAAGGCGGTAACCTTGGTTTCAAAGTTAACGTTAAAGGCGGCTATGTACCGGTTGCACCAGTAGATGCCCAACAAGACATCCGCAGCGAAATGGTTCGCCTCCTGCAAGAAACTGGCCTCCGCGTAGAGCGTCATCACCATGAGGTTGCAACGGCTGGTCAAGCAGAAATCAACTTCCGCTTCGACTCGCTGACGAAAACGGCTGACAACCTGTTGAAATACAAATATATCGTGCACAATGTAGCGCGCCAATACGGCAAAGTTGCAACGTTCATGCCTAAGCCACTCTTTGGCGACAACGGCAGCGGCATGCACGTTCATATGTCGATCTTCAACGGCGATTCCCCGCTGTTCTACGAGAAAGGCGCTTATGCTAACCTGAGCCCGCTCGCAATGAACTATATCGGCGGTATCCTGTATCATGCACCAGCTCTGATCGCGCTGACGAACCCTTCGACGAACTCGTTCAAACGTCTTGTTCCTGGTTACGAAGCGCCGGTTAACCTCGTATTCTCCAAAGGTAACCGTTCCGCTGCAGTTCGTATTCCGATCGCAGCTGTTACGCCAAAAGGCTGCCGCATCGAGTTCCGTACACCGGACTCCACGGCTAACCCTTACCTCGCATTCGCAGCAATGCTGCTCGCAGGTATCGACGGTATTAAACGTAAAATCGATCCAGTTGCACTCGGCTATGGTCCATTCGATAAAAATATCTATGAAATGTCCGATGAAGAGAAGAAAGAAATCCGCAGCGTACCAGGCACGCTTGACGAAGCGCTTAACGCTCTGGAAGCAGACTATGAATTCTTGACGGAAGGCAATGTCTTCACGAAAGAATTTATCGACAACTACGTTGCAGTTAAACGTTCTGAAGCGAAAGCAGTATCGATCCGTATCCATCCTTACGAGTACGGCCTCTACTTCGATTGCTAAGATATACGCACTCATACGTTATGAAGCGGACCGCTATGGTCCGCTTTTTACATTGAAGCAGGTCAAGATCCAACGGTATGCAGTCGATCGTTCGTAACATATATTTTCCATGTCGATGAGCTATGGGACAGTAACTGCGACAAAAGTGCTAAATCCGAATGATTTTTAATAAATAATATATTTTGTTCGACTTTTAGACACTTGAAGTAGCGGCGTAAACTTGCTATCATAGCAAATAGTTGATCGGAATGGACGTGCCTCTCCTGACATTTATCTGGAGGACTATTCTTTTCTGAAATTGAAGACAGGGGTGTATACGGTGACGAAACGGGCTTATAACTTTAACGCCGGACCGGCAGCGCTGCCGCTTGAGGTGCTGCAGCAAGCGCAGGAGCAATTCGTGGACTATCACGGGGCAGGCATGTCGATTATGGAGATGTCTCACCGCAGCGCGCTGTACGAGCAAGTAAATAATGAAGCACAGAGCTTGCTGCGTGAATTGTTCGGTATTCCGGACAATTATCATGTGCTGCTGCTGCAAGGCGGAGCAAGCACACAATTTGCTTCGATTCCAATGAACCTGCTTCAACCAGGTAAGACTGGTGCTTACGTAATGACTGGCAGCTGGGCTGACAAAGCTTACAAAGAAGCGAAGCTGTTCGGCGAGACGGCTATTGCAGCATCGTCCGAAAGCTTCAAATTTAACCGTATTCCGGATTTGTCGTCGATCGAGCTGCCGGACAATGCAGCATACCTTCATATTACATCGAACGAAACGATCGAAGGTACGCAATATCAAGCTTATCCAGACACGGCAGGCGTATCGCTTATTGCCGACATGTCCAGTGATATTCTGTCCCGTCCGGTTGATGTGTCGAAATTCGGCCTGATCTATGCTGGTGCACAGAAAAACCTGGGTCCATCGGGCGTCACGATTGTCATTATTCGCGACGATTTGGCGGCTAACAGTCCGAAGACGATTCCGACGATGCTGCGTTATGAGACGCACGCGAAGAACTCTTCGCTGTACAATACGCCTCCATCATTCTCTGTATATATGGTAACGCTCGTCCTGAAATGGCTGAAAGAAAAGGGCGGCGTAGCGGCAATGGAGCAATTCAACCGCGACAAAACGAAGCTTATCTATGATGCGATTGACAATAGCAGCGGCTTCTATCGCGGCTTCGCTGATCCGGCAAGCCGTTCGATTATGAACATTACGTTCCGCATTCATTCCGAAGAGCTTGAGAAGCTGTTCGTGAAGGAATCGGAAGCAGCTGGCTTTGTCGGCCTCAAGGGACATCGGAGCGTCGGCGGACTTCGCGCTTCGACTTACAACGCAGTGCCGCTCGAGAGCTGCCAGGCGCTTGCCCAATTTATGGCTGATTTCCAGAAACGTCACGGTTAAGCACTAGTTGTCGTACGTTACTGGAGACGACAATAACCGCCCACTTCTTCATTTCCGGAAGAAGTGGGCGGTCTTGTATGTTTAGCCTTGTAACAACATTTACCGGAACCATAACAAGATACATAATATGGGAATATTACTCATCATGACTTGTGAACTAGAAAGCAGGAAGAAAGGACGAATCGAATATGCCTTTTCATATCGTATTGGTCGAACCGGAAATTCCGGCGAATACTGGCAATATCGCAAGAACATGCGCAGCTACCGGTACACATCTCCATCTCGTTCGCCCGTTAGGCTTCCGTACGGACGATGCTGCATTGAAGCGTGCAGGTCTCGACTATTGGTATGCAGTAAATTTGACCTATTACGACAGCTTCGCCGAGGTGAAGGAGCGCTTCAAGGATAACCGCTTCTTCTTCGCAAGCACACGTGCGAATAAACGGTACAGCGATATGGAATATCGGGACGGAGATTTGTTCGTGTTCGGCAAGGAGACGAAGGGATTGCCGCAGGAGATGCTGGACGAGCATCCCGATACGTTAATCCGGATGCCGATGACCGATAAGGTTCGATCGTTGAATTTAGCGAATTCTGCCGCAATTGTCGTGTATGAGGCACTGCGTCAAAATAACTTTCCTGGATTATTCGACTAACGATTATTGCAGAATATTAAGAAAAACTAGATCTGGGAAGGAAAAGCTCGCAAACCATCGAAAGTCTATAGTGCATAGGTTTCTCATAACTGGCTGCGACATAAGACACAAGGAGTGATTGGATGAAACCGGCAGGTGTAGTACGAAAGGTAGACCAACTTGGGCGCATCGTATTGCCTAAGTCACTGCGCAAAAGGTACCAAATGAACGAGGGAGATCCTGTAGAAATTCTTGTACAGGGCGACCACATCATTCTCGAACGGTATCGTCCAAGATGCGTATTCTGTGGATCGATGGAAGAGGTTAACGATTTCAAAGAACGTTATGTGTGCGGTGAATGCATGATCGACATGGGTCAGCTTCGCCGTTAATCGATTTCATGGTTACAAAAAAAGCTTCCCGCTTATGGCGGGGAGCTTTTTTTGGGTCAAAGGCTGCGCACCAATTAAATCGAATTACAGACCCTTCGTCTTGTCGTCGTTGTAGGATGCTGTAAAGATGGCTGTGATGAACATAACCATGACGATACAAACAATTAGAAATTTAATCGTCACAACGCACACCTCCAATGATACGTTAATTATACCCAACTGGCTGGAAAAAGAAAATGAAATTAATTGTGAACAAGTTGTTACGTTTTTACTTTTTTTACGTTTATATATTTCTCTGGTGCTGCCGTGGCGTTAGCGCAGTACACAACGGACATAGCTGAGCATACATACATTTTTTGCAGCAAGCTATAATTTCATGCGCGGAGTTGGTTTTGTCGACGTAACCAGCATAGTCTCATATTGATTTCTCACCCGTATAATGTGACTGTAACGTTACAATTTATTATTTCTGAGAGAACATTTAAATACAACTGGTTATTTTGTTTACATATGAAGATTGTATGGGATATATTTGAAAAGAAAATATATATTCGCGTATGTTAGGTGACTCCATGACAATAAAACAGTATGACACCAATCATTTATTTAGTTTAATTAAAGCTGTATCGGAAGATGTGTTAACCGAAGTGCCTACATTCGCGGATCAAGCAGCGTGGCGGAAGCTCATCATGGAAGCAGAACCGGTACCGATCGTAGGCATTATGGGGGAGTTCAGCGCAGGTAAGTCCACTTTTATTAACGCTTTATTAGGAGAAGAGATATTACAGTCGGACGTTCTTCCTACGACGGCTGTCGTTACATACATTAAATATGGGGATCGTCCGAAAGCAACGGCTTATGACGCAGACGGCATCGGTATAGAGTATCCTTTATCAATATTAGGCAGCTTGACGGCAGAAGGAGAAGAGGGTGCGGCTTTGCGGGCCTCGATCCAGTACGTTGAGCTTCAGCTGCCGAAGGAACGGCTGAAGAGCATGACGCTGGTGGATACGCCTGGCTTTAACGCGGGTAATGAGCAGCATACCGCCAGCTCTAAGCAGGTACTGGAGCGGCTGGATGATGCGCTTTGGCTGTTCATGTTCGGACTCGTCGGCAAAGAATCAGAGCGGCAGTCGATTCAATCTCTCCGTGAGCAGACGTCTATTACGCCGTTAGGGATTATTAATGGTATCGATAAGGCGGAGCAATATTCCTCTGAACCGCTCGATCCGATCAAGTATTCCTCGGTGGAGGAGCGCAAATTGACCGGATACGTTCGCGGAATGATCGGTGTGTCTTCACTTGACGCGCTTGAAGCTGTGTCCGGAACGGAGGAGGCTGAGCATTGGTGGGAGATGAGCCGGTTCAGCTCCTTGCTAGAGCGGCTCGACGAAGACCATCTCGGCATTGATACCGTTATTTTGAACAAACGATTGGACAGGCTCTCTGAGCTCACCGTGCACCTTACAGATGAAATTGCAAAGCAGATGGAGCAGGATGATCTGCACATGCTTGTAATGCGGATGAATGCGGACGGCGGTGAACAACTAGGCGAGCTAGACAAAGCTTTCTTGAGTTTACATAAGAAATTGAATAAGCTGCGGACAACCGGTAGCAGATGGGATGAGCTGCTGTCTACTCCTAGAGAGTCGTTCGTACAGCAATGGATCGGCTCGGTTACAGAGGTTGATCGAGAGGATATTGCGCTCAGGGTGCTGCGCGAGGCATCGGCAGATCTGGTGCGAAGCCTAAGCAGGCTCGAATCCGCTGAAGCGGTGATGCTGTCGAAGCAGCGTGAGGCGGCGGCTAGGAATCGACAAGTGCTTGGGCACGGAATAGGACGGATTAAAGCGCTCTTTGCCAGCAAGTCAGCCGTTTATCGCGTTCGGAGTGAGTGGGAAGCTCTAGAAGCGCTTCATGCTCAATACCTGACAGCTATGGCAGACTTAGAGGAGAAGGTCAAGCAGCTTGCGGACGGCTTTGAACCGTTGATTCCGAGAATCGAGCAAATGTTGAAGCAGCGATATGAGCAGTTACAGAACGATGCGGCTGCAGAAGTGGAGAAGTATAGGAACAAGTATGAGGGAGTAGAAGCATCAACGCGTCCGGTGCTCGGGTTGATTGACCGTTATAGGACTGTTCGAAGATTGCAGTTGAAATTGGGAGATTATTTATCCGAGCTGGAAGGAAGCGATCAGACCGCTGGAGCAGTAGCGTATGAAGCGTTGTCTAAGCTGCGGCAGATCGATGTATACACAGATGTAGCGGACCGTATCTGGCAAAAGCTCTTGTTTATAGCGCCTGACGGCGTCGATAACAGCGGCATTGCGCGAAGTGTACCGGCGGAATGGGAGAAGATTGCAAGAGATGCGCTGCAACGTGATCTTATTGTTCCGGACGCTATCGATATTCAAACTCGCCGTCCTATCTATTGGAGAGGGAAAATCGGCTGGTCCATATTTATAGCCAGTATTATCGTTGTTATTTTGCTGGTCTATTATCCCGGTCCTGTCCAATCGAAGGCGAAGCAGCTTTATTCTCAAGCCTCCCATTGGATTCAATCGGTATTCACGGGTGATTCGAATAAGGAGCGGGAAGAGCAGGACGAGCAGCCGGATACTCCGGTTCCAATCGGATATGTCGTTGTTATAGCAGAAGAGTTGAATGTGCGAACGACTTATTCGACTTCGGGCGAAGTGGTCCGGAAGCTGAGCAAAGGCGATCGAGTAGATGTCATAGGAGAGAGCAACGGCTGGCTGCAAATTGGCATCAATGAATGGATTAGCGGTAGTAATAAATATGTTCAGTATACGCAACTGGGGGAATCGTCATCATGACGGCACATGAAGAAACCTTGAGCAAGCAGAGGTCTATGGACCAATATAACGATTGGCGCCGACAGGCTGTTCTACTCATGAAGGAGCTTGAGGAAGCAGCGATCCGTCTAAGCTTTAACCGTAAAGCGGAAGAGCTGTCTACTGCTGCAAAGCGGCTGCAGGATGATCAGTTCGAGGTGATGGTTGTCGGCGAATTCAGTAATGGCAAATCGACTTTTATTAATGCACTGCTTGGTACGGAAATTTTGCCGACTGCAATAACGCCTTGTACCGCCTTACTGACTCGTATTGCCTATGGACCGGAGGAGGACATCCGGATTATTAAGCGGGAAGGCGGAGAGGAGCGGGTATCGAGAGAAGCGTTCCAACATCTTATTGCTCCAGAAATTCCTGATAACAGCGACGAGGATAAGCTGAGGGCGCATAGAGAAGCGCAGCGTATAGCCGATATCGCCTATGCAGATGTCCGAATGCCGACGACGTTAGGCAGCGACGGGATAATCTTTATTGACAGCCCTGGCACGAATGATATGGATGCTGCACGGGAGGCGATTACGAACCATTACATTCCGAATTGTGATGCAGCCGTGTTCGTCATCCATGGCTTAAGGCCGTTAACGCAATCGGAGAAATCGTTCTTGAATCGGATTAAGGATGCGGATATTCATAAAATTATTTTTGTCGTGAATTTCAAGGATATGCTCCGTACAGAGGACGAGAGAAGGAGGGTCGTTGATCGTGTCCGTCATGAGGTGAATGAGATTATGCCGGCTGAGCATGTTTATCTCGTATCCTCACGGCATGAGCTGTTAAATCTGAAGCATCCCGATGGACAAGGTTTGCCTCGAATGCGTATCCCTTTGCTCAGCAGAGAAGACACTGGATTCCGCGAGCTGGAGGAGGGGCTATCGCGGTTTCTGGCTGTTGATCGCGGCGCTGCCAAGCTGGGCAAGCCGATCGTTCGAGCTATTCGTGTCGCACAAGAGATGATTCGTTACCAAATTGATTTCGAACGAAAAACACTTCTGAATCGTGTAGCGGACGCTCAGAAGTCAACGAACGAGCTGCGCGAGCAATTGGAGCGGACTCGCAGCCAAGGGATTAAAGCGGCAGAAACGATGAGAAATCGGCTAAGTGCAGCAGGGATAGAGCTTCAGCAATGGTATAGAGGCGAGTTGAAAGCGATCGCCTCACTCGCTCGCGATACGATGGAGAAGACTTATAATCATCATCGCAATGTAACGTTAACGAAAGAAACGATCGAGAAAATAACGGCAGCGCGAGAGAAAGAGCTGCAGACGGAGCTTGAGCAGCGAATGAGGTCGCATGAAGAGCAGGCGATTACTCGAGCGAATAAGGACATGCAAGCTGAGCTTGCCCGTTATGAGAGCTTGATGGGAGAGCTTCTTGGCAGTGAATTTAGTTCAGATGCTGCCGACAGCAATAGCAATGGAACAATTGTGGGCGATCAACGGTTTCATTATACTTTAAGTTCACCTCTAGCTAGCATTATTGTGGAACAGGCCGATGAGCTGCTCGATGCGGGCGGATTTCTACGAACGGTATCCGGAATCGGATTAGGCATTGTCGGTGGAATAGTGGAAGGCGTTACTCGCTTCTTCAGCTGGTTGTTAGGCAGCAGTCCTTCACCGTACGATCAACTAAAGGAAGAAGTGGACAATCGCTACAATAAACCAATCGCTGATAAATGCAAGCGGTTGGACAGCTATTGGCAGAAGCGAATGCAGAAGCTGACGAGCGCTTACGAGCAGCAGATCGAGCATAGTACGGATGAAAGCCGCAAGCAGCTGGATATGGTCGTCCGCAATCTGCGGCTGAGTGAAGAGGGGATCGGCAAGAAGCTGGAAGAGCTGAATGTTCAGGAACGAGAATTGAACGATATTGCGGATCGATTGTTGGCGCTTAATCAGGAGGTACAGCAGCGATGATAGACGATATCCTGGATAAGAACGGAACGCGTTATAAAGACGAGCTGCAGGCGTGGCTGAAGAGGCTGCAGCATTGCTGTGAGGAGCTGGATTTAAGCGAATACGCCGAGGCAGCAAGGCAGCTGGATGACGAGGTACAGCGACAAGCACTGCGTATTGTCGTTCTCGGAGAGTTTAATAATGGCAAGTCCACACTCGTGAATGCACTTATTGGTCAGCAGCTGCTGCCGATGGATGTTACTCCGACGACGGCTCTCATACATTGGATCGTAGCGGATGAGGAAGAAGAGCGTCGGGCGGAGGTGCTTTACGAGAACGGTGAAGTTCAATTAATCGATGCTACAGCGCAAGCTCTTCAAGAGTGGTCTGCTCAGCATGCCAATGAGAGTTCGGCGACAAGCGTTGTTGGTATAGAGCTGCATATGCCGATGAGAGGGATCGATCAAGGAACCATCATTGTCGATACCCCAGGACTTAACGATTTGAATGAGCAGCGTTCAGATATTACGTACCGGTATATTCCGAATGCAGATGTCGTTATTGTGGTTCTACATGCGTTACAGCCGCTGAGGGCAACCGAGCGAGAATATTTGGAGGAAACGCTGCTGAAGCAAGGGCTTGACCGCATCTTGTTTGTTTTGAACTTTGCTGATTTGACGGATGGAGCGGAGGAGCAGGTGCTTCAGGCTGCCAGAAGAAGGCTCCAATCGATACCTGGATTTGAGCAAGCCGAGCCGATACTCGTATCGGCATTGGAAGGCTGCGAAGCGCGAATGACGGATGATGAATCGCTGTGGGAATTATGCGGAATGGCGTCATTAGTTCAAGAAATTCAGCGTCTGTCCGAGAATGGCAGCAGCGCGGAGCTTAGGTGGACAAGCAGCATAAGATGCGCAGAGCGTCTGCTTCAAGATGTGATGGAGCGATTGGATTGGAAAGGGAAAGCAGCATCACTCGATCATGAGCAATTACAATCGGAGCTCGAAGAGCTGCGACGCTGGAAGGTTGGCTGGTCGGAGCGGCAGCAACTGCTTGACGGTTATGTTGAAGACCGGACAGCCGAAATTAAGCATATGGTCCGCAAATCGATTCGCCATATGTTTGACGGTTTGTCAGAGGATTTGATGGAAATGACGGATATCTATCAAGGGAGCGATCTGGCGAAGTTCGTATCTACAGATGTGCCGCTAACCGTCAAACGTCGTCTGAAGGGCTGGATCGAGCAGTACAGCTACAGAATCGACGAGCTGTTAAGTAAGCTGGCGGAGCAGCTGTCTTACGGGCTGTCCCAATCGTTCGGAGGCGATATTCGGCTGCGGCCGGTCCAGATTGATTTGTCCGATGTGAGGACAGATGCGGAGATTAAAGCGGAGAAGCGTACCGATCCGATGGTGAAGTCCGGATTAATTGTAGGCGGGGCTAGTGCACTAGCGGTCATGCTTGGAGGACCGATCGTTGTCCCGATTATCACATTAAGCGGATTGCCGCTTGTGCAAAGAACGATACGAGAGCGTGATTATCAGGCACAAAAGCCGAAGCTTAAGGCGCTTATCCAGGAGCAGCTTGAGCAGGTAGAGCAGCGGTTTACAGAAGAAACACTCGACTATGTCATGGACTGTACGACACGTCTTCACCGGTTAGCTGTCGAACAGTTCGACAAGCAGCTCGATAGCTATGCGGCGGAGATGGAGCAGCGAATGAACGAGCTGCAGCGCTTCGCGGCGACTGGAGACCAGCTGAGCAGACTATTCCGTGATGCTCAGCTTCAATTAGAGCAAATGGCAGGAGAGCTTCATCGTATGGCAGCTGAAAGGGGAGCGGAATATGAGCGAGTATATTAATGGACATGGCGACCATTCATTCGCCGGACAAGATACCGATATGAATCATACAGGCAGAGATTCTGCGCATACGTTTCATACCAATCAAGATGGTCTAGTGAATCATCACTTTGAACCGCATGCCTACAACACGTTCAGCGGTACGGGACAAGGGTTGAACTATTCTGATATCATGAAGCTGTCTGATCCATTATCTCAATCGCACTCTTATCATATGCAGCCGATTGACTGGAGTCATGTTCATGTCGTGAAGCCGCATTATGTGCATACCTATGTCAAATCCGATGGAACGGTTGTCAGCGGTCATATGCGCGGAGATGAAACGGGCGGCTATTTGAGGTCTAATCCTGATGGCGATCCGACGAACAATTTAAATCGTTAGCGTCAGTTGCTTGCAGGGCTCCTTACAAGTGCAATGAACTTGTGAGGAGCCCTTCTTGTTATCCGTTCATTAACGTTAACTCCTGCTTCAGAAACTGATAAAGCTTATGACTTGCAAGCTGCAGAGGATACGCCGATTCCTTGCAGATGAATCCGCACGTCATGTGGATAAGACTTCCGCTAACCGGTCTAGCTGCTGTTCCCGTTGAGGAGGATTCCATCATAATCCGAGGGATAAGCGCGATGCCTAGCCCGCTCTCCACATATTGCTTCATGGCAGTAATGCTCCCGACTATCATCAAGTCAAGCGCAACTTGTCCTTTCTCCTGCAGGATCGTCTCAAGCTTCCGACGATATGGACAGGTGGAGGAGGCAATCAGCAGCCGATGTCCTTGTAATGCTTCCGGCTCGACCGTCTCCATCTGGGCAAGAGGATGATCTTCGGGCATCAACGCAATGAATTCCTCCTGAAAGAAAGGCTCGAAGTAGAGATCGGTGCTCAGGTCAGGCGCTGTGGAGAGTGCAAAATCGATCTCACCGGCACGAATTCGTTCGACAAGGGAAGGGGTGTTCATAATTTCTATGGAAATTTGAATATGGGGATATTTCGACATAAACTTTTTTAAAATACCGGGCAATCGATAGCTGGCGGTCGGCTCTGTCACTCCAATTCGGACATGACCTGATTCGCCTAATTTTAAGTCCGATAAACTGGCTTGAAGACGCTCCATATTTTTAACAATTGGCATACTTTGCTCGTATAGCAGTCGTCCTGCTTCCGTAAGGGATATCTCTTTGCCTCGTTCGAAGAGCGTCATTCCAAGCTCGGCTTCAAGCTTCTGAATCTGCATCGTCACGGTCGACTGCACATAGTTCATCTCTTGCGCCGCCTTATTAAAGCTTCCGTGCTTGACGATTGCTTGGAACGTTTTTAACGTTCGGAGATCCACGGTCTGTTCCTCCTTAGTCGAATCAAAAATGTTGAATTCGACATTCAATTAATTCAATTATACAGAATCGTACGGACTGATTACAATAGATTCAAAGATATGATTAAAGGAGTAGATGACCGATGGAGTTGAAGAGCAAAGTAGCATTAGTGACGGGCGGCGGTACAGGGATCGGCCGGGCGACAAGTATGGCGCTGGCTAGACGAGGAGCAATCGTCGTCGTGAACTATTCCAAATCAGAAGCTGACGCCGAGGAAACGGTACGGCTCATCCGCGAAGAAGGCGGACAGGCTGAAGCGCTCCAGGCCAACGTTGCCCGGGACGAGGAGGTCCGGCGCATGGTACAGACGATTGTTGAACGTTTCGGTACGGTTGATCTGCTCGTTAACAACGCCAGCATTACGAGGCATATTCCGTTAAGCGATCTAGAGTCGGCGACGGAGGATGCGTGGGACGAACTGATGGATGTGAACGTGAAAGGTATGTTTTACTGCGCCCGCGCCGTAGTTCCTCTGATGAAAAGCAATCAAGCTGGAGCCATTGTCAATCTCGGCAGCATTGCCGGGCAGACGGGGGTGGGCTCTTCGCTTCCTTATGCTGTATCGAAAGCAGCTGTTCATGGCCTGACGAAATCGTTAGCCCATGCGCTTGCGCCCGAAATTCGGGTGAATTGCATTGTTCCGGGTGCGGTAGCGACGAGATGGTGGGCGGGCAAGGAGGAGCAAATGCACCGTCTTGCTCCTCGTCTTCCGCTGCAGCGTATATCGACGCCTGAGGATATTGCAGCTATGATCTGCGCGGCGCTCGAGCAGGATGCGATGACCGGCCAGATCATTACTGTCGATTGCGGTCAAACGATGTAGCTTGTTTTGCTGCTCGACAGGAAATGATGATTTTTGTCTGCTCCGATTCCATGAATGAGGCGGCCTCGAGAAGAATATGCTTCGAAGATGGGATTCTGATACACGGGAGGGAGCGACATGCAGTATCGGTTTGCTCCGCAGGCTGTGCAAGCAAGCTCTTATGCGGCCAGCGAGAAAAGATGGGGCCACCGGAACAAGATCATTTCTTTCGTCGACGGTGTCCCTTCAGAGATTGCTCTTCCAGCGAAGCTTATACGCCACGCCGAAGAGCAAGCAGCAGCGCGGCGAGCGGGTTTGTCGGTGCTGCAGGCTCGGGATACGGGCGGCGATATGCTGTACCGCGAGACAATTGCAGAGCGAATGGCAGGAAGAGGAATGCGCACGGAGGCGGAGAGGGTTCTAGCCATTGCAGGCGCGCAGCAGGCGATCGATATTGCAGCGCGTGCGTTAACGGTTCCTGGCGATACCGTTATGGTGGAGACACCTACGAATCCAGCAGCGCTGCGCACGTTAGCAATGAATGGACTTCACATTGTTCCGGTGGGGGGCGATGAATTCGGAATTGATCTGGAGCGGGCGGACCAGCTTATGAGCTTGTATCGTCCGCGAATGATTTATGTGATGCCGAGCTTCGGCGTACCTGCCGGACGGGCTTGGAGCTTGGAGCGGCGGCATGGCTTACTGGGCTTAGCGCGTCAGCACAGCGTCCTCATCATTGAGGACGATTCATACGGCGAGATGGGTTACGATGAATCAGCTGCAGCTAGGTATCCTGCGCTGTACTCTCTGGCCGGGGCTGAAGGCGGCGTACTTTATGTGAACTCTCTCACTGCGACTGTTCTTCCGAGACTGCATCTTGGGTGGGCGGCAGGCGACGAAGAGCTGATTGAGGTCATGACGGATGTGATCCATTCGATTGGAGCCGTCGGAGGGAGCTTATACGAGCAGCGGTTCATGTGCGAATTGCTCCGCAGTCCGGAGTGGGACGTTCACATAAGAAATCTTGCCACTTGCTATAGCAGGCGAATGACCCGATTAACTCAACTGCTGGCGGAGAATGGACCAGCCGATTTCGTATGGGCTGTCCCTCAAGGCGGAAGCAGCCTATGGCTGAGGCTGCCGGACGGGCTTGACGGCGAGGCGCTGCTGCGCGGCGCCCAGCGTAAAGCTGTTGTATTCGAGCCGGGAGCCGTATTCTATGCCAGCCATCCACAGCGCAACACGGCCCGCCTTAGCGTCGCTTCGGTATCGGACGATCTATTGGAACGGGGCGTGAAGCTGCTGCTGGAGGCGATTGAGGAGTTTACAGCGAGGAACTGAAGGTTCAGGCAATCCCGCCACTTAGTCTTACGCTAGCGCTCGGATGGCCGCCAATTACTGCACATTGTGCATCCATTCCTCCGCGTACCGTCTGCGATACGCGAAAGACTGCACAAGATGCAGGCAATCCCGCCATCGCATATCCACCTCTAGCCATTCAATTTCACTGGACCGGATGGAATTCCTGCTCTCACTTATCGCCAGGCAGAGGCTTCGCATTAGCTGCGGCGCTCCTGCGCCGCTTCTTAGGCTTGCCTGGTTTCTTGGCCTTACCTGCATTCGTTGTACTATCTGCCCCTGCAGCATCTCCCGCATCTCCGGCATCCTCTGTCCCCGCAGCATCCACAACATCTATAGCATCAGCCGAATCAGCGCTTTCCACAGCATCCGTGCCCAGTACACCGCTGTTTTCTGCCTTCGGCCAGCGGGCAATAATGTCTGCATGCTCGGCAAGCGCGGCATGGCCGACTGGGGTGAGCCGGTAGATGCCGCGCTCCACTCGCTCGAACCAGCGGTAGTAGTTCGTGCGCAGCATTTCGCCGGCCTTGGGCACCGCCGTCTGGCGAGCGATAGTCGCTGGCGAAGCGGGGCCATGGCGGAGGGCGTGGGCCATCCGCAGACACTTCTCGCGGTAAGCGGTCATCAGCTTGCGCTTCGTGCTGCCGCCAATGTTATAGTCGCCGGATCGCTCTCGGAACTCCTTCAGCAGCCGTTCGTGCCGCTTTGCGCGGTAGCGGGCGCGCGGAGGCTCGCCAGGCTCGCATAGCTGCTCGATTAGCGCCGGCTTCGTTTTGAACAGCGTCACAGTCATCAAGCCAAGGCCGAGCATCCGGCACAGCTCCGTAATTTCGCCGAACCGCTGGTTGACGGCGCCGCTTTTCTTCCGGTTGCGCTCCACGACGAGTGTGACGAGCGGGTTCATCCGCAGCCTCTCTATTCCCTGCAGCAGCAGGGCGAGATTGAAGGTGCGTTTCATCTCGACAATGATAATTTCTTCTGTATCCTCATCAGGACTGCCGACATAAGCTATGTCGTCCGCCGCACCGCCGCCTTTATGCCGCTTCACGGCAACGAGATCGCAGTGCAGCACCTCGCTTTTGACCTCGTATCCTCGTGCTTCGTAGAACCGCTTCACCGGCTCGTACAATTCCATTTCTTCCTTCACGGCCATGACGAACGCTTCCTCCCGTCCCCATCGTGTCTAGGCAGCTTATAACGCTCGAACATTCATTCGTATAGATCGGTTTCATTATAGGAGAAGCGGCGCGGCGTGTCGAGTGTTAGCGAATAGTCGTCTAAAAAATTGGTCAATTTCCTGCTCGGCTACGCATAGGAATGTAATACTTCAACATCAACAAACAGATCTCGGCGGGCGGAACAGAGAAATCCCATAGCAGATGAGCAGGGATAGGGCAGAAGCGCGAGTGATGGGAGGAGGCAAGGCATGGATATATTCAAACGGTTATCGGAGTATCGGGCAGAGAGCGAGAAGCTTGCCTGGACGGGAACGTTTAAAGATTATATTGAATTGTTAAAGCAAGATCCTGCACCGGCCATGACGGCACATGCCAGAGTGTATGACATGATCAAATCGTACGGCGTCGAGGAGAAGGATGGGCGCAAGCGGTATCGTTTTTTTGAACAGGAAATATTCGGCCTGGACCGGGCAATCGAGAAGCTGGTCGAGGAATACTTTCATTCGGCTGCAAGACGTCTCGATGTCCGCAAAAGGATTTTATTGTTAATGGGACCGGTCAGCGGCGGCAAATCGACTATCGTCACGATGCTCAAGCGGGGGCTTGAGAAATATTCGCGTGAGCCGAGGGGCGCTGTCTATGCGATCAAAGGCTGCCCAATGCATGAGGACCCGCTTCATCTGATTCCCCATGAGCTGCGGCAGGAGGTCGAGCGGGAGCTTGGCGTGAGAATCGAAGGCAACCTGTGCCCTTCCTGCCAGATGAGGCTGAAGACGGAATTTAATAACGATATTGAAAATGTATTGGTCGAGCGGGTCATCATATCGGAGGAAAACCGGGTCGGTATCGGTACGTTCAGCCCTTCAGATCCGAAGTCGCAGGATATTGCTGACCTGACCGGAAGCATCGATTTTTCGACGATTACGGAGTACGGCTCGGAATCTGATCCGCGTGCATACCGGTTCGATGGGGAGCTGAACAAAGCGAACCGCGGGCTGATGGAATTTCAGGAGATGCTCAAATGCGACGAGAAGTTTCTATGGAACTTGCTGTCGTTGACGCAGGAAGGCAATTTCAAGGCCGGCAGATTCGCATTAATTAGCGCCGACGAGCTTATCATTGCGCATACGAACGAATCCGAGTATAAAGCGTTTATTAGTAACAAAAAAAATGAAGCGCTTCAATCCCGGATGATCGTCATGCCGATTCCATACAATTTGCGCGTTACAGATGAAGAGAAGATCTATGATAAGCTAATTGCGCAAAGTGATATGAAGCACATTCATATTGCGCCGCACGCACTGCGGTCCGCAGCGATATTCTCCATACTTACCCGTCTCAAAGAGACGAAGAAGCAAGGCATCGATATTGTGAAGAAGATGCGGATGTACGACGGCGAAGAGGTCGAAGGCTTCAAAGAAGCCGATCTGAAAGAGATGCAAGGAGAGTTTATCGAGGAAGGAATGTCGGGCATCGACCCAAGGTACGTCATTAACCGGATTTCGAGTGCCCTCATCAAGCAGGATCTGCAGTGCATTAACGCACTCGACGTGCTGCGGGCGCTGAAGGACGGTCTTGACCAGCATCCGTCTATTACGAAGGATGAGCGGGAGAAATATTTGAACTTCATCTCGATTGCACGCAAAGAATACGACACGCTTGCGAAGAAGGAAATTCAGAAGGCGTTCGTTTACTCGTTCGAGGAGTCCGCCCGTACGCTGTTCGAGAACTATCTGGACAACATTGAGGCGTACTGCAATTGGACTAAAATTAAAGACCCATTGACCGGCGAGGAGCTCGATCCGGACGAGAGGCTGATGCGCTCGATCGAGGAGCAGATTGGCGTATCCGAGAATGCGAAGAAAGCATTCCGAGAAGAGATTCTAATTCGCATCTCCTCCTATTCGCGTAAAGGGAAGAAGTTCGATTACTCCAGCCACGAGCGCTTGCGCGAAGCGGTGGAGAAGAAGCTGTTTGCCGATTTGAAGGATATTGTCAAAATTACGACGTCGACCAAGACGCCGGACGAAACGCAGCTTAAACGCATTAACGAAGTAACGAAGCGTCTGATCGACGATCATCACTATTGCCCAGTATGCGCCAATGAGCTTCTCCGTTACGTTGGAAGCTTGCTGAACCGGTAATTTCGCTGCCGTTATCGATAGACGGCTATCGCTCTGCTCGCCCTATCGCCCTGATTGGCCGCTCACGCCTGTCAGGGCTTATTTATGCTCTAATTATAGTTAATAACTATAGATAACATAGTTTTTATATATTTTTGATATTAAGCTATCCGTGATATAAATGGGGTAACTTATTTTTCCATTTCATTCCGAAAGGTTGTGGCCTATATGACCAATGCACATGAACGGAGGCAGCAGCAAACATGGCGGCCGGAAATTTATGATCAAGATATGGCGTTCGTATCGACGTATGGAGCGCCGCTGGTCGATTTGCTCAATCCGAAGCCGTATGAGACTGTTATCGACTGGGGCTGTGGGACGGGTGAGCTCGCCTCCGCAATTGCAGCCAGAGGAGCAATCGTAACGGCTATCGACTTCTCGGAGGAAATGATCGCGAGTGCAAAAGCTAAATATCCTTCGATTGCGTTCTTAACGGCTGACGGCCAGAAATATCGGGCGGAGCATCCGGTGGATGCCGTGTTCAGCAATGCAGCGCTGCATTGGATGACGGACGCAGAAGGAACGGCTGCAAGCATCGGTGCATCGCTGAAGCCTGGCGGAAGATTCGTCGCCGAGCTGGGCGGAAGCGGTAATATTAACACCGTCGTCGAAGGTCTGCGCGAGTCGTTCGCGGCATTGAACGTCAGGAAGCCGTTCGTTGTACCATGGTACTTTCCGACAATTGGGGAATACAGCGCCGTTCTAGAGCAAGCAGGCTTCGAGGTGCGCACAGCTTCCTTGTTCGACCGCCCGACCTTGCAGGCTGGAGGCGATAAGGGGCTGCGCGGCTGGCTTGCGATGTTCGCAGACGGCATTCTGTCAGGGCTGAGCGGCGAAGAGGCGGAGGCGGTCGTACGGATGACGGAGGAGCGGGCACGTCCGTCGCTGTATCGGGACGGACAATGGTTCCTCGACTACAGAAGATTGCGTGTAACGGCGGTTCGGAAATAACGGGGCTGGATAGGCATATTTCGGTAAGCTGCAGCATATACTCCAATTAGGCGTTCTCTGCCAAATAAAGATTCGTTGGACGACCTCGGCCGCTAGGAATCGAGGCATGAGCAGCGAATAGTTATGGATAGACGCACGTAGCTCATAGACAGGGTCCCATTAGGATCCTGTCTTCGTCATTAGCAAACATCTACTATACATCGTTAGGTAAGTTGACATATATGTGGGAAATATAGTAGGATTTAGTCAAATCCATAAACAATTTGCGGCTAATTATGTAACTATTCGTGACATTAACCAGCGTAGCGGCGGTTGGCACGATTGGGCAGGTTGCTGCAGCACCTTGGAGGAGGCGGTTGACATGTCGACGGCCAGACAGTCGAAGTCCCATTATTACGATTCACATTCGTTCTACGACGAAATGTTTGATTCGGACTTTATGGTGCGCCCACACTATGAGTCGATCCATCGGCTGTTCTCCCGCATGAAGCCGGCAGAGCAGGCTGCCCGGCAGCAGGCTTTGAACCAGCGAATGCTGGAGGAAGGCATCACCTTCACCCTATATGAGCCGAATCAGTCCGAGCCTCTTGAGAGAACCATTCCTTTTGACTACATTCCCCGCGTCATTCCGAAGCATGAATGGGAGGCGATCGACCGGGGACTCCGCCAGCGCGTCCAAGCGCTTAATGCATTTATCCACGATATCTATCATGAGCAGCACATCGTGAAGGACGGCATCATTCCGCGCCGAATGATCGTTTCAAACCCTTATTTTCGTCCGGAGATGGTCGGAGTGGACGTTCCGGGGGGCGTATACATCACCGCTTCCGGGATTGATTTGATCCGCGATGAGAGAGGGAAATTTTATGTGCTGGAAGACAATTTGCGTTCTCCGTCCGGCTTTTCTTACTTGTACAAAGGCCGGACGCTCATGAGCGAGCTGTTCCACGATTTGTATTTGTCTTGCTCGGTGCAGGATATTGAGCGCAGCTTGAACGTATTTCTAAGTGCATTGAAGTCGCTTGCTCCGACCGGCAGGAATGACCCAGTCATTGCGCTGTTAAGCCCGGGCTCGTATAATTCCGCCTACTTCGAGCATACATTTCTTGCACAGCAAATGGGACTGCATCTCGTTGAAGGGCGGGATCTTGTCTATAAAGATCACAAAATATATATTCGCACCTTAAGCGGGTTATGTCAGGTTGATGTTATTTATAGACGCATCGATGACGACTACTTGGACCCGCTGGCGTTCAATCCGAATTCGCTGCTTGGCGTACCGGGCTTGATGAACGCTTATAGGGCCGGCAATGTCGCGATTGCGAATGCTCCGGGAACGGGCGTAGCTGACGACAAGGCCGTCTATGCTTATGTGCCGGATATGATCCGGTATTACTTAGGTGAAGAGCCGATTCTAAGCAACGTTCCAACCTACATTTTGTCTCGCAAGGAGGATCGGGAATATGCGCTGGCTCATCTGAATGAGCTGGTCGTGAAGGAAACATCGCTGTCCGGCGGTTATGGCATGCTGATCGGTCCATCGGCCTCGGCCAAAGAGATTGCTCATTTCGCCGAATTGATTCGAGCAACGCCGGAGAAGTACGTCGCTCAGACGACGATGCGACTGTCCAGGGCGCCGATTATGCTGGACGGAGAAATGACGCCGCGTCATATTGATCTGCGTGCATTCGTGCTGAAAGGAACCGAATCTCATGTTATCCCTGGCGGGCTAACCCGCGTTGCGCTGAATGAAGGCTCATTGGTCGTTAACTCCTCGCAGGGCGGCGGCGTGAAGGATACGTGGGTGTTGAATCACTAAGCGAGCGATATAGTATGGGGAAGAAAAGCTCGTTGAAGCACATGGTTAACGAATGGAGGGATTAACGTGTTGAATCGAAATGCCGAGGCGTTGTTCTGGATCGGTCGTTATATGGAACGCGCGGAGAACCATGCAAGGCTGATCGACGTCCATTATCATCTGCAGCAGGATGAGCTTCGTGCAAGCAGCGGGGATGAGCCCGTCGAGACGATGTGCAAGTGGGCGCGCATAGTCGATGCGCTGGGCAGCCGGCATGCTTTCGAGCAGCAGTACGATTCGTACGACGAGCGGGCAGTGCTTATGTATGTGACACTTGACCGCGATAACCCGAATTCACTTGTCTCATGCGTTAATCATGCTAGGAACAACCTTAGAACGCTGCGGGAGAAGGTGCCCGTTGAGCTGTGGGATACGATTAATGGCTTCTACTTATGGCTTCGCGAGAAGCAGCCGGAAGATTTGACCCGCAGCTCTCCGCATCAGTTCTTCGGACAGACGAAGGATTGGACAGCTTTGTTCCAGGGCTACAGCCAATCCGTTATGCCGCGGGAGAATGAATGGCATTTCATCGAATGCGGCCGCTATTTGGAGCGGGCTGAGAATACGCTTCGCATCATGCAGGCGGTAGAGCACGCTGCCGAAGGAGAAGGGTGGAACAGCGCGAATGCTTACCCGTACCTGCAGGCTGTATTGAAGTCGGTGAGCGGGTATCAGTCGTTCCGACGCTATTATTTGGATAGTGTAGCGGTTGAGGCGATCATTGAGTTCGTCGTGCTCAATCCGACGTTCCCGCGATCGGTTCATTTTGCCCTTCAGCAGCTCGTCGAGCATATGCGCTCGATCGATCTGCAGGATAAGACGCTGCGTGCATCGCATGAGCGTATCGTTCGGCAGGTTGGCAAAGTGATTGCGGATATCGGCTGTCTGGAGACGGAAGATCTTGTGTTTGACCGGGACGGCAAAATTACAGCACACTTGCTTAGCGCATGCGAGCTGCTCGGGACGCTGTTTGCCAAAACGTTTTTCCGGATGGGGGAGGCGAGCGCTTGAAGCTGTATATCTCCCATATGACCCAATATAGCTATGCTGAGCCGATTACCGACAGCGTTAATGAAATTCGGCTGACGCCAAGCACGAACGAACGGCAGTCGTGCTACAATCATTCGATCTCGATCGAGCCGAATGCGCCGCTGTTCACATACGAGGATTACTTCGGCAATCGGGTGCATGCGTTCTCCGTCAATCAGCCGCATCAGAAGCTAACGATTCGTACCAATATGACGCTGGTGACGACGGAATCGTATACGAGCGAGGAGAGTCTTCACAAGCAGCAACTGAAGCCTGTCGAGGCATGGTCGAGGCTTATGTCGGATGAATTAGTGGATCGTTTCATCGAATTTCTGCTGCCGACCTCTTATACGGAGGTGACGCCAGAAATTGTAGATTTCATGAAGCAAGTACCTGTCGTCGGCTCGGTTCATGAATCGGCCCAAGGAGCAGATAAGAGTGGTGTCAGCGTCGACGTTACGCCAACGGTCGGCGTATACGACTGGCTGTCGGCGCTTAGCAAGCACATCCGCACCAGCTTCGTCTATGATCCAAGCGCAACGAATGTGAAGACGAAAGCTTCCGAGATGATTACGATGCGGCGCGGCGTATGCCAAGATTTCGCGCATCTAATGGTAGCAACGTGCAGGGCGAGGGGCGTGCCGGCACGTTATGTGAGCGGCTATCATTTTGTCGGTGATTTGCAGGGCGGCAGCGCCGATTTCGAGCAGGCATCGCATGCTTGGGTTGAAGCTTATGTGCCGAAGCTCGGCTGGTGCGGCTTCGATCCGACGAATGAATCGCCGATCGGCGAACGCTATGTGAAGCTGGCTCACGGACGTGATTATAAGGACATCGTCCCGGTGAAAGGAATCTATCTTGGAACAGGCGACCAAAAGCTCCAGGTGACGGTCGATGTGAGGAAAGTAGAGGACTAGTTCGTTAACGAAGTTAAGGTTCTAATTGGTCAAGTATATAGATATAAACTGAAACAACTCTTTGGGAAATGGCGAGGGCCTCCTCCAATAACCATCTGAGTTGTTTCTTTTTATGTGAGTATGATCTTCTCTTCCGTTGCCTCTTTTGTCACAATGATTCGACGATTTTATGACTGATGCAGGCGAGGCAGACATTCACAGTCCGATATCGTATACACTTAAGATGGATACGTAAATTTCTAGCGGACTGGCTACTATAAGAAGGGCAAGGAAGGGAGTATAACCATGACGGAATCTTTAACATACAACGGTGGAGGAAAAGCAGCTATTGTCAAAAAAGCCGCGTTCATAATGATGATTGTATTAACCGTTATTTTATCGGCATGCTCGTCGTCACAATCCGAAAGCAGTTCTACTCCGAGCGAAGCGGATGTGAAAATCGATTTCACAACGAATCCAGCTAAGGTGCACACGGGCAGCACTGTGACGCTGCAAAGTGTAGTAACCGGACTCTCGACGCTCGACGACGCCACATTCGCGTTCGATATTCGAAAGTCAGACTGGAAAAAGCTTCCGGAGTTAATCGATGCCAAGCTGGATGATAAGACGGGTGCGTTCATCGCAGACACTACTTTTGCCGAGCCTGGAAGCTACTACGTCTATTTGCACCTTTATCAAGGAGAACTGCACATTACGAAGAAGAAAGAGCTGGTTGTCGAATAGTCGCAGCGGCAAGCTGTATTGGAGGAATGGGGATAATTCGGAAGCGTAACGGGCAACATGAAGACAAAAAAGGGTGACTTTCATGCCTGTTCGTACTTGGCTCGCTGCTGCGGCATGCATCCCATTATTCATCCTATCCATACCGAATTCGTCTGCTGCTGTGCCGGTGAAGAAGGACCGGTATTATTATGAAAGCCGGGGCGAAGTCGTGTGGGAAGTGAAAACGGACCAGCCGCTAATTGCCCTTACGTTCGATGACGGCCCCGACCCGGCGCAGACGAATGAGATTTTGGATCTATTGAAGCAATACGAGGCCAGGTGTACGTTCTTCGTCGTAGGGAAACGAGTGGAAGCTTTTCCGAGAACTGCTCTCCGAATTGTACAAGAGGGTCATGAAATTGCGAACCATACATACAACCATACGTACTTCCTGAACAGCTCGGCTTCGCAAATCCAATCCGAATTGGAGCGGACAGAGGAGGCTATTCGCAAAGCGACCGGCAAGCATTCCGTATTGTTCCGCCCTCCCGGCGGCATGTTTAACGAACGGCTTGTTACGATGGCCAACGAAATGGGATTAAAGCCGATTCTATGGTCCTGGCATCAGGATACGCGCGATTGGGTTCGTCCCGGCGTATGGCAAATTACGAGCAGAGTGCTCCGCAATGCACATAATGGAGACATCGTCCTGTTCCATGATCACGTGGACGGGAAGACGCAGACGGTTAGTGCTCCTTAGGACGATTCTGCCAGAGCTTCGCAAGAGAGGCTTTCGATTCGTTACGGTATCGGAGCTGATGAAGGACGCAGCATTACCATCGTCTGAGCAATAACATCCGCAAAGCAAATGTCATAACGCCTATTGCGCCGTCGAGGTAAGCAATAGGCGTTTGCTATAGCGTCGGCCAAGCGATGCCAAATGATCTACCAACTGCCTGACTAGCGGACAAGCGGACTTCGCATCATAATAGGCGGAGGTGATTGTGCTTGCGCAAAACAACTGGCGCATTGCTGCTTACGACAGCGTTAATGGTGTCGATGACGACAGCTTGTGGTGATTATCGGGATGACAATAATAAGGTCAATCAATACAGAACTCGTAACATTAGCGAGCCGGCTCCATATTTGAATCAATCTCGTCCTTATTCGACTCCTTACGGCAGCAAGAGCTTTACCGGCTACAGTAACAATACCGGCAGCCGTTATTTGAATAATGGCAATGCGTCGAGGACAGCGGCCAACAAGGCGCTCGCCGACCGTATCTCCAAGAAAGCGACGGCCGTCAATGGCGTGGATAAGGCGACTGTATTCGTTCATGACAATAATGTGCTGGTCGGACTGGACATTAGACGAGGAATGAATGCGCGTTCGGTCGAATCGAAAGTACGAAACAGCGTTAAAAATTTGGAGCCGGGATATAAAGTGCATATTACGAGCGATAAAGCGCTGCATGGCCGGATTCAAAGGCTGCAGGATCGCTTGAACGGCACCGGCACGACCAGTAGATCGGGCATGAATGGCACTTACAATAACAATAATACCAGCCGTCCTTATGCATTGAATAACGGCTCGTACAATATGCGCGGCGCTAACGCTCCGGATATGTATAACAGTTACAACTATAATCGCTACAACACGAACGGAACGAATCGCGGCCTTGGTCTCGATGATATGACTCGCGGATTGGATGGTTACGGTATGAACGATACGAACCGCGGCATTGGCTTTGGTGACCGCTACTCGCAGAACCATCCGATTCGTTCAATGGCCGACGATGTTGGCGACATTATTCGCGATATCGGCAACGCCATCACGTATCCGCTTCGATAACGTAGCCAGCGAAGATTGTCGTTGTCATATTAACAATCAATGGCGGTGTTAGGGTAGTGATCCCGGCACCGCTATTTGCATTGTCGGTATTTACTTTCGCTTACGGTAGGCGCCAGGTGAGATGCCGTATTGCGATCGGAACAGCCGGTGAAAATATGCGTAGCTTCCTAGTCCAGTATCCAATGCAATCTGCTCAAGCGACAGCGCGCTATGGTCGAGCAGCTTAACGGCACGGGCGAGGCGAAGCTGCTGTGCGTAGCCAATGATGGAGACGCCGAAATGGGCCTTGAACAAATGTACCGCTCTAGACACGCTTAGGCCAGTATGCTGTGCTACATCATCAAGCTTCAGCTCACCATAAGCATGCTCCTCTACATATTGACGCATTCGCAGGGCATGATGTGCACCTGGCGACTGCTCGTCCGGTGTCTCTTCGATGGCTCGGTCGATTAAAGACAACAGTGTCCAGACGAGCGAGGTGACAATGAATGATGAGCCGCCGTCGAGCCTTCTCTTCTCCAGAACAATCTGATGCCAGACCGATTTGATCCGGTTGTCCTCTACAATTGTCGTCAACGTCGGCCGCTTCTTCAGCTCCCACCATTCCTGCATGCCTGGGCCGTTACTCATGATGTAATAGTCGCCGGACATTACATGCTCCTGCTCACCTATACCGATGCGCAGATCGTATATATCGCCGGGTTGAAAAAGCAGCAGGTGGCCAGGCCTTATTGTCGTCAGCTTGCCGTCAACAAGAGCCTGGCACATCCCTTCCACTTGAAGTCTAACAATATAGGTATCAAGACCTTCTCCAAAATAATGGCGAAATGGAAGCCGATGCTTCGAATAGTCGCTTAGATCGACATAGATTTCATTCATTACAGCTTGTGTCCTTTCTTCGCAGCAAGATCAATCAGATCGTTGAGGTTTTCAGCCATATTGTTTCTTCAAGATATGGACTGGCCTCTATTATAATAAAGGCAAGACACAACTAGAAGGGAACGACTTTATCTATATGAATTCGCGCACGATTCGTATCATTCAAACCTCACAAGGAACAGAAGACCGACTGACGGAGAAGGCATCGATCGAGCTGCATGATGACGTGCGGGGCATTGAGAATCAGATCATCAATGTATACGATGACATCGAGTTTCAGACAATAATCGGCTTTGGCGGCGCCATTACGGAAGCATCCGCTGTTACCGCATCGAAGCTTAGCGTCAATAACAGCAGCCGCATTCTAAAGGCATATTTCGATGCAGAGAATGGCATCGGTTATACGATTTGCCGCTCCCATATTAACAGCTGCGACTTTGCACTTGGCAACTATACCTATGTGCAGGACGGTGACGATACTCTTGAAACGTTCGACATCAGTCATGACCGTGAATGTCTCCTTCCTTATATTAAGCAAGCTAAAGCGTTGGTAGGCGACAGCTTCATTTTCTATGCATCGCCATGGAGTCCGCCGGCTTGGATGAAGACCAATGGAGAAATGAATCATGGCGGTCAGCTGAAGCCGGAATACCGTTCCGCTTGGGCACGTTACTACATTAAATATATCGAAGCTTATGAAGCAGAAGGCGTTCCGGTATGGGGCTTAACGATACAGAACGAAGCGAAAGCCGTTCAAATTTGGGACTCCTGCATCTATACGGCGGAGGAAGAGAAAGATTTTGTCCGCGACTATTTGGGACCGGAGCTGCATAAGGCAGGCCGCGAATACGTGAAGGTTATGATATGGGATCATAATAAAGAGCGTGTATACGACCGTGCAAGGACGGCGTTCGACGATGCAGAAGCGTCTAAATATATTTGGGGAATAGGCTTTCATTGGTACTCCGGCGATCACTTCGAGGCGCTGCAAGCCGTACAGAAGCGCTATCCGGACAAGGCTCTTATGTTCACGGAAGGCTGTCATGAAGGCGGTGTACAGCTCGGTGCTTGGAAGAGCGGCGAGCGCTATGCGCACGACATTATCGGCAATCTGAATCATGGCATGTCCGGCTGGACAGATTGGAATATCGTGCTCGATGAGCAAGGCGGTCCGAACCATGTAGGCAACTATTGCGACGCTCCGATCATTGCCGATACGAGGGACGATTCACTGACGTTCCAATCGTCGTACTATTATATTGGTCATTTCAGCAAATATATCCGCCCGGGCGCTGTACGCATCGGCTGCACGAAATATACAGAGAATCTATCCACGACCGCATTCCGCAACTTGAACGGCGAGATCGTCGTCGTTGTGTTGAACCGTACGGATGAAGACCAGCCGTATGTTATACGCAACAACGATCAGGTAGCGGAAGGAGCTATTCCGGCTCATTCCATCCAAACGCTGCTATTTCCGAGCATCTAATTTAAGGCTGCATCATCCGGTTCATCCGGCTTGGTGCAGCCTTCTTTTGGCTTGTATGACCGAATCGATTAGGGGCATCCTAGACGAGGGATAACCCCACCAGAGTGTAATGGAAGGGCAGGGTATTGATTTGCACGAGAAAAAGAAGAGGGATCTGGCAGCGATCTCATCGATCCCGTTAATTATGACGCTGGCGAACTCTATGCTTATACCCGTCCTGCCCTTAATGCAGCGGAAGCTGGGCATAGCCTCTTGGCAAGCCAGTCTTATCATTACAATCTATGCGGCGGTTTCTATCGTCTGTATTCCCATTGCAGGTTATCTATCTGATCAATTCGGACGTAAGAGAATAATATTGATTGGCTTATCCATTGCGTCGGCGGGAGGATTGCTGTCCGCAATTGCAGCTTGGTGGATGGATGATGGCGCCGCATATACCTGGATCTTAACGGGCCGATTCATTCAAGGAATCGGTGCAGCAGGCGCTTTCCCAATCGTCATCCCGCTCGTCGGCGATATGTTCAAAGCGGACGAGCAGGTGAGCAGCGGCCTTGGCATGGTCGAAACGTCGAATACGCTGGGCAAAGTGGTTAGTCCGATTGCGGGTTCTGCTTTGGCTGCATGCATCTGGTATTTGCCGCTTATTATAATTCCTTTCATATGTATGATCTCGATCGCTGCCGTTGCAATATTCGTGAAAGCTCCAGCGAAGAAGCAGGAGAAAATGTCCATCAAGCAATTTATTACCGATGTGAAATCAATTCTGTCGGCGAACGGGAAATGGCTTTACACCATTTTTGCGATCGGATGTTTATCGATGTACGTTATGTTCGGTTTTCTATACGATTTGTCCTCCATGCTTGAAGATACTCACCATGTTCACGGGATTAAGAAAGGCGCTCTGCTGGCCATCCCTCTTAGCGCCATCTGTCTGGCCTCATTCATTGTCGGCAAGGCCGTTGGGCGCAATAAGGTCGCAATGAAGTGGCTTACAGTGGTCGGGACAGCAGTGCTGACGGCTGCGATGATCCTCGTTACCGCATGCAATCCGAAGGGAATCTTCTGGCTCATGCTTATCATATCGGCGGGTGGGGCTGGAATCGGACTGGCGCTGCCTAGTCTTGACGCGCTTATTACCGAAGGAATTGAGAAGCAGCAGCGCGGCACGATTACATCACTGTACAGCAGCATGAGATTTATTGGCGTGGCAGCGGGACCCTTGCTTGCAGCCGTTATGCTGAATCGCAATGCGCTGCTCTATGGCGGATTTGCTGCTGCTGCTGCGGTGTGCTGCATACTGGCACTGTTCGCAATACGTCCGGCGAAATGATCCGGCATTCATCAATGGATAAATGAGTGCGATTTATGCATTGATCCTGCTAACCAGTTGCGAGAGAAGCACAAGGACTGCACATTGTGCATTCCTTGTGCGCATTCATGCTTCGCTTCAATCCCCTGATAACTTTGTTAGAGGCTTCTTAGCGGGTCCTTCGACCACATCGCCCTTGAACGAAAATCTTGAACCGTGGCATGGACAATCCCACGTTCGATCTCCATCGTTCCATTCTACCTCGCAGCCCATATGCGTACACGTCGTATCGACAACATGCAGCGTCCCATCCTGTTCACGATAAGCACCAGCCCGCTTCCCATTGACCTGAACGACGGCGCCTTCGCCTGGCTCGACATCCTCGGCTGCACGCGTTACCCACTCCAGCTTACCCTCAAGCAAATGCTTAGCTACGTCTGCATTGGCGGAGAGGAAGCTCTTCAAGGCTGGATCAGCGTAAAAACGAGAGGGCGTGAACAGCTCCTCATAGCGGTTGTCGATGCCTAGCACCATATCTTTAAGCAGCAGCGCCGCCGCCGTTCCCGTCGACATCCCCCATTTACGGTAACCGGTTGCGACAAGGGCATGCGGCTCATCCTTGGACGCTCGGCCGATATACGGAATTTTATCGAGCGTAGTCAAATCCTGCGCGGACCAACGGTATGCGATATCCCAATCGCCGAACGTCGTGCGAACGAACTGCTCCAGCGCTTCATAATGTTTGATCGTACAGATGCCCTGACCTGTCTTATGCTTTTCTCCGCCGACTAATAACAGCTTGTCGCCATTATAGGTTACTTGCCGGATCGATCGCGGCTGGTTGTCAGCGCTAATATACATGCCGCCGGGATATTCGTAGCCTTCTTTCATTCGCAGTCCTAGCACGTAAGATCTTTCCGCATACATACGAGCGAAATAAAAGCCGCGTACACTGTAGAACGGAAAATGGGAGCAGGACGCGACATAACGGCATTCTACAGTATGACCGGTGTTCGTTAAGACTTTAGATAAAGGATCGCCTTGCTCCACATTAAGCGCTGTCGTATGTTCAAATACGAGTCCGCCTTTATCGACGAAGGATTGGAGCAGATGCTTCAAGTAGGCAACCGGGTGAAAACGCGCCTGTCCGGACATGACGACCGCTGCTTTGGAATCGACTGGAAGCGGGATGTGGCTAATTCTCCTCCCCGGTATGCCGAGCTGCTCGTAGGCGGACCATTCCTTGTCGATCTTCTGAATATTGGATTCAGAGGTTGTATAGATGTAGGCATCCTCGTTCTGAAGATCGCAATCGATGCGATTGGTTTCTACCCGATTACGGATGAAATTTAACGCTTCTATATTAGCCTCGTAATAAAGTCTGCTTTTCTCTTCTCCAATGTGGTGAATTAACTCGTCATAGATAAGATCATGCTGAGCGGTAATTTTGGCGGTCGTATGTCCTGTCGTACCGTTGAGCAGCCGTCCTGCTTCGAGCAGCGCGACCTTCTTTCCCTCTTCGGCAAGCAGACAGGCGAGCGTAATGCCAGTAATGCCTCCTCCAACGACCGCGACCTCTACTTCGATATCCTGATTGAGCGGGTCGAACGTTAACGGTTCTCCTGTGGCTGATTCCAGCCAGTAGGAGCTCGGATGCTCCGGCAGACCGGAGTAGGACACAAAATCATTTTCTTTCATATAAACCCTCTTTCTGGAGCAATGTTCACTATAGGATGCCAATTATTTCAATGGTTTATTACAGAGAATTAAGCATAATGCCGTCTATTCATCTCATACTAAAATGACGTAAATTTGTATGTTGAATTGGGGTGCAAGATGAAGGCAGTTACTTATCGGGGCATTGAAAATGTAGAAGTTGCAGAAGTAAACGATGCGGCGGTGCAAGAACGCGAAGACGTTGTTGTACGAATTACGAGCACTGCGATTTGCGGATCTGATCTTCATTTATATGCCGGAAGTATCCCGCTTCCGCAAGGCTATGTGATCGGTCACGAGCCGATGGGAGTTGTCGAGGAGGTTGGCCCGGACGTGACGAAGGTGAGACGAGGGGACCGCGTCGTCATCCCGTTCACTGTCGCTTGCGGCCAATGCCGCTACTGTAAGGAGCATGAAGTTAGCCAATGCGATAACAGCAATCCGCATTATGATTCGGGCGGTTATTTGGGATACTCTGAGAAGTTCGGTAACTATCCCGGCGGACAGGCTGAATATTTGCGCATTCCGTTCGGCAATTATATGCCTTTCGTTATCCCGCCATCGTGTGAGCTGGAGGATGAATCGCTGTTGTTTCTGTCCGATGTGCTGCCAACTGCCTATTGGAGCGTCGATCATGCCGGCGTGAAGCCGGGTGATACCGTCATCGTGCTTGGCTGCGGCCCTGTTGGGATGATGGCGCAGAAGTTCGCTTGGATGAAAGGAGCCAAGCGCGTCATCGCGGTCGATCACTTAGATTACCGCTTGGAGCATGCGAAGCGGATTCATGCGGTGGAGACATTCGACTTCACTCAGTATGATGACATGGGCGAGCAGCTGAAAGAAGTAACGAGCGGCGGAGCCGACGTTGTTATTGATTGCGTTGGCATGGATGGGAAGAAATCGCCGCTGGAATATATCGAGCAGAAGCTGAAGCTGCAGAGAGGAACACTTGGCCCTATTCAAATTGCGACTAAAGCGGTTCGCAAATGCGGCACGGTGCAAATCACCGGCGTATACGGTGGAAATTATAATCTGTTTCCGCTCGGCGCGTTCTTCGCCCGCAACATCACACTCAAGATGGGCCAAGCTCCTGCAGCTCCTTATATGCCGATGCTGTACGAGAAGATCGTGAAGGGGGAGCTCGACCCGAAGGCGATTATTACGCATACGCTGCCATTGGCTGACGCCCCGATAGGTTATCGGAAGTTTTATGGGCATGAGGATGGCTGCGTGAAAGTGGTGTTGAAGCCGTAGGTACGGGGTGGATGGACACGGGCGGACGGATGGAGTAAGTAGGAGTAGAGTTGGGTAGAGCGGCGTATAGTGGTGTGGCGTAGCGTAGGCGGTGCTTTTTTGCACTTCATGCAAAAATTTAGCCCTATGCGAACGAAAGTCAAAGAAATGGCTGCACAACGTGCAGCCATTTCGCGTAAGATGCCTCGTTTCGATCTGCGAGGAAGAAAATAAGATGCTGCCTCGTTGCAGAATTCGGTTCGTAGGAGTTTTGTTGTTGTGTTTGTTGTTGATTCAAGGTGTAGCTTATGTGCATGCCGACCAGCCTGTAAGTGAGCAGATCGATGCCAGTGAAAGCGGTAGTATAAAGTTGGGTGTTGTTGATGAGCGACAGGATATTCGAGAGCGTCGTACGCCTAACAGCAAATCGTATCTCACCTCGATCCCGGGACAATACAAAGAAGTTATTTATAGTACTGATATTCATTACATAGGGAGTGACCAGCAATACTATGAAATCAATACGGCGGTAACGGATGAGAACGCGATAAGTCAGATTGACAAACCTGTATCTAGAGAAATTCAAGAGGAGTTCCAGAAAGCGAAGGATAAAAGAAAGGCTGCTGACAAAGCTAAAAAAAAGATTTCGGAAGAAGAGTTATCCTTCTTCGCACTTCAGGTACCCTACAAGCTCGTTATCCCCAAAAACTTCTCTAAAGGGTATACCATCGGTTATGGCAGCGATCAAATAATATTCATCCCTCAAAATACGCGGAAGTCAATTGTTTCGGTCGATAAAACCGACAAGAACGTTATCCGGTATAACAATGTTTGGCCATCAACGAGCGTGGTCCTAACCATTCTTCCTAACGGGCTCAAAGAAGATATCATTCTCCACGATACGAATGCACCGAAACGTTTAGAGTTCGAGGTTCAAGGAGTTCTCGATCGAGAACTAATGTCGGGGTCTCTACAGCTTCTTCCGGCATGGCTGGAGGATAGCAAAGGTACGAAGCGCGATGTTGAGATGACTACTCGGACCAAAGGAAAGAAGACGTATATTGCGTTGACTTGGGACGGAGAAGGCTTATCCTACCCTGTCCGTAAGCTGTTATCGTCCAGCAGAGGGACAAGCACATGGGAGTTTAAGAGTAATGACCGGGCGCTTCTCCGTCTCAGAAA
>NZ_BIML01000009.1 GCF_004001065.1 Paenibacillus xylaniclasticus
TGCTGCTTTTTTAGCAAGTCACGAAGGACTGCAATCTCCAAATCCTTCTCGCCCAAGAGCTCCTTCAGTTGTCTATTCTCGCCCTCAAGCGCTCGAAATTCTTGAGGAGATGCCACATAGGCGCTAACGGCTTTCGCAGAGCCATCAGTTGTCTTCCAATCCTTGTGCTCTGCTTGAGCCATCCAACGATACAATACCTTCGGATCTATGTTGTGGCGACGCGCTACTTGCGAAGCATTCCCGACTTCTTTCACTGATAATTATTGATAGACATGATATATTATGATAAGTTTGGTTCTGGTAGTAACTAGATATAAGATGTATTAAATATGTAATATTAAACGGCATAAAGCAATCAAGGGATGACTCCTGAATAAACTAGGAGTCATCACAGCCTGTTGAGAAACCTCAACAGGCTGTGGACACTGTAAAAAAGTGTCCTTTTAAAGTTCTTTGTTTTTTATTATACTATCAGGAATTCACGGGGATTGAATATGATTTGGTGCAATGGACTGCTGTTATGTAAGAACACAGTCTAGTAATGCTGTATACCCAATAGACCTGACCTGTTCTATTCAATTAATATCGATATGAAACAGGGAATGAAATAAGAAATAAGGAGTTCGTTTAATCCCCTTGACCGTAAACTTGGAATCGATGAACTGGTTCAAGTAGTATATATGAAAAAGCACAACACAAAAGGATTTTTCATGAAGATGACTCACAACAATTAAGAATGGGTGAGGGGATTACGTGGATTTCCTAATACATGCTTATAGAAACAATCGAGATGAGATCATTTGTATACCATACGCGCTTGATAAAGATGGTATATTGCGTAATGTGAATAAACCCCAAATCACTAGTATTACTAATGGGGAGAAAGATATTGGTATTAAGATAACGGATGCTCTGCAAGAATGTGGTAAAAGACATTATAATGATAATGAGCTAACATTACCTGTGCACGAGATAGTTATTGGGAAAAAATGGGGTAGCTTTTTTAAAGAGTCAAAATGCGTAGTAGTAGAACTGACTTCAAGCCATTACCTCATCTCTTCCACAAAAAAAATCAAAAAAATAAGAGTTTTGAAGATTTTAATTTGGTGTATAAACTGCTTCTAAATTCAACATATGAGGCAATTGGAAGCAAAGTAATAGATGCTTTTAGGTTCTGTTCGTAGAATAAAATTGATTTCATATGGAGTTAAGGAATGGGAATGCGGCGGAGTGAAAGAGGGTAGTTCATTTTATTAATCTTAAAAGGAATGTTTATTTTTGGTGTATGATCAATCCTTATGATGGATCAATCTATTCATCTGGGGTCAGTAAGGCATCATAGTCTCGACGCAGCCTTATGCAAGCGCAATAAACTGACCTACTACTATCCAGTGATGGTACCTCCATTTGAAGTTGTTGAATTTTCAAGTATGACAAAGAAACGAGCTCAAGAACATTTAAGTTGGTTTGTAAAGGAAATACCAGAAAGATCTCGCCGGCAAATCTAAGAATGAACTAAGGTTCCGTTAAGGAAACCGAAAGCTTGATGCGCTAACTTGGTGGAGAGGTGAATGACAATGACAGTGTTGACGGACATCCCCCAGCTTGAGACGCAGCGGCTGTGCTTACGCAGGATGACGCAGGAAGATGCGCCCGCCCTGTTCGCAATCTTCTCGGATGCGCAAGTAACTAAGGATATGGGGATTACTCCATTCGATCGGGTGGCTCAGGCTGAAGAAGTGATTAGGTTTATGAATGAGTTATTTTTGCGAGGCTTGGCCGTTAGATGGGCAATCGTCCGGAAGGCCGACGATGTGGTCCTGGGGACTTGCGGATTCAATGGCTGGGAGCTGCAACGAGGCGCAAGAGGCGAGATTGGGTACGATCTAGGAAGACCGTATTGGCGAGCGGGATATATGACGGAAGCATTAACGGCGATGATTTCGTTCGGATTTGAGCGCTTGGGCTTGCATCGAATCGAAGCGTATACGAATCTGGGTGCCGAGCCTTCGATGAAGCTGCTGGAGAAGCTTGGGTTCCGGCAAGAAGGAATATTACGCGGATTCGCACATTTTCATGGCGGATATTGGGATCAGCGATGCTATTCGCTGCTGAAGCATGAATGGTTTCCTTCTCGGTAGGAAGCTGTCACAGATGACGGGGTTGCATGTTGGAATACATGCAACCCCTGTTTGTATCTCTGCGATTAGAAAGAGCCAGGGAATCTATCCCATACCCAGATCCGCTTGCCAGTCAGTAATGAAGCCAAGTCGGCTGCGAGGTTATGCGCTGTTTCTTGCGTTACGGTGTCGGCCATATACCGCAACACTTGGAACGTTCCGCCGTACGCGTTAGCCAGTTCCAATTGCGTATTCGACAGGACGATGACGCAGTATTCCGAATCGGGGAAGTAGATGATATGCGAAGCAAACCCTAACGTATCGCCGCCATGACTGATGGATGGCTCGTCGAATCTGTTGCCGATCATCCAACCATAGCCTCTGTTAAACAGCAAGGGTTCGCCCATCTTCTCGAATTGCTGTTCCGAGATGAGCTCTCCGGTTTGAAGCGCACGAATGAATCGGTGCACATCGCTGGCCGTGGAGATTGCGCCACCGAAGCTGTACAACGTCGCGGCTGTCGTATCTGTAATCTGTTGCCCGTCGGCATGAGGCGAGGCCAGATGCGGCGCGCCCTCTTCATCAAACACGGTATTTGCCATTTGTGCAGGGATGAAGAACTGATCGCGTAGATAGCTCGAATAGGGTTGTCCGGTCACCTGTTCAATGATCAGCCCTAACAGCAGATAGTTCGCATTTTTATAATCGCTCTTCTTGCCAGGGTCAAAAGATAAAGGCTGCTTGCTGATCATCTCAAGCTGCTCCTGCGGATGGGCTTGTGTCAATAACGCCTTCGTAATTTCCTCGTTGGTCAGCTTGGATTTGCTGCTCTTCAATTCCTCAAGTGCAACAAGCTCGTAACTCGTCAGCCCAGAGGAATGCGCTAACAGATGCTTGACTTTGATCTTCTTCCATTCAGCGTATTCGGGGAAAAATCGGGTTATTGAATCCTCAAGTGATAGTTTCCCTTCCTCTTCTAATTTCGCAATAGCAGCGGCAGTCATGATTTTGGTAATGGATGCGATTCTGTACTGCGTGTCGTTCGTGTTAGGAATGCCTTCTTCCGCATCGATGAGTCCGTAACTATTGTGGAACAGAATGCGGTCTTTCTCGGCGACCAGCACGGTGCCGCTGAATCCGGATTGCTTGACATAACGTTCTGTGTAGTTTCTGATCTGCTCTTCGAGCGTGTCGCCTGCGATGGCGGCAGGATGACTCTGCCCATAGATGAGCAGCCAGCCGGTGAACAGCAGTACAGCAACCAGTACGATCATTAGCAAAACCTTGAATCCTTTCTTGAACATACTCAATTCTCTTAGCCTCTCCATTTCTCCATATAGATTTCGCCTCTATCATAAATCGCGATTCTTTCTGCTGAATGAGCGTAATCTTAACGTTGTCTTAACCTGCTCACCCGCTTCGGTTCGCTCGTCTAGTTTTTAAGATTACGTTAAGTTTCGAATCAGGTTCGCGAAAACTTGTGCCGCTATACTGATGCCTGAGCAAGAGGGACAAATGAAAAAGGATATAGGAGGGGCATAAGACAGTGGACGCAGAACAATACGGCAGCGAAGCATCACCCAAGCGAGACCGGACACCGATCGTGCAATTGAAAAATTTAAGCAAGAAGTACGGAAGCCGCGAGGTCGTTCGAAGCCTCACGCTTGACGCGTACCCAGGAGAAATTATGGGCTTGCTGGGGCCGAACGGCGCTGGCAAGACGACGATGATTCGCATGATGGTCGGACTGATTCCGCCAACCGCTGGCGAGGTATACATCGGCGGGCATAGCCTGCAGTCGCATCGCAACCAAGCGTTGCGGCAAGTCGGTGTCATCGTCGAAAATCCGGAAATGTACAAATATATGTCCGGTTATAAAAATTTGCTGCATTTCGCCCGGATGATCCCGGGGATTACGAAGCAGCGGATCCATGAAGTGACGGAGCTCGTCGGGCTTACGGATCGCATTCATGACAAAGTCAAGACGTATTCGCTGGGGATGCGGCAGCGTCTCGGGGTGGCACAAGCGCTGCTCCATCGTCCGTCCGTGCTGATCCTGGATGAACCGACGAATGGACTTGATCCGGCGGGGATTCGCGATTTGCGGGACTATCTGAAACGGTTGGCCAGAGAGCACGGCACAGCGGTCATCGTATCGAGCCATATGCTCTCGGAGATGGAGTTAATGTGCGATCGCGTTGCGATTATT
Organism: Paenibacillus xylaniclasticus; assembly: GCF_004001065.1. GTDB lineage: Bacteria > Bacillota > Bacilli > Paenibacillales > Paenibacillaceae > Paenibacillus_T > Paenibacillus_T xylaniclasticus. The sequence goes on from NZ_BIML01000009.1 coordinate 4,330, forward strand.
TAGCAGGGTGCATTGTTGGAGATTCAATCGCTGGCAGGCGGGCAGAGCGCGAATGAAGATCGGATGGAGATGTATTTCGAGATCGATCGTCCTATAGACGGGGTTGAAGCGATCCAACGCATGGACCCGAATCTTGCTGTACAGGTTGACCAGAACGGGTTTACATCGACCATCCCGAAGTCGTCTATACCGGCGATCGCTGAAACGCTAGTGAAGGCGGGCATGAAGATTTACGGGATTTCGGAGCGCCGTACAACACTCGAAGATAAGTTCTTGAAGGTGACAAGGAGGGTTACGAATCATGCTGATGGTTTCGCTCGTTCGAAATGAATGGATGAAGATCTTTAGCCGGCCGCGAAGTTGGATTTTTATCCTTCTGATCGTTGCCTCGACAATGGTGCCGGTCATTGTCAGCATCGTGAAGCCGGATGATTCAACGTCTTGGCAGGAGGAGTTGACGCAGGAGAATGACAGGTACCGAGCCGTGCTCAACGACGAGAAGGCTTCGGCATCGGACGGCGAACGGCAAACGCTTGCGGAGCAGATTGCGATCAATGAATATCGGTTGACCCATGATTTGCCGCCCTATCAATCGCCTTGGGCGATCGTGAATGAGCTGTCGGTCTTCATTCCGATGATTACGCTCTTCACCGTCATCACGGCAGCAGATGCGGTGGCAGGAGAATTTGCCGGCGGGACGATCAAGATGCTGCTGACTCGGCCTGTAAGCCGATCTCGAGTATTGCTGTCGAAGTATCTCGGCTCATTCTCATACGGAGCGATGCTGCTGGCCATTTTGTTCCTGACCTCGCTCGTGATCGGCGTCATCATGCACGGGTTTGGCGGATTAACCGATCCTTACCTGTACGTAACGGACGAAGGCGTTCAGGAAAGCACCATGCTGCTGCATTGCTTGAAGCTATATGGCTATAAGTCCGTACATCTGCTGATGATCGCGACGTTAGCGTTTATGATTTCAACGGTATTCCGCGGCGTCAACCTGGCGATTGTCACGGCTGTCACTTTGCTGCTGTCGGGAAATTTGATCGTCTTGATGCTCAGCGATTATACTTGGGCGAAATATCTATTTTTCGCCAATACCGATATGACCATGTATTTGGCTGGCGGTGAGACGCCGTTCGCTGGGATGAGCATTTGGTTCTCCATTGCGGTTCTGGCAACGTATTATGTCTTGTTCATAGCGATCTCATGGGCGGTGTTCACGAAGCGGGAGGTCGCAGCAGCATGAGGCAAGGCGGGATCGTCTACGAATGTTGAGAGAGGAGCGGATCGGATGAAGCTCGCGCAGGACAATCTCTTCTATCGAGAAGTACAGGCATTGCCTGGATGGGTCTTAGCCGTCATTACGATACCGGGTCTCTACATCTTGTGCATTGCTTGCCTCCAATTGGGTTTCGGTATGGAAATCGGATCGAAGCCGATGTCAGACACAGGATTAGTCGTGATGGCGATCCTCTTCGGGCTGTTGCTGCCGATCGTCTTCATATGCCTTAGAATGAGTCTAGTCTTGACACAGACCCATCTTATGATCAGCTTCAAACCGTTCTGTAAACGAGTAATACCGATTCAGCAGATTAGACGGATTCATCCGGTACAGATGAAGCCACTAGCCGAATTCGGCGGCAAAGGTATTCGATGGAACGGAGCGAAGTGGGGAGTGATTTTCGAAGGAACGAACGGTATAGAGCTGGAATTGCAAGATGGCAAGCCTGTTGTGATCAGCATCAAGGATATGGAGCAATTTACGGCGATTCTGAACAAACTGCTTGAGCAGGCCTAGAGTGTGCGATGGCAGCATCTCATCTCACCTGCAGTACGCATCCCCTTATCGTTCTACGGTAAGGGGATTTCGTGCATGGAAGAATAATAGTTGACCCATTCGTGGGATCAAAGGAAAATAGGGCTTAGAATGTCAAATTGTGCGAGCGGCGGTGGAAACTATTGTCGAAAAACATTTTGATTGTAGACGACGAGAAGGAGATCGTTGACCTGTTAAGGTTATATGTAGAAAAAGAAGGAATGCAGGTTATAGAGGCACATACAGGTGCCCAGGCGTTGTTGCAGATGAACGAGCATGTCGACCTGGCGCTGATCGATATTATGCTGCCGGAGCTGAGCGGATACGAAGTTATTAGACGTATACGTGAAAGCTATAATATTCCGATCATCTTCATATCCGCGAAGGGAGAGGACCACGACAAAATTTTAGGCTTGCAATTAGGCGCGGATGATTATATCACCAAACCTTTTAACCCTATGGAAGTCGTCGCGAGAATTCAAGCGCAGCTCAGAAGGTATTACGAGCTGAAGGGGCCGAATGCGCAAGAAGAAGTGGAACCGGCGATCGTGATCGGGGAGCTTCGTCTGGATCGGAGCAGCTGCGTACTCTGGAAAAACGATGTAGACGTACCCATTACGTCAACCGAATATAAACTATTGTCTTATCTGATGGGAAATGCAGGCCGGGTATTGACGAAGCGGCAAATTTTCGAGGGCGTCTGGGACGAGCATTATGTTGATGATAATGCGCTCATGGTACATATCAGCAAAATCAGAGACAAGATTGAAGAGGATCCGAAGAAGCCTGTGTATCTGAAGACGATTCGGGGGCTTGGATACAAATTCGAAAGAACGGTTCGTAATCGTGTTTAAGCTCGGTGCGCGCCGTCCCGTCAAAATTCGAGATACCCTGATCCGCCATTATTACATGATCTTCTTCTTCATCGCATGCGCTACAGTCGCCAGCGCATGTCTGCTTGCTTACTTGATTGTCTCCTTATTCGGAGGACCATTAGAGGCCGATCGTTACGAGATGAGTCTGAATATCGTAGAGCGGCAGAAGTTGAACGCATCGGACTTCGCAACGGTGGCAGAGGCGTCGATTCACGCCGCGGCGATACAACGGTTGGGAGGCTGGTTGGAGGTGTTGAACGACGATGGCGACGTCGTTCAAGTCATCGGTAACAAGCGTACATTGCCCATGACTTATTCGAAGGAACAGCTGCTGCGTGTGTTAAGCGGAGAGGACCCGCAGTACTATGTTACGATGTCCGCCATCACGGATGAGTCGAACCAGCCTCTCGACCTGCTCGTCATGCTCCCGTATGAATCGATTACGATCAGAACGATTCCTACTGCCGCTTCCAATGAGAACATCAGCGTGCTCGTCAAGTGTCTAATCATCTCGATTGTGTTCTTCTTCCTGGCCTTGGGCGTCCTGATCTCGATCTATGGCCGATGGACGGCGAATCGAATTGCCAAGCCGTTCAACCTCATTACCGAGTCGATTCAACAGATGACAATGGGACGTCATGATACACGGCTGGATTTCGAAGCTGAATACGAGCTGGGGAAGATCCGCGACGCCTTCAACTACATGGTGGAAGCGCTTCAGGACGCTGAACGCCACAAGCAGCATCTGGAGCTTAGCAAGACAAGGATGATGGCCGATATCTCGCATGATTTGAAGACTCCGATGACGACCATTCAAGGGTATGCGTACGCGCTTCGCGAGGGACATGTGAAAGGCGAAGAGAGGAAGCAATTATACCTCACAACGATCTGCGAGAAATCCCAGCGCGTGGTCGCGCTGATCGATGAATTATTCGAATATTCCCGGCTGGAGCATCAGGATTATCCGCTTTCGAAGAAGAAGGAAGAGATCGGGGAGTTCGTAAGGCAGCTTGTTGCAGAGCATTACGGCGAAATCGAGGAGAGAGCGTTCGAGCTGGAGCTGCAGCTTCCGGATGCAGAAATCTGGGCCGCGTTCGATGCAAAGCAATTGGGCAGGGCGATCACCAATTTGCTGCAGAACGCCTTGAAATACAATCCGCCGGGCACGAGACTTCGCATTGCCTTGTTCGACCTCGAGAATGAACTGCTGCTGGAGGTCGGGGATAATGGAGCGGGCATTCCCGCCGAATTGCGAGCAACCGTCTTCGAGCCGTTCGTCCGAGGGGATAATGCCCGAGGGAGCGATGGCGGAACCGGGCTGGGCTTGTCCATCGCGAGAAGAATCGTCGAGAAGCACGGGGGACATCTCGGGCTAACGTCTCGCCCGGATGAGGCAACAACCTTCTACGTGATATTCCCGAAGGCATAGCTAGCAGGGACGGCAAGGAACCATTCGCCGTCCCTGGCCAGGGAGGAGCTTCGTTATTTGTCGAAGGGACGGGAAGAAGCGGCTGTGAAGGCGGTCGAAGCAGGTCTAGTAAAGGGCAGCGGGAAGGCATCATAATCGATATGACATTATCCTCATTAGCAGCATGATAAGCATCAGGTCTATTTTGAAGGAGCAGGAACAACTTGCACATATAGATAAGGAGATCTGAAGATGAATTATGCCAATATGACGTTAAGCGAATTAAAGCATCAATTGATAGGCGAAGCCAAGAAAGGCTATCCATTCTTCGTCGCCGGAATCTTGTTCTGGCTGGTCATGGGCGGTTTGCAGTTTGTGATATCCTCTCAGAAGCAGTTAGCCCTCTGCTATATCATCGGGATGGGGAGCATCTTTCCGATAGCGATCGCGATTGGTCAACTGCTCCAAGTGAATTTGCTCAGCAAAAATCCGCTCGGAACGTTAGGCGGCATCATTGGGGGAATCCAAGCATTCTTCCTGCCGGTGTGGATTATCGTGTACTTGGAGCGTCCAGAGCTTGTGCCGATGACAGTCGGGGTGTTGGTCGCCTCGCATTTCTTGCCGTATGCATGGATCTATCAAAGCAAAACTTATTTGTTGTTTACCATTGCGATGGCGGCTCTGTCGGTCGTGTTCGGTTACGTGCTGAACGATCTCGCGTTTACCGTTCTGCCTTTCGTCTTGGCGGGGGTGTATCTGATTACCGTGATTGGTTTGCTGATGGAGACGAAGAAGTTCAATCGAACGATGGTGAATGTGATAGAGCACTCCTCTGTAAGCTAACTAAACGAGCTACGAAATCCCCACGAGTCCAAGAGGGCTTGGGGGGCTCCATTTCTCACAAATGGGGTTCAGAACTCTTCGAGGGAAGGTCTGAAAATAATGAGTAAAATTACAGGATTTGGCTTTACGCTGTTATTTGTTAGTCTAAGTTTTATGTTATTTCAGTTTATTGTAAGAAAAGAAAATAATTTTGATGTGCTTGTCGGTGCGGGGCTACTTGTGCTTTTTTATAGTGCACCATATATTTTGCTTGGGGGAATTGTAACCTATTTCCTTGATAAAGTTATCTCTAAAGAAAAACAATTTATAGGATACCTCATTACGGGGGGATTTATATCTCTACTAATTAGTATTTTATTTAATGCTTATAATCAAACTGAAACCTTAGTATTCGTATTGTTTACTACTATTGTTGGGGCAATTATTTTTTACTATGGTAGTGGAAGCAATCATCATGCAATGTTTTTTTTAGTTGGTTTTGGCATACCTATCGTTTTATGGTTCTCCTACTATCTCTATAGAATAATTTTATGCAATATTGCCATGGAGTGGAGACGCTAAATGAGTAAACGTATATTTTATGAGATCGGTTGACGAGCGTCAAGAATGACAATGGACGTATGATAGCTTTTCTGCGGTTGAGAAAAAGGTGGAAAAAATCGAATAATAGAATCGCCCTTCTCAGCCATAATGGCTGGGAAGGGCTTATTGCGTTTCGTGTAGCTCTAATTGATATAGAGGAATTTGTATAGTAATTGGGATATGCAAAGTAGGAGCGTACATGTTATTTCGGCTTGTTAGTCGCTCGCTTGATGGGCGAAACATACAGTTGAGCTTAACAGGTTCGATAAAAATTAAGACAGCTTTTTGATACGACATTTTATGTCATACCATCTCCCTTATGATAGGGGTGTAAACCAATTAACTGATGAATGACTTATCGAAGGAGATGCCTAACAATGCCTAAAACAAAACGGGGCCGCGTGCTGTGGAGCCTTCCTTCACGGGGCCGGGGTACCTGCCCGATATGCCGAGCAACGCGCATTAAGCTGCTGTATCCGCGTACGCAATCGAATGGAAAAGCGGTTCAAGTGTGCAAAAGGTGCCGGAACGCGTCTGAGGCCGTTATCGATGCGATCAACGTGTAACTGAGAAGGTCCGCCTGCTAATAATGGCGGATTTTTCTATGAAAACAGTTGCCAAACGGATCATTTCAGGTACGCTATTGGTAGGAAAAAACTGCCTGGAAGGAGACGGAATGTGAGCAATACGCATCGTATCCAATGGTTCGATCAACAGGTGAGAGAGTCGCGATACCCGAACAGCGGACATCTTGCGGAGCGGTTCGAAATATCGAGAAGACAAGCGCAGCGGGATATTGAATATATGACAGAATCGCTGCGGGCGCCGCTTGTGTATGATGCGAAGCGCCGAGGATATGGATATAGCGATCAAACTTATATGCTGCCGCTGCTCTATATGACTGATGAAGAGAAGCGGGTGCTGAAATATTTGGTCCATCGGTATCGGCAGTACAATTACGAGCATGCAGATGCAGCCCACCGGGTCGCCTTGCTGCTGGATCGTTTCACGGACGAAGAGGAATCAGAGCTGTATGATCGGCTGCCGATGTTTAATGCCGATCCGAAGCGGATGCAGCTTGTGCTTATGCTGACGGAGGCGATTAAGCAGTCGATCGAGGTCGAGATCGTGTATGAGGAACAGCGAATCCTGATTCAGCCTCTTCGGCTGCGAAGCTGGTACAATGTGGATTATGTAGAAGCGTATTCAGAGCAGAATGGAGAGCTGCGGCAATATCGGCTAGCCTCTATTGAGCATTGTGCCCTCACCGGTCGTTCATTCAGGGAACGACAGTTTTCTGCTCAACATTCAGCGTCAGCAGATGCGCCGATTCGTAAACCGTTCGTCGCAAAAATTCGGCTGCAGCGTTCGTTGGACCGCATGTCATGGAAAGGGTTCGCTGCGGCAGCCGTCCGAGGGGATTCGAACAGCTTCCTGTATGAGATTGAGTTTTACGATACAGAAGCGTTCATGCGGCATCTGATGGCATCTGAGTGGGAGGAGCTGTTATCGCCAAAGTGGCTGAAGGAGAAGCTGCGGCGGGCCGCGGTTGAGCTACTGGAACGATTGAGCACGGAGGAATAGAGATGGCCAGTGTATATTTGCATGAAATCAACATGACACGGGAATCGAAGTCGTTCACCGATGCGCTGCATGCGATACTGACGGCGGCTGGATTGTTCGAAGGACCTAAATATATGCTGTCCGGGCTTACTGGCATGGCATTCAAATTTGCTGTTCACGAGCAGCTGCTGCCGATGTCGGTCACCGCTTATGGGGGATGGGGGACTGAGCATCGGCCTGGTGTTGATAATTTAGGAATATGGACGGTGGACGACGGCGGCCGCACCCGGCATCCGACGTTCCGCTATTATCAGCAGGATGCAGTCCGCTGGATGAAGCGCTTCTTGGATCAGGGAATCGGATTAATCTACTGGATTCCGGAATTCGGCGTCATTCGGGGATACGATGATGATGACGGCGTATTTTACGTGCAAAATGGCTGGTCGGAGGACGACGAGATCGTGCTGTACGACAATATGGGAATTAATTATACGCCATTTTGGCATGTGCAGGCGTTCGGGGAGCGTGTGGAGGTTCCATTCGATGAGCAGGTGCTTGAATCGGTGCGGCTAGCTATACATGACTGGGATACGCCGTTCAAGCTGCTCCCTTCCCAGGACATCGCTTCAGGCAAGCTGGCCTATACGTTTCTGAGACAGGGACTGGAGAGCGGCCGGTTCGATGAGAGCGGCGCGCGCTATATTATTGATTCGTTCTGCTATTCGCGGCTTGAGATCAAACAATATTTAGCCGATGTGCGGACACTTTGGCCAGAGCTGGAACAAGCCTATTCCATCTATGCGGAACTTGCGGATAACGTATCGGACCTGTCATTGGACAGCGGGGTGGACCAGCTCGTGAATCGGATTCGTATCGCCGAGGACATGGAAGACAGGGCGGTGCATCAATTCCGGCAGTTGTCTGATAGGTATCCGGATCAGAAGCGGACGCTCGTGCCGAGATGGGGCTCTACTTCAGCAAGATAGAAAGGAGACATTCATGATGGCAGACGATAAATCGAATGCACACTCAATTATTCGTTTCGGTAAGTCTGTCTGTCCGCGCTCCTATGTCGACGCCTTATATACTGCTCTGACGCAAGCCGGCTGGTGGAGCCTTTCGAAGCCGATGTTGTCCGGTATGACAGTGAATGGGTTTCGTTTCTCGGTTAATCGGCGGCTGACATCGGAGTCACCGACCGCGTATAACTGGCATGCAGAGCATTTTCTGGCGGCTGATTTTATTGGCGTAACGTGCTCGTCGAATATGGGCTTTAATTTTATGCGTACCTTCCCTTTGTATCGTAAGCAGGCGGTCGAAGATATAAAGGCGTCTATTGATCGGGGACTTGGAGCAATTATTTGGCATGATGAGTTTGTCGTTGTGGAGGCGTATGACGAACATGACGGCGAGGGTGTGCTCCTTTATTCGGACGGCTTGTCAGAGCAGAGAAAGCGTCTGCCCTATGAGCAATTCGGCGGCGGGCCGTCTCCGTATTGGTATTTGCAAGTGCTGGAAGGGCGCGTCTCACTCGATGAGGCAGCGGTTATGAAGGAATCTTTCTTGCAAGCGATTTTTAAGTGGGAGACCCACGATTTGATATTGCCGAAGCAGGATTACGCATGCGGCAAAGCCGCATACGAAGCAATTATTAACGCGCTGGGATGCGGCGATTATGATCGGGAGGGCGCTCAACTGACATTTGCTTATTATGCAGAAGCGAAGCGGGATATTGCACTGTATATGCGAGAGGCCGAGCCATATTTTGCGACAGGTGCGGCGGCAGCTTGTTATGAACAGGTTGCAGAGCTGTTCCTACAAATAACCGAATCGACTATCGAGGATGCGGAACGGTTGTGCAGGTTGTTCCGAGAAGCACTGCATGCGGAGGAGCAAGCGGTGAAGCAGCTTCGTCAGCTGGTTCGGGAAGAGGCGGACAATCGGTTTCATGATATCGGATTGCGGTAGTAGAGATCAGGTGAAGGAGTAATGGGATTGGTGTCGATTATTTTGCGCGAGCTAAAGCTGCCTGACGATTATGAGCCGCTTGCCCGGCTGTTGAATAGTTGGCTGTCGGAGCCGACAACAGCCGGACAGCTGGAGCAAGAGGATGCCCAAATGTATACGGCAGGCCATACCTATAAGAACGAGGAAGGACGTCTTACTGGCTATGACCGGACAAGGAGGGTTGCGGTCGATGAACAGAATCGGATCGTCGGATTCGTTACGTCTTGGCGAGCGCCGTGGACGGAGCCGGGTGCCTTGAACAATACTTTAATTGTTGCAGCGGAGTACAGGGGTCAAGGGATCGGAACAGCATTGTATGAGCATGCTGTACAATGGGGATCGTCGCTTGGTGCGGACACGCTGTATGCTGAAGTATGGGACGACAGCCTGGACTCGATTCGATTCGCAGAGCGGAGAGGGTTTCGCAAGGAGCGCCATATGTTCCAGTCGGAGCTGCGGCTCGATGGCTTTGATCCGAACGATCAAGAGCATACGTACGCGCTGGAACGGTTGAACGATGAAGGGATACGATTGATAACGCTAGCGGATGAGTCTGGTGAAGCAAGCGAGCGGAAGCTGTATGAGCTGTACCGTGAGACATTGCCGGATATACCAGGTCACGATGAAGAGGTCCCGCCTTTTGATGAGTGGCGCAAGTGGTATTTGGCTGTGGAGGGTTATGCGGAAGATCGAGTGTTGATCGCGGTGGATGGCGACCGGTATGTCGGCGTAACGAATGTGCTGTACAATGAACAGACGAACGGGATGTACAATGAGTATACAGGCGTCAGCGGCGATTACCGGGGTAGAGGAATTGCTTCGGGGTTAAAAATAATGGCGGCGCGGCTTGCACATCAATGCGGAGCCGACTATATTCGGACGGATAACGACTCGTTGAACGGTCCGATGCTGCACATTAACCGGCGTCTAGGCTATGAGCCGCTTCGCGGCAAATATCGGCTCATTGCGCATTTTGGCAGTGGTGAAAATTGACTTCAATAATCGGCAGCATGTGCAGCGCGCGTGCTGCTTTTTCTTTTTTCAGTGGAAAAAGTGCAAAAAGTGACAGTAAATATGTCATCTTAATGCGTAGATCAGATCTATCTTTCGCTGTACGTTCAGTGTACAACCAGAACGACAGAGGATGGCTGGCTTCCTGGTCCGTCTGGCTTGCTCGAAAGGAGGAATTGATAACTTTATTGGACGGGAAGGGACATAGCTTAATGCCCAATTTAATGTGAATGAACGGGAGGAAAGAAGTAGTGAAAAAGCTAGGCATGATCGTACTTAGCGCTTTAATCGCCTTCGCCATCATCGTGCCGCCGAAGAGTGTAACACCAGTAGCGAGTGCGGATACCGTACAGGTATCGAATGGTTTCGAGGATGGCACGCTTCAGGGCTGGGGGCCGCGAATTGGCACTGAGACGGTAACGGTAGTCGGTGCAGCCGGCGCAAGAACCGGGACGAAGGGCATGTTTGTTGAAGGGCGTACAGAGACTTATCACGGTGCAAGCCGCGATCTGACGCCGCTCTTGAATCTTGGTATTAACTATACAATCCGCGGCTGGGTGAAGCTCCCGAGCGGTTCCGGTAATGCGAATATTACGCTGTCGATGCAGAGAACGACGGGCACAACGACGAACTACGAGAATCTTGCTACCCAATCGGTTACATCGAACGGCTGGGTGAAGCTGGAGGCTACGTATCGTCTGAGCGCTGTGCCTGACAGCATTTCGGTTTATTTCGAATCGAATTCGGCTACTCAATCGTTCTATGTAGACGATTTTGAAGTCATCGAAATTACGCCTCCAGCGATTGAGACGAATATTCCATCGCTGAAGGATGTGTTCGCGAATGATTTCCCAATCGGTACTGCGATTTTGAACGACGAGATGTATGGTCCGAACGGTGACCTGCTTACGAAGCACTTTGCCAGCATTACACCAGGTAACAACTTGAAGTGGGATGCGACGGAGCCGCAAGAGAACGAGTTCCATTTTGAAGGACCAGATGCCGTTATTGAATTTGCTCAAGATCATAATCTGAAGGTTCGCGGTCATACGCTCGTATGGCATAGTCAAGCGCCGGATTGGATTTTCCGCGATGCGAATAACAACCTTGTCACGAAGGAAGTGCTGTTCGCCCGTCTGAAAAATCATATCGACACGGTCGTTGGCCGCTACAAAGGTCAGATCTATGCTTGGGACGTTGCCAACGAGGTCATTGACGAGTCGGAGCCGAACGGGATGCGTAAAAGCTTGTGGTATCAGATCGCAGGAGAAGAGTACATCGAGAAGGCGTTCGAATATGCGCACGCAGCCGACCCGGATGCGAAGCTGTATATTAACGACTACAACACGCATATTCCGCAGAAGGCGCAATTTTTGTACGACCTTGTGAAGCGTCTGAAGGCGAAAGGGGTACCGATCGACGGTGTCGGTCATCAGACGCATATTAATATCGAATATCCGCAGCTGAGCCAGATTGAAGATTCTATTGTGAAGTTCTCCGATCTCGGCGTTCTACAGGATATTACCGAGCTGGATATGAGTATTTATAACAATAACTATACGCAATACGAAACGCTGCCTGCGAACCTTGCGCAGCAGCAGGCAACTCGTTATAAAGCGCTGTTCGATATTTTCCTGAAGCATAAGAATTTGTTGTCGAACGTTATTTTCTGGGGCCAAGATGATGGACATACGTGGCTGCGTACGTTTCCGACGACGCGGAACGACTGGCCGCTTCTATTCGATGAGAACTTGCAATCGAAGCCGGCGTTCTGGTCGATCGTAGGCAACACGAGTGCTGTGCCAGCAGCACCGACGGGCGTTACAGCAACGGCAGGCAGCGGCTCGGTGACGCTGACCTGGGCAGCTTCAAGCGGAGCCACGTCTTATAATGTGAAGCGAGCAACGACGAGCGGCGGCCCATATACGACGGTAGCGACGGGGATAACGGGCACGACGTATACGAATACGGCGCTGACGAACGGCACGACGTACTACTATGTCGTAACTGCGGTCAACGCAAATGGCGAAAGCACGGCATCTGCGCAGGTGAGTGCGACGCCGACATCAGGCGTATCGGTGCCAGCAGCACCGACGGGCGTTACAGCAACGGCAGGTAACGGCACGGTGACGCTGAGCTGGGCAGCGTCGAGCGGTGCAACGTCGTATAATGTGAAGCGTGCGACGACGAGCGGCGGCCCATATACGACGGTAGCGACGGGTATAACGGGCACGACGTACACGAATACGGCGCTGACGAACGGCACAACGTACTACTACGTCGTAACGGCTGTGAACACGGCCGGCGAGAGCGCGGCATCGGCACAGGCGAGTGCGACGCCAACGGGTGGAACGGGTACGCCTTCTGGCCTCGTACTGCAATATCGTGCAGGTGACACGAACTTGAATGACAATGCGATCAAGCCGTTCTTCAACATTAAGAATACGGGTACGACGCCGGTCAACCTGAGCGGCTTAACGATCCGTTATTATTTCACGAAGGACAGCAATGCTTCGCTTAACTCTTGGGTCGATTACGCGACGATCGGCGGCTCTAATGTGAACCGCACGTTCGGATCGGTATCGGCGACGGGCGCGGATACGTATGTGGAGCTGAGCTTCTCGGCTTCCGCAGGTGTGATTCAGCCAGGCGGTCAATCCGGCGAAATCCAGCTTCGCATCAGCAAAGCAGACTGGTCGAACTTCAATGAATCGAACGATTACTCGTTCGACGCGACGAAGAACAACGCCTTTGCCGACTGGGATCGCGTCACGCTGTATCAAGATGGCGTCAAAGTGTGGGGCTTGGAGCCTTAATCGTATTCAGGGCTGTCCAGAATATTGTCTGGACAGCCCTTCTCGTTAGCTCCTTATTCACAAATGGATCCGGATGTGGAAATTCGGGCACGTTGCCTACAGAAACCGAAACAACAAAGGTTGGGCCAGAACAGCCCAACCTTTGTTGTTTCGAAATTCCCCCGAGCCTTCACTAGGAGAACGATCTACTTTCCCGATAAACAAGGCAAGAGGCTACTCATTATCCAATTGTCTCATCTTCTGATTATAAGCTTCGAGCAGCTCAGGTGACCATTTGGGTCCCTCGAACAGCTTACCTGACCGCGCCGCTGCGACTAGCTGCTCGAGCCATTGGCGCTCAGTCTCGCTGAATCGGATAAACCCTTCGAGCATATGGGAGGTGCCGCCGGGCAAATATGAGCCTTTCAGCTCTAGAGCAGCGGTCAGCCGCTTGTGGCGTGCATCACAAGTAGCGATTTGCGCTTCCAGAAGCGAGATTATCGTATCAGGATCGCCGTGCCGGATGAACGGAAGTGCCATAAATACCGGATGCTGCGGATAAGCTTGCTGGCGAAGCTGCTTGTGGAGCATCTTCTGGAATATAGTCTTGCCTTGATCGGTAATACGAAAAATCGTTTTGTCCGGGCGATTGTCGCCCGGTACGGGCACGACCTTCGCCGCCTCGATCAAACCGTCTTCACGCAGCTGATCGACTGCATAATAGAGCGAACCGTCACGCAGCTTGAACGATTCGTCCCAGCTGCGTGCTTTGATCGTCTGGCGAATTTCATACGGGTGCTTGTCGCCCTCCATAAGCAGCCCTAGAATGAGTAATTTCATTGATGACATAGACAATCAGCCTTTCTGATACGACGGATCGGGCTTACCGGTACTGCCTGCTCCTTGCGGGTTAGCTCCTGGGGCGCCTTGCGTACCTTGCTGCCTTACGATAAGTCGTGCACTGCCCATCAAGAGGACGAACACGAATGCGATGATCGGCAGCAAAGCTGACCATTGGAATACAAAAGTTATCGAGTCCGACAGCTTGCCGAGCAGCATGCTGACGACTTCTGCTGGCATATTCATTTGCGCTTGAACGGCTTGGTCGAGCAGCGCTTGACCACCTTTAATTTTCTCTGCCATTTCAGCACTTATATTCGGCAGCGAGCTGATAGCCGATTGGAAATCATGCTTCTGTAGCGCGCCGAACACGGTAATGCCGAGTGCAGAACCGATCGTCCGGAAAAACATAATGAGCGACGACGCGGAGCCTTTGTACTGAGGAGGTACTGCGTCCAGCGTCGAAATGTTGAGCAGCGAGAACGATACGCCCATGCCGAGACCGACGATGATCATATATACCGTAATGAGTAAGCGGCTCGTATTTTGATCCATAACAAAGCCAAGCAGCGACATGCCGATGATTAGCAGCAGCACGGAGACGATCATGATGCTGCGGTACGTGAACTTGTGGACGATGCGGCCGCCCGTTTGCGAGCTGACAACGATGCCAAGCATCATCGGAATAAGGACGGTGCTCGTTTCTGTTGCCGTTTTGTGGAATACGCCTTGGATAAAGATTGGAATGTACGTTGCGGCTGCAATCATAATGCCGCCGTACAGCAGGCAGATCATCATGCTGCTCGTGAACAGTCTTGAGCCGAACAAGCTCAGCTTAATGATTGGATCTTTCGCCTTCCGCTCTGCAAGCAAGAACAGGACGATGAAAACGGCTGATCCGACGAACAGAGCTATGGTCTGCAGCGAATCCCAAGCCCAGCCCTCGGTACCGCCGAGCTCAAGTCCGAACATGAGAAGCAGTATGGCTGTAGTCAGCGTGATGGCGCCGAGCCAGTCGATATGTTGCTTGCGAGTGTTTTTCGTCTCGTGATAGCCCTTGATAATGAATAGGATGGAAAGGATGCCGATCGGCACATTGATGTAGAAAATCCAGCGCCATGATAAGCTGTCCGTAATAGCGCCGCCCAGAATCGGACCGAATACGCTGGAGATGCCGAATACGGCGCCGAACAGTCCCGTCATTTTGCCGCGTTTCTCTGCTGGGAATAGGTCGAAAATAATGGTGAATGCAATCGGCATCAGCGCACCGCCGCCGATACCTTGAATAGCGCGGAATACGATGAGCTGCTCCATATTTTGTGATAGGCCGCAAAGGATGGAGCCTGCGACGAACAAGATGAGTCCGGTCAAGAAAAAACGTTTGCGTCCATACATATCGGACAGCTTGCCGATAATCGGCGTCGAGACGACCATGGCAATCATGTAAGCGGAATACACCCAGATGAAGCTTTCGAAGCCGCCGAGCTTCTTTATAATGGTTGTCATTGCTGTCGATACGATCGTCTGATCAAGCGAGGACATGAACAATCCGAGAAGCAGACCTGTAACGACCAGCTTCACACTGCTATTACTCGTATCCATTTTCAACTTCCTTTCGTGATCGATATGGATCGATCAATACTCAAATTTGATTACCCAAGATTATTATACTCAAATTTGAGTAAGTTACAACCATATTTTTGTAACAAAGGAAATGGAGGTTCTAGAACCGTAACCATAGAAAAATAAAAAGCACCTCCGGCTCGGGCCATCCTCATAAGCGGATAACCAATGCTCTAAGAGGTGATTTTTGAACTGGGTATGGATTAAATAAACTTCCGGCTCGTCTTCTTCCCGTCGCAGCTGAACACAATTTTCTTATCTTCAACCACTGTCTCAAGATGAATCGATTTGCCCCATAGCTGCACGATGTAGGGGAGGGTGCGCTCCAAATATTTCAGATCGAGCTCAACGCCCTCGTAACGGTGCTTCAAATACATTTCGCCGATCCGGTTAAAGTCTCCGTCCTGCACGACGATTGACGGGAAGCCGCCGTTGACGCGGGATACGACGAGTTGATCGCGAATGTTCTCCCATGCCTTGTCGGTAATTTTCCATTCTGGACCTTTCTTCTCATACACGTACAGATCAAGCTCCTTCACAAGCTGCTTGTCGAGATAGTTGCGCAGGAACGAGATGTCCGAATCCTGTTCGCGAACCTCGAATATTTTCTCCCGTCCCCGCCCTGGCTTCATTCCGAAGCGCTCTTGCTCCTCCTGCGTCGGATTGTCCCACCGCTTCTCGATATGCTCGAAAATTTTCAGCCCCAGATAATAAGGGTTCAGCGTATGCCGCGACGGCACGACGACCGAGCTGTTCAGCTTCGCGAATTCGATTGTCTCCTCGCTCGTCAGGTCCAGCTCCCGGATGATGCGCTGATGCCAGTAGGAGGCCCAGCCTTCGTTCATAATTTTCGTCTCCAGCTGCGGCCAGAAGTAGAGCATCTCGTCGCGCAGCATAGACATAATATCGCGCTGCCAGTCCTCCAGAACGGTGGAATATTCCTCGATGAACCAGACGAGGTCCTTCTCCGGCTCTGGTGGGAACCGCTTCGTATTGCTCTCTGATTCCTCTTCTTTCGGCTTGTCATCGTCCAGCGACCATAAATCGTCATAAGCGCTGACCGACTCGGACTGCGAAGCGGATCTTTTGCTCTCCTTCACCAGCAGCTCGATGTAACGCGTCTTATCGAGATTGTAGGGCTTAATGATCGTCGGATCGACATGCTCTTGAATCGCGAGTACGGCATCAATAAATTTCTCCACCCGTTCGGAGCCGTATTCCAGCTCATACTGCTGGACGCGCTCTGCCGTGGCGGACATGCTCTCTACCATGTTGCGGTTCGTCTGGCTGAAGCGGGCGTTGTTCTTGAAAAAGTCGCAGTGCGCCAGCACGTGGGCGACGATCAGCTTGTTCTGGATGAGCGAGTTACCGTCCAGAAGAAAGGCGTAGCACGGGTTCGAGTTAATGACGAGCTCGTAAATTTTGCTGAGGCCAAAATCGTACTGCATCTTCATCTTGTTAAACGTCTTGCCGAAGCTCCAGTGACTGAACCGTGTCGGCATGCCGTACGCTCCGAACGTGTAAATAATGTCCGCGGGGCAGATCTCGTAGCGCATCGGATAAAAATCGAGGCCGAACCCTTGGGCGATTTCGGTAATTTCATCGATCGCCCTTTCGAGCTGGCGGATTTCGTCTTGTTTCATCGGCGTGATCCCTCCGAGCGAGAAAATACGTTTCATACCATAGGTATGTCTCGGGGGAGTGGGATATGCTGGGCTTAGGCGATGACATAAAATCTTCATTTGCTTCAGCTGCACCCTCTTGAAGGAGAGAGGAGGGGCTGCTGATCTCCGCGGCTGCTGTAACGACACAACAATGTGTCGTAAGGGATGGCCGCGAGAGCCTGCGGCTGCTGTAACGACACAACAATGTGTCGTAAGGGAAAGCCGCGAGAGCCCACGGCTGCTGTAACGACACAAAATGTGTCGTAAGGGATATCTCGTTTAAGGTCCAGTGGTTGAACCGGCCTAGCGTGCTGTACTGTGCTCACATTAACCTGCTTGATATAATGAATCCAATTAGATGTGCAGGAGTGATCGTATGCTGTCGAAGCTGTTAAAGGATTCCCGCTCGACCGTTATTTTCTCAGGGGCGGGAATGTCGACTGAGAGCGGGCTTGCCGACTTTCGGTCGGCGGACCGTGGGATGTGGAATAATCGTAATCCGATGGGGCTGGCAACCGTAGAGGCGATGGATTTCAATCGGGATGAATTTATTCGATTTTACCAGTGGCGCATTCAAGAGATGCTGTCGCATCAGCCGAATGAAGGCCACCGAATTATTGCTGAATGGGAGCGGAGAGGGCTGATTACGGGCGTCATTACACAAAATGTAGAAAGCTATCATGAGCAAGCCGGCACACGCCGAATAGCTAAGCTGCATGGCGATCTCGGGACGCTGCGCTGTAAGGATTGCAATATAACGTATGAAGCTCGAATGTATTTGAAGCCGGAAGAGAGAACGATATGCGAATGCGGCGGATTGATACGCCCCAATGTAGTGCTGTTCGGCGAGATGCTTCCGCAGCAGCAGCTTCAGCTTGCAGCGAAATGGATGGAGGAGGCGGAGCTGTTCATTGTGCTGGGGTCCTCCTTGCAAGTCAGTCCTGCTAATCAGCTTCCACGGCAGGCGAAAGCTAACGGTGCGAAGCTCGTTATTGTTAATCACGATCCAACCCCGGTAGATTCGATTGCTGACCTCGTAATAAATTCATCTATTGGGGTCACTTTGCGTATAGCAGATGAGGAACTGAGAGGGAAATCGAGTCACTAGTATATGTTATAATGCTGGTGACCGAGCTATATAGGGCATTAACAAGTAACAAGTCATGACATCCGAAGGAGGTTGATTTCAGTGTCGACTCCGGATGAGAAGAAGCTGTACACCTATCAGGATTGGCTGTCGTGGGACGGAGCATGAGAATTAATTCATGGCGAGGCGTATAACTTGTCCCTAGCTCCTACAGCTTTGCACCTGTTTGTTGTAGGAGAGCTGCATTTCGCGCTGCGTACGCATTTGCAGAATCAGAGCTGCTATGTATTTGTCGCTCCATTCGACGTGTTCTTCAGCGAGAGCGAGCAATACGATGTGCCGGATCATGTGACGCAGCCAGACTTGCCGGTTGTATGCTCGAAGAATCGGCTCACCAAGAACAGCTGTCATGGCGCGCCGACGATGATAATCGAAGTGTTGTCGCCTAGATCGTCGATCCTGGCAATCGTACGGTCCATGTCTATACGCTGCTGGATGGTGTGTATCGAGTGCGTAAAATATATATACGGAGCAGGATAACGCGCGATCGAATGTTTTTCAGGATTTTCACGTATCGCTTGGCAAGCTGTTTAATATGGTTGCCCTATAATAATGAAGCCAATGAAACGAGCAAGTATACCCGCCCTCTAGTAAGGAGAAGCGGGTTATTTCTATTTCCAGCAAAACGTTTGTTCGCTGACTGCCATCTGTCGTGGACATGGGCTACAATAGAATAGTGCTTTGAAATGCTAGAGATTCGGACTACTAGATACATTTATATATAAAATGGAGCGTGACCTACGATGAAGCTGTTTCATACGGCCGACTGGCATCTCGGCAAGCTCGTCCAAGGCGTCTATATGACGGACGATCAGCGTTATGTGCTTGAGCAATTTGTACAAGCTGTCGCAGAGGAAAAGCCCGATGCCGTCATCATTGCCGGCGATCTGTACGACCGCGCTATACCGCCGACGGAGGCGGTCGAGCTGCTCGATGAGCTGCTGCGCAAGCTTGTCATTGAGCTCGAAACGCCGGTGCTGGCGATAGCAGGCAATCACGACAGCCCGGACCGGCTCGATTTTGGCACGCGGCTGATGGAAAGCCGCGGCCTTCACCTCGCCGGTCGGCTGCGCCGGGAGCTCAAGCCGGTCGTCCTGCGGGACGAGTATGGCGAAGTACATTTTTACTTAGTGCCTTATGCGGACCCCTCACAGGTGAGGGTGACGATGGAGGACGAGACGATAAGAACGCATGATGATGCGATGCGGGCGATTGCCGCTGCGATCGAAGCCGAAGCTGATCCGGCAGCGCGGCGCGTATTTGTTGGACATGCTTTCGTGACGATAGGTGGTGAGCCGCAGCCGAATACGAGCGACTCGGAGCGGCCGCTTGCAATCGGGGGAGCGGAGCATGTGAGCGCCGCTCATTACGCTGGGTTCCATTATACGGCGCTCGGTCATCTTCACCAGGCGCATCATGTCGGCGACGAACGGATTCGGTATGCAGGCTCGCCGCTCAAATACTCAATTTCGGAGGAGAATCACCGCAAAGGCTTGCTTGTTGTCGAGCTGGATGCAGAAGGGGCCATTACGGTGGAGAAGCGCGAGCTGAAGCCGCGCCGCGACATGCGCCGCGTGTCTGCGCCGATCGAGGTAATCGAGACGGAGCATCAGCCAAGTGATGACTACGTGTTCGTGACGCTGCTGAACGACAATCCGGTGCTGTTTCCGATGGAGAAGGTACGGACGGTCTATCCGAATGCACTGCATGTGGAGCGTCGGCTGAAATCAGTCCGGATCGAGCGGGAGGATGGAGCGGAGGAGGCTGCTGTGAGCAGACGGAGTGCTGACCCGGTTGCTTTGTTTACATCCTTTTATCGCGAAGTGAAAGGAATTGAGCTTGAGGATGACAAGAGGAAGCTGTTTGAGGAAACGTTCATGGATGTCATGAAAACGGAAGGAGGCGGTTCGCAATGAGACCTCTTAAGCTGAAGCTAACCGCCTTCGGACCGTACCGCGACGGGGAGACAATCGATTTCACGGAGCTCGGCGACCGCAGGCTGTTCGTTATTTCGGGTAATACAGGTGCGGGTAAAACGACGATTTTCGATGCGATTTGCTTCGCGCTATACGGCTCTGCGAGCGGCGAAGACCGGGCGGAAATCCGGATGCTGCGGAGCCATTTTGCTGATGATGAGACGTTTACGACGGTGGAATTTGATTTCGCGGTAGGGAAGCGTTCCTATCGAGTCGTTCGTCAAATGCCGCATCGTAAAGCAGGGAACAAGAGCGAGACGCCGGGCAAGGCGGAGCTGTATGAGACAACGAGCGGCCAGCCAGTGCCGTGCGTCGACCGTTTCATGCTGACGGATGTGAATGCGAAGCTGGAGTCGATTATCGGTTTGACGAAGGATCAGTTCAATCAAATCGTCATGCTGCCGCAGGGAGAGTTCCGAAAGCTGCTGACGAGTGATACGGAGAACAAGGAAAATATATTGCGCCGCATCTTTCGAACGGATTTGTACCGCAAGCTGGAGGAACGATTCCAGCAGCGGCACCGTGAGCTGAAGGATGAAGCGGGGAAGGCGCGGACGCGGCTCGATCTGATGCTCAGTCAAGCCGGAGAGACGCTGCCGGTGCGCGAGGACAGCGCGCTTGCGGCTGTGCTGGCGCAGCCGTATCGCAGCCCGGCGCAAATGCTGGACGCGCTCGCGCAGGAGGCGGCGCTGTACCGCGAAGCGCAAGGTGCAGCGGAAGGCCGCAAGGCGCATGCGGCGGAGCGGATTGGCGCCGAGGAAGCGCGGCTGCGCGATGCGCTTGCGCTTAACGCCCGCTTCGCAGAGCTGGCGAAGCGTAAGGAGCAAGCGGCCGAGCTGGCGCAGCAGCGGCCGCAGGCTGAGGCGCGCGAGCGGCAGCTTGCGCTCGCGGAGCGTGCGGCGCGGCTGGAGCCGCACGAGGAGCGAGCCGCGCGCGCAGCCGCGGATGCGGCCGCGAAGCGGGAGCGGCTCGCCGCTGCGCAGC
>NZ_BIML01000010.1 GCF_004001065.1 Paenibacillus xylaniclasticus
CGTTCTGTCCCTTCCAGGCTGGCTCGAACATCAGCATGCTGCTGCCAGCTGCGGACAATGCTTCCGTTATTCCTGCACCCGCAGCTTCAACACCAAACGTTAGTATCTGCGCCATTCCAGCGCCTGTCGCATAGGCCTCGACCTCCGGAGCCCAACAGTGCACCTTTGCAAATGGATACGTAGGCAGACTGACCCTTCTCGGCCTAACATCGGCATACAGCAGCCGCCAATCGATATGGAAGCCTTTGACCCATAGCTCCGCCAGCTTATTGAGTTCATACTTTGAGATCCATTTATTTATAAGCTCATGAAAAATTTCCTCCTGCTCAAACCATAGCTGGGTATCTTCGAGCGAGCCTTCGTTCTTCCAGCAAAGATTAATCCGCTGTTGCCCCGTCGCGAACGCTTCCAATTTGTTCACCAGCTCGTCCTTATCCTTCACGATAAAGGCTACACGACTTCGCATCACGGTTCGTCCCGTTTGGAGCGTAAACGATACGTCGGCCAAATTCACTTGGGTGACAGCTAGATAAGCTGACAATTCTCGTGCATATTCTTGCAGTCGATTATAATTTCTAGCAGATAACGGAATCACATAGCTGTCGGCATCGTTCTCCGAATCGAAATAGTCGCGTGCAGCTGTCTCATGCGGAGCATACTCCTCAAGAATCGCATGCGCGTTCGTCCCGCCTATTCCGAAAGAGCTTAGCGCCGCTCGGCGAGGAGCCGATCCGCTTGGCCATTGCTGGAGGCTGTCTGTAACATAAAACGGCGAATCATCCAGCTGTAAATCTTTATTCGGCTTCTCGTAATGAATGGAAGGCACAATCTCTTGATGGTACAAACTTAATGCGACTTTTATGCATCCTGCTATGCCAGCAGCGGTATCCAAATGACCGATATTGGTTTTCACCGATCCTATCCCGCAATACTGCTTTTTATCCGTATATTGTCTGTATGTTTCATTCAAAGCAGTAAATTCGACAGGATCGCCCAGCTCCGTCCCGGTTCCATGCATCTCGATATAGCTGATTGTTTCCGGATGAATTCGAGTCGACTCGATTGTCTTCCGGATAACCTCAGCCTGCCCCTTAACGCTAGGAGCATAGAAGCCCGCTTTATCTGTTCCGTCGTTGTTTACGCCAACGCCCCGTAGTAACGCATAAATATGGTCGCCATCCCGTATGGCATCAGGCGCTTTTTTCAGCAGAACGACTCCAACTCCTTCCCCACCGATCATGCCGTCGGCAGAAGCATCAAATGCTTTAACATGTCCGCTGCTAGAGAAGTTTAAGCCCGGTTGATGCACATAGCCTAAGCTGGTAAACGGGAAAATGGTAGACGCGCCGACCAACGCGTATTTCGCTTCGCCGGATAACAAGCTTTGTGAAGCCAGCTGCAGTCCTATTAGCGAGGATGAACAGTTGGAATGCACAAAGATACTAGGACCCTTTAACCCCAGCTTATGGGAAATCATCGTCGGAATTGTCCCGCCCTGCGCCAAGATCCACGTTACATATTCATCCGCATTCTTCAGAATATTAGGCGATAGCGAAGCCAGATTTGGAATAAACGCTTGATAGAAGCTGCTGCTCGCCGACATATACACGCTGGTCTCCGGAATTTCTTTGGAGACATACCCCGCATCTTCAACAGCCTTCCAGGCATGCTGCAGCAGCAGCTTCATTTGCGGATCCATTAGCTCCGCATTTTTCTGCGAAATATTGAAAAACTCCGGATCGAAGAAGGCCTTCCCTTCAATCGTGCTCTGTCCGGGAACATAGTTTGGGTTCTCGACTAATTCTCTGTCCACCCCTAATTGAATCAGCTCTTCCTTGGAGAAGAAGCGGACACTCTCTTTGCCATCACGTAAATTTTCCCAAAATTCATTGTGATTCCTCGCCCCTGGGAAATGACACGAAATACCGATAATTGCGATGCTGTCATCCAAATACTCAGGGGTGGATGGCAAATAATCATTCGTGGCCTTAGCCGCTTCCGTTATATGCAGTTTCTCAACCGCATCCCTTTGCTTCGGTTCGTCCAACAAAGCGGCGTTGGCATCTATCGTTTGCGAAATATAGGTGCTAAGCTCTTTCACTGTCGGATACTGAAACAAGACCGTCACCGATAGAGCTATGCCTAACCTCTCCTTCAGCTTTCCGACCAGCGCTACCGCCGAGAAAGAGTTTCCACCTAAATCAAAGAAAGCATCGTCCGTATCGAAATCGTCCGTTTGCAAAACTTCCTTCCATACAGTCAAAACACGATGTTCAATTTCGGATTGCGGCAACGAAATGTTGTTGTCGACTGTTGCTAACTCAATGGTGCGCCTCGCTAACGCGTTTCTGTCGATTTTTCCGTTCGGGGTCAAAGGCAGCTTATCCAGTTCGATAAAGATGGCCGGTATCATATAATGAGGCAAACTAGCCTTCAAATAATGTCGTATTTCTTTCGAGTTAAGCGATAATTTCTCAGATCCGGCGTTGTTCAGCAAACAGTAGGCGACAAGCTGCTTGACCTCCCCCTGCTCTTTGGCAACGACAACGCATTCATTAATGGTTGGATAAGCTCGAATCCGGCTTTCGATCTCACCCAGTTCAATCCGATAACCGCGGATTTTTACCTGATAATCCATCCGCCCCAAATGCTCGATCGAGCCATCTGGAAGCCATCTGCACATATCTCCCGTTCTGTAAAGCTGTGCTCCCGGTATAAACGGATTGTCAATGAACTTATCGCTTGTCAGCTCCGGCTTGTTCCAATAACCTCTAGCCAGGCCGAGGCCCGAAATAAAAAGCTCGCCCGGAACCCCAATAGGCACAGGTCTGAGACGCTCGTCCAAAATGTAAACTTGCGTATTCGCAATAGGCTTGCCGATAGAGATCGGGTTATCTGCAGCGATAGGCGAAAGCGTAGACCAAATGGTTGTTTCCGTCGGACCGAACATATTCCACGCTTCGCAGCCGTTATTTACAAAATATGCTTTTAACGTTTCCGACAACGCTTCTCCGCCACATAAGATTTTTATGTTTTCTTCGTTTTTCCAGCCGGATTGGAAGAGCATCGTCCATGTAACTGGAGTCGCCTGCATGACAGTCGGTTTTATCGTCTGTATATCACGCTTAAGTCTTTCAACATCTTTTACAGCCTCGGAGTCGCAAATATAGCATTGAGCGCCTTTGATCAAAGGCAGATATAGTTCCAGTCCAGCGATGTCGAAGGAATATGTGGTGACGGCCAGCAGCTTATCCTGCCCGTTCAGACCCGGCTTATCTCCCATGGACAACAAGAAATTCGTGAGCGCTTGATGTGGAATCATAACCCCTTTAGGCTTTCCTGTGCTTCCGGAAGTATAGATCACGTAAGCTAAATGATGAGGCCGCACTTCCCTCTTAAGCGTCTTTCTCGCTTTTACTTCCGTTCTCAGTTGCTCCCAATCTCGATCAAGAACAAGACAATTTACGCCGTTGCCTGCCAGACGGGAGATTTTGTCCGCCAGTTCTGACTGCGTAAGAACAAGTGAAACATTGGAATCTTGAAGCATATAGGCCAACCGATCCTCCGGGTACTCCGGATCAAGCGGGACGTAGGCTCCGCCCGCCATAAGGATGCCCAACAAGCCGATTACCATTTCTAGCGATCGCTCCATGCAAATTCCGATAAGCGTGTCAGGGGTAACGCCCTGATTCTGCAAATAGATCGCCAATTGCGTACTCTTTTCCTTCAGCTCCCGATAGGTCAGCGATTGATCCTTGTAAACGACTGCAATAGCGTTAGGCGTTCTCCTCGACTGTCTCTCGAACAGCTCTGGAAGACATTTATCTGGGCAATCAGTTTCGGTCGCATTCCAATCGCGGAGAATAAGATCTTTCTCCTCGTCCAGAAGCAGGGAATAGTCTCCTAAAGCCCCTGCCGGCTCTTGTACAATCGATTCCACTAATGCAAGATAACTTCCCGCCAACCGTTCAATCGTAGAATGGTTTAACAATTCGGAGCGGTATTTGAGATTAAGAACCATTTCATCTTCCTGTTCAACTAACTCCAATACAAGCTCATATTCGCCTTCCTGGCGAATGCTTTCGACCCATTCTACCGAGAACGTTGATGCATAGGACGTGCAAAGCTGCTGAAGGCTCATAGCTTGATGATAATTTTGATAGAAGAAGGCGGTTTGAAAAACAGACGATCTCGTCTGCGAACGCGGCACATTCAATTCTCGAACCAAAGCTGGAAAAGGATACGCCGCATGATCCAGACCGTCGGCGACTGTCATGCGCAATTGTTGCAAAAATTCCAAGAACGTCTCCTTCTCGTTCATCCGGCCCCGTATCGGGAGCATATTGACAAAATAACCGATTAACGGGTCAAAACGAGATTCCGGTCGCACCATGACAGGCATGCCGACAATTATATCTCGCTGCCCAGAATACCGGTTGAGCAGCACCATATACATGCCCAGCAATACGGTAGATATGCTCGTATATTGCGCTTGAGCAAATGCCTTTACCTTACCGACCCATTCCTGACTTAGACGCTTCGTATAGGTTTGTCCTTCAGCGCTTTGTCCCCGTACCGCAGGACGGTCATACGGAAACTCATAGTCAGGCAATGGCCCCGCCAATTGCTGCTTCCAGTAAGAGAGGGATTTATCGCCCTCCTCGCTTGCCAACATCGTCTGCTCCCATTCGACATAATCGGTATAACTCGCAGCAGGCGGCGATACGAACGGCCTTTGTCCCAATATCAAGTCGCGATATCGATCCAGCAAGCTTTGAACAAAAATGTTCATCGAGCTTCCGTCAAATACGATGTGGTGAATGACAACCAGTAAATAATGCTCCTGTTCAGACCGAGAGAAAACATGAACTCGCATCAAAGGGTCCTGCTCCAGCACGAACGGTTCCTTAGACTTATGCCGGATGTATGGAATTACCTCATCCTCTTTCAAGGCCGAAATATCTTCTATATACCACTCAAGGCTCTGCGAGAATTGCTGCCTTTGATAAGGAACTCCGTTGTCCTCTTCCATGACGGTCCTCATAATCGGATGCTGCTCCGTAACGAGACGAAGTGCCTCTTTCACTTTCTCGAGCTCGATTTTCGTTTGAAAACGAAGACATACCGGTACATTATAAGCACTCATGTCCGGCGACATCTTCTGAAGCAGCCACAACCCTTTCTGAATCTCTGACAGCGGACTCCTGTCGGAAATGCGAGAAGGTACTGCAGCAGCACTCTGTACAGCCGAGCTCTCGGCCTTCTTTGCTAGATACGCCGACAATGATTGAATCGTCGGATACTCTATCAATTCTCTTGTTTTCACTTTAATCGGATACAGCTTCTCAAGGCCGCGTATCAGCTTCATAACGAGGATAGAATCGATGCCATAGCCGTGCAAATTTTTATTCAGATCCGTCTGACTGGGCTCCAAATTCAGCTCCCGATGCAGAAATTCCAACATATACGCTTGAAAGCTTGCCTGTATCGATATGTCGACATGTTCGAAAGAGTGATGATGATCTGAAGCTGTCTCCGAATGATTCGAGTCCGATACTTGGACTGTGCGCCGATACTGATAAAGCGCTTTCAGTTCTTGCTTCATATAAACATTACGGCAAACCTTTCGTTGGATTTTGCCGCTGCCCGTACGGGGAATATTTCCTTTTAACAATAGCTGTAGATCGTAAATCTCAAGCTGATGCGTCTCTGACACGGCATTCAAGATGCTTTCGGCTAGACGTTCATATTCCTGCTCCTGTAGAGGCGTTTCGATTTCTTGTAAGACGATGACCTTCTCCTGATCATTGATTTCGCAGGAAAACGCAGCAGTCGGCAAGGTCAGCTCCGGTATATTCTTCTTAATTGTCCATTCAATATCGACCGGATGATGATTTTTGCCGCGAATAATGATCGTTTCCTTTTCCCTCCCGATAACATAGAGATGATTGTCCGCAATAAACCCGAGATCTCCCGAACGGAAAAAACCAGCTTCATGGGGTTCCAATAAAGTCACCTCGAACATGCTGTCCGTCTCTTCTTTTCGGTTCAAATATCCTTTCGCCACCCGAGGGGATTTAATCCAAATCTCACCGATTTCCCCGGGCAAGCATTCGGTATGTTTATCAGGGTGGACGATCCGTATCTCGGTCGGCTCCTCAATCTCGCCGCAGCTGACTACGGTTTTACATTTAATCTGTTCATCCGTATACCGAACCTTTCCCTGCTCCAGGCTAGGAATGTCCAAGTTCAAAAATTTCAACAATTGACCTGGCCTAATGCTGGTCACAGGACAGAGCTCGGATAAGCCAAGCAAAGGGCAAAATATATCCTCTCGAAGTCCCAATACCCGGAATTTGGCGAGGAAATTCTCGAACGTTTCCTTCCGAATCGGTTCTCCAGCACATATAATCGCTTCCAGATGGCGAAGGGAATAGGTCTCCACGGCTTCCATGTCAATTGTGGAGCAGCAGTAATCGAACGCAAAATTAGGGGCAGCTGTGTGGGTCGCCTCATATTTATCAATCATTCGAATCCAATTCTCTGGATGAATGCCGAAGCTTTCGGGCGGTAAAATAACGCTCGACGCGCCATTAAATAACGGAACCAATATATTATTTTGCAGGCCGAAAGCGTGAAATTGCGGCATCCAGGAAACAATGCGGCTATTTCCGTCAATTCTCCATTGCACGGCCTGTACCTGATTCATTAAAGAGTGGTGGGTGAGGATAACACCTTTAGGCAGCGAGGTGGATCCTGATGTATAGAGCAACAGGGCTATATCCTCTGGTGCAGGTCTCCTTATCCCGATCTCATCGTTCACGGAATTCTCTTGAACCATTTCGTTGATATTCAAAAACCGGACCGTTTGAAGCTCCTGCTTCGACTGGAGGAAAGCCTGGAACTCCGTCGTAGTCAGGATGCATACGGCTTCGGAATCCTTTAGAATCGGCATAATCTTCTCGATAAATATCTCACTCGGCTCCGAATCCGTAATAGGTGTAGGTATAGCTGTGACATTGGCATAAAAGCACGCTAGCATGCCGCATATATATTCCAGCCCTTGCGGAAATACAAGCAGTACCCGTTCCTGCGCTGCTAATTCATTTATCAGAATGCTGCCTAAATTCCGCACACGATTTAATAGGGTCGTTCCCGTAAGAAAACGGGGAGCCTCCCCTACTTTCTCGAACGTAAACAGCTTTTTATCCGGATGTAGCTCACAAGTTTCGATAAAAGAAGCAATTGGAATATCAAGGTCGCGTACTTGATCGTCTTTTCGTGCCATTCCTCTATCAACTCCTCAAACACGTTCTACTTTCCAAACAAGCTGGCGATCCGTTCTTTGACCTCCGCTTGATGGAAGGTCTTCTCATGCATAATAAGCTCCTGCTCGATGATCGCGGGAAGCTGCTCCCGGAGCGGAGCGACCAGATGATCTTTGAGCGTAATTAAAGAAAATCTTGGTTTCTCCGCCAACTGCCGGGCAAGCTCCAGAGCATGAGCCATCACTTCTTTACGAGGCAGAACGGGAAACGGAATTCCCCGCTTCTCCAGCTCCGCCCCTCGGTAATTTCCTCCGCTTAGCAACAGCTCTTCTCCAAGGCTGAACCCGAATTTCTTCGGAATAATGTACGTTGCCCCCATTCCCGGCGTAAACCCGTACCTCATAAAATTAGCTGTATAAATGCTCTCTCTGCTCAGGACAACAAAATCAGAAAAAAGTCCCATAACGAAGCCGCCGCCAACCGCATGACCCTGCATGGCGGCAATCACGGGAACTTTACATTCCAATGCAAGCGAGTAAATATTGATGTCGGCAAAATTGGAGATGCCATCATGAATGGCCAATAGTCCATCCTGTGTTCCGCCAGTGGAGAAGTAGTTGTCGTAGCCGGTTAGGATCACGACTTTACAGGTTGAATGGTTATGAATCCGATTAAACGCTTCTCTTAGTTCATGGATCATTTCAAGCGTGAACAAATTTTTATGAACCGTATCCTGCATTTTCACTTGAATAATGCCTTGCTCCAATTCAAGCAGCTCAACCACAGCTTGCGTCATGATGACCTCTCATCCCTCCACTCTTCGCCTTGCGGCAACTCACCTTATTCCGTCCAAGGAAACTGCCCTGTTTCTACATAACGGAGAATGCCATTCAGATTATGGGCATCTGAGAATACCTCTTGATTGGACGCCAACGCCAGCATTTTATGCTGGCGCACATTGTGAAGCTCATCCATAAACCGTTTGTATCGACCAATTGCCGTCTTGGACAATCGCCGAAGACGCAGCAAATGCTTGCGCAGCAGCATCTCACTCTGTGCGTCATACGCATCGACGAGGCCCCATGAATGAGCTTGTTCAACAGAAACCGGTTGCGTCATTAATGTCAAGTAATGCGCTTTCTGAAATCCGATTCTGCGGACCAAAAATGGCAGAACACAGGCGGGAAACAGTCCAAACAGCAGTTCCGACAGGCTGAAATGTGCCGTCTGGTCAGCAATTACAATATCGCTGGCGGCAACAAATCCAACACCGCCAGCGTTAGCCTTACCGCGCACATGAGAAATTGTTATATACGGACCTGTCGCCAGCTTCATCCACAGCTCATACAGAGGCTCCGGTCCTTCTGTTTGGACTTGCCCGCTCGCCACTGTATCGTACAATTCTTGAAAATCCGCCCCAAAGCAAAATACTTCCGGCATGCCTTCGAGGACGACGATTGTCACCTTCTCCTTACACAGCGCAAGCACATGCAAGCACTCTTCAATTAGTGTATTGTTGATCGTATTATTGGCTTCCGGCCGATTAAACCGTATATAACAGATCGGTTCTTGAAATCGAACCTGAATCGTTTCGTAGCTCATGATTCCCACCTATATCTGCGATGGAACTCATGTATCTCCTCCAAATATAACCGGCCCTTTCCTTTACTAGAGTCGAGTACCCCAGGAATGAACTGGAGATCCAGCTTAGCGTTGCGGGTTCCAAAGCGTACAGCGCCGCTTCCCTGAAGCAAAGACTCATATTCTTGCATCGAGAGCGGATATCGGTCATTCAAATGATGTTCGATCTCAAAGCGCGCCAAATGTTCCTTGCTTTGCGGCATGACAACTCCACTGAAAAATTCAGAGCAGCACCCTGAACCGTAGGAGAAACAACCGATTCTCTTCGGCGTATCAAAGGCTCCCTTGTCGATCGTCCCGGCCAAGGATAGGAATACGGTAGCTCCCATAATGTTTCCAACCCGTTGGCAATACGATAGCCCAGGCTTCACACGCTGTACAAAATCGGCTTCAATCTCATTTGGCGTTGCTTTGGCCATCTTGCGCATCATCGTACGATGAGCACCTTTTACCATTCCGCCAAATGGGGTATGAAAGGCAAGGTATTGAAAGGTATCTTTATAATTTACCCCCTCTACTCGTCTTCTATATTCCAAGAACGATTGCTCGCAGCAATCCAGATAGGACATTAATGACAAATCGGCATCTCCGGCCTCACTATCTGGAACCGGCCGACAAGTATCCATCACCTCATAGCCATAATAACCATTCGCACCAACATCGACTTGAAACAGATATGGATTCTCGCTGATGAGCATAGCTACGGCGCCTGCGCCTCCGCTTGGTTCAGCATAAGACCAATCCTCACTCAGAGCTTCTCCGCCCTCAGCAGCAATAAACCGCGAAATATCGCTGGCAATGACAAGCACCTTCGCTCCAGGAGAAACCTGCGATACGATAAAATTCACCGCCATTTGGAACCCGGCAGTCCCTGAGTAGCAGGCCTGCTTCAGCTCGAATAATCTGCAATTCCGGTTTAGCCCCAAATAATGGTGAATGTAAGTGCTTATCGATTTACCGAAATCAATACCCGATTCCGTACATGTAATTAACATCTCAATTCGGTTCTTCTCCGCTTCGGAAAGACGATCCACCAGCGGTTTGGCCGCATTAACGCCGAAGGTAACGGCATCCTCATATGGCAGCGCGACTGCCTTCTCCTTCATCAGCAAATTTTCAAATCTCGCCGGATCTAAATTTCTATGCTCGGCTAATTGCTTGACATCTAGATAGGCCGATCCTCCGAAAACATTCATTGCCTCTATTCCAACCTGAACCATAATCGTCTCCCTTTCTAATCGCCCAATTCGCAATTCTGCATGCAAATGGCAGTATTTATTCCACCGAACCCCATACTCAAATTCAATGTATTGCGTATCGCTGCCGAAATCGCCTCTTGTCTTACCCAGTTGCAATTAAATCCTATAGGCTCTTCCAAATTGCGCGTAGGATGAAGCCTCGATTGTTTCATTTGCAGCAAAGTAGCGATAATTTCAACGGTTCCTGCTGCGCTCAGTCCATGACCGGTAATCGATTTGGTTGCATTGATATAGGCGTGCGAGAGGTTACAATCTTCAATTGCTCTAATTTCGATCTCATCGCCAATCGCAGAGCCTGTGCCATGCGGATTAATATAATCAATCTCCTGAGGCTGCAACGCCGCTCTCTCCAACGCTTTTTGAATCACTTGGACTTCGCCTTCATACGAAGGATTCGGATTTCGATTTCGATCCATCCTCATGCCCCAGCCCATAAGCTTGGCATAAGGCTTTACCTGTCTCCTCATAACAGAATCGACCCGCTCAACGATAACGACTCCACAAGCTTCGCCGTATATAAATCCATCCCGCTGCTTATCGAATGGACGACATGCCCTAGCAGGATCATCTGCATAGCGGTCGCTTCCCATTGCCCCCAGGGATCGAAATGCTTGACATTCCATATATGAAATATCCATCAGCGCCCCCATCGCAATGCAAACGTCTACCCGCCCTGTCTGAATCGCCTCAATGGCTTGAATAATCGCGACTTGTCCGCTTGCAGAAGCTCCTCCAACCGTGTAAGCAAATCCTTGAATGCCGAATTGCTCCGTACATAGTCCGCACAAATCAGAATCCATAAAAGTAAGACCATAAGTTGGCGGAACAAAACACATTTTATCGCGATAATTCTCATAGGTAAGAAACAATTCCCGCTGCTGCAAATTAG
The DNA here is from genome assembly GCF_004001065.1 of Paenibacillus xylaniclasticus. Taxonomy (GTDB): domain Bacteria; phylum Bacillota; class Bacilli; order Paenibacillales; family Paenibacillaceae; genus Paenibacillus_T; species Paenibacillus_T xylaniclasticus. Next base: position 11,058 of record NZ_BIML01000010.1, read on the forward strand.
AGCCGCCAACGATTAGACCGATGCGACCTGGATCGACGTCATCCAGACGAGCGTCATCCCATGCTTCCTGAAGAGTAAGCAAGGCGACTTGACCGGATAGGGTTGCCGTTCGCAGCATACGTCTAGAGAAGTGTTCCGGAAACGACAAGGACGGCAGCTCTGCGCCGATGAATGAGGCGTCTCCCTTTCGGCCAGGACGCTGCAATACCCCGAATGCATGCTGGCCTTCGAACAACGCCGTGGCGAAAGCGTCCTTCCCTTGGCCAATCGCCGACGTAACGCCAACGCCTGTAATATATGGCTCAGACGGATTGTAATTTGTAATGGAGCGCATCCGCCAGTTCTCCTACATTTTTTACACCTGATAGCTCTACGCGAGCAATCTGAAGCGATAAAGCCTCCATTGCTCTCGTTACAATTTCTGCTCGATCTACTGAATCAGCGCCCAGATCCACCAACCGGTCCTCATATTGAAAATGGTGATTCTTTAAATCAGGAAGTACTTCACAAATACAGCCTTTAACGATTTCAAATACTTCTTCCTTACGCATCATAATCTCTCTCCTTAGTAATGGATTGGTTTTCTCAGCCGCGATTGCTAGCCATCGAAAGACAAATAATCGAGTATTCGGGATTTCGACTCGACGGACTGGACTTGGCTCGTAGGTTCCGTTTCGTATGCGTTCTCGAATGGCTGGCCCGTTTTGTACGAGGTGTCCGCCTTAAGCTATGGCTATTACTGCCTTCACCATTCGGGACTTGAACCCTAGAGATAGCGCCCATGTTGGGCGCACATAAAAAGCTTTCAAAACCGTTGCCCGTTTTGAAAGCTTCATTAAATAAACGTTCGTTCCACGTCATCCGTTTAATTTTTACTAATAATTTCTACGGCTACATTCACGAGCTTTATCTCGCCCATAAATTCCAATTGAATAATGGCCTGCCTTTTATGTCGGTCTATTTTCTTCACCATATTACTCTTCCCTTTAAGGGGACCATCAATAATATATAATTTCCCTCCTTCGATATAACCGGTAGATGATTCTATGCAATATTTATCATTACATAAACTCTTCAAAACTTGTCGCTCAGAGTCCCTAAGGGAAGCTTCTGCCTTCGAGTATCTTAATAAACGAACGATATCGTACGAACTATACAACAACGAATTTACACTCGATATAAAATTCAAGTTGGGTAAGCACGACTCAACGAAAACGTAGCTTGGGAACAAAGGGGCCAGTTCTTTCTTCACGGTTCCTGCTGCCTTAAAAAGCCTCTCTCGAATCGGTATAAATGGTTTACACACTTCTTCATCTAACCATTTAAGAAGAAGCTGCTTCACCCGTTCTTCCCCGCCCGTCCTCACAAAAAAAACATACCAATTCACTTGGTTCATTTTATGACGTGCACCGCCATTTGCACATAGCTTCGCCCTTTCACTTATCCAACTTGACAAGCTACAATTATTTCCGCTTTATGTTCTCCATTAGCGGTTAACGTGACCCACCAGCGATTAACCAACAAATAAGAGATTTTATAATATTCAATAAATGGTCTTATTATATATTAATATACAAATATTGTCAATATATTAGAGTGAAATCAGCTGACTCTCATAATTTCGTTAAACACTTTCCAGCAGAAAACCGATACTTTTCTTCAAGGTCTTCAATAATTTCTATTGCTATACAATACCCAAAGAATAACGTTAAAATATCCTCGTATCTTTTGCCTGATCCTCGTGCATTCCTTATTAATGTATTTTGATGTTCTTGTATTTTCTCTTTGTAGAATGAGAGTACAGCCGGAGTTGATTGAGAAGCGAGAATATTCATCATAAGAATCGACAATTCCTCCCGAAGCTCTTGAATCGGAAAGTCGTTATTCTCCTTGGAGTATACCTCTAACGTTTCGGGTAGAACATTCGATATCATAAACGGTTCTAGAGAACTAAAATGACCTTCATTAGCGATTTTGTCGGCAATTAACTTGCCAAATACGATGCCAGATGCGAAGGCTTGCCCAGGAATTCTTCCAGAACCGCGGTTCCCGTTATACTGAGCCTCGCCGGCAACAAATACACGATTTAGATTAATAGCCTCGGCGTTACAATTGATCTCAATTCCACCTGAAGAATAGTGAATTGTCGGTGAAATTTTAACTTTGTTATTTTTGACTATGTTGGGACTAAATCCATAATTTTTAAATCTTTCATTCAGCAAGCTTTTATCAATATGGCTCATATCCAAATACATAGCTTTATTATTCTTGATGCAATTTAATTCAAATTGTATAATTTCATCAATAATTTCATGATACTCGTCATGAGCAATTGCTTCACAAATATACCTGTCTGTTAATAATTGAACCCCTTCCTCGTCTATTATTTTCCCCTCGCTTAAACGTACAACTCCTCCCAATAATATTTGCCTTCCATTGTAGATGGACCAAGGATGAGACATGACTGTGGACATGCCCTTTAATTTTGCACCCATTTTTTTAGCTAGTATAAGTGCTTCACCCGTTGAACTCGGCGAATTATCATTATAATAAAATTGTCCTGCATATCCGCCCGTAGCCAGTATTACATAATTCGTATAAATTCTAGTGAATTGATCTACTTGTATGTCATATAAGATTGCAGCAATCCCTTCATCCAACTTTTCCAGATCAATTAACATTTGATTAGTCATCGGTTGTTCAATATGATTCAATAATTTGTTGATTAATTTCTTTCCCCCGTGCGATTTAATTAAACATTCGGGCATGACGCCAATGGTTGTTTTTTCATGCTTTATCCCTAATTCTTCGTAAAAATTTAAAATTACACCAGAATTTTTATACAACGTTTCAATTACTGAACGATCCGCTCCACATTTCTCTACCGTTAAATTAATAATTTGATTGATATTATTTAGTGGAGGAACACGCGTATTAGCAGCTGAGAGAAAAGAATTGCTTTGCTTAGGTGCGCTTTTTTTCGTAATAATCGTGTACTTCATGTTGTTTTTAGACAAATAGTAAGCAGCAGCAAGTCCCGATATACCCGTTCCGATAATCAAAATTGGAGTATAGTGTTCAATTGATATTACGCTCCGCTTCATGATCCCATCTCCCTTATTAGGGTGTTGATCTTCGAAATATTTCTCTATGATGCGACTAGAAGCTATTTTTGCGACAAGAAGACTTTACGTTTATTCGCAGGTTCATTATGAACGGATAGACTTAAGGTGGGCTAGGGAGCGTATCTGTGCAGCATTCATTCATTGTAGGACGACTCCTTGACGGCCAGACGAATCGAGAGAATCTCAAGCTGCTCATCCTCGACCGGTCCTGGAGCATCGGTCACCAAGCATTTCGCACTTGCCGTTTTCGGAAAAGCAATCGTCTCACGAAGATTGGCACGACCTGCAAGCAGCATAACCAAACGATCAAGCCCAAAGGCGATCCCCCCATGTGGCGGGGTACCATATTCAAAAGCATTCAACAGGAAGCCGAATTTCTCTTGCGCCTCTTCATTTGTGAAGCCAAGAGCGCCGAACATTTTCTCCTGTACTTCACGCTTGTAAATCCGCATCGAACCGCCGCCTACCTCGTAGCCGTTCAATACAAGATCATACGCTTGTGCACGAATTTGTCCGGGATCGGTTACAAACAAATGCAAGTCCTCTTCTTTCGGACGCGCGAACGGATGATGCTCTGCGACGTACCGTTTTTCTTCCTCATTGTAGCTGAGCAGCGGAAAGTCGACGACCCACACAAACTTGAAGTGATGTTCGTCAATTAACCCAAGCTCGCGAGCTATATGTAGACGAAGGTTGCCCAACACCTCCGCCACGACCTTGTTAGTGTCGGCGGAGAACAGCAGCAGGTCGCCTTCTTCTACTTCAAGCCGCTCTCTAAGCGCCGTTAACTCCTGATCGTTGAGAAATTTTACGATCGGCCCTTTCAACTCGCCGTCTTTACATGTGATCCATGCAAGACCTTTGGCACCATAACGCATAGCGAACACACCGAGATCATCGATTACCTTGCGACTCCAGTTCGCACAGCCTTTGGCGTTCAGCGCCTTCACCTGATTACCTTTCTTGATCGCGTTCGCAAACAACTGCACGCCCGATTCAACAACGATGTCAGAAACGTCCTTCAGCTCCAAACCAAATCTAAGATCGGGTTTATCAGAGCCGTATTTGCTCATCGCTTCTGCGTAGGTGATCCGCTGAAACGGAATGGGGATGTCGATACCCGCAATTTCTTTAAACAAGTGGACGACGAGCTGCTCCATAAGCTCAAGCAGTTGATCCTGCGACATGAACGACGTTTCAATGTCTACCTGCGTAAATTCTGGCTGTCGATCAGCACGCAAATCTTCGTCGCGGAAGCAGCGGGCGATCTGGTAATAACGTTCTATTCCTCCAACCATTAGCAATTGCTTAAAAATTTGCGGTGACTGCGGTAATGCGTAAAACTCTCCTGGATGCACACGGCTTGGTACAAGGTAACTGCGCGCGCCTTCCGGCGTATCGTTCGTCATAATCGGTGTCTCGATCTCGATAAAACCGTTGTCATCCAAAAAATCCCGGAACACTTTAGCCACTTTGGAGCGCAAAATCAAGGTCCGCTGCATTTCAGGACGGCGCAAGTCAAGATAACGATATTTCAGACGCAGCGCTTCGTCGATTTCAATGCCGTCCTCGATGAAAAAGGGCGGGGTTTTCGCCATATTCATCATCTCAATTTCAGTAATTTGCACTTCAATCTCACCCGTCGGAATACTTGGGTTAACGTTTTCCTTGTCCCTTCCAACCACTTTACCGCGAACAGCTAGCACATACTCGTTGCGAACGCGGTCAGCCACTGCTAGAGCGTCTCCAGAAAACGCCGGATTGAACACAAGCTGGACCAAGCCGCTACGGTCGCGAAGATCGATAAACAGCACGCCGCCAAGGTCGCGGCGGCGCTGCACCCAGCCGTTCAGTGTGACCGTTTCCCCTTCATTAGCTTTGCTTAACAAGCCGCAATGATGCGTTTTAAGCATCGTCATCTTCGTCATATGATTTTAGACCTCCAGGTCATCAAAGATCAGGACCTATCCTACATCATTGAACTTAAAAAATAAAAACCCCCCTCCCTTGACGTTAGCCAGGGACGAGAGTTGCATATGCTGTATCTCCCGCGGACCACCCACGCTTTGAACAAGTCCTGCCCCCGTCTCCATGCAAATCCGGACTTCTTCCCACTCTTAATGCGAATAATGCTCTACCTGATGCAAATAGCTGCTGTCCGAAAATCAGAGGCGCCCGCTTTCATGCCAAGCCTCCATCGATGATTACCGGTTGGTCCACTATTTGTCCTCCGGGAGGTTGGTTCGTCGGATTTACATAAGGAAACTTACAGCCAAGACTTCCCTCTCTGCTATGCAAGGTTCGGTGTACTAAGTCCCATCAACGGATCAACCATATTCTGAATTTGTTCTAGATTTTACCTTCAACAAAATGGAGAGTCAACAAAAACAATAATCGTTTAATCTACCCTTTTTTTGACACTAATAGCAATATTACAGCTTATTTTTACAATTTTCGATAATACAAGACACTGTGATAAAGTTTATTTTTTCCATAAAAATATAATATAAATTAATTGAAAATATTGCGCTGATATTAGCTTAATCCCCACTTTCAATTTATTCGGCTTAACATTTACAGAGATGTTTGTTGATGCTTATCATTACTTAACTGCACAATCAAACGATAATTATCTATCAAAGCATTCAATAACTATTCTTTTGGCTTATGTTCGACTTTTATTGAGTGGGTCAGATAGTCTTACGACTAGCAGAGCACTAAATTCATACCCAGGAACCACTGTATAGCATCGCCAACTAACCACAGGATCGACCAACAGAAATACTAACCTCCCCTCCATAATTCCTTTTTCACCTTGACAGCCATCTTCCAATATGTTTTAGTATTAGGTATTAGAACCTGGTACTAAAAATAACGACTTTAAGGGTGATCGTCATGCCAACAGCGTCTCATCGATCCGGCATTCGCTCGAATGCTGTCATTACCGCCATCGGCTCCTATGTTCCCGACACCGTGCTGACAAATGCGGATTTAGAGCAGATGGTCGATACGAACAATGAATGGATCATTCGGAGAACCGGTATCGCCGAAAGACGGGTTGCCGCGCCTGAGCAATACTGCAGTGACCTGTGCATCGAAGCGATCAACGATCTTCAGCGCAGATATAACGTAACGCTTACCGACGTCGACTATATCATCGTTGCAACGACAACAGCTGATATGCCATTTCCTTCAGTCGCATGTCGAATTCAACAGGCATTCGGTATCGTAGCGTGCGGAGCGATCGATCTGCAGGCGGCATGCGCTGGCTTTACAGCAGCGCTGCAAAATGCGAACGGATTGCTCTACTCTGGCGCTGCTCGCAAAGTGCTCGTCGTCGGAGCAGAAACGTTGACCAAAGTAACCGATTACACCGACCGTACGACCTGCATACTATTCGGCGACGGCGCGGGCGCCATCCTACTTGAAGCGGATGACAGCCGGGAGGGCGATCTGCTCGCCGCTTACTCCGTGACGACTGGCTCAGGCGGACATCAAGTATATATGACTGGTCTATCCCAGTCGATCGGAGAACATCAGCTTTCCAATCCCGGCAAAATAGTTCAGAATGGACGCGAAGTGTACAAATGGGCCGTCAGTACCGTTCCAGACGGAATTGAACGCCTTCTAAACGGAACCCGCTACAGCATAGCCGACATCGACTGGTTTGTGCCGCACAGCGCAAATATGCGCATTATCGAATCGATCTGCGAACGGACCGGTATTCCGGTCGACCGGACGCTCGTATCGCTCGTTCAATACGGCAATACATCGTCAGCATCCATTCCGCTGGCGCTTGACCTAGCCGTGAGGGACGGCCGTCTCAGCCAAGGTCAGCTCGTGCTTATGTACGGCTACGGCGCCGGACTTACGCAGGCAGGCGTATTAATACGGTGGGGATTGCAGGATGTGAAATCATAATCGTTAGTTGTTATCGTGCAAATTTATTAAATAACTCAAAGAGCCGCAGCACAGTCGAATAGACTGCACTGCGGCTTACTTGTTCCACATATGAAGAAAGAACAACTCTTAACTCAATGTGTCGACATATACGTCTTCAACCACTGCATGGCTGGACGCTCCGAACCGTTCGAGTTCACAAGATGCGTATTGGCTTTCCACGTCTGGCCTTGGATATAGCCCCATAAGGTAATGCCTTTCACACTCGAATGCTCCCACAGTACAGGGAATTTCTCTTTATAACGAGCCAGCTGCGTCGCATCGTCGCCGCTGATGTCCAGCTCTGATACGTAGATTGGCAATCCCGTTGCGGCAAGTGTATTCAGAACGCTCTTCATCGTCGATACCGATACCGTATCCATGTTGAACTGATGACACTGAATGCCAATACCATCGATCAGACCTCTGCTCTTCAATAGATTAATAATTTGAACATATTTAGCCGCTGCCGACGGATCGCTAATAATACCGTATTCGTTAATGAGCAGCTTAGAATTCGGGAACGCCTTACGTGCCTCTTGGAACGACCAGATGACCCAGTCCCAGCCAGTCGCACCGTCGCCGCCAATCGCGTTACGGTACGAAGGCTTCGCATGCAGCGGTTCATTAACTACGTCGACGAATGCAGCGTTCTTATAACGTGCCCCTGCTGCCGCAATCCACTGCTGAACCTCTGCCTTCTGGTCTTGTGCCGATAGCCCGCCAATCCAGCCCGGCTCTTGGCTTCCCCATACGAGCGTATGGAATTTGAATTGGAACCCTCTGCTTTGCGCGTAATTATAAGCCATGTCAGCCTGCGACCAGTTCATGGAATTGCGCGTACCCTCAACCGCTCCCCATTTGGTTGAATTCTCAGGCGTGACTTGATTCCAATACGTTGCGAAATTCGACGGAACGCTGCCTGCAATCACATTACCAAGAAACTTGCTTCGGGCCAGCCCAGCATCAGCGCTGGCTGCAACCAAAGTAGAGAGAATCGATACGGCCGCTACGAGCACCGTAAGTTTCCTAAACCGTTTCGTTCTGAACATTATTCTACATTCCTCCAATGACAATAAAATAAAGGCGTAATTCTTAAATCCTCAACAAAGCCTGTTAAGCAGTCTATCAATTCCCCCCTTTTCCTTATCGAATTCGCTTGCAAGTCGAATAATAGCGCAGCTTACTTGAACCTATCACTATAGAAACTATGGTTTCTACTTGAGAAATTTAATAGTTCGCCCTCTCGGGGTGGATCGGGCACGAATAAAATATAAGAAGCGCCTCCGGCGCTGGTCAAAATCCCATAATGGAAGGAAGGTGAACCTGATTGAAGCTGTTGTTCACTTACTTCTTGCCAAGCGGCGGCATCGAAACGTTGAACCGGCATCGGGCACGCGCGCTGAAGCGAATCGGAATCGAGAGCCATTTGCTCTATCTATGGCAAGGCGCCGGTGAGCAGAACTTAATTAACGGCGGCATCCCTTATCTTATTACGAACGAGGACAGCCGAATTGCCGAGCTTCTGACGACTCACCGCTATGACGCGGTCATTGCCTCCTGCGATCATATGATGCTCGAACGAATTCGCGGCAACGGCTATTCAGGTCCAATCTTATATGATGCACAAGGCTTAGGCAGCCGGACAGATGCCGCTTCCACGCTGCACAAGGCTGCTCCCTTCATTCGACGGTACGCACGTGCGATCATTAGTCCACAAACAAGTCACTTAATGGAGCTGTTCAACAGGAACTACCCCGATCTACCCCGGTTTTATTTGCACAATCCATTCGATATGACACATTTTCATTACGTATCAACAGCAAATGCGAATCCTGGCGGCGCGCCGGTAGCTGCGTGGATCGGCCGGCTGGAGAGCAACAAGAACTGGGAGCTATATTTGCGTATTTGCGCGGAGCTTACTCGTCACGTTCCGAATTTGCGCTTGTGGATATTTCTCGATGCTGCGATTGGAAATCAGGAGGATGCCGTCAAATTCCGCACGATGACCGAACAATTGAATTTAGCTTCGCGGATGATGCTGCTATCGAACGTGCAGCATGCCCATATGCCCGATTATTTGTCCGCAATTGGCGACAGCGGCGGTTTGCTGTTATCGACCTCAGGTACAGAAGGATTTGGCTATGCCGTCGCGGAAGCAATGAGCTGCCGCTGCCCTGTCGTTGCGACCGATTCCGACGGCGTACGGACGATGCTCGAGGATGGTCGAACCGGCCTGTTCTTCCGGTCCGGGACGGTAATGGAAGGAGCTATGCAATCGCTGCGAGTAATGAAGGATCGGACTCTTGCTTCCTCTTTGAGAGACGCGGCTTATCGCCGTATTGCAACCGATTTTCATCCCGATCGCTACTGCGCGGATATGGCCAACATTTTGCGAGCTCTCGGTATTATACCTCCATCCTAAATAACTCTTCCAAAAATAGATAGATGGCGCATACCATTCGACGTGTCCATCCCGCTCTACATCTCGTATAGTAAAGCACATGAAGAGAAAGGACGGGGTGTTTCACATGCGGTCGGCTGTCAGCATGCCTAAAGTGTCGATCATTATCCCCTTTTATAACGACCCTTATATTAATGAAGCTGTTATGAGCGCGATCGGGCAGACGTACCCGAACACTGAAGTCATCGTTGTCGATGATGGCTCCACCCGCCATCAGGAAAAGCTCGCCCCTTATTTGAACCGTATTCATTATATCGGTAAGGCGAACGGCGGCACCGCAAGTGCGCTGAATTACGGGATGAGTCTCGCATCTGGTAAATATGTAGCCTGGCTAAGCTCCGATGACCGATTCAAAAGCGATAAGATTGCCAAGCAGGTTGCTTATATGGAAGCGACCGGCGCCCGAATCAGTCATACCGACTACGATTTGATGAACGAATTCGGCTCCGTATACGAGACAAAGGTTGCCCCCAAATACAATTCCTCCAAAGCCTTTATCTCCACCCTGTTAAACGGCTGCGTGATTAACGGCTGCACGATCATGATGACCAAGGAGCTGTTCGTCAGAATGGGCGGCTTTAACGACCAGCTTCCCTATACGCACGATTATGAGATGTGGATTCGGGTCGTGCTGGCCGGGATCGATTTTCATTTTATTAATGAATCGCTGACCATTTATCGGCGCCATCCCGGCATGGGAACGGCACGGCACTTCAATACCGTACTGGCTGAGGCTAATTCTGTTACGAACCTGTACCGGCATGCTCTGACCGCACTTATTGCCCGTATTCCCGGCTGATCGATCGCGTCACAAGTCCGTAGCAGCACCTGTCGATTAAAGCTAGTGAAGGAGGAACATTCATCGTGGAAGTGCTATTTATCTTTGCCGTCCCCAGCGGCGGCATGGATACGTTGAACCGCGAGCGAATTCGGGCGCTTATCGCATCCGGCATCCGCTGCCGCCTGCTCTATTTCTTCCATGGCAGCGGCATTCAAGCCGGTCCGATGCCTTGTCCGGTTCATTACAGCTACTCAGCTGAAGAAATCAAGCAGCTTCTGCTTCAGCATCCTCCTTCGCTCATCGTCTTATCCTCTTGGTATGCGGAGCTATATATGCTGCGCGAAATTGGCTATAAAGGACCTCTCGTATTCGAAATTCAAGGGCTTGGTCCGCTGCCGGAAGCGCGTAAAGCGCTATCAGATGCTGTTCCATTCATCCAACCGCATGCGGATGCCGTCCTGTATCCCGGCACACCGCTCGTTGCTGCGCTGGTCAGCATCATGCTGCCGCATAAAACGCTGTTCTCCTTCCCGAATCCGATCGATACAACTCAATTTCGATACACGCCGGGCATACGAAGGTCCACCAATTCGATGCCCCTGCTATGGATTGGCCGAATCCATCCGAACAAAGGCTGGCTGGAATATTTGCAAATCGCCCGCTTGCTAGCCGACCGGGGTGAAAACCTAGAGCTGTGGATGTTCGAGGACCCGCAGCTGTCCGCTGCCGAGCAGCGTGAAGCTTTCGCACGAACTGCTCTTTCCCTTCGGCTGGTCGACCGGATCAAGCTCCTTCCTAACGTACCGAGACCGCAGATGACCGGTTACTTTTCTTACGCAGCTGATTCCGGCGGAATGCTGCTGATGACGTCGTTATCCGAGGGCGCTCCTTACGCCGTTCTGGAAGCAATGAGCTGCCGCTGCCCGGTGCTGACCGGCGATAACGATGGCGTAAGGATAATGATTGACGACGGTATTCACGGCCTCTATTATACGTTCGGCGATACGGCGGGAGCTGCAGATGCCGCTCAGCGACTTCGGCACGACCATAATCTTCGGCAGTCAATCGTCAGCCATGCGGAGCTTCGCGTTCAGACCGAGTTTACTCCCGCACGCTATGTCGCCTCCTTCCGTGCGATGATGCGGTCGCTAGGGGTTTTGTAACGAAGAACGCTGCTGCAGCAGCCTGCCCACGGGTTAAACCCGGCAGCGATATAGCTTGTCCGCTTTAGAGTTACCGCGCTGCGGATGCAGGCAGTCTGACAGCGGAAGACGCCGGAAGGCGCCGCCATCGGTCAAACAGGCATCCGAACAGGAGCAGCTTTATCCAATGCCGAAGCGGCGCAGATGCTGGCTCCATCGCCGCTCATAACGGCGGAACAATGCCTTCGTCTCACGCTCAATCCTCTCCCTGTTGCGCATCGTTCCCATATGCTCATGCCACCGGTAGGCGGTCAGCGGCTCCGGTGTCAGATGAAAGTGGAATCCAGCCAGCATAACTCGGTACCAATAATCCAGATCATGCGTGAACGTCTGCTCCTCATTGAACGGCCCAATCCGATTGAACAACGATTTGCGCATCATGACCGTACAGCCGTTAACCGGATTACAGCTGCGGAATGCCAGCATCAGCTCGTGAGGATTGGCCGGCGGGGTTATGCCGAACTGCGTATAGCGCCCTTTGCCGTCGACGGTGTCAAATCCGGTATGTCCGATCCATGCATCCGCCCTGCGCATATCAGCAAGCTGCTTCTCCACTTTGTCCGGGTACAAAAAATCGTCTGAGCTGAGCCATACGATATAGTCGCCGCTCGCATACCGAAAGCCGTGATTTAACGCGCTAGCCGTACCGCCGTTAGCCTTACCTAGATAATAGATACGTCCCTCATAAGGCTTCAACAGCTCGGTATGCTTGGTGGAGCCGTCATCGACGACGATCACCTCGATATTCGGATATGTCTGTGCTAAGGCACTCTCGATCGCCTCCCTCACATACGGATCGTTATAGAACGGGATTACGATTGATACTTTCGGTTGATCGCCATACAGCATCTACTGTCCTCCTCTCTGGCTCGCATAATAAGCTCTCGCATCATTGAGCGTATCAGCGATCGACTGTTCCAGCGGGATACGAGGCTGCCAACCAAGCGCACAGACGGCGCTCGCATCGACCGGCTCTGGAGACGGCGCTGCCGAGTCGCCGACTTCGAACGAAAGCGGTACGCGGGCCAATGCTTCGAACCGCCCTGCCAGCTGCTCGTTCGTCACGAATCGGCCGGAAGCTACCGGGTACAGCTCCCCGGACACACCGCTTCGCAGCAATACGTCATATGCAGCTATCGCATCGCGCACGTCCAGATAATCACGCCGCTCATGTCGCGATGACAGCCGGAAGACAGGAGATGGAAGACCGGCCTCAGCTGCTGCCTCCGCCTCTGCCGTGTAGCGAGCAAGCAATGCGCACAGTCCCCGAGAGCGTCCTGGTCCGATCAGGTTGGACGGCTCGGCGACAACGACATCTAGACCGTAAAGGGATTTCCAGCTTTGCGCAATTAACACCTGCATCGACTTGCTTAAGCTGTAAGGATGCGGCGGATTCGGGATAGAGCCGGGAGGCGGAGGCTGGAAGCGGAGCATCGAGCCGGCAATCAGAACGCGGCACGGACGGTCGGCGCTGCGTACCGCTTCCAGCAGATGAACCGTTCCCATCGCGTTCGTCATCAAGTAGCCGGCAGGATTATGCCAGGATCGGTCCGCCGCATTCAAGCCGGCGAGATGAACGACTGCATCCGGCTTCGACTCGGCAACCGCCCGGCGAGCATCTTCCGGGTCCGTCCAATCGCAACGAATGACCGCGGTACTTCCCTTTTCTGTGACAGCATTCCTGGAAACAGCAGCGATAACCTCACAACCGCTTTTAACAAAATGCGCCACCGCATGTTCCCCGCAAAATCCCCCCGCTCCCGTAACGAGCAGCCTTGCACTGCTCATGACGACCGCATCCATTCGGCAAGCTCCGCCAGCATCAGACGGTATGGCTGCGCCTTGAACGTCCAATCGGCACGCGTCGATACGAGCGAGCGGTCATTCACCGGCTCGGCAGCAGGAACGATCGTTACGCCGTCATGTCCAATGATTTCTTGAAACAGACGAAGCAGCTCCAGCTTGCTGACCGTCTCTGGCGCGACCAGCTGCACAAGTCCGCTGATAGCTGGTCGATTAAGCGCATAGTGAATCGCTTTAGCCAGCTCCAGTGTCGTTACACCGTTCCAATATACCGACGAGTAGCCGCTTACCGTCCCCTGCTGCTTCAGAAACCATTGCAGCAGCCCAATGCCGTCCGCATTCCGGTCAGGCCCGACGATCGATGTTCGAATCGTCAGATGGGGCTCATCCTTCACCTCGCCGAGCGCTTTAGTACGCCCATACACAGTAGGATTGTCAGGAATATCATGCTCGGTGTAGCGTCCCCTTGCGCCGGAGAACACGCAATCCGAGCTAATATGGATAAGCCGAGCGCCGATTTGATCCGCCGTATGCCGCAGCCAGTGCGGCAGCCACGCATTCACCCGATAAGCGGCGAGCGGATGCCTCTCGGCATCCGAATTCAATATCCCGACAGCGTTAACGATCGCATCCGGACGGCGGTCGGCGATCACTTCGAATACCTGTTCAAAATTAGCCGCATCCAGCGGTATGCCTTCGGCATCGTCCGGTCTGCGGGTCGTGTACTCAGCCTCAATGCTAGATATCTTGCCGAAGTACCTCATCAGCATTTGGCCGGCCATCCCATTGCCGCCGACGATGAGCAGCTTCATGCGATAAATCCCCCTCGCACCAGCATCTGCCGAATTTGCTCATGATCCATAACGTTCTGGCTGGAGCTGAAGCTGTCGAATTCGACAGGCGGATAACCGGCATAATGCTGCTTCAGACCGGGTATATCAAGCGGCGGGAGAATGACCAAATATTCGTCGTCATAGACGACCGTGCTCTTGCTTTCGAATTCGGTCAGCAATATTTCGTGCAGCTTCTCACCTGGACGAATGCCAGTCTCTACGATTTCTGCCTGCCGACCGAGCGAATCCATCAGCACTTGCGCCAGATCGACGATCCGGCACGTCGGCATCGTCATAACGAAAATTTCGCCTCCGATGCTCTCGGCCGACGCTTTGAACAGCAGCGTGATCGCATCCTGCAGCGTCAAGAAAAACCGCGTCATTCGCAGATCAGTAATGCCGACCTGCCGCTTCGTCTGAATCTGGTGCATAAACAAGTGCACAACGCTGCCGTTCGTGCCAAGCACATTGCCTCCGCGCACGCAGACGAATTTCGTCTCCGAGTTAAGCAAATTCGCATATACGATCAACTTCTCGCCGATTGCCTTCGTCATGCCGTAGAAATTAGACGGATTAGCCGCTTTATCGGTCGAAATATAGATCACACGATTCACTTTATTCGCAATGGCTGCTTCTATCACATTCTGTGTCCCGATGACGTTCGTCTTCAGCGCCTCATATGGCTGGTCCTCGCATACCGGCACATGCTTAAGTGCAGCCAGATGAAAAACGTAATCGATATTCTCACAAGCGCGGGTAAGCGCCTCCTTATCGCGAATATCGCCGATACAGAACGTCAGTCTCTTATCCTCGAAAAACCGACTCATCGCAACCTGACTGGATTCATTACGTGAGAATACGATAATCTGCTGCGGGTTTTGCGGCAGCAGCTGACGGATAAGCTCGTATCCCCATGACCCGGTTCCGCCCGTCACCAGAATCCGCTTGTTGTTAAACATTCCATTTCCCTCCAAGCAAAAATTTCACCACAATATCCGAAACATGCTCCGCCTTATAACCGTCCGGACAGCTCCATTCAGACGGGAGGCGCATCATGACCGAGGCCGCACCTGCAATATGGTCCGGCTTAAGACCGCACACCGTATTGCTGCCGCAATCGACCGTCTCTGGCCGTTCCGTCGTATCCCGTATTGTAACGGTCGGTACACCGAACAAGCAGCATTCCTCCTGCACGGTTCCGCTGTCGGTAATGGCAAGCCTCGCGTGCTTCTCCAGCTTAACGAAATCGAAAAATCCGAACGGCTCATACAGCTTAACGAGCGGATGAATGGCTTGCAGCATTTCGTGAGCAAGCTTGGACCTCGTTCTCGGATGTACACTGCACACGATGCGCATGCCCGTTTGCTCCGCTACCATGTTCAAGCCTTCTATGATCGACGACAGTCTATCGGGATCATCCACGTTCTCCGCACGATGAGCCGTTACGATGATGTATTGCTTCTCCGAAAGCCCGAGCTGATCCATTATGACGCTAGCATCGATTCGAGGCATATAGTATTGGAGCACCTCATAAATGGGATTACCGGACTGAACGATCCGGGCGGCCGGGAATCCCTCGCGAAGCAAGTTGCTTTTGCTATAAGAGGTGTATGGCATATTAATCGTAGACACGGCGTCAATAATGCGCCTATTCTTCTCTTCCGGCACCTTTAAATCGTAGCAGCGGTTACCCGCCTCCATATGAACGACCGGAATGCCCATCCGTTCCGCTACGATCGCGCATAGCGCACTATTCGTATCGCCAAGCAGCAGCACGACGTCCGGCTTCTCCGTCAGCAGCACCTGTTCAATCTCACCGAATATGGCAGACAACTGACCGCCAAACGTCTGCTTGCCGGAAGCAAGCGTATAATCCGGCTGTCTTACATCCATTTCGGTAAAAAAAATGCCGCTTAACGAAGGAGAAAAGTTTTGCCCCGTATGAACGAGAATATGCTTCTGTGCCAACTGATCCAGCTTCGCAATAATAAGGCTGAGCCGGATGATTTCCGGTCTTGTGCCCAATATCGTCATGACCCGCACGGCCGCAGCCTCCCCCGTCAGTTTAAAGTTATCTCCGCATTCGCCGCCTCTTCGCCTTGCTGCGTCTACGCCCGGCAGTCGTCCTGCGAATAGGCGGTTTGCTTCGCCTTCTGCCACCTCGCCCACGACGTCTGCGAGCTTTGCCGCTGCGCTTACGGCGCCGTCTGCGAGCTGCATGCCTCGCTCTCACAGAAGCCGGATCGGTCAGCCCTTCCGGCTCTCCAATCGGTTCACCGAGCGGCAGCGCTCGTATCGTAGCATCGTCGATTGTCACAACATCGCTGAATGAATAGCCCGCTTCAAGAAAAGCTTTCTCTGAAACGAACGGCCGCAGCTTGCCATCCTCCAGCAAATAGACAGCAGGAGTGCTTCCTCTGACCAAATGCGGCTTGACAACCGCATCGACGTTCATCGCATGCAGCAGCCGAACAAGCTTGTTCCGATAAGCGGCGATGCCGTATGCCCGTTCGACGGCGGCCCGGCTGAGCATCCCAACCGTCTCCATTTTCTTCCGATTGCTGAGCAATCCGTCGATACAGTTGACCAATCCAAGCACGTCGCCGACGGGGACGCTATAGGCAGCATTACCGGTCATCTGCATCACTTCCGCCAATCCGCCTGAAGCGAACGCTACGACCGGTTTGCCGAACACTAATCCTTCAAGCGCCGTCAAGCCGAACCCTTCGGCGGCCATGCTCGGAACGACAACCATATCGAGCGCAGGGTAAATTGTCTCAATTCGGTTTTCGAACCTTATCCAGCGGAACCGATCCATAATGCCGCAGCGTCGAGCCAAATCCAGCCCCGAGTCGAACAGTGCCCGATCAACCGGATTGCCAACGATTAGAAACAGCGCGTCATGGTGTCGCTTCGCAATCTCGACCGCCATCTCGATAAAAGGCATATAGCCTTTGTTCGTATAGATCGACGAAGCAATAAACCCGATAAGCTGATGCTGGGGACGAACGGCGAGGCCGCTTCTGCGCAGCTCGCGATTCGACTGCCACGATTCAGGGGACAAATCCTCGGGATGCCAAGAAGGCGGGAGCAGTATGATTTTGTCATCTAAGTGGGGGTAATACATTCGAACCTGCTGCAGCGTCGATTCCGATATTCCGACTATCCAGTCCGAATATTTATGAATTAATGCGACGGCATCAGCTGTGTGGGGGGTTGACCGGATCGTCTCCATCAGCGACCAGACGACCGGTATGCCGAGCTCCTTCGCCGCAATCGCGGGCATCGGATGTACCGCCGTATTCACAAGCACAGCATCCGGACGCTGACTTGCCAGCAAATGCACGAGAGCGGCATAATCGGCTTCGCTGCGGAACTGGTGAAGCTCATCCAGCAGATGTGGCTGCGCCAAATAGAGCGGGACGGAGATCGGAATTGGCTGCACACCAATCGAGATCCCTCTTGCTAAGGCAGACGTGGACAAATAGCCTTCATTCGGAACGACAAGCGTGCATTGAAAATAAGGCTCAAGCTCGCGAAGCATGAACAGAAGCAGCTTCTCTGCCCCCGTCACGTACGTCTGGCTGCATATGTGCGAGAATACGAACAGCCGAGGCTTGGAACGCAAGCAGACCTCACCTCCTTAGTAGGCTCAATTCGAAGACAGATCGGAACACGCTTATCCTAGTTGCTACAATATATTGACAAGACAGTTTGCTTGGCACGACAGATGAACCTGCACCAAGTGCACAAAAATCGGCGGTCCGGACTCCGCGCCTGCAGCGCAGCATCCAACCGCCAGATCATTAGCCGAACAAGATGGTCAGCATCGTCTCCAGACGTCTTGTATACGTATGATCGCGCAGCGTCCGGAACAGCCCGCGCATCGCAATCTGCCTACGTTCCTGTTCGTGAGTTAAGTAATATTCGATCTTGTCGATCATTTCCTGCGGGGATGAATAAGTGACGATCTCGACATCCGGCGTGTAGAAGAGCGGCAGGTCTTCCCGAACATCGGTCAGCTGCAGCGTCGCACATGCGGCAATCTCGAACGTCCGTGGATTAGGCGATACAGCTGAAATTAATGCGCTGTTGTTATTGAACGTTTCATCGTCATACGCACGATGCATATTGAGGACGATCTTCGCACCATTGTATACATTCGCCGTTTCCTCAGGATTCATCCAGCGGCCAAGCGCGATCTTCGAGCGGAGCTTGTGGAAGCCGCTCAGCCTTTCCCACCATATGCCGCTAATGAGCGTATTCTTGGTTGCCAAATAATCGGTAATTTGATCGAAGAAAGCGACCCGCTTCCAATAAGCCGAGCCGACAAAGCTAATTTCCTTGCGTTCGGACCTGGGAGGATTGCGCGGTCTGAATACCGTCGGATCGACCCCGAGCGGCAAATAATGAACCTCTTGGCAGCCAAGCGAGCGGTAAAAATCGACGCACACCCGCTCCAGTGTAAACACAACATCGTAATGCGGCGCGAGCCGGGACGTAATATCGGTGTAATAGGGATCGTCGGTAAACCACACGACTGTTCGAATGCCAAGACGGCGGATCGCATCGACCTGCTCCGTATCGAACTCCAGCCCGTCCAGCACAATGACGACATCAGGCCTTAGTCTCTCCGCCACCTCCGCTACGGGCTGCTGTACGCTCGTAATGCTGAGTCTTACCGTCATCGCTCGGAGCGTCTCGGCTATCGCTTCGTCAAGCGGTGAATAAGGATAGCCTTTGCCCGTCGTAACGAACAGCACATGCACCGGCCGCACAACGATTTCATGTCTCATAGACTGCAGCAGCGACTCGCATTGCCCGAACCAGTAACCGTGATCCCAGCCGGCCGCGAAGCCATCCTGTCGTCCCTGCAAGTAAGCATTCTGCACGTCGATCACCTTCTTTCTTCGGATAATGAAAGCTTGCGCGGCCGCTGACTACAGCCGGTATTGCAGCAGCTGCATAAGCTGATCGATGCGCGACGAATAAGTATGGTCTCTAAGCGTTCGAGCCAGACCGCGAATAGCAATCACACGGCGTGCATCCTCATGTTCGAGATAAAACTTAATTTTCTCACCGAGCTCTATTGCATCGCGATACGTATCCAGCTCATAGCCGGGACGATAGTACGAAGTCAAATCATCCCGCACGTCCGTCAGCTGCAGCGTGCCGCAAGCGGATATTTCATAGGTACGGGGATTAATCGACAGGCCGGGATATTGATGCGTATTTTTGTTATCGGCTCCCGCCTCGGTCGTCCGATGCAGGTTAATAACGATTCTGGCACCGTTGTAATAAGCAACCGATTCCTCGACCGGAAGCCAGCCGTGCCGGATGAACCGGCTTAACCGGTCGTACTGGGTCAACCGGTCCCACAAACCGCCAGCGATGAATACTTTTAAGCCTTCAAGCTGCTCAGCGATTGCATCGAATATGGCTACCCGGTTCCAGAACGCTTGGCCGATGAAACAGACGTCGGATTGATACTGCCTGCCTACTGGCATCGGCCTGAACAGCAGAGGATGAACGGCCAGAGGCAAATAATGAACATCTGTACAGCCGATCTCCCGATATAACGAAACGGTGCTCATCTCGTGCGTCAGCACCGTATCATAGTGCGGCGCGATCATGACCGTATCCTCCGTTACGTAAGGGTCGTCTGCAAACCAGATGATCGTTCGAATTCCGGCTGCCCGAATCGTATCTACCTGGGTCAGATGATCATCCGGAAACACATGCAGGCCATTCAGCACAAGCACGAAATCCGGGCGAATGAGCAGCGCCTGCTCCGCCATTCGGCTCGCTTCAACGACATGCAGCTCGGCTGCCGCTTCCTGCAGCGCATGAATAATGCCATCGTCAATTGCTTGAAAGCCTTGCGGAACGTAAATGACCCGCACATTGCAGCGGGCTGCGACATGCATACCGATCGTGCGCGTAACCGCCTCACAGGCACCTTCCCTCCAACCTGTCCGATAGCCTGTCTCGTAGCCCGCTGCAGCACCGGCTTCGTAAGCTTCCACCCTCTTGAGAGAAGCGCCCCGCCAATATTGCGCGGATGTAGCACTTTCTCGTCTATTGCGGCTCATATACGTTCACCTCATCTCCACAATATGCACTCCATGTCGAACACACACGGGTATGCGCCGTCCGCTTGACAAAATTGGCTGATGTCCGCAAGCGCTAAGCCTGACAAGCATAAAGCGACGCCAAAATAGCCTGGTAAGCGTACCGCGGAAACACTGATCCACAGGACGTACACCAGGCTTAATGCCGTAAGCAGCCCACTGCTTTATATTTGCTGTTCATATGCAAGCTGATGACCGTCCTCGAACCCTTTGGCGAAGCCGGCATTATAGCCTTCATTGTAAGCTCTGTCGAAGCCCAAACTGTATTGAAGTGCCGTTCGCAGCGCTTTTCTGCGTCGGCTTACCCGCCGCTTGGAAGATACCTTGCGGGTCCGGCGCGAAGAAGCCTGCTTATTCGAACGGCGCTGAACCGTCCGTCTCCCCCGCGCTCTAGCTCTCGCGCTTTTCCGGGCTGTTCGCTTTCTACTGCCCCTCGTCGCTTTCACCTTTCTTTCCTCCTTGACCTTACGCTCTTAGCCAGCCGTGCCCGGTTCGGCCATGGCTTCGCAGGCCTGCCGCGGCGTGGCTCGCCAAGCCGTATGCCGGTAACTGATTCAACTAACGTCTGCTGCAGACGGCTCAAATGCTCGATGTTGTGCCTCAGCCTCATGGCAAGCGGATCATGATGGGAAGTAACGTCCGCTACGGACTCCAGTATTCGGGCAAGAGCATGCTGGCTCCTCGCAATAGAAGCGATCAAGTCAAGCTTTACAGACCGTGTCTTGTCTTTGTCGCTGTTCACAGATGCCCTCCTATATTCCCTCCCATACCACCGCCGTACATCATGCCGCTATCGTCATTATTTTCTAGACCATGCTCTAGCGCTACCTTCATGATGGCGTTCATCCCGCGTCCGAGCTTCGTTAATCCATCAATGACTTCGACGATCTGATCATGCATGCGAACGGATTCCATCAGCTGCTGGTGCTGCTCGGCATAGGCATCAGACGATACATGATTGCAGATCCAATTCCGTACCTTCTCCGCTTCTACCGCTTTGGCTTCCAGTATCATCGATAAGTTCCACTGCAACATAGCCGCAGTATCCAGCATACGCTTCAACGCTTGCTCGCGGCTTGCCATACCACCCGTGCCCTCCTCTGCCTCGAACCGCAGCTTATTCGTCGTTGTCGTCCATCTCTATCATGACGTGATACAGCTGCTCGGCCATCATTTCCTGCAAATCCGCAATGCTATTGAGATAAGCAATTACGCTCCGCGTCACGCCGCTTGCTTGGTCGATCAGCCCCGTAAATCCGCCTAATTCTGGGTTCTCATCCGGCAGTGCATGAATCATCTGCGCCGTTCGAACAACAACGTGCCGCTCCGCCTCCAACACCCGCGCCAGCTGCCGGTTCGTATGAGATACGTGCTCAATCAGTGCATCAATCGAGTCCTCCATCAAGCAGCTCCCTTTCTTCGCCTTACTGTTATCAGCATATGCTCTGTTGACAATACGGTGACGGGCATGCACATATGCTCGGCGCTTTATAATGCTTGAAACAGCTTAACTGGTACAATAATCGGCAATCCTTCCGGCATTTCACGCAGCACGGATTCACTTAGGCGGACGGTTCGCTCGCTTGTATAACCCCAGCACTCTGCTGCAGCTGCCGACACGATCAGCCGCTTCATTCCATCCTCTACGACATATTTCAACCCATTCTCACCTTCCGCAGCATAACAGACTCCGTGAGACTGCAGGAAGGACGTAAGAAGCGGATCATCAACCGAAATAGGCTCACCGATCGGATAACGGCGCAGATCCAGCTGAGATAATCGTACAACCGGAAGCTGCGTCGCTCCTTCCAACGGCCGGCGCTTACCTTGCTCAAGCCAATAAACCGTATCGCCGATGCCCTTGACAAGCGCATAGTGCGGATAAAAATCGATCTGGCGAAACAGCCTCCCGGCCTGCCCCCCCGCCTGGCCTGTAGTGTGCCGCCATTGATTTACACGGTGAACCGATTCATTCGGATTGCCCCATTTATCCAAGTAATATTGTGCATTATGGCGATTAACCTCATGGAGTTGCTCCCCAAGCGCCTTAATACTTACGCTGCCGAAATGATGGATGAACGAATCCTGTGCAATGACAAGCGAATACCCGAGCAGACGGACTCGAATATTGAAGTCATCGTCCTCAAAGTTACCGAGCTCGTAGCCTTCGTCCAAATAGCCGGCTTGCTCGAGCAGCTCCCGCCGAAACAGTAAGCAGAAACCAGTCAATCTATCGGTTCTTACCCATTGGTTCGGGTCCGATACGTTACGCTGCTTCGCAAACTCGTGCATATCCTCGATTTTCGTATAAGGAACATCAATTCTTTGACCGCCGCTAATATAGTTCGTCACGGGACCGACTAATCCGATCGTCTCATCGCTGTATAAGCAGGTAAGCATATTGTCGAGCCAATTCTCCGTCACGAGCGTGTCATTGTTCAGCAGAACGATCGTCCTTCCTTTGGCCATCATCAGTCCGATGTTAACCGCGCCGGCGAAGCCTCGGTTATGATCTAAAATCCGGTATCGGATATGCGTACCGATTTCCTCCAAGTACGCTTTCGTTCCATCGGTTGAGGCATTATCGACCACGATGATCTCGTAAGGAAGATCGGTATGGTCAATAATGCTCTCAATGCATGATTTTAAATATTTCCCTTGGTTATAAGTAGGAATGATGATGCTAGTACCTTCGAAAAACGTCTCGAAGCTGTCCGCTCCCGCTCGTCTTCCTTCCTCATAGCCCTTACGATACCCCATATCGTAGCGCAAGGCTTCATGGCTGGACATATGCCGGACTTCACTCAGCGCTCTGCGTCTCGTCCTGTGCCTTGAGCGTCTGAGCTGCCGCAGTGTGCTTCTCATGCTCTTCATCCTCTTTCGTCATGGTATCGTTACAGCCTCAGCTGATCGACCACGATGCCATCGGCCAAATGTCCGAAATCAAGCGCAGCCTTACCAAGCTCGCTTGCAATTCTGCAAGCGATAACGACAGCGGGAATGCCGGCGGCCACCAGCGCAAGATCGAATGCGCAAGACCGCACCTCCGCTATAACCCGTTCAATATCTGCAAAGCCGCGCACTGGCGCAATAACACCTGTAACGGTGCAGCCTTCCGCCCGGAGATGCTCCGCTAACGCCGGGGTTGAATTTCCGATTAGAATCAGCCTTTTCCCTTGCAGCAGCGGCTTGAGCCAATGCTCTTGAAATAAGCTGTAGTTAATCGTAGAGCTCGTCAATCGAAGGGAACGAGCATCGAGGCCGTGGCCTCGAAAGGCGGGGTATAGCAGCGGCTGAAAATGTTTGCGGCGTGACAGTGGGACACCGACGATCGTGGCGCGGCGCACCGCATCTGCAAGCTGGTCGCGCGCGGCCAAATCCGGAGGCACAACCCCAGCATAGGGCAGGAACTGAGCTGTGCTTGCGATACGATCGGCCGGATAGACGATATCCTGCGAGAGCGTCAACAATTCGCCGTCGCCCAGCCGAACGACGGAGCAAGGCGTCCCCGCATGAATGGCAGCCTCAAGCTCCGCATACACTTCAGCCGGTTCAAGCAGCCTTATACCATGCGGCAGCAGCTGTTCCACGCCTAATGCGATGACGTCGCGCAGACTGACCTCCGGCAGCAGAACATTATGCGGCACAGCCTGCTCCAGCAGCTGCTCGCCTCCCTCGTAAGCTGCATACTCTAACGCATCTTCTACCAAATCAGCCGACTTCTCCGACCGTTTGAAGGATAACTCCTTTGGCGGGCCTTGCTTCTCTGGCCCCCTCTCCGCCAGTTCTTCTGTCGGCAGCACGCTCTGGGGCGAAGCTGGCAGTCTTTTTCTCTCACGCCTTGCGGCATACCGAAGCTTCGAGCGTCTTCGTCCAGTCGAGCGGACGGCACGTATTTTTCTTCTGGTCCTCCTTGCTGGACCGCCTGAAGCTGCAGCCATCCGCTGCAGCCGGTTGGACCGTCCCCGCCGCTGCCCCCTGGCTTGAACGACTGCAGCATGGATCGAGGCAGCGTCGTTAATCGTACTTCCCGCTGCTGCAAGCGTGCGCTTAGACAGAAGCCGATTCAGGATGGGCTTCGGACCTGCTGTTCGTATTCGGTGAACCATATTTTCACCTCGGTTATTCCGTTTCGCTCCCTTTGTCAGGCTCTATGTGTAGCGTTAGCATTCGGCCGGACGCCTCATGCAGCGACTCGAACGTCCCGGCATCAACCCACCAGCCGCGAAGCACCGCATAAGACAGCTTCCCCTGTCGGGCGTATGCATTGTTCAAATCGGTTATTTCCAGCTCCCCCCGACCGGAAGGTACGAGCTGTTCGATTAGACTGAAAGCCGAATCATCGTAGAAATAAATGCCCGTCACACTATAATCGGTAGCCGGATGTTCCGGCTTCTCTGTAATGACGGCAATCGATTTCCCGTCCTCTCCGAACGTCGGAACGCCGTAGCGCCGTGCATCCTCTACCTGCTTAAGAAGCACCATGGCGCCTTCTTCCTGCTGTTCGAATTGCTGCACATAACCATCCAAAGCGTCCTCGAATAAATTATCGCCTAGCAGCAGGACGAATTTCTCCGACTCCCGAATGAATGGACGTGCCAGCTCGAGCGCCTGCGCTATCCCGCCTGCCTCTTCTTGAATGCGATAGGTCATCGTAACGCCAAGCTTCGAGCCGCTGCCCAAATAGGAGATGAGCATACCTGCTGAAGAGCGGCCCGTAATAAGCAAAATGTCGGTAACGCCCGCTTCCCTCAGCTTCACGATCGAATAATGAATCATAGGATAACGGCCGACGGGCAGCATATGCTTATTGAGCAATCCGGTTAACGGATGCAGCCTCGTTCCCGTTCCGCCAGCCAATATGACAGCCTTCAAAACCATGCCCCTTCCTGCATAAAAACAGGGCTCCAAGCCCATCCGTCATGTGCCGATAAATATACCGGGATCGATGCCCCACTTGTCGATATACAACTGGCGGTTCCGCGCAATAAGCTGCTCAACCTCCGCGCTGCTAGTGCGGCGGAAGCTCGCGCTGCCTTCGTGATAAATAAGCGCATCTTGACACATTAACAAGCTGTAGCCGTGCATCCGAATGCGCAAGCAATAGTCGTCATCCTCGTAATGACCGGGCGAGAACCGTTCGTCTAATTCCCCTACCTTCTCATACACCTCACGTTTAAACAGCATGCACAGCCCGACAATCCGCATGACGCGCACCCGCTTGCTAGCGTCCGGATGGTTCACGTCAGCTGCAATCACCATAAATTGCTCTAAGCTGTCGAAGCGGTAATCCGCCTGCTGAATTCCGCTCGCATAGTTCGTTATCGGCCCGGTCAAGCCAATATCGCTCTCCTGCTCCAATCCGGCAGACAGATTAGCAAGCCAATTCGGTGTCGCGACAATATCGTTGTTCAACAGCATGAGCTGATCGCCTGTAGCGATCCGAAGCCCTTGGTTGCAGGCGGCCGGAAACCCGACGTTGTCTGCAAGCGACACGAACGGGATGCGCTGGTCAATGCACCACTGACACGTACCGTCCGACGATCCATTATCAACGACGATAATTTCATATGGTGTAGCCTTCGGATCAGTATGCTCGCGGATCGAATCGATCAGACGCTGAAGCAGCGTAAGGCCATTAAAAGACGGGATAATAATGCTGGTCAGCTTGCTGGTCATCATATTCCGCTCCTTGCGATAACATCTCTGCGCCGATTTCGGTCCGTCTTCGACAGCCGGGCTCCGCTCTTGTCCATAATATGCTTAAGCGCTTCGATATGATCGCCGACGATAAGCCTTGCCACTTCATTATCGCGTCCGACATTGCCCTTCCGTATCCGGTTCGCTGCCACCACATTGACCGAGCCCGCTGCAGCAACGACAAGTCCTTCTGTAATCGCGGCAGCCTGTGCCTTAGGCGGTACGGCGAGCAGCGCAGTGCCGATTCGTTCGATTGCCCTTCTTGACAACGCATGCGGAACCGAAGTAAGCGAATTCGCATGGAGCTCCGGTCTGCCGAGCGATAAATTCAGAAACGCTTTAAGCTTCGTCACATCGTCCCAATCACGGAACAGCGGCAAATATGGCGAAATATTGTTCAGCGCGACATCCGTTCCTCTTGCTACAGCAGCGATAAAAGGCTTCAATTGCTCGGCTGGAATCCGAAAATCTCCGTCCACGAACAACACGATATCTGCCTTACACAATCTAGCTCCGATCGCCCTGCCAACGTCATGGCCGATCCTGTCTGCATAATGTACGATAGTTACGCCCGGAAACGATCTTGCTGAGAAGAAGCTCCCGTCCGTACAGCCATTAAGGACGACAACCGTTTCTTCGAGCGGAAGCTTCGCAAGCTCCTCCAGGACGAGCGGAAGCGTCTGCTCCTCGTTATAGGCCATAACGACAGCTGCTGCACGGCAGCCTGGAAGCAGCGATACTCCGAGCCGTTTAGCTCTCCCGCCAGCCTTGCGTCTGCTTCTCATTCGTCCGTCACCTCGCATAGTGCCTTTGCCGAAACCGATCCTCGTATCCGCACCGCTCACCAGTTTTGGTTATCATCCAGTTGACCGCCTCCAGATGATCCCCAACGATAACATTCTCCAGCGGGCTGATACGTTCTCGCGCAATTCGCGGCGGATTCAGCTTACCGACGTTAATTCGCCGCACCAGCATGACGCATAGACCTGACTGTACAGCTTTGGCATGCGCCAGCGGTGGTACGGCAAGCGTCTCCGTCCCGATTCTCTCTAATGCAGCTCGGCTGACCGCATGCGGAATCGCGGTCATCGAGGCCCCTTCCAGATCCGGACGGCCGAGCAGCACGTTAAGCGCATGCTTAGCCAGCACGACACTGTGAACATTCAGCTTGGCCGTCGGCCCGGAATAATCGTTCAATGCGACATCGACCCCTTCTTGAGCTACAGCCTGTACGAACGGCCTTAATCGGCTCGCAGGAATGATCATATCGCCGTCAATGAACAGCAGAACCTTGCCGCGTGCAGCCTGCGCGCCTATCGCACGTCCGACATCGTGGCCAAGCGGAGCCTTGTACTCAATGACTCGAGCGCCGGCTTGACTAGCAATACAGGCCGATCCGTCCATCGAGCCGTTCGCTACCACGATCACTTCAACTGAAGGGTGTACAGCCAACGCCTCGCGAATGACTCGCCGGATCGTCCTTCGCTCATTCATGACTGGGATAATGACCGATACGAACGGGGCAGCGTCCGAGCGCCGGTCATTCTCTCCCTCCTCCGGAAGTGTCTGCACTGGTCCTACAGACTTGTACCGGCTTGCCGCAGACATCGCCGTATATTTGCGTCTAGCTCTTCTGGCCCGCAGCCGCAGGCTTCGGCTTCGCATAACTCCCCGTCTTCGAAAAGATGCCCTCAAGAGACGGCGCCGCTGTCTCCTTCCGGACCTGCCATGCCGTGCACGCACACCGGATGCACGACCCATACGATCACCTCCTCACGAATGATTGAAGGATCGGCTCTATGAACATACAGTTGGTGTTATATTGAATATCTTATGTCGGTCAGCTTGCTTCGCAACGGCGTATGTACATCCCTCCCCAAAGCGTAAGAAGGGGGCTGTCCGCTAAATCAAATTTCGCGTTAGGAGTCCGTTTCGATCTCTTGCGAGGCCAAATTTTTGCAGCCTGTGCAGTCATTTTGCCGCATGCGAATGAAAGGGCGACCACTTCATGCACTCCTTGCAGTAATTTCACATACACAACGCGTTTTTATATTTTTCCACATGCGAGTTTAAATCGGAGAAAGGGGCTGTTCATCCGTCCGCTTTTGCTTCACAGACTTTCTGAACAGCCCCAGTATCATACCGCTATGAACGGGTTCTTGCCCCGATTGCAATCCAGTTAATGTAGCCGACAGGCTCGGTGCTGAACCGAATCCGAGATACAGATACGACCGCGAAGTCGTCGGCTTTGTCTTTCAAGGTAGCGATACATGCCGGATGATCGGTCATCGCAACGAACGAATAGTACGAATCCTTGAACGGCTCATCGAACGAAATGATGACGTCACACGTCTCCTCCTGCCCATTGAAGGCAAAGGGAGCTAGACCGAACTGCTGTAGAGGAACAATTGTGCCAGACGGAGCGCATACCGGAGTGAACGCTAACTGTTCGACGCCAACTGCGCCTGTCGCCAACTCTCGCGAGCCAACTGAGCCGGCTGTAAGATGGGCAGCTTCCACCGCACCCGGTGCAAGATGCCGCGACTGAATCACGCCTATTCCGATTAACGGCTTGCTAATCATGCCGAGGACGTCAGGAGACAGCTTGCTGACGCCAATGCTGCCGTCCGCGATCGCTTTGCTTTTGACCGCTCCCGCATTCAAATGCTGCGGTCCGACACTGTCATCGGCCAACTGGTTGCTGCCAACCGCTCCCGGATGAATGTGCTCCTGCAGCACGCTGGCGAATGCGATATGAGCCGACCGAACTGCAATATCCGCAAGCTGCTCCGGACCGACTGAGCCGTTTGCTAGCTTTGCTTCCGTTACCGAGCCGTCAATAAGCTGATCACTGCCGACTGTGGCTGAGGCCAATTTCCCTGCCGTTATAGCACCTTCTGCCAATTTGTCAGGTGTTACAGAGCCGTCAGCAAGCTTTGTACCCGTTACCGAGCCGTCGATGAGCTGCTCATTGCCGACTACCGCAGCTGCTAATTTCCCTATCGTTACAGATCCTTCTGCCAATTTGTCAGGCGTTACGGAGCCATCTGCCAGCTTTGTACCCGTTACCGAGCCGTCGATGAGCTGCTCATTGCCGACTACCGCAGCTGCTAGTTTCCCTATCGTTACAGATCCTTCTGCCAATTTGTCAGGCGTTACGGAGCCATCTGCCAGCTTTGTGCCCGTTACCGAGCCGTCGATCAATTGCTCACTGCCGACCGATTCCTCTGCCAATTTGCCCGCCGTAACGGCCCCGTTAGCGAGCTTGCTTGACGTCACGGATGCTTTAGCCAGCTTTGTTTCCGTTACCGAACCGTCAATCAACTGCTCGCTGCCGACCACCTCTTGTGCCAATTTGCCTGCCGTTACCGCTCCTTCTGACAACTTATCGTTCGTCACCGAACCTATGGCGAGCTTCGCTTCTGTTACCGCCCCATCGACTAACTGTTCGCAGCCAACCACCTCTTGTGCCAATTTGCCCGCCGTCACAGCGCCATCTGCTAGCTTGCTTGAGGTTACAGCACCATCAGCCAGCTTCGCCTCCGTCACCACGTTATTCATCAGCGCTTCGCTGCCAACTGACGATATGGACAGCTTGCTGGCAGTGACCGCGCCATCTATCAGCTTGCTCGTTCCGACAGCACCCTCGCCCAGCTTCGATGCGGTTACCGCGCCTTCCAGCAGCTGCTTCTCACCAACCGTCGCATCCGCTAATTTCCCTGCTGTTACAGCACCATAAGCGAGCTTATCGGACGTTACGGAGCCGTCGGCAAGCTTTGCTTCTGATACGGAGCCGTCGGCAAGCTTTCCTCCCGTGACAGCCGCCGTTGACAACTCTCCCGTTCCGATAGCTCCTGCCGCAATATGCACGCCCAATACGGCGCCCGGTGCAAGCTTCGCACTTGTAACACTGCCTTCCAATAGCTGCAGCACGCCTACAGAACCATCTGCCAGCTTCGTAGCGTCTATTGCGCCGAATGCAATCTTATCACTCGTAACCGCAGCCGCTGCCAGCTTCTCCTCCGTCACCGAGCCGTCAGCAAGCTTCTGCGTGCTAACCGCACCGTCCCGCAGCTTGCTATCGCCGACCGCCCCCAGTGCCAATTGAAGCTCTCCTACCGATCCTTCCGCCAGTTGGTCTGTCGTCACCGCCCCTGCCGCAATTCGTGATGAATCGATTGAACCAGGCACCACATGACGGGCCGATATCGCGTGATCATCCAGCTTCTCGGCCGTAACGGCCCGATCCGCTAGCTCACGAGTTCCGATGCTTCCGCTTGTGATCTGCTCGCCGCGAATACTGCCCGCTTCCAAGTGCTCGCCCGTCAGCGTGCCAAGCTTCACTTTGCTGCCATGAATGCTTCCTTCCGGCGCCTTATCGAACGATAACGCTTCGCCAGCCATATGCGCGAGCGTAATCGAGCCTTTGCGCAAATGGTAGCCTTGAATCGATTCCGCCTTCAAATGCTTGCCCGAAATCGACTCTAGAGCCAGATGCTCGCCACCGATCGTTCCGGATGCAATTTTATCGCCTGTTACCGCATTCTTCTGCAGCGACTGCGTGCTAACCGATTGCGGCGCCAAATGCTCCGCATTAACCGAATCAGCTGCCAGATGGCTGCTCCGTACTGCAGCCTCCGACAGATGGACGGACTTCACCGCGTTTTCCTGCAAATGAATGGACTCAACCGCCCCATGCTGTAAATGCTTCGAACCGACGGCGTCCATCTGCAGATGAATGCTGCCGACAATTTCCGGAGACAAATGATCGGTTTCGATCGATTCCTTCAGCAGATGGCTAGAGCCGACACTTTGAGGCGTAAGATGAATACCGTATACGGATTGCTCCACTAATTGCATACTGCCGACTGAATTTGCAGCCAGATGGTGCTCTTGTACTTCTCCATCCGCTAGTTTTTTTCCCGTAACCGCACCGTCTGCCAGCTTATCAGTTGTCACGGAGCCTGCCGCAAAATGGTTCGTCTTAATTGAATCGGCCGCAAGCTGAGCGGACCCGACTGCGCCGCTGGCGATATGCCTGCTCCTAACCGCACCCTCCATCAGCTGCATATACCCGACGCTGCCAGCATCCAGCTTATCGCTCGTAACGCTCGAATTAGCCAGCTTCGAGGTCGTAACCGAATAATCGGTCAGCTTGTCGGTCGTAATCGATTCTGGAGATAGCTTGAGCGAATTTACCGCATAATCGGCCAAATGGTGTGCGAATACTGTACCGAAGCCGAGATGCCGCTCCGTAATCGCATGCGGGGCAATTTTCGCCGACGTAATAGAGCTGTCGGCAACCGCACTCGTCTCGACGGCGAAGGGCCCGATATGCTTCGCGCTAATTGCACCTGGACAAATATGAGAGCCTGTTACCGCTTCGTCTGAAATCGCCTCAGTCGTCACTGCGCCCGCTGACAAATGATAGGCCCGAATCTCAGCAGGCGCAATTTTGTCAAACGTAATGCTTTCATCCATCAGATGATCCCGTGCAACTGCTTGCTTAGCCAGTTTCGAGCTTGTGACTGCACCATCGACCAGCTTGCTGTCAGAGATGGAGCCATCAGCAATCTGCGCCATGCCAACAGCTGCGAAGCCAATATGCTCCTCCAGTACAGAGCTGGGAGCCAGCTTGTCGGACGTCACGGAGTCATTCTGCAAATGTTCTGTATGAACCGCATCCTGCTTCAGTTCATTAGCGGACACTGCACCCTTCGCGATATGCTTCTGCTCTACGATTCCTTCCGCCAGCTTATCAGACGTGATAGACGCTTTGGTCAGATGCTTGCTAAATATAATGTCATCCGCCAGCTTCGCCGTTGTTATACTGCTGTCGGCCAGCTTAGAAGACGTTACGGCGTGGTCTGCCAGCTTAATCGTTGTAACCGCCTGCTCCGACAGCTTCGAAGCGGTCAGCGACTCATCCATAATATGCTGCGCTTCGATTTGGCCAGAAGCGATATGGCTGCCAAGCACCGCATTGTCTTGAAGATGCTCCGAGGCTACGGAATCATGAGCAAGCGCAGAGGAAGCGACCGATGCGGATGCCAGCTCTCTAGAGCCAACCGTCCCTTCTTTTAGATGCTCGCCTTCGATTTCGCCCGGAGCTAAGTGCTTTCCCTGTATAATACCGAGTGATACATGTTC
Organism: Paenibacillus xylaniclasticus; assembly: GCF_004001065.1. Taxonomy (GTDB): domain Bacteria; phylum Bacillota; class Bacilli; order Paenibacillales; family Paenibacillaceae; genus Paenibacillus_T; species Paenibacillus_T xylaniclasticus. The sequence goes on from NZ_BIML01000010.1 coordinate 43,186, forward strand.
AGCCAGCAACAGTCCCGGTTTCAAATGGTGCGAGTCTACGGCCTCGGCCGCAATTTTGTCGCTCGTAACCGCGCCGCTGCGCAGCTTCTCCTTCGTTACAGCTCCATCGGCTAATTTCGCTACATTGACCGACTCGTTCGCCAAGCTTTCCGTTACAATCGAGCCATGGCGCAGCTTCGAGGATGTAATCGCCTGCTCGCCGATAAGCTCCGATGTAATAATGAACGGCTTCAGATGGATGGTATCGATCGAGCCTTCCGCAATTTTGTCCGAGCTGATCGTACGGTCTGCCAGCTTCTCGCTCGTCACACTGTTGTCGCGCAGCTTATCTCCCGTTATTGAGCGATCGCGTATTTTTTGACCGGAAATTGCATTTTTGGCCAGATGCTCGCCCGTAATGACCTCTGATGCAAGCTTCGAGGATGTAATCGCGCCGTCCGCAATTTTGATCGATTCAACAGCATAATCAGCAATCGAAGCCGTTACAACCGCTCCAAGCTGAATGTTGCTGCTCTTGACTGCACCAGGCGCGAGCTTCTCACTGATGACCGACTCGTCAGCCAAATCATCCGAATAAATAATCGGTGCAGGCTTATTCGGCTGCTTACGCTCCTCGATCCGTTCACGTTTCGTCTGCTCATCCATCTGAGCGGCAGCGGCAAGGGACTGTTGTTCGACCGCCGCAGGATGAACAAGCTCCACGGACTTAACAGACTGCGCAGCCGATGCTTCTGCTGAAGAGAGCGGCTTTACGGCGTTCGATTCCGCTGCAGGAGCATCAGACTTGGCAAGCTTCGCGGCCGAATTAATTTTATTCCCTGTGTTGGATTCCTTGCCCGAGCCTTTAACCGGACGCGCGGGGCGTATCGTCGTTCCAAGCACATGCGGCAAAATGACGGCCCCGCTCTCCACAGCCAACGGCCGTACATTCGATGGCTCGGCCCCAGCAGCCGGCGGCTGCACGATCGTATCGTTCTCAGGCAAGGCAGGAGCAGCCACAGAATGGAGCGATACTTGTGCGGTATTGGACCGGTCAAGCTCCTGCTTTGGCACACCGTCTGCATTCGTCTTCTCCCGACTTTTCTTTTTTCTCTCCTCATCCAGCCAACGAAGCTCGGAAGTGTTCGGATTGTCTACAAAAAAAAGCGGCTTCCGTCCCTTGGGTGATTTCCCCTTATTGCTTTTCGGCATAGCCCTCTCCTTCTTCCACCTAAGATGTCATTGGCAATATATGCATTCCCCCCTAGGCGCGTCACTCGGTTTGTGGGCAGCGTCCCTCGTGCTGAGCAGCGGATGCTCCAGCTGCTCGTATCGCTGTAAAGCCGTACATATTAGACTTGGATAAAAAAAGGGCCGTCCCGTCAAGTTCATGACATTAGGACAGCCTCATCTATTCCTCTACCTAAACCCTGTCGCCAAGGAGGCGAATCGGTTGGGCCGGAACTCGCCAAGCGGGACGGCCGGTCCTTTCCCTTCCAGCAGATCACCGACGATATGCGCGGTGCCCGGACTGAGCAAAATGCCATTGCGGTAATGTCCCGCCGCCACAATGACGCTCGGTATGCCGTCCGGCACGCCGATTAGCGGCCTGCCGTCTCGGGTGGCAGGACGAAGGCCAGCCCATCGCTTCACAGTCGGCTTGCCAGCGAGGAACGGGAACGTCCGGTTTGTTGCCCGAATCAGGCGGTCAATGCCGCGATCGGTCACCGTCGTATCGAAGCCGGCAACGTCCTCGGAAGCGCCGCAGACGACCGTCCCGTTCATTTTCCCGACCCAATATGCCTGGCTCGTAAATACCATATGGCGCACTTCTTCAACAGGCGCCTCGAAGGAGCATATTTGCCCGCGAATCGGATGCACCTCGGGCGCGAATCCGAGCGCTTGCTCGTAAGCTCCGCTCCATGCTCCTGCGCATAGGATGAGCCGGTCCGCTTCGTAACAATCACCGGACGCAGTCGTAATCGATACGCCGCCCGCCGCAGCCGGCGAATGTGATGCTCCGCAATCGGCTGTCGTTACAGCCCCTGCTTGCTCTACCAGCTGCACGCCGATCCGGCGGCAAGCCTCGTACAGCGCCTCGACCAGCTTGGGTGCGAAGACGTGGCTTTCCACCGGGCAGTACAGACCAGCTGCCGCCCGTTCCGTCAGCCGCGGCTCCAAGCTGCGAAGCGCTGCTCCTTCGACGAGCTCAGATCGTGCTCCCCGCGCATTCTGCCAAATGAGTCTCGTCTGCATCGGCAGTACATCCGCTTCATGAAACGCGATGTTCAAGCTTCCCGTTCGCATCCATTCCACTTTAAGGCCTGAAGCATGCTCAACATCCTCTACCCATTGCTCATACCGGTCAAGGCTGTATCGGCATAGCTCGAAGAATGCATCCGGCTGCTCCGGATTCTCAGAATAGGGAGCAAGCATACCGGCTGCCGCGCCAGATGCCTGACCGCCGAACCGATTCGGCTCGATGACCGTCACCCGGTTGCCGCGCCGCGCCGCCTCGAAGGCGCAAGACAGACCGATAATGCCGCCTCCTGCAATAAGCACATGCCCGCTCATTACTGTGCTCCCTCTGGCTCCAGCGGAGAATAAAGCGAGCCTTCCAGCGCACTGCTTGCAGAGGCGTAACGTTTCTTCGGAATGCGGCCTGCCAGATAAGACAGCCGACCTCCTTCGATCGCAAGCTTCACGGCTCGCGCCATAGCGACAGGGTCCTTCGCCTTCGCGATCGGCGTATTCATCAACACAGCGGAGGCGCCAAGCTCCATCGCTTGCGCGGCGTCAGCCGCAGCGCCAAGTCCCGCATCGACGATGATCGGCACCTTCGCTTCCTCGACGATCAGACCGAGATGGTACGGATTCAGTATGCCAAGCCCTGTGCCGATCGGAGCTCCGCCCGGCATAACAGCAGCCGCGCCGACTTCCTCCAACCTTTTGCACAGAATCGGATCGTCGGTCGTATAAGGCAGAACATCAAAGCCTTCCTTTACTAGAAGCTCCGTCGCCCGCAGCGTCTCGATCGGATCGGGCAGAAGCGAACGCGGATTGGCGCTAATTTCGACCTTGATCCAGCTGCCTAGACCGGCTGCACGCGCCAGCTTCGCAATGCGCACCGCCTCATCCGCATTGCTGGCCCCCGACGTATTCGGAAGGTAATGCAGCTTCCGATCGTGCAGATGCTGCAGCACTGAGTCGTCCTCGACCTCCTCCAGATTAATCCGCCGCACCGCGAACGTCACCACTTCCGTCCCAGAAGCTTCAAGCGCTTGTTTTAGCACGAACGGACTCGGAAATCTCCCTGTACCGAACAGCAGTCTAGAGTTCAGAGTCGTTCCTGCAATAATAAGCGGATCGGAATGAACCGCTGCTTCGTTGTTCACCGTTGTCATCTATGTTCAGCCTCCCCCTACAAAATGAACAAGCTCTACCTCAGAGCCTTCACGCAGCGATGTGCGCTTCCATCCGTCCCGTTCGACGATCTCGCCATCCAATTCAACGACGAGCCGTCTGCCTTCCAGATTATGCTGCTTGATCAGCTCCTCAATCGTTCTCGCCGTCGTCCGCTGCTCCTTGCCGTTGATCTTTACGCTCAAATATACGATCTCCGAAGCTTCAGCAGCATTTGAGGATGATAGCGGCTGCGCCGATACGGATGCCGCTGCTGCGCTGTATGCCGCAATGCGCTCTTTGAACGCGCGGCATGCAGCGGCTGGGTCGTCCGCTCCAACTACGGCTGATACCGCGCATATGCGCTTCGCGCCCGCTTCGAGCACCGTATCAACATTGGCCAATGTAATGCCGCCGATGGCGACGAACGGAATCGTCACGTTATCGGCAGCTTCTCGCACATAGCGGGTCGTCACCGCCGCCCGGCCTGGCTTCGTACCTGTCGGATAGACAGGTCCGACGCCGATATAATCAGCTCCGCCCGCCTGTGCTGCCAACGCCTGCTCCAGATTGTGCGTCGAAATGCCGATAATGCGGTCCGGCCCCAGCCTTCTGCGCGCCTCCTCAAGCGTCATATCGTCCTGCCCTAGATGAACGCCGTCCGCCTCGACCTCGATGGCAATATCGATATAGTCGTTAATAATGAGAGGGACGCCATATCTTCTCGTCAGCTCCCTCAGCTCGCGTGCTTGCTCCAAAATTTGCTGCTCTGAAGCATATTTGTCCCGCAGCTGGATCACATCCGCTCCCCCGATCAACGTCTGCTCGATGACGTCAACCAGCCTTCTGCCTGGATGATAGTTCGCGCCGGTAATGACATACAGCTGAAAATCGAACCTTTGTCCATATTTCGCCATTCATCTATCGTCCTTTCTTATACTCCATTCTCCCTATCAATCTGTTCTTATCGTACAGCTGCATCTCGCGGAGCTTGCTGAGCTGCATTGCCAATATATCGGTTGCATAGCTCGATAGCCTCCTTAGGGTCGCTTGTCCCCTGGACAATGACGCGGCCGTCGGGAAACAGTACGAGGCATTGGCCGCCATCCGGCAGCACAGCACGCGTTAAGTACGGATTAACGGTCAGCCTACAGCCAAGACGCTCCAAGCCGCTGCGAAGCTGCTCCATAACAAATGGCAAAGAACTGCTCACTTGTACAGAATCGCGGCCGCACAGCACGGCGGCTGTGAATGCGCCGCCGTCATCTGCTTCCGGCTTATCGGCTGTCATGGACTCCTCCTGCCGAGAGCCGCAATGCCGGCAGGCGGCCCTTCCAGCCGGCAGCTTCGATTCGCGGACGCAGAACGTCCAGACGTCCGCACTCACCCATGTGCGGCGCATTGCGTCGCGGCTGCCGCTAAGCCACTTCAGCGCCTCGGCCGCTTGCAGCGAGGCGACGAATTCGACGGCCGGCGAGATGACCCCCGCCGTGTCGCACGTATCAGCGGCTTCGTCACTCGCCTCGTCGCCGCCAATTAGACAGCGCAAACACGCCGTGCGCCCTGGGATGAGCGAGGCGCTCATCCCCTCCGATGCCGTAACGCCGCCATATATAAACGGAATACCCGCTTGGAAGCAAGCGTCGCTTAACACGAGCCGCGCCGCCGCATTATCAGTGCCGTCGAGCACCAGATCGACGCCTTCAATCAGCGGACCGATCGTCTGCTTACCGACATCCACGACATGCGCCTCGATCCGGATGCTGCCGTTAATGCGGCGAAGCCTGCGTGCGGCCGCGATCGCTTTCGGCATCGCGTCCCGGGCGTCATCCTCGTCGAACAGCATTTGCCGCTGCAAATTGCTTGGCTCGACGAAGTCGCGGTCTGCCAGCCGGACCGTACCGACGCCGGCGCGTGTCATATGCTGCGCTAACGAGGCACCGAGCGCGCCCGTCCCAACGACGAGCACGCTTGCCGACCGCAGCTGCCTCTGACCGGATGAGCCGATCGGACCGAACCGAATTTGCCGCGAATACCTGGTCTGGTCGTCTCCTGCGCTGTGCTTGGGATCATTCATTGGCTCATAAATTTCTACCGGATATGCCGCCTTATGCATAGATTCCACCTCCTTGAGCACGGAACAAATCCGCCTTTTCCTTCATGCCGGCCTCGATCGCTTCTTCTGTCCCCAGACCGTGCTCCTCGGCGTAGCTGCGGATGTCCTGCGTAATGCGCATGCTGCAAAATTTCGGTCCGCACATCGAACAGAAATGAGCCGTCTTCGCCGCTTCGGCAGGCAGCGACTCATCGTGGTATTCCATCGCGCGCTCCGGATCGAGCGACAGATGGAATTGATCGCGCCAGCGGAACTCGAACCTCGCCTTCGACAGCGCGTTATCCCGAATTTGTGCGCGCGGATGACCTTTGGCTAGGTCAGCTGCATGTGCCGCGATTTTGTACGCGATCACCCCTTGGCGCACGTCCTCCTTGTTCGGCAGGCCCAAATGCTCCTTCGGCGTTACATAGCAAAGCATCGCCGTTCCGAACCAGCCAATCATAGCCGCACCAATCGCTGACGTGATGTGGTCATAGCCCGGCGCGATATCGGTCGTCAGCGGCCCGAGCGTATAGAATGGAGCCTCATGGCAAAGCTCCATCTGCTTGTCGACATTTTCCTGTATCCGATGCATCGGCACATGGCCGGGACCCTCAATCATCACCTGCACGTCATGCTTCCAAGCAAGCTTCGTAAGCTCGCCAAGCGTTTCCAGCTCTGCGAACTGCGCCGCATCGTTCGCATCCGCGATCGAGCCCGGGCGAAGCCCGTCCCCAAGCGAGAAGGAGACATCGTACTGCTTCATAATTTCGCAAATCTCCTCAAAATGGGTGTACAAAAAGTTTTCCTTATGGTGGGCAAGACACCAAGCTGCCATAATGGAACCACCGCGCGATACGATGCCAGTCACACGCTTCGCGGTGAGCGGCACGTAACGAAGCAGCACTCCTGCATGGATTGTAAAATAATCGACGCCCTGTTCCGCCTGCTCGATCAGCGTGTCGCGGAACACTTCCCACGACAACTGCTCTACGACGCCGCCTACCTTCTCCAGCGCCTGATAGATCGGCACTGTACCGACCGGCACAGGGGAGTTACGAATAATCCATTCGCGCGTCGTATGGATGTTCTTGCCGGTCGACAAATCCATAATCGTATCGGCGCCCCACCGGGTCGCCCACGTCATCTTCTCCACTTCCTCCTCAATCGAAGAAGCGACGGCAGAATTGCCAATGTTCGCATTAATCTTCACATGAAAGCTGCGCCCGATAATCATTGGCTCGCATTCGGGATGGTTAATATTCGCCGGAATGATCGCCCGGCCTTCGGCAACCTCCTTGCGAACGAACTCCGGGTCCACACCTTCTCGCACTGCGATATATTCCATCTCCGCCGTTATAATCCCCCGCCGGGCATAATGCAGCTGTGTTACGTTAGCGCCGTTCTTCGCCCGCAGCGGCCGGCGGGACAAGCCTGGGAACGGCTCCGCGCCCTTCTCGGCCGCACGCTCCGCAGTCGAGAACCCGTTATCCTCCGGCTTCACCGCACGTCCATCGTAGCTTTCTGTATCGCCGCGCTCGGCAATCCATGCCCCGCGCACAGAAGGCAGGCCCTTGCGGATATCCGCCTTATAGTCGGTATCCGTGTATGGCCCGCTTGCATCATAGACAAGCACTGGCTCGTTCGACGTCTTCTCATCCCTCGCCCTGCTTGGCTCTAGTACAATTTCTCTCATCGGTACTCGAATATCTTCTCTAGCACCTGTAACGTATACTTTACGGCTGCCCGGCAGCGGAGTCGTTAGAATCGGCATAAACAACCTCCTCCAAGAATAGTCGGAATTCCCTAGGAGGCTAGCGATTATTGGGGAAAAAATGATGCTCGTGCCTGCGCTTAACACGCCTTTGCTTTCGCCAAAGCCGCTATTTCCACTGAACCAGGCAAAAATGTTCAAACGGAATATCGGCTTCCTACGGCGGAAACTCGTTTTGTTGTCACCACGACAAAAAAACCGCTCCCGGCAAAGGAAGCGGCTGCTATGGCGTTGTGAAGCATGAATAGTATCCGGCAGCTACTAGTGCAGCCCCGATCCATATTCGGAAGCGAGACGCTTCCCGAACGCACCTTTAGCTCGCGTATCGAGAACGTACCCGACGACCAACTATGTAATCTATTCATGTATCGTGTTGTAACGCACAAGACCACTTTCCTACGCTGGCATGACCCAGATCAGGTTCGAAGGGACAAAAGCGAAACGCTTTATCTCAGCCTGTAAAGGCGCCCCTAGTGGATTTCCTGAACAAACTATACTCTTCCTTGTCTCTGAATGTCAACCGTTTATTCCCAAATCATCTACAGCGGTCTATTCCAGTTCACAGCGTCAAGCGAGCACTGAATCGTCCTTTAGCATAACCGGCTCCTCCTGCGAAATCCATTCTGCCAGCTTGCTGTGTTCAGCGAGCGGCGCATGTCGTCGCGGCCTGCGCTGCTAAGCATCTTCGGCTCTGAAGCCTCTTGAGCTTGCTTCTCCACCGGAAGAGCGGTCGCAGCGGCATACCGCTCCGCGGCAGCCTGCCAAGTGAAATAATCCTCCGCCCGCTCTCTGCACCGCTTGCCTATTTCCAGTCGGAGCCGCTCATTGCTGAGCAGCAGGTCCAGCTTATGCAGCAGATCGCTACGCAGCCGGGACGGCTCTGCCAGCAGTCCCGTTTCCCCGTCCTGTACAACCTCGCTAATGCCCCCAACCTTTGACGCGACGATCGGGACGCCCGCCGCCATCGCTTCGACGTTCACAAGCCCGAACGCTTCACGCCGGACTGATGGCACGGCGACGACGTCTGCTCCTAGCATCCAATCCGGCACTTCGCCGTAGGGCACGTAAGGAACGAACCGGATGCGGCTGCCCAGCTTAGAAGCCGCTCTCTTAAGCTTCCGATAATAAGCCGTCGTCTTGTGCGAGCCGTATGTGGGGCTGCCTACGATGACAAGCTGCGCATCAGGGTGGCGCTTCAACAGCTCCGGCATAAGACTAACCAAATGATGAACTCCCTTAAGAGATATGACCCGGCCAAGGAACAAGACCACCTTACGGTTCGTCCAGCCGTTCGCTTGGCGAATGGACTCGCGCCTTGCCGCCCCCTCTGGAGAATGGACGGACATGAATCGCCGGGTATCGACACCCAGATGGACGACCGCAATTTTCGAATACGCTTCCGGCACTTTGTCTATTACAACATCGCGCAAATAATAACTGTTTACGATAATCTTATCGGCGAGACGACAGCATCGGCGCAGCGCACTGCGGGATATATGTGAAGGAGATATATAAGTCGATGAATGAAGATTAAGCCACATTCGGGCGCGGGGATGCTGCGCTTTCAGCCGGGTCAAGAGCCGTGGACGGTTCTCGACCTCGATCACATCCGGTGCGAATGATGCGATCGCCCTGCTGACTGCGCTTGCATAACGAGCTTTGCTGGCAGCGGGAAACCGTTCGCAAACGATGCCTTTCCATACGCCCTTTCGCGGCAGACCAGAGCCAGTCCGCCCATAAATGCGCGGCTCCACGGAAGTCGGCAATAACGGAACGAGCTGCTCTACGACCCGTTCTACCGAGCTGCTTCGCGGGGATGGAAGCGCATAGGCACCAGGCGTTACATAAGCAATTTTGATCGGACCAGACATGCGCAATTGACGCCTCCTTCCGCACGTAGCCGGTGCGGATATGCTTCTTCAGCATACGCCGCTTGCGGCTGATACGCGACGCATAAGGAAGGAAACAGGCGTCCGCCTTACGGCGTCAGGTTCTGCATGTACTCGCAAGACTACCAGCTTCGTTCCGATGCGGAGAACAAGGCTGCCGCTAGGCGGCTTATCGTATAAACAACCAAGTAAGAACCGCCGATCCAAATGACGGGACTTACGAGGACGCTATGAATTTCCGTCATATACAGCGTACCGTGGCGAACCGTTCGTACGATTCCCGCTCCTGCTACAGCGCTCACAGCGAGTACGGATAAAGCTGCCGCCCCGTCCTCCGCTCTAGCTGCCGTTTCATTCGCCGTTCGAAACCATCCAAGCACAGCTGCGCCTGCTGCAGCGAGCGCCGCGAATATCCATTCCAACTATAATGCCCCCTTGTCTTTGTCGTTCAAGTCTAAGTATTGTTTGTCAGATATGCAGAAAACATTACACATTACAGACTAATCGACTACAATCGAACACAACGTTAACTCCTCTAAGAAGGCTAGCGTTGACGTTCCTATAATCCAACAGCAAGCTGGATGCATGCCGCGGACGACATCCATCGTGCGCCAATTCATATTGATTTGTCTCTGGGAATATGTCACACTTATTCGGTGATTACAGCAGCATAATGAAAGGACGTGTAGGAACCGGCATGTGGACTTGGTTGTTTCGCGTCATGACCGAATTAAGTTCTCGCAAATCAATTTCACGGCTTACCGGCAGCTTCGCTCAATCAGCGGCAAGCCGCAAGCTCATTCCTCGCTTCGCCCGAATGTATAACATTAAGATAGAGGAAGCTGAGAAGCCGATTAACCAATATACTACGCTTAATGATTTCTTCACCCGTCGTTTGAAGCCCGGCATGCGCAAGATCGATACTGGGGCCACCGCGCTCATCAGTCCTGTAGATGCGGTCATTACAGGCTGCGGACCGATCGAAGCAGGAACAATCGTTAACGTGAAGGGACAGGATTATACGATCGATGAGCTTCTGAACCGGTCACCGCGCACAGAGAATTATAAGAATGGCTACTATACGGTCCTATACTTAAGCCCAACGGACTACCATCGTATTCACGTTCCGATAGACGGTATTGTTGAAGAGCGCGAGCATCTACCGGGCAAAGTATATCCGGTCAATGACTTCGGCCTTCGCCAAATTAAGCGTGTTCTTAGCCGCAACGAGCGGTTAGTAACTTATATCCGCCATCAAAGCGGAGAGACTGCAGTCGTCAAGGTTGGAGCGATGAATGTCAGCAGCATCCGCTATACGGAGCCGCAGTCTCGGCAAGTAACGAAGGGCGATGAGCTTGCTTATTTCGAGTTCGGCTCAACTGTTGTGCTGCTGACCGAGGACGATACATTCAATCCCCGCCCCGATCTGAAGGTCGGCCTGAAGGTCCAAATGGGAGAAAGGCTCGGCACGATCCGCAGCCCTCACAGTACGCCGTAAGCATCAAGGGGCTGTCCGTAAGCCCTTATATTTCTATCTATATATTAAGTATTTTCATTTCGATCTGTAACACAAAGAAGAGGCTTTCTCAAGCGCGTATTACGACGCTTGAGAAAGCCTCTTCTTTCGATCATCGAATCTCCGACGGGTTGCGTCCTGTATACTGCTTAAACTGTCTACTGAAGAAAAATATATCCCGGTAGCCAAGCGCATCCGCCACTTCCGTTACGTTCATCCCGGCATGCGCAAGCAAATGCTGCGCACGCTCGATCCTCGTTCGAATCATATAGGTTTGAACCGACTGGCCGATTAATTCCTTGAACTTAATAGAGAAATATCTTGGCGACAGCTGCGCGCGCTTCGCTAAGTCCTCGACCCGATGAGGAATGCCTGGATGCTGACGGATGTAGTTCGCAATTTCGTGGATCGCTTCCGTCAGTTGATTGCTCGCCCGCTTCTCGACTGTCGGCTCCCGGTCCGAACGAAGCAGATGAATCATCATCTGGCTAAGAAGCAGCTTTGCCTCTTGCTCCGCTGCGAACGTCTTGACAAGGAACAGTCGAACATAGCGGGAAAGCAAATATTCAAAATCGACCGTATCGTCCAGAATACGATAACGGTCCGGTACGTTTTCGGTCGGCTCCTTCACATCGAAATGAATATAGGTCAGCACCAAAGGCTTTTGCGGATTGTGCGTCGCACTCGTATAGTCACCCGGCCGGAACAAAAAGCAGCTGCCCGTTCCGACCTCGTATACGGCTCCGTTCAGCTCCAGCTCCCCTTCGCCGCTCCACACGTAGAATAAATCGTAATTGGCCATCGGCTTTTCCCGCCTTGCCCACTTCCAACCAGGCTCGCAGACGATTTTGGCAAATGCAGGCAGTAGTATGAATGATGATGAAGGCACGTCCAGCATAGCTTCCCTCCGTCTAGAATCCATTTGCCGTCATCATACCGCACTCAAATTTTTTTTACAATGAGAATGGCTCTTAATGTTTAAAAAATGTTATAATAGCACCCATAGCTTACATCGCCAAGTTACATTTGACGTTGAAACGAATTATTCGGAAGGATGGAATGAATTCATGAATCCACTTGCTCAGCAGTTGAACGAAACGTTGGAGCGGGACAATGCCAACGTCTACGCCATGCTGTCTAAACTCGGCCAAGAAATCTACTTCCCGAAGGTAGGCATCTTGAGCCAATCGGCTGAAGCAAAATCAAAAGCTAAGAAATTTAATGCGACCATCGGTATCGCGATCGAGAACGGCCAGCCGATGCACTTGAACGTCATTCAAGACACACTGTCCGCTTACGAGCCGAAGGACCTTTATGAATATGCGCCTCCTGCAGGTAAGCCGGAACTGCGTACTGCATGGCGCGCGAAGATGATTAAAGAAAATCCGTCCATCGAAGGCAAAGGGATCGGCAATCCAATCGTCACGAACGCGCTGACGCACGGACTTAGCATCGTGTCCGACCTGTTCGCTGACGTGGGCGATGCGGTCATCATTCCGAATAAGAACTGGGAAAACTATGAGCTGACGTTCGGTGTCCGTCGCGGCGCACAAATCGTGGAATACGATCTATACAACAGCAGTAACAAGTTCAACAGCGCAGGCCTGCGCGAAGCGCTGCTCGCACAGAAGGACAAGGGTAAAGCAATCGTCATTCTGAACTTCCCGAACAACCCGACCGGCTATACGCCAGGACCGCAAGAAGGCGACGAGATCGTAGCCGTTATTAAGGAAGCGGCAGAAGCCGGCATTAATGTCGTAGCCGTTACTGACGATGCTTACTTCGGTCTCTTCTTCGAGGACTCGGTTCATGAATCGCTGTTCGGCAAGCTGGCCGGCCTGCATGAGCGCGTTCTGGCCATTAAAGTCGACGGCGCAACTAAGGAAGAATACGTATGGGGCTTCCGCGTAGGCTTTATTACGTACGCTTCTCCTTCGGAAGCGGTTCTCGCATCGCTCGAGCAGAAGACGCTTGGCATCATCCGGTCGACGATTTCAAGCGGTCCGCATCCGTCGCAGACGTTCGTACTGCGCGCGCTGCAATCGCCTGATTTCGAGACGCAGAAAGCAGAGAAGTACGCGATCATGAAACGCCGTGCCAACAAAGTCAAAGCGCTGCTCGACAGCGGACGTTACGGCGACGACTGGGAGTACTATCCGTTCAACTCAGGCTACTTTATGTGCCTGAAGCTGACGAAGGTTTCGGCGGAAGCCGTTCGCCAGCGTCTACTGAGCGATTACGGTATTGGCACGATCGCCCTCGGCGAGACCGACTTGCGCGTCGCATTCTCTTGCATCGAGGAAGGCGATCTAGAGGATCTGTTCGATACGATTCATAAAGCGGTTCAAGACGAATTGAACGCATAAATATAAGTACAAGGTTGAGCGGTCCTTCGGGCTTTCGCTTAACCTTTTTTTTACACCAAGTCCGAGCTGCCATTCCTAGCATCATATTCGCATCCTTCTTACCCATCAGCCCTCAATCTCTTACTTCTTGTGCATTTCAAACCGAAAATAAATAACGATGACGTTACTCTAGCTTTGTGGTATAGTTTCCCAACAAAATGATTGATAGGAGGCAACTATCCGTGATTACCGAAGCAGCTTTCCTCTACGTCAAAGACGGCCTAAGCGAGCCGTTAGAGGCTGACTTCCGCAAGGCGTCCGCAAGTATCTCAGGGATGAAAGGATATTTAGTTTCCGGTCGTCGGGCACTTAGAGAAGGTCGATTTGAATCTAGCGGCTCTCGAATCCATTGAGGAGGTAACGTTCCTATGAAACGTTATTATGTTACAGATCTGGACGGAACGCTGCTGCGGTCCGACGCCTCTCTCTCCGATTATACGGTACAAGTCGTGAATGAAGCGCTGGCGGAAGGCATCGTGATAAGCTATGCAACCGCAAGAAGCTATCGAAGCTCTAATCGAGTTACATCGCAAATCCATTGGCGCTACCCGGTCGTCTTATATAACGGAGCGATGATTGTTGACCCTGTCTCACAGCAAGTGCTGGGCGGACATTGGCTCGATCATGACGTTACGAATGATATTGTTGCGATCGGACGCACCCTGTCGCTCGCACCGTTCCTATTCTCTCTTGATGATAACGATCAAGAACGAGTGCTGCATGAAAAGCTGTCCCGCTATGGAGATATAGCCTTCCATGCAAGCCGCCCAGGCGATCCGCGGTTCCGTGAAGTGGAAAAGCTTATAAGCCCTCCCGCTTACCGAACGCTCATGGTCACATATATAGGGCTGCGTGATGAGCTGGAGCCGTTGTTCCACGCGATTAGCGACCGATATGGGGAGAGCGCTCATATACAATTCATTCCGGACGGTTACATTGATAAGCATTATTTTCTCGAAATCTCGCACCCGAACGCGAACAAGGAGCACGGTCTAGCTCTCTGGTGCGAGCTTGTCGGCTGCCAGCGGGAGGATGTCACGGTATTCGGAGACAATTTGAACGACATCGGTATGTTCAAACAGGCTGGCAGACCGTTCGCCGTCGCAGACGCGCACCCGGAACTGAAACGAATGGCAACGGACGTTATCGGCAGCTGCAATGACGACTCCGTAGCCAAGTTCATAGAATCAGAATTAAAGGGGGCTCGTCCTTGTTCATGACAAACGTTGAAGCTATTATTTTTGATCTGGACGAAACGCTGTCTGACCGACGCACCGCCATTGACCGGTTTATGGAGCTTTGGATCGCACAATATTTCTCCGACCGCCTGCATGAGGCTTCCTATCTGCGGGACGTTTTCCGTCGATTAGACGACAACGGCTACAGAGTTCGAGAGGAGCTGTATCCGCTCCTTGTCGAAGAGCTGGAATGGAACTCCCCGCCTTCTAAGGAACAATTCATCGCCTTCTGGAGGGAGCACTTTCCAAAGTGTATCGAGCCGATGGCGCATCTGTACGAAATGCTCGATTATTTGAAGCATCGCGGCGTCAAGCTAGGCCTTATTACGAACGGACCGGAGCATATCCAACGCCGCAAGATCGACAGCCTCGGCATCGGTGACTATTTTCATTCGCTTCTCATCTCGGGAACGGTTGGAATTCATAAACCGGATGCACGCATTTTTCTTCAATGTACAAGTGAACTGCAAGTAGCACCAGAGCGTGCCTGGTATGTCGGTGATCATCCGGTGAATGATGTGGCGGGCTCGCGAGGAGCAGGGCTCGTTCCGGTCTGGCTGGCGCGGCAAGGCGACTGGTCCGAAGACCAGCACGGCGATTCTCCTGCACATACCGTGCAAACGCTGCAGGAGCTGATAGCGTTATATGACCGGCTTCACCCCCATGATGCATACTAATGCTGCACTAGAACATTAATATGATGCTAGGAGGCGTATTTCGATGTCGACGATTACGTATTCTTCATCCCGGCAAATTTCAGCTGAGGAGCTGTCTCAAGTATTTGCACGTTCTACCATTAAACGTCCGTATCAAGATCTTAACCGACTGCAGACAATGCTTGACAATGCCGACCTGACCGTGTCCGCTTGGGACGGAGAGCGGCTTATCGGCATTGCAAGGGCTTTGACAGACTTCTCTTACTGCTGCTACTTGTCCGACCTTGCAGTCGATCAAGAATACCAGCACAACGGCATAGGTTCAAGACTGGTAGAGCTTGTCCGGGAAGCTATCGGACCGCGCTGCTCGCTAGTGCTAATTTCTGCACCCGATGCCGTCGGCTATTATCCGAAGCTAGGCTTTACCTTGTCGGACAAAGCATACGTTATACCTAGAAGCGTTTAATGAACTGTGCTGCCCTGAAGCACTGGACAACGAGGAGGGGCTTATATATCTATGCAGTGGTTAAGGCAGCTTATTCGTTTCGGCTGGATGCAAGCGCTGAACTGTATGTTCGCCGTCGTCATTTTTGCCGCTATGGCTCTAACCCGTTACGTCGACATCACGTTCATCCCGAGATACGACGCCATCCTGTTCGTATGCTTACTGATGCAAGTGCTGCTTATCTGGTCGAAGCAGGAAACCGTCGACGAGCTGAAGGTTATTATCGTATTCCATCTGCTCGGCCTCGCGCTCGAAACCTTCAAAGTGTATATGGGCTCATGGTCATATCCCGACGAAGGCTATTCGAAGCTGGCTGGCGTTCCGCTGTACTCTGGGTTTATGTATGCAAGCGTCGCGAGCTACATCTGTCAAGCATACCGCAGATTTCGGATCGAAGTGTTCGGATGGCCTCCAGCCATTGTCACGATTTTGCTGTCTGCAGCGATTTATTTGAATTTTTTTACGCACCATTGGCTGTACGACGTCCGCTACTGGCTGATGGCTGCTCTCCTCCCCGTATTCGGGCGGGCATACTTTAAATTTACCGTTGGCCAGCACACCTATTCGATGCCGGTCATTGTCTCCTACCTTCTAATCGGCTTCTTCATCTGGCTGGCAGAAAATATTTCAACATTTCTAGGGGCTTGGCAATATCCGAACCAAGAGGGTGTCTGGCATGTCGTCCATTGGGGCAAAATCGGCTCATGGTTTCTACTCGTTATCATCTCAGTCATTATCGTTACAGAGCTGAAACGGCTCAAAGGACGACTGGACAGAGGCAAGCCTGTCGTTCATTTGCGTTAACAATTTCTTATGGTAAGATTACCGTAAGCATGACTATGAAGGAGGTTGAGTCTCATGAAGGATTTGTTCAGTAAAGCGGTATCGTTCGGACTGGGCGCGGCAATCGCAACCAAGGAGCAGGCAGAGAAGCTCGTAGAGGAGCTTGTGAACAAAGGCGAGGTGAACAAATCGGAGTCGAAGCAGCTGGTCGACGAGCTGCTGCGCAAAGGTCGTGAAGTGCAGGCCTCTATCGATGCGCGCGTCAAGGAATATGTACGCTCTGCGTTGAATGAGGCGAACTTAACGACGAAGGACGACTACAACCAACTCAAGCAGCAAATCATTGATTTAGAACGACGGGTCGCCGAACTGGAAGCGAAGACAGCAAGCGGAGCAGCCGAGGCCAAGCAGGAAACTGAAGGCGAAGCGGTCTCCCTCAAGAAGGAAGAATGATCGGCATCGGTCGCCGGATTCGCCATCTTCAGCGTTATCGGGACATCGCGAAAGCTTTCGCACGAAGCGGCTTCGGCTATCTCGTCAAGGAGCTTGGCTTAACCGAACGATTTCCGCTGTCTTCGCTTCGTTCGGCAGAATCCGAATCTGCCAGCACGAAGTCGACAGGAGAACGAATTCGGCAATTTCTGGAGGAGCTCGGCCCTACGTACATTAAGATTGGTCAGATCGCCAGCACACGCCCCGATCTGCTGCCGGCTGACATTATAGCTGAGCTCATAAAGCTGCAGGACCATGTAGCGCCTATCCCATTCAAGGAGGCTGCTGCTGTCCTGGAAGCAGAGCTCGGCTCTTCCGTATACGAGCTATATGCTTCCTTCGATGAGACGCCTGTTGCTGCAGCATCGATCGGACAAGTTCATCTGGCAGTCTTGCCGAACAACCAGCCTGTCGCCGTAAAAATTCAGCGGCCCCATATTTACGAGCAGATCGAGACCGATCTCGAAATATTAGACAATCTCGCCCGGATCGCTGAGCACCGGATCGAATGGGCGGCCAAATATCAAATCCGCGACATGGTCACAGAGCTGGCGCACTCGCTGCGCTCCGAGCTCGACTACGCGATTGAGGGGCGCAACGCCGAGCGAATGGCACGGGCGTTCGCCCGGGACCCGGGCATTCATATCCCAACCATCTATTGGGAATATTCGAGCAGACGCGTGCTGACGATGGAACGGATGAGCGGTGTCAAAGTGAACGACATCGATGGCCTCAAGAGCATTGGGGCGTCGCCTAAGAAGGTCGCCGAACGGATTACTAACGTATTGTTCCGCCAAATATTCGACGTTGGACTGTTCCATGCCGATCCTCATCCCGGCAATATCATCATCCAGCAAGGCGGTGTCATCGGGATGCTCGACTTCGGCATGGTCGGACGGATGACGCCATCGATGAAACGGCATTTCGGCTCGCTCGTCATTGCACTCCGCCGCAACAGCACGAACGGGATTATCCGCGCAGTCGAAGCGATGGGAGTGCTGCCGGAGGACATTGATATGCGGCAGCTGCGGGACGACATCGATGTGCTCCGGGACAAATATTATGACGTTCCGCTCAGCCAGATCAGCTTAGGTGAATCGGTGAACGACCTGTTCGCCGTCGCCTATTCGCACCGAATTCAAATCCCCTCAGACTTTACTTTGCTCGGCAAGACGCTGCTTACGCTTGAGGGTGTCATCTCTTCGCTGGACAATTCATTCAGCATCGTCGACGTCGCCGAGCCATTCGGACGCAAGCTGTTCATGGATCGGGTCCATCCACGATCATTCGCTGAGAACGCCATGCATTATGCCGGCGAATATGTCGATCTGCTTGCCGAGCTGCCAGAGACGCTGCGCGACGTATCTCACGTTGTGCGCAAAGGAAAGCTCCGGCAGGAATTATCCGTACCGGAGCTGGATACGTTTCTGAAGAAGATGGACCGGATAGGCAATCGTCTATCTTTCAGCATCGTGCTGCTGTCATTCAGCATTGTGATGGTCGGACTTATTATCGGCTCGTCCCTCGGACGACAGTCGACCTTCATTTGGCAATTCCCGGTCATCGAAATCGGCTTCGGCATTGCAACCGTTATGTTCTTATTTATGCTCTACGCCATATTCCGCTCAGGACGATTCTGACTGACGAAGGCAGCTTTATGGACGACCTGCTCCCGGTCAGATCGTCCTATTCGTCTCTGCACAGCCGCTTCGCTTAATCCTCTTCCGTCTCCTTGACCACCTTCCTGCGAACGCCGCCTGGCCGGACCACCGCTGCATACAACAATATAACCGCAGGAGCAAGGAGCGCCGGAATGAGCTCTTCTTGTACCGCTAATACGATTCCGCACGGCAGCCACAGCAGAATCGCAATAATTAGAAATGCCGTCCGGTCAACTACGATCAGCGATGTCGTCCGGCGGTCGTTAGGCAGCGGATATATATGCGCCCAGACCGCATATTTATGCGAATGCCTCAGCGCTCCGAGCTGCAGCCCGATAATAGCTGCGAATAGGGCATACACAGCGCATGCTCCCCAGCCGTCCAGCCATACCGCCTCGCCAAGCCAATACAGCACAAGCATACCGAGCAATGTCAATCGGACAAGCATGCCTCCAAGCTCTGTCCGGAACATCGTCATCGCATATAGATAATGATACGTCCCCCGCTGCGCGTATGGAATCCGTCCGCCAATCCAAGACAAATAACGGCGACGTGCGATACGCGGGGCCTGCGTCGGCACATCGATAAACAAGGCCATAAACCGGTAATAACGCCGTCTGGTCCTTGTCTCTTCGCGAATGAGCGTATCCCAAGGAAACGGGTGCTTTCGCGGCAGACGGCAGGCTAGCGCGTAAAGCACTGCGGCAAGCATTCCGAGAATGAATGCCTTCCATGGCTCAAGCTGATACAGCGCTGCAAGCGTCAGTCCGGATAACACCCATCGAGCAAACCTTAGCAGCCGTCTTGCACCAGCCTCCGACGCCCGCCTCTCCTGCCAAGCGCCGGCCGTATTCGCCACTTTGAGCACCGTTAGAGCGATGAATAGCAGCAGGGCGCCAGCTTGTCCTTCTCCCTGCGAATACATCGGCCAATAAATGAGAAGCGACGCCCATACACCGATCAGCCCTGCTAGAGTGTTATAACGTATGGAACGGCGAATATAGCTGGTCATCGCTGCCTCCTGCGGCAGCAGGAAGACCGTATCCGCCGGTTGAAGCCACGAGCGCAGCGGACTCCAGCAGACGAATCCGATCGTCAGTACAAGTCCGAACAAAGTGAACGGAAAATGTGCTGGCACATCCCGTACGAGCATCGAATACCCTATCGCCGCTACGATCAGCCCTAGCATGATAACACCAGGGAACCCGCTTCGCGCAACGTAGCTGGAGTAGGGTATCATCTCCTTCCGGAATGCGGCTGCCCGGTACGACCATAGCTGGTTCGGGTCGAAGCGGCCGGTCATCGGCAAGGCTGAAGACCTCTGTGTCTCTGTACCGCTTCCCGACTGAACTGTTTTATCGCCCATGGGTCAGTCCTTCGCCTCCCGCCGTATCCGATACGAGACGGAAAAAAGCTTCGTCTAATGTTCCATCCGCCATCCCTGCGGCCTTTCGTACATCGTCCAGCGTACCTGAAGCAGCAATCCGCCCGTGGTGAAGCACGATATAACGATCGCAGTACGTCTCTACCGTCGATAAAATATGAGAGCTCATCAGCACCGCTGCTCCAGCCCGCTTCACCTCAACGAGCCGCTCCAGCAGCGATCGGATGCCGAGCGGATCGAGCCCAAGAAACGGCTCGTCAATAATGAACAGTGACGGATTAGCCAGCAGTGCGTTCATAATCATGACCTTCTGCTTCATCCCTTTGGACAGATGCTCCGCGAAGGCACCTCTCTTCACCCGCATATGGAACTGGTCGAGCAGCCGTTCGCGCCGGTCGTTGTAGGCATCGCCATCCACTCCGTATGCCATGCCCGTCAAGCGCAAATGCTCATCGACGGTCAACTCGTCGAACAGCACCGGCGATTCCGGCACGTAAGCGATAGAGCTCCGATACTTCTGCGGGTCGCGGTCAAGCGTCGTTCCGCTGACCTGAATCTGACCTGTATGCGGCTGCATTAGGCCGAGAATATGCTTAATCGCGGTACTTTTGCCAGCGCCGTTCAAGCCGATAAGGCCGACGATCTCGCCCGGGCGTACGTCGAACGTCAAACCGTGCAGCACCGGCCTCCTCGGACTATAGCCGCCGACAAGCTCCGTCACCTGCAGCACTGGACTTGCCGCCGCGGTCGGACTAATATGATTCGTATCCCTTGTATTAGCCGTACTCTTCTGATTCATCCGTTTCCCACCGTCCTTCCTCTTAATTATACTCGATGAAAGGGAAGAAACAGAAATACAGCGCCACGAATGACTCTTAACTAGGCGACAAGGCGGTACAGAGACCTATATTATGGCCCCGTACCGCCTTGCTCCTGATTCATATAGAAATAATCATCATGCGATTACTTAATGACGATCAGCTTAACTACGTTATGCTCAATCGTCAGTTCGATCGCTTGACCAGCAACAAGCTTCGATGTATCACCCGAAATGACGACGTTCGGATCAACGTTATAGATAGCCGCCTGCGCCGTTCCGTTCACCGTCTTAATAATCGAGACTGTAGCCAGCTTGCCTTGGGCGTTCAACGACACCGTGCTAAGCGCGCCGGCATCAACGAATTTCGTCGATTGCGGAGCCAATTTCGTAACATCGATGAAAATGACTTTATTCTGATACGTGCGTACGAGCACCTCGTCGCCCGCTTGCAGCTCGGATACCGCTACCTTCTTATTATCACGGAAAATAAAGACGTTCGGATCGAGCGCGAGCGTCGCTTCCGACTTATCCGCCTTCACGACAACGATGGAGCCATTAGACGGTGCGGCCTTCAGGCTGCCTGTAATCGCCTGTCCATCGTTATTCGGCAGCTGCGAGTCGGTGCGGTCGAGCAAAGCCGCGAGCTCAGCGCGCGTAACCTGCTGGTTCGGACGGAACGAATTATCTTGATAACCTGTAACAAGACCTTTCTCCAGAGCAACAGCAACATAGCCGACTGAGCCTGCCGGAATTTGCTTCGCATCCTTAAACGTCAGCTTCGTATTGCTCTTTGCCTTTGCTTCCCCATCCAGCTTGAGCGCCTTAACCAGAATCGTCGCCGCCCAGAGGCGAGTAGCTGGCTTTTCCGGGTGAATCATATCTTCTGTCTCACTGAACAGGTCGTTCTCCAGCGCGACGGCTACGTAGCCAACGGCCCACGGATATTTCTTCTTCAGCTGGTCAGCGTCTTTAAAATTCAATTCCGTACTCATCTCAGCCGCTGATTCCGCCTGTTCGCGCAAGCCCATCAGACGCACTGCTGCAACGAGCGTCTCAATGCGGGAAATTTTTTGCGAAGGCTTGAACGTGCCATCCTGATAACCATTGAACACACCTTTAGATGCTAGACGAATAATGTACTCCTCTGCCCATTTCATCTCGTCTGCATCTTTGAAATGAAGGTTAATCGATATCGTATTGTTCTTCTTATCGTCATCCTTGCCCTTGTCTTTACCGTGATCATGCGCAGCGAATGCTGTGGAAGCCCCACTCACCAGTGTCATTGCCGCTATAGAGGTAATCGCAACCTTTTTCCATTTAGAAGCTGTCATTAAAAAGCCACCTCTCCTATGCGTTGTTCGGCTGTGCCGTTTTCCCTTACGCCCATAATGTTCGGGAGCCGGGGAACGCTTTCGGGGGGTGGCCTCAAAAAATGCTGCGTTAATTTTTCGATTCAGACTGCTGCGCGGCTCGTTTCGCCTTCAACCATTTCGGAGCGCCTTTATCCTTCGCTGCCTTCTTCCGCTGCTTCTCCGTCATCTTGCCTGAACCAGACTTGCCTCCATGCTTAGCGCTGGAATCTCGGCGGTCAGCCGGCCGTCCCGACAGATCGGAGGAGCGTTCGCCGAGCCGCTGCGTTCCTCTTGATGCGCCGGATAGACCTGCTGTCCGTTCCGTTAGCCCAGCTGCTGCACGGCTATCGCTTCCCTGTTCAATAAGCGAGGACCGCCTAGCTATGGAAGAACTGCGCTCCGACCGTGAGCTGTATGCTGCCGTCGTTGCCTTATCGCCGGTTGAACCAGCTTGCTTCGAAGACACATTCCGGCTGCCCGGCTGCCCTTTCGTTCTTGGAGCGGCAGCGGCAGCGGCGCCTTGGCGGCGCGCCTCATCCGGCGTCATCAGCTTGCCATACGACATGACGCGCTCCTTCAGCTCAATTCCGAGCCGCTTGGCGAACTTGTCCATTATGAACCGTTCCTGATGTGTGATGAGCGTAATGACAAGCCCTTGCTTTCCCATCCGTCCAGTACGTCCTGCACGGTGAACATAATGGTCAGCATCGATCGGCGGATCGAGATTCAGAACAAGCGGCAGCGCAGGAATATCGATTCCGCGTGCCGCGACATCGGTCGCGATCAGCAGCTTGCAGGCTCCGCTGCGGAACTTATCGAGCGTTACGGAGCGGCGCTGCTTGTTCGCGTCGCCATAGAGCATCTCAACGGTAAAGCCTTCATACTTCAGCTTCGACTCCCACTGAGCGATATTGTCCGTATCGTTCAAGAACAACAGAGCCGAGGACGGATTCAGAAGCCGGATTAGCCGACGCGCCGCATCGACTTTATCACGCTTGTCGACAACGAGATATAGATGCTCAATTGACTCCGCAACGCGCTGCTTGCCGGCGAGGTCGATCAGCTTCGGCTCACGCATCCATTTGTGCTCCATCTCCGCCATCGACTCGGGACGTGTCGCCGAGAAGAACGCCAGCTGACGATCACGCGGCGTACCCTTGAGCAGCGCATCCACCTCGCGCAGCGATCCGAGGTCGAACACTTGATCCGCCTCATCGATGATGAGCTGCTTCACTTCACCAAGCTTCAGCTTGCGCGAGACGAACAGCTCATGAATGCGTCCCGGCGTACCGACGACAAGCTGCGGTTTATTTTTTTTCAAATTGTCGATTTGACGAAATACTGCCGCACCACCGATCAACGGTACGACCCGAACGCCTACCGCCTTACCGTACGTCTGCGCTACTCTCGTAATTTGCATGGCGAGCTCCTGCGTCGGCGCAAGCACGACAGCTTGTACCGACGAGCTTGCGCTGTCGATGCGCTGCAGCACTGGCAGTAGAAAAGCCAGCGTCTTACCGCTGCCCGTCTGTGATCTTGCTGTCAGGTCTGAACCGGCCAGCATGACTGCAATTGCCTCGCGCTGTACCGGCGTCGGTTCTAACAGGCCGTCTGCTGCAAGCGCGTCCGCAAGAATACGGCCTACCCCAATCTCTTCCCATTTCAATGCCATTTCATTTCCTCTTTCCGCTATACATCATCGTTATTTTTTGTTCAGTAAGCCGCCAGCAATCCGATCCGCGGCTCTTGGAAACAGCTGATACAGCTTCACGCCGATCGCTGCCCACCCGGGCAAGTCGATCTCTGCTTTACGGCGCTGGATGACGCGCACAACCGCATTGGCCACCCGATCCGGCTTCATCATGAACGATTTTACACCTTTCACATATGTGCCGCTCGGATCAGCCGTTTGAAAAAATGGCGTCTCGAACGGTCCCGGATTGACAGCAGACACGATAATGCCCGTACCGCGCAGCTCTTGCCTAAGCGCATTCGTGAATCCGAGCATCGCATGCTTCGAAGCCGCATAGCCGGTCGACTTCGGTGTCCCAAGCTTGCCGGCAATCGAAGCGATATTAACAATCTGTCCGCTGCCGCGCTGGAGCATTTGTGGGAGCAGCGCTTTCGTGCAGCGCACAGCTCCCATATAGTTCGTATCCATCATCTGTTCAAAATGAGCAAGCGGCGCGTCTACGAAACTCTCAAAGTAGCCAAAGCCTGCATTGTTGACTAATACGTCCACGCCGTTCATCTCACGCCAAATCCGTTCCAATGTTTCGACGGCAGCTGCAGCATCCGTAACGTCAAGCGAATAAAGCCGGAAGCTCTTCGCACCAGGAAGCGTATCGACAGCCGTCTTCAGCTTCGACATGCTCCGGCCTGTCATGACAACGTTCGCGCCCCGCTCCGCTAACTTCAACGCGGTAATCAGACCTAGTCCGCTCGACGCCCCCGTTATAACAATTGTCCTTCCTTTTACCATCTTTCGCATCACCTGCTAATAGTGTACTTCATCGCTTGATCGTTAGCAAAATAAAAGACGATCCCTCCGGCATTCGAACAGGCTCAGAGCAATCGTCCTAGATGGCGAACATTAATCCTTTCTCATCTTTCATACAAAAAGGCTCCCCGAGGAGCCCATTTCGTGTTACGATGCGATTAAGACTTGAATATCCATCTCGCCGATACCGTCCATAATGAGCGGGATCGTCAACGCGTTACTTGCTGTCAGTGCGGAACTCAACGTCGTAATGATAACCGGTGGCGTTATATCGACGTGAACGCCTTGATTAAATAGAAGCGTGCTGGCATTGCCGCTGATCATATTACCAAGCTCCGAAATCGCACTCTTGCCGATTTCGTCGATCTGTGAGATGGCGAAGCCGCCCATCATCGCGGAGATCATTTTAAGCGCTACTGGCTCGCTAATGCCAAATATAATATGACCTTGCATTTGTCCGTGAATGTCGATTTGAATAAAGATACAGTTATCGACAATTACAATCGGCTTTAATCCAGGTTGTCCCGTAGCTGGCGTAATTTGAACCACCTGCTCAATTACGTTTTTGGCAGATTCTAGAAACGGATTGATGTATTCTGCTTTCATGGAGGTTTCTGCGCTCCTTCTCGACAGCATTCGTGTATTTCCGCTATATTGAATCCATTATACTGAATTCATTAGGACAAGTATACTAGTTTGAAGATGTTTAGTACTTTATACCCATCAGAGGGAGGATAATCATGCCGAACGTTTGGGCACACATCCTTTTCGGCCATACGATAATGGAGCGCCTTGAGGAACAAAACTGGCTCTCAGATGATGAGATGACCAAATGGTTCAATCTCGGGTGCCAAGGTCCTGATTTTTTATTCTATCATCGATTCCTTCCTTGGCATAAAAGCTCCGTCATGAATCAACTCGGCACCGAGATGCATAACCGGGAATGCGGCCCCGTACTTCTCGATCTGCTCGACTCTGTCAGCGGACGGCAGACCGATGACGAGGACCGGTATGCAGCCGCTTATGCAATAGGCTTCGTGCTCCACCACGTTCTTGACCGCAATATGCATCCATATGTCTTCAGCAGATCCGGCTTCCGCAAGTGGGACCATCAGCGGTTCGAAACAGCAATGGACACGATCATCGCTTCGCGGTTGTATGGCATCGATACGTGGAGAACACCCGTATGGAAAAATATCGCTCCAGCACGGCCGCTGCCGAACGTGCTGCTTGAAGCGTTCGAGAACATTGCAGCCGTCCGGTATCCAGAGCTTGCATCCGAGATCAAACGGGAATATTGGCAAGAAGCGCTGCGCGACATTGCAAGCGCACAGCGACTGTTCTTCGATCCGACCGGCATCCGTCGGCTGCTTACTTTCGGGAAGATTGAGCCGCTGTCCTACCGGCGTAATCTTCCGGACTATGATTGGATGAACGAGCAGGAGCTGCCCTGGCTTGATCCGACCGACGGTAAGACGCTCTATACCGTCAGTGCCTGGACGCTGTGGGAGCAAGCGATCGAGGACGGCATCGCAGTTGCCGCAGCTGCGATGCGGATGATCCGGGAGACGCAATCGCCAAGCAATGCGCGCACTGCTACTGCCGAACTCGTCTTAAACCGATCGTTCGAGCTTCGTGAGGAAGTTGAGCAGCTGCTTGGCGATCGTTCGTACGAAACAGGGCTGCCTTGCAGCAGTGGTGCAGTAATCCGATATGCCGATCCGATCTGGCCTGACGGCGGAATCAAACGAACAGAGGCTGACGATACTGCCAATGAAAATACCGGTTAACGACAAGGGCTGCCCGCATGAATCCGAATTACATAGGTTCATGCGGGCAGCCTATTGCTTATATTCAAAATTATACAGCTCTATTCATTTTTCTACGGCGGTACGAAAGCCTTAGAAACCGCAGCCGGTCGTAAATGAGATCTACTGACTGATCTGGCGACACTTCGTTCCCATAAACATGCTGCATAACCGGCTTCAAATATTTATCCCCGACGATATCGAATGCCTCCAGCACCGACTGCTTCTCTTCCTCCGGCATCTCAGCTAGCTCGCTGGCAACGATCGCGTCTAGGTTGTACCCTTCCGTCTCTAGTTGCTCGATTCTCTCAATTAAGCTGCGCCTTGTCATCTCCAGCTCCGCCTGCAGCTCAACCAGCGTTCTTCCGTCCTCAATCGCCTGCAAAATTTGTTTCTTCTGCTTGTGGCGGTCCATCTGATTCCGGTACTTCTGCTCCTTCTGCTTATAAGACCACTGCATGAACGTCTTCGGATCTAGCAGCCTCGATACCCAATCGAGCGGAAAAGTCGTGTCACGCGTGTAACGAGACGTAATTTCCAGTACCTGCTCTGCATAATCCCGCATCTTCGTCTCGCCCCAGCCCGGAATTTGTGCCAGCTCATTCACGTTGTGCGGCTTATAGGCACTTATCATCATAAGAAGCCGGTTCGTTGCGACGAGATACGCCGATTTACGCAGCTGAGAGGCTGTTCTTTTCCTCCATTCCCGAAGCTCCTCGAACAGCTCTGCATTCGCATTCAGCTCGCCGTAGCACTGCAGCATTGCTACGATGCCACCCGGGAGCGAACGCTTGTCCTCCAGCATCCCGTCTATAATCGGCGTAAAGCCAGCCCCCATCTTGATAGAAATACCGTGCCGGAAAGCTGCAAGCATCTCTTCCCAAGACGTTCCCTCATACCAAGTATCCGCTTCTTCTGAGGCTTCCGTCCACAATACAAGCCATGCCCCCTCATGCTCGCAAATGGACACTTGTGCTCCAACGACTGTACGCTCCCCATCCATTCTGTCAAATGTGTTCATAAAAACGACCTGCATCGCTCATCCCTCTTTCGCTGGTATCGAATTTCCGAACCTTCGACAGATTAGCTTCTTCCATAACAACGACAAGAAAGACACCCCTCCCGTCGCTTCGGAAGAGGTGCCTCCTCTAGTCAAAAATTCAGTTAACATAAATATAGCTCTAGTTGTCAAAAAATGCAACAATTATTCATTCACTTCTACGAACAGTTACTGTTTGCCCGGTTAAGGCGGCTGATGTTATGATGATTGCATTGCAAACCTATGGTAACGAAAGGGGCTATCCAATGCTGCTGCCCGATTATGATTTTATGTCTGATTCGACGGAGGAGACGTCCACGCGGTTCGTCACGTTCATCGGACCAAGCATGAAACGGTTCGATCTGGCGATAACCGCAACCAATCGCTTCTACGGCAAGAAGCTCGTTACCGATCTTCAAACCGGAAGAACGGCAATAATCGGCCCAGATGATCTTGCCGAGGAAGGTTATTTGGAGCATGTGTACAAGCTGACGGAGGAAGAGGCTGCGGAGCTGAACCAATTTCTGCAGCTTGTAGTCGGAACGGTGCATTTTACCGACTAATTCGGGCACAATGAGTCGTGGAACAAACCGGCGTCAATCGTCGTATGCGTTCAACGATCAATAAAGGGGTGTGCTATGAATAATCGGTTTACGGACGAACAACGCCGCCGCTATACCGACTTTGCGACGGTAGAGTCACAGCGCAACGATCTCATTCCAGAGGAATTTCCGGATGGTCCTTATGGCGCCGATCTTCAATCCAAGCTTGGCAAAAGCAAGCCTTGGCGGATCGATCAACGAGCAGCTAATCCATACGGATACGAGAATCGCTCGCTTCATGCCGGTATGGAGCGAATCTATCCTGGCGACGACCAGCCAAGCGACCATTCCATCCCTGAGGTGCTGGACGAGCCATAACGGGGCACTCCGCAGTCGATATTCTTCCGATGGCTGTTGTTACCGGATTGCTCTGAACTTTTAAGTTCCCACTAAGGAAGCAATCCGGTAACAAAGGCGACCACTTCGTTTCTCCAGAATAATTCGTCTGCTCCATTGGGAGCAATTTTAATACTTCAGTTTGCTGCCGAACAGCAGCGCATTGCTAAGCTTACGGCCTTCGGCCGTTATCGTCTTACCGCCGACGAACAAGCCGGACGACGCACCGCCGTCCAAATTCATCGCTTGATAGGCGCCAAGCTTGAGCATAATGGCAGCCCAAGTCTTCATCGTTGCACCAGGCACCGTCGCGATAATAATGGATCCGTCCTTCTTAATTCCGATTCCGCTCCGCGCTCCGGCAGACGTTAATATTTTCTCATCACGAAATCCTTCTGCCGCAGCGTCCAGCGCGATAACACCGTTCTTGACAAGCCGAGGCCCAGCGCCGATCGCGGTATGTACGTGGCTCCAGTCGATAGACTTGCCTGAAGCATCCGCCATTTCAATCCGATATTCGGCCTCCGCTCCAACCTTGAACCGGTCCGCAAGCTTCTGCTCATTACCCGTGAATACGACGACGAAGCCATCCTCCGGAATTGCTGCGTTTACGTTGCGCTCGATCTTCGTCACGATGCCTTCTCGAACTGTAATTGCCGTTCCATAATTGAATCCAAGCCTTGTCCCCCGCTTAGGCGTGAATAAAATTGCTGAATTGCTGTCTTTCGCCGGCGTACGATTAATAAAATATGCGTACCAACTGCTGCGTCCATCAATATCGCCTAATATACGAAGACGAAGCGAATCCATCATCGCGGTGCCGTCCGCTGCGAAGCCAATACTTGTGCCATAATTCCCGACATGCGCCACTTCACCGTCCGAAATGATCGTGCCATAAGGATCAGCCGGTCCATCATAAGCGGAGAAGAAGGTGCCATTAATCGCAACGTCAGCGTTATAGCTGGCTGCAATATCCCGCAGCGGCTTCACTTGTCCGACCGCACGGCTAGCAATACCGGACGTAACCGGCGTTCCTTTTGGTATCGTCACCGTTTGTACCGTATAGCTGTGGCCCGATACATTCACCTTCACCGAAGCAGCTTTCAACGGTGCGGCGGCCTGCGCAGCCGTCACCTTAATTGGTAACGTCAAGCTTCCTGTATAGCCCGGGGATGCGACTTCGATCTTTACTTTCGTCGTTCCTGCAGCAAGACCAGTCAGCAGTCCATTCGATTCGACTCTCGCGACTGCTGGATTACCTACTGAATATTTTAGTCTCACATCAGCCGACAGCTTCAGCTTATCACCAAGCCAGACACGGCTGCCAGCCTGGACTGGCTGTTCCGCAGACGCGTACTTCAGCTCTACCTTCTGCTTAGACGTCTGCCCTGCTCCCGTCTCCGCATAAGCATATGAGGAGTGATTTACGATCTGGTGATGACCAAGCGGGCTATATGGCTCTTCTGTAACGGCTGCTCCTAACGCCGCTATCAGCACCAGTGCCGCCGCCGTGCGCCCTGCGCGCATCATTCTGATTTTGTTGTGATTTTGCACTCTTTTATCCTTCCCTTCCATACAATCGATAATTACTATTAATAATCGGATAGAAGGAGATTAACCATTAGATTACACCGCTAGCGTTGCATAAACACTGACCTGCCTTCTGTCTGAAAATGATGATGATGAATTTGGGCCTGAAACCCAAAAAAGGTCAATCGCCTCTTAAATGCAGCTCTCTCTAGTAAAGCTTCTCGTTCTATCTCTTCCAGTTCCCTTTGTTGACGAGCTAATACATTTTCATTGTGCTGGACAGTCTCACGTAGCCAGATGGTTATAATAGTCAGCCTGTTCCAGTAGCTTGCTTATCTCTGTGTTGCCACTTGAGGGTCGGTACTACCAGATCGTCTTAACTCCTCTGCCTGTTGCCGTAACTCTCCTGCTTTCTGACAGTAACTTCTTACTTCCTCCACTATCTTTTCATATTCTGCTTGTGCTTGGGCAATTAAACCCAATGTTTTCTCTACTACCTGTTCACGTTTTGCCATTCGTTTCATTCTCCTTTGATTTTGGGAATGCAAAAAAAGCTCATTCCTACTCATGGTCCAAGTGGGAAAGAGCTTTTGAAAGTTTATCAAGTGTTTGAATTATTTAGTGTTTGGTTTGTTGGTTGTATTGTATGATCTTGCAGCTAAGATGTATACCGAAGATTTTTAATCACCAATTTCCTCTTTCAAAATCATCATTATCTAATTCTTTTACATATACTGATATCCACAATACTGTAAGTTCAACAGGATACTCCTTTGGGGCTAACATAAACTTCTTCAAAATCATCGTATTCAAAACTTGGTTCTATTCGAAGCACCTCATCAATATGCATCCCAACGGTGTCCAGCGTCTTCTGCTTGCGCTGTCGCAAAGGGAGATCACTACCAGCTACAGTACCGTCTACCGAATAATGAAGCAGCATGGCCTGCTGAAGAAAGCCAAGCGTCATCCAAACGGCATAACACGTGAAGACGCCGAAGCTCAAAAGAGCGAGAACTTGATCCAGAGAGACTTCACCGCTTCAGCAGCCAACCAAAAGTGGCTATCGGATATCACCGAAGTCCCTTGTTCAGACGGCAAGCTCTATCTTTCTGCAGTAATGGATTGCTTCAATCTGACTTGGCCCAAAAGGGATTCCTGTAACCAGAATCAAAAATGCCAACAAGATGATGCTCACTCTCTTCACACCTGTACCTCCTCCTCATCGCTCTAAAACTACTTGACTACTTTACAACATCATAAAAGTAGTCTCCTACAGCATACATATGTTCAAAACTACTTAATCCATGATCCTCCCCGAACGTAGCGTAAGCTACGATTGTGTCTAAAGTAACAATTGAATATCCATCGTACCAAACGCCTTTTTGAAGATTAATAGGTTTCGACAACGGCGATACATTCCAGCTGTCCATAAATACTTGAGAAGTATCAATCGCCGAAGTGACCTTAAACTTGAAGCGAGTATATATTCCCACTACCTGTCCGTCCGCTCCATATACTGTAGATAATTCCGGATCGGCATATCCTTGAACAATGACTTTGTTCTTCTTCACCCACTTAACGTATTCTTTGATTGTGTTTGAGTATTCTCTCTTATAGTAGGGGTCTTTGGCGATCCGGCCATAGGCATTGTCGATAAAGGCTTTAATAAGTTTGTTCTCATCAACTGTTCTATAATCTACATTCATTTGTGCTGCATACCACTCACGTATTTTATTCGCTAGAATATCGCCAGTTCGTTTGTACATATCCGGATCCATATCCGCAATGAACTCTCGGTTCAAACTTCCCCTATAGAATGAATAGAACCTCGTCTCCTCGAGATCGCTAAGCTTTATCCACTTCGCACTCCAGTTCTTACTGTACTCCCGTCCCCAAGGATCGAGCTTGACTTTACCGCTGTCTACTTTCTGCTGATACTCTGCATCCGTTACGCGCACGGAATGTGCTTTATTATCCCATTTCACTTCGGAATTCAGCACTTCCGATACGAAGCGAAGAGGCACCATCGTACGCCCCTCATATTTCTCTGCCGTCGTATCAAGCATAATGGCTTCGCCATCTACGACTGCTTTCTTCGAACCGATCGACATTTCGATACGCTTCCCTTTATAGATAATAATTGCCGTCTGCGTCGTGTTGTTCCATTTCACTTGGGCACCCAGCTTCTCGCTTACGAACCGAATCGGCACCATCGTATATCCGTCCGTATTAATATAAGGCTCTGTATCCGGAAACCTTACCTTCTTGCCGTTCACGATGACCGGTATCATCCGAAGGTCCTTCGATGGTGCGGCTTGTGCCGACTCCATAGCTGCACCTCCGGTGATAACGGCAGTAGCCAGTGTAACTGCGACTATTCTCTTAAACATCAATACGCTCTCCTTTAATCGTTTAATAGTGGACTTTCCAACCGAGAAGCAGGACGAATGGCTTAAATCATGCTCTGGGCTAGAGTCTCATTCCATCCATTAGCTCTATTATACCTATTTAAAATCAAATTTTGACTAGATTTTCCTAATATGGCCATAACTCGACTCGAAATGTCATAATTCGTGTATATTATGCCGAATTTGAGAGCTTACTCACAACAAACAGGCCGATTACAGTCGGGATTCGACTATAATCGGCCTGCTCAAGCTTACCAAACTCTTGCCTATTCCAATATGAAAAGCTCGCGTATTTCAAACCGTCGTTCAATTTGATCTTCGCTGACCCATTTGTGATACACGCCCTGATCGACAACCTCAAAGCCTAATTTCTTAAGCTCTATATAATCGCCTTGCATCGTTGATAACAGAAGTTCATCCGCTCTCTCATCCAGAATCGTAAACTCGATATGGTTATAAACTGCTTTCATATGCTTAAGATATATCGATTCGATGTCAGTACGAGGAACTACTTTAACATATACGATACCGCGATATAATTCGAACCCATACGCCGTATCCGCGGCATCCTGAGAACGCAGAATAATTTGGCCGTCGCCCTTAATCCCCGCTTCATACTCTCTGCCGAGGTATACGGCAGAAAGGTTATCTTTCATGTTCTTTACGTATCCTCAAATTTCTCAATATGCCAGATTTTCTTTCAATAAATCCCCTGTCTGGCTATCAATAATAAAATGTCTGCTGTTTCTTCCATACTGATCCGTATTTGAATCATCGCCGTCACAAACGACGGAAGGTTGATTACGATTCGACGTAAGATAATTAAAATCAAAGCCTTCCGGAGGATGCTTCTCAAATCGCAAACTACCATCTAGAGCAAAACCTTTTAACAGCTTGTCTTTCTGATTTATTGCGATGATTATGAGTACAATACCTTGCTCCGCGTATAGCTGGGCGTTCAGAATATTGCAGGTCTCAATCTCTACAATTTTATCCTGATATTTCCAACATACTTTACCGGCCGTCTTATCCACTATAAAAATCGGTGTTCCATCGAATGTTAAATGATAAACTTGATCTTGAGAGAAATTTAATCCTGCTTCAACAACAACGCAGTTTTCAGACTTATTAACTGATGCAAAAAAGACATGGTCTATATTCTTCGTTATTTTGTTTCCTTCAAATACCCAACTGATGCCCTGATTATCCCATTTCATATTTTCAACACTCATGCTGTATTCCCCCTTATTACTCAATCGACCGTACAGAAACGATCTCTAAGTAATCCATTTTGTTGACGCCACGATCAAGCAGCAGCTGGACCTGCGTTCCCCCGCCTGGCAAATATAGATCCGCATTAAGATCAATTTGTGGTCCGACCGGCCCTTGAATCACCGGTATTTCGACTCCCTCTTTAACTCGGTAGGTAACGACTTTGCTGCAATCCTGTTTCCAATCTGATTTAACAGCAAGATTATTTCTTACATAAGCAACGCTAGTAATTTCGTCATATGTAGCGAAGTTTCCTGGCGATGTTAATGGTTGAGAGCTATCCAATGCCATATGGAATGTATCTCCTGATTTAAGAGTGGAAGTATGTAAACTCGTATCAAAACCTTCTGGCCAAGGTGACTGCTCTTCTATTAGTTTAATGTACGACTTAGAAACATCCTCAACACTTCTACCAGGATTGTTAATTAAAAACTCATCCCAAGTTTTCTGACTGCCTTTGGCAAGTGCAGCATTAATGGCTTCCAATGCAGTATCAGCCACTTTAGTAGACCCTATAATCACATCGTCCGCCGACTTCGAAGCGAGCTCCAGGCCCTCTCTGGCAATAACGGCAGCTTCCCGAGCTCCGATCGCTGCATTCTTCGCTAAGGCCGCTTCACCAACCCCAGGAATGAACAGTTCGACCACTTTCTCGACCGCAAAGCCGATCATCTCTGCCTTATGATTCGCATCAGCATTCACGAATTGAGTCTTAATATCGGAGAAGGTCTGCTTAATGCCCGTGTACACAGCCTCGGCCTTGTCCGGCAAACCCATGATGTCGTCTTTGACCTTCTGGAACGGATCCTCGCTCATAAACACATCCGTGACATAGCCTTCTATCTTCAATGATGTCTTCGTTATGAACCAAGGCGCCTCAATGGCCAGCTTCAAGATGCCGCCAACGGTGTCGACCAGCCCTTTAAGAACACCGGTCAAAAAATACTGCTCAATCGGATTCGCGCCTCCAGCAATCGCCAAATCCCGTAGTTGATCCAACCATTTATTCACCGCTGCCACTGCTTGGTCAATGTATCCGCACAGTGTCGACGTATATGTCTCTAGCAGATCCAGCGTGCCTTGCAAGAAATCATCAACGCTCTTCCACGCATCCTTCGCTTTCTCTCCGATATACTCCGCTTGATCGACAACCCAATCCCATGCGCTCCGCTTCTCGCGAAAGTCCTCCATCTGCCTGATCAGCTTATCAATCACTTCTTCTGTTTGCTCATACTTGTGAACAGCATCTCCGAGAAACGAAATCAACGAAGAGAATTGATTCTCGATTTCTCGAATTGAACGATTGGTACTTGTGATACGCGAACCGATACTGCGGCGTGCTGCAATTGCGCCGTCTATGCTAACCGAGGTCGCCCGATTCGCCGCCTTGCTTAACTTCGACTGGCTCTTTTCTAGACTCCTTTTGATCCCATTCAATTCTGTTAAATTCACGTTGATGGATGACATTTCGTTCCACCGCCTTTTATTATCCTTTACCAACTCTTTGCTTGCAATTGGTTCATACGGAAAAATTATTATACGATTGTAATTTCTATTTTTATTATAACTAATTATTGATTAATTGTTACTATTTTTGCCCAAAATGGCCATAAATCGACCTGAAATGGCATTTTCGTATGATTACGAACTAATTTGGTCGCAAAATAAAGAAACAGATCGATCATGGCGGCGGAATGCCAGCCAATTCTCGGCCTGTCTCCTTCAATTAAGTGTCCCTTCATATTAATCAGTCTTCATTATCCCCAAGATCACCGAATTCCTCCTCCTCAGTCATTTCATGAGGCACAAATACATGCCCATTTGGAACGATAATATATTTGACGACTGCTTCTTTATCAGAAACAATAATCGTATATTCATCTTCTACATAAAAATCATTTGGACTGACTTTTACGACGACTAGCCAAACAGGTCCACGTACCATGAGAATTCGTTGTTATATATAACGGCAACGATGATATTCTTAGCATACTCCGGTTTGTATTTCATGATCCGCCCCTCCCTCTTTAAGAACACTGTTAAATGTCTGAAGTAGTGCACAAAAAAAAGAGATAATTGGACGACCAATTATCACCTGTTCCCATTGAATATCTAGCTTAAACCGTGTTACCGGTCAAGCAGTTCAACAATCGTTGCTTGTTTGCATCGTTGCGCAAACGTAAGCGCGTCCATATTTTTCATAAACTCGTTCGTATACCTGATGCTTGTATGTCGATCATTATTGATGACCCCGCGTCGAAGCATCTCGGAAATCGCTACGGTTTCATCAGATTCCCCCCACAGACAATCAACCGTGTATCGCTGTACATAATGGCCATACTTATTAGATCCAGGCTTTGGTCCTTTCATTACAGCTCGAATAAAATCTTCTGGGGGACAATACCCGTGTTCCTTCGCATCATGAATAATACTGCTTGGAGCTGCATATTTCCGCTTGCCGTCTTCGCTTAAGATTCGTCATTCGAATAAACCTGCTGCAGCAGAATCTATATCGAATTCATATTCCCTCTCGTTTCATGAAAAGGGTGCTTGGTATACAACTCTAAATTTTCTATAAAATCATCAGGTATATCACCTTTAACATAACTATCATTTGTAACATCTATCCAGCCAATATTTTGTGCATTTTCAAATTGATGCAGCGAATAATAAGTGAGATCTTTAAAGTACTCTTTTATGTTACTCCACCTTTCTATCCCACTAGTCAATTAATCCTAGTGCCTTTAACACCGCTTGCGACCTTTCACTATAACACCAACCGCAGTCAATAGTTCCTTGACCTTTTAAAAGCTCAGCCAATTTACTTTCCGACAAAGTCGTAATATCCTGCACTTTGATATTTGCCTTGTTTCCCCACCTAGCCAAATCATCTTCAAAAAATTTGAATTCTTTAATTAATGTCCCATCTATAGTACCGTGCGCACCGGTTAAAAAGGGGATTTGAGAAAAAAGAACCAGGGTCTTATGTTGTTATTCTAGCACCCGAATTTTCAGAACCTTCTAGAACTCTCCTATTTAGCCCCCCATATGAACTTGGACAGTACACCCCTTATTCCGATACAATGAAATCACTCGGAAGGGAAAGCGATGGAGAGAAAACGGTATGATCTGAATTTCAAGAAGATGGTTGTAGCCAAGGGCAAAGAAATTGGTAATATGACAGCTGTTGCACGGCAACATGATCTCGATCCGAAGCTGGTACTAAGATGGGCCAAAGAGCTTGAGCGCAAGGACCTTGTTCAATTGGACCGTGCAGCATTGAAACAGCCTGTATTCGTTCCTTCAGCAGCTGACTATGCAGCCCTGGAGAAGGAACATGAGAACTCAAAAAGCTCTATGCAGAGCAGGCAATTGAAAGGGAAATCCTCCGCGACCTGTTAAAAAAAACGAGCCCACACTTACGGATAAAATAGCGATTGCCCAGAAGTATATTGCACAAGGGAATAACATCAGCTTTGTGCTGCGTGTGCTTGAGGTAGAACGCTCCACGTATTATGCGTATGGGAATAGACTGCAGCCAGCCGAGGAAACCATCCACAGGGCAGGTCCCGCCCCTGGTTTATCTTATACACAAGACGGCAAGCCAATTAGTGATGAGCAGATTTGCGAATGGATCATGGAGTTTTTAGCAGGCGAAGGCGCGAACTATGGCTACCGCAAGCTGACCGTGCTTCTTCGATGACGTCATCAATTGAAAATAAACAAGAAGAAAGTCTATCGTCTATGCAGGCAAATGAATGTGCTTCGTCCACAGCGAAAACTCAAGATTAAGCCTCCCAAGCGACTTGCCAACAAGCGCTTTATTACGGCCTCTAATCTAAGCATGACTGGATCAACGGCGAAGGGCGCTTCTTCTTCCTTATGAGCCTCCTGGACGTGTTTGACGCGCCGTAGTTACGCATCACATTGGACTGACCTGTGAAGCAAAGCATCTTGTTCAGATCACACAGGAAGCGCTTATGAAACGCCAGCTCTTTGACAAGGCAGAAAACCCGTCATACGTTCAGACAACGGTACACAATTTATCAGCAACCTGTTTGAGGATGCATGTAACGAGCTAGTATGTAGTGGTGGAGCTGTGATGTCAGATCGATCCGAACTATTTTAAAATAACATGAAAAAAAAGGCGACAACTGAGCAACCAATTATCGCCTTTTTTTACTGCCCTTTAATTATCGAATTAATTCCTTGAAATAAGGCATCCCTTAAGACTTCCGAGTAATTATCGTATCCTTCTTTCTCAGCAATAATCTTATCAAAGACTTGTTTCAGGGTTCCGTCTATGATAATAGTTAAACCATCAACCTCTGTTCCATTATCTTCTCTTTGAAATTTATCATTAATAATCGTTAATTTGTCACTCATGGTTATCCCCCGCTCTTTAATTATCTGATCTTTCAAGTTCAACCTTGTATTGTACATCAATGAGGTCTATATCATTAAATATCCAGTATCGCTCAGCGACAGGTACAAACTCATCAAAACTTTTATACTTCCCCACCCATCCAGCAGGTACATACCTTTCGAATGGCAGGGTTTCAGGAAAATTAGAGAATAACTGCTTGCTATCAAAATTAACATAAAGTGAAGGACGGAGTGAAAGAATAGTATCTTCAACATCACCTGACTCTACCAAATTTTTCAAATCTAATGCTTTCACTTTACAATCATAGATAGAACTTAAGAATAAATCAGCCGTATCCTCATTTATGACTTTGATCTGGAAGCGTGACTCCAAGACATGAGCGAGCTCGTAATCATATCCATTCCTTAGAAAGTCGTTCGCTCTTTTAATAATATCCAGTATCCAACATTCTTTCTCCGTCACGTACCATGAGAATCCGTTTTTATATATAACAGCAACGATAATATTCTCAGCATACATAGGCTTGTATTTCATCATCAGCCCTCCATATTGAAGAACAACAGTTAGTTCACTCTAATTTTTTCGCATTTGATGCATATTCTTCAATCCATTCTATCCATGGTTTAGGAAACTCATAACTGGTGCCTGGCGTTGTAGGATCAACTAATTTTGGAGCTGATCCTCCTTGATTTTTAGGATTCTTCTTGTATCCATCTTGTGGCACAATAGTTTCTTTTACAAAAACATCAAACCAAGTTGGAACTTCAAATTCTATTATATCCCCGCCAGGTCTATTTGTATCTCTAAAATATTTAGCATGTTCCGAATCATATGCGCTAATATTAAGATCTGACTTTTTATTTGGAATAGATATAGTACCGTCATCGTTTACGTTAATTCTATGCTGGCTAGTTTTGCTGCCACTACCGCCGCCTTGGACTCGATAATATTTAACAGTCGCAGGATTTGAAGCTCCATCAGCAACATTATCTATTGTCTTTACTGCTATTTGCTCTATTTTTGCAGCTTGACTGACTCCCTTCGCTCCAATCGCGGCATTCTTCGCTATCGCTGCCTCGCCAAGCCCTGGAATGAACATCTCGATGATCTTCTCAGTCGCAAAACCGATCATTTCCGCCTTGTGGTTCGGATCGGCGTTCATGAACTGCGTCTTAATTTCAGAGAACGTTTGCTTAGCTCCGTTTACATCTCTACGGCCTTGTCTGGCAAGCTCATGATATCGTCTTTCAGCTTCTCCATCGGATCATCACTCATCATCACTTCCGTAACGTAACCGCCAACGGTCTGTACCAGATCAATTGTCATCATCGGCGCTTCTACGACCAGCTTCAATACGCCGCCGATCGTATCGACTAATCCTTTGAGTACACCGGTTAGAAAATACATCTCCAATGGGTTCGCTCCATAGGATATCGCCAAGTCCCAGAGATAATCGAGACTTTTATTCACCGCATTCATTGCAATATCAATATACTCACACAGCAATTCCGTAACTTCACGAAACTTTTCCAGTGCAGTCTTCGCGAAATCTTCTAAACTATTCCACGCTTCCTTCGCTTTCTCTCCGACATATTCCGCTTGATCGACAACCCAATCCCATGCGGTGCGCTTCTCCCGAAAATCCTCCATATCTGATGTGAGCTTGTCAATAAGTTCTTCCGTATCGGTGTAGCGCTACGAGGCTTCACCGAGAAATGCAATCAGCTGTACGAATTGATTCTCGACCTCTTGAAGCGTACGATTAACGCTTGCAACACGCGTGCTAATATTCCGCCGTGCCGCAATAGCGCCGTCAATGCGGACTGACGACGCTCCGTTCGCCGCCCGGTTAAGCTTGGTCTGGCTCTTCTCAAGACTGCGTTTAACTCCATTCAATTCTGTCAGATTGACGTTGATGGATGACATAATCTCCACCGCCTTTAAGATCCATTATTACTGCTAGACTTGCAACCGACGGGTCCAGCCGCGGCTTCGTTAACGAAACGCTTCCTCGAATACTTCCATCACTTCGCTACTGTCGAACGGCTTATAGCCGTTCAATGAGCAAGCCCGAATATGCTTCAAATACGGAATGACAATCAGCTTAGTCCGCAGCGGGTCGACAGCCAGATCGCGCATAATGCGGATCGGTTCGACCGGCGGATCAATTAGAATCACTTTGCGGGCAACGTTCTCTTCCTTGAAAGCAGCGATCGCCGATTTAACGAGTGCATTTCCTCTTGGCGTGCAGTCAGTAATAAAATGGACAGCCAGAGCCGAAGAAGCGAGTCGATCCAACAGCTCAGTCTGGGAAGCGTCTAATATAAGACAAATGTGCGCGTAGTAATGAATGCGTGTCTTAAGCTCGTACAGCACCTCATCGAACCGCTCCGAATCAGGCTGAAGTGTTCCCTCTACCGCCAGCAGCGGCCGCTCGATCCGGTCGGCCATGAACCGATCAAGCTCGACGGTCTCCATGCCGTATTGCTTCATCTTCGAGCTGCCCGTTAAGTCGAGCAGCAGCGTGTTCTGCCTTCTAGCAAGAATACCTGCCCATGTGACAGCTGTTGCGGTCCGTCCGGTGTCCGCCGGTCCGACGAACAAGCGAAGCGCATTCTTGATGACATTATCGACGATCACGACGTCCTCGACACGCTGCGAACGAAGCAGCTGAATCAGCTTCTGCTGGTAATCGATAATCGTCGCATCCTCTTCGCACAGACGGAAGACGAGATTGACGACGCTCTTAATTTTATTTTCCATAATAGAGAGCGCGACTCGGTTGCTCTGAAGGTCGCCGATCAGTCGATTCGTAACGTCGGCGATATTTTGCGGAACGAACAGCCCTGCCGCTGGCTTCATGATCTCGTTCACATAGTCGTTGTCGAACGGACGTGTGCC
The DNA here is from genome assembly GCF_004001065.1 of Paenibacillus xylaniclasticus. GTDB lineage: Bacteria > Bacillota > Bacilli > Paenibacillales > Paenibacillaceae > Paenibacillus_T > Paenibacillus_T xylaniclasticus. Next base: position 83,920 of record NZ_BIML01000010.1, read on the forward strand.
ACTCTCCTTCATCCCATCAACCATCTCCGTGACGCTTTGGTCCATCGCCATGTACACTTCGATAATCTCTTTTGACAACGCCATGAGATCCATCTGAATGCTTAAGCGCGTTTCGATCAACGTCTGCAGGCGGGCATGATCTTGATATTCGAGCCGAGTGCTCGTTACAGCGCCTAATGACTGGCGAATCGATTCGATTCGGTTATCGACTGTATCCTCCGCCGATTTAATGACGGCTCTCATGATGGAGCTAAATTTGTCAACGATGATTCCGTTACCGAGACCTTCATAAGCTGCCCGCTCGACACCGAGCTGCTTAATCCGGTCGAACCGCTCCTCAGCCGTTAGAGTTGTATCTTTGAAAATATGATAGATCTGCGCATCGAGCGTCTCCAGCAGGTTTACGACACCTGCATACTGCGAATTCTGTGCCATTAGCTCGCCGACAACGGCATCCTTCTGAAGCGACTGCTTCAGAAGGCCGAAATCGGCGAACTGCCCCATTTCCGCCAGCCTCTGCTCAATGGTCTTCATCGCTTCGGACGGTTCCTCGTATTCGGAGATTGGCTCTTCTATCGGTTCCGGAACGACTTGTACGTATGTTTGCTCTTCTTCCAATACGGAGGCAGCCGCTTCTTCTACTGCTTCTTCTATCTCTTGCGTAATCGTTGGATCAGCTGGAACCGCTGGAACCGGTTCGACCTCCTGCTCCTCGTGAGTTCTGGCATCCGCTGATTCGATCACACGGGCGTCGCTGCCGATGTCGCTCATCGATTTAATGGAAGCAATCGCTTCTCCGATGCCCTCCGGCGTCACTTTGCCTACCTGAAGCTTCGTCACGTTGTCGCCGAGCAGGTCTGCCTCATGGTCTTTCATGTACAGATACAGCACGGCCACGTCGGCATTTTTGTTGTTCACCGCTTGCTCCAGCGTGCGGCCGACGACGCCCTGCAAGTCTCTAGGCCCCAGCACGACTGCGTCCATGTTCGAGACGTCCGGAGATTGCGGGAGCAATTCGATAATTTTATTCACGTTAGTCTGAAAGGCCTTGTCTCCCAACGCTTTCTTCACATATGGACCGAGCGAGGCGCCAAAAATCATTATTCGTTCCCTCCTACAAATTTCTGCCGATACGTTTCAAAAAATTTAATATTTAATTGCGCATTACGATCTTTGTTATATACGAATGGATAATAATAGCCTTGCACGAGACTCATTTGCTCCAGCGTATATTCGTCGATATTGAACGCCGAGCCTAAGAAGTCGAATAAATGAATCATGTACTGCCTTGAAGCATTAAACGTCTCTTCGGACGGATCAGTCCTCGTGCTGGTCTTCGCCTCGGCGGCCTTCTTCACCGCCTCGAAATCATCAGACAGCTGGTATATGAACGCCTCGCTTTTCTCGTTGAGCGGCTTACGCTGCAGCTCAAGCTTCTTCGTCAGCTCTTCGATCTGCTTGTCCCGCTCCTTAATGATCTTCTCCAGCTTCTGAACCTCGGCTTGCGCCGCCTCAACCTTCGCGTTCTTCGCTTTCGTATTAGAGGTAGTGAAATAGGTATAGCCACCGAAGCCAATCAGCCCGAGTATCGCGATCACCATAACAGACGTCATCCATTTCTTCGCTTTCGTCGATGCCTGTTCCCGGCGCTTCTGCTGACGGGCGCCCTTGCTTGCTTTCTTATGTTCTAGCTGTTCAATAGCAATCTCAAGTTCCTTCGCCAAGCTTCGGTTTGCAGACGCTTGAAGGGCGCGGTAAGCTTCCAGCGCCTCTCGCAGCTTGCCTTTCTCCTCCAGCTGCCGTGCCCGTTCCAACTGGCTCACTGCCGCTTTCATCGCTTTGTTCTTATCATCCGAAGCTCGCCGCTCCGCCTTCTCGGCAGCTTTAGCCGCCTTCGCAGCAGCCTTCGCCGATGAAGCCGCTGAACCGCTTGCCGGGGCCGCGCCTGGATTCAGCTTGGATAGCTGGGCGAGCCATTCCCCGAAGGTAGGGCAATGGCTCAGATCGCGGCTTTCCCAAGTCCGCTTAAACAGCGGAAGCAGCCCATCCCCCCAAGCCGATCGAATCGATTCAACCAGATTGCCGTACCGCTGGCAGTTGGTCTGCAGCTCCTCGGGAGAGAAGTAGCTTTCACCCCAGCTGTTCTCGAAGAACGATGCTTCGCTTGCGCCCAGCATTTCCATGATGAGTACAGCTCCTGCGAACCGATCCGCATAAGGCCCCCAATATTGAGAGCCTAAACCCGATTGCGGCGTATAACCCAACGCCCCGACAGGCACTTGATCCGGCCGTTTCATATCGACAGAGAACATTTGCTCCAAGTCTATCAATTCAATGTTGTTCGCCTGCTTCGATGCATCCCGATTCGTACTCATCATCGGAAGCATCACGTTCGAAGCGGACAAATCACAGTGCGCGAGTCCCCGCTGCTCCATGCCAACCAGCGTTTGTAAGAGCGAATAAGCAGCCGCATAGCTGTCGCTGCGGCTAAGGCGCTGCCTCTTCAACAGCACGTCGACCCAGGTCGGACCTTCAACCCACGGCATGATGACAGCGTTCAGCAGCTCTGGCTCCGCCTGTATCGTATCTGCATCGGTCTGCGGCGTCACGATGAAGCGGTCGCAGGAGGATAGGCCTGTCATCCCTTTGTATTGAACCAGCTGGTTAGTCTGCTTCACAAGCGAAGGGCTGTTAAATTTGCCGCGGAATACTTTAAGCGCCTTCTTGAGCCGCTTGTCCATCGTATGAAGCAAATAAACCGTTCCTTGCCGTCCCTCTTGTCCATAAGGAACGCCTGGCGCGCCGGGATGCTCCCCGATCGTATATTTGTGACCGTTGATACTGATCTCCGCATTAACCTTCGGCTGAAAACCCATGTCGATCCAGTCTCCTTCTGTTCACGTTTATCGAACCGGTGTTGCTGCGGACATCTGAAAGCCGAGCGCTACCAGGTCAGGATGCGCGCCGGGGAACATAAGCAGTGAGCCGGGTGCCAAGCTGTAATTGGCCTCCTGCATCGTCTGTCTGTAACTTTCCGGAAGAACAGAAGACATGCGCATCAGCTTCTCGCCGTACTCATCGCGGAACGTATCGCCTTCACGTACGCCGCCCCAACGCTTCGGCTGGTCAATTTCTTTCTCCAGCACTTCGTCGGACATAAAAATATTTTGAATAAGAACGTTGCCGTCCTTGACAGACATCTCCATAATTCGTTTGGCTATCGGCTCCGGGTCTTCTCCCGTGTAGATGCCATCTGTCATATGACAGATCAAGGGCGCCGGTCCGTCTTGAATATTCGAAAGCTCTGCTTTCAGAAGCTTCTCCGCTTGCAGGAACGCCTTTGCGGCATCACTGAACCGGTGAGTGGACAGCTGTGGAACCATGCCTGAGCTCATCAGCTCATCGATCGGTTTGATTCCTCCTAGCAAATCTGTCGCTTCGTCGCTGTATGTAATAATCGCGACTCGGTAGCGCGGAGCGATCCGGCTCCCTTTGGTCGAGCGGAACACCATTTGGCGCAATGCGATGCCAAGCGATTCCGTCACGACATCGATTCGCTTCTTCCCTCCGCTCGTCAAGCTCATAGAGCCGCTGACATCCAGCAAATATATAATCAACGCAGGATGGGTCTGCGTTGCCTTGGTCGTATATAAAGCGGGGGCAGGTGCTCCCCCGTATGCCAAACCGCCCAACGATGCCGTATTACCGTATGCTCCCGGCCGGTCCTCGCTCTTGATCATCACCGTCCGCATGACCGGTTCTTCGACCGCGGCAGCAACGGGAGCTGCTGGCTTAACCGGCGGTTGAATAGTCGAAGTCGTATGCTCGGTAAGCTGCTGCTGTACGCTGCGCAGCTCTTCCCCGGCTTGACGGATCGATGAATAACGCCGACTCGGCTCCGGCTCAAGCATCCGCTGCACGATGCGTGCCAGCGGAATCGGCACATGCGGCATCGCGTCCATGATGCTGCCTCTGTTCTGATAGACGAATTGGCCTTCCGTCAACAAATAATACAGCACCGCACCCGCTGAGAAGATGTCCGTTCGCTGATCCGTCTGCTTGTTCTCGAACTGCTCCGGGGAAGCGAAAGCAATCGTCCCCATTTGCACCGTATCGGACATCTTGGTGCTGTCATAGCTGCGGGCGATTCCAAAGTCAATCAATTGCACATTGTCATGCTGATCAATCATCATATTCGCAGGCTTCAGGTCACGGAATATGATCGGCTGAGGCTGTTCGTGCAAATATGCGAGAATGTCGCACAATTGAATCATATACTTGAAGATTGTAGGAAGCGGCAGCTTTCGAGAGGAGCCGTCGAAACGCTGCTGCAAAGTCGTACCATTCACGTATTCCATGACGAGATAGCAGCGGCCCTCGGCATCCGGTTCAAAATAGTCCGTTATTTTCGGAATATGGGGATGCGACAGCGCTGTCAATAAGCGTGCTTCCTCTTGAAACCGCCCGCTGCCGTCCATTTGCAAAATCTCTTTGACGGCCCATACTTTATCGTTCAGCTTAGCGTCTTTGACAAGATATACGCTGCCCATTCCGCCTTTGGCAATAATGGACTCCACTTTATAACGGTCTCCTAGCCATTGTCCCGGCTGCAACATTGCTATCACCAAGCCTTAGTCAGAAATTAAATGCATGATATTCATGTACACATTTCTACTACCTGTTCAAATCTAAAAAAAACTGCCCCAGAGCGACCATTGGTTCTTACTGGAAGATGAATTGTTCTTCGCAGCCTCCGCTTGCGCTGCGGCTGCTGCTGCGGCGGCTGCTGCCCGACGTTCAGCCTCCTCTTCTTCTCTTCTAATTTCATATGCCACGCTTACAATGTCACTGCTTAGGGAACTAAGCTGCGAGCTCGCTCCCTGCAAGCTCATAATAATTCGGTCAAATGCATAGCTTGCTTTCATCACGCCATCGGCCTGCCAATTCTGATTCATCTCCGCTTTGTATTGGCTGAGCGAATTAGCTAGATCGCGAAGCGTCGATGCGCAATCGCTCATGTCACTGGCCTGTGAGCTCGCGTGGCTGACGTTGATCCCCATGCTGGACCACCTTCTTCATGACGAAAATGCGAAACATACCTGCCGCCGCCTAAGCAGGCGGCAGGCAGGTATTCAGTCTGCATTACTTGAATGCGTTAGCGTTATTGTTGAGCGCCGTCTCAACTTCTTCATACTGTTTAGCAGTGAGTTCAAGGAACTTCCAATACGACTCTATGACATTCTTGTAATCATCTGTACGTTTATACAGAGCATTGAAGTTTTGCACAATCGTCTTCGCGGCATCACTTTCCCAGGAGTTAGAGAGCGAGTTCATTTGCGTTTTAATATCTTCTAGACGCTTCATGAGGTTTTCGTTCGTAGCCTTAATTTTTTGAGCAGTGCTCTGCAGCTCGCTAGTAGAAATATCAATTCCTGTAGTCGCCATATTTCATTCCTCCCAATGAATATTATTTTAGTTAGCCAGCTTACCGGCTGCCTGAACAATTGCAGCTTGAGTATCTTTGTATGCTTTTGCACTCTCCGTCAGGAATCTGGCAAACTCGTCCATTAATCTTTTCATGTTCTCGAGATCATCCTTGAAGCCATCGATCTGCTGCGTGTAAGCTCTGTTATCTTCACCCTTCCACGCATTGCCCATATGCGCGACATCGTTGTACAACTGGTTGTATAGTTTCTGGTACTCTGTAGCCTGGTCTCTAATTTTCCCTGCAGCGGTCTCTAACTGCGAAGGGTCAACCTTAATTCTTTTTGCCATTTGTGTTGCTCCTCTCACAATAAATTTTTTATATTAACATCAGTCTAGCGCCGTTCTGCAAGCCCAGCTCTAGAACTGATTTGTTAATATCAAGCTCTTCACCGGACAGACGATCGCAGAGAACCGTGTCCGGCGACGGCACGAAATAGCCGTCGGACAAATCTTGGAACGCGCCCGCCAACATCGCCTCGATCTCATACACTTTGCTGGTGACTGGGATATGAACATCGTAGGTTTGATCGATGACGGGCACATATACTTCTACCAATATTTTACTCATCACCTTCGCCCTCCTGCGTCATAGTGACGGAAGACAGAAGCTTAATAAGTGTCGCTTTGCCATTCTGCAGACGGTAGCCAAAGCGATTACCGATCTCTTGATACATCTCGCTCGTTATCTTCGAAGGCTTCATCTGGTATTGTTCGCCAATGCCATCGCCAATCCAAATACCGTCACTGAATGATACCTTTGCCTTCACCCAGCTATCGTAAGCAATCGATTGGAAGCTAGAGACGGAGTCGAACAGAACGAAGCTAACCTGATAGACGGCCTCCCCTTTCTCCAACAATACCTGCAGCTTGTCCTTCGCATCGTCTGACAGTCGGGACATTAGCGCAGACATGGAGTAGATAATGTAAGTGATGCCGTCAAAGACAGGCGGCTGCTCGCCATTTGCTATCGCATCTTTGTACGAGTTGTTCCGTTCAACCAGCGTACGGAACATGTGAACGACGTGACTCTCGACCTCCGACGCGGAGCTGTAATACGTGTAGCCCTTTTTCTCATCCGGCTCGAACTTCTCTTCCGGATCAAGCACGACGATCGACCGCCGTCCTTGTGCTGTCATTACCTCGGCAAGACCTTGGGCGAAGGTTGCATTATCTGTACTATTCGACAGTGCCAGTGTAACGTACGCTGCATCAAACGAATAATACGAGAGGGACAGTCTTCCCTTCTCTATACCAATCGGCACCCTAGAGTCGGCTTGGAGGTCCAACTCACCGACTAAGAATTCCGCATCGATCCGATCAGGTAAGATTGGTACCCTAGGCGCTCCCGGCTTCGTCCAGCTGTCGGCATATGCTTGGCAGTACCGACGTAAGTTCTCGAACATATGCTCGACATCCCGATCCACGTGAGCGATTTGGAATTCGTAGCCCCGGTCCGTCTTGAATACGCCGCGTCCTTTATGCTGGGATGGTATAAGTCCATCGATATTTCCCAATATCGTGCCGTATTCGGTCGGATCATTCATCTGCAGAACGAACAGCTGCTTGAAGTTTTGCAGCGTTCGGTAACGAACCGCATTCGATGTAGTTGCCGTCAAGATGAAGTACAGCCCGTACTTTACGCCTTCCCTTGTTAAATAATTGATCGCCTCGTCTTTATCGTCGTGCGTCTCCGTGAAGGCCGAGAAGTTATGAATGATGGTGACGATCGCCGGCACTTCTTGACCCGAAGAACGAACATAAGAATGATAATCGCCTCCGTAGTCGGCAAACAGCTTCTTACGTCGCTCAATTTCACGATACAGCATTTTAAATAAGTTATTTGTTTTCTCCATATCGTGAGACAACAGTACTTCCCCAACGTGCGGCGCCTTCGCAAAGGCACGCAGCGTTTCCGAGCCGTAATCGAGCAAGTACAGGTTCACTTCAGATGGCGAGTGCTCTGTAATAAGCGAGTAGACGAGAGTCGTCACGAAGGTTGTCTTACCATTGCCCGCCGAGCCAAAGATAACCGCGTTGCCTTCCTGACTGAGCGGGAACCGCATAGCCAGTTGACGCTGGTTCACCGGATCATCAATTTCCCCAATGACCGGGTTAAGCTGCATCTTGACAGGCTTACCGATGCCGTATTTCGCCTTGAGCTCATCGACTACAATCATCGCCGGAATCGGTTCGAGCCACAGCTGTCTAATCTTAATGTTCTCCTCCGCTGCGATGGCCGCCAAATATTTGTTAATCTCGTCGATCTGCTTAGGAGGATTCGCTCTTCCTTGGTCTTTATTAATGCGAACCTGCTTCGTCACGCGGCCCAGATTATCGATGACGGTAATACTATCGTCCTTATTCTTCGTCATTCGATCCGATGGAATATACGGTGCCCCGCCCCACGCCGACTGTCCGAGCTCAAACAGCTCGTTGAAGCCAACCTGTACATAATAGCGGCCCGTGATGGACAGCTCTGCGGCATCAGGCCGTTTGATCATGTCCATACTGTCTGCTTTCTCCTGTACCTTCAGACAGATTCTGAATTTACTGTTACTCCAAATTTGATCATCGACGACCCCGGATGGCTTCTGCGTTGCCAGAATAAGGTGAACCCCCAAGCTCCGTCCAATCCGCGCCGCGCTGACCAGCTTCTCCATGAATTCCGGCTGCTGTGTCTTCAGCTCAGCGAATTCGTCCGAGATAATAAATAAATGCTGCAGCGGCTCCTGAACCTGACCCTCACGATACAGCTTCTGATATTTGTAAATATCAATATTGCTGATCCCTACAAGCTTGCTCGTCTCGCTAAAGATAGCCTGCCGACGCTTCAGCTCGCTCTCAATCGAGATAAGCGACCGCTTGACCGCCGCGCCATCAAGGTTCGTAATGGTACCTGCCAAGTGCGGCAGCGTCGCGAACGCATGTGCCATACCGCCGCCCTTGTAGTCGATCAGAATGAATGCGACCTCGTGCGGATGATAGTTAACCGCCAGCGACAATATGAACGTCATAATAAATTCACTCTTGCCAGAGCCCGTCATACCGGCGATAAGTCCGTGCGGCCCATGAAACTTCTCGTGCAGATCAAGCTTGAATTTCTCACCAGTCGTACTAACCCCAATTTCCGTCTCCAGCGACTTCGTTGGATCGTTCTCCTTCCACCTGGTGAGCGCGTTCAAGTGCTCGATCTTGCCGACCTCGAACATCTCAAGGAACGTAAGCATTGTCGGCAGCGCATAAGCAGCGTCAGCCGAATCAAGCTTCGTATTCGCCAGACTGACGGCCAGATCATGTTCGTCCTGCTTTAAGTAGAAGTCCGGTTGAAATGCGATATATTTGCCCGAAATGTCGTCTTTGTCATAAATCTTCGAGGCATTGCCTCCATACTCGACGACCATGGAGCATTCCAGCGGCAAGTTTTTGAGCTCGTCATACAGATGGAGCACGCTGAAGCCTAAGTACTTTTTGGATTTGTAGATTTGATTCAGCATCTCTGCCTTGGAAGCCAGTTTCTTGTTCACAGCAACGATAATATATTGCGGACTGATCTCCTTCAGCTCTGTGTTCCTGCTTAGCTCATCCCGTCTAGCAATTTCCTTCTCGAAGAATGCGGAAAGCTCTTTCACTTCGTTAGGCGTTGTAGCCAAATACCGCATCGTTTGCTCGTTATTCCATAGATGCGGCAGCCATTTAACGAACTCCCACTCTTCCTGCTCGCTCTTATCGTAAATGAACACCAGCTTAAGCTCGTCGTAGCTGTGAAGACTAACCAGCTGCCAGATAATCCCCTTTACCATATCGATCACGCTGCTGCGGTTACCGATGCAGCCGGTTATCCAGTCGTCAATCAACGACAGCGTAATCGGAACGTTATCGAGCACTTTAGGCGCATTAGCCAGTTCAAACAGCTCATCCTGCAAATTATCATCCTCAAGCGAGAAGCGCTTAGTCGGAAATTGAATTTCTGCCTGCAGCGGCAGTTGGCCGATACCAAGCCGTACTCTAGCAAAATCGTTCTGGTGATGCGTCCGTTCCCACAAGTTGCGCTGCCGCAGCTTGATCCGCGTTACACAGTTGTCGACCGTCACATGATTCTCGTTCAAAATTTGGCTTTGATACGCACACAGCTCTGCGATTTCCTGCGACTTCTCTTTCAGATACTCGCTATATTTGTGCTGCCGGAGCGATTCGCGCTTTGCCCGCTTCTTAATCTCATATTTACGCGTTAATATCGGCCACAATATGGCACCGGTCAGCATGCTGCCCGACATGACAAGCGACGGCATTGCCGATCTCATGCCATTGCCCGATTGCATCGCATTCTGCAACGAATACATCGCCATAAAGGCCGAGGACATCCCCATCGTAATCGAAGGCCCCATCGTCAGCATAAGGGGCGTCATCTCCTGATCACCCTTAGAAGGCGGCGGGTCAATCACGATCTGGACGGTCTCGATATCCCGCTTAAAACGCGGCGAACGGTAGAACGAATAACCGATCTCTAATTCTTCTTCGAGCAGCTCCTCTTCGTCCTCAGCTTGAACAATCTGCTGCTTGCTATAGGGCATAAGATAAGCAGGCTTGTACAGCATTTGGCCATCCGGATTGTTAATCGAAAGAAACCCTTGCCCGACGATTATCTTCAAACCAATTAAGTAAATCACGTCCCCAGGCATAAGCGACTTGCGCTGAATACGGCTGCCGTTAACGAAGGTTCCATTCGCACTGCCCAAATCTATAATGGTAAGTTGGCCATTGGTGATTTGAAGCTCAGCGTGACGCGAGGATACGAAACGACTGGCGAATTGAATATCGCAATCCTCCGCACGACCGATGACGAGCCTGCCCTCCTCAGGAAGTCGAAACTTGCGAAAATGTTTGCGATCGTCCGATATCGGCTCCGAATAAAGCCACACCGTTTCGTTCGTCTTTCGCAGATAGATGCTGTAGAAGAACGGCGCTTCCAGCGGCAGCTCTTTGATCCGCTGCCGATTCTGATCTTGAATGACGGCGTTACGGTTCGATTTAAGAATCCATTGTCCCTCAACGCCTTCAACGCCAATTACTCGTTCTTCCTCATCATGCTCATTCGTCTGAACGACCCAATATTGTCCATTCTGCTTCTCCGGCAGGACACATGTATAAAGCGCGTTGTCTTTCAATAACGACAGCTGCATGCCAGCTACCTCCCGACGGATTACTAGTTTTCTTTCAAAACCGTTTCATCTAGCAAATAGCCTTATGATCCTCTTTGAATCGGCTCTTGTTTAATCGCCTCAACTCGATAATTCCCTGCGCGAATCGACAGCTCCCATAGCTCGATCAAATCATCGCCTAATGAGACTCGAATTCCTCTTCTCGCCTTTACTGGATAATGCGTGAGCTCCTTGCGCACGATGATCGAGTCGCCTCCCATCTGAAGCATCTGCCATCTGCGGATCCGATGCTTCTTCGTCCCGAACATTCGCCGAGGGTTTTTCCATATCCAATCCATCACTTCATTGCATACTTCATTCGAAGCAAATTGACTAAAATAGGCAATATCTGCTGTATGATGTGTTAAAATGTAAGCATCGTCCGCTTTCTCCAAATAGTCCAATAAAGACTGAGACATCGATAGCGGCGCCCCTTCAATGCTTGGCTTGAATCGGGGGACGCTATTACGAATAATAGATGCGGCGATGATAACAACAGCAATAATTGATGCAATTCCGATATAGGCCACGGCTGCCTCCCGCGTTGCTGACAGATTAATAGATATTCAAATACAAGAAGGAGTGTCTCGATTGAAGACGACCCAAGCTACACCAGCTCAATTCCAAGCCCGATTCGGAAGCGATCGAATCGTTCCAGGGCGATTCTCTTACTTTATCTGCGACAATGGAATGGGCATCATCCGTGACGATAACAAACGAACGCTCGAGATCATCTCGGATTCCCAGCTCGATGACACTGAGTTGACGCCAGAGGACGAGCTCATTCTTATGTCGCTGGTATGCGGCGATTTCCAAGAAGAAATCGAAGTTCCGGCTGTTGACAGCTTGTTCATGTACGAAGAGAGGGAGCTGAAATCACGGCGCAGCTTGCACCTCATCCGCTACGCGATCTTCCTCATCGTCGCTGCATGTCTCGTCGCTTGCATAGCGGCATTCATCCTGATCGTCTAGCACCCCTGCTGCTGCCCTATGAGACGTTATTTCTTCAATCCTGCAATACCGGATAATGCTTTTACATGGCCGCTTAGAATAAGCGGCTTGAACGCTTCATCACTTCGCTCGGAGAAGCTGACCGCCCCTGCCAGCTTCATATCAATATACCGCCGCATCTGTGTGAGGCTTTCCTTCAATGACTCTACTGAACGATCCAGCTGCTCGACAGCATCCTTCACAACTTCAGCTTGATTGTCTGGCAGCCGGTGAAGTATCGTTCGATCCGCTAAGGCGGACACATGCGACTTCAACTGCCTTACATTTTCGTTCGCCTGTTGATCGTAGATATTGCTTTCTTCATAGAGCTTCTCCAGCAGCCTCTCGTCGAGCAGCTTTGATTTACCTCCCATCTTCTGCATCCTCCGCTTTCGATAGTAAGCTCTCCTGAACGGCGCCAACGAAGCCGCCGATCGAGCGAATTTCTTCTATTAAATTCTCATACCGATCTTCTAATATTTTTATAAAAGTCAAATCACTCGATACTGCTGCTTCGCCGTAAATCGCCTGCAGACGCTCTGCACCCGTTCGAAGCGAATCCAGCTCGTCTGCAATGCTTGATAGAATGTGCTGATAGTGGTGAATGATCGGTTGATTCTCCTGGAGCGCTTCAGCCGGATCAATCAACTCCGTAAGCTGGTCAGCCATCTGTCACCCTCCCATTCCTAATATTCAAGCCTTTATCGCATCAACAAATTCCGCGTGGCTGATCGCTCCGCTTCCTTCGCTGCGGCAACCGTGTATGCTCCTTTATCGCTGGGTCGGCCTATTTGAGCGACCGTATGAGGAAACAGCGCTATCGTATCCGTAACCGATACCGGCTGCTCTTGCCGGTCTATCGCCGCCCCAGCTGCAAGCTGCTGTCCACCGATCAAGCTTCCGCGCTGATCATATGGAATGGAAGAAGCAATAAACCGATCCCATGCCATCTCGTATTCCTCCTTAATCGATAGAGAGAACGAGACGCTGCGCCGAATTTCTGGAGGCTTCTCGATAAATTGCCGCACATGAATCATCGATGTAATGACATGCAGCACACCGCATGCTTGCTCCATGTCCTTATCGATCACACCGTCGATCAAAAGCAAATATGGCGCAAATATATGAAGCGGCTTAGGTGCTGATTCATAGAACCAAGCTGCCGTCTCACCGTTCACATCCTTACCGCCGACCAGCTCGGACAACTGACTGAACTCGCGATAACGGTCTGACAAAATGACGGCTTGGTCATACACGTCACGATGAATATAGAAGTAATGCTCCCCTTTGGTTAATACGATCATATTGACCATAACCGGGATGTACCGTTCTTTCGTCACGACAATCATCCAATCCGCCTCCCAAGTTAAGACGTCGGTACGATTCGAGCAGGATCGACCGCATTACCGTTAATATAGAGACCGAAGTGCAGATGCGGCCCCGTCGAGCGATCACCCGTGTTGCCTGATTTCGCGATCGGCTCATATTGCTTCACCTGCTGTCCCTTGCTCACGCTATAGCTGGACAGATGCCCGTACAACGTCTTGATGCCGTATCCGTGATCTATGATGACATAATTACCAATATCCGAGCTGACAGAAGCTTCTTCTACGACGCCGTTGAATGCGGCAAGTACAATCGTTCCTTCCGCAGCGCGCAGATCCAGACCGCGATGAAACGTCATGGCCTCCCTCGTAATCGGGTCCAGCCGGACCCCGAACGGCGATGTCAGCTCAGCTGGCGTCTCAAGCGGAGAACGAAAATTCGTTATATCTCCTAGCTCAGGATAATTCAGCGACCTCTCATACTTATCACGCTGTTGGTCCACCTGACGGGACAAGTCGTTCATTCTCCGCTTTTCTTTCTCGCTTGTCGCTACCGAGTCCGCCGGTTGAGCGCCTGTCTCCTTCTTTATGAACCGCTGCCTCGCCTGACGCTTCAGCGTCAATTCGGCTTCGACAGCCCGATACTCCTCATCCAATGCCAAAATATAAGCAACGTCGCGCGCTTTGCTCTGTCCCATCTGCTGCTCAATCCCTTTCAACCGATCGGCCAGCGCATAAATTTCCCGATCTAAGTCTGCGAGCAGATTGACTTCCTCCTGGTATAAGTTCGATACATCATAGGCCGTCGCAAGCATTTCATTGCCGTTAACTTTTCGAGCCGTGACATAGTATTCTTCCTCTAGCAAGTTTAGCTTCGCGCCTTCAACGACGGGATCGTAAACGGAAATACCGTACTTGTCCAACAGCACGGAGGCGTTCTCCGCCGAAACGGTGACGGGAAATACAAGCAGCAGAGCGAGCGACAACACAGGAATAAATGGTTTGCGCAGCATATTCCCACCTCCTCTAATTCTGATGATTGTACGAATCTTCATTCCGCTCTTGCACCATCATTATGGCTGCAGTGGATATTTCGGGTTCATCGCTGCATCGAAGCTGTAGCCTGCCTCTGCCGCTTCCTTCTGTGTCGAGAACATCTCATCGAGCACGATGCCAAGGCTTTCATAATGGGCTGGCAATTGATCCGCGTAAGCATAATACTTGACGATACTTACACCTTCCATGCGCCTATAAGCGACAACCATGCGCGCTTGATCGATTCTTGTTCCCGCTACGCTGAATCCGCTTATTGGTCGAACCGAGGTTAGATTGACTCCTTGCACGAGTACGATGAAGCTCGGTCCCTCGATCGGATTTACGCCCCATCTATCGGTTAACTGGCTCGGGATAAAAAATCGGTTACGCCAGTACGGGCTCGCTTTATTCGTCTCGTCGATCACATAAGCCATATGCTGAGAGATTCGGTCGTTAATATATCTGCGGGCCTCGATACGGCTCATGGTCTTGCCTTCATCATTAAGCGGCAAGCCGTTCATCTTCGTTAAGCTGCCATCCTGCACAACCAGCGTGTATTCCAGCCCCATATTTAAGGCATAGGTTTTGGAAGTATCCCCGCTTCGTTCATACGTATAAGGCAGTTTCATGCCGAATGTAAGATCCCAGTCCGCATCGTTTATTCCTGATTCTGGATACAGCCCGCCGCGATTACGAACAATCGAATGCTGAGCCAGGTAGTAGCCGTCATAGGTTGCGACAGCGGCAACCGGGATAAAATCTTTAATAAGCGCCTTATTCTCTTCCGTCGGCTGAAGATCGTAATTTAAGCAGAAGACGGATAGAAAGGCATCCAGCGCTAGATTCGGATTCAAGTTAAATGATCCTATGTCTGTATAATCCATATCCAGACTTCCCGTGTTGAGCAGCTCCATCGCGCCGGCATCCGTCGCATAATCGGCCGCATAAGACAGCTTCAGCCGCTCCAGCTCATCCTTTTCTTTTTGAACATAATTCATATAACCGACTATGAGAGCTGCCAAGAACAGAATGACCATCATATTGACAAACCCGAAAAATCTGCTCATAACGCCCCTACTTCCTAATCATTCCGGCCAGCGTCTGTTCGAACTTCGACGGACTGAGATGAAGCAGACGGTACTGCAGCCGCTGCGCTCCGGTATAATCGACGGCGTTGACCGTTACTTTGATGATGTCGCCTGTATTCCAAGTCGTATTATCATTCGTATATACATAAGTCGTTCTCGTTCCGCCTGCTCCGTCTGGATTGACGACCTTCATATAGCGCTTGATGGTCGCATCCATCGTAACGCCATAGGAGGATATCGCGAGATAGAAATCAGCAAGCTGATCATCGGTCAGTTGGCCGCTGTCGCTTACAATATCTATTAAGTTAGTCATTTCGTTCAACACATTGCGGTTCATAGACAAGTCTTTGCTGAGCGTGTTGATAACAAGCGGAGCGCCGGCTAACAATACGAATGCAAGCAGCACGCCTAATATCTTGTTGAATAAGTCCGTCAATTCACCCGCCTCCTGCTATTGCCTTGCCAATCGGCTTTCCTCTATCGCATACAACAAGTTTTTGACTACTACACCGTAATAGATAAACGTTGAGCCTTCGCTATCCTTATATTTCATAATCGACTTAATCTGCCCGACCGCTCCCCGCTTGGGAGAGCCATACAGATTGTGTTTGTATTCATTCTTCTTATCAAGCCACTGAAACAGGTGCTCTGCGACCTGTCCCCGCGCGCACACTGGGTCTGCAACGACGACGGAGGAGCCTTGACGGTAAGCAGGAATAAGTAATCCGAATAATTTCATAGTTAACGCCCCCTTATGGATGAATGTCCCAGAACCTCATACCGTCGGGTCCCGCGAATAACTCCAATTTAACGTCCTGTCTCGCAGGTATAGCAGAGTTGACCAAATTCAACGCATCGGCCCTGGCGCCGAATAAGTTCTCATCGATCGTAACGGTCGTCGGAGTGCCTCCCATATTGATGCGGAGCTGTCGCGGCTGCGGTGTATTGCGATCTGCGATAAGAACCATCAGCAGAGCGTCTCTTGTCGTAAAGCTGGGAGGATCCGGCTCGATCTCGCTTACGGTTGGCGGCGCTGACTTCTCGATTAAGACGTCGAATCCTCCTACCTCGCCCTTGAACAGCGGAATCGAGCAAGTAATCATGACGACAGAGAATACCGCCAGCGTAGCCACAAGTATGATCAAGTCGAGTGCGTCATCCGACTCATTCATCTACGTTTCCTCCAATATTTCGACGTTGTATCGATCATTCACAAGCTCGACGTCGACCCGTACTTTGCGCGAGATCAGCCGGTCGCTGATTAAGTCCTCCGGCTTGCGAATGAAGACGCCTTGGACGTAGCCCGACAACGTGCCAAGCGCAGAATCGTTTTTTTTCAACATTTGAAAGACTGAGACTGCCGGCAGCGGACCGTAATATTCCGCATTGACGAGTTCGCTGCCGTATGTCTCCGCTTGCTGGCGCTCAATCGTCGAAAGCGCATCGCGCTTAAAGCTCATGCTGAGCGAGGTGAACATCGACAGCATGCCGATAATGACAGACAGAACGATCAGCGTAACGACAATGTGCATACTGTAGCTAACCTCGTTGTCCATTGACCAGCCTCCAAAATTCGATTAATGTCACGACGCCGTTGGCATCCTCCGTCACTTTCGATTCGAATATTTCCTCCGGCAGCAGCAGCGTCGTCAGCGTCGATAATTTGAAATAATCCTTGCTGGTGTTTTTGTTCCAATCCAAGGTAACCGAGTACGACCCGATCTTGGTGTACACCTTAACCTGCGGCATGCCCGCCGATTCACCGATGACCGACATCACTTCCTGCGCATGGATGTCCCTCTTATCTCGAAGCCAATCGTACTTGCGATGCTCCTTCACGATCGCGATCGCCGTATCATCGGCCTGTTGAATCGCCGCCGACTCCTTCGCTAAGTTGCCCAGCGTAAATATTAGCGTCAGTACAAGGGCTGCTGTCATGGCGCTGACACTTGCCCATACCGCCGCCGGCCATTCGTTCATCCGCTGCCGCCTCCCTTTCTCCTATTTCGATACTCTATGAGAACCCGCGAACCGGACTGAGCCGGCTCACGAGCCTTAACAGTATGAAATTCGGCTAATTAGTTCGCAAGCTGCGTAAAAGCTACGCCTACGTACGTCCCCGTATTGTCTTTAATCAATTCAGCCAAGAATTTAGCCGTTGGGCGGACAAACGTAGAAGTACCTGACTCCGTCATCGGAAGATACTGCATATTGGGTGATTTTTCAGTAGAATCCAAATCGCGCGTATAGAACGAATCAGTGGTATTTTTCTTTGTAAGTGCATCAGTAGTTGTGTAAACTTTACCAGTTGCATCTTTAGATACATTTTTAAATATCGCGCCGTAATTATAACCCCTGCCTGCGGTACCACCCGAATTCAAAGCAAGCGTTCTAACGATCATACCAACCGGACGACCTTCGAACAGCTTAATGGCCGAAATGACTTGCGTGCCGGACATGATCTTCTGATCGTAGTCATCGAATTGTGCCAACGACATCGAATCCATCGAGTTCGACACGGTCGTAATGCCCTGGTTGGTCGTACCCCTCGTAAAGCCAAGAATGACGAAAATAACTGAAATAATAACCCCGATTACAATAAGTGCGATCGCTATCCTCGCGCCCGATCCCAGTTCGCCTTCCATTGCTTGCTCACTCCTTCAATATCATTTGATTAGATAATTGGTACTGCAAGATTTGCGACTACAAAGTTTGGTTCTGCACGACAGTGAAACTGCTCACCCCGCCTTGCTAATTCACCCCCTTCAAGTAGTCAACTCCTTATTGTGACTGGACGTGAGACAAAGCTGTCATAAATTCCTTGAACCCGAGCATGCCAAGCGGCAGCAAAATGTACAGCACCGCCGTCAGCACGAGCGGCGCCATTGACAGCGGACTAACCATGGCCCGCTTCTTGTTCAGCGCCGTTGTCTGCGAGATTTCACGGATGCGAAGCACATGGTCGCGCTCCGTCGTCAGATCGCTGAACGCTTCCGCAAGCGTAATCTGATGTATGGTCAACAGCAGCTTGTCGACCATCCGCCGAAAGCTTGGCAGTACAGCCTTCGCCTTCAGCCGGTTCAGCGCCAGATCGGGATTCGATGGGTATTCATGATAAGCGTCGAGCAGCGCGTTCTTGTGCACGCGGCTCTGCTTCTCAAGCCAGTACAGCGTCTCTAACGTATCGGTCGACGTATTCATTAAGATCGAGATTAACGTCTGCAGCTGCAGCACGTCTTCCTCGCTCTCCGTCTTCAACAACCATGCGCGGCCCCGCAGCAGAAGCTCCGGTACCTTGGAAGCCGCAAGACCAACTAAGAACGAGATCAGAATCATCCACCATTTGAATTCCGCATTATGATAGTTCTTGTATTTCTCCTGCAGCCGTTTAATTTGTGCATCTTGGTCGAACGGCGGCAGCTTCGGCAAGTATTGCATAACGAACTGCTTCGTCTGATTCTCGCTCGGCAGCTCCGGCTCCGCGAGATACAGCTTGTCCATTTCCCGGCGGATGCGAATATCCTCGGCATTCAGCTTCTCGCCGCCGACGAGCGATACTTCGTGCACGTTGTTATACACGAACTGCTTGCCCAGATTGACCGCGAAGAAGAAACAAGTAATCGCAATCGCAAATGCCAGTACGCCGTAGATGAGCTTGCTGGCGTACATATGCCGAATATCCGTCATGCTGAGCGCGCCTTTAATCATTTTCAGCTTGCGCGCCTTCTTATGAAGCTTCTTCGGAATCCAATCTTTGACGATCCTATCGAACCACTCATACTTGAGCATCCTCATCACGATCGCATTACGATCATCCTTCGCTACGGCAACGGCGCTGTTAATCTTGACGATGACGGTATAGCCGATAATGGAAGCGAGCAAAATACATGCCCGAGAAATGTAGCCAATTGCGCCGTTATAAATGACGGACGTGCCCGGAATGATCGATTGGAAGAAGTTCTCGATGATGCCGATTGCCCCGAGCGGTACGATCGGCAAGTACTCCAGCATGCCGAACTTCGCCTTCTGAAGCGAAATCCGCCGAATCTCGAGGTTCACTTCATCGGCCATCATGCCCATTGCTTGCAGAAAGTTCGATTGACCGTCGCGCAGCTTCGTATCGCCCGCATTGTTCAAAATGTAGCAGACGCCCGCAAGCGTACAAAGCAGCTTGAACGGCGTCGTCGCATAAAACTCATCCAGCCGTTTCTTGCCGTCGACGTCAGTGAGAATAAAATAAATATCCTCGAACGCTCGGCGAAGCACCGTTCCTGTCTCCGCCTCCGCAACCGCCTGCGAAATCGAATTAAGCCGCAAATAGTTCTGCCTAAGCGACGACAGCGCCATCGAGAGCTCCTTGAGCAGCTTGAAATGAACGCTGTCCACCTGCTTCGCGACGAGCACATTGTTCATAATGATCGCGTACAACACCACGAGCAGCGTAGAGAATAAGTCTTGAAAAATGAAAGCGCCGGCTGCGATAAGTGCGATCGACGATGACATTGCAATCACGTATACGCGTACGGAATAGATACGAATCTCCTGCGCCGTATAGACGGACAGCTCTGCCACACGCAGCTTTACTTTCCTATAGCTGCCGCGCGTAAGAAAGAACTCCTCGAGAAACCGATTCATTCGGAAGTAGGTCGACAGCGAGATGAACGTATTTTTCTTCTGCGGCCTGCCCTGCCTCGATCTTCGCTTCTTCCGATCCGTCACGATAATCATCGTGATGCTGAACACAGCCGTGAGCAATATCGCAATAATGAGAAAGACCATGGCTGCCTCCTACAATCTCCAATTATCGAGAATGAATGATTTGAACTCCTGGATTTTCTCCGGAGGCATAACATCAAGCATCTTCTGCGTCAGCTCGGTCGTAAACCATTCGCAGGTCTCGTACGTGTCGGTCTCGAGATTGTATCTTAATATGTCCCGTGTCGTGAACGACTTGCGGTCCGTCTGCCGTGTGTAATACTCCTTCGTAATCTCGTTCATCGAATGCAGCGGATTGTTCGGATCGTAATCCGGATACGGAACGCTGACATCCAGCTTGACGATCTCGGATATACGCTCGATATATCGTCGTCCGTCCGTCGTATAGTTCAGATGAATATCGACCCGGATAACATCGATAACCTGCTGCTCGGCCGTAATCATATTGCCGGTGAAGCCGCCCGCGTTCACGAGCGAGTTACGGATCGCGTAGACGAGCTGTTCCGCTAGGTTGGCGTGGTGAGAGAAGATCGTAAAGATCGAAGCAACCTGACCCATCTGAATCATCCGGGCCGCAATCGCGTCCGTCGCAACCTCGCCGACAATAGATACGGCGGCGTCAGATTTTTTCAAGGCGTCCTGAAGCTCTGCAGCGGATACGAATTCGGTCTCTTGAACGGACAAAATATTCCGTTCGGGGTACAGCTCCCGCAAATACATCTCCGGCGCCATCTCGAGCACGCGAATCGTATAGCGCGGATCAATATATTTGACAGCCGCCGTCATCATGACCGTCTTACCTGCGCCTTGCCGTCCGGTAAAGCCGCACGTCACTTGCCCCATCATCAGATAAATGACGAGATTGATCGGTAGAAATGCTTTCTTCACATACGGTTTGTCGATAAGCGCTGGAAGCGAGGAATCACTAAGCGTAAACTTCCGAACGAACACCGCCCAATATTCCGCTGCCGGCGGTCGAAGCGCGAGCACGCGCGACTTATCGTACATCGTATTGACGAGATAGCCGCGCTTCTCCGTCAATGGTCCCGGATTGTTATAACGGCACAGGAGCTGAATGACCCGCCGCAGCTCCTCCTCCGTGTAGAAAGTAAGGAACCGAAGATGAATGTACTTCCCGTTGAAGTAGAGCCATACCGATCTCGGCGCCTGCGGAATTTTACGATCCTTATTCAGCAGCGCGCTCAGAATCGAGCCCGACGTTCCGCAGTTGAAGCCGTTAATGTTCATCTCTCGCAGCGTATCGATTATGCCGAAACCTTTGTACTTCTGATAAATCAGAATCGAGATAAGGTCCAGCATGACCGGATAGCTCAGCTCGAAGTTTTTCTCGGCATAGATCATGTCGATATCCTCGTTCGTAATGAGATAAGAGGCTTGAGACTTATCCTCGATCTCATAGCGCGGACGATCCAAATTATACTCAGCGATCATTTCTGCCAGCGCATCTTTGCCGTACTCCTTCTTGTAGAAGTACATCAAAATTTCGAACTTGACCCGAGGCTCCAGATAGACGGCGCGAAAGTCGAACACGTCAAGCAGTTCCTCTTCGGTCTTAAGAATGTCGGCAATTATGCCGCGAATAAGATCCTGCACGATCAGCTTGGCGGAATCGATACCGTAGACGCAGTTGCGCAGCGCATCCTCAATTCTCGCCTTGCGCTTATATAACGCCTCGAACTCCTCGTCCGCAAGTCCCGCAAAATTTTCGTCCTTGACCAGATCGGCAAGGCTGTACTTTACGATTTCGAGCAGCTTGTCCATCGTCAGCTTATCGGACTGCTCGATATCGGGCTTTTCCCGCTTCGCACGGAGGTAGAGTGCCGTCATCAACAGCGCAATGCCGAGTATCGTAACGATGATTAGGATGCTGTTTAAACTCAAGCGAACTCCCCCCTTAAGATTGCGGCCATACCGTCCTTCTGCCCAAATTCGCCAGTACGACCGTTAAGCATTCCTTCAAATCGTTGTGCAGCTCGATCACACGCGGATCCTTGTTCATGATGTGCGGCAGAATCGTCTGCAGCTTGCCGATGTTGCTCGTCCGCTTAATGTACGGGTTGTACGAAATTTTCGCACAGCGCCGGTGTCTAAGATTTAACCGTTTCGTCGTATCCCGGAAAGCCTCCACATAAGGGTCGTATTGATTGCAAATAAATACGAGCCCTTTCTGGTTCAAATATTTCATAACCCCTGCCGACTCCCAAATCTTCAGCCGCGCAGCGATGTCTCTCGACTGCGAGATGACCATGACGACGAGATCGGAATTGTCGATAACGCTCCCTGTGATCTCGTCATAGATTTCAGTGACGACGTCGGTGATCACGATCTGGTGATTCAAGTTCTCAAGTGCGAATCGAAGCAGCTTCGCGTTATCCTCGGCTGTAATCGAATCAGCCGTCGTCTCGATGATTTGCAGGTTGGGCACGCCCGGTACCTTCGTACAGTAATCGACAATCTCGTTACCGGAAATAGCATTCGCCTCTAGCAGCTTAATAACCTGAGTAATCGTTCTCGTTCGATCCTCCTGCGGCTTGATGCCAAGAAAGCTGGTAATCGTACGGTTTTCGTTACCGGTGTAAGTCAAACAAGTGGTTAGATTTTGCGTCTGGGCCAGCGCAAGCGCCAGCAGTACGCTTATCGTCGTCCCCCCTTGCTTGCGATCCGGACTGATGACCGCGATTCTCATCGACGCCACCTCCTTGTCAAGATCGCGAGTGCGCTCTTTTGCTTCATTCCCAGCTTCGAAGCCAACAGATTAGCTAGACCTCGATTCAGCACTTTGGAAGGAAGAGGCGCGAGTATTTTCAGAGCTTCGATCTGTTCAACCGTCCGCCAGAGCGGACTGACGGGCTGTACGTTAATAGCCTCCCTTTCGCTTTTGCCGTCGTATAACAGCTTGACGACCTTTACATCGTCGCCAAGCATCTCTACGAAGTCCTGCTCTTCCTCTTCAACTGCGTAGCCTTTCACGTGAAGCACGAGGGACAGATCGCCGGGAATCGTATCCTGAATATCGAATACGACATGCTCGAAATCGTCTGGCGTATGCCCGATCTCCTCGAAGATCTCGTCCGGCGA
This sequence comes from Paenibacillus xylaniclasticus, assembly GCF_004001065.1. Taxonomy (GTDB): domain Bacteria; phylum Bacillota; class Bacilli; order Paenibacillales; family Paenibacillaceae; genus Paenibacillus_T; species Paenibacillus_T xylaniclasticus. The sequence goes on from NZ_BIML01000010.1 coordinate 106,858, forward strand.
CGAGTCGGATACGGCGATCATGATGTTCGCCATATGCCCTTGTGACTGCCCGTACTCCAACAGCCGCTTATAATGTCTGTTATTGGAGAATAAAGCGACATCGCCGGTTGCTTGCAGCAGTTTCAGCAGCGCATACACGACGGGACGCTTATCCGTAGAACCGTAGACGCCGATCTGCATTACTCCACAACACCTTCCCCAATTTCTAAACTGCCGCTGTCACCTGACGCTGCGGGGGACGCCCCCGCCGAACTCGTCGTTTCCGCTGGAGGAGAAGATTCTCCTACGGATGATTCTCCTCCCATCTGCGCGACCAGCTCTTCCGCTTGAGCTTTGTCCCGCAGCTCATTCTCCAGCTCCACTGCACCGTTTTCTACCGTACCGGCCATATTATTCCGCCCGCTAGAGAGTTTGGATCCTTGTTCCTGCGGAATATCGCTGAACCCTTTCTCGATAATCGATCTCGTCGCATTGTTCAGCGCTTCGTTCGCCATCTGAAGAATGTTCGGATCTGCGATCATAATCGCCAGTATGTTCTTCGGAACCGCATAGTACGTAGTTGCCGGCACTTGAATACCTGGCTCCAGATATTTGGTCATATACAGCATTGCGCCGTTCTGCATCTGCAGGAAGTAATCCACCAGAGCGGCCTGATACATATGGATCTCCGTCTCCGTGAGCCTCACTTTAAGCGTCTTGCCATTAATCGCTTCAATCCGCTTATGCGACAGCACGATATAATCTTCACCGAGCGGATATACGATCCGATAATCGATATAATCGCCAACCCGCAGCCCGATCGGAAGCACGTTCGCAATAATATCGTACTCACGCGTCGTATCTTCAATCGGTTCTTCCATAACGAGATCCATGCTTAGCGGAGTGCCTGAGGTCATGGCGATTTTGTAGTATTTGCCGATTACCGTCTGCGGCTCCAGTACGAAGCTGCGGTTTAACAAAGACTCCGGAATTTGATGGACTTCCAAATCGCCTGCCTCGACCTGCTTGCCTGCATACAAATCCGTTGCACCCTCTCGAATCGTCCAAATATTAACCATCGGACCGATAGCATCCAACTGTGCCTGCAGATTAGCGACCTGCGCCTCATACTCTGCCTTCATACGATCCTGCTTCGGTCCCCAAATGGCATAATATTGGCCGACATTCGTCCCGACGAACAAAATGACTGCCAAAGAGAGGATGATGATGTTCTTCAAATTCCACTCGATGCCTAAACGCACGACACTATACCCCCATTCACCTGCTTACATACCCTTTCGGGTCAACAACTTGCCAATCTACGTCATAGAAAAGCTTCATTCGATCCTCTAGAACGATGAGTCTCGTAACCACATTCTCCTTACGTATGTAATAGTCGATGTACTGCCAGTCTCCGTAGTACCCGTCAATCGTCCAGCCGTCGGCGAGCAGCGTCTCCAAGTAAACGAACGATTGCTCCGGGGTACAATCGAACGTATACGGAATAGAGGGAACGATTCCAATTCCAAGACTCGTTGGATCGACCAGACCGTTCTCCTCGTAACGAGTAAACGTTGCAGCGGGCTTTGCTTCCTGTCTAACCATCATGCTCTGAGGATTTTCCTGAGAAGCTCTTAGTCGGATCGATTGGTTCGCAGTCCGATCCTCGACGTAATAGGCTCCATCCCGTACATATCCAACATAATGCCCGCCTTCCGTTACCGCTTCCTTCACAATGACGATATCTGGCGCTCCCTCGACCTTGCTCTCCCCGAATGGATTCTTCTCCATCCAATAGAAAGCGGCAGTCCCTGCTATGAGCAGCAGGACGATGCTAGCGAATACCGCTCTCCTTATCCCAACGACATCGCTCCCTTTCATCTTCTGCGCTTCAATTCGCGTTCAATCGACTTATTTTTAGGTCTTACAGCACATTTTCACAAAATCTAACAGAATGTACCCCCTATTATACAGATGGAATAGTATCCCTCAAATACCCTTTTCCTGGAATGGCAATAACTCGACTCGAAATGGCAAATTCGATCAAAAAATGCCGATTTTAGGTTGCATAAATATACATTTTTTATAAAATTATATGGATTTGGAAGTATATAAATTCTACGTCCCTCCTGTCACCTCTGCATATCCGGATTGAAGAACATCAAGTTTTGGCTATCTACATACACAGTCTTTTGACAAATAGTCTAATAATTCTCCAAAATTAGTTCTATTAGCCCTTGATTTTCCCGAGACACCTCAGTAATATAGTTCTAAAAACTCAATATTAATTTATTGAAATTATGACTAGCGCTCACAATGCAATTAATTAGCATGTCAAGAGATGTAATTTAATAAATTTACGCATAACTTCTTTGTTATTACCGTTATTTTTGTTGATAAAATACAAATAATAGTTTCTTTGTTAGAGTCTATTGACACGGTTCTTCATGCGGCATTATATGATCCTTGTTTCCTACCATGTCCTACGGCACTTCAATTGAGACTATACTGTTTGGAGGAAACCTTAATACACTAATTTGTCATAATATTCATTCCATTTTGAATGAGGGGGAATCTAATGAGCTCGGTTATCGTCGCTGCAAAAACAAAAACATCTTATTCACTCCTTCAATCGTATTGTCTGCGGAGTGATCTTGAGATACTAGCCCGTACCAGCTGCGGCTCCGATATGCTTAATTTGGCCCAAACCTATAAGCCCGATCTCATTGTGATGGATACAGAATTGAGAGGGTTATCCGGAATTGAGGCTGCTCGGTTGCTGCGTACGAGACTGGATTACAGACCCGACATTATTTTCGTAACCAATTCCTTAAAACCACACATTGTGATGGATGCCGTGAACGAAATTAATGCTTATTACATATTGAAATCTGAAATCGACCGTTATTGGAACACGGCCATCCATAAAGTATCCAGCGCAAATCGCCGCCTGCCTTCTGTCCATGTCATAGAAGAAACGGCTAATCTCATTCATATTCGCTATATGCGCAAACGTTATCCAATCGCTGAAGATCTCATTCTCATGGTAGAGAAGGAACCTGGAAACAAACATATTAAAATTTATTTGACGACAGGTGATGTGATTAAGAGCAGCAGTACAATCCAAGATATTAGCGAACAAGTATCGAGTTGGATGTTCGAATCGATTCGAGGTTATATCGTGAACATGCGTCATATTGCAGGATATACAAGGGAGAGGAGCACGACGGATAAGCCGCTCCGCCGGTATACGATTTCATTCAAGAACAGCTCCATTACTGCACCGATGGGCCGTCTTCAGGAGAAAGTGTTCGCGATCAAATTCTATCAGCATAAATTAGGCTAACCGGCAATTTACCAACCCAAACAATACAGCCGCACTCCTCCACGAAGGGAAGAGTACGGCTGTATTGTTCTCTCTATTTAGACTTGCAGCAGCTTTACAAGCGAGCCGAATTCGAGCTCTTCGAATTTGCGCGTCGCTGTCTCTACCTGCAGTCTCCATTCACATTCGCCTAGTTCGCAATCGACCGGCACGTCAATTCGGATCGTCGCGAGGTTTCGGGACAAATGGAGCATTTCGAGATTCGATTCGATTTTGTTCCGGATGCCCTTGGGAAGGTTATCCAGATTCTCCAGCACACCTTCGACCGATTCGTATTCCAGCAGCAGCTTCAGCGCCGACTTCTCGCCGATGCCTTTAACGCCTGGATAGTTGTCGCTTGTGTCGCCCATAAAGCCTTTCATATCGATAACCTGCGCGGGCGTAAGCTGCTTTTCCTCCCTCAGAAGGGCAAGATCATATACGGCGTAGTTCAGCTTACCTTTCTTCATAATAACGACCTTAACGTTCTCTCTAACTAGCTGAAGCATATCGTGGTCACCGGTTAGAATGAACACTTCCACATCCGGCTCAGCACTCATTCTCGTCGCCAAAGTGCCGATGCAGTCATCCGCCTCGAAGCCGCTCAATCCGACGTTCGGAATGCCCATCTCCGCGACGACCTCTTTCACTAAATCGAACTGCGGAATAAGCTCAACCGGAGGCTCACCACGATTGCCCTTATAATCTGGATACTGCTCTGTCCGGAATGTCGTGCTTCCCATATCCCAGCAGCAGACGACATGCGTCGGTTGAAACGTATCGATAGCATCAAAGAAATATTGAATAAATCCGTACACCGCATTCGTCGGCAGTCCTGCACTCGTCTTGCGGATATAACCACTGTAAGACGTCGCGTAGAAAGCACGGAACAGAACGGCCATACCGTCAACGAGCAGCACTTTTTTCGTCGTTTGCAACGTTAATTCGCCTCTATTCAGCCTAGTTTTCGTTCTCTATCGACATTCTATCATGTTCACAAGCGCGACTCTATTGAAATTATTGGGGAGGTTTGAGCTCTCAAATCACCCTATGACGTATAGAGCCTGCACATTGTGCAGGCTCTATGAAAAAACTCTATTCAAGCTAATCTTTGCATGTGCGGGTTTACAACAACGGACGAAGCGCATCGGCCCAATGGCGGTACCCTCGTTCGGTCAAATGGCAGAAATCAGGAGCTGTAAGCTCAGACAGCGTACCATCTGGCTCGAGCAGCTGTGGACCGATGTCAACGAACGTGTAGCTTCGCTCAGCGGCAAACTGCTTGTACAGCGTATTGATATTAGCGATCAGCGCCCGGCGAGGATGATCCGGATGCTGCTCACGCGGGAACACTGCCATAATGATTATCTTCGCCTGCGGCACTAACGATTCGACCCGGTCGCAAATCGCCTTCAGTCCTTCTGCGATCTCTTCAGCGGTGTTCGCTCGGGCGTTCTCCGTCTCGCTCGTATTGTTCGTTCCGATCAGGATGACTACCGTCCGAGGAGACAGTCCTTTCAATTCACCATGATCAAGCCGCCACAGCACGTTCTGAGTCCGATCCCAGCCAAAACCCATGTTTAGTACACGATAAGGAGAGAATACAGAGTTCCACGATTCAGGAGATCCGACCAGATCTTTCGTACGCGGCTCGCCTCCCCAGAAATGTGTAATCGAATCGCCGATCATGACGATCTCGGGATTGATCCGTTCCTGCTGCTGCAGCACCTGCTCGTGCCGTTCCCACCAATCATAGAAATCCTCTTCCAGCTTAGAAACAGGAATAACAGCCGTATTAACGTTAGCTCTCGTGTTGTCCATATATCATAACTCCCCTACGTCATTCTGCTATTCACCGCGAATAAACCGTCCAATACGCCGCGCAGCTTCAAGAAGCCGCTCATCATCCTCAACTAAAGCGATGCGCACATATCCTTCACCCTCACTGCCGAACGCATCACCAGGGATGACAGCAACGCCTGCGCGAAGCAGCATTTCCCGGGCAATACGACGCGAATCCCACTGGCCTCCATCGGGTGGCGACCACTGCATATCCGGCAGCGGCGCCCAGACGAACATCGTCGCCTTCGGCTTCTCTACCTTCCAGCCTTCGGCCGCAAGCGCCTCTATAAACAAATTTCTGCGCCTTTCATACAGCTTGCCTACCGGCTCCATGGCCCCGGACATTCCTTCCTCCAGCGCAACGATACCCGCTTCCTGCACGGCGCCGAACACACCGTAATCGATATTCGCCTTCAACTCTCGCAGCGCTCCAACCGCTTCAGCATTACCGACGAGAAAACCAATTCGACAGCCAGCCATATTGAAGCTTTTCGAAAGCGAATGGAACTCGACCGCTACTTCCTTCGCCCCTTCGAACTGGAGCACGCTCATTGGCCTCTCGCCGCCGAAGCCCATCTCCGAATAAGCCAAATCGTGCACGAACAAGAAGCCGTACTGCTTGGCGAGCGTAATCATTCGTTTGAAGAACGTCTCATTCGCAACCGCTGTGACAGGGTTAGCCGGATAACCGAGCAGGACGAATTTCGCCTTCCGCCACACTTGCTCCGGTACCGCATCCAAATCGGGCAAAAATCCATTCTCAGCTCGCAGCGGCAGCAGCTCTGCTTCGACTTCCGCAAGCGCCAGTGCTGCAGAGTAGATCGGATAGCCCGGATTCGGCACGACCGCCGTATCGCCTGGATTACATACCGCCATTGCCAGATGCGACAGTCCGTCTTGTGATCCCATCAATGTCACAATTTCCGTCTCCGGATCGATCGCCGCAGCTTCACCGAACCGCCAGCGAATCCAATCGGCTGCTTTCTTCCGGAAAGCTATGCTGCCTTGAGACGACGGGTACGCATAACGATCCGGCTTCAACGCCGCTTCGGCAAGTGCCCGGCGAACCGATTCTGTCGGCGGTTGATCGGGGCTGCCAATGCCCAGGTCAATAACATCCAGCCCGGCATCAGCTGCCTCTGCCTTCCACTGAGCCACCTCCGCAAATATAGATGAACCTAAATGACCCAGCTTGTCCGACCGCCAGCTTTTCAGTGCTGTCATCACTACGCTCCCCACTCTTGCTCGAATAAATCTTCCTTAAAGCCAACGGTCACTTTCGTACCATCCGTAACGATTGGACGCTTGACGAGCCGGCCATTCGACGCGAGAAGCGCTAGACGCTCTTCATCCGTCATCGCTGGCAGCTTATCCTTTAATCCGAGCTCCTTATACAAATCTCCAGAGGTGTTAAAAAACTTCTTCAGCTCTAATCCGCTGCGCTCGACGAGCGACCGCAGCTCCTCGATCGAAGGCGCTCCTTGCTGGAACAAATCATGCTGTTCCAGCTCCCACCCTTTAGCTTGCAATGACTTGATAGCCGATCGGCATGTGCCGCACTTGGAATATAAATAAATGGTCAATTTACCCTTCGCACTCATACTCATCTATCCTTCCTGCAAATATTGCTCCAGCCGCCGTAAATCCTCTGGCAATGCCGCCGTCCACTGCACCCGCTCCCGCGTTATCGGATGCGTAAAGGCGATCGATTCGGCATGCAGCGCCTGCCTGCCTTCCATCAATAAGTCCTCCTGCATCGGACCTGTGTCTAGCCCATACATATCATCACCGATAAGCGGACATCCGATTGACTTCATATGAACGCGAATCTGATGCGTTCGGCCCGTCTCCAGCTTCAACCGAACACATGAGACCGTGCCCTCTCTATATACAGCAACCGTCTCGTAATGAGTAACAGACGGATAACCTTCCGGCGTCACGATACGCAAATGCGGGCGCTTTGGATCACGATCGATCGGACCGTCCACCGTACCAGAGGCCGGAATCGGCCTGTTATGAACAAAAGCCAAATAATGCTTGTCTACCTCATCTGCCTGCAGCTGCTCCGACAGCTGCTGATGGACATAAGGCGTCTTAGCGATCACAACTAACCCAGATGTGTATTCATCAAGACGATGAATCGGCCGGAACCGCACTTTCTCTCCCCGCTCACGCCAATAATGGACGACGCCGTTCGCCAGCGTCCCCGTATAATGACCATGTGTCGGATGTACAATCATGCCTGGAGGCTTATTCACAACCAGCAAGTCTTCATCCTCGAACACAACCTCAATCGGTATCGGCTCAGCTAATATATCGTCAGAGGATTCCTTCTCCATCCGAATCGTCACGACGTCGCCGGTACGCACGACGTCGGACGTGTAGACCCGCTTATCGTTGACGGTAAGTCCAAGCTCTGTTAGCTTCAGCTTAGACAACAGCTTGCGCGATACGCCAAGCCGACGTTCAAGCACCGTCCGCACCTGCATGCCATCCTCACGTTCCGTCACCGTAACGGACAGAGGACGGTAATAGTTGTGCTCGCTCATGTATCCTTACGCGGTGTAAACACGTTGGCACTGCGCACATATTCCGTATCTGGCACGCCCAGTGCTGCATTTGCGGCGCGCGCCGCCGCGAAGAAGTAGTCAGACAGCCGGTTGACATATTTCAACACATCCGACGGCACCGGATGCTCCGAGCCCATCGTTACAATGCACCTCTCTGCTCTACGGCATACCGTACGGCATACATGAAGTGAAGCCGACAGGGGACTACCACCGGGCAGAATAAACCGCTTTATCGCTGGAGCCGCATCGCTATGCGCATCAATCCAGCTCTCCAGCCGCACAATCATATCGGATGTCACTTTGTAGTGTGGCTCGGCGGGAGCCGAGAAAGCAAGATCAGAGCCGCAATCGAACAGCTCCTGTTGAATTTCTATTAGCTCGTCTGCAAGTGCTTGGACCTGCGGCAGTGCTGCTGCCTGTGCTGCTGCAATCCCTACATAACTGTTCAGCTCGTCGATCGTTCCGTACGCTTCAACGCGCGAATCGTCCTTCGATACGCGTCCGCCCTTAAGCGACGTCGTACCTCCATCTCCTGTCTTCGTGTACAACCTCACGGGTTAACCAGCCCCTTCATCGCTTGCTTGGACAGCTCCTCATTCGGTGAAGTTGTCGGGATGACTAAATAAAGCTCTTCAGGCGTGAAGCCGGCCGCTTGAAACAACGCTGCTTGCTTAACCGGAATACCGAACAAATGCTTCTCCTTCGTCTCCTCCTTCGTCTCCTCATTGAATACTGTCCCCATAACATAGCCCTCCGGATAATCTTCAGGCTTGAATAAATCATCGAGCGGCACTACGCCTCCCTGATCAATCATGGACTGGAAAAAATCTTTCGGAATCGCTAGAACGCTGCGCTCGCCGGCTACGAATTCGACAATCATCTTCTGTTCATTATAAAGCGGACTACCGAGCACTTCGACCGACTTGTCTCCCATCTTCACCTTGAGCTGCTCTTCTATTTGACCCGTGACATCTTCAGGCATTCCATCCTTCGGAAAAATGAACATCGATACATCCTTGCCGCCTCCACAGCCGGTCAGCAGTGCAGCTGACAGCAACAGCGTAACGAGCATAAGACCTATTTTCGTTCTGCGCAAATGTAACGTCAACAAACCAAAACCCCTCCAACAATTATCTTATTTCTACGATAAATGCAATATAACAGACACTATTCCTACTATATCATAAACCGCTGTCTATCCAAAAAAATAAGCCCCGAAAGGGGCTTTAGCTGCAATCATTATTGAAGCGAATACCGGTAGTAATGCATGTACTCATTAATCTTCACATCAAGCCGTTGGCTTAGATCGATAACTCGATCCGATTGAAACGACTCCTCCAAATCATACATTCGCTCCATCGCTACACGAAGCAACATGATCTCTTCCTCCAGCAGCCGGATGGATGAGGGCATCTTGCGTCTATTCTTTATCTTCCATTGTTCGGTCTGAGTCATACTAGGCTCCGCAATCTTCAATGCCTTCCCTCCTTTAGCTGGGTCGTATGACCTTGTATCACATTGGAACGAAAGCCCATAACAGGCGATTCTACTGCTAAATTATATCAAAATAGTTCATAAATGAATATATTCTTTTTATAATATTTTTCTAGGAAACTTTGTAAATTAACTTCGCTCATCTTTAACTTTCTTGACAAAGTTCCCGATCCGCTCAATAGCTTCATTCAACTGGGATACGCTTGTTGCATAGGAACAACGCAAATGTCCCTCTCCGCCAAGTCCGAACACGTTGCCCGGCACGGCCGCAACCTTCCCTTCCTCAAGCAGTCGCTCCGCGAATTGCTCCGACGAAAGCCCCGTCGATTTGATGGATGGGAAAGCGTAGAACGCGCCCTGAGGCTCGTGACATTCCAGTCCGATTTCGCGGAAGCCCTTCACGACGAGACGGCGGCGCTGATTGTACGATTCGATCATCCGTTCCATCTCCGCCATTCCGTTCCTAAGCGCTTCAAGCGCAGCAACCTGACCCATGATCGGTGCGCACATAACCGTGTATTGGTGAATACGAAGCATCGCCGAGATCAATTCCGGATGCCCGCACGCATAGCCCATTCGCCAGCCCGTCATCGCGAACGCTTTAGAGAAGCCGCTGACGAGAATTGTCCGGTCCTTCATTCCAGGCATCGACGCAAAGCTTACATGCTTCTGTCCGTAGGACAGCTCAGCGTAAATTTCGTCGGAGATAACAATCAGATCGTTCTCTTCAACAACCTTCGCAATCGGCAGCCAGTCCTCATAGGTCATAACGCCACCGGTAGGGTTGCTCGGATAACACAAAATCAGCACCTTCGACTTCGGTGTAATCGCCGCCTTCAACTGCTCCGCACGGAGCTTGAACGCCTCCTCCGCGAACGTCTCAATGCCAACAGCTACTCCTCCGCTGAGCGACGTAATCGGCGAATAGGAGATATAGCACGGCTCAGGGATCAAAATTTCATCGCCCGGCGCAATAAGCGCGCGCAGCGCCAAGTCAATCGCCTCGCTGCCGCCGATCGTAACGAGCACTTCGTCCGCCGGATTGTAGCGGACATGGAACCGATTATCTAGATATAACGCAATTTCCTCACGCAGTTCCGGCATACCGGCATTCGACGTATACTGCGTCTTGCCGTTCTCAAGCGATGCAACGCAAGCATCACGCACATGCCATGGCGTCACAAAGTCCGGCTCGCCGACGCCGAGCGTCACAATATCTTTGCGACCGCTGACCAAATCAAAAAAACGCCGAATGCCCGAAGGCTTAAGCGCTCTTGCGTTAGGCGCCAAATAATCAGCAGCGGTCGTGCGCCGTTTCACCGGCACCGTTTGTTGTTCATCCATAATCATGCCCTCTCACCCTTTATGGCGAAATCATCAAGCGTTGGTCACCAACAGTTTCATCGAAGATAATGCCGTCTTGTTTATATTTCTTAAGAATAAAGAACGTTTTCGTGGAAAGCACCAGATCAATTGGCGACAGCTTATTCGAAACAAACGACGCGACTTCCTTCAGAGTCTTCCCTTCGACCTCAACAAGCAGATCATAAGCACCCGACATCAGATAGACCGATTTCACTTCCGGATACAAATAGATACGCTCGGCGATTCCTTCGAATCCACGTCCGCGCTCCGGCGTAATTTGAACCTCGATCAGCGCCGTTACGGTCTCGTCATGCACCTTGCTCCAGTTGACAACTGCTGCATATTTTACGATCAGATGATCGTTCTCCATCTCGGCAATTTCCTGCTTGACTACGTCGACTGGAACGTCGAGCATTGTCGCGATTAATTCGGCGTCCCGCCTTGCGTCTTCCTTGAGCAGCTCCAATATTTTCGCCTTCAAATCACTCATCGTCACAGCTCCCTTCACGCCTTCCTTCTATACGTAATGTAGTGGAACAATCCCATAACGTTTCACAAGTAAAGGATAAAATTAATTCTACAATGAATCGGTGCTGACTGCAAAACAAAAAACAGCAGCTCCGCCGCCTGAAGAGCAGGACAATAGCGAAGTCTGCTGTACGCTCATTAGCTGTAATAGGTTGGCGTCTGATGGATCTGCTGCGGCTGATGAATTTGCGGCTGGCTCGTGTAGTACACCGGCTGCTGCTTCAATATGCCGCTCAGCTTCTGCTGAACGAATTGATTCGTTTTTTGCAGCGTTTGATCGTATTGCTTACCCTGCTTGTCAATTTCTTGGCGCAGCGCCGGAGATGCCGTATTGTACATTTGCTGCTGCTGCATCACGGTAAACAGCTGGCCTTGCATCGCTAATGTGCTGTTCGTCAAGTCGGTAAACAGCTTCCGAATATGCGGACAGGTCGACTCAGTAGCGGCTGTTGCATATTCCCGAACGACCCTCTTCAGATCGGACAATATCGCGCTGGCCAGATCTTCATCTGGCAGTATCGATTGATGCTGCTGCATTTCCTATTCCCTCCCTATCCTTAATCCATCAGCCCTGCGGCTGCGTAGGCGCAATGCCAGCGCTTTGGTGTAACGTCTGCAGCAAGGTTTGATAATGCTGCTGGTGCGTCGTAATAAACTGCTGAGCGATTTGGCTCAGCGCCTGATTCGAGCTCGACGATGCGAGGACGGCGTTCTGTTTCAACAATAGGTCCTCGTTCGACATCGAATCGGCGATATACTCCAGCTCTTTGGCGGTTATCGGATGCGGCATAACCAATCCTCCTATTACCATTTTGAACACCTACCGTATTATGTCCGAAGGCCAAGCGGGATATGCATGGCAAAAGGAGCTTTCCATGACCACTATCATCGAAAAGCTCCCTATGTCCATTCTTATGTTCAATGCTTCATCCCCAACTAAGGAAATTACGGCAAATGTACCGTCTTCACATGATCGAGATGGAGAAAGACCGGCGTGCCGCCTGCATTAGCCAGCTCCACCATGTTCTGCTCCACACTTTTTAACACACCGATCTTGTTCGGATTCTCGCCAAGGTCGAGGATGACAAATTGTCCAATTAGCTTGCGCAGCTGCTGATCGAACGTACGGGCAAGCGTCAATGGAGAAGGCTTTAACGGAAACTGCTCCGGTGTCAGCGTATAAGGCGTCACATTCGGATTGTACGGAATTAAATATTTCAAATGGGTAAGCGAAATGACGACGGAATGATACACCGGTGAATAGAATACAAAATAATCGTTCATTACGCTGGTCAAATAACCGTGTATAGACTGATTGCCCGTAATGTACAACTCAGAGAACATGCCCTTTGCATTCATTAGCATTTTACGGTAAGAGATCGGATCATTCGGCTGCTCGATCGGTATTTCCGGTACTTCGATTAATATGCTTTCCTGTTTACTTACCTCCCGCATTTGCTGCAGGTGGATAATCGGTACGTATACGAATTGCTGCCCGTTATGAATGACGAGAATGTCCTGTCCCATATCGATCAGCTTGCCTCGCAGCGGTATTGCTTTACCCGAAATATCAAGATCAACATAACGATTCATTAGCGGATGAGTATGTTTCATTAGATTCGGCCCCTCCTTTCTCTCTCGATCGTCTTTTCGTCTACAAGAGTTTTAGTACAAAAAGCCGAGTCGGATCGGTTACCCGTCCGGCCCGGCTTTTGTGCTGCACTACACGGTCGAATTAACGACTCGTGCGGCGTTTGAGGGCCGTGCCTTTTAGAGCTGGTTCTTTGCGTACGCGTCCTTGTGCGTCGCTTGTTCTGCCGCCTGATTTGCCGCCTGTTCCGCTGGATCGGCCGTCGCCCGTGCCGCCTGTTCTGCCGCTGCTTGATTTTCTTGCTTCGATCTTAACCGATTGAATGTGGGCGATCAGGATGTCAACCTTTTTGTGATCGGACACGACCAGAATGTGGTTTTCGCCAACTTCTGCGAGGAAGCCCTCTACCTTCTCTGGTCCTCCCCAGTTTACTTGCACGAATTTTTGGTTCAGAGCACGCAGGACGCCTTTGAAATTGTCTGCTTTGATGAATCTTGGCTTTCTGTGATGATGTCCGCCAGTATGATGTCCACTTGTATGATGTCCACCAGTATGATGTCCGCCGCTGCTGCTGTGATCAAGGTCCGTGATCGATTTAATGTGGTTCGTTTTGACATAAGTCGTGCCTTCCGTCGTCCATACGACCAAATAGTCACTTTCGACGGAAACGAGCTTACCTACAATCGAGTTTGGGCCTCCACGGTTGATTTTGACTTTCTTGCCTTGCAGATTGTCCAGGTAGTTGCGGTCTGCCGGTGATTGAGAGGAACGATGCTGATGATGAGGCTGATGATGTTGCTGGTGTTGCTTTTTATATTGATCTAAATACCAGTACAACATAATATAATTCCCTCCAAATTAGTGATTAATAGATCTTTCATAAAGCAGAATCAGAGCAACAGACTACAATTCCTTGCCTTTAAGATCTCGCCATCCCTCATCACTATTCGTGTTCGCATCCCTCCATTGCCGTCTTCGGTTCAACTATCCTTAGTGACGATTTGTAATATATCTATATGTATCTCGTATACTTGCGGTACTAGATTATGAACTATTTTTGAAGAGTTGGACGGACCTTTCCACTAGTAGATGATAGAATGCGATCTCCAGCAGAAGCGATTCAACTTTTTACAGTAGCATGACAGGCACCTGACGCATAGTGTAAATAGCACAAAAGCCTATCGATACCGATAGGCTTTATCTTGTGTCCGGAGGTGCCGACATGCCGTCAAATGCCGTGCTGCAGCGTTCCATTACAATTGAACAATCCGAGTTGCAGAAGCTGCAGAAAAATCCACGAAGTCAAAGCTTCGTTAAAGTCAAAGCTACGATCGATGGAAAGACAATAAACGCAGAGCTGCGCCACCGTGGAGGACATACGCTCGAATATTCGAAGAAATCGTACGAAATCCGCTTCAAGCGCAGCAGCGGCACCGGTATGCGAACGTTGCATTGGAATGCGGAATACGACGATCCTTCCCTGATGCGCAACGCGCTTTCCTTCCATTTCTTTAATCAGTTCGGCGTCTATGCGCCAAGAACGAACCATATCGAATTGCAATGGAATGGAGAGCCTCAAGGTGTATATTTGGAGATTGAAGCGGTTGACCGGAACTTTTTTAAGGCGAGGGGGCTCGGGTGGAAATCGCTCATCTATGCCATTAACGATAATGCGAACTTCAGCTTAATTGATCCTTACACTTATGATGAGAAGGAATCGCTGTTCAAGGGCTATCAGGTACAGCTAGGCGATAAAGCGGTAAAGCCACGGCTAACCCTGTTTATCCGCAAAATCAACGAGCTTGAAGGCAGCAGCTTAGAAAAGCTGCTCTCCACTCGACTAGATACAACCTTCTATTTGAAGTGGCTGGCGGGGGCAGTGCTGACGGGCAACTACGATGGCTTCGAGCAAAATTATGCGTTATATGAGCGGGCCAACAACGGAAAGTACCGGATCCTGCCTTGGGACTATGAAGGCACATGGGGGAGAAACTGCTACGGCAAACTATGCGATGCCGATCTCGTAGATGTCAAAGGCTATAATAAACTGACCGAGAAGATATTCCGTTTCCGTAAATATCGCGAACGTTATAAACAGATTTTGCTGGAAATTATGGATACCGCATTCACGCTGGATGCGCTTACGCCGGTAATTGAGAGTATGCACGAAGGGATTGCTGAAGCGATACGGGGCGATTATACGCGCAAGCACCCCTACTCCGTGTTCGCCTCCGAGCCGTCAGTCATGCGCCGCTACATCATTAACCGCCGCGACATCGTGATGAACGAGCTCGAAGAGAACTGGTAGACAATCTGAAGCTTAAAAAATATCCATGCTCAAGTATCGTTCGCCAGTATCCGGCGCGATGCACAAAACGCGCTTGCCTGGCCCAAGCCTTCTGGCAATCTGAAGCGCAGACCATACCGACGCACCAGAGGAAGGGCCAACAAGTATGCCCTCAAGTCGGGCGAGTCTGCGCATCGTGTCCAGTGCATCCTCGTCGGTAACTTGAATAATTTCGTCATAGACGGATGTATTCAGAATAGCCGGAATGAAGCCGGGACTTGTCCCGACGAGCTTATGCGGTCCGGGTGAACCGCCCGAAAGAACCGGCGAGCCCTTGGGCTCAACGACCGCAATGTGCAAGCTCGGCAGCTGCTCCTTCAGCGCTTCTCCGGTTCCCGTTACAGTACCGCCCGTGCCGGCCGTCGCAACAAATGCGTCGAGTCTTCCTTCAGTCTGCTCGATAATTTCTCGAGCTGTTGTCGTGCGATGAGCATCCGGGTTCGCCGCATTATCGAATTGATTCGGGATATAGCTTCCCGGAATTTGCTGCTGCAGCTCCTTCGCCTTTCGAATGGCGCCAGGCATCCTCTCGGTCGCCGGCGTCAACACAACCTCCGCGCCGTAAGCGCGAAGCATCTGGACTCTCTCTACCGTCATATTATCGGGCATAACGAGAATAAGCCGGTAGCCTTGAGCGGCTGCGTTCATTGCAAGCCCAATACCCGTATTGCCGCTGGTTGGCTCAATAATTGTGCCGCCGGGGGCGATTAATCCTTTACGCTGCGCATCGTTAATCAGCGCATAGGCTGCACGGTCTTTCACGCTGCCGCTCGGGTTAAATTTTTCAAGCTTGACCAGCACCTCGGCGTCCTGATCCGTCGTTAATCGGCTTAATCGAACAGCCGGTGTGTGCCCGATAAGCTCGGTGATCGATTGTACGATTCGTGGCATATCCGCTCTCTCCTCTCTTGCGTTTGCCGGAAGATTCTTGTCCCCCGGCAGTCGAATTCAATAAATGTCGCGTAGCGAACCAGCCGAGAATCGGCATGCTTCCTACAATAAATAACAGCCATGTTATAGCACTTGGCGTCCTCGTCTGCGACAGGACAATCAAATAGGCCGTCATCCCAATCGCCCGTCCCAGCGTTAGCGCAAGCTCCCGCAGTACGATGAACTCTTCACGCTGCCGCACCGACTGCTCCGTCTTCCCAATAAAATCGAACACGGTCGATGTCATCGGAATCATGTAGAGCGGAATAAACAGTGACGTCCCGATTCCGAACACGATCAGCATTGTGTAATTAATGCCCCAGAACAATGGGATTATAACTGCCGACAGGAGCAGCACTCCTGCCAGCATCGCACCGCTGCGCCGGGTAGCTCGCATCGTTCGGCCGATGAACCAGAAGCTGAAAAGCGCGACGGCAGAAGTGATCAACGCATAGTTGCCCAGCTTGGACTCATTCCTCGTCGCCATATACACCGTCAGTCCAACGAGAAACATAAACACGCCATCCCGAATGCCCTGCATCGAAATCGCGAAAGCGAATCGGCGCCACGGATTGCCGCGCATACGCAGCTGCTTAACCGTATGCATCCAGTCATAACGACCGCCCGTTTCACGATTACGCAATCCGAAAGAACAAGCAACCGCAACTGCCAGTACGACAAGCGATGCCGTAAAGATGATCCGGTAGCCGACTTCGTTCTTGAACGACGTAATAATAAAGCCGGACAGCCATGGCGCAACGATACCTGATGCTGAGCCCAACAGTCCGACAATTCCGTTATAGCGGTCACGGTTGTCAGGCTCCGTCACTTCAAAATATACGATATTGTAGGACAGCCAGAACAAGCCTAGCGCGATGCCGTCCAGAATGCCGATCGGCACAACATAACGGTAGGCCGACGGACCAACCATCAGCACCGTGAAATAGAAGCAGCCCGCCAGCACGATTCCGAGCCGGAGCGTAATCATTTTGTTATGCTCCTTCACCCATTTGCCAGCCAGCCAAAATAACAATCCGCTCACGACATACTGGCTAAGACAGAACCAACCGATGCTTGCGAATGATTCCTTTGCCTTCCATAGGTAGACCGGGATGAACGTGCCTGACAACGCACTAGCTGCAGCATACAGCCCGTGAACTGCAACCAACATGCGGGATTGACCGTCCAGACGGCCTGGCGAACGTTCGCCGGCAGCTGCCGCATTCATTCATAATTCCTCCCCGTTTCAAGACATGCTTTTCTAAGGTGTCCCAAAACGGGAAGGAGCATGCCGAAGCTGCTCCTTCTCCCTTTTATTGCTTATGGTTAGCCGCCTGTTCCAGAATGCTGTTCAGCTGCTCGCGCGCTTGCAGCGAGAGCTTCGTCGACGTTTCGTAGCAGACCGGACATACGTACAGCACCGTCTGGAATGGAACTGGCAGGAGAGGCTTGCCAACCGAAACCGGTACAGACGGAGAATAATTGCCACTTGTGACCGTATGTATACCCGCTTCTAGCATATAGCCTCGGCAAGAAGGGCATTCCGGTACTTCGAGCTGATCGTCCAGTACACGCTCAATCCGTTCTTCAATAGCAAAGCTAGAACGGCGTGCTTGGCGGAAGCCGTCCCCAGCTTTGGCCGACTGTGTCCACTCTTCCGAGTCATCCGCCCAATTATCTTCGTCATGCTCTTCATCATGCGAATGTGAATGCACATGAACATCCGTATCGTCATTCTCGTCGTCAATGCCAATCTGAATCGTGCGATAGCCCGTCAGTTCATTGCTGCAGTGAGGACAATATTCCTCAGGGCCGATTTCCTCATCCCACACGATTTCGGAATGGCACCAAGGACAAATTGTCCCTTTGTCTTCATGTTCATGCTTGCTCATATGTACTCTCCTCTAGTTAACAGATAAATAATATACGCCTACCGCGATGAACAGAATGGCGAAGGCAAATAACGTTCCCCACAAATACTTCATTCCTCTATCTTCTCCCGTTCGTCAAATAATCGTAGCACCGATTACATACGAGAGCGATACGGATATCGTCATAGCGATCAATCCGACCGCGCGGTTGTCCTGCTCGATCTCTTCGTCGATTCGAAATACAGGTGTCAAAAACTCAAACAAAAAGTAAGCGGAGAGCAGGAGGGCGAAGCCGAAGCTTGCCCATCCTATGCTTTCATAGATCGATCCATTCGCATTGATCGAAAACCGGAAAATGTTGCAAATGCCGAATATTTTCCCGCCCGTCGCCATCGCAACCGCTATATTGCCTTTCTTAATTTGCTCCCAGCAGTTGTATCTCGTCACAAGCTCAAACATATACAAAAAAACGATCATAGCAAGCACGGCGACCGATACATAAGCAAGCGATGCGACAAACGAGTTGTCAATCATTCGATCGATTTGCTTTTCCATCTGCATCCTCCTGTCAGTTGAGCTCAGCTACCGTTACGCCGGTACCGCCTTCCCCATACTGTCCAAGCCGATAAGCTTTAACATGCTTATGTCTGCGCAGAAACTCTTGAATTCCGGTGCGAAGCACCCCGGTGCCTTTGCCATGGATGAGATGAACGCGTCCAAAGCCCGCCAAGAAAGCTTCATCGAGAAAACGGTCGACCTCGATCAACGCTTCATCCAGTGAAGCACCTCGCAGATCGAGCTCCATCGCCGCATCTTCATCACGTGTGCGCTTCAAGCTTGCCGCTTGCTTCGGCTGCTGCTGCTTGACTTTAGCCTCGCCTGATGACAGCAGCTCTATGTCGTCCAGCGCTACCTTCATGCGCATAATGCCCAGCTGTACGAGTGCTTCGCTACCGGATAGCTCAATGACGCTTCCTTTCTGATTCAGACTATATACGCGCACTTCATCGCCAGGTGTGATACGTACCGGCTTGCCTTTGCGGCCCGCCGGAGCCTTCGGCTTATGAAGCTCCGGTGAAGCTTCATCCAGCCGCCTGCGCGCCTCGATAAGCTTGTGCTCCTTAACTGAGGCACCTTCTTCCATCGCAAGCTTACGCAGGTCCGCAATGATTTGCTCCGCCTCCGCTTTCGCTTTACGAACCGCTTCACGCGCCTCATCCTGTGCCTTGCGAAGCAGCTTATCGCGCTGCTCCTCGAATCGTGCAATCTCCGCCTCGTGCTTCGCGCGCTGCTCCTCCAATTGACGGCGAAGCGCTTCCGCGCTGCTGCGCTCGGACTCTGCGCTCAGCCGATCCTCTTCGAGCGACGCGATCATATTCTCCACGCGCATGTCTTCTTCGCTCACTTCACCGCGCGCATGATCAATAATTTGCTGCGGCAACCCGAGCCGCTCCGCAATAGCGAATGCGTTGCTTCGTCCGGGAACACCGACTAACAATCGATAAGTCGGACTAAGCGTCGCAATGTCGAATTCCATGCTGGCGTTAATGACTCCTTTGCGATTGTAAGCATAAGCTTTAAGCTCGCTGTAGTGAGTCGTTGCAACTATACGTGACCCAAGCTTATGAATATGCTCCAGAATAGCAATCGCAAGCGCTGATCCTTCCGCCGGATCTGTGCCTGCCCCCAGTTCATCAAGCAGAACAAGACTTTTCGGCGTCATCGACTTCAGAATACGGATAATATTCGTCAGATGGCTGGAGAATGTACTCAAGTTCTGCTCAATGCTCTGTTCATCACCAATATCGGCATAGATTGCATCGAACACACACATTTGACTGCCGTCCTCTGCTGGAATGAACAGTCCGGACATCGCCATTAAGCTGAGCAGGCCGATCGTCTTGAGAGATACAGTCTTCCCCCCCGTATTCGGACCTGTCACGATAATGGCCGAAAATTGATTGCCCAACTCGACATCGATCGGCACAACCGATTCAGCTGCGAGGAGCGGATGGCGACCGCGCTTGAGCTTCAGAAAACCGCGGTCATTCATACGCGGCAGCGAAGCCTTCATCTCGTGAGCAAGTCTTGCCTTCGCGAATGCAAAGTCCAGTAAGCCAAGACCTTCCGCGTCATACGCCAAATCTTCGCTAATGTCTGCCGTAAGCGCGGTCAGCTTCTGCAGCACCTTCTCGATTTCCCGTTCTTCGGCAGAACGAAGCTCGCGCAGCTTGTTATTCATCGAGACAATAACTTCCGGCTCGATAAACATCGTCGCTCCAGAGCTGGACTGATCATGCACAATCCCGCCAAAATGGGAGCGGTATTCCGATTTCACCGGAATAACATACCGATCATTGCGAATCGTAATAATAGCATCCTGCAGCATCTTCTGAACCGAGCTGGAACGAATCATCTGGTCAAGCTTCTCCCGGATGCGCGATTCACCGCTGCGCAGCTCTCTGCGAACGCTCGCCAGCTCCGGACTTGCCTGATCGATCACCTCTGCATTCTCATCGATACAGCTAAAGATGGCGTCCTCCGTCTCCTTATGCTCGGATAACGGTTCAGCCAAGCCAGCCAAGAGTGGAATCGGATCTGCTTCATGAAGCTGCAACATATGCTTCTTCACTCTCCGGCCCGCCTTAATCGTCACGGCAATCTCAAGCAACTCAGCCGCGCTCAGCGTGCCGCCGATGCGGGCGCGCTTCAGCGATGCAGATAAGTCCGCGATTCCTCGAAATGGCGGTGTTCCTTTAAGCCGATCCGCCTTATAAGCCTCATCCGTCCCTTGGAGTGAAAGCTTAACCGACTCCAGCTCCGAGCTTGGAGTAAGCTTATCAATAATCGCTTTACCAAGCGGCGTCGAAGCATGTGCTGCCAATTTATTAATAATTTTATAATAATCTAATGTTTTTAATATTTTATGATCCAAAGCGAAGAACAGCTCCTCTCAACGTACATTATAGCCGATGCGCGAACTGGATGCCATGACGTAACCTTCCATACATGCAAATTGGTCTATGGGATACGATATTAGTGAACATCCTCAGGCCCGGCCAGCACCGGCACTGAGATAACCCATTCAAGGAGGTTATACCATCATGCATTTTTTAGGCCATGTCGTTCGGTTCATCGTGTCGGCAATTGTGCTTATGCTTGTTGGTTTTATTGTACCCCAGTTTAGCGTAGGGGGATTCTGGAGTGCTCTGTTTCTGGCGGTCGTTATCGCGGCCCTCGGATGGATTATCGAAGGCATCTTCGGCAAGAAAGTCACTCCTTTCGGCCGCGGTATCGTCGGCTTTATCGCCAGCGCCGCCGTCATCTGGGTCGCTCAATTCATTGTCGGCGGCGTGAACGTAACATGGCTTGGCGCCATACTGGCAGCACTCGTCATCGGGATTATCGACCTGTTCATTCCGGTCAGCACGCCGTTCGAAGCAGGTCGGAACGAATCGCGCGGCAGCCAGCGTTAACATGTTATACCAAGGACGGCTGCATCCCCTTGCTGATCGGCAAGGGGATTCGTCATGTCCTAGAAAGCTTCACGAATTTGTAACTGCGAAGCGAATCGCGTATCGTATACAATGGAAACGGTGGGCCAAGCCTTAACATTGGCATATTTGCATATTGAGGGGAGTTTCCAAGAATGCACAAGACAAAGCTGCTGCTCACAGGGGCACTCACAGTTATGGTTCTACTAGTGTTCAGCGCATGTGGATCAAGCTCGACGGCGATGAATGCCAACATATCCGAACCTCAAGAAGCGGTGTCAGAGCTTAACATCCAAGCCTCTAACTATCAGTTCGACCAAGAAGAGTACCGAGTAAAGCAAGGCGAAGCCGTCAAAATTACAGTAACCTCAACTTCCGGCTTCCACGGTATTAAAATCAACGACACAAGCTACAGTATCAGAAGCAACGAATCAAAAATTCTTTCGTTCGATAAGCCCGGTACTTATGAAATTCACTGCAACATCGCCTGCGGCTCCGGACATACCCGCATGAAAGCGAAAATTATCGTCGAATAATGAACAAAGACGGCCGCACGGGACGATGGAGTATCATCCATCACCCGGCGGCCGTTCTTTCATGCAAAGCCAATTCAACTCGTCAGCTCGATTCAATCAGCTCGATCCACTCATTGTACTCCGTTTGCAGCTTCGAATATTCTTGCTGAAGAAGATGCAGCTGTTCTCTTAGCTGCTCCTTCTCCGCATCTTGGTCCGCGCTTGCAGCTGCGGCCTGCTTGTACTGCTCCAGCTCCGCCCGCATTGCCCTCAGACTCGCTTCACGTTCCTCGCGCAGCCGCTCTAATTCCAACTCCCGCTCTTCTCGCAGACGTTCCAATTCCGACTGACGCTCCTGCGTAAGCTTATCCAGCTTCTCCGACCGATCCTGCGCCGACTTCACTTCCAGTTCCAAATCCGCAATTCGGTTGTTCAATCGAGCTTGCTCCTCCTGCTGGATCGCCAGAAGCCTCGAGGCTGCCGCAGCTTGCTCAATATGCTGCGCAAAATGCTCATTAAGCTGCTTCAGCTCCCGTTCATATTTGGAAGCCAATTCAGCCTGCTTGACGCTTTCATTCTGAGCATCCTTCAGCTTGTCGCGCTCAGACAACAGTTCGGATGCAAGCTGCTCGCTGCGCTCGGTTAATCGCTGCAGTTCACTTTGCAGCGACTGCTCCGACTCTAGAAGCACAATCAGCTGCTCCTCCGTCTCATCAAGACGCTGCTTCCATTCCTTATTTACTTGTTCTAACGCTTGCTCACGCTCTTCGCGATGCTTCACCAGCTCCGCTTGAATAGAAGCTTTGTACTCGCTTTCGAGTCTCTCTCGGTGACGTTCCTCCAGCACGATGACAGCCTCGCGATGCTGATTCTCCATCGTATCTAGCTGCTCCATATATTGAAGCTCTATGGTCTCAATCTGCGCTTGGCGCTCCCGCTCCGCTGCTTCCATCGACTCTCGATGCTGATGGCTCAATCGCTCCAGCTGCTCCGCGAGCTGCTCTTCAAAAGAAGCGCGCTGCTCCGCGAGCTTCATCACGTTCGCTTGCTCAAGCTCCTCGAGCATCAGCTTATACTCCGCTTCGCGCTCATTCAGCGCGGCCTCATGCTGCGCATCCCGTGCTGCAAGCTTCGCCTGGAAAGCCTCTTCGCGGGCGGCGCTTTCCGCCTCTGCAGCAGCCAGCTGTTCTTCGAGCAGAGCGGCAGCAGCAGCATCCTGCTCCATCAGCCTCCGCTCGTACTCCGCTTCGCGCTCCGATAGCTGCTCCGCCATTACCGCGCGCAGCTCCTCCAGCTTTGCCTCTGCCTCCGCTTCCTGCTGCGTCAGCTTCTGCTCCAGCTCCGCTGCCGCTGCATCCCGCTGTGTCAGCTGTTGCTTCAGTTCTGCTGCGGCTGCTTCCTGCTGTGCCAGCTGCTGCTCCAGCTTTGCCTGCTGCGCTTGATAATCTAAAGCACGCTGTTCTTCAGCCGTTTTCATTTCAGTTATCGTCGTATTCAGCAGCTGCTTCTCTTGCTCCGACTGTTCTTCCAGTGCTTTCATTCTGCGCTCTAGCTCAGAGCGTTGCTCCTGCAGCCTTCTCTCTGCTGCGTTACGCTGCTCGGCTAGCAGGCGATCGGCTGCTGTACGCTGTTCTTGCAGCTTGCGCTCACTTTCTGCCTGGATTGCACTCAGTTGTTTCATAAGCTCCGCTTTCTGCGCTTCTATCTGGTTCGTAAACTGCTGACGCTCGGCGGTCATCGTCTGCTCATACTGTAGCTTGAGTGCTTCAAGCTCCTGCTTGGCAGCCTCCGCCTGCTCTTCCCGCTGCAATTCACTTGCAAGCATCGCCTCCGCAAGCTTTCGAGCTGCTTCATCTGCCGCCAGCTCAAGCTGCGACTGATGCTCCTGCTCCCATTCGCTTCTGGCCTTGATAATTGCTTTCTCCGCGTTTGCGCAGCGCTGCTCAGCTTCCGCAACCAAGCCTTGCAAAGTCTCTGCTTGTGCTCGAAGCTGCTCGATTTCCTCACTCAGAGCCGCATTACGCGCCTCTTCGGCAAGCAGCTTATCGTTTTCCCGCTGAAGTCTCATCACGTCTTCAGCCATATGTACCGCCGCTAATACAGCGATCTTCGGCATATCAAGACGCGGATACCCCTTCGCGAGCTTATGCATATTTTCGTCGACCAGTGCCGCGATCCGTTTGATATAGTCGATACTGGAACGACCCGCCAGCTTGTACTGATGACCGTATATGTCAACCGTTACGCGTGTCCGATCGGCATCCATCAATGCAATATCCTCCCAGCTGTATTAAAGTCGCAATTCTAGGTGTAAGAAGCGTCTTCCTACCAGACCAAGGTCGTTTGTAGAAAGACTTATCAGGTAGCGACTCAGTTGAATAGGGCGAAAAAAAGCCACATCGCTGTTCCTTTCGGAACTATTTCGATGTGGCTTTGATTGTTTCCTGCCTACTTCCGCAATTCCGCGCCAAAAGTTTGCTCGATTTTCACAACGACTTCCCCGTGCAGCTCCGTAATTTCCTCGTCTGTGAGCGTCCGTACTGGATGCCGGTAGACAAGCGACAACGCAACGCTCTTCTTGCCCGCTCCAAGCTTCTCACCCGCATACACGTCGAAGACCCTAATGGACTCGAGTAGTTCTCCTGCCGTCTCACGAGCCGTCTCGGTCAGGCGTCCAGCTTCCACACTTTCATCGACCACAACTGCGATATCACGTCCAATTGCCGGGAAGCGCGGCAGCGATTTATAGACAATAGCGAAATCCGCATACTCATACAGTGGAGCAAGCTCTATCTCCGCTACATACGTATCAGACAATTCCGACTGCTGCTGCAGCTCTGGGTGAAGCTGACCGACATAGCCAATCGTTATCCAGCCCTCTCCAGTATTAAGCTTGACAGCAGCTGTTCTCCCTGGATGGAACCCTTCCGGCTGCGCAGCTTCATAACGAATAAGATGGGCAATGCCAAGCGTTTGAACGATCGCCTCAATGATGCCTTTAGCATGATAAAAATCAAAAGCTTGCGCCTTCTGATTCCATCCAGCTGGCACAGAGTTACCTGTTAGCAGCAAGCCAAAACGATGCTTCTCGTTCGGAAGCTTCGTTAACGTTTCTTCATCCGTATGGAATACACTGCCGAGCTCGAATACCGCAAGATCATCATTATTGCGGTTGCGGTTATACGACGCCATATCCAGCAGCTGTGGAAGCAGCGATGTACGCAATACGCTGCGCTCCTCGCTCATTGGCATGGCAAGACGTATTGGACGCGATTCATTCGTCAGAGCCGGGAACAGCAAAGCACTCTCAGGTCCTGTGAACGAATAGCTAATCACTTCATTCAGACCAGAATCTGTCAGCTTCTTACGAAGCTCGCGGCGAATCGCCTGTGCCTTCGTCAGAGCGCCAGGCGTTGTGCTGCCCTCAATCGGCGTTGTCGGAATGTTATCATAACCGTATAGGCGCGCAACCTCTTCAATTAAATCAACATCCCGAGTTATATCACCGCGACGCGTTGGTACCGTAACGGTGAATACACCGTTATCATCTACTGAGCCTTCGAATCCAAGCCGAACAAAAATCGCCTCAACCTCAAGCTTCGACAAAGCTGTACCAAGGTATTGGTTGATCTTCGTAATCGACACTTGTACGACTGCCGGCTCTGGACGCGAGATGACCTCTTCAACGATTCCTTCCATTACATGTCCATCTGCGTATTTCTCGAGCAGCGAAGCAGCACGATCCAAAGCAGCGATGACCCTTCCCGGATCGACTTCCTTCTCAAAACGCGCGCTCGATTCCGAACGAAGGCCGAGCTGACGTGACGTACGACGTACCGTACTGCCGTCAAAACGTGCGGACTCCAGCACAATATCTGTCGTATCCGTCGTCACCTCGCTGTTAGCTCCACCCATTACGCCAGCTAGAGCAACTGGCTTCACTTGATCCGCGATCACAAGCATATGCGGCTCAAGCTTGCGCTCTTGGTCGTCCAGCGTCGTCAGCGTCTCTCCAGACTTCGCCAGGCGAACGATGATACGTCCGCCTTCCAGCTTAGATGCGTCAAAAGCATGAAGCGGTTGACCGTATTCGAGCATCACATAGTTCGTAATATCAACGACGTTATTAATAGGACGAACTCCAGCTGCCATCAGACGGTTCTGCATCCAGAGCGGCGACGGAGCGATTTTAACGCCTCGGATATAACGAGCCGAATAATGCGTGCATTGCTCCTTCGCTTCAATTGCAACCGCAATATGAGAAGAGGCTTGCTCGGAAGAATGCATAATGGACGTATCTGGAAGCTTCACCTCCCGCCCTGTCAATGCGGCGACCTCGTAAGCTACGCCGAGCATACTCAGGCAGTCCGAACGGTTCGGCGTCAGATCAAGCTCCAGCACTTCATCATCAATTCCAAGCGTAACCCCAATCGGTTGACCTACCGGAGTATCGGCAGGAAGCACCAGAATACCATCCTGTTGTTCTTTAGGAAGAAGCTTCTCCTGCAGCCCGAGTTCTTTGGCCGAGCAGATCATACCTTGCGATTCGACACCGCGCAGCTTTGCCCGTTTAATGTGTATGCCGCCCGGCAGCTTTGCGCCCACCATTGCTACAGGTACCTTCTGGCCGGCATCGACATTACGAGCGCCACATACGATTTGCAGCGTTTCACCCGTACCGGCGTCGACTTGGCACACGTTCAGCTTATCAGCGTCTGGATGCTTTTCTTTCGAGACGACATAACCGACGACGACTCCAGATACGCCTTTATTGAGCGATTCCACAACATCGATCTCAATGCCGCCGCTCGTCATGCGCTCCGCGATTTGCGAAGCTGTCAAATCGTTCACATCGATATATTCATTTAACCATTGGCGTGATACTTTCATTTCTTTAACGTTCCCTTCTGTCCCGTATTTCGCTGCACTCGTTATCCCGCAGCCTGTGCATCACATGCGCGCAAATTGATTCAAGAACCGCTGATCGTTCGTATAGAAATGGCGAATATCATCAATACCGTATTTCAATAATGCAATCCGCTCAACGCCCATACCGAACGCAAATCCGCTTACTTCATTCGGATCGTATCCGCCCATTTCGAGTACGCGCGGGTGAACCATGCCACAGCCTAAAATTTCCAACCAACCGGTATGCTTGCACATCCGGCAGCCATGACCACCACATTGCGAGCAAGTAACATCGACTTCCGCACTCGGCTCAGTAAATGGGAAGAAGCTTGGACGAAGACGGATCTGTGCTTGCTGGCCAAACATCTGCTGAACGAACTGCAGCAGCGTTCCTTTCAAATCGCTCATCCGAATGTTCGGACCCACGACCAAGCCTTCAATTTGATTGAACTGGAACGAATGGGTCGCGTCGTCGTCATCACGACGGTATACTTTGCCTGGGCAAATAATTTTGACAGGCAGTTTGCCATTCATTGCCTTCATCGTCCGAACCTGCACCGGCGACGTCTGCGTACGCATCAAAATATCGTCCGTAATGTAGAACGAGTCCTGCATGTCGCGTGCAGGATGGTTCTTCGGCAGGTTGAGCGCCTCAAAGTTAAAGAAATCCGTCTCTACCTCCGGACCTTCTGCTACCGAATAGCCAAGCCCGACAAAAATATCCTCAATCTCTTGAACTACCTTATTCAGAGGATGAACCGCTCCAGTAGGAAGCGTTCTGCCCGGCAGCGTGACGTCGATCGTCTCTTCGCGAAGACGTGCAGCCGTCTCTTCCTTACGGAAAGCTTCTTGCTTCTCTTCAATCACCGACTCAATCGCAGCGCGCACCTCATTGCCTACTTGACCAATGATTGGACGTTCCTCTGCGCTCAGTGCGCCCATTCCTCGCAAAATTTCTGTCAAAGCGCCTTTCTTGCCCAAATACTTAACCCGCAAATCATTAAGCTGTTGTTGTCCTACAACCTGCTGCAGCTCCTGCAGTGCCTCCGTCCGCAGCGCTTCCAAACGTTCCTTCATGCTTCTATCCCTCCATCGTCTTAAAGCTTTGCTAATCGCAAAGCTATGCTGCTATCGAAGCCTTAAGCCTCCAAAACGCTTGCCAAAGCAAACGCAAAAAAGCCCTTTCTCCCAATAGGGACGAAAGGACCGTGGTACCACCCTAATTCAAGCCGCAAGCTTACCGAGTTACAAACAGCCTACGTCTTCTTTATCCGGATAACGGCCGGCACCGGACTTGCTACATACGACCTTGCCGGCACGCGTTCACAAGTCAGCTCGGGAGCGAACTTCGGCAGACCATCATCGCAAAGACGCTCTCAATCTCCGGCGTCTTCTCCCTGTCCGTTCGGCGCTGCTTACTCTTCTCCGTCATTGCAATCCATGTATTAGTCTTTATTATAACCAGCGTACACATAGCAAAGCAAGATCTAAGGTGTAAAAATACGCCTATTCTAGAGCCGTTCAATCCATACCATAATTATATCCTGATGCAATATCCAGCAGCGAAACCGCTTTCCCTTTACCCGCCTTCCCCCACGCAGCCATTCTAAAAAAATGCTCATCATAATATAGCCGCCAATTCCGTACGTTCCGATACAACATCGAAATTTGCGCTCTTGCCCGGCTTTGTGCCAATCGAAGCGCCTCTGTAACAACCTTCGAACGATATACCATCAGCAGTCTAGGCTGCCCTTCATCTGCAGTTGCTGTATATGTATTGGTTCCATTCGACAGGTATGCCCCTTCCTCCGTCTCATTATCCGAAACAGAGCTTTCAACTGCTTCCCTAACGTCTGCTCCTTTCCCCATTACCGAACCGCATGCTACTGCACACTCAGCCGTATTTGATTCCGTTCTCCTCAACTCCCGGTCCGCCATTCCCCATCTATGATCATCAATCGTGATCATGCTTCCCCCGGACCATACCTTCATCGTACGTCTCACAACATTAATCATACGAAGAGCAGTTCGATAATGTACCTGAAGCAGCCTGGACAGCTTGTTCGCCGAACAGCTCTCTCCTGCGGTAAACCAATGAAATACAAATAACCAATACGAAATAGGCAGCTTCGTATTGTGGAGCATCGTTCCAGAAGTTAACGAAACTTGATGTCTGCACATCATACACTGATACAAATTGCGAGAACGGATAAAACAATAATTGTCATTACCGCAATACGAACAAACAAACCCGTGCGGCCAGCGCAATTGAAACAAAAATTGCCGGCATTTCTCCTCATTATCATATTGAGCCATGAAACTTAGCAACTCTTGCATCCAATTCACCTGCCTCTTAGTTATATTACCATTTTATCGAACATACGTTCTCGTTTCAAGTTGTTTCACTAAATTTTATGTAAAAATTTTCGCTATTTCCCTGTCGTCTATCACCCCAAAAACAAGTAGCTGAGAATAATGCCTAATTCGCTAAACAACATCTTTACCAAACCGATCTTCTTATCGAAATTGTTTTTTCTAACGTACTATTCTGTTGGC
This sequence comes from Paenibacillus xylaniclasticus, assembly GCF_004001065.1. Taxonomy (GTDB): domain Bacteria; phylum Bacillota; class Bacilli; order Paenibacillales; family Paenibacillaceae; genus Paenibacillus_T; species Paenibacillus_T xylaniclasticus. The sequence continues at coordinate 136,212 of NZ_BIML01000010.1, forward strand.
AGCTTCCCTTTCCATCATTCCAAAAACTAGTGTCTGAGAATAATGCCTATATCATTGAACAACTTAATATGTGCATTTATTTCAGCCAGACAATTTTA
>NZ_BIML01000011.1 GCF_004001065.1 Paenibacillus xylaniclasticus
TAGAGCATTCACGCGTACTGACGATAGGTCGAAGGCACACTCGGAGGTAATGATGCTTTTCGAGAAATGAGGATTTTCAGGACATGAGCTTCTCAGTGGAGTTGAAACTTATCCGTTGATAATTAGACTTCTCGAGGGGCCGAGGCTGCTCTGCTGAATGAATGCAAGTCGAGTGAAGGGGGCGACAATCGCGTATTCAAAAGACCGCAGGCGGCGTATCTTGTAGACAAGATAGACGGCTCTGCGGTCTCTTATTGGGAGCTTATGAATTAGCGTTTATTACGAATAATTGATAAAATCAACGAAAGCACGCTGATGGCTGCAGCTGCAATGGACAGTATGAGCGGCAAATTACTATCCGACTCGTCGTCGCTTGCTTGGTCGGTTACCGGTGTCGTTTGGCCGTGACCGTCGTCACTGCCTTCAGCAGATGCAGGAGTGACCGTCGTGACGGAAGCCGGCTTGTCGGCGCCTTCTCCTCCAACCCACTCTACAACTGTTCCGTCGCTGTAAGTTTGGTATGCCTTCCATACAAGCTGCGCAGCATCCTCGGCAACTTTGCCGCTTACACGGAACTCCGTAAATTCCGTCTCGCTCAGTCCAACGTCAGAGGACCACGTGATGGAAATGATTTTGTTGTCTGCATCTTTCTCGAGCTCATGCTTCCAGCCTTCCTTCGGTTCAACCCGGCTTACATTGATCTCCGCTGGTACTTTCACTTGTACCTTTACGGTGTTGACACCTTTCTCTTCACTTGGGACTCTTACCGCCATGACTTGATAAGTTCCTGCAGCAACCTGAGGAGGCTGCACCGTTACGTGTGCGCTTGCCATTCCTGCAAACACAAGAAGACTTAACAGAACCATAATTAGTGCGGAAGCATTCCTAAACGTTCTTTGCTTGAATCGAAACATCATCAAACCCGCCTCTCTATCCGTTAATTTCCAATCTTTACACTCCACTAGTATAAGCTCCTTCTCACCCGTCTGCATGACTCGAAAGAGCTATTACATGTGACAGATTGTTGCATAACGAAGACGGTTCTATGAATCGTATGATGACCGATCGTGAATCCCTTGCTCTATCGCATAACGGGCAAGCTGCACCCGGTTGTCGAGATGGAGCTTTTGGAGAATATTTTTGAGATGATTTTTGACCGTATGTTCGGAAATTCCAAGCTTAGTGGCAATCTCTTTGTTTGAATCACCGAATGCTACACGTTCCAAAATATCTTTCTCACGATCAGTTAGCGGTGTAGCTGCATCCTGCTGTCTAACAGCTGGCGGCCGAGAAGCGGTAGCAGCTGATCCGGTAAATTCCTGCAGCATTCTTGCTGCAAGCTCCTTAGACATCGGAGCTTCATCATGCGCAACAGCGCGCAAATATTCCAGCCATGCAGATGGCGTTAAATTTTTGAGCAAGTAGCCTTGTGCCCCCCGCTTTATTGCCTCGAACAAATCTGTAATCTCATCCGATACGGTAACCATGACGATTCTGATGGAGGGCCATCTACTTTTGATCCGCTGTGTTGCTTCTAGCCCCCCCATCCCTGGCATTCGGATATCCATAAGGATAAGATTCGGCTGCTGTTGCTGCTGCTCGATCCACTCTATAGCTTCTTCCCCACTCGTTGCCTCAGCCACGATGGTAAAGGATGGATCGGCACTAATGATTTCGCGCATTCCCTCTCTACCATGAGGATGATCATCGACCAGCATCACTTGGATGGCAGACTGGCTATCGTTCATGTCGGTCTCCTTGATTTTTTTACAATTTGCACGACGGTTCCGCCGCTCCGATGAAGGGCGTCTGCTTCGCAAGTCACGGTAAAGGTCCATCCCATCGCTTCCGCCCGATCACGAATCATGCGGATGCCGAACTTCCCTTTCGCCCACAGTTTGTCCTCCGCCGCCCCCACTCCATTATCTTGAACTGAAGCACGAAAGCCACCTTGCAGCGGCTCGCCAGTTATCAATAATTTCGAGGCATTCGCATGCTTACGCACATTCATTACCGCTTCTCGTAATATTGCAAGTAGTTCCACCTGTTCCTTGCCGGTCAACAGCCCATCGGACAAACGCCAATCGAGCTGCACCTTCAATGCTCCTCCAGCTCTCGCTTCATCAGCCAGCTCACGAATTGCATTCATCCAAGGCATATCGGTCGTAACAGGAGCGTGACGCAGATTGGCAATCGACTGCCGTACGTCTTCATATACATGGCGAACGGTGCCGCGCAGCTGCTCAGTAACGGCCGCGCGATCACCGCCATTCTCCATTTGCTCCAGCTTATCCAGCTTAACAGACAGCAGAAATAACGATTGCGAAATACCATCATGCAGCTCGCGGGCCAGCTGCTCCCGCTCCTCGAGAGCAGCCTTCATCGCTTTCTCTCTCTGCAGCTGGTTGAGCGTGTCCTCAAGTTTCCGAAACAACTTCGTAAGCACTGTCAGCGTTACTAGCAGCACCAGAACAGGCGTCAGCATGTTACCAAGCTCCATAGAGAGGTACGGAAGCAGAAATTGATGACGGGCATATTCCCATACGCCAAGCGTAACGGTAGGAATGAGCAGGATCGACCATTTTATTTTGTTATAGGACATAGATTGGGGCGCCTCTCAATAGTTCTTAAATTCCGTCGTTCTAACTAATTCATTATCATCCTTATCCATTACACGGATTTCCGCTGTCCATTGTCCCGGATGAGGAATATATGGTCCTGTCGCTCTATAGGTGTACTTACCGTAGCCTTCAAATGCATCAATCTCATCATCGACATACGGCTCAAGCGGGATATCGATCGGAGCATCCGGATGCAGGTCCGAGCGGAACCGCAGAACGACAGATTTCGGAGCTCCCGTCTGCTCGGGCAGCCATAATTTGAGCGTTACTTTATTGTCTCCGGGCACATTCGGCGTCACACGAAGCGACAGGTGCATATCAGCACCCATCTGATGATAAGAAACGGGTTCATTAGCCGGCAAAGGACTGATGTACGTAAACAATGCCGTCACCACAATAAGAGCCGCCATCAAGAGACCATCGAGCTTCAAAAGTGAGGCTCTAGGCAGGTCGCCGCGGCGCACTCGCGCTCTCAGCATAGCTCCTGCCGCTATAACAAGCAGCGCTAGACCCGCCTTAACCGTCAGCATAACGCCCCATGAGGTAAGCCACAAATAAGACTTTCGCGTGATAAAGAGCATCGTCATCCCGATGCCAGAAAGGACAAGAACGGCTAACGACGCTGCCGCGCCGCCGCTAAACTGTACCGCGAACCTCCCAGCTTCCTTCCGGTCCTTGAACCAGAACACAAGCAGCAGCGCCAGTCCGCCGGCCCAGATTGAAGCCGCTAATAAATGTACAGCATCGAGCGCCACCGTCAATGCTTTCGGGTCGTTCGCGCTCGCGTGACCGCTCCAGCTCTCAGCTGCTAGAAGCAGTATGGCCCAGCCGATTCGAACCACTCCGCCGCCGCGAAGAACGACGAAGCCGAGCAGTGATAATACAACGATCGATAGCCAGGTGGTGCCGACCGCTGTACGCGTCAACAGCCTTCCCCATTCCGACAGCGGCTGTCCCTCCATCACTTCCCTAGCGTGGAAAAATACATACAGGATAGAGCCAAATAAGAACGCCCGGACGGTTGCAAGCGACCAGCCGCGCACAATTGGCAACGCTTCTGGACGGTTGAATCGGACTAGACCTGTCCACAGCATAATCCCCGCTGCGAGAAGCAGTGTTCCGTAATAAAGCACTCGTATCGCGTACAGAACGAGCTCGGCAGACGTTAGCTGCGTGGACGCTGCCCCATGATCGGAATGGCCGAGATGGCTTTGCAGATCGAATGTCGACGCGTCCTTGGCCGCTGGCGGATTGCCAACGACAAATACATAGGAGCCGCTAATCGGATGTCCATCCTCGGAAACGATCCGATAAGCGACGGTATAAATTCCATCATCCATGCCCGGAAGATCAATCGTAACGACCGTTCGGTCGCTGTTAGTCTTCACCGACTTAACCTCAACTTCCCGTGACAGCGAATCCAATATATCGATCGATCCGACATTCGTTTCTACCGCTTCGTTAAATACCAGCTTTATTTCTTCCGGACTGTGCGTTAGACGGGCTCCCGCTTCTGGCACAGTCTCAAGCAGCTGAGCATGGGCGTCAGCCCGTGACGAGCCGTATAATAGCCCGGCTGCAATGAGCAGCAGGCTGATGATGACTCTTAAGTGAACTCTCATTCGGCTTTCGTGAAACCAATTCGCTCCAAGCTGCAAATTCTCTCCTCCCTTCCACATCACAACAATAAATTCTAGTATGACTGCCATTAAAGACCAGCTTACAAAATAATGAGTACATCGGTTCATTCATCATCTGAACATTATCAAAACGTTCACAAATAGGTCAACTCGATCACCGAGGCTAGAACAGTTACTTTGGCAAGGAGTATAGAATCAAAGCAGTCAAGACTAATATGCTGTCGTAATTTTTTACCGATTTCGTTGGTTAGCATAATAATCAGGCCAGTAAGATTCATGGATTGCAGGGCAACCGCGATCCGTCTCCCATACATATACCCAGCCTTCAAGCTGTCTTTGCTCCACATCTTTCACCCACACCCGGTCATAATCGTTGCTTTCCTCGTATCCGTAAAACTCCTCCAGCTCATCCATCGCCGCTAGTCCAGCCTCATCGACGGTTATCCATTGACCTTTAACTAAGGAAGCTTGCTCAACTGCTATCTGATCGCGAACAAGGGCAGGATACGACCCGCAATCGACTAGCCGTCCCGCAACCTTGCCTGATTCAGAGCGAATGATATGCTGCTTCACAATGTAATGATTATGCTGATTCGGCAGCAGCGATCCATATACAAAAACTCGAAAGATTCGACTCATCGACCGCTTCTTCCTTTCTTACGGAGCTTGGACTTGAACGCCACTGCGTTCAAGGGCCGTCCGGATCGCTCTTGCCCACTGAGCAGCATGCGGCCCATCGCCATGCAAACAGATCGTATCAGCAATCACTTCCGTCTCTCCCCCGTCGTATGTTGCCGCTTTCCCTCTTGTGACCATGCTGAGCGCTTGCCCGATTGCCTCGTCATCCGTTGTCAGCAATGCGTTCCGTTCCGAACGAGGCGTTAAGGTGCCGTCCGGCTTATAAGTCCGGTCAGCGAACACCTCGGATACGATAGCTAAGCCATGCGCCCGGCCCGATTCTAACAGCAGACTGCCAGATTGGCCATACAGCAGCAATCGTGAATCTATATGGGTAACAGCACGAGCAATCGCATCGGCGATCCCTCTGTCTTTTCCTGCCATATGATAAAGCGCGCCATGCGGCTTCACATGCGCCAGCCTTCCGCCAGCAGCGTTGACAAAAGCTCGCAGCGCTCCGATTTGATACAAGACCAAATCATATACTTCTTGCGGTGAGACAGCCAGCTCACGACGGCCGAAGCCAAGCCGATCTGGAAGGCCTGGATGTGCTCCGACCGCGACGCCAGCTGCGATGCTTTGATCGACGGCCGCTTTCATCGTATGCGGATCTCCCGCATGAAAGCCGCACGCAATGTTGACACTCGTTACGTAGGGAAGCAGCGCATCGTCTTGTCCGAATGTGTAGACGCCGTAACCTTCGCCGAAATCAGCGTTTAAATCAACCTTCAATCTGTTCAATCCAAGCCCCTCCGTCGTCATTAATATAGAGTTACAGCCTGATCTTATGGAAGTCTATAGCGAATTGCGGCTGCTAATGCTTGAAGAGCCTTAGCCCTCTCATAATCAAGCTGTTGTGCCTCTTCGTGATCTATTGCTTTAAATCGTATATAATCACCAGGCTTCGCTTGAGCAAGCAGCGGCAAATCTACTGCAGCAACATGGGCAAGCTTTGGGTAGCCGCCGGTCGTCTGACAGTCGGCGCCCAGTATAATCGGCTGCCCGCTGGCGGGCACCTGCACAACTCCCGGGACGATGCCGTGCGATAGCAGCTCGTCCCGGGTCGTACGGGCAAGCGGCGGACCTTCCAGCCGCACGCCCATGCGGTCTGAGGCGGCCGCGACGCGGTAGCGGCCGCCGTAGAAGCTGGCACGGGCAGCCGGTGTGAACTGCCCGTGCTCTCTCCCCGGCATCGCGCGCAGCACGATGCCGTCATCATCGCCGCCCGCATACGCAAGCGGCGGCGAGTACCAGGCCGCCCATGCGGCAGCCGGGCGGCCTTCGCCTTCAGCGGCGCTTCGCTTCGCGAGCGCCGTAAGCCAAGCGGTCGCCCACGCGGAAGGGGCGACCGCCCCTGCGGCTTCGCCGCAGGGCACAGCATCGCCGGCGCGCAGCGGCCGGCCGGCGATGCCGCCGATGCCGGCACGCACGTCGGTGCTGCGGCTGCCGAGCGCCGGTGTCGTGCCGATGCCACCGGCGACCGCGATGTATGCGCGGCAGCCGGCGCGGGCGGCGCCGAACGTCAGCACCGCTCCCGCCGGCACATAGACCGGCCGCCACATCGGAAGCTCGTGGCCGCCCACCTGCGGCGCCATATCTGCGCCGGTAATGGCGATGAGCAGGCTCGTCTCCGTCCTTAACGTCGGGCCCGCCAGCGTCAGTTCCAAGCCCGCGGCGGATTCATCATTGCCAACGAGCCAATTCGCAACGCGCAGCGCGTATTCATCCATCGCACCGCCACCGGACAAGCCCGCCCCCCGATGGCCGGGCCGCCCACAGTCCTGCACGGTTGAGTATAAACCGGGCCTCATAACAAGCAGGCTCATTCGCATTCTCCTCCCCGCTTATTGCCGCTGCCGTCAGCTGCCGCTTTGTTAGCTGCTGCAGCCAGCTCCTCTTCGATATGACGATACTGCTCCTCGTCGATCGGGATAAACACCACACGGTCACCCGCCCGCAGCATTGCCGGCTCCCGACGGACGGCGTCGAACAATCTCAGCGGCGTTCGGCCGATTAACTGCCAGCCTCCGGGCACTGTCAGCGGATAGATGCCCGTCTGCCCGCCCGCTATACCGACAGAGCCCGCCGGCACCCGCGCCCTGGGACTATCGTGTCGCGGCTGGGCCAGCCGCTGCGGCAAGCCGGCCAAATAAGGAAAACCGGGTACAAAGCCAACAAGCGCAACCTGATAAGAAACTTCTGCATGCATGCGCACAAAATCAGCCTCACTTACTCCGCTTCGCGCGGCACAGGCAGCCAAATCCGGCCCTCTCTCGCCACCGTAACAGACCGGAATTCGAAGCTCTCTAGCTTCGTTCTTCCAATCTGCTGCCGGGGCAGAAAGCAGCGATGAAAGCTCTCGCTTAGCAGCCATAAATGCCGTTTCACTACTCCCCCATAACCGCATTGGCTCATATACGACCGTTACCGTCGAATAGGCAGGAATAACATCTACGACCCATAATAGACCAGCCCGTCTAATTCGCTCAGCCGCTTGCGCTATCGTTATCCACTCATCGCTGCATTGTTGTCCCGATTGCAGCTCGGCGACCAAGGCTCGGTCGCCAAGCGGTGATAGGTTCCACTTCATCGATACGCCGCTCCGTTCCTTCTGTATCCTCTTACTGTTCTGGTATAATTAAGTGTGGCGCATAAGCGTCTGATTGTCTATGGAGATAAAACTTTTTTATGCTTCTTCTCGTTGGATGAAGCAGGAGGGATTACATGTTAAGCGCCAATCACCTTGGCAAACGATATAAATCGGGCTGGGCTATCCACCCCATAACAGTTTCTTTCGGACCGGGCATGCATGGCTTGCTTGGACCGAACGGAGCCGGCAAATCGACGCTGATGCGCATGCTGGCCGGTCTGCTGGCGCCTACGACCGGCAGTGCACTGCTGGGAGATAAGCCGGTATTGCGATCTTATCATTGCCGTCAACGGATCGGCTTTGTACCCCAATCGTTCCGCATGTATGAACAATTGAGCGGCATCGAAACCGTATGCCATGCTATCCGGATGCGGGGATCAGCTTCGCAGACTGCTGCCAGGCGTGCAGCCGCTGCGCTAGAGACCGTTGGCTTATCGCTAGAGAAGGATCATCCAGTCCGCACCTACTCATCAGGAATGAAGCAGCGGCTAGGCATCGCTCAGGCGATCGCCTCCGATCCCGAAGTACTAATCATCGATGAGCCTACGGCAGGGTTGGACCCCGAAGAACGGTTCCGCCTGCGAAGCGTGCTGGCTGAGCTTTCACAGACGAGGACCGTGCTGCTCTCTACCCATGTGCTAAGCGATGTCGGAATCTGCGAGCATATACACGTCTTGAGCGAGGGGAGGCTGCTGTTCAGCGGCGGCAAGGAGCAGCTGGCCGCCCATGCGAGAGGACTTGTCTGGCATTGGGAGACGAGTGAATCGGAATGGCGGCGCCAGCCGTCGGATGGGATCGTGTCCGCAAGACGGACAGAAGAAGGACTTGAATGCCGCGCTATTGCGATGAATCAGCCCTACCCGTATGCGACAGAGACGGAGCCTACTATGGAGGAAGGGTATCTTGCACTCATTGGTGCGAGCACTCGTCACAGATGAGCGCAGTGAATACGTATCCGACTAGACTCCCTTTCGTGTCCGAAGCACGCGCATTCGCCCTGCACTTCCTGCTCGAATGCCGGCTCCTAATCCGACTCAGGTGGCCTCTACTGCTGCCTCTTGGCGCAGGCGCTTGGATTCTGCTCGCTCTCTTAGCGCCTGGCGACGCTTTGCCGCCGGCGAACTATTTTGCCGAAGCCGCCGAGCAGCATGCGATCGTACAATCGTTATCCGCGCTCATCCCCGCACTGCTCGGCGTCCTGCTAATGCGCCGCGATCTTATGAGCGGGCAGTTTGATTGGTCGTTCAATACGCCACTTCCGAACCTTGGTCTGGTTCTGGCCAAATTCGCCGCAGGTCTCGCATACATGTGCTTGTATATTATCAGCATCGCTGCTGGGGATGCGGCAGCTGCCATACGATACAGCATTGCACCAGAGAGCATCATGCAGGAGATGTGCTGGCTGGCGCTGCATTATGGAATCAGCTATGCCATTACACTCGCATTAGGCATGCTGCTCGGCGCATGGCTGCCCGGCCGGTTCGCCTTTCCGATTGCGTTCCTCGGGTGGGTATTCGGCGCCTTCTTCCTACAGGTCATCGCTTTACAAGGGACCCGCTGGTATTTGCTGAAGGCATTCATGCTCGTCCACCTGCTTACGAATAGCCCGTCTTACGGCAACGATGCATGGGCGCCATCTCTCTATTGGCAAGAATATGGGCGGCTCTCTCTATTCGTAGCTGCCTTCGGTTTGTTTATGCTCACGGCCGCTGCGGCTGCTGTATCGCGAATTCGTCCCGCTGCTCATGACCGAAGACCTGTGGCAGGTGTCGCTGCGGCCCTGCTGCTGTCTCTGGCAGCAGCAATTCCATATGGACTCATGTGGTCTGACCGGTACGAGCATATGCGCATCATCCGCAGTGCTTCACCATCCTATCAGGAATTGCGACTGCATGACTCTTTCATATTCCGGATGGACACAATGACGATCAAGGCAACGCGTACGGATGACGACATGCTGGAGGCAGAAGCGATCGCCGTTATCCCGCTGAAGGACGGCAAGCCCATTCCGGCTGCTGAGAGCATATCGCAGGTTATACAGCCGGAAGACGGGAGCCTCTCCTTCCTGCTTCATCCTGCCCTGCAAGTCGATTCCGTACGATGGGATGGCACATCGGCCGACTGGTGGCGAGAAGGCGACCGCGTCAACGTCACCATTCCTGACCAATTGTCACATGACAGCGCTGCGATTGAATTCCGTTATAAAGGGCAGATCAATGATTGGGCTCGATCCGGTAACGCAGAAGGCTATTGGGCCTTTATTCATGGAAGCTCGGTATTTTTGCCGGCGTCGGTCGGCTGGTACCCGCTTCCCGGAGGAGACAGTTTATTTTTCAAAGGCTTTTCATCTCATGAGGCGCCTGGCGACTATGTCAATCGAATGGATATCACCTTGCATACATCAGCCGATTTTGACGTAACGCTGAGCGGATTTGACGGGCCGCTGTTCGCCAGCTTGCCTTCCTCCGATTCCGAACAAACGTCAGCCTCCTCTCGTCATTTTGCCGGACGCGGGGCACATGGCTTCGACTTGATTGGCGGACGATTCGTCTCCGTCAATTATCAAGGCCAGCCATCTGGCATTGTCACAACCGAAGGAAGCTTAAAGCGCGGCACTCTTCTGCTGAAGCAGCTGAGCGAGTTGAAAGCTTATTACGATAGCTGGCTGCCTCGACCGATTGAGCTGCCTCAGCAAATATGGATCAATTCCATATTCACCGTGACGCCGGGCACTAGCTGGGGAAACAGTACGGTCTGGAATGATACTGTAATTTTATCCGAGAACGGCCCTGATTCATATATAGACGATATTCAGCTTGCAGCTAACATGATGCTGTTCGGCGACTTGGATCGAAGCGCAGACAGCTGGAGTCCGGATGCGGCGGCCGAGCCTTCGATATTGTTCGAGATACGTAACGCTATTCGGATGATGTATCATCTCGAACGGCCATCAGCTGTACCGCTTGAGACTCAAGCAAGCTCGAAGCAGTGGCAAACGATCAAAGAAAAGATCAACCAGTCGATACAGGACGGGCACATCGATCAGGTCAAACAGGTGCTTGGTCGTCTATGGGCACAATATGATGGTTTGCAATCGCCGACAGGGCAAGCAATTCCACTTAAACAGACGATTACGATGCAGGATTGGAATAATGCTTGGGACGAGGAGATGGAACGATGACAGACGACGAGCTCGTGCAAGGAATGGCTCGTGGGGAACAGGCGTGCTTCGAAGCATTCGTAGGACGGCACCACGCGCCTTTATCCGGCTATTTGCAAAGACAGCTTAGAAATAAGCAGAAAGCGGAGGATTTCGTTCAAGAAACGTTTCTCCGGCTGATCAAACAGCTGCAAAGCCGTTCGATACCAGATAATCCGCAAGCCTGGCTCTATCGGGTCGCCCTGAATTTGTGCCGGGACTATTGGAAAAGCTCGCAATTTCAGACCGACAACCGGCTAATGGCGGAGCTGCCTGAGCAGCAGGATATGCGCACCTCCGTTGTCGAGCTTGCTGAACGGCAGGAGACGCGTCAAGAAGTGATCCGGTCATTAGACGAACTGCCCGACGTACAGAAGCAGATCGTCATGCTCCGGTTTTTTCAAGATTTGAAGCTGCAGGATATTGCCGAGACGATGCAGCTGCCACTCGGCTCCGTTAAGACCCATCTATACAAAGGATTACGCAAGCTGCAAACGATTCTTAAGCCTGAAACAGCTGAACCTAAGCGTAACCATACAAAAGGAGGGAGGCACGCATGAGTATGCCAAACGATGATGAATTGAAACAGTTGGAGCTCGAACTTAGCGATTCGTTAAAGTCATACCATGTTACACCCGTACAATCTGGCGATACGGCCAGACTGCTGCAATCACTTCAACCCGCCTTCAATGAGCTTGTAGCTGCTGCCGTTCCCGCCGCGAGTCAGCAAGAGGCCGCATCCCAAAAGCCTCGAGTCTCGTTAGGCCGGCTCATTCGCAGTCAGATTAGAGCCTATTCCCGCGCCTATTGGGCTGCGAGCGCAGCACTATTCGTTATGCTGCTATTCATGGTCGAGCGTCTCGGTTTAGCTTCATCTTCCGATGTATCCTCATCGTTCACGATTCTAATGCCCGCAGCGCTGCTCGGTGGACTGCTGTACAGCTTCCGCACATGGAACCGGGAGATGCGAATGGTCGAGAGTATTTCGCCTTATCCTCCCGCTCTGCTGCTGCTGGCGCGTTCATTGATTGTCACCGGCGTGAACGTCGTTCTAGGTGTTGCAGCTACTTTGTATATGGAATGGACCGATGCCCGATTCGATGCGCTGTCCTTCTTGACTGGCTGGCTGTCGCTCTACCTGTTAATCAGCGGTCTGGTCGCTAATATTATGCTGCGCAAAGGACTAAAGCCCGCATTTATTAGCGGCATCGTGCTTTGGTTCATCTGGAACTACGGCAACACTTACATTCGCTCGGACCAAGCCGTCGCAATCAGCGGCCAAGCTGAGCTTGCAGCACTATTTGTCGGCTTAGCGCTGTTGTTCGCCGCTTATCGACGCAGTCTCGGCATCCGCGAAATCAAATAATCCGGCGCGCCGGAGAAGGAGGCTTTCTCTTGCTGCTGGAAATGCACAATGTACAATGGCAATACGGGGGCAAATCACCGTTTCGGCTCACCGTGCCAAGACTAACACTCCGGACGGGCATTACGCTGCTTGTCGGCCATAACGGCGCAGGCAAAACATCTCTGCTGCAGCTGCTATCCACCGTCTCGCTGCCTGATGCCGGTACGATCAGCTACGATGGCTGGACATGTGCCAACCATCTGCCCGAGATCCGCTCCCAAATCGGCTACGTGCCGACCGGCATCGAGCTGTACGAGCAGTTAACGACGATTAAGCTGCTCCGATATATGGAGCAGCTTAAAGGGTTCAGCGGCTCCGTCGAGGCGAATCGGGTAATCAACGCCTTTCAGCTTGAGCCTTATCGTACACGCAAAATAAAAACGCTCCCTCACGGCATCCGGCAGCGGATCGCACTAGCGCAAGCGTGGATCGGAAATCCTTCTTATCTGCTATTAGACGAGCCGCTCAATGCGCTTGATGCCATTGAACGGCTGCGATTCATCCGATACTTGGCTGCTTATGCTCAGCAACGAATCGTCATCATTTCCACTCATGAGCTTAATGAATGGGAGGGTTGGGCGCAGCGGATCGTATGGCTCACCGATGGCCGTCCTTCCTTCGACAGCTCTGCAGCCGACTGGACAAGCGGGCTGCCGAAGCGTGTATGGGAAGGTATCGTCGCTGCCGACGTCTACCGTGAGCTTCCGGCCAGCGCCGTTATCGACGTACGTCCCATGCAGAATCAGCAATTTGCTGTACGGGTTATAGCAGAACAACGTCCGTCCCCTGCCTTCATCGAGCAAATTCCGACATTGGAAGACGCCTATTTCATCCGCAGCCGGTCTGCCGCTGCTTCTAGACAAGCGATCTAAGCGGCACGGCAATACCGGTTGATAATATCGACAAGAAGCTTATTAAGCGGCTTCACCTCGTATTCCCCGACAGCCGGTTTCAAATGCTCGTTGCCGACACCGCTGTGATCGGTCAGAAAAATATAGGTGCCGCCTGTTGCGACTGACATGTAACGCATCAAATGCTCAGTTGCGATATCGACGCCGCTGGAGGCGACCGGAATAATCCGGATGCCTTCCCCAGCCGCGCGCTCCGTCAGTTGATGCAGTCGCTCAATAACAGACTTCTCGTGATGCGGCGGCGCATCCATTACAAGAAACAGCATACGCGCAAGCGCTTCTTTGCTCCATTCATGTTCCTCGATCGCATTCTCCAGCGCCTGCTCCACTGCCTCCGGATAATCGCCCCCTCCACGCGCTTTTTGATCCGCGATTTGATTCACGGCTTCATCAACATTCCGCGTGAATGGATACGGCTTTACCGTATATTCATCGTATACGTCGCGATAGAAGTTCGGGCTGATCCTTAGGTCCAGCTGGTTATGATTGTCTTGCTCCACCTGGTTAATTACGTCCTTAAGCTCCGCCTCTAAGTACTGCAGCTCGTCTGCCATCGAGCCCGTCGTATCGACGACCAGCATCAGATCGACCAGCATGGAAGGCTGTACCGCCTCATCCATCTTGATCTCCATAACTCGGCCATCCTTCACCTCGACGTTCTCGTATCGCTTCAGCTGCTGACCTGCCTTTACGCTCAGACTGTACTTGACACTCCCGCCCTGCTCCTCGAATAAATAAGGGAACAAATATGCCGTGCCCGACGCATTCGTCCGAGCCGTCCAGCCTCTCTGGTCATTGTCTCGACTTAACGTTACAATCGCATCTGCAACGGGCTTGCCTGCACCCGTTACCTGTACCTCCAACCGGCGAAAATCATAAAACTTCCAATACGGCATATATTCGCCGCCCTCACGAGATTGCATCAGGTCGTTCCAGCGGCTCCACTCTTGGTTGTCATCCCATTCGCCAGCCGTCAGAATGCCTGCATCCGGCAGCGAGCTTTCATTAGTTCCTCTACTGCCACTCGTTCGGCCTGAAGAGCCTCCAGGCAATGCCCCAGGCTCCTCTGAGGCTGCTGCTGCTTCGCCATCTCTAGCTGAACTGTCATTCGCCTCGTGTATCGTCTTGGCCTCAGAGCCCTCAGATCTGGCCCTACTGACATTGCTATCCCGATCCGATGATGAACAAGCTTGAAGCATAACGACTGCAAGAATCATGAGTAAGTAAAAAATCTTGTGGACTTTTACCATCATATAGACAGCCCCCTATGTTTGTTCTACTCCGATAGACGCAATTATCTTAATCGATGTTGCAAATAAAAGGAAAGGCGAATACAATCGGTAAAGCGGCTCCAAAGCATGACAAGCAGAGGGGATATACATAACGAAAGGAGCACGAATAGATATGGCAATTGAAACGATACCTCTTCAACAAATTTCGATAACAAGCAGCGATGGTACCACGAGGGAGCTCTCCTTCTTGTCTGCTGAATTGTTCATTGTGACCGAATTTGGCTCACGTCAATGGTACATTGATACGACCGAGGCTGGCCCAGTTGATTTGCTCGACCATTATTACACAAGTGATGAAATTAAAGTCCGCCTTGCGGCAGCTGCCGCGGATGGTCGTCAGTTCGAAGGTATAGCATACGTCCATTCGAATGTGCCGAAACAAGCGTGCGTCCTTCGCGGAGACGATGAACTGCTGGAGAAAGGTCTGAAAGGATAGAAAGGCTAAACCGCGAGAATTCCCAGCCTGGGCTGAACAGCCTATACATAATGCCGCCCTGCATGGTTTGGTGCGTCGACGGTGGCTGCACGACAAAGAGGCCGTCCCTTCGCCTGTTGGCGAATGGGACAGCCTCTCTTCATGTTTATTTGCTATGGGCAACTTCCGGTGTTGTGAGACGATCGTAGAAATCGACCACCTGGTCTCTCTTCTCGACATCATTGCGCTGTGCCATTGCGGAGCGTGGATGCTCGTCCAGCATTCCCGTAATCATGTATTCCATGATGTAGCCCCACTCTTCTTTCTGGCGGAGAGGAAGCATGTGCTTCTCGATCATGTCGAGCACTGGACGAACGTTATACTTCGGATTCGGCAAGTGTGCGACGAGCAGCTCCGTATTGCAGTTGCCTGCAGCACGGCCCATGCCGTACACGGATGCATCAAGCAGCTCTACGCCGTGATCGACTGCCACAAGCGTGTTCGCGAATGCAAGCTGCATATTGTTATGTGTGTGTACGCCGAGACGCTTGTTCGGCAGATGCTCTTTGAACTTGTCTACCAAATAAGCCATATCGTTCGGCTTCAGGCTGCCGTACGAATCGACAACATAAACAATATCGACGACGCTCTCGCGAATAAGCTGGAACGCATCGATCAGTTGGTTCTCCATGACGTTGGAGAGAGCCATAATGTTCAACGTCGTCTCATAGCCCCGGTCGTGGAACAGCTGTACTAGCTCCAGCGCCTTGTCCACATCTTGGATGTAGCATGCGACGCGGATAAGGTCAAGCAAGCTCTCGCTGCGCGGGAGAATATCGCTCTCGTCAACGCGGCCGATGTCGACTAGCGCTGACAGCTTCGTATTGCCTTTATTCGGAATGACCTTACGGAGAAAGTCATCGTCCAAGAAACGCCATGGGCCGGCAGTATCTGCGCCCTTCAGCAGCTTCGGCGAATTTTTATATCCAATTTCCATGTACTCTACGCCTGCTTCGTTCAGGCTGTTGTACAGATGTTGAACGAATTCGACGCTGAAATCCCAATTGTTGACGAGTCCGCCGTCGCGGATCGTACAGTCGACGATTTTGCAGTTGCTAGACTTTGCATTCATACGATTACTGCTCCTTATCGTTTATCAAAAGTTCTTTTTTTTCCATCATACTTGAAAAGAGGGCGGAACGCAAAACATATATCACCTACATTCGCGATTCAGAGTCCCTTAGAACACAAGGTTGGGCGAAAACAATAGGCTTGTTTTCTGTCCAACCTTCATGCTCTATGCTTAAATATATTCCGCTGTACGAATTGCGGCGTTCAGGCAGATTGGCGTTAATGCTTCCCCCTCCGACAAGCCCTCGATTCGAATCTGCCTCGACTCGCCAGCCCGAAGATCAAAGTAATTGTCCGACAGACGCGCAGCCAGATTCGGCAGCCCTACATCCTTCGCGAAGACGTCGCTCGTCAGCGTCACAAGGATAGCGCCGTCCTGCTCCGCCTGCTGCTCCACCCTTATGGACGCCGGCTTCAGCTGCAGCTGATAAGGCTTGCCGATCAAATACGAGCTCTCGACAAGAACGCAGCCCTGCTGGAGCAACCTGACGAAGACCACGGTACGAGACGGGTCATGACCGGCAAGCGATACGGTACCGACACGGGTCGCACTGCACCCTTGGCCGTTCGCCTCGAACGTATCCAGCCGCACCTCCCGCTCCGAGATGATGTCATAGAACGACACTTCGATATGGCCTTGGAAATGACCCGTCTCATGCAGGAGGAACAGACTGGCGTCCTTCTCTCCTTGCACGACGCGGAGCAGCGCGTTCGGCGTTCGAAACGTTCGCTTCATGTAGTAGTAGGACGGCTTCCGCACTTTGCTGTAATCGACGATCGCCCAGCTGATCGACGGCCACAGATCGCTCCACTGCCAGATCAAAGCGCCTGACGTGTCCGGCATGCGGGCAATCCAATGCTCGACGCCAAGCCGCAGCGCATTCGCCTGCATCAGCTGATTAACATAGACGAAGTCACCCTTATTCGCTGGAAGGCGATAATCTCCCACCGTATAATAGAGCAGCCGTTGAATGCCGTTCGGCGCCTTCTGCATGGCTTGAAACTTCGGGTCTCGCAGATCCGCTTCGCGGTCAACGCCGTCCATGACGCGCATCGACGGATAAGACTGCATGCCGAATTCAGACAGAAACCGGCCGTTCATCTGCTGGTAGTTCTCATACGGATGCACTTGACCCCAGACATGCCAATAATGCTGATCGCCGTAATCCTCATCGTTATGCCCATGATCGACCGAATAGGAGAATGGACTGGTCGGCCAATATGGACGGCTACTGTCCTTCGCACATACGTCGCCGAGCACTTCGAAGTACAGCTTCTCGCCATAGCCATTCCTCCGACGGCGCCGGCTGTTCTCCACAAAATGCTGGTTCTCATTGTTACCGCACCATAAGACGATGCTTGGATGATGCCCGCACGTATCGATAATAAATTGCGCTTCCTTGCGCACAAGCTCGCAGAATGCATCGTCATCCGGGTAGTCTCCGCACGCGAACATAAAATCCTGCCATACCATAATGCCGAGCCGATCACATTCCTCATAAAATTCTCGGTTCTCGTAATAGCCTCCGCCCCATATCCGAATCATGTTCATGTTCGCTTCTGCAATGCCGCTCACTTCAGCAGCGTACGCTTCCGCCGTATCAAGGCCCGGATATAGTGTCAACGGAATCCAGTTCACGCCTTTGCACAGCACCGGAATGCCGTTTACCTCGATGATGAACTTGCGGCCCTGTTTATCATACGGCTGCAGCAGCTTCACTTCGCGCAGCCCGATTATGCGCGATAGCTCTACCGTGCGGCCGCCTGCCGTCACGGCTGCGGTAAGCTTATAGAGCGGCTGCTCGCCATAACCGATCGGATACCAGCGGCGCGGTTTGCTCAGCTCGATTGGCAGCACAACAGCCGTTCCGTCAGCTTCAACCGCCGTTAAGCTGCGCGACTCGGCAAGCAGCTTGCCGCCTTCATACAGCCGGCAGACGACCTCCGCCTCCCGCACATCCGCTCCAACAGCTGAAGCTGTTAAGCTGGCATTCAAGATCGCCTTATCATCGCTAAGATGCGTCAATTGATACGTCAGCTTATCTGCGCGGCAGCCGTTGGACGCTTCCACATAGACCGGCTTATGAATGCCGATTGTAACAAGCCGCGGCCCCCAATCCCAACCGTAGCCGTACTGTGCCTTACGTCCGAACAATCGGGCCGGGATGCCGTTCCACAGCTGCAGCGAATCACCGAATTCCTTCTCCTTCTGCTGCAGCACGCGAGTCGGCGACGATAAGCGCACAACGAGCTCATTAACTGGCTTCGCCCACGGCTTAATACTGAACCGATGGGCGATAAACATATTGTCCGTGCAGCCAACGATATGACCGTTCAATACGATCTCTGCATACGTATCGACGCCTTCCATCACAAGCTCCAGCTCATCGGCTTCAAGCTGGTCTGTGCTCAGCTCGAAGGAGCGGGTGTACGTCCAGTCTTCATACTCTACCCATTCGATCTCCGATTCCAATAACGTCTGCCATTCATTCGGGATTACACCGGTACGCTGCAAAGCTTGCTGGACGAAGCCAGGAACCTCGGCATTATACCGATCTTCCGTCCGCTCGTTATATAACTGCCAATTGCCGTTAAGCGAAAGCTTGTACATCTTAACTCTTCCTCCCGCGAAATCTATCGATATAATTGCGAATGATAAGGCCAGACTAACGGACCGCGCCTGCAAGCTCATCGAGGCCTACCGTTCATTATTTCATTCATATTTTGCGTTTTGTATAGTTGCTTTGCAACAAAATAAATAAACTTTGAGCATTTTTTTCTATGACCCTTCACTCATAACGGCTCTAATATAGTTTTCTCGGCACATATTGTCGCTCAGCTATAAACAAACTTGCATATTCAATTCTCCTAATTCAAAGCATATTTGCAATTTATCGTTTTCTAATCACCGTCCAGCATACAAAAAAACGTCGGCTTATCACAGCCGACGGTTCGCTCCATCATGATTCCATATTTCTATCATTCTATTAGTTCAATGTCGTTTGCACGCATAAGCACATCGCCTGTAATAAGCAGACGCTCAGCATTCGAGGATCGGTACACACCGCCACAGCAGCTTGTCGACCGCCCGCATGCCGAGCAGTTCCTTGTTCACATTCACCGTCGTCAAGTCAGGAGAAGTATTATCGAAGCCGGTAACGCCGCATTGCTCCGGAATCGACGTGCTCCAGTACAGACTTGTAAGCGATCCAGCGCTCATAGAAGCTGTGGGCATACCCGATATCGCCGACGAACTGAAACCTTCTGTATCCCCGACTGACAAGCTTCGTCAGCGTCACGATATCCATACTCTTCTAGTTCAGCCTCATGCAAATGCCGGCGAACACCGGTCCCCAGTAGCTGGATTCCCGGTTCTGATACCGGATATTTGGGAACAGCACAACGACCGTACCCTTTGACCGCTTCCGGATCGTTCAACTGCTCCGGTCTACCTGCTGCCTTCGTACGGAAATAGCCTAATTGTCCGGCTGCCTTCAGTATCCGCTCCTTCGTCGCCTCACTTACACCCGACTTACCCGCCAGCGCACGCGATACTGCGAATTTAGACAGTCCTGCGAAGTCCGCGATCTGCTGAATGGTCGCTTTTTCCCGCATCGTCACTCGTCCCGTTAGCAGTTTTGAAATCTATTAACATGGTAGCATAACCATTAGACTTGTACCAAATCATATTCCCGCCGTTATGCGAAGGCTTTAAGCCTCCACCTGCACCTTCCTGCCAGTACGCTCGTGGAACAACAGAGAGCACAGCAGGGCGACTGCACTTAGAATGATGCCGTACAGAAACATCTCTCTAAAGCTGGTCAGCAGCTTCGTCGAATGATTCAAGAACGACCCCATAATAGTGACGCCGATAGCAGTTCCTATATTGCGGGAGAACATTTGCAGGGAGGCAGATATCCCTTTCTCCGTCGGTCCGACCAGCTGCTGGGAGCCGATGATCGCAACGGTTGACAGCAGACCGAAAGCCAGTCCGAATATCGTCGAGCCGGCGAACACGAACCAGAAGCCTGACGATTGTGACAACAGCAGAAACCAAGCGGCAGATAGAACGAGCAGCACATTGCCCGTTACGATCAGTTTCCAATATCCGAATCGGCCAATCCAGCGGCCAGCCGGTACGCTGCAAGCCATCCAGCCGGCCGACATGCTAAGCATAGCGACCCCGCTTAGAAAAATCGAGTAGCCCTGCTTCTGCAGAAATAACGGTAAATAACTTGAAGCACCGTACAATGCACCGTAAGCGAGCAGCGAGTTACCGTTCATCCATGCCACCTGCTTATTGCTGAACAACGACAGCGGAACAATCGGCGAAGAATGCCGTTTCTCATACAAGAAGAACATTACCAGCAGCACGATGCCTCCGGCCAAGTAAAGCAAGCCTCCGTGCTCGACGATCGTCGGCAGCAGCATCAGACTGATTGCAGCCGTAAAAATGACCGCCCCAACATAGTCCACCTTAGCCCGCTTCGGCTCATACTGCTCCCGATATGGTATAAGCAGCAAGAGCGATAATATACAGATTGGAATGTTCACGTAGAAGACATACCGCCAGCTCCAAGCTTCCGTAAAGACGGAGCCGAGCAGCGGCGCGAGAATAGCCGATATGCCCCACATGGCCGTGAATAACGCTTGAATTTTGCCGCGCTTCTCAACGGAGAACAAATCTCCTGCAATAATAATTGGGAACGGGTTCATCACACCCGCTCCGATGCCTTGAACGGCGCGGTACAGAACGAGCTGCAGCATCGTATCGGCGCTTCCGCACAAGATTGAACCGAGCAAGAACAGTACAATGCCAGCAGCGAACACTTTCTTCCGGCCGAATAAATCGGACAACCTCCCTGCTACCGGAGCAAGCACAGTAGAAAAAATCATATAGCTGGCGAACGTCCAAGCATACAGCTCTGCTCCGCCCAGCTCCTTCGCAATGACCGGCATCGTCGTATTGACGATCGTGCTGTCCATGGAAGCGACAAGCATCGCCACAACGATACTGACCAGAACACTTAATCTGCCTCTCATCCCCCGGTTTCCCCCATTCATGATGTGCATCATGCAAACAGGCCGCTTCCGCGGCCTGCTGCCTGATTAAGAGCGGCTAGATAGCAGCTCAGCCAGCGTCCGTACCATGACGCCCGTCGCCCCTTTGGACTCCCAGCCGCGCGATGACTTCAGCCAAGACGTTCCCGCAATATCGAGATGAACCCATGGGAGGTCTTCGGCGAATGCACCAATGAATAAACCGCCTGTAATCGTACCGGCGAATCGGCCGCCGCTGTTCTTCAAGTCGGCTGCATCGCTGTCCAGCTGTCTCCGATATTCCGGATACGAAGGGAACGGCCATATCCGTTCGCCTGCCGTGCGGCCTGCACGGATGATGTCCTGCAGCAGCAGCTCATCGTTCGTGACCGCTCCTGTTGCCACATTGCCGAGCGCGACCTCGACAGCGCCAGTCAATGTCGCGATATCAATCAGCCGAGTAGCGCCGCGGCGAATCGCCGTCGTCAGCGCATCAGCGAGAACAAGACGGCCCTCTGCATCCGTATTCACGACTTCAACTGTACGGCCGCTCATCGTCACAATGACATCGCCTGGCTTCAATGCACGGTCGGACGGCATATTCTCAGCCGCAGCGATGACTGCAATGACATTGATCTTCGGCTTCAACTCCCCGATGATCCGCATCGTTCCGAGCACCGCTGCAGCGCCGCCCATATCGCCGATCATTTCCTCCATGCCTTCGGCGCGCTTAAGCGAAATACCACCCGTATCGAATGTAATCCCTTTGCCGATAATGCCCCATACATCCTTACTGTCCGGCGCCCCTTCATAATGAAGCACAATCATCCGCGGCGGATGGGCGCTGCCTTTGCCTACTCCGATTAGTCCGCCCATGCCCATATCGATAGCGGTAAACTCATCGATAATTTCGACGTCGAAGCTGTAACGATGTCCGATCTCCTCGGCATATTCCGCCAAGCCTTCCGGAATAAGCTCATTACCCGGCATATTCGTTAGATCGCGCGCGAACAGCGTGCCTTCCGCAAACAGCTCGCCGCGCTTAACGCCAGCAGACCAGCGCGCTTTGGCCGTTTCACCGCCTGCCTCCTGCGCCTCCGGAATGAATTGAACGTCTACCGGCTCCAGCTCCTTGCCATGCTCGCGCTTCCGTTTCGGGCGCTCATACCAGCCGAGTATCAAGCCTTCTGTGAAAGATTGCGCTGCCCGCTCAGCGGAGCAATCCGCATTACCGCTAAGCACACTTGACGGAACCAGCACCTGTACCCGCCGCGCCTTCAGCTTTCTTAACGCCTTGGCGCTAGCTGCCCCTGCTTCCCGCAGCTCGTCGGCTGTCACACCGCCATAGCCGACGAACAGCGCTTGCGCCCCGGCATGCAGCCCGAGCGTTGCGATCGTCACCTTCTGACCCTTCTCTCCTTTAAACAGCCCTTTCGCACTTAATCTTCTTAACTCGTCGTCTACCTGTGGATGAATCCACGGGGCTCCCCCCTGCGCTTGAAGCTCCTCGCCCGTAATGAGCTTCACTGTCGCATCAAAGGCTGACAGCTCGCCGCTGGCAGCCGCTCCATATGTAAACTGAAATTTCATCGTCTCATCATCCTTTCTTTCTCCTGTTCCGAACAAAAAAGAACCGGGGTATGCCGAATGCCTACCCCGATTCTAAAGCTTTAGCCGATTAATGGCAAATGGATCTTAAACACTGTTCCTTCACCCGGAACGCTGTCCACTGCAATAGAGCCGCCATGATTACGAATAATTCGGTAGCTGACGGACAGCCCCAGTCCTGTACCGGCCTCCTTGGTCGTGAAGAAAGGGTCGAACAGCCGACTGAGCGTCGATCGGTCCATCCCCTTGCCATTATCCCGAATTGTAATTTCTGCATTGTTATCGATCCGCCGAACAATGATATCGATTCGGCCATTGCGCTCGCTGCTTATATCCGCGATAGCATCCAACGAGTTCTTCATAATATTAAGCATCACCTGCTTAACCTGCTTCACATCGATGGACACGAGCATCGATTCCTCATAAGACTCCAATTGAATGAGAGACCCACGCATTAGCGCTTCGCTCTCAGTCAGCAGAATAACCTCTTTAAGCAGAGAGGTGATCGATATCTGCTGCTTCATGGGCGCCGTCGGCTTCGAAGAGTTCAAAAACTCATAAATAATATCGTTCGCCCGGTCAATCTCTGCAACGATAATTCTTGCATATTCATCCTTACCAAGCTGCACAAGATGAGGACGCAACAGCTGAATGAACCCACGAATCGATGTCAGTGGATTACGGATCTCGTGCGCAATAGCTGCCGCGATCTTGCCCAGCATAGCCAGCTTATCATTCTGGTAAGCGGTCTGCTCGATCGCTTTGAAATCCGAAACATCCTTCACACTGACGAGAAAATGACCCTCCAGCTTATCACCATACGTTACGGTCGTCAGAAAATGTCTGCCATTCGTGTCCTCGAATTCAAAATAAATGCTGCGTCTTGCAATCGTCCCCTTGTATACGCGAAGGACCATTTTGCGTGTGCTTCGCTTCAGCTTCGGATGCCGCAGCAGCTCAATAAGAGAGCAGCCGACCAATGAGGAGCGCTGAACATCCATCATTCTCGCCAGCATAATGTTCACGAATGTTAATATTCCGTTCTCGTCGAATAAAGCAATTCCCGAGTCCAAATGCTGAAGGATTTTCTCGAAATGCTCCTTCACCCGTTTGGACGAATTGCGGGAATGATACAGCATTTCCCTCATTTCTGTCATTTGTTTGTCTGTCGCTTTCTCGAGCTCGCTTCGGAACCGGTATGCGACCATTAGCTCGGTTAGGAAGTTATAGGCCCGGCTGTGCAATCCCCGCAAGTCTTCGTTCTCTACATTCAAGGCAAGCGTCTGCGTGCATTCGGCGTGAAGACCGACAATCTCTTCTGGATGCACATCTCCGAGCATCTTACCAAGCATGGTGGCCTGATACAAAGAAGCCTCGCTCTCGCTGCGAATGTATTCAGCAAGCGCAGACAAATAGCGCCTACGAATTTCTTGCATAACTTATTCCTCCCCAGCAGCAAGAACAGACAGAACGGGTAGTCTATCATAGGATCGGGAAGGCGACAGCCACTTGCGATACGAAATGGTCGTACCTCTAATCATATCTTGGCAGATGTCAATGTCATCTACCAAGCTTAGCATCCAATCCGAATCCAGATGACTACTCCCTGACGAATGATCGTACAGTCGAACTTCTATTCCCATCTCGTTATTATTTCGGTGAATGGTCTTGATGATCATATGGCCTTGCGACTTCGATTCTAATAACTGGGCGGCCATTTCCGAAATCGTGAACGCAATCCGCGTCTGTTCTACTGCTGAGAACCCTACGCTTCTTGCAAGCTCCCGTCCTCTTTGTCTCGCGTGTATGGCATCCGTCGGCTTGTTCATGAGGAACATGTCCATCCCTGCACCGCCTCCGATCTTCCCCGCCATCCTGCGCCAAGGCAGACGTAAGGGACAGCTCCAGTAACTCGTAATCAATATGATAGATGATACTGTAACCGTTGTCAATCGGAGATCCTGTCGAAAAATAGTGGAAAATATCACATCTACACCCAATAACCGAAAACGTTTTATGAACAGCAACAACAGGCGGCTATCGCCGCCTTGCACGATAGTCCGCCTATTGATTAACAACGGTGTTAGTCTTTCTCTTTCTCTTTGCCTCTGTTGTGCTCTTTGCTGTCGACGGTATTGCCTTCCTTCCGCTTATTGTCGAGATCATCGTCCTTTGCACCCGGTCTGTCATTTCCTTTAACGTTATCGCGGTCGCCGCTCTTGCTGCTGTTAGAATTGCCATGCTTACCATCGCTCGATTGGGCAGGACCGGATTTGCTTGGGCCAGGACCGGATTTGCCAGGACCAGATTTACTGCTATTAGCTCTATCGTTATCGTTGTTATTGCCAGTGCTGCTGTCTTTCGTATTGCTATCGTTTGGTTTACCGCTGTTGTCGTTCATCCGGCTGCCTGCGCTGTCTCCATGTCTTTGATTGCCTATGCTTCCGTCCCGGCCGTTCCCATTCGTGCCGTTACGGTCTATTTCGCTGCGACCAGATAGAACAGGCTGTGCGTTGTCGTCCTTACGCTCATCGCGAGCCTTATTGCTCAAGCTGTCCTTCAAACGGTCTTGCTTCTTCGGATTCTGTGGAGCCATATTAGTAGAACTGCCGTCATTGTTCGGCTTCTGCACTTTAGCCGCACCGCTCGGCTTTTTGCCGTCTTTTTGATTATTGTTCGCTGCTTTGCCATTCTTCTCAAGCTCGAGCAGCTTCTTCAGATGCTCCTTCACCTGCTTATTCCGCTTATCTGCATTTTTCTTATTGTTGTTATCGTCTGCTTGGGCATTAATATTCGGCACATCTGCCTTCGGCTTAACCGGGTCGACAGGTGCAGCAGCTTCCCCGCTCTTCTCAGACTTAGACGACTTCGCGGGCACTACCGATTTCAAACCGCCGACGGGCTCCGTCCATTCATGGATCGTCTGGGTCTTCAGCGTGTCCAGCTGCACCTCAGGATTTTTACTCTTCGCGAGCAAATAAACCGCCATCTTCCCTGTCGACACGCCTTGCCGCGCAGCCTCTTCCCGCACCTCCTGCGGCGCAGACAGCATCGTCACATGCTCTTCATCCGCCACCTGCTTCGTGACAGCTCCGCGAATGTCTTCTTCTAGCTCTGCTTCGAATTGATCCGGGTCCTTCGTCCCGCCCTCTAGGACGACGCTCGCAATAAGAATGTCTTGCTCCTCCCCGGAAGAATACGCCGTAATCGCAGACGCTCTGGCAACGATCTCGACCGCTACATCCGCTGCCTTCTCTCCTTTATAATCAAGCCCGCTTACAATCTGCTCGCCTTCGGCGTTCAACCCGCGCAGCTCCTTCACTTGCTCCTTGGCACCGATCCCCATCTCCACGCTAGGATTCACGTCCAACGTAACATAGGCAACAATCGGGTCTGCTTTCGTATTCGGCACAAGCACGAGAGGGAAAATAATCAGCATCACAAGTGCGGCTGACACTATCGTCCAAGCTGTACGCCGACTTGCACGCCGTCTCGGCAATAATGGAATCTCGTCGCCGATATCAGCATTAGGCTGACCTGTGCGCGGCACTTTACGGAATTCTCCGCTAGGTGTAAGCACGATATAATGCCTTGCATTAACCTCCATCACAATTCCTTTGCCGCTCACAGTTTCACCTCCCTCGCTGCATTCGAATAATAAGCCTTATCCGGCGACTGCGATATGTATGCTAGTATGTATGGATAATCGCCTCTATACAATAATGCAAGTGCAATAATATACTTGCGATTTCGTTCGATCGTCTTGCGCGATACACCCGCCTCTTCCGCTAATTCCGTAACGGGCAGCCTCCCTTTGTCGACAATTGAATCATAGAATCTTGCCTGCTCTGCAGCTATTCGTCCGATCTGAAACAGCATCCGGCGCGTATCCGAATGCTTAGGCGCTTGATCTGCCAAATCCGAGAATGAGATGCCAAGCTCCCTTAATCTTGCCGAGAACTCCATAATTTCATGCTTTCGGTCTTCCTTCTCCCGTTCGCGTTCATGCTGTTTCAGCGCTTGACTCGTCTCGATCGGGTTCGTAATCGTCTCATCCTCTTCCTCCCGATCGAACGAGCTGTACGGAACGGACTGGCTGTGCCGCTGCTCCTACCGGACATAATCAATGAGCCGTCGGCGAATGACCGTTTCGGCAAAGCCGAGAAACGATCTCCCAGCATCTGACGAGAAGCTGTCGATCGCCTCATTAAAAGCAAGCAGAGCAATACTGTATTCGTCATCCTGCTCCGGATTAATATATCTTTTGCAAAAACCGCTTGTCACTTTGAGGAGATACGGCTCATAACGGGCAATGAACTCGCTCCTTGCTTGCTCGTCACCTGCTCTGATCCGTAATACGGTCTGCTCCGGCGTATGATTCGGATGACTCGTGCTGCTAAACTTGCTTAAGAATCGTTTAAATAGTACGAGAAGCAACCGTGTCACCTCATTTATATCATTCGTTCCCACATACTCAATTAAGGGGGCTTCTAGCCCTCCTGCAATAAAAAAGCCTCCGCTATCGGAGGCTCACTCATCAGCATTCATCCCTAAGACGTCAGCCGTTGACGCAGCTTCGTGCGCCTCGTGCTTAACACGCTTAGCCTTTTCTTTAAGTCTTGCTCCCACTCCGTGTCGCCGAGCTGCTTCGCTAGAACGAGTAAATCAAGCGCCATATCGATTTGACTTACGACGATCTCCAGCGGGTCCTCGTTCTCATGATTCACGCAGTTCTCGAACAACACTTTCGGGTCCTTCTCCACGTAATCTTGAAAATCGATTTCGGTCGCACCGTCGCCATACGCGAATTCAGCCAAAATATCGTATTCGTTCTCAATAAGATGATGAACCTCGATCTTCTGGCATACCGGACAGAATAAGATGGGGACATTATGAATGTGCGTTCGAAAATGCTTAAGCGTCCCTTTCGCGCCGATCATGCTTGCTCCACAGCAGAAACTCATCGACATACACCTCTTTACCTGAATAGCGGCTTGTAAACCGCTTACCCGATATGCACAGATTTTAAATCTCTTTAAATAAAGTATTCGCTGCCACTATGCGAAATTCCTGCCAATCGCCTACATCCAATTTTAAGCAGTCTTGACACAACAAAAAAACAGCACCGTCCCATCGGAACGATGCTGCTTATTGGTTCGTTAATTTGCTTTGAGCGTTTGCTCGCCCGGCTTCCAGTTAATCGGGCATAGTCCGCCAGATTGAAGAGCTTGCAGCACGCGGAGCGTCTCTTCAACGCTGCGTCCTACGTTGTTATGATTAACAACCTGGTACACGATCTCACTGTCCGGATTGATGATGAACAGGCCTCGCAGAGCGACGCCCTCTTCTTCAATCAGTACACCATAATCGCGCGCAACGCTCTTCGTAATGTCCGAAGCGAGCGGGAAGTTCAGCTTGCCCACACCGTTATCGTTCTTGTCAGTACGAATCCATGCCCGATGGCTGTGGATGCTGTCCGTGCTGACGCCGAGCACTTCCGTGTTCAGCTCTTTGAACTTGGCATATACTTCGCTAAGCGCCGTAATTTCCGTCGGGCATACGATCGTGAAATCAAGCGGATAGAAAAAGAATACGAGCCATTTGCCTTTATAGTCGGACAAGGACACTTTACCGAAATGTTCTCCGTCGCCGGATACCATCTCCATCATAAAGTTCGGAGCGGGGCGTCCTACCAAACGTTCGGCCATCGGTGTGAACCTCCCTCCCAGCACTCGATTACTTGCTCATTGCAGCGACGATCAGATCGCCCATCGCCGTCGTACCGATTGCTTTGCTCTTATCGACTGCGATATCGCCCGTACGATGACCTGCGTCAAGCACCCATTTGACCGCATTTTCGATGACTTGAGCCGCTTCATGGTAGCCAAACGTTAGACGGAACATGAGCGCTACCGACAGGATCGTCGCGATTGGGTTAGAGATGCCTTGACCTGCGATGTCAGGTGCCGAGCCGTGTACCGGCTCGTATAGACCGAAGCTGCCTTCGCCAAGCGATGCGGACGACAGCATGCCGATCGAGCCCGTCAGCATTGCCGCTTCGTCGCTCAGAATATCGCCGAACATGTTCTCTGTTACGATAACGTCGAAGCTTGCCGGACGGCGAAGCAACTGCATCGCGCAGTTGTCGACGAGCACGTGCTCCAGCTCAACGTCTGGATATTCAGGAGCAATGCGGTTTACAACCTCACGCCACAGGCGCGACGTCTCAAGAACGTTCGCTTTATCGACCGAAGCGAGCTTCTTACGGCGCGTTTGTGCAATTTCGAATGCTTGGCGCACGATGCGCTCAACCTCTTGTACATTATATACGCAAGTATCGACCGCTTCTTGACCATTAGCACCGTCGCGGCGGAATTTCTCGCCGAAGTAGATGCCGCCCGTCAGCTCACGAACGACGATCAGGTCAGTGCCCTCAAGCACTTCAGGCTTCAGCGTCGAAGCGTCCATCAAGCATTCGAACACGTTAGCCGGACGAATGTTCGAGAACAGGCCGAGCGCTTTGCGAATGCCGAGCAGACCCGTCTCTGGACGAAGCTCCTTCGGATTGTTATCCCATTTCGGTCCGCCTACTGCGCCGAGCAGTACAGCGTCCGCCTTTTGGCAAATTTCAAGCGTTTCCTGCGGAAGCGGCGTACCTTTCTCATCGATTGCAATACCGCCGAACAGGCCATGCTCGAATTCGAATTGATAGCCGAACAGCTCTTCTGTTTTCTTAAGCACTTTAATCGCTTCGCCGACAACCTCTGGACCGATGCCATCGCCGGCGAGTACCGCAATTTTCTTCACGTCTGCCATAATAATAATTGCACTCCTCTTCTCTTACGCAGTAGATTCTTAAACTATATCAGTTGTACCATAAATACGGACTCTCCGCAAAGATATAAAAGCTATCGAGTTTATAGTTTAAGCCTATTGGAGTGCTATCCACCCTCCCAACCCCTCCCTGCCAGGGAGGGCCCCAAAGGGCTCCCGCCCTCTGGACTCCCCAATCGCTCCTTAGTTCCTTTCAACCGCCCCACCGCTTTCCGTCCCTTCCGGGACCCGCTCTACATTATTCCGTCCCTTTCTACGCCTTACCATCTCCCCTCTATTCCCCCCCTCCCATCATCTCTGCTTCACCACCGCTTGCCGTCCCTACCGGGACCCGCTCCCCTTCTAACGCTCCCCACCCTGCTGCTCCGCCCCGAGTCCCCCGGGCTCCGCATAAAAAAAAGGCCAGCGAAGATAAGTCTTCACTGGCTACTGTCTCCTCTGGCCGTTGCTTGTTCACTGGCTGATGTTTGGAGCGTTATTTCTTATTGTCCGTAATCCGGATTTCTTTCGCTTCGGCGTTCCACGTCACCTTATAGCCGGTAAGCTCGGTTACGTTGCGAAGAGGCAGCATAATCATGCTGTCAACTACTCTTGAAGCGGTAATAGCTGTCGCTGTTCCATCCACATGGACGGTGGCCGACGGCGGTTTATGCGTAATCGTTCGGCCGTTAATGACGACCGATACGGTTTTCGTCTTGTTGTTCCATTGTATTGTCCCGCCAAGGAGGTCGAATAGTTCACGC
The DNA here is from genome assembly GCF_004001065.1 of Paenibacillus xylaniclasticus. GTDB lineage: Bacteria > Bacillota > Bacilli > Paenibacillales > Paenibacillaceae > Paenibacillus_T > Paenibacillus_T xylaniclasticus. The sequence goes on from NZ_BIML01000011.1 coordinate 30,168, forward strand.
ATCGGAATATAGACGCGCGAATCGATTATAATCAGCTTCCGATCGAGCTTAATCGTTTTGCCGTTCAAACGCAATTTTCCTTCGTAATATTTCAGCACCGGGTAACCTTGCTCTTCGGCAATTTCGTCGAACGACTGATCCGAAGTTGTAATGACGGCGATCGTTCCGAGCTCGATCTGCGGATACAGCCAGTGAATGTCGTCATTATACATCCGAATGCAGCCGGAGCTGACGTACTTCCCGATTGATTTGGAATTATTATTGCCGTGAATCGCATAAGTCGTTCCGTAGGTGCCGTTCACATCAAGTCCTAACCACCGGTCGCCAAGCGGATTGCGAGCGTCTCCTCCAGGAATATTCTCTTTGTAGTATGGTCGGTTTTTAATTTTGTTCACAATCGGGAAGCTGCCTTCAGGAGTCAGCTTACTCGTTCTTCCCGTTGCAACAGAAAAGGTTTTAATCAGTTCACCGTCGACGTAAAATGCTAGTTTGTTCGTTTTCTTATTCACGATAATTAACTGCTGCTGCTCTCCCGCCGCATTCGCACTATAGCCAACCAACATATTGCACAACAGCACAAGTACTGCTGCAAGGATGCCGAATCTCATCCTGTACCGTCTCAGAACGGACAACCTCCCATTCATAGATTGAAATACGTAACAATATATGAAGGAGAAAGTTATTCCATAACAAATAAGGCAGGAAGAATCGTCTTGTTCGAACGAACTTCTTGCCTTCATGAACGTAATATTATAGACAAAGTTAATCCCATCATGTCTCCGTTACCTTGAAATGAACTATAGGTCAGCGGAATGGGAGATTGCCGCTATCGGCCTCGTGCGATTATCATTCGTCCTCCTTACCTCGTTAACATTCCGCTCCTCGTCTTCGGTCGGCAGCGGCAGCACAACATCAACCTCCATGCCTTCGCCTGGTGCCGTACGCAAATCTGTCATCCCTTCTAGTCCAGACACCCTCTCTCGAATACCCGTCAGCCCCATATGGTCAAAAGACGATTGCAGCCGATCCGCTTCGATTCCGACTCCATTATCTTTGTAGTGGAAACGTAGCTGCTGCTCTTCGTAGTAGAGCTGCAATTGTACATGGGTTGCTTTCGAATGCTTCATCGCATTGCGCAGCAGCTCTTGTGTAATTCGGTACACCGCGAGCACATATTCATCGTCCAGCTCGACACGGAAATTTTGGTGATTGAACTCAATCGTAAAGTTCGCATTCAGCTGGGCATAGTCGCACAGATTGTTAATCGCTTCAATGATCCCCTTCTCCTTCAAGAACGGCGGTCGAAGCTCGTTACAGGTTTCGCGGATTTGGTGAATAACATCGAGCAGCCCTTCACTGATCTCATGCAATTTTGAACGGATATTCGCTGTCATCTCTGCTTCATCGTTCACGATAGCCTCCAGCTTCCGATACCATACCAGCTGATCCTGAAGAGCTGAATCATGCAGATCGTTGGCCAGCTTCCGTCTTTCTTGCTCCGATAACCGGAACAGCAGCCGAAGCACCCACGGCGGAGCCTCTTCTCGCTTCAAATCAAGATCCTGAACTAGCCCCTCGATGAGCTGAAGGTTCTGGTACACAAATCCAGCATAGGTCATCATGGTGCGCATCCACTGCTTCTCATCAAGATTAAACTCCGTATGATTCACCTTGTCGCCAATCCATACCAAATGCTGTATGCCTCTGTCTTGACCGATTTTAAAGCAGATCCCTTTCGGTAGCTTCAAGCCTTGTCCAACCTTTAACCCAGACCAATCCTGATTCAGATGCGAATACAATTCTTCGATTGGAACATTGCCATGCGTTCGATTCCATTTGATCGTCTGATCTTGCTTCATTCTATATTCTATAAATCCGACCGCATCAATCGGCAGTAACTGAAGCAGCTCCTTCGATAAGCATTGCTCCAGCTCGCTAACCTTCATCACTTCGGAAATTTTGTTAGAGAAGGATTCCAAGCTCTGCTCGAATTCATGTGCTCCTTTAATGACCTTGTTCCGGAGCTTGCGATCTAATCTTTCTCTTAAATATAAGAAAAGTATACTTAAGCCGTAAGTGACAACAAACATTCGACCCCATACTGCAGGACGAATCGATGTATCCATAAAGATTAGTCCGAATCCACCCATGAATAACAGCGTCGGTAAGAAGGCTACAATCAAATAATACCGGAGTCTACCGATAATAAACTCGATGTCGAACAGTTGATTCGAGATTATAAGATACAGATACGTCAATGGTAAAAATATAAAAGATACTAAGGCTATACCGCCATCTACAAAATACTTTCCTAATAATAACATCGGCAAAAAGTTCAAAATGATAATAGGAGAGAATGAAGTGATATTGCCAATCATCATATAGATCATTAAGACCTGTTGGGATGAATTACGGAACTTAATGTACATCCGGACTTGAACAAACAACGTGACAAGCGTCCCTGCTATAAATATTATAAGACCCGTAATTTTCAATAAATGTGCGGTTGTATTACCGTTGGCATTAATGAGAATAAAGAGTATATAAAAAAAATTCCACGCAGAAACCGTCGCATATCCAATCGTGACAACACGTTTATGAACAGGAGCAATCCCCATTTTATTAAAGTAAGTCTTTATAAAATGAAGAAATAATAGAGGTGCAAAGGTTAGTGCTATTTGGAGGACTATAGCCGAGAAAATATCACCAACTACATTTCCATACCCCGACAAAAATCCAACCGCTACTGTCATCAAAAATAATATCAGCAGTGTAGCCGATAGATCCATCGGCTTCTTATAGGCTAAAAACGAAGAAAAGGTTAGCATCACTACGAATAAAGCCATTGGGATAATAGATACATTCCACTGAATAGGTCTCTTGGACCTATCTGAAAAATCAATCTCGAGTAGGTTTCCATCTCTCATGATGGTAATGCTTGTCGCAGTATTAATTCCGTAATGCTTCTCTAACTCCTTACCTTCAACCGGCTCATAATCAACTTGTGTAATTACATCCCCTTGCAACATCCCCTCCTGTGCGGCCCATGCTTTTTTATCTAACTCAGATACAATCCATTCTCCTTCCGACTCGTCTAAATTAATCCCTATATAGGGTATACTAAAATACAATACAGTACACCAACCTGCAATAATAACCGAAATAAATAAAAATATCCAGTTTGAATATTTTATTTTAATCATTAGTTAATAATCCCCTTAAAAAAAAACCGGCTCGAGTTATCGTTACCGGTTTGCTCTTACATATTAACTACCATCCCCAGAAAGGGTTAAATGCACGAACTTGCTCTTCTGCAGTCACCTTACCTTTAAAGATGTCCAGTATAGCCTGCTGCTGATTATTATTAACACCTGCTAGAGCCACATTACCTTGTACAAACCGAGTCATTGTTCCGTGGTTTTGCTTCAGTTGTGCAATTACTTCTCTAAGCATTTTCATTACCACCTTTGAAATATAATGTAATTTTAAACTCTTGTCCCCAGTATAGCATTCGAGTAGTCCCACTGCATCGCAATATGCATTGCGTTATACCGCAAAATTATTGCGGTATTGATCTAAATACCTACCTCATACGACGTAGTATGGAAATACAATAATTGACTCTAGGCCTAACATAAAGCGCTTACATTTTCTTCCGCAATTGCGTCGCGCTGCTCCGCTATTAGGACTGCGCTCTGACTGTCATAGCTTCATACCGCCTCCTTTCTGCCTAGTTCAAAGCGAAATTCGACATAGTTATAGTTATGATCAAAGCCTATTGTTCATGCGTGCAAATACCCTGCCGTCATCTCTCTTCCATGAAGCATATAAGCAAAAAGACGGATTTCTCGCCAGTCCTCGGAGACTAAAATAAAAAATCCCGGAGCATGAGTGGAGCCGCCAAGATCTTAGTAAGATCTTGGCGGACATCCGCCCATGAACCGGGATTTATAGTAAAGCTTATGATGCCGGGAAAATCAATTACTTCTTAATCCAGTGCATCAATTCACGCAACTGGCCGCCGACTTTCTCGATCGGATGCTCTGCTTCGCGGCGGCGAGTAGCCGTCAGCATTGCTTTGTTCGATTGGTTCTCGAGGATGAAGTCGCGTGCGAAACGGCCGGATTGGATATCGTCCAGTACCGCTTTCATTGCTTTCTTCGTCTCTTCCGTTACAACGCGTGGGCCCGTAACGTAGTCGCCGTATTCAGCCGTGTTCGAGATGGAGTCACGCATCGAAGCCAGGCCGCCTTCATACATCATGTCGACGATCAGCTTCAGCTCATGCAAGCACTCGAAGTAAGCCATCTCTGGAGCGTAGCCTGCTTCTACGAGCGTTTCGAAGCCTGCTTTAACGAGTGCCGTAGCACCGCCGCACAGTACCGCTTGCTCACCGAACAGATCCGTTTCCGTCTCTTCACGGAACGACGTTTCGATGACGCCGGCACGCGTACAACCGATGCCTTTCGCATAAGCGAGACCGATTGCTTTAGCGTTGCCTGTAGCGTCTTGCTCGATTGCGATCAGACCAGGAACGCCGAAGCCTTCTACATACGTACGGCGAACCATGTGGCCCGGCGATTTAGGAGCAACGAGCAGTACATCCAAATCTTGGCGTGGCACGATTTGACCGTAGTGTACGTTGAAGCCGTGGGAGAACATGAGCGCTGCACCTTTTTTGAGGTTAGGCTCGATTTCTTCTTTATATACTTTCGCTTGCGTTTCGTCAGGCATGAGGATTTGTACAACGTCAGCTACTTTAACTGCTTCTGCAACTTCCAGAACCTCGAAGCCGTCGTTTTTCGCTTTCTCAGCCGATTTACCAGGGCGCAGGCCGATGATGACCTTCAGGCCGCTGTCGCGAAGGTTTTGAGCTTGTGCGTGACCTTGGGAGCCGTAACCGATTACTGCGATCGTTTTGCCTGCGAGTACGCTTTGATCTGCATCTTTTTCATAGTACAACGTAACTGCCATTAGAAAATGCCTCCTTTAAATTGAACCCTCATTGAGCGGGTGTTTAAACAGAGAAGCGATCGTAAAGGCCGTGTGCGGTCTCCCGAGCGAATTCCCAGCTTAAACACCCGCCCAATACGGGCTGTTGTTCATATCGAGCGGCTGCGGGCTTGTCCGCAGCCGCTCCTAGTAGAGCCATAATTGCTACTTGCTTGATACGTTAATCATACCTTGCAGCTGCTCATGAAGATAGCCGCAGGAATTACCATTATACTATAAATACCGTCCCCGCTTAAAGCGGCTTGATCCAACTTTCCACAGATTCCGCTGGCTTATTTAACCGAACCGCGAACCATGGCCGTAACGCCCGTGCGCGACAGCTCGCGAATGCCATATGGCTTGAGGAGCTCAATCATCGCATCGATTTTCTCCGTATCGCCAACGACTTGTACGATCAGCGACGACGGGCCGATATCGACGACCGCTGCACGGAATGTCTCAACAACGCCAAGCACTTCTGGTCGAGCCGCAGGCTCCGCACCCACCTTGATGAGTGCGAGCTCGCGAGCTACCATCGGGCTGCTGCTGACGTCGACGACTTTAATGACGTCGATCAGCTTGTAAAGCTGTTTCGTAATTTGCTCCAGCATATTGTCGTCGCCCGACGTTACGATAACCATCCGGGACAAGCCCGGCTCTTCGCTGGAACCGACCGTAATACTTTCAATATTGAAGCCGCGGCGTCCGAACAGACCCGATACCCGCTGCAGAACGCCCGGCTGATCGTTAACGAGAATTGCTAAGGTATGTTTTTTCATTCCGCATCCCCCAAGATCATTTCGTCGATCGTGTTACCTTGTGTAACCATCGGATACACATTCTCACCTTTGCGGACGACGAATTCTACAACTGCTGGACCTGGATGGCGAAGCGCTGCTTCCCAAGCCTCGCGAGCTTCTTCTTTGTTCGTCGCGCGGAACCCTTTGACACCGTAAGCCTCTGCAAGCTTAACAAAGTCCGGGCTGCCTGCGAGGTCAATGTGACTGTAACGGTTGTCATAGATAAGCTCTTGCCATTGACGAACCATGCCGAGCACTTGGTTATTGATAATCGCTACTTTAACCGGAATATTGTTAATTGCACAGATTGCAAGCTCTTGCGCGCACATTTGCATGCCGCCGTCGCCGTTGATCGATACAACGACACGGTCCTTGTTCGCCATCTGAGCGCCGATCGCCGACGGTAATCCGAAGCCCATCGTGCCAAGGCCGCCCGAGGTAATAAAGGAACGAGGCTGATTAAATTTGTAATATTGAGCCGCCCACATCTGATGCTGGCCGACGTCCGTCGTGACGACCGCTTCGCCCTTCGTCGTCTCATGCAGCATCTCGATTACCCATTGCGGCTTCAGCTCGACATCGGAATCGACGTATGACAACGGGAACTCCGTCTTCAATGCTGCGAGCTTCTCACGCCATGCTCCGGCTTTCGCAGCCGGACGAGCTTCTTGATTCGCCGTTTGAAGTACGGTCTTAACATCGCCAACGATCGGAATGTCCGTCGGAACGTTCTTGCCGATCTCAGCCGGATCGATATCGATGTGGACGATTTTCGCTTTCGGCGCGAAGCCGTCCAGCTTCATCGTTACGCGGTCGTCGAAACGTGCACCGATATTAATGAGCAGATCCGATTCTTGAATCGCCATGTTCGAGGCATATGCGCCATGCATGCCCGGCATGCCGACCCACAGCTCGTTCCCGCTTGGGAAGCCGCCGAGACCGAGCAGCGTCGTAACGACCGGGATACCGGTCTTCGTCGCGAACTCGAGAAGCTCCTCGTGCGCACCGGAGTATACAACACCGCCGCCTGCGAGAATGAGCGGACGCTCTGCTTCCTCGATTGCTTTGAGCATTTTGTCCACTTGCAGCTTCTTCGGCGAAACAGTCGGATTATATCCACGCATCGATACTTCTTCCGTAACTGGCTTGAACAGCGTCTTCGCAGCCGACACGTCCTTCGGAATGTCGATCAGAACCGGACCTTTGCGACCCGTGTTAGCGATATGGAACGCCTCGTGAATAATACGCGGCAGATCTTCAACGTTACGTACCATGTAGCTGTGCTTCGTAATTGGCATCGTAATGCCGACAATGTCAGCCTCTTGGAAGGCATCCGTCCCGATTGCGGCCTGTACGACATTACCTGTAATGACAACGAGTGGTACGGAATCCATGTACGCCGTCGCGATACCCGTTACAAGGTTCGTTGCCCCTGGTCCGGACGTTGCGATACATACGCCGACCTTGCCAGATGCGCGTGCATAGCCGTCAGCTGCATGAATCGCGCCTTGCTCGTGACGGGTCAGGATATGATGAAAATCATCAAACCCATGCATCGCGTCATAAATGTACAAGACGGCGCCGCCCGGATAGCCGAATACGCATTCGACTCCCTCAAGCACCAGACTGCGAAGCAATATTTCGGAACCGGTAATGACCTCCGGTTTGCTCATTTTCTCGATCAGTTCTTGTTTCGAACGCAGCGTTGCACCTTGCGTCGCCATCTTCATCTCTCCTTTCATAAAAACCAAACAAAAAAGCCTCCCGTCACCGTCTGCTACTGTGAGCAACGGGACGAAAGGCATGATCTTCCGTGGTACCACCCAAATTCGTTACGCATCTCGCAATGCGCAACCTCGGCAGGTAAAAACGGTGTGCACAAACGTTCTTACCTATCAGCACAGTAACGTGTGCCAGTCGATTCCCCCTAATACGCGATTACGCTTTTCAAGGGAATGGCTCCGAGGTGAGCTCGTTGAAAAGGGATTTTGGCGATGGTTGCAGCAAATTCCATCCGCTCTCTGAGCAAAAGAGCCCTTAACACTTCGTCCTCATCATTGCCGATAACGTATTAGCTTAGAACCTATTATATGCCCGTGTTTTCGGTTCGTCAAGCCTAGGTTGTGCCTATGTCGGAAAACTTATGCGACGTTTTCGCCGTCAGCGCAAGCGCCGCATAAACTACTGTAGCACTGCAAGGGAGGCGATCGGATTGACGATCCGCACAAGATCTCCGCATACGGACGATGCGCCGATTCTTCAGCTCATTCAGGACGAGATCATTCCATTCTCTTATCTATACTCTATCCTTGATGCCCCATCTCCTAAAGAACTCAAGGCAAGGCTGGATCTGGGAGCAACTTATGTTGCTTCTTATTCTACTACCAACTACCCTTACGGGTTCGTCCATGCTATAGCGCAGGGCGATACTTTGTATGTTGATCTATTAGCCGTTCATCCGTCTTGTCGTCATCGCGGCGTCGGTGCAAGCCTCATGGAACGAGCCGAGCAATACGGCATCGCTTCCGGGTGCCGGGAAGCGATGCTTTATGTCGATGAAAGCAACGACGCGGCAGTCCGCTTCTACGAGAAGCTTGGCTACCGCATCACTGGATTCGCAGACAAAGTGCGCTGCCATGAAATGCGCAAGCCGTTCGTCAGGCTTGCACCTAGAAGACGACGGTTCGGACGCCGCGCTTAATAATCGAAGCCGCCGCTTTTCGGCCCATAATACGGTCCTGCTTTCGGTCCATACGGACCATAATTGTTGTATCCCGCACCATATGGCCCATATCCACCGCCCCCGTACGGTCCGTAGCCTGGTCCGCCGCCATAGCCGCCGCCGTACGGCGGGCAGCATTTGCCGCCTCCGCCCCAGCCCCAGCCGCCTCCGGTGAACAAGCCAATCGCAAGCAAATCAAATAAGATAAGCGGCAATATCGCCCGCGTCTGCACCCCGCCGCTATTGCCGACTGTCTCTACATAAATCTTATTATCTTCAACACGCATCAGCCTTCCGACCACGACCGACCCGTCACGTCTGGTCGCATAGATCGTTTGGCCGATCAGTTTCCTCACCTCTTGCTCGGAAACATTACGCATGCATACTCCCTCCTCCCCGTCATCTTGCAGATTATGCACGCACATCGGCTTCTGCTTGGACGTTCATCCACCCTCCCAAACCCTCCCTGCAAGGGAGGGTTTGGGTGGGTGATCCAAGAGGGTTTGGGTGGGTGAAAATAAAATAAAGCCTTGTCCCACGAAAGGACAAGGCTCTGGGAACGCGTGAACTACGCGTTAATTTTTTGTTTTGCAACGCCTGCGAGCGAGTTGAACGCGTTGATGTCGTTGACTGCGAGGTCAGCGAGGATTTTACGGTTCACTTCGATGCCAGCGAGCTTCAGGCCGTACATGAATTTGTTGTACGTAAGACCGTTTTGGCGAGCTGCCGCGTTAATACGAACGATCCACAGTTTGCGGAAGTCGCGTTTAACTTGACGACGGTCGCGGTATGCGTACAACAGCGATTTCATTACTTGCTCTTTTGCTGTTTTAAACAGGCGATGTTTCGAACCGAAGTAACCTTTCGCCAGCTTCAAAATCCGTTTACGACGACGAGCGCGGACGAATCCGCCTTTAACTCTTGCCATGAGTGAAGACCTCCTGTAGGTTGGTTTAATTTATAAAGTGCATCGCGACTCTCTCGCGATAATAGACTATTTGAGGTTAGCCAGACCTTGTTGAATACGGCGAACGTCGCCCGCAGCCATAAGCGGTTGACCTGCCAGAACGCGTTTTTGACGGCCGGATTTGTGGGAGAGCAGGTGGTTTCTGAACGCTTTGTAACGTTTTACTTTGCCCGTACCGGTAATTTTGAAGCGGTCCTTCAGACTGCTGTGCGTTTTCATCTTAGGCATTCGAATGTTCCTCCTTGAAATATGTGTTAGCTGTTATTTTTTGGCGCCAAAATCATGATCATACTGCGGCCTTCTAATTTCGGGACACGCTCAACGCTGCATATTTCGGCGACTTCTTTAGATAGACGATCAAGAATCCGTTGTCCGATCGCGGCATGCGCGATCTCGCGTCCGCGGAAGCGAACGGAGCATTTGACTTTGTCGCCATCCTTCAGAAACTTCACGACGTTGCGAAGCTTCGTCTGATAATCGTTCTCCTCGATGTTGGAGCGGAACCACACTTCCTTCAGATCGACGATCTTCTGGTTCTTGCGTGCTTCCTTCTCTTTCTTCTGCTGCTCGTAGCGGAACTTACCATAGTCCATAATCCGGCATACTGGCGGTTTCGCTTGCGGTGCGACATTGACGAGATCCATACTTGCGTCGATTGCCATCTGAAGCGCTTCGCGAATCGGCTTAATCCCGATCTGCTCACCTTCTGGTCCAACTACACGAACTTCGCGTGCGCGGATTTCGTCATTGATCTGATGTTCTCTGCTAATAACGTGCCACCTCCAAAAGTTAGTTTCCATACAAATTAAAAATGCGGGTCCATCAGGACCCGCATGCCATAACCATTCGTTCATGCAACGCCATCATCCGATGAGCGTGCTTCATGTTGAATTGGTCGCATAACCAGTCGGCTCGTTGCCGTTCAGGTGAGAAGCGGGTGCCTCTTCTTAAAGCGATAAGTTTTACTGCTACCGGATTACTATAGCATAACTACGAGCCGACCGTCAACAATTTTCTTCCTAGAAGCACTAGCCCTGTTTGCTCTGTACTTCTTCCAGCCGGATAACGCGCGTATGCTGGGTGTGGCTCCACTGCTTATTGTTCTGCGTGAAGAACGCGTAGAACGTAATCGGCCACCACGACAGAAGGAAGAACGGCAGCGTTAGCAGATGAGCATACATCCGCCAGTTACGGACGTTCTCAAGAATTAGCGCCAGCGGGAACATCACGACCGATGCGGTTATCGCAACTGCTGCCGCCCACCAAGGCATATACTCGTATATCGAGGCGAATATGTTATCCGCCGGAATAAGATTGTCTCCCCACAGCATGAACGTCATCAAGAATCCGATGAACGTGTTGTATACCGAGATGGAATACAGCGCTGCATCGAACTTGACGAAGTCGCGTTCTTTAATGCTTGCCCATAGCAGCGGGAAGAAGTAGTTGCGTGCTACGTTGAAATGGCCCTGCATCCAGCGAAGCCGCTGACGTGCAGATGCTCGGAACGAAACCGGCTTCTCGTCATACACTTTGGCATCATAGTTCAATACCGGATGAACACCGCGCTTAATGCAGCGCATAGTGAACTCCAAGTCTTCTACAAGGCTTGTCGCGCCCCAGCCCATCTCCCTCAGCAGCTTAGAATCAAAGCACATGCCCGTACCGCCGAGAAAGTTGGCCATCTTCAAATTACGACGGGATAGCTGCCACAGACGGTTGCAATACCAGTACGTAATGCCGTATGCGGCTGTCACCCATGAATCGTTAGGATTTTTCGTATCCAGATAGCCTTGAATAACTTGATGACCATCACACAGATCGTCATTCATCAGATGCAGGAAGTCACTGTTGCACAAATTGTCCGCATCGAACATGACGACAGCGTCATATTGGCGCGGCATGCTCCACAGCTCTTTCAGCATCCACTCAATAGCATAGCCTTTACCGCGCAGCGTCGTATTATTCCTTACGCAGGCATGTACGCCGTAGCTGCGGGCGATATCCGCCGTTCCATCCGTACAGTTGTCGCAAATGACAAAGATGTCATATAGCTCCTTGGGATAGTCCAGCTTCAGCAAATTCTCGATCAGCGCGCCTACAACCTGCTCCTCGTTATGAGCGGCGACGAGTACAGCGAACGACTTCTTCGGCTCATGACGGCGCTTCGTTTTTTTGTGGTAAATCCCGAACAGTGCCAGCACAAACTGATAGACGCCGACGAACGCCAGGAACACCTGAAACGCCATCACCAACACATTAATCATGAATTGTTTTGCCCCCTTGAGACCCCAATTTTAATACAATCTCTTTTTCTCTTTTTCTTTTTTCTCTCTGTTATTTATTTGGCATTGTGACCTGCAACACGGTTATGCGGTAACTCTGTGACAGCTCATATTCGGCCTTAGTGAATTTTGCGCTTTATAGACCGCTTTGTCAAAAACCGAATAAACGTCAAATCGCTCGTTCTCGATTGGAAAAACGCTTTCACCACGTCGGAATATGAGCATTCCCCCATATTACGCTTGCTTCCCCCTTATTTTCATCCATTTGCGTCGTTTTTAATGCTTACGTACTGAATAACGAATGAACGAACCGTTAAGTTCCGTTCCTTATGCCCCCTCTTGTGACAAAACGGTGAAACCTCATTCCCGTGCGGAAGGCTTTACACATCCAGAAATTGCGACAGCAGCCGCCCGGATAACACATCCCGCGACGGATTCCATGTACCTCCATAACATCTTTACCATTCACCGCGAAATGTAAAACGACCAGCACCGAACGAACGCGGAATTCGATATAATAAAAGACCGCTCGCATCAAGCGCAGCGGTCCGTCGATTATCATATTTGAAGAAATACAACAAGCAGCTACCTGCAGCTTGTTCTACTGGCCGTCATCCTCATCCTTGTCTTCGCCATCTTCGCCGATTAGCCCGTCTTTCAAACGTTTTGCCTCTTTGGCCGCTTCCGCAGCCGCAGCTTCGCGTTTCGCGCTGCGCCACGATGCTATCGCTTGCTCACCGACGAGCACTTCAATTCGGTGAATGTTCTGACCGCGCTCATAAAATTTCATCTCGTATTCCGTCGGCACCAGATCGTCGCGCAATCCGTCCTTGTGCAGATTAAGCGAAATGTTGCGCGTCAAGAGCTCCATATCGGCAAAGCTGTTGAGCGAGAATTCGAACAACGACTGCGAATCGGTCTTAAAATGAATTTCGCCGCGGTCATTCAACGCCTCGATATATTTACCAACGAAGCGAGGATGCGTCAGTCGACGGCGCGCATGCTTGGCCTTCGGCCATGGATCGCTGAAATTCAAATAGATGCGTTCCAATTCTCCCTCAGCAAAAATATCCTCGATACCCTCAATATTTGCGCGCAGCAGCGCCAGGTTCGGAGGGGAGTCGACTCCTCTCTCCGACCAGATCCGACGGGCTTTCTCACTGGCGCGTCGAACAAGCTCGTCATACATGTCCACGCCGATGTAATTGATTTCCGGATTCCGGAAGCTCATCGTACTAATAAATTGGCCTTTGCCCATACCGAGCTCGACATAAATCGGGTTGTCATTGCCGAAGAACTCGCGCCAACGCCCTTTATATTTCGCACCGTCCAGCACGACAAGCTCAGGCTGGCTTTCCAAGCTTTCAAGTATTCCTTTTCTTCCGCGTAACCGCATATTCTATTCGTCCTCCACACATCAAAACTAGTCCCTATTGTGACGAAGAACAACCTGAAAGTAAAGAGTTTGGAACCAAAAAGAAGGACAGTCCGGCCGATTGGCACGTAACTGTCCTCGTATGGTCTTCATAATTGCGCTTAGTTCATAAATCCGATTGAAGAAGAATCCCGGGCGCCTGTTTCGATCTCGTACGCCTGCTCCAGCGCTTCGTTCAGCTTCTTGCGAGCGCTTACTTCAATCACATGGTTATTAGGAAAACGTGTGCCTGCCAGCACCATCAATTCTTTCAGCGTCAATTCAACCTTTACTTTGTCTTCGCCGTGCGGAATCTTCAGCTCTTGATTCATTACGCATCACCTCATCGATTTTTTCAATAATATTTCCAGAAAATCGACAATCTATTTCATGCGTTGTGTCAGATTAATGTAGGATTTTTTCGTTGATTTGTCGCACTTTTAATATAACACATCATGTAAGGTATAGCAAGAGGCTCGCGCCGATCGGGCTACTATTTTTTCCAAACCTTGACCTCTATTTTCCCGTGAACGCGCATGGCAATTCCACCCGATATTCGTTACAATGAACATTAGCGTTTACTTTAAGGAACGATCGAGATCAATGAGAAGGAGCTCTTATGACGTTAGCAAGCAGCGCCGCAGTGCCCGGGCCTCCTATACTATGGGGTGACAAACGGTTTCATACGTGGAATTACGAGATGCGGGAGCAATTCGGCGAGAAAATATTTAAAGTCATGCTCGATGCCGGCTTCACCTGTCCGAACCGTGACGGCTCGATCGCGAAGGGCGGCTGTACATTCTGCAGCGCAAGAGGCTCAGGCGACTTCGCCGGCCGGAGACGGGACGATCTGGTCACGCAATTCAACACCATTCGCGACCGCCAGCATCTGAAATGGCCGAATGCGAAGTATATCGGCTACTTCCAAGCCTATACGAACACTTACGCTCCTGTCGACGAGCTGCGGGAATATTATGAGGTCATTCTGGAGCAGCCTGGAGTCGTCGGTCTATCGATCGCGACGCGGCCAGACTGCCTGCCGGACGACGTCATCGACTATTTAGCCGAGCTGAACGAACGGACCTATCTATGGCTGGAGATGGGGCTGCAGACGATTCACGAATCAACATCGACGCTTATTAACCGAGCGCATGATACAGCCTGTTATGAGGATGCCGTTCGCCGGCTCCGTGCGCGCGGCATTCGCGTATGTACGCATATCATATACGGCCTGCCGCAAGAAACGCATGAGATGATGATGGATACTTTGCGCGCGGTTGCTCGAATGGACGTTCAAGGCATCAAAATCCATCTACTTCATCTCATGCGCAAGACGCCTATGGTGAAGCAGTATGAAGATGGGCTGCTGCAGTTCTTGGAACAGGATGAATATATTAAGCTGATCGTCGACTCCTTGGAGCTGCTCCCGCCGGAGATGATTATTCACCGTCTAACCGGCGACGCGCCGCGCGAGCTGCTGATCGGACCGATGTGGAGCATGAACAAATGGGCTGTGCTCAATGGGATCGATGCGGAGCTGTCCCGCCGCAATACGTGGCAGGGCCGCCTCTGGGAAGGGAGATCGTAAGATGGGGTTTCTATCGGTATTAAGCACCGCTCATCAATGGGTGCGCGAGCGGGTATCGTCCGGCGATACGGTAATTGATGCAACAGCCGGTAACGGCGTCGATACTCGCTTCCTTGCAGAGCTGGTTGGCCGGCGCGGAACGGTCTATGCGTTCGACATACAGCAATCTGCGCTCGATGCCACCCGCAGCCGCCTGGCTGCATTGGAGACTGAGCAGCTGCCGGATATTCGGCTTGTGCTGGACAGCCATGAGCGAATGGGCGAGCATGTCCTCCCCGCCCATTCGGGCAAAGTCGCAGCTGTTATGTTCAACTTAGGTTATCTGCCCGGTGCCGATCCTTCCGTCATTACGCAGCCAGACAGCTCAATCGCCGCGCTGGAATCGGCGCTCTCCCTGCTGAGGCCGGGCGGCGTAATAACATGCGTCCTCTACCCCGGTCATCCCGGAGGAGAAGAAGAAGCCGACACCGTCGTCCGATGGGCGGCGGCGCTGCCGCAGTCAGCAGGACAAGCGGTTATATACCGAATGCTGCAAAAGCCTGCCGCTCCTTATCTGATCTCGATAGAGCGAAGCCGCAAATAAAGCTTGGAGGATTGCTAAATCATAACGGCAATGGCCGCAATAGATGATCTACATTAGCTGGACATTCGAATCGGCACCATCGTAGAGGCTTCCCCATTTCCCGAAGCTCGCAAGCCCGCCATTAAGCTTGTGATCGATTTCGGGGAGCTTGGCATCAAACGTTCCAGCGCCCAAATTACACGCCGATATTCGCCGGAATCTCTCGTCGGACGTCAGGCAGCGGCGATCGTTAATTTCCCATCCCGCCGTATTGCAGGCTACGTATCCGAGGTGCTCATCCTCGGCGGCGTTCCTAGTGAAGGCGACGTCACGCTGCTCCTGCCAGACGAGCCGGTTCCGAACGGAACGCCGGTCGCTTAATGAGTTTTTACAACTTTATATGATTTGGAGATGTTATTATGGCTATTCGTAAATTTGAGCATGTCGGAGTCATGGTAAGCAACATTGAGCAATCCGTTGAATTTTATACGAAGGTGCTTGGTATGGAGCATCGTAAGACGATGACGCATTCGAACGGCGTTATCCGCCTCGCCTTCCTGGCCTTCGCAGGTCAAGAAGATACTGAGATCGAACTGATCGAGGGCTTTAACAGCGAGCTGCCAGCGGAAGGCAAAGTGCATCATCTCGCGTTCACGGTCGACGATGTCGAAGCAGAATTCGCTCGAATCAAGGAGCTGCAGATACCTCTGCAAGATACGGAAATTACGACGCTGCCTGATGGCGGACGCTACTTCTTCTTCTTCGGTCCTAACGGTGAACTGATGGAGATGTTTCAGCCCGGCGCACGATAAGCTGTCCCCCTAATTTAACACATCCATCGTTATTGAATCGATCGATACTACACAGCGGATACCGCCTAAAGCGCGGCATCCGCTGTTTTTTTTTTGCAGGCGCTCAAATTAGACGGTTAAGCAGACATCATCGGGAAAACAATAGAACCGCGGACAACTCCATCCAATCATAAGGGGGCCGATGATGCACAATCTCATACGGATTTATTGGGCTGATGTTCGCAGCATGTTCAAATCCCGCTCCCTCGCCGTTCTTGTCGCCGGATTAATGCTGCTGCCTTCCGCTTACGCTTGGGTCAACATTAAGGCAGTCTGGGACCCGTACAACAATACGTCCGGCATTCAAGTCGCTGTCGCGAATGAGGATACCGGTACCTCCCTACAAGGCAAGGATGTCAACATCGGCCAACAAACGGTGCAGAGCTTAAGCGAAAACCGGAAGCTTGGCTGGACGTTCGTCGACCGCCAGGAGGCCAAACGAGGAGTCGAGCACGGAGACTATTACGCTTATATGCTCATACCGGCCGATTTCTCCCAGAAGCTGGCCAGCATATTGGAGGAGCAGCCTCAGCAGCCGGTAATCGAATTCGCTGTGAATGAGAAGCTGAATGCAGTAACGCCCAAAATCGCAACATCAGGTGTCACCGCCGTTACGTCCCAGATTAGCGAATCGTTCACAGAGACGGTTGCCGGCGCCCTGCTCTCAACCTTTCAAGCGGCAGGAATTGAGCTGGGGCAGCAGTTGCCCTCCATCCAGAAAGCAGCAGCAGGCATCTTGGCGCTAGAGCAAGCGCTCCCGCAAATCGAGCAGATGGGCCATGCCGCGATTGCCTTGGAGAAGAAGCTCCCGGAGCTGCGGCAGAAGGCGAACAAAGTAATTGCACTACAGCAGCGCGTATCGGAGCTTCACCAGGCAGCCGACAGTATGCTGAAGGTGCAAGCAAGCTTTGCTCTAGTCAAGGAGGCTGGCGAGGGCATAATGTCTCTTCGCGATCATATGACGAACATTCGGCAAGCCGTCGAGCTTATTGCCCGAATCGGAACACAGCTAAGCGCCATTAAGACCCAAATAAAGCAAACAATCGACGATGCCACTGCGGAAGCCGGGGCACAAGAGGAACTGCCAGACAGCGTGAAGCAGCTCGCTGCGCTGGAAGATGAGCTCGCGCCTCTACAGGACCAAATCCAGTCGATTCATACCGATCTTCACAACAAAGTAACAAGCCTCGTTCAAGGAATGGATAACGCCGCATCCTTCGTCCAAGATGAGCTGCCCGCGCTGGAGCAGCGAATCGCTCAAGCGGCCGATTTCGTCCAGAACGGTCTGCCGGTGCTGGAAGCGGACATTAATCAGGCTTCAACGCTCATTGAGGACAAGCTTCCCGTCGTCGAATCGTTCGTACAGAAGACAGCGAACTTGGCGCGTAACGAGCTCCCCTCCTTCGAGCGCAGCATCAAAACGGCAGCTGACCGGATACGCAGGTTCGAGAGCGGAGACGTAAGTTTAGAGGATTTAATCGCCTTCCTGCAGCACGACCCGGAGGCGGGCAGCCGATTCTTGGCTGATCCGATCAAGCTGGAGACGAAACGAATCTATCCGATTCCGAACTACGGCACAGCCATGACGCCGCTCTATCTGATGCTGGCTCTCTGGGTAGGGGGCACTATTCTGACCACCGCTCTGCCCGTTGAGGTAACGAATCCGAGGCAGGAATATCGCAAATATCAGCTCTACTTCGGCAGGCTGCTGACTTTTATCACGATCGGCCAGTTTCAAGCGCTAATCGCTGCGGCAGGCATTCTGCTCCTGCTTCACGTTCAAGCTGCCAATCCGGCCAGCTTCGTGCTCAGCAGCATATTCATTAGCTTCGTGTTCGTCATCATCATCTTCACGCTGCGCTCTATGTTCGGACAAGTCGGCAACGGCATCGCGATGATTCTGCTCGTGTTGCAAATGTCAAGCTCCGGCGCAACGTTTCCCGTCAGCACGACGTCCCCGTTCTTCCAGGCGATCAGTCCGTACATGCCATTCACGCATGCCATTAGCATGATGCGCGAAACAATCGGCGGCATGATTGTCGAAACGGTGCTTCACGATATATTGATTCTATGCCTGTATGCCGTTATATGCTTCGGCGCGGCTGAGCTGGCCAAAGGCTCCTGGCGGCGAGAAGTCATGCTCGACATCGGCAATTATACGAGAAGAAAACCTAGGGTCTGATCCTAAAGTCGCCAAATACCGTGAGAAGACCGAACAGAATCATTACTAATTTCCCGGAATTTAGTGAAAAGGTTTATTCTTGCGGTATGTGCTAGTTTTGTATTGTTGTCTGGAATCTCATTTAGCGGAGTATCTGCTGTGACTCCAAAAGCTTCTGCTACCGTTCTAATTATCGTAATGGAACTAGAAAAAGAAAGAGCTGAAGCAATAAAAGCTATTCCCAAATCACTCAAGGACGAGAATGATAATGTCATCCTCGACAAATTTACGGATAAGGTAAATGGCAAAGTAGCCTATAAGGAACCCAAAACTGGATGGACAATCGAAAAAGATACTGCTGGACATGGTGGGCGAAAATGGAAACTTAAAAATAAATCTGGAGATCGAGTTGCATCTTTGGATGAGAACGGTAAAGTATTAAGTAAGTAAATGTTGAAGGGTGCGCGAATATGAGATACAAGAACATTGTGCTAAATGATAATTGGTTCTACAAAGATCCAGGCATCAACAGTGAGAACACACTTATCGAAAGTATGGAAGACTTTCAGAACAATTATCCGGAGAACTTCTATTTCATTGATCGTTTTCCGCATTTAGTTCATGACTTCGACAAGTATTCGCAAATGGAGCTCTATTACAGCAATAGTGGAAATAACGATTCTTACAAATCGGAAGAAAATAAATTCCTTGCGGTAATATCAAAATTATGGGTCTATGGTGAAACGATAGTTGAAAGCTCCATCCATTCAGAAGAAGATGCGTCATTACAATTAGAAGATTCTCAAGATCCATCTTACTTCAATGAATTTAAAACCGAGGATTTAGTTTGTGTGACTGACGCAAAGAAACTGGCAAGTGTTTTGAAATTAGCTTTACGAGGTAAAATTTGGGTATGCTTCATTATGAATGACTTATCAATTATAGTTTGGTGTAATGACCTTGTATGCGGGGTGTACTTCGGAGAAGCTGCAAAGAGTAAACCTCTAGTACAAAATATATGCACGACGGAAGGTCTGTATTTGCGCCCCATAACCGAATAAGATTAGGAGCTGTTCCAATAGGACAGCTCCTGTTTTTTACTCCGTTACCGAGTGCGGCGCAAGCGACGACTCGCCCCGGCCGATGCGAAGCGCATAAGGCTTGCCAGCCGCCGTCTCGCCTTGATAAATCATGACGATGAGCGAATCTGACGTCTTATCGATCTCCCGCACTGACCAATACCGCTCCAGATCGAACGGAACGCGGTCGATAACAGCGTGCTTGTGCAGCTCCTTATCCGCAAGACCGAGAGCAGCGAATCCACCCGAGACGTCCTGCGGTCGCTCGGACAGCCTTCTCATCCAGCCGCTCCACTCCGCCTTGTCCATAGCGAAATCCCACCATATTTTGCGCGGCTTATATTTGTGTTGAAGGAAATAATCGAGCTTCATGAGCCCAAGCGTGACCTCAAGATCGAGACGCCCTTCGGACGCTTCCGCCCCGCATTCGCTCAGGAACGACCACAGCCGGGAGAACAGATCCTCCAGCTGGTGGCCAATCCGCTGCCAGCCGCGCTCCTCCCAATAATCGCCGAACGATTGGAAGAAGTCGAACGGCGACGGAAATACACGCTCGACGAGATACAGCAGCGTATGGTCCATCCGGTGGGCATTCCAATATTTCTCCAGCACATCCTCGACCCGCTTAATCCGCACAATATCCGAGAATGGCAGCAGATCGTTGCCGAGAATTTCGTAAGGCGCACGCTCCATATAGGTGTAGCCGTACTTCTCTGCGTCGATGCGCATGCCCGTGCCGCGAAGCATCTTCAGAAAACCGAGCTGCAGCTCCTCCGGACGAAGTGCGAACACGTCATTAAACGTCTTGCGGAACGTATCATAGTCTTCATGCGGCAATCCGGCGATCAGATCAAGATGCTGGTCAATCTTGCCCGATTCCTTCACCTTCATAACGGTGCGCGTCAGCTTCGTAAAGTTCTGACGGCGCTTGACCGCCTCGTTCGTAATGTCATTCGTCGATTGCACACCGATCTCGAACCGGAAAATGCCTGGAGGCGCATGCTCCGCTAAATAATCAAGCACCTCGGGACGCATAATATCGGCCGTTATCTCGAATTGGAACACGCAGCCGCGATGGTTCTCGATCAGAAACCGGAACATCTCCAGCGCGTAATCGCGTTTAATATTGAACGTCCGGTCAACGAACTTGATCAGCTTCGCACCTTGATCGATCAAATAAATAATATCCGCCTTCGTCCGCTCAATATCGAAATAGCGGACACCAACTTCGATGCTCGACAAGCAGAACTGACAGCTAAACGGACAGCCGCGGCTCGTCTCAAAATAGACGACGCGGTTGCCGAGTGACGGGATGTCCTCGGCGAACCGATGCGGCGACGGCAGCGTCGCCAGATCAAGCTTCGGCCGACCAGGGTTCACGATAATCTCGCTCATCCCGTCCCGTTCTTTGCGGTAAGCTAGGCCGAAGACAAGATGATATTTGCGCGTGCCCGCAAGCTCTTGCAGCAAATGATGGAACGTCTCCTCCCCTTCGCCCACAACGATAAAATCGACCTGCGGGATGCGCTCCATCCAGAACTCGGTATCGTAGCTGACCTCCGGGCCTCCGAGCACAATCTTCACCTCAGGCAATACTTTACGCAGCATATCGATCACGATGATCGTCTCTTCAATATTCCAAATATAGCAGGAGAAGCCGACGACGTCCGGACGCCGGGCGAATAGATCCGATACGATGTTCATCGCCGGGTCCTTGATCGTGTATTCTGCAATCTCGATATTCGGAAAATCTTTCACCGCGAACGCCTTCAAGCAGCGAAGCGCCAATGAGGTGTGTATATACTTGGCATTAAGCGTCGCCAATACGATATTCATAACGTACAAAATCCTCTCTCATCGTTCAAAAATACGTGTCAAGCGCTATTGTACCATTTTTCGTGCGTGAAATAGAAGAGAGGACGTCTATTCCCAATTGGTGCCGCAAATGTTCTAAAGAGCCGACAACAAGCTTCGACAGCCTTTCCTTGTCGATTGCGATACGATATGGACAAGCCCAAGAGGCACTCATTCGAGAGCTGCCTCGAATATCGCTGAAGGAGGCCTTGCCGTGTTGGAACGTGAATGGACGGAGAAGGAGCCGGTAATGTCGGAGTGGACGCATCAGAACGAGACGAAGAAGGAACCGTTGAACGCCGATCAGCCTCCTAAGCTTTCTATGAAGCTGCTGTATGGAATGATACAAGAGCTGAAGCAATATAGCGAACGACTGTCCGCCAGGCTCGATGAATTCGAGGTTTACTTAATCCAAGTACAGGCTGCCCGCGCACAGCTGGAGGCAAATGCCGCGTCGACAATCGCCAAGACGAAGCTGAGCGAAACGATCGTACAATCGAGCCAGGACGCGAAAGCAGCTGCTGCCCCTAACGCTGCATCAGATCAAGAGCAGCTGGCAGCAGCCTCTGAAGGTAATTCTTCATCACAAGTGACGGCTGAGTCTGTCGACGCTGTTGACGCTGTTGACGCTGTTGCTGTTGAACGCGCTTATCCTCAGCCGGATTCATCGTCAGTCGAACCTACTGCTTCGTTCGCCGCCGATGAGCCGGTTGAGCGGCAAGAGGTCGCTTCACCTGTTCCTATCATCCCCGCTGTGATCGAAGCGGCGCCAGGTACTGAAGTCCAGCCGAGCGGAAGTATAAAGCCGATCAGTCATGAGACAGGCTCCGCCGACTTGATGACGCTCGCAATGGAAGTGATGGGACTAATGGATGACGAAGATGACGACGAAGATGGGTTAGATCCTGGCGAGGGGGTTAATCCGTTTAATCCAGACCGCTATGTATCCAGTTCATTAGCAAATGCAGCAGCCGATGCAAGACCCGAGCGGTTTGCGAATACAAGCTCCCTCGGCTCCGATCTATCTTCGCCTTTCTTCACTCCCCGCTCCCAGCGTCACCAAGGAAAGAAAAAATTTTTGAATCTATTCGGCTTCCGGACGCGCATCTCATAGCTTACCTATAATGAAGCGGCTGTAGTCTCAACAGGTTGGACAGAAAACAATGGCTTGTTCTCTGTCCAGCCTTCTTCGCGCTTTGAACTGCACTTCATGC
This sequence comes from Paenibacillus xylaniclasticus, assembly GCF_004001065.1. Classification (GTDB taxonomy): domain Bacteria; phylum Bacillota; class Bacilli; order Paenibacillales; family Paenibacillaceae; genus Paenibacillus_T; species Paenibacillus_T xylaniclasticus. The sequence continues at coordinate 52,657 of NZ_BIML01000011.1, forward strand.
AGTTATGCAGATAAGCAGCACATTTCGATCTGCAACAAGGCTCAATTCCTGCAAAAAAAGGAGCTGCTCTAGCAGCCCCTCCCGAAAAATCCATATAATTGCTAACGAACGTCCAGCAACGCTGAATTCGCATTGCCTTGGTAGTTCAATATCGGATACTTAATGCGCCATTTGCCGTCTTCCGTTCTCGTCACTTCTCCCTGCTTATAGCCGCGAGGCTCGAAATCGACAACACGATCGAAGTTAATAATGATCCGAACCGTCTTATCGGTCAACCGCGTACGAATGTCATAGCCGGTCAGCAGCGCCCACTCGCCAAGCTGAGACTTCGACTTCTCGCCGTAGACCGTGTAGAACGAATAATCGATGGACGTCTCCATCGTAATCCAGCCGTCAAAGCCAGACGTCACGTTCCACTTGCCAAGATTCGCCACCTCATACGATGTCGCAATGCTGCTGTAGTTATCGTTCATAAACTTCGCAAGCTGTTCATCAGACAAGTTATCCAGCGTATCTGGAAGCTTCGACTTAATGAACGCAGGCACAGCATCAGGATTATCTTCCAGTTCCCCGACGATATCCCAGATGTTATATGCCGCTACAGCAAAGTTGGCATCCATATTCGTGTCATCCAGTCCGGAGGTCGTAATGCCGATCAGCTTGCCATATTGATCGAACAAGCCTCCGCCGGAGCTGCCGTGATCAATCGGTGCGCTAACTTGAATATATTGAACGCCGCCCTCAAAGAAAATGTTGCTGACAATCCCTTCAGTTGCCGTGTTCTGCATACCAAGCGGACTGCCGATTGCAAGGACCGGATCGCCTTTGTTCAGATCGAACGACCAAGATATTTCGACCGGATCGATACGAAGCGGGGATTTGGTCCGAATAACCGCAAGGTCCGTCTTCTCGTTAGCGACAACGACGCCTTCCACCTCGAACGTCCTGCCATATAACGTAATTACATCAGCCGATTGGGCTTCATTCATGACATGATAGTTGGTCAGTATCTCCCGCTCACCAATTACAACGCCGCTGCCCTGACCGATGTCAGTCGTAATCATGACGACCTTCTGATCGTTGAGCTCCACATTCTGGCTCGTCGTCAGAATGCTGTTCTTGCGATCCTGTTCCCGCTTTTCCTGCTCGGCCTTGCGAATCGCTTCTGAGGATCGAATGACGATTTGCCGCTTCTCAGCATTCCATTTCACTTCTGCGGAGAACGTCTCGCCCACGACTCGAAGCGGCACGAAGGTTGTACCGTTCTTCACTTGAACCGGAACGTCCAGCTTCACACTTGATCCGTTCACGACCGCCGTCTTCGCTCCGACCTGCAATGAAATCGTGGTCGAGCCTTTGCGCGCAATGATGGTCTTCGTGCTTTGAATCCATGTCACACTGGCGCCAAGTGCGTCGAAAATCGGTTTCATCGGCACAAGCGTCGTACCCCCCACCACATAAGGCGGCTGACTCAGCTTCAGCGTCTTACCGTCGAGCACAACTGAAATTGGCGTCTGCTCCGCAGCAGCAGAACCCGTCTTAGTCTGCGCTGCGGCATGTACGGTTGACACTGTGCCAGCTGCAGGAGCAAGCAGCAGCGCCGCTGCCAGCATTGGGGTCATAATCCATTTCGCTGCATGTAATTTCACGCTGATTATTCCTCCATATTTCTCCTAATTAACCTAGCTAGTCTATCCTATCATTTACAGGTACGAAATGCTAGGAATGAACCGTTAAATACGATCCTATTATGGGATTATACCAAATTTTGATGAAACGACCGTATAAAAATCTATTAAAGTTTAAAACTGAAGTAACCAACGATCAGATGTGCAAAATCTTGACAAAATTCAAAAAAACGCGTTATAGTTAAAAGCACATATGCAATTTACGCGTTGTTGCGATAGGGAAGCACCCTTCAAGCAGGTCGATTTCGGCCGGTTTGAAGGGTGCTTCTTTGCGTCTATACGATCGGAAATTGCTATGAATACGAGCATAGGAGGTAGAATGATGTCCAGCCACCGCATGTTAAGCAAGCTTCGGTTGCTATGCACGGCGCTTGCGGCAATCGGTATTGTATCCGCCCTTCTGCCGATGCCATCCGTCCATGCCGCCATTTATCAGCTGTCGTCGACATCAATGAAGCAGTTCGACCGCATCAAGGCGGCTTCTACACAAACCAATGCATCGAAGCTGCAGTCGCTGTACGACGATTTCCTTCAGTTACAGAGCGAGAACGCAGCTCGCGATGCCAAGCTGAAAGCGACCAGCAAGCAGAACGATGAGTATGAGTCGGCGCTGCGCAAGCGCATCTCATCGATCGACAAGGTGAAGATCGAACAGCTTGCCATCAAGGTACAGCAGACGAAAGACCGTTACCAGCCATTATTCAACCGTTATGCCGCTGCAACAGCCGAGCTGAAGGCGGCCAAGAAGCTTGGCGTCAAAGAGCTCACGGCAGCTGCCCAGCTTCAGAAAGATTTGCTTGAAATTTCCGTCAAAGCAGCCAAGGCGGACATCGCCAGCGCAGAGGCAGAGCTGAAGACGGCCAAATCGTCGGCGAGCGCCGCTATGAAGCGGCTGAGGAGCCAGCTGGATGCAATTAAGAAGGAAGAGCAGCGGATTACGCCCGAGCGCTCGGCGGTCAGCCAGCTTAATAAGCAGAAATCGGCAGAATGGAGCGATCTACTGTATGCCCTGCGAACCAATGATGCCGCAAGCGCGAAGAAGTCGTTAACAACGCTCGGTAATTTGCTGCGTGAACTGGCGGATAGACAGAAGAAAATAGTAGGATACGAGACTCGCATTACTGCGATCCTCGACAGTGTATCGAGTCAGTTGAAGTAGGCGGATGATCGTGAATGATACTCCTCTAATCCCCAGGTATTGACAATACTTGGGGGTTCGTATATATTAATTTTAACGAACATCTAATTAGATATACATTAAATTAAATATTAGGTGAGGAGGGAAGCTTGAAATGCAGCTCGATAAAGTCGTTCGTTATCATAAAGCGTTAGCTGATGCAACGAGACTTCGGATGCTCGTCCTGTTGGCGGACGGGGAACGTAACGGACTGGAGCTTTCGGAGAAGCTCGGCGTTACGCCGGCCACCGTCACGCATCATGCTGCGAAGCTGAGGGAAGCAAGCTTAATTCATGAACGCCGGGAGAAGAATACGATATATTTCTCGCTTAACCATTATTTCTTGAAGAGCAGCGCAGTCGCTGCAGTCGACTTCATCTATAGAGGCGCGAATGCGAGAGGAGAATTAAACGCGATGGACGCAGAACAGACTAAGCTCCGGGACTCGGTTATCCGGAACTTCATGACGAAGGAAGGCAGGCTGAAACAAATTCCAGCGCAGTTGAAGAAGAAGCTGATCGTGCTGGAGCATCTTGTCTCCGGACTGGAGAAGGGACGATCGTATACGGAGAAAGAGATCAACGAATATATCGGGCAGTATCACGACGACTATGCGACGATTCGGCGGGAATTCATTATGCACCAGTTCATGTTCCGAGAGAAGGAGCTGTATGAGCTGAATCCGCCGGAGCTGTGGGCGCGTTGGGAATCACTCGCGTGAAACGCCTGTACGTTGAATGTAGTGGACGGCGATGCACCTTCAACCGAGGCGGCCTATTCGTCCAACAGAGAAGTGACAGCGCCGTTCTCTATGAACGAATAACGGTGGCAATCCGCTCGATCCCTTCCCACACATCGCCCTCAGAGTCAAAAATAACGGATATCGGTGCAGTGCAGCCATTATCCGCTGCGATTGACAAGCTGCGCCGCAGCTCCTGTTCATCGAACGAGCCGTCCTCAAAGTAGACCGGCTTCGCATGAATCGTATGAGCAATCGGGGCACCGTAGGCGATAGCCGCCGCCTTCTCCCCAGGCAGCAGGTTCCCGAAATCAACAATCGTCTTCACGTTACCTCCCGCTGCTGCCATTACGGATTGCCAGCTTGACAGCGTCGAAGTCAGCTCGCGAAAATTTTCGGTCACGAGCTTCACGCCCCCGTTGTCCTGTCCGTATCGATAGAGTCGCTGAAGAGATGCCGCGCTTCGAGCAATCGCTCCAGTATCTCCCGCTGGCTGCTCGCCGGCGACAACTCTGACGGCCGATGCTCCCAGCCGAGCGGCAACGTCAATCCAGCCTTGAATGAACGCCTCGTCGGACGAACGACGGACCGGATCGGGAGATGAGAGATCCCCGTAATCGATCAACAGAGTATGCAGCGTGACACCGGCTGCCTCGAATGCCTCTCTAAGCTGCGTAATGTACGGCTCGTCTACCGCAGGTAAATGAAAGTGGCACAACTCCATGATATGAAATCCTCGATCTGCTGCCGCACTCGGAAGCTCCAGCAACGTAAGTGACGGTTTCTTATCCTCGACATGTATGACTTGTCTAGAGGTCGCCTCATCCCATACCGTCCAGATGCTCCGTCCAAGCAGCCGATGTACACTCCAAGTGCTAAGCGACAGCCGATCCTTCATCATTATCCCTCCCGTATCTATTTGTTCATCATCTTACAGTAACCCGCGCTAGGCGCGTTTACTTCACAAGCTCCGTAGGATTCATCCCCGTAAACTTCTTGAACAGGGTGCTGAAATACGGAACATTCTTGTAGCCCACCTGCTCTGCAACTTCATATACAAGCATCTTTCGCTCCATCAGCAGCTCCTTCGCTTTCTCGATCCGAACGCGCGTTAGGTAGTTATTGAACGTCTCCCCCGTCATATTCTTGAATATAATCGATAAGTAGTTGCGCGATATAAATACCTTGTCCGCGAGATCGGCAAGCGTCATATCCTCTGCGTAATGCTCGTGAATGTATTGGATCATAAAATCAACCGCTTGGCGGTGCTTGCTGTTGCCGCGCCATTCCCGACTTGTGCAGATGACGGCGATTTTATTTTTCAGCCATTCGCCAAGCTGCGCGGGCCGAGTCAGACCGGCAAGCTCCTCTGGCAGGTGAACGTCCCGGAACAGGTCGTCAAGCACCATACCAACATCATATAGGCTGTAGGCGAGTATCCCCCACAGCTCACTGGCTGTTCGTTGCAAATAATCCGGCGTTACATCCTGCATATTCTCCAGCCGGCCGATATAGTCGTCAACAATCTCATTGGCCAGAGATTGCTGTGACGTCTTCATCGCTCCTGTCAGCTCAGAATAAAACTTAACCGGACGCATCGCGGCAGATGACCCTTCATCCGCAGATGACCCGAACATATTCGTGTAAACCTCGTATCCTCCACTGACCGGATGCCGCTTCAGCTCGATCGCGCGGAATGCTTCCTCCGTCGAGTCCGGAATATCCCGCCAATCGGATTTGACCTTACCGATTCCAACTCGAATGATCAGCTTCAAATAATTCCTCATACTATCGATCAGCTTCTTGCCGACCTTCTCAAGCCGCTCCGCCGACTCCCGCTCCGTCAGCTCTTTCTGCGGATGCAGAACAAGTGCCGACCTCGTGCTGTGTAGCTCGATATATTCATATTGATCGGTATACTCACTTACAATTTCGTTGACGATATTGCCAATCGCGAATCGAAACAGATTCCAATCCGATAAAGACAGCTGACTGGCGCGTACATCGCGGACGACCTCAATACCGATAACCGCGTGCGAACTATTCCTCCAGTATCGGCAGTCTTCCGGCAGCAGCTCATCGGAACGGAACGCACGGTCAAGCGTACCCGATACAGCCGATTTCACCCATTCCTTCTCAATGAAGGGCTCGTACGCCATCAGCTTACGCTCCAGCTCATCCAGCCGAATGCGGCTTTCTTCCTCCGAAGCGAGCTGATCAAGCGCCCGGCCCAGTACTTCCTTGAGCGTGCTTAAGCTGACTGGCTTGGATAAGTAGTCAGCCACCTCCAGACGAAGCGCCTGACGCGCATACTCGAAATCCGAGTAGCCGCTAAGAATAATGATTTTGCCGCCGAACTTCGCTTCTCTCAGCCTCTCGATCATATCCAGCCCGTTCATGACAGGCATATAGATATCCGTCAAGACGATGTCGGGTTGAACGCGCTGAATCACTTCCAGACCGTCCACGCCATTCATCGCTTCACCGGCCCATTCTGCATTTAGTTCGTCCCACGGAATGGCTTGCTTCATCCCCTGGAGCACCTGCCGGTCATCGTCAATAATTACAATTTTCCACATCTATACCGCACTCCCGCCCTATCTTCAAGTCCCGCTTAACGCGTAATGTATGCCTCATCATACCACAAAACTTCTTGCTTTATGATGCAACAAGCCCCCGCAAATCCAAAATCCGGAAGGACTTTGCATTTACGGAGGCATACATTGCAATCGATATTCGATTATAAATTATTGATTTTCGTACTCTTCCGCAGCCGATTTCAGCTTATTGAACGCTTCTTCTGGCGTCACGCGACCGAAGCTCAGCTCATCGCGAACGAGTGCGAAGTCTTTATCGATAAAGTTCGTCCAGCCAGGTGCGCCTGTCGTGTACGTTTGACCGTCCGGCAGCGTTGCGTTAAGCAGCTCCAGACCAATTTTGTCCGCATCCGAGAGCGAATCAACAATCGATGCTGCGATGTCCGTGTTGACTGGCATACCGCGGTGCGTACCGAGAATTTGAGCAACTTCCGAATCGTTGAGGAACCAGTTAACGAATTTTTGCGCTTCCTCTGCATTTTTCGAGTTCGGCGAGATGCCGAAGAACATCGAAGGTTTCAGCCAGCCGCCTGCTTCAGCAGCGCGCGGCATCGTAACGAGTGCATATGCGCCTGGATTCAAGCTATCCCAAGAAGCGTAGTTGTTCGAGAACGACAGACGGAACAAAATTTTACCTGCTACCATCAGGTCAGCCGTCGGATCGAACTCTTTATCCGATGCGTTCAGGTCAGCCGGCGGCACGAGGCCGTCTTTGCGCAGTTGCTCGAATTTCGTTGTCCATGCAACGAACGTATCATGATCGATATTGAATTTGCCGTCATCCGTTACGACCGTACCTTTGCCTGCAGCATATTGATATGCGCTGTATGCGAAGTAGTCGCCTGCATAGTCTTTCGTGAAGTATTGCCCTTGCGGCAGCTTGCCTTTCAGAGAGTCAGCCAGTGCGAAGAAGTCATCCCACGTCCACCCGTTCTGAGGAGCTGTGGCGCCCGCTTTCTCAAGCGATGCTTTGTCATAAATCATGCCGTATGCTACGGAACCGAGCGGTACCGCATAGTTCTTGCCGTCGAATTGACCGATCGACAGCACCTTCGGATCCACTTTACTTACGTCAACACCTGTCAGTTCAGCCAGTTGACCGCGTTTTTGCCAATCGGACACCCAGCCCGGATCAAGCTGATAAATGTCTGGTGCATTTTTCGCTGCCGCTTGCGTGGACAGCTTATCGAGGTAACCGTCCATACCGGAGTATTCCGGCTCGAACGTTACGTTAGGGTTATTTTTGGTGTACAGCTCAAGCGCCTTCAATGTTGCTTCATGACGCGGTTGGGAGCCCCACCACATAATGCGCAGTTTGACTTTGCCGTCGCTGGACGAACTGTCAGCCGACGCCGTATCCGTTTCTTTATCCTTGGATCCACCGCACGCAGCCAGCGTGACGGACAGTGCGACAGTCATCATAACAGCTAGAGAACGCTTCCATTTGATCTTCATTTCATGCTCCCCCAATTTGCTTTATTGTGCACATGTCCATCTTAACAATTGCACAAGCACGTTAGTATAAGACAGATGCACAATTTATTTCGATATATTACGAAAATGAAAGCGCTATTTTACAGCCGACTTTTCTGATCCGGGCGGCATGTCCATTCCGGCAGCACGATGACAACTGCCGTGCCTCCAGACTCCCTATTCGATAATTCAATCGATGCCTGCTCGCCAAAATATGCAGCATACCGTTCCTTCACATTTCGTATGCCATAACCCCCGGTATGCCTTGACGGCGGACGATCCGATTTCGGCAGCATACCGGAGCCGTCGTCTTCGATAACAATGCACACTTTAGCGTCGTCCGTCCGTGTGATACGAATTGTAATGTGGCCGTGCATTCGTCCATGAAAGCCGTGCATAATCGAATTCTCGACGAACGGCTGAAGTGACATCTTCGGAATATACAACGCCCGCAGCTCCTGTGGAGCTTCAATCGAATAGGTGAGCCCTTCTTCCCACCGAAGCTGTTGAATTTCCATATAACATTCAACATGCTTCAATTCATCCTCAATCGTAATAAAGCTTTCGCCATGCGACAAACCGATCCGGAACATGCGCCCCATCAGCTCCAAAATACGGCTCATTCGATCGTGTCCCGCCGCTATCGCCATCCAGTTCAATTGATCGAGCGTATTATAGAGGAAATGTGGATTAATGTTAGCCTGCATCGCTTCAATCTCTGCGCGCCGCTGCTGCTCATATTGGACCTGCAGCGACTTGTACAGCTCCTCAATACGCTCGTTCTGCTTGCGGTATCCGTTGAACAGATAGCCGAACTCATTCTCATAGTCGCGCGGAAGCTCCGGCTTCGGACCGACGAACAGATAGCTGTTCATCGCTTCGACGAGCTGCTTGAGCGGCCTTGCAAACTGCTTGCTCAGCCAGAGCGTTAAGAACAGCGACAACACGAGCGCGCCAACGCCGATCAACCCGATAACAATCGCCAGCTTAAAGCTGCCTGCCGTAAGCTTGTGCCACGGTGTCACTTCGACCAGCATCCAGTTCGAATCCGGTAGACGGGAGTACACAATGAGCGAACCTCCGCCCCCCTCCTGCTTCCGAATGCGAAAATTGCCGGAGTTATCCTTCATCTTATCTTTCCATTCCGATAGCTGTGCTTCACCAGGCTCGTTGCCGATCGCCATTAATTGCTCCCCTGATGCATCGAGAATGGTCCGATTTACTCCGCTTGAATGTCCTGCGAGCAGCGAGCGAATGCTGTCAGCTTTAACATGGACGACAAGAAGGCCTACATTTTTATTATTATCCTCATTCATAATCGTACGCGCGAAGCTCAGCACGGCCACTTTGCCTTGAAAGCTATTAATGCTATGCTCGCCGGTCCATGCAAAATCGTTCTTCTTCAGCAATTGATTAAGCTGCTCCGCTTCATCGGAAGTGCGGTCCCGAAACTGAATATAGCTTTGCGAATCGCTGTAGAACGGTCGGTCCATGTACAGATCGATGCCGTGAATAATCGGAATCGAATAGGTCAAGGTTGCAAGCGACTCCTCGATTGCCTTGGAATTGCGGTAACGCTCAAATTGATCTTGACGACCCGACAAAAACCGGACAAGCTCATCATCGCGCGAGGTCGACAAAGAAATTTGCTCAATCGTCACAAGACGTGCCGACAGCTGGCTGTTAAGCTCGTCCAGCAGCCGCTGCTGATAGACCGAAGTGGAGTAGACGAGCTCCCGAGACGATATCGTGTAGCTGGCCCACACAGTTATAGCGAGTACGACTGCAATGAGACCGGCAAAGCTCATAAAGAACAGTCGATCAATCTTATATTTCTTGATCGGATTTCGCAACGGATATCCCCCTTAACGTGTAAAAAGACGACAAATTCGCGATTTCTCGTCGAATTTGCCGTCTTATCATCTTAGCCTTTAATACCTGTTGTCGCAATCCCCTCTACGAAATACTTCTGCAGGAAGCTGAATACGATCGTCGCTGGAACAATTGACACGAGCGACATCGCAAGCAGTTGTCCCCATTGCAGACCGGACTGCGAATCGTTAATCATCCGAAGCGCCAGGCCAACCGTATACTTGTCAACCGAGTTAATATACAGCAGGTGGCCGAGGAAGTCGTCCCAGTTCCAGAGGAAGCAGAAAATCGTAACCGTAACCAAGGCCGGCTTCGTCAGCGGCAGAACGACACGCCAGTAAATTCCCCACCAGGAGCAACCGTCGATCTTCGCCGCCTCATCGAGCTCCTTCGGCAATCCGCGGACGAATTGGATGAGCAGGAAGACGAAGAATGTACCGCCCGCGCCGGCTGCCAATGCATGCGGCACGATGAACGGCCAGTACGTATTGATCCAGCCGAATTGATGAAACATCGCATACTGCGGAATGATCAATACTTGACCCGGTAGCATCATCGTCATCATAAGCATTGAGAACCATAAATTTTTGAGCGGGAAGTCCAGACGGCCGAAGCCGAAAGCGACGAGCGAGCAGGATGCGAGCGTCGTCACGAGCACCGCGAGTTCAAGACCGAATGTATTGATATAGAAGTCGGTAAACGAATGACCCGGAATCGATTTCCAGCCGTCTGTAAAGTTGCTCCACTGCCATTGCTTCGGGAACAAATTCGGCGAACTTAAATCGGCATTCGTCTTGAACGCTGCGCCAATCCACCAGATGACGGGGTAAATCATAATCAAGCTGAAGATAATCATAAATACGTGTCGGGTCGCTTGTTTCCATCTAGATGTTATCATTTGCGTTTGCCCCTTCCCGTATCATTTTCATAGAATACCCAGTACTTGGACGACCAGGAGATCAGCACCGCTACGATAACGATCATCACAAGCATAATCCAAGCAAGAGCGGAAGCGTAGCCGAGCTGGTAACGTCCGAATGCGCGTTCATACAGGTAAAGCGCATACACATAAGTCGAGTTCATTGGTCCGCCGTTCGTAATGACGTAAGCGGAGGTAAACATTTGGAATGCGTTAATGACACCCATAATTAGGTTGAAGTAAATCGTAGGCGACAGCATAGGAAGCGTAACCTTCCAGAACTGCGTAAACTTGTTCGCGCCGTCTACCGAAGACGCCTCGTACAGATCAGCCGGAATTTGCTTCAAGCCGGCGAGGAAAATAACCATCGACGAACCGAACTGCCATACCGACAGCATAATGAGCGACCAGAGCGCTGTGTGCGGGTTCGTGATCCAGCCCGGAGCGTCAATCCCGATCGATGCCAGCATTTTGTTGAAGAATCCATCTACGCCGAAAATGTTGCGCCACAGCAGCGATACCGCGATGCTGCCGCCGATCAGCGACGGAAAATAGATAGCCGTGCGGTAGAAGGAAATCCCTCGTACAGCGCGGTTCAACACGATGGCTACGAGCAGCGCAGCAATCAGCTTAAGCGGCACGGAGCCGAGCACGAACAAGAACGTCACTTTGATCGATTGCAGGAATTTGTCATCGTGCATAATGATCCGGTCATAGTTTTTGAACCCGACCCATTTGATGTCTTCCATGAGCGTGTAGTTCGTGAACGAATAATAGAGAGAAAGCAGCATCGGATACAACGTCAGGCCGAAGAATCCAATGATCCATGGACTAATGAACAGGTAGCCAGCGATTGGAGCATCCCATCGTTTCAGCCATGAGCCCCGTTTCTTAATCGGCGGCGCCAGCGGCGCGCCCGTGTTCGATGCCGCATTAGCGGTACGGTTCATCGTATTGTTCACCCCTCAAGTATTTTCTGTAGAAGTCTCAGCTGTTCTATGTTCTCAAGTATATCGACACGCCTCGTTCGGCTAAAGGAGAGGAATGCTCGAATTCTTTTAAAATATTCCGAAAGTCGAATTTATTCGTCATGAATGAAAAGAGGGATTGCGTTTTTCATAATGGGCTGTATAATGATTTTAATGATACAAATTGTATCATAGATAAAATGAACTGCTGCATTAGTTCAGGAGGACGTCCATGAGCGTTATAGCAGGCATTATAACCGAACAAGATCCGGATGTAGCAGGCTTGAAGGAGCATGTCCTTCGCCTGATAGAGGCATGCAGCCACTGCCCCGCAGATGATATTCGATATTGGCATTCCAAGAAGCTTGTTCTGGGCAGCCGTAATCAATGGATAACCCCCGAATCGGTCAACGAAATACTGCCGCGTTACGACGCCAGCCTGCAGCTGGCGATCGCAGCGGATGCCATACTAGATAACCGAGAGCAATTGTTTAATAAACTGCACATTCCTGCTGAAGCTCGTCATGGGATGACAGACAGCGAGCTAATTATGCTCGCCTACACGAAGTGGGGACAGGACTCCCCTAAGCATCTAATCGGAGATTTCGTCTTCATACTGTGGGACGAGAAGCGGAATGAAATGTTCGGTGCTCGGGACTTGGCCGGCAGCCGGACGCTGTATTACTACCATGGGCCAGAGGCGTTCGCGTTCTGTTCCCTTCAGTCGCCTTTATTCGCCCTTCCCTATATACCAAAGCATTTAAATGAAAATTGGTTGGCTGAATTTCTGGCCATTCCGTTATCGATCGATTCCAGCGACGCCCACTCCACCGTCTACCGCCATATTCACCAAGTGCCGCCTGGTCACTCCATCACCTTATCAGAAGGCAGGCTGACGCTTAACCGCTACAGTACGTTCATCCCGAAGGAGCGGATTAGACTTAGCTCGGACCAAGAATACGAGGAAGCGTTCCGTGACATATTCCACAGCGCGGTCACATCCAAGCTCCGTACCCGCAAGCAGGTCGGCGCCACGTTAAGCGGCGGATTAGATTCCGGCAGCGTAGCGAGCTTCGCCGCACGCGCCCTGCAAAACCAAGGCAAGCGATTGTATACGTACAGCTCCGTTCCAGTGCCGAGCTTCGAGGATTGGACCGCACCGAATCTGGCACCGAATGAGCGATCTTACATTGAGGATGCGGTCGCGCATATCGGCAACATTGACAGCCGCTACTTAGATTTCGAAGGCCGCAGCCCGCTGACAGAAGTAGAGGATTGGCTCGATATTTTGGAGTCTCCTTACAAGTTTTTCGAGAATTCATTCTGGATCAAAGGCATCTACGAGCAAGCTAGCCGCCAAGACATCGGCATTCTCTTAACAGGAGCTAGAGGCAACAACTCGATCTCCTGGGGATCGATGGCTAGCTACTGCGCATACCTGCTAAGACGCTTTGCCTTACTCCGGTTCTACAGGCAAGCCACTCTGTTCAGCCGTCAGATGAGAATAAGGCGGTCGCGTCTGTTCCCGATGCTCGGCCGATTAGCTTTTCCGTCGGCTGCACAGCTGCCGTTCTTCAAGTCCTCGGATGCGTCGGCAATGCCCGTCGCTGCGATGATTCATCCTGATTTCGCGCAGCGAACAGACGTCTATACCCGTCTGCGGCATAAGAAGGCTTATCTTGAAGAAGCGCACGCAGGCTTTCAAGAGGAACGTGAGCAATATTTCGATGACCTTGCCGTCTTTAATCTCCAAGGGACGTCAAGCGCCAAGCTGTCGGCCCGATACGGCATATGGGAGCGCGATCCGACCGCAGATGTACGTGTCGTTCGCTTCTGCTTGTCGATTCCGCTGGAGCAATTCGTGAAGAACGGGATTAGCCGATCATTAATTCGAAGATCAACCGCCGGCTACTTACCTGATCAGATAAGACTTAATCAGCGGATTCGCGGCGTCCAAGCAGCCGACTGGATGCACCGCATCATTCCGGATTGGCCGCTTCTGTTAGACGAGATCGGCAGGCTGTGCCGCGACCCTCTCGTGTCATCATATCTTAACGTCTCGGCGATTCGGCAATCATGGGAAACCGTTCGCAGCATGTCTCCTAAGCCTGCATTAGCGGCTGATCCGAACGTCATTTTTCTAATGCGCTGCCTTATCGTTTCACGCTTTTTGAGGCGTTTCGCTTAATCAGTTCACTGAAAGGAGGTGAATACGATGAGAAAATCGTGGGAAGCACCGAAATTGGATACTCTTTCCGTCAAGGAGACGATGCTCGGTACGGGCTGGAAGCAAGTGGACTGGACGTTTATCGGCGGCCAACTGGATATCGACTTAACGGACAGTCCGGAGCCAGGCAGCAACACAGGCCCTATTCCACCGGAATACTTCTCGTAATTCATACTTAAACGGCATATCGCCCTTATACAATCAGATCGTATAAGGGCGATTCGTGTAAAGGAGCGCCACCGTCTATGAAGCCATTCCTCTGGCTGCTGAAGCAGCTTCATACCTATGCTGGATTTCGGCTGTATGTGAACGTCATAGCCATGACCCTCGTTGAGATCGTGAACGGCGTCGGGCTGTTGATGTTAATCCCGATGCTTCATTATATTGGTCTTTCCAGCCTTAACATCGACAACATTCCGCTCATCTCTCCTGCGGTTGATATACTGCAGCAACTGACGGGACCGGTCAATCTGACGATCATTCTCGCCTTCTATCTCCTGCTTACCGTAGGCCAATCGTTGTTCCAGCAGCAGCAAGCGCTGTTCGATGCCCGGATTCAGCAAGGTTTTATGGGGCAGCTCCGCGTCAAAACGTATCAACTGCTGCTGCATGCCGATTGGACCTTCTATCTTAAAGGCAGACGATCGGATTACCACCATATCATGACGACGGAGCTCGGGCGCGCCGGACAGGGCGTAAGCATTGCGCTTAGTCTCATGTCGGCGGCCATCTTCACGGGGATCCAAATTGCGATTGCATTCGCAGCATCGGCAAAGCTAACTGCGCTCGTACTCATTGGCGGACTAGCGCTTATGCTCTTCTCCCGGCGGAGCGTCTTAAAGGCCCGGCGGATCGGCGGACAGACGACCGAGCTGTGGCAAAGCTATTTCGCAGGCGTCACCGACCAGCTCGGCGGCATGAAGGACATCAAAAGCAATCGGCTGGAGGCCGTACACTTGAACTGGTTCCAACAGCTGTCCCGCCAAATGGAGAACAACTCTATTCGTTTCAAAAAACTGCAGATGAACACTCAGCTGCTGTTCAATACGGTATCCGCTCTGCTGCTCGTCTCCTTCATCTATGTCTCCGTCCAGCTGCTCCATTCAGGCATCGAACAGCTAATGCTTGTCGTTCTCGTGTTCACGCGGCTATGGCCGCGGTTCATGTCGATTCAAAGTAATGTTCAGCAGCTTGTATCCGTTCTCCCGGCCGTTCATCGGCTGAATATGCTGCAGCTTGAATGCGAGAAGGCAAAGGAAAGCTTACCGCACATGAATGCCGACGATTGTACGCCTCTGCCGATCAGGCGCAGCATCGAGTGCCGGGATGTCAGCTTCCGATATGACCAGGATGTGTCCGACTATGCGCTTCAACGCATTCAATTAACGATTCCGGCGAACGAAACAACCGCTGTCGTAGGTAAATCCGGCGCTGGGAAAAGCACGTTAATCGATCTAGTCATCGGCTTGCTGCGGCCTGAGCAAGGCGATATCGCAGTGGACGGGATACCGATTACGGAGCAGAACGTGTCTGCACTTCGGAAATCGGTCAGCTATGTGCCGCAGGAGCCTTTTCTGTTCAACGCAAGCATCCGAGACAATCTGCTTATGCTGAAGCCAGACGCATCCGAAGAGATGCTGTGGGAAGCGCTCCGATTCTCCGCCGCAGACGAATTCGTCAACCATTTGCCGGACGGCATCGATACGATCATCGGAGATCGGGGCACCCGGCTGTCGGGAGGCGAGCGGCAACGGATCGTCTTGGCGCGCGCGATCTTGAAGAAGCCTTCAATCCTGGTATTGGATGAGGCAACAAGCTCGCTCGACAACGAGAACGAGGCCCATATTCAAGCTGCACTGGACCGGCTGAAGGGGACGATGACGATCATCATCATCGCCCACCGGCTGTCGACGATCCGCAATGCGGATCAGGTCGTCGTGCTGGAAGGCGGCCGCATCGTTCAGCAAGGCGGATACCAACAGCTGTGCCGAGACGCAGCAGGCCCGTTCAAGCTGCTGCTGGACTATCAGTTGGAGCCTGGCAGTGTGGCGCAGTAGTCGCTCGGTCGGCCCATTCGCTCGCATGGGCTCCGCGTAAGTGCCTTTCGGCACCTATTTCTCGCGCTCACGCCCGATCGACGCTCCATAAGTGCCTTTCGGCACTTATCTCATCCCACTCGCCCACACGCTCGCCGCTCCAGTATGGGAATGGATTGTCACTTATGCCTATACTCGAAACTACAACAAAAAAAGCCCCGGCTCATAGAAAGCCGAGGCTTGCTGTAATGCATTAATAAATTTTCCGGCCGTGATCGTCGTTAATGCCCGATTTGCGGAAGAAGTATGTGTTGATCATATCGCGCCATTCCTTCGAATGCTCCGCTTGCTCTGCCAGCTTAGCTGCACCGATGCGGAATGTCTCTGGCTCGATCAGCCCTTCGAGGCTATTCCAGCGCTCAAGCAGCGTCGCTGCGCGCTCGACCCCTTCGAAGTGAGTATCGTAAATGTGTTGAATGACCGTTTTACCCGAGTGCAGCACATGCGTGTACGGAACATGGTGGAAGAACAGCAGCAGCTCATCCGGACAAGTCTCCAACGAATTGAACTTAGCTGCGTTAGGTCCCATGTATTGATGCGAATAGCCCGTACCCGTTTCGACCGTGCGGTCGACGCCGATGCCGTGGCAATCTGCAAAATGGTACGTACCCCACTTCGAATACTCGTAACCGTCCACGTTCGGGCCGTAGTGATGGTCAGGATTAACCATCCAGCCTACTCCGAGCGGTGCCGTATACGATTCGTAGATGCTCCAGGAATCCATCAGCATGCTAACGATCGTACGGATGACTCGTTCATCGCTTCCGAACGTTTGCTTCGTCCACTCGATGGCAATCTCCTCAGCAGACAGCTCCGGATTCCAAGCCAGGCGGCCATAGCCGTACAAGTTGGCCTGCGACATCGGATGGGACGTCCAGTTGTTGCTGTCACCAATGTTCGATACCGCTGCGAAGCCGCTGTACTTGTAGCCGTAAATCGTACCGTCCACGACGCGTTTAACGTAGGAGCCTTCTCCTCTCGCATACGTATCGAATTCCAGCACTTCTTTCCATTGCGGCACGAGATAGCACATATGGCGGGCTTGTCCCGTATATTCCTGAGCAATCTGGAACTCCATCATGCTGTTCGTATGCTCAAGCGCACCGAACAACGGCGACACCGGCTCGCGTACTTGGAAGTCCATCGGACCGTTCTTAATTTGCAAAATAACGTTGTCCATAAACCGTCCGTCAAGCGGCTTGAAGTGATCGTATGCCGCGCGTGCACGGTCTGTGGAACGGTCGCGCCAGTCCTGCTTGCAGTTATAAACGAAGCAGCGCCAAATAACGAGACCGCCGTATGGCTTCAGAGCCTCAGCCAGCATATTCGAACCGTCTGCGTGATCACGGCCGTACGAGAATGGACCAGGACGGTTCTCCGAATCGGCTTTCACCAAATAGCCGCCGAAGTCCGGAATCGCTTTATACAGCTCTGCCGTCTTATCCTTCCACCACTGACGTACGTCTTCGTCGAGCGGATCAGCCGTCGACAAGCCGCCGACTTCAATCGGGCTCGCAAAGTTAATGCTCAAGAACAGCTTAATCGCATAACGGCGCAGAATCGCAGCGATACGCGTAATAGCCGGCAGGAAGCGCTCGGTAACAAACATCGTCTCGTACTTATGTACGTTAACGTTGTTAATCGAGATCGCGTTAATGCCCGTCGATGCCAGCAGACGCGCATAATCTTCGATCCGGCCCATGTCGCTCACAATTTCATTATCTTTATAGAAAATCGATTGGCCCGCATATCCACGCTCAATGCTGCCATCAATATTGTCCCATTGGTTAATCATGCGGATGCTGTTAACCGGACGTTCGAGAATATCGAGATCGTCCAGCGATGAGCCCGCCGCAATCAATCGGATAAGATGGAATACACCGTACAGAACGCCTGCAGGCTTCTCCGCACCGATCGCTACGATGCCGCTTGCTGCGTCCGTTCTGATCGCGAAGCCTTCATCCCCTGTTGCAGGCTGGCCGTCATGACCGAACACACGGTCAACACCCGGGTTACCGCCGCCGAACGTACCAATGGCGATACAGCCGCCCGTACCGCCCGCTTCTTCCGAGATGACAGGAGATCGGCCGAGCATTTCACAGAGTGCCCAATTTAATTCTGCTGCCGCAGACAGGACGACCTCCGCCGATTCTGTTACAAGAATCCGTCCGCTGAAGCGACCAAGCGCCACAAGACGATCGTTCGCTGGCAGCTGACGGTAATCGAGCCAAGCTTCATAGCCCCCGCTGCGTTTCGTTCTTTCGCTCATATCGACAATCCTCCTCTAATTCAACAGAACTGCCTTCGGCTGTCGCCTTCTGGCAGCGTAGTTCAATCGCGGTCGTGCCGCATATCTTATAGCTCTTGCTGTCGAAGCTGCAACTTACGACTCCAGATAATTAAACGCCGGAGTAAGCCAGGAAGCCGCCGTCGACAGGTACAACGATACCGGTAACGAAGCCGGACATCGTCTCGTCGCACAGCCAGAGCAGCGCACCGAGCAGATCCTCTGGTTTGCCGAATCGGCGCATTGGCGTATGCGAAATGATTTTGTGCGAGCGCGGCGTCAAAGAGCCGTCCTCATTCTTAAGCAGCTTATAGTTCTGCTCTGTAACGAAGAAGCCTGGCGCGATCGCATTAACGCGAATGCCTGCCTCAGCAAGATGGACCGCCAGCCATTGGTTGAAATTCTCGATCGCTGCTTTCGCCGCACTGTACGCTGGAACTTTCGTCATCGGCGAAGGCGCGCTCATCGACGAAATGTTGATGACCGAGACACCCTCGCGTCCGAGCATTTGCTTCGCAAACTCCTGCGTCGGAATGAGTGTGCCGACGAAGTTCAAGTCAAGCACGTTGCGGAACCCTTGAATGCTCAGGTCGAAGAATGACGTGACGTCCGGGTTCGCCATATCTTCAGGGGAGAACGTCTCATTCGTCGTGTTGGCGCTTGGGTGATTGCCGCCTGCGCCGTTAATCAGAATGTCGCACGGACCGAGCTTGGCAAGCACTTCTTTTGCTGCATGCGCAACGCTGTCTGCGTCCGTTACATCGCAGGAAATCGCAATCGCGGTGCCGCCTGCTTCGCGGATTTCTGCAACAACCTCCTCGCCCTTGGACAACGTCCGGTTCAGAATGGCAACTCGTGCTCCTTGACGTGCCAATTCTTTGGCCATCACACGGCACAGTACGCCTGCTCCGCCTGTTACGACGACAACTTTGCCTGCAATTGCAGGGAATAAGTTCGTTGTTGCCATCTTAATTCACCGATCCTTTCGCAGCTTCCAGCGTTCTGCGGTGGCTGTCCCATACGCCCCACAAGTACATAATGCCTAACGCGCGGTCGTATAGGCCGTAGCCCGGACGACATTGCTCATCCCAAATATGGCGGCCGTGGTCCGGACGCGCGAAGCCTTCGAACCCTTCTTCGGCGAAAGCCTGTACAATGCCGGCAATATCAACCGAGCCGTCCTGCGTCCGGTGCGACGTCTCGACGAAATCGCCATTGTCGTAAATACGAACGTTGCGGATATGCGTAAATGGAATGCGATCAATAAATTCATGCACCATCGACACGATATCGTTCGCCGGATTCGCGCCAAGCGATCCACTGCACAGCGTTATGCCGTTATACGGACTGTCATGCAGCGCGAGGAAGCGGCGAATATTGTCTTGGCTCGTAATGATGCGCGGCAGACCGAAGATCGGCCATGGCGGATCGTCCGGGTGGATTGCCATTTTGATATCGTGCTCGGCAGCAACCGGAATAATCTCATCCAAGAAATATTTGCAGTTCGCCCATAGATCCTCTTGGGTAACGCCCTTATAGGCTTCGAACAGCTTCGTCAGATGTGCGAGACGTTCTGGCTCCCAGCCCGGCATTGTCAACGCAGAGTTTTTATTAATCTCTTTCACGAGATCGAATGGATCGATGTCGGCAATACGGCTTTTCTCATAGAACAGCGCCGTCGAGCCGTCCTCCAGCTCCTTATGCAGATCAGTGCGCAGCCAGTCGAACACAGGCATAAAGTTATAACAAATGACCTTGACGCCGACTTGAGCGAGCTTGGCAATCGTCTTCTTATAGTTGTCGATGTAGAGATCGCGCGTTGGCAATCCGAGCTTAATATCCTCATGAATGTTGACGCTTTCAACGACCTTTATATGCAGCCCGGCGCGGTCAGCCTGCTCCTTGACGGCCATTATTTTGTCCATTGGCCATTCTTCGCCTGCTGGAACGTCATGCAGCGCCCATACGATGCCTTCCACGCCCGGGATTTGACGGATTTGATCAAGCGATACGGTGTCGTTGCCTTCACCGAACCAGCGGAATACCATTTTCATTCGGAAATTCGCCTCCAAGTAGCAGTTAAGTTGTTCTACCCTCGTTATGCTTTGAAATAATCCGGGTACTTCTCCTTCAGCAGTGCTTGATCGGATACCGATAAATGCATATGATCCGTCATCAGCTTGACAGCCGATTCCGCATCGTGAACACGAATCGCTTCGACGATGCTGCGGTGCTGCTCGAACAGATGATTCCATTGATGATCCACAGCCAGCCGAAGCATGCGGCTTCGGTTCAAATGCGCGATAATGCCGCCGAGCACAGCCCACGTATTGCTTTTATTGCAGCCTTCGAAGATCGTTCGATGGAACGATTCGTCCAGCTCGAACATGAGCCGGTAATCGTGTGCATCGATACAAGCACGCTGACGCGTAATATTATCGTCAAGCGCCGCCATATGCTCCGTCGGAAAATCAGCACAGGCCAGCTTCACAACCGCTACCTCCAGCTGCTCCCTCATAAACCGCGCTTCCTCTACCAGATTCGTGTCGATGAGCGATACGAATGTACCACGCTGCGGATACACCTCCAGCAGCCCCTCCTGTGCGAGCCTTACGAAGCTTTCTCGAACAGGCGTACGGCTGACATTGAATTTGAGCGCAATATCCTTCTCCGAAATCGCGGTGCCCGGTGGGAGCTCCAGCTTCAGAATAAGCTCTCGTAGCGAAGCATAGACAGCGTCGCGCGTCGACACCGATTGCACAGGCTTTAACGTGAAATTCAATGGTTCACCTCCTCTGATCACAGCTCGTTATGATAATACTGCAATACTACCATACTTGTATGGTAGTTAAAAGTGGCGAATTGAAATCTGTTATATCTCAAAACAATTCGGACTATTTTAAAAGAGAGTATCTTTCCGGCTGAAAAATATGTGTTGTTCATAGGTTTGCCAAAAATCAGCCTACAAGATGGATCTTGTACCCGAGTACGTTGGCTTCGCCTTTCAGCGTGAACTTCGTCGACGGAAGTTGTACGTTATTCATGCGCTTCTCCACCAATCATAACTTCTTACAAATTTAATACTTTGTGTATTATAGGAATGAGAGGATTGGTGACTAGCCTTTTGACACATGACCTTCTCATTAACAACAATACAAAAGTTGTCTTAACCCCGCACTAAGATACGATCAATTCCTTCCGCCGTAACTATCTGTTTCAGTTGATTAAATAGTTGAGATTTTGTGATAAATCTGAAGAAAACGAAGATAACAAAAATCAGGTCAATCATGGTAGTGCCTGCCCATAATCAACCTGCTAGATGTATTGGAATAGAATTACTTAGGGTATAATTAAAACACTTGATGTACGTACAACCAAAATAAAGAAAACTCTATATGGGTATTACTAGGGTTATAAGTGTTATTGGTTGAATGGAATTGTCAAGAAAAGTGCAGTTTGAAAACACCCTCATACAGAAATCCCGTTACTAAGCAGCTTGTGAATACATCCTCTGACGATAAATGACTGGGGGCCAACCCCCAGGGTTAGAGGTGTAGATCCGCTGTCTGTTATAGTAGACCATAATGTATCTGAAGATGATCGATTTCATATAGGCCATCGGATAGCGCTCGGTGTTGATCTTGTAGAGCTTTTCTTTTTTTAACGTAGCAAAAAAGCTTTCCATCCTTGCATTGTCATAGCAACGTCCTGTGCCACTCATGCTCTGAATAGCATCTCATGGGAACATCGAAGGCAAACAGGTTCTCAATCTTTCTAGCTCTGTTTCCTTCGGGGAGACATCTGCGAATAAAGGTTTTTATCCAATAATGAATCCCCTCGCTCAGCAGTATATAAGGGTTTTTCGACAGATCGCAAACCATGAATATATCGGTCGAGGACGTATGCCTTCTACGAATGATCCCCTTGTCAACAAGTCCATTTAGCATTTTGCTCACCGTTTTTTCAGATATCCCTGTATTATTCGCCTGGCGGCATGTTACGTAACTGCCTTTCTCCTGTTCTACGTCCAGTTCCGCGAATGCGCCCTCGTCGTCAATGTAGTGAAACTGGTTTTTCATGTCATCCAACCATTGATATACTGCCATATTCATCATCCTTTTCTTTTTTGTCAGAAGCGTTGCTCTTTCAATTTCTCTATACGAAGGGGGGACGCGGCAGTTAAGACCTGCACAAAAAGAAATCCCTGCACAACGGCGGGGGACAGATTAGCCAAACAACGGCAAGTATTTACGGTAGTAATCTATATGATTACTGGATAACCGCCAATCATACTGATTTAGGAATCGAGCGACTTTGGCTATGACTTGATTCCGATGAACGACATCATTGTGCTTCGATCTAGCAAGGTAATGTGCAAGGCTTAGCTCGACTTGCTCTTGTGGCATCGGGTCCTTGACATACTTTACGAAGATGCCGACAAGCTCGTCCATATCATTGGAACAATGACCGAGCACATACTCCCGCCGCATCAGAGTTAGGGCTGTATCTAAGGGTAGTCGATTTATGGATGCGCCCACCCTTCTGTGGCGGCGGGGGCGGCTAGCTTTTGCTGAACGCTCCATTTCCTCCATAATAGATACTGCCGCTGTGCTTCGTACTCATCAAAGCCATGCTGTACCATGATATTCAGGATGGCGCGGGGGATGGAATCGGTATAGCCATACAGGCAACTACGAAACCTTTCCCATGAGATGTCATACAGGACAACAAACGCTCGATGTGTTAGCCCTAGCTTCTGTATGCATTCTTTGACTGGGTGATTCATGAATGATTGCCCCTTTCGTAATATCCTCCACATTAGGTTAGACACTCTACAGGCAGGAATCACAACAGACATACAGAAGCATAGAGCGTTTTTTGAATCTTGAATTTGTCACATCGAAATAACAGACTGCTTAAGGAATAACGCTAACTCCCGAATGTATTAGATTAGATTGCCGCATCTCCCCGCACTATATAGATGATTTACTGATTCAGATTAATCTTCACAGAGCATGTATAAATGAATTTGCTTGGCTTCGTTATCACCCGCCTACCATATTCATGGTGCATGGTGCGCGGGTATGTCATGGGAATGAAAAAAGAGACCTTGAAAGGCATGAGCCAATCAAGGTCGGAAATACTATTCGATTCCAAGTTTTTCTCTGTTTGCCATGTTGACGTTCCATAATTCTTCAATTGGAACAATCGCCCTTGTTCGATTGGTTAGAGCGTCTCCTTCTGCCCATAGATATGGATAAATTAAGACACCTTTGTCACCATCCAAGCATTTTACTTCTTCTAACCAATTGTTCCAGCGGAATGATTCATAAAATTTCCTTACATCTCCAAGAAAAGCCCAGTTCAAAAAATCCGAATACTGCATATCCAGGCTCTCCCACTCTAAGGTGTCAGGTGCAAGATAAAATATTTCACCGAGCTTACCTTCAAAAGCCCCGCCATTCATTGCATAAAAACCACCAACTACATCATCTGCAATCAGTAATGATGATTGCATTCTTGAACTCTTACCATTGGAATTTACTCCGTTCCAACTTGTCAGACTTCTAGGTAATTTGACACTGCCAGAACCTAAAAAACGTAACCAGCCATGCTCAACTAGAATACCGCCAGTATAGTATGAGACAGCCCCCAAGACAGATTTGGTAGTGACTTGTAGCTGATATAATACATTGCTGGCATCTTGCTTACTTACGGCTAGGATTTCAACGTCATTCGTAGCTTTTGAAGCCCATTCCTGTACCATCAACCATGTAGATTCAGGTCGTAGAATTAGCTCGTCTAAAGATTTCACAGAAATCACCTCGTTCCATAAATAATAACATAGGTCAATCGTCAATCTTTATCTTTATTTGCGTTCCATCAGGGTATTGTCTCAACTGATGCCCTATTGTTGAGCCTGCACCCCTATTATCCGACGGTGAAATAGGACGAACACTCGCTCCTTTTCCACCTTCTTCAAACATTGCTGGTGGATATTCATCAAGGTCTTTGCCCGAAACTTTTTCATGACCCTTAAGAGATTCTTTTCTGTTGGCTTTTGCCCCATCACGTTTAATTGTCAAAGTATCAGGATGCCCATTTTTGATAGCATCCTCAATATGCTGTGCTGTTTCAGGATACTTGCTTCTGGAAATTGTACATTCAGGACAATCAACTTTAGACGTCCCCTCAGCAATCTTAATCCCCATCGCATCCAACACATCAGCTTCGTTATCTAGCTTCTTCACTAACTTGCCGTTGGAATCTAGGATTTCGTACGTACCATCTGGAAGACGCTTTATCGTATTTAATTTCCCTACCTCGTCGTAGAAGGTGCCTCCTCCCCTGCGTATTCCACTTATAATCTCTTCTGCATCATCTAAGTTTTTGATTTTTTTGAATGACTTAAATGCACCCAAAAACGGGAACATCGACAGAACAATTGCTCCTGTATCTTTTGCATGTGACCAGCTCCACTCCCAGTTGTAGAATTTCTCTGAAAGATCACTGATGTCCATTGGTAAGTCTGCTCCAGTGAATCCTAGGAGGGTTCGAGCAAATATCCCCCATCCTGTCACTTCATCTGCATAATCCCCTTGTATGGTATATTCGAGTGTTTTCTGGGTGTAACTCTTACCATAGGTCTCTTTCAGCCACAGATCATATTCAGTTAGAGGAGGCGTTCCTATCCCATTAGGCTTGTACACATATTTCATGAAGTAATCAAGCAGTGGCTCCTCATCCAGGTTATCTCCTGTGATTAAGGTTCCATCTGGCAGGAAGACAGGCAGACTCTTAAGTCTTGCTTCTTCGTAAGACGCTAACGCCTCTTGCACACTGTCTTGGGTGAAGACCATGATATCTAATGGATTCTCTGGGCTTTCCACTGCGATTCGATCTGAGCGAAAATGTGCCTGTTGTCTTTTCCCATCCAGCATCATACTCGAATCCTCACATACGAATACCACCGATTCACCTGCGGTTAGATTAACCTGCACACCCTCACTCGGGATTGATCCTTGTTCACTAACAAAGTCTGGATTGACTCGTATATTCTTAGCCGTCAGATCGATGCTCCCTGCACTATGTACGATAATTCCGCTGCCCTCTACCAATGTTAATTGTGAGGCGCCACCCTTCGCATGCAGCTTCACCTGATGATCATCTAGTAGCAACGATTGATTCCCTGGCGAGAACCATTGCTTAGCGTTTCCCTCTATTACCTGTATTGTTTTTCCATGTCATTCAACTCCTTCGTTTATTTTCTGCACGCAAAAAAGCTCATTCCTACTGATAGCTCAAGTTGGAAAGAGCTTTTTAAAGTTTATCAAGTATTTGAATCAGCTAGTGTTTAATTTACTGGTTGAATTATACGATCTTGTTGTTGAGATTGTAAACGGGTCTACAAAGATTTTAACAAGGACCCAATTCTAATCTTTTTTGAAAATAGCTCCCATTTCCTCTAGGCTAATATTTTCAGACCAAGTAGTATTATGATTGTAAAAAGCCCCATTAAAAATAACATTGTAAATCTCTACGTTGGATAAATCTACTTCAGATAAATCAGCACCAGTAAAGTCTACATCTTGAAGAATGGAATTCCTAAAAGATGCTCTCGATAAATCACAATATATAAATTTTACATCTTTTAGAGTAGAATGAATAAACCTCGCTTTCATCATACTAGAATTACAAAAATTCACTTCTTCTACTACAGATTCATAAAACGTAGTTTTTATAACCTCTCAACATTACAGAAATGTTTATTAACCAATACTGATTTTTATTATTCTAATCTGGCATCAATTAACTTTTTAGAGGTTAGTATGAATGGCGTAGTTTTGACAAAGTCAAATTTGGATTACTCAATATTTAAGAAATGTGAAGCCACTAACTCTACTCTAATTCAAGCCCACCCTGTCGTTCTTCATCAATGTTAAACTTATGGACTGGGTCTCTTGCCAAATCTCCATACTCATCTGGTGTTCTAGCATGATAAGTTCCCTTATCACCATACTTATCCATTAAATCCTGATAATAATCCGGCGCAGTTTCTCTAATTTTATCCAAGTTAGCTTTGGCGTCCCCTAAGTAGTAATAAGGAATAAAGAAGGCGGCAACTGTTTTACCAATTATCACCGACACTGGGTGGGTGTTTTTGAATAGCCGCCACTTGTATGTTTGTATTGTTTAGATTAATGCGGCAGATAAAAAAAGAAACCACAATACGGGTGGCAAGTTCGCATTGTGGCTGGTTGATTATGTTGAACGATGGTTACACAAAAATCCTAGCCCCTTTTAACTGCCTCCATGTTACCTTAAAAGCTCTCCTTTGGATTTTTATAGCACCATTCATTATCAAACGGATTTCTAATTATTTTCTCTAAATCATCTAGTTCATAAAACCAATCAAATTCCGTCCAGAGCTTGATATCTTTATATGCCTTGATAAAATGATAACTAAATTTAAGCAGTATTTCTTCGTTCAGGTTGTAATCTTCCACCATAATCAGTCTGAAAAGATTTTCACTTGGATTATAAAAATCAAGGTTTATATAGTTATTATGTTCAAACTTCTCATCAAATGCCCAGAATGGAATCTTTCTCTCTGAATATTTGTCAAGCGGAATATCACTTATAGTGGCATGAATACACCTAAAATTTCCATACTCGTCAAATCTCTTATCAAATACAAAATATAAATTATTATTTTCTGATATTTTTTCTATATTTTCTAAAATATTCAATAATGAAATATTCAAAGATTCTTTAGCTAAAAAAATCGCCATTACTTCAGCACCTTTCCAAGTTCATCGAGGGAATTAACTATTTTTACACCTGGTATCTCTTCTATGCTCTTAATTAATTCCACTACTCTAGGATTTGACATATTAATCGGCTCATCAATATAAATGATAACCTCTTTATTCTGATAGTTAAAATAATTAGGATCATTTGAATCTGTATATTTTATTATTTGATCCTTTTTAAGTACACTTGTGGACTTTTTGACCTCTATGAACTGATTTGGTGTAGCGATATCAATATCCCCAGCACGGTTTCCAGTTGTAATGTTTTCCACTTTCACACCGAAATGGGTAACTTCTGTTTTACTGTTTACAAATTCGCCTACTTTCCCCTCAATAGCAGTTCCAGGGTTCTTGCTATTTTTAGCAATTGTAATTGCATTAGGAATATTTTTGGAATTTTGTTCAATCCAATTTAAAGTGCTTCCAGATGGATTTTCAAACTCATACTCTAATCCTCTATGGGTTTTAGCTACTACAGGTTCTTTCATCTTAGGAACAGCATTCCCCGTCCCCTATGTTGTAAAGCTAATCTATTGAAAATATACGGTGGTTGCTAGATTACTAGCGATCCCACCAATCAGCTTGCTTGTTTTTCGGTTTGTTCAGGCAGACGAAACGCTGTTTTATGCTTCATCATGCCATAGATGATGTTGACTAACCACCGCATGACACAGACCAAGGCTTGCGTTGGTGTTTTTCCTTCCTCTTTCTTACGGTTGAAGTATTCATAAAACAGGGGATTGCGTGGCTTTTTGCTTTCTTTTGAAACTTGCACTTGCTGGACAGCCAGATTGTAAAACAGTCCATGCAACACTCGATTGCCTTGTCTGCTTTTCAGGTTGGCGTGCTTGCCGCCGGAACCCATTTTACAGGGGCAATTCCAGCAAAACGAGCCAGCTTATCTGCACTAGCGAAACGATGTATGTCGCCTATTTCAGCTACCAATGCTGAAGATGTTACCAAGTCTATGCCCGGCATCGTTTCCAATTGAAGATCAAGTTGCTGCATCATGCTATGTAATTCGCCTTCTTCTCGGGCGATTTCCTTCTTATTGAACCTTATGTCACGGACATGGCTACGAATGAGGAAGTCACGCTGCTCCTGATACGTTCGGGTCGTGTCGCCATCCGCCTGAATCCACGCTAGCAATTGCTCGGCTTTTCGGGTTGAACAAGCGTTGTTGCTGGTTAATCGCAGAAAATGGGCCAGCGATTCTACCGTCTCGTCTTTCAACAAATAAGGCGATGGGTACTTGTGCCAAAATGCTAATGCACATTTACCGTCCAACTCGCTAAAGAACCTTTTATAGCTTGGTTAAAATGGTAGCTGAGCTGCATGTGCAATTGGTTTTTCAGCGAGGTCAATGCCTTAATCAAGCCATTCCTTCTCGTTACCAATTGACCAATCGTCCAGTACACGTCCTGTGGGTTTGCATCCGGTAACATGTCC
The DNA here is from genome assembly GCF_004001065.1 of Paenibacillus xylaniclasticus. Taxonomy (GTDB): domain Bacteria; phylum Bacillota; class Bacilli; order Paenibacillales; family Paenibacillaceae; genus Paenibacillus_T; species Paenibacillus_T xylaniclasticus. The sequence goes on from NZ_BIML01000011.1 coordinate 80,962, forward strand.
AGCTTGTTTAGCAGGATTTTCGCTACACATTCTGCATCCCAGCTATCGCTTTTTTGTACGATGGGATTACTCTTGCGCTCCGCATACGACAGGGCAGAGTTGACCTCCTTCACCTGTTGCTTCTGTTCTAGCAAGTAAACAGCCAGCGAACGACCATAGCCGCCCACGTCTTCTAATCCATAGATCGGCGTAACGCCTCGTTTCTTGCACTGTTTTACAAATGCAATCAGTTCAGGGAATGCCGATGGCTTGTTTTCAAATGTAACTTCACATAGCTTCTCGTGCCAGCAATTGACCACAACTGCCGTATGGGTCTTCTTGTGCAGGTCAATACCTACGTAGATATGCTTTGCTTTGTAGTGCATATCATCCTTCCTTTTACCCATCAAGTCCGATGCGTATTGAAACCATGTCTTCAACCTCAGTTCAAGCGTTAGCTGCTTACGCAGCCCGCAACGGGACGCTAGCCAATCCATGCTTTCCTTCTGCATCGTCTGATGGATATATATCAAATTCCCTGCTTTTTTTAAGTGCTGCGGCAAAAAAAGTTTCAAGTTTTTCATGCTGTCCATTCTGCCTCTTGTTATTGTTGCGCAGTATACCCTTATTTTTGTTGTCGTGTTCCGCCGGGGAGCTATCGTATACTGTGTTTGTTACTGCCATTTGTAACGGTCGCTCCCCAACTTGTGGTTTCTGCTGCCCAAGCAATACCCCATACAGTGCAGTTAGACTGAATTGTAGACACAGACTAGACTAGATTCAACAATTTGAGCGAGGGAGCCCGTGTCTATGAAAAATATCAAACACGATGAAGCGTACAAGAAGCAAACCGTCCAATACATAAAGGAGAGTGGGAAGCCGGTAGCAGAGATCGGACGTGTGCTAAAGATTAACGCCAATACCTTGTACGGCTGGGTGAAGAAATATAGCCGTGAGCCGGAAATTGTTGCTGTACAAGGGCTGAAGCCGGAAGACCAACGGCTGAAGGAACTGCAGAAACAGATTCGTGAACTCCAGGAGGAGAATGAAATCTTAAAAAAGGCGATGCACTTCTTCGCGAAAGACCATCGGTAAAATATACGTTT
>NZ_BIML01000012.1 GCF_004001065.1 Paenibacillus xylaniclasticus
AACAACTAACTCCAAGCATTCCCTGCCGGTTCATGAGAATGTGCTCAACCGTGAGTTTACAGCAAGCAAACCGAATGAAAAGTGGGTTACTGACATTACCTACGTTTCCACAGGTGAAGGCTGGCTTTATTTGGCGAGCGTAATGGACTTGTTTTCGCGTAAAATCGTTGGCTGGCACATGAGTGAAAGAATGACCAAGGAGCTTGTTCTAAGTGCTCTCCGGCAGGCTTATGGACGGCAATGTCCAGACAAAGGTTTGATCCATCATTCAGACAGAGGTAGCCAGTACGCCTCCCTCGATTATCAAAAGCAACTCCAAATATATGAGATGACTGGCAGTATGAGTCGTAAGGGAAATTGCTACGAAACGCCTGTATCGAGTCGTTTCACAGCATTTTAAAGAAGGAATTAATTTACCTCAATAAGTACGGAACGCGAGCCGAAGCGAAAAAAAGCATTTTTGAATATATCGAAGTGTTCTACAACAACCAAAGGATTCATTCTTCAATAGGGTATCGTACCCCGTCTGAGTTCGAATGTATGTACTCCCGTCAGGCCGGGTAAGAAAAAATCTGTGTCTACTATCTTGACAGAGGTCCACACTTTCAATTCTTCTGTTGAACCCGCATCTTCGATTTCAACGTCTTCGTTATCGTCTACAATCTCAATTACAAAGCTATCGCTGCTCTTGTTGGCCTGCATCGTATAGGCTCCCTTCTCCGTAATCAGTTCAAATCGTTTGCCGG
>NZ_BIML01000013.1 GCF_004001065.1 Paenibacillus xylaniclasticus
AGAGCGGCGGTTCGCCTCCACCATGGAACCCAGTCCGCATGAGGACGGGGTTCTGTTTAGACTCATATGAAAATTACAAAGACTATAAATGATGCATTAATAAAAAACTCCTGTATGGATAATTGTCCACACAGGAGTTTTTACGCTAAATAGTTTTATCCTGGCTCTTTCCACTTTCTATTCTTTTAAATATTTAAATTGATCTATACTCTCCTGCATATCATGTGCTAATTTAGCAAGTCGCTTGCTAGCGGTAGAAATTTCCTCCATCGAAGCGGTTTGTTCCTCTACAGATGCAGATGCCTCTTCTGTTCCTGCTGCATTTTCCTCAGTGCTTGCAGCTAAGCTATCAATGATCTGGATAATTTCATTCTTTTTGCTTTCCATCTCATTCGAAGAGTTATTGATGTGGGTAATTGCCTGTTTCATCTTGTCAATAGCTTCCGCAATTCGATCCACTCGGCTATTAGTATTATTCACGCTTTCTGTCTGCAATTGCACGATTCGCCCAACCTCATGAATTTTTTCAACGGCAAACTCCGTCTTTCCGGTTAGGTCGTGGATGATTTCGGAGATTTCCTGTGTGAACTTATTAGATTGCTCTGCTAATTTTCTTATTTCATAAGCTACAACGGCAAAGCCCTTTCCATATTCTCCGGCTCTAGCTGCTTCGATAGAGGCATTTAGGGCAAGGAGGTTTGTTTGCTCTGCTATACCTTTAATCATCTGACTAGCCATTTCGATTTTTGAGGCACTTTCATTCGTATTAATAATGACATCCGATACTTCCTTAGCTTCTGCGTAACTGCTTTCTGTCTTTTCAACCAAGTCCTTCAATATATCTATTACTTCGAGTTTGATCGCATCTACTTCATTAGCAGACTGATTAAGATTCGCAATATAATAGCGATCTTTCGTAATGAGATTTCCTAACTCATTCATGTGCATAGCACCTTGTTCAGTATCTACTGCTTGTTCTCCAGCAGACTTAGAAATTTCCGCAATAGCTCGAGAAACTTCATCAGCAGCAATGACGGATTGTTCGCTCGTTTCCATTAGCTCATTTGAAGAAACAGAAACTACTTTAGATGCATCTGAAATAGAAGCAATAAGTTTCGTTAAGTTCGTTTGCATATTGCTTGTATCTCTCATAATATCTCCAACTTCACCCTTATGACGTAAATATTTTTCAGGAATGACTGGGGTGAAGTCACCATTTCCTAACTGTTTTAAGTGGGAAGAAACGAACTTAATTGGTTTTGATATTCTGCTGGAAATGAAATAAGCAATGATTATCGAAACGATAATAACAATCACTGTTGTAAATAATATAAACTTTTCTATTTCACTAGCACTTTTCGTAAACTCACTTTCTTCTACGATTACAATGTAGTTAAGACCTAACTCTTGGTTTGAAGAGGGGTTAACACTAGATATATAATTCTGACCATTTAATGTTGTTTTAAATGGCACCTTCGGCAACTTTTCAACATCTTCAAATTCTTTAATCCCAAGTGCGGAAATATTGGAAAATAGTAAGCTATCATCTTTTGGATGTGCAATGATATTGCCAAGACGATCTGCAAGAACGATATAACCAGTCTCGCCGATTTTATTCGTCTTCATAACGTCGGTTAAACTCGTTAAATCAATGTCGATGCTCAATACGCCGCGTAGTTGTTTGTTATCATCCAGAATAGCTCTTGCAGCATAAATTACGAGTTGACCGCCGGAAGTTGTATAGGCATCTGAAAAATTAACTTTGTCTGGATTAGCAGTCGCTAGTTCATACCAGGAACGTTGTCTTGCATCATACCCTTCATCACGAGGATTTTCTGGATACTGAACAAACCCGCCATTTTCTTCCACCCCTAAAGACGAAGCTAATATGTTAGGGTGAGACTCTACGTAGGATTTAAATGTTTTATATACTTCTGCTTCGAACGGATCTCCTTCGAGTGGTTTCATTGCAACTTTTCCGTCAATCCCTTTTTTGTCCACATAGGTTGTGATTCTCTTATCTGTTTCTTTAAGCAACGATAAGTTTGTTAACATTAAAGAATTTGATTCAACCTCAGCAAAGAAAGCCTCAATACTTGCATCAATATTTTTAAGCTGGACATCCACTGATCGACTAAAGTCTTCCTCTGTTTGTTCACTAACTTTATATGATACAACGGAGCTTACGAGCGCTAAGGAAATTAACGTAATCCCTACAATTGATAGTATTAATTTGTTGTTAATTGTGTTGAAATTGATCTTTGCCTTTCTTTTATACTGCTTTGTGTCTTGAGCCATGGAAAAACCCCTTATATGAATAATGAAAACTCAATATAAAACCACCTAATTTTACATAAATCAGAACAGCGAACATCCAAAATCGTTATTTTTTTTCTAATATATGTATTATATTCATTAGAAAGTATTAATTAATTTCAGCATACTTTGATACAGATATTAATGTCAAGCTAGTTATATGTACAAATTCGCCCGTTTTGGCGTGTACAGAAACTTGTACTTGCTGTAATCATAGATAAGAGGATATGATAGCTGTATTTTCCAAAAAGAGGTGAAATGGATGTCATTCCGTATCGTTCGAAGTAGGTAGTTTTCGGGTCGGCAAAAACGCGTACCGGCTATCAAGGGGGAAGTCTGCCCTTTTGCAGAATACGAAAACTACGATGAACGATATCGAGCGGCATCATTATTCTTTAATAAAGCTAAGAGGCATACCACTTGTCTAAGGCGGGGGTTAATGAAATGCTCATTGATTCCTGTTCACGACAAATAGGCGCCTCTTGGCTTTTTCAATAATCTCTTTTTGGAGGCAGAACAATGCTAAGGAAATGCCTATTTATGAGGACATTTCAAGAACTTGTCGACAAAGTGGTCTTGTCCGTAAGTCTCAACGAGGTGGCATCAGACTTAATGAGGAGCATATCGACACCTTGCGCTTTTGGGATATTTACTACCCCATATCGACTGCTGGTCATTCAGTTGAGGGAATATTCATAGAAACACCCATTGATGTATAATTATTCTTGTGGTTAAGAGCTTATTAGTTAAGCTACTACGAAATTCTGTACTGTAGAGGTGAGAGATATGAGCGAGGAAACATCTATCTTGCCGATTCAATCCTTCTACTCGCTCGATGACTGCGTCGTTGCGGCGACGGTACTGCATAAGGAACCATTAATTATGAAGCTTAAACGGCTGCTTACGGACGATGAATGTCAGTGGTTAATGGAGACAGCCGGCCCCCGTCTTACAGAATCCAAACTCGTGAACAAGGTGGTCAGTGAGATTCGCACGAGTCGCGGGATGTTTTTTGAAGAAGAGGAGAGTCCGTTCATCCGGCGCATCGAAAGGCGAATTTCACAGTTAATGAACGTGCCGATCGAGCATGCCGAAGGCTTGCAAGTTCTTCATTATGGTCCTAATCAAGAATATAAGGCTCACTATGACTTTTTCGGCCAGAACAGCCCTTTGGCAAGGAATAATCGGATCAGCACGCTGATCATCTACTTGAACGATGTAGAGGAAGGGGGAGAGACGCTCTTTCCCTTACTGCAGCTTAGGGTGAAGCCGGAGCGTGGGTCAGCGTTGTATTTTGAATATTTCTATCAACAGCAAGCGCTCAACAACTTGACCTTGCACAGCAGCGTTCCCGTTGTCCGTGGTGACAAATGGGTCGCAACGCAATGGATGCGCAGACAGCGAATCCGCGATTTTGGTCTAATTCCAAGTTAATCAGGCAGAGGATGGTTTTATTATCGTTAGCTAATTACAAGGGTGTCGATCTGATGATAAGTATTCTGACAAGGGGAGACTTAATAAGTCTCTTCATCCCTCAATTAGTTAATCTAGAACTTGTCAGTGAATATTAATCTGCTAGGTATATAGTATAACGGCGCTTTTCTTTGCATTATTATTTGGTTTTATTTGAACTTTGGGGTTGCGTTACGCAAGATAGGTTGATAAACAAGGTCGTTGAGATGCAAATGTGAAATAACCTGACATAATTGATTGACAAAGCATATATAGACGAATAGAATATAAACAAGCACAATATAGTGAATAGAATTTTAGAATGTGCATGGCATAAATGGGATTATTTGTATTCCTGTTATTGTCCGTGCATTTTTTTTGTTCTTTGTGAACATTTATTGTTCATTGAGTCGCGGTTTTTTAGTAAGATTAATAAGATTAAATAATCTAGATAATTAAAAGAATTGGAGTGGTCATCTATGAAATCTGTACTCAAGAAGAACTCCCTGCTGCTCGTCGTTTTGTCCTTGTTTGTCGCAATGTTGGCAGCCTGCGGTGGTAGTGACAAGGCTTCCAGCAGCACAAGCTCGACTACCAGCTCTGACTCCAATGCAAATTCCGAATCCTCGGAATCCCCGGAATCCCCGGAATCCCCGGAATCGGGTAAAGCGTTGTCCTTCAGCATGGGGGTTTCCCCGTGGGTTGGTTATGCCCCTTGGTGGATCGCAGCGGAGCAAGGCATTTTTGAAAAATACGGCCTCGACGTGAAAGTTGTGAATTTCATTCAAGATGCCGATATGAATGCTGCTTTTGCTTCTAATAATATTAAAGTTGCCAATGTCGCTACTAATACAGCAATTAGAATGGAGGCGGCTAACGAGCTGGGTCTTCAAGGGATTATTCTGCTAGACGATGCTGCAGAAGCCGATGCGATTTTGGCGACAGGTGATATTAAAACGATCGCTGATCTGAAAGGCAAAACAGTTGCTTACGAAGAAGGTGCGACTTCAGATTTGCTGCTGCGCCAAGCGCTGCATGACAATAATATGAGCATGGATGATATAAAAGTGGTATATATGGCGGCTTCCGATGCTGGGTTTGCCCTTCTGTCTGGCAAGGTAGACGCTGCGGTCACTTACGAGCCGTATATCTCCTCTGTTAAGGATAAACTTGATGTTACGGTATTGTATTCCGGCGCTGATTCTCCTGGCATTATTAGTGATATTGCGGTCGTTAAATCCGAATTCTTGACGGAGCATCCAGATGTGCAAGAGAAACTGCAGCAAGTATGGGATGAAACGATGGAATACTGGAACAACAACCGTGAAGCAGGCGACGAGATCATTGCGAAGAATGCAGGCATTGATATTGCTGAGCTCCCGGTCATTCTGGCGGGAATGAGCTACTATACTTCGAAAGAACAAGCGGCTGTAGCTGAATCCGGCGAATTTATGAACACCGCAAAGAAAATCCAAGAGATTATGATCGAGCAAGGAGCGCTGAAACAAGCGATTGACCTGAACAAAATGTTTCACTTGCAATAAGTATGAAAATGTCGCCTTCCTTCTCATTCAGGGGGAAGGCGATACATCCAATTAAAGGAGGGTCATCGTGAGCGAAGGAATAGATTCTAAGATGATGATAGGCAAGATGGCTATTTTGCTGGCAACCCTCCAAGATCACCCGTGGAGGAAGACGGTTGAACAGCAGCTGCGCACTGAAGGGTATCGTTATGCGATCGGCCGTGTCGGGGCTATGGATATGATGAAGGTGATCGCAGCGATCGAAACAGCTGCTAAGAACAATGAGATTATCGATGGTGAATCGTATCGGGAAGTGCACGCGGTTTACCATGCGATTATTGAAGCTCTGCAAGGCGTTGGCCGAGGCGAGGTGCAGTTCGGTAACATTTTGCGTACTGTAGGCTTGACCTTCTCGATTGTACGAGGCAAGTTTGCGGGAACGGTTCCACATCAAGGGGATTGGATAGCGGTTGCGATCTATGGTACAATCGGTGCCCCTAAGAAAGGCTTTGAGCATGAAGCTATCGGATTTGGATTCAATCATATATAGGCAGGGGGGATACGCGTGAGGAAATATACGTTTATATCGGTTGCAAGTATCCTTGTGGTGCTGGCAGCCTGGTCGATTGTTACGTATTCCGAAATGATCGATCCATTATTCCTTCCGACACCTGGCGATACCGTTAATGCGCTCGTTGATGAGATTGATGAAGGAATATTTTTCAGTGATGTTGTGGCTAGCTTTTATCGGATCCTAATGGGATTTGTGATCTCAACGATTTTCGCTATTCCGATCGGGCTTAAGATGGCGACTTCTCGCACATGGCAAGCGATTTGGGAGCCGTTCGTCGGGTTGATCCGCTATATGCCTGCCGTCGCGTTCATTCCGTTATCCATTCTGTGGTTCGGAACGAGCGATTTACAGAAATTTTTCATTTTGTTCCTTGGGGTGTTCTTCCAGGAAGTTATCATGATTGCTGACAATTGTAAGACGATCAATAAGTCTCTGATTGAGGTCGGCCATACGCTTGGCTTCTCCAAATGGCAAGTGACTCGCAGCATTGTATTTCGGGCTGCATTCCCAGGCATCATGGATACGCTGCGTACGACTTGGGGCTGGGCATGGACTTACCTGGTTGTCGCGGAGCTGGTTGCCGCTTCCGATGGATTGGGCTTCCGCATTATGCAGGCTCAACGTTACTTGGCAACGGACCGCATCGTGTTAGGCATTCTCATCATTGGCTTCCTGGGACTTCTCACAGACCTGCTGTTCAGCTGGCTGTATCGCAAAATGTTCCCATGGAAAATGCTGGAGAAGGCGAAGGGGTGATTGAAGATGGGAGAGGTTATGCTTCACGCAGATAACGTCATGAAGACGTTCGTCAGCCATAAGAAGGAAATTACTGCTCTAGATCGAGTCAGCTTGACGATACAGCAAGAGGAATTCATTTCCCTGCTCGGGCCTTCGGGATGCGGCAAATCAACCTTTCTCCGACTTGTCGCAGGATTGGATACGAAGACCGGAGGATCACTCAAGCTAAATGGTGTAGAAATCAACGGTGCAGGAAGAGATCGCGGCGTCGTATTTCAACAATACAGCTTGCTGCCTTGGATGCACGCATGGGAGAACGTTGCATTCGCGCTTAAGAAAACACCGGGGCTCAGCGCTTCGCAGAAGAAGGATATGGCCTATCACTATCTTGAATTGGTTGGCCTCAAAGGGTTTGAGAATCACTATCCGGTGCAAATGTCCGGGGGTATGCAGCAACGGGTAGCGATCGCACGAGCGCTCGTTTATCGTCCTAAGCTGCTGCTGATGGACGAGCCGTTTGGCGCGTTGGACGCGCAAACCCGCAGAGATATGCAAGACTTACTTATGAAGGTTTGGACAGAGGAGAAATGCAGCGTCTTGTTCGTTACTCATGATGTCGATGAGGCGATCTACTTGTCCGACCGCGTGTACGTTATGAGTGCTCATCCTGGTCGAGTCGCCAAGGAAATGACCATCGACATGCACAAGCCGCGTGATTGGAACGATATGCTGACAGATGAATTCCTTCATTACAAACGGGAAATCGTATCAGAGCTGGTAAGACAGAAATCACAACAAAAAGAGGCGTTACAACCTTAATAGGTTTGGGCGGTATTACCGGAGGTGTATGTAGTATGCTGAAAATTGTGCCAAGGTCGGAGTTGCTGGTGACCCAGCCTCAGGTATCCGATCATCCGGAACGCCGGGAGACGGTGCTGAACATTATTGCAGAGGTGAGACGGGATGGGGATGCAGCGCTTAAGCGAATGACCGAAGCATTCGATAAGGTTGCTCTTGCGCATATCGCGGTTCAGGAAGAAGAGATCGAGGAAGCATATCGGATCATTGATCCGGAAGTGCTGGATGCGCTGCGAGGCGCTATTCACAACATCCGAGACTATCATCAGCGTCAGGTTAACCAATCGTGGATGACGACGCAGAGCAGCGGAACGATTCTTGGACAGCTTGTACTGCCGCTTGAAAGAGTGGGACTATATGTGCCGGGCGGTACTGCCGCCTATCCTTCCTCCGTCCTGATGAACGCGATACCGGCGCTGGTAGCTGGCGTACAAGAAATTGCTATTACAACCCCGCCAGGCAAGGATGGTAAATTGAATCCGGCAGTGTTAGTAGCTGCTGCTGAATTAGGCATACGAGAGATTTACAAGGTTGGAGGCGCGCAAGCGATCGCTGCGCTCGCTTACGGGACGGAGACGATTCGTAAAGTCGATAAGATTACCGGGCCAGGGAATGCTTTTGTTGCTGTAGCGAAACGGGAAGTGTTCGGACAAGTGGCGATCGATATGATCGCAGGGCCTAGTGAAGTGGTCATTCTGGCCGATGAATCCGCTAATGCGGCGTATATTGCAGCCGATTTGTTGGCTCAGGCAGAGCATGATCCACTCGCTTCGACAACGCTTGTGACCACTTCGGCAGCGCTCGCGAAGGAAGTGCAGACGGAAGTCGAGCTGCAGCTTAAACAATTGGAGCGGCGCGACATTGCGGGGAAGGCAATAGAAAATTACGGAGCGATCTGTTTGGCGGACCATTTGGAGGAAGCCATTGATATTGTGAATGAAATGGCAACCGAGCATTTGGAAATCCATTTTGAAGATCCTTTCGCCCATCTAGGCAAAATCAAGCATGCCGGAGCGATCTTTATTGGAGATAACAGCCCGGTTCCGATTGGGGATTATTTCGTAGGGACGAACCATGTGCTGCCGACAGGACGAACCGCGCGATTCTCTTCGGGGCTATCGGTAGACGATTTTGTCAAGAAAACAAGCGTTGCTTGCTACAGTCGCCAGGATATGCTGGACAACGGCCGCAAGATTGCTGCCTTGGCACGTTACGAAGGACTACAGGCACATGCCCGTGCTGTAGAATTACGGCTGGAGAAATAACTCGAAGCTATCCACTGAAGGATTGAGTCGAGGTCGACCGTTATAAGTAAGCAGACTAGAAGCAAATCCGTTAGAAGCAAGTCCATTAGAAGCAAGTTAATTTAGGATGTCGATTTATAGGTCTTATGTGAATAGTGCGTATTCTTTAGTTTATAGTGATTTTCAGATTGACTAGTGCAGTGCTTGAGTTTTCATAACGATAGAATTGAATATGGCTAAGCGGCCATTTAGTGATTAGTGTATAGAAGCCGGTACCCGGAAGAGGTATGGGCTTTTTTATTTTCTTGTAAAGCAGGTGAGGATATGCTGACAACAGTTGAACACACGGTTCGCATTAATGGCAGCTCGTTGACTCTGAAGGATGTTGTAGACGTAGCCCGGCATGGATGGAAGGTCGAAATCGACGAGGGCAGCATGCAAGTGATGCAGCGGACAAGGGAGTACGTAGAGAAGCTCCTCCGCGAGCAAAGAGTCGTGTATGGGTTAACGACGGGCTTTGGCAAATTTAGCGATACTTTTATACCGGAAGAAGACGCCAAAGTGCTGCAATTGAATTTGATTCGCAGCCATGCCTGCGGGATTGGACAGCCGTTCGCGGTGGAAGTCGTGCGTGCCATCATGCTGCTGAGAATTAATGCGGTGGCGATCGGTTACTCGGGCATTCGTCCGGAAGTCGTTAGCCTTATGGCGGAAATGTTGAACAGGGGCGTAACGCCGGTCATTCCAGAGCAGGGATCTCTTGGAGCAAGTGGAGATTTGGCGCCGTTGTCCCATTTGGCGCTTGTTATTGTCGGGGAGGGAGAAGCGTACTTCAAGGGCGAGCGGCTTCCCGGAGGAGAAGCAATGAAGCGTGCAGGGTTAACGCCAATCGTACTGGAGTCGAAGGAAGGGCTGGCGCTGATCAATGGTACGCAAGTTATGACAGCAGTCGGAGCGCTGGCATGCTTCGATGCGGAACGCTTAGCCGATTGGGCCGACAATGCGGTTGCTCTGACAGCGGAGGCGCTGTATGGAGTGCGTGACGCATTCGACGATCGAACACATGCAATCCGTCCGCATAAGGGTCAGCGTGCATCGGCCGCCCGTATTCGTAGACTGGTGGCCGGAAGCCAGCTTATGACGAATCAAGGGGAGCGCCGCGTACAGGATGCATACTCGCTGCGCTGCGCGCCTCAGGTGCATGGGGCTAGCCGGGATGCCATTGCTTATGTGCGGGAGAAGCTCGAAATTGAGATGAACTCTGCGACAGACAATCCGTTGATTTTTGCAGAGGAGGATCGGGTCATCTCAGGAGGCAATTTCCACGGACAGCCGATTGCTCTGGCCATGGATCATTTGGCTATCGGGGCAGCAGAACTGGCTAATATCGCGGAACGGCGTATCGAGCGCTTGGTCAATCCGCACTTGAACGAGAGCTTACCGCCGTTCTTGACGGCTAATGGCGGGGTGGAGTCAGGCTTTATGATCGCTCAATATGCTGCGGCTTCGGTCGTGTCGGAGAACAAGTCGCTTGCTCATCCGGCTAGTGTCGACTCGATTCCTTCTTCGGGCAATCAAGAAGACCATGTCAGCATGGGGACGATCGGGGCTCGTAAAGCCCGGCAAATCGTCGACAATGCCTATAACGTACTCGCGATTGAGCTGCTATGCGGAGCGCAGGCTGCGGATTTCCGTAATCCGGCATTGCTAGGGGAAGGCACGGCGTGGCTGTACCGCCAAATCCGCAGCAACGTGTCATTCGTGGATCGTGACAGGGTGCTGTCGGGCGATTTCAGAACGATTGCGGGCTGGATGAAGCAAGTCGATTCGATGATTGAGCTGGAACAAATGATAGGTCAACTTAACTGATAGCAGACTTCGTAATCGTGTCTAGCAGGATATAGGTGCTGTCAAGGGCAAAGTCAAAAGTTTGGGGAGGAAATGAATATGGGAAGCAGTGAAAAACGTGTCATTCGTGCGCCGAGAGGAACGGAGCTGAATACAAAGGGCTGGGTGCAAGAAGCTGTATTGCGGATGCTGATGAACAATCTAGACCCGGAGGTTGCGGAGCATCCTGAGAAGCTGGTCGTATACGGCGGAATCGGGAGGGCAGCCCGCAATTGGGAGAGCTTCGACGCTATCGTGAAATCATTGAAGGAGCTGGAAGACAACGAAACCTTACTGGTGCAATCCGGCAAGCCTGTAGCGGTATTCCGGACGCATAAAGATGCTCCTCGCGTGCTGATTGCCAACTCGAACTTGGTGCCGGCCTGGGCGAACTGGGAGCACTTCCATGAGCTTGATAAAAAGGGTCTGATGATGTATGGACAAATGACGGCAGGAAGCTGGATCTATATCGGCAGTCAAGGAATCGTACAAGGAACGTATGAAACGTTCGCAGAGCTGGCGCGCCAGCATTTTGGCGGCAGCCTGAAAGGAACGATCACGGTAACGGCTGGATTAGGCGGCATGGGCGGCGCTCAACCATTGGCTGTCACGATGAATGAGGGTGTGGTCATTGGTATTGAAGTTGACCAAAGCCGGATTGATAAACGGATCAGAACCCGTTATTGCGACTTGATGGTACACAGTCTGGATGATGCGATCTCGCTCGCGCAAGAAGCGAAGGCGCAGGGGAGCCCGCTGTCTATTGGTCTGGTGGGTAACGCGGCAGAGATACTGCCGCAAATGATTGAGCGCGGATTCATCCCAGACATTATTACGGATCAGACATCTGCCCATGATCCGCTGAACGGCTACTTGCCAGCCGGTTACACGATGGAGGAAGGCAAACAGCTGCGTGAGGACAATCCAGATGAATACGTCAAGCTGTCTAAAGCGAGTATGGCGCGGCATGTCGAGGCGATGCTGACGATGAAAGAGCGCGGCGCAATTGCGTTCGACTACGGCAATAATATTCGCCAGGTCGCTTATGATGAAGGGGTCGAGGCTGCCTTCTCCTTCCCGGGGTTTGTTCCTGCCTATATTCGCCCACAGTTCTGTGAAGGTAAAGGGCCTTTCCGCTGGGCGGCGCTATCTGGTGATCCGGAGGATATTCGCAAGACGGATGAAGCCGTGCTAAAGCTGTTCCCGGACAATGAGCCGCTGCACCGCTGGATTCGCATGGCTCAGGACAAAATCGCCTTCCAAGGGCTTCCTTCCCGTATTTGCTGGCTCGGCTACGGGGAGCGTGCGAAGTTCGGCAAAGTCATTAACGATATGGTCGCTTCGGGTGAATTATCTGCACCGATCGTCATCGGACGGGATCATTTGGACGCTGGGTCCGTTGCTTCTCCGAACCGCGAGACGGAAGCGATGAAGGATGGAAGCGATGCGGTTGCCGATTGGCCGCTGCTTAACGCGCTCGTCAATACAGCGGCTGGAGCCAGCTGGGTATCCCTGCATCATGGCGGCGGCGTAGGCATGGGTTATTCGATGCATGCAGGTATGGTCGTTGTGGCGGATGGAACTAAAGATGCGGAAGAGAGACTATCCCGCGTGTTGACCAGCGATCCGGGTATGGGCGTTGTGCGTCATGCCGATGCGGGATATGAGCTGGCCATCGAGACGGCTAAAGCTAGAGGCGTGCGCATGCCGATGCTCGGTTAAGCGGATATAAGAGGGGGATCGGCATGGGATTGGTATATATTCGCAACGCAGCTCAAGTCGTAACGATGGCAGGCCCAAACGATAAGCCGCGCACGGGCGCGGCTATGAGCGAACTGGGTGTGATCGAGCGTGGAGGAGTCGTGCTTGAGGACAATCGTATCGCTTATGTCGGTACAGATGAGGAAGCGGCGCGTTATGTGGAGCAGCACTCCGCAGGTCAAGAAGTGACTGTGATTGACGCAACGAGTAAGCTGGTCACTCCAGGACTTGTCGATCCGCATACACATGTCGTGTTTGCGGGTACTCGGGAGAAAGAGCTTGGCATGCGGTTGAACGGAGCGACCTACATGGAAATTATGAATGCGGGCGGAGGAATTCATTATTCCACCACCCGCACTCGTGAGGCAGATGAGGAGCAATTGATCCGAGAAACTGCCAAGCGGCTTGATCGCTTCCTCGAACATGGGGTGACAACCGTAGAAGCCAAGAGCGGTTACGGACTTACGCTGGAGGATGAACTGAAGCAGCTGCGTGTGGCACGTCAGCTGCACGAGCAGCATCCAGTCGATCTTGTATCGACGTTTATGGGTGCACATGCTGTACCTCGGGAATACAAGGGAGATCCGGACGCTTATGTGCGGCTCATCACAGAGGAGATGATCCCGACGGTTGTCCGCGAAGGACTGGCTGAATTTTGCGATGTGTTTTGCGAAGAAGGCGTCTTTACGCCGGAGCAGTCGCGAGTCATTCTGGAGGCGGGCATGCAGTGGGGGCTGCTGCCGAAGATCCATGCCGACGAGATCGTCCCTTACGGTGGGGCAGAATTGGCGGCTGAAATCGGCGCCGTGTCAGCCGAGCACTTACTTCGCGCTTCGGACGAGGGTATCCGTGCTATGGCCAAGAAGGGGGTTATTGCGGTTCTCCTGCCGGGGACGGCCTTCTTCCTGATGACGAAGCCGGCGGAGGCACGCCAAATGATTGATGCCGGTGTGCCTGTTGCTCTATCTACCGACCGCAATCCTGGATCATGTCCGACGGAGTCGCTGCCGCTCATTATGAATTTAGCGTGCTTGACGATGCACATGACCCCGGAGGAAGCGCTAACGGCCGTCACGATCAATGCCGCACACGCGATTCGTCGAGCGGATCGCATTGGCAGCCTTGAGGTCGGCAAGCAGGCGGATGTTGTATTGTTTGATGCACCGAATTATTTATATCTGCAATATCATTACGGCGTTAATTTGGTGGAAACGGTGATTAAAAACGGCCGAGTCGTAATTCAGGACGGAAGGAGGCTGGCCGGGTGAAGGAACTGAAGGTTAACGCTGCAAGAATACAAGCCCGTATTCTTGAGCTCGGCGAAATTGGACGCAATGCGGGGGACGGCATGGACCGCACGACGTTCACTCCGGCCGAGCTTGAGGCGCGGGAATGGCTGAAACAGCAGCTTCGCGCACTTGATCTGGACATTAAGGTGGACGAAGCGGCGAATATCTGGGCACATCGGAAGGGTGCAGATTGCAATCTTCCGGTCATTGCCTTCGGTTCTCATCTCGATTCCGTTCCGAACGGAGGAAGGTATGATGGAGCGCTTGGAGTCATTCTCGCGTTGGAGGTCATGGAGGTATTGAAGGAGAGTGGTCTGGATACTCGTCATCCGTTCGAGCTCGTTTCCTTCAGCGCGGAGGAGCCTAATCCGTTCGGTCTTTCCACCTTCGGCAGCCGTACTGTAGCAGGCAAGCTGGGAAAAGCAAATATTGAAGGTGTACAGGATCATAACGGTACTTCTTTGGCGGATGCATTGCGCTTAGCAGGCGGGAATCCGGAGCGTCTGGAGGACGCCCGTCGTAAACCGGAGGAATTGGCGGCCTTTCTGGAGGTTCACATCGAACAGGGGCTGAGGCTCCTGGAGAGGGAGATTCCCGTTGGTGTTGTTTCGGCGATTACAGGCATTTACCGAGAAGATGTTACGGTCATCGGGGAAGCCAATCATGCAGGTACGACTCTGATGGAGAATCGTAAGGATGCGCTCATGGCGGCATCCGAGATGATGCTGGCCTTTGAAGCGGCGTGTCGGGAGCATCCTTCTGCGGAAACGGTTGGCACGATCGGAACGATCGCCAATGAGCCGAACGCGGCTAATATTATCCCGGGTCAGGTGCGGTTTCATATGGAAATTCGCAGCAAGACGAGGGCCGAGATTGGGGAAGTGCTGGATAAGTGGGCTAAAAATGCCGAAGCGATTGCTGCACGAAGGGGCGTCCGTCTGGAGCGGAGGCTGCTGCTCGATCAACATCCGGTTGCGATGGACCCGCTCGTCATGGACATTACCGCCGCGCAGACCTCGAAGTTAGGCTATAAGTCGTATACGTTAGGAAGCATGGCCGGTCATGATGCGGCGCATATGGCAGCATTAACCCGTTCGGGTATGCTGTTTGTACCGAGCATTGACGGCAAGAGCCATTGTCCGGAGGAAGAGAGCCGCATCGAGGACATCGAGAAGGCGGCTAATGTGCTGCTGCATTCGCTTCTGGCGCTGGACGACCAATTACACCGTTAAGCTAAGGAGAGATCAGGATGCAAAAGCTATTTACAGCCGATTACGTTTATCTAGCTGGCGACTTCTGCAAAGACGGCGCACTGCTGGTTGAGAATGGAATGATTCAAGATACGGGCACCCGTGCGGACCTTGAGGCTCGCTACCCTGGAGCAGAGCTTGTTGCGTGGGAAGGGCAAGCTATTGTGCCGGGCACAGTCAATGCTCATAATCACTCGTTCCAAAGCTTGCTGCGCGGCATCGCCATAGACAAGCCGTTCCTGGAATGGCGGGATCAGGCGCTGTATAAGTACACTCCGCTGCTGAAGGAGGAGGACATTTATACAGGCGCGCTGCTCGCTTTTGGCGAGATGCTTCGTTATGGCGTAACAACGGTGTGTGACTTTTTCTACATTCATCATGACGGAACGGCCTATGATGAGGCCGTCATTCGCGCAGCTAATGACCTGGGCATCCGTTTTGTCATGGCGCGCACCATGTATGACTGGGATGGCGCCCCGATTGCTTACCGCGAATCGATTGCAGATGCGGTAAGCCGGACGCGTTCGCTCGCGGTGAAATATCAGGGGAATCCGATGGTGGCGATCCATCCGGCGCCCCATAGCCCGCACGCAGCTTCGCCGGAAATGATCCAAGCGGGACACCGGCTGGCGCAGGAGCTGGATACGCCTTACCATATTCATGTTGCGGAAGAGATGTTTGAGGTAGAGGAAATTTTACGGGATTACGGTAAACGGCCGATTCATTACCTCGATTCGCTCGGCGTTCTGGATGAACGAATGATCGCGATTCATCTTGTGTGGCTGGACGATTCCGAAATTGCACTGGCCGGCAGCCGCAGCGCTTCACTTGCCTACTGTCCATCGAGCAACATGTTTCTAGCCGATGGCATCACTCGGATTCCCGATCTTGTGAAAGCCGGGGTTACAGTATCGCTTGGGACTGATGGAGCATGCAGTAATAATCGCAATAGTGTCTATGAGGAAATGCGGATGGTGTCATTACTTCAGAAGGTAGCTCGTCTGGATGGAACATGCATGACGGCGCAGCAAGCGTACCAAATGGGGACAGACAACGGAGGAAAGGTGCTGCGTTTGCCAGTCGGCAAACTAGAAGCCGGTTATTACGCCGATTTCAATGCACTGGATATTCATGACCTGTCGCTCGCTCCGCGCAATGAGCTGTTTGCCAATATGGTGTACGCCATGCAGCCGTCTGCCGTGAAGCGGGTAGTCGTAGGCGGCCGCGTTGTGTACGACAATAACGATATTGTGACTATACCTGAACGCAGTATCAGCACCCGTGTCGACGCTCTATTTGATCGATTATTAGAATCTAACAATAGTTAAGACAGCAGGAGGAGATGACGTTTCGTGACATCATCTCCTTTTTCTATTCAGCACCCCAATATGGTGATGGGAAACAACGACTGTGCTTCATTGCTCGTTGCGTTATAGACATCGGCTCTGCAACAAATTTACTCGATAAATATATATAAATGACAAATCTTATAATATAATAAAGTTAAACGCTTACATCAATCGTCGCTCAGATTTTTACGGTACAAATGATAGTCCGGGAGGGGCATACCTATGAACAAAAGTATAAAAGCCATTGTTGTTGGCGCTGGGATTGGCGGCTTAACAACGGCTTTATATCTTCATCGTGCTGGAGTAGAGGTTCAGATCTACGAGTCCGTTAAAACGATTAAGGAATTAGGTGTAGGAATAAATCTATTGCCTCATTCTGTGAGAATATTATGGGATTTAGGATTGCAAGAGGCGTTGGATGAATCAGCAGTACGGACGAAGGAGCTGGCATACCATAACAAATTCGGTCAATTAATTTGGCGGGAAGACCGCGGTATGGATGCGGGCTATAATTGGCCGCAATATTCTATACACAGAGGCAGGCTGCAAGGAATACTGCTACATGAAGTCAAACGAGTGCTTGGAGAGGGCTGTATACATACAGGAATGCACTTATCTCATGTTGAACAGCTTAATAATAAGGTACAAGCTTATTTTATAGATCGTAATAATGAACATGAGCAGCTTGAACTGGTGGAGTCTGATTTCTTGATCGGAGCAGATGGCATCCATTCTGCTTTAAGAAAGCAGCTTTATCCACAAGACGATCAGCCAATATATGGCGGTAGAATATTATGGCGTGGGATGACGAAGGCCAAACCATTCCTATCGGGTCGCACGATGATTATGGCAGGCAATATTGATGAGAAATTCGTTGCTTATCCGATTACTACCCCTGATCATTCCGGTTATTGCGATATTAACTGGATCGCGGAGCTATCTGTAGCCGAAGCGCCTAATCGCAATGATTGGAACAGGCTTGCTAATCTCGCTGACTTCGCGCCTAAATTTCAAGACTGGACATTTGACTGGTTAGATGTGCCTAGCTTAATTTCAGGTGCTGAATATGTATATGAGTTTCCACTTGTAGATAAAAACCCTTTACCGCGGTGGAGTTTTAATCGAGTAACACTGCTTGGCGATGCTGCTCACCCAATGTATCCAATAGGTTCTAATGGAGCCTCGCAGGCTATACTAGACGCTGAAGCGTTATATTTATCGCTTAAGGAGAATCAAAATATTGAGGAAGCTCTATTCGCTTATGAGCAAAGACGTATTCATAAAACGGCATCTATCGTAAATAGTAATCGACAGCATGGTCCTGAGATTGTGATGCAAATGGTTCACGAGCGTGCTCCTGAAGGATTTGAACGTTTAGAGGATGTAATCTCGCAAGCTGAATTAGAGGAAGTAGCTAATCGTTATAAGCAAATTGCCGGTTTCGATAAGGAACAGCTTAACCGACTAGAGATGAAGGCAATATCGTGATTACACTCAAACCAGTATTTGAAGCCAAAATGGAAGTCGGGGCTGTTCAAGAGGTTGGTGTCACGGCCAAAGGAATTCGTAAAATGATTCCCATTCTGGGCGGAGCATTTGCAGGTCAAGAGATAAGTGGTGTCATATTGCCTGGCGGTGCGGATTGGCAGCTTGTGCGGCCTGATGGAGTAGCTGAAATTGAAGCGCACTATACGATGAAGACGCATGATGGAGTTTGTATTTATATTATGAATAAGGGTTACCGACATGGCCCGCCTGACATTATGGCACAAATGGCACAAGGTATAGAGGTGGCCCCTGAACATTACTATTTCCGTTCCTCGCCTATATTTGAAGTGGAGCAAGGGAAGTATGATTGGCTAACGAGAAAAGTCTTTGTTGGCACAGGAGAACGTCGAAAGGACCATGTCTTATTTCAATTCTATAGTTGTGAATAAACTTGGAATGGATTTCAATTACAAAGCACCTTCAAGATCATGTCCCGATGTCGCAAGATGTGGGGGATAACTTGAAGGTGCTTTATTTTATTTTGGGAAGGAATTAATGGACTATGCGTACATGCGTAGAAGAAATATAACGAATTTCAAAACTAGTTAACAAGAGTAACTATAAGAGAAAATATGGGTTCTAAAATTAAAATTAATGAGTTTTTTCAGTTACTATTGAACTTTTTAGGGGGTTAATTTCTTTCGGGTGTTATATAATGGTTCTACTCGATCTTTACCGAAGTCTGCAGTTGACATCAGTGCTCAGTCACCATATCAGGAGGAAAACTGTTTTGACAAAAAGCATAAGAACTAAAATTATGTATGCGATCACGTTGTGCTCGGTATTAGCGGTGTTACTAGTCGGTATCATAAGCATCTATGCAAGCAGGGGGATATTAAAAGAATATTCCTCAGACAGTGCGCAATTGTTAGCGGAAAGCAATGCAAAAACGTTAAACGAGACCATCGGTAAAATTGAAACATCCGTTAACGGACTCGCTATATCCGTACTTTCCATGCTGGATAACGCAGCGAAGTTTCAAACAAGCCCAGCCTATGTCCACCATTATCAAGAATCCATTAGGCCGGTCGCCGAGCAGTTCGCCGCGAATACCGATGGGGCCATGTCTTTCTATGTAAGGTTCAATCCGGCATTTACAGAGCCGACGTCCGGATTGTTCTACGCCGACACTGACGGAGATGGTACGATCGAGCAATTGGTCCCTACCGATTTCAGCAAGTATGATGCTAACGACACAGAGCACGTCGGATGGTATTACAGCCCGATTCAGGCGGGAGAGCCTATCTGGATGGACCCTTACCGTAATGAAAATATCGGCGTTGATATGATCAGCTATGTCATTCCACTCTTTAAAGATGGGGTAACGATCGGCGTTGTCGGAATGGATATCGACTTCAAGCTGTTCACCGACGTTGTTAATGCGATTAAGCCCTATAAGAATAGCTATGGTTCGTTGTTAAATGCCCACCAGAGCTTCTTGATCGATCCCTCGCGAACCTTGCAGGACAACTTAGCTAATGTAAATACCGACATGTCAGAACATATAAAGGCAAGCGAATCAGGTGTAGATGAAATCGTATTGGATAGTGAAGAGAAAGTGATCTCGTACGCGACATTGTCTAATGGTCATGTGCTGCTGATTACTTCGACTAAGGAAGATATGTACCATGATGTCAACTCGTTAACGCGGTTGATTGCTGTGGTGCTGGTAATCGTTATAATCATTGCTGTAGCAGTAGCGATGCTGTTAGGGAATAAATTTGCGAAACCGCTGCGCCAACTTATCGCTAGTATGAACAAAGTGAAGGATGGCGATTTAACCATTCAAGCAACCATTAATAGCAAAGATGAAATTGGTGAGATCGGAATTAACTTTAACCTCATGGTTAAAGAGCTGGGGAACCTTACGAGAAGTATTCGCTATGTATCCGAGAGCATCCATAAATCGATCCTTTCATTAACGTCTTCTTCGCATGAGATTGCGGCTGCATCCGATCAAGTAACTGCATCTGTCGATGAAATCGCACGCGGAACGAAGGCTCAATCGACATCGGTTGAGAGCAGCTCCGAGTTCGCTCTATCGCTTGCTGGGAAAAGCAAAATTCTGTATGAGAATACGAACAATGTACTCACAACCATGGGCGAGATGAATGAGAATAGTAAGGAAAGTCTAATTGTGGTCACAGGATTGAATGAAGTTAACGTTAAGAATAATACTGCAATCGATCATATTGAGCGGACGATTGACGGTCTGAATGAGCAGCATCAACATATTGGCCAGATCGTAGAGCAGATTAATCAAATCGCCGTGCAGACCAATCTTCTGGCTTTGAATGCATCGATTGAATCGGCAAGAGCCGGTGAAGCGGGCAAGGGCTTCGCGGTTGTTGCCAATGAAATTCACAGGCTGGCGGAGCATTCGAGAAGCTCGACGAAGGATATCGAGAACATTATTGCCGCGGTGCAGGAGAGCTCGAAAGGGACCGTCGAGGCTATGCATATTGTAAAAGAACGGGGAGTCGAGCAGACAGAAGCCATTGTGAAAGTAAGCGGGGCTTTCCAGCTCATATCCGCGTCTATTGCAGACATTAATCAGCAGTTGGCAGCCAACAGCGAGCATATTACGCAATTAACCGAGGATTCGAAGCGATTGGCAGCAGAGATTGAAGAGATCTCGGCTATCTCGGAAGAAAGCGCGGCCTCCTCGGAGCAGGCCTCCTATACGTTACAATCCCAAGCGAAGGATCTGGAGTCTGTAGTGTCTGCGATCGAGGATCTGAAGCAGCTTGTCGATACTTTAAATGAACTAAACTTGAAATTTAAAATATAAGTGGCAGCAGGGGACAACTCCAAACATCTAGAAGATAAAAGGCATTACTACGAGACCTTCCCGCACAGGGTGCTCGCAAGTAATGCCTTTGTCTTACTAATTAGTTACCAGTACATTGTATCGAGTCGTTACGCCGTTTTTATATACGTCAACGACACCTGTTCCAGGCTGCAATGCATGGATATATTGGTTGAAATCTATAACGATTGCATTAGATGGGGAAATTTTAGTTGCCAAACCACCTGTGTCATAAACTTGGCCGGGACGTAAAGTTATCGTTATTGAGGCGGCTTCGGCGACAGGTGTAGAAATCGAACTCGTGACGGTCGCGCCTCCAACCAGTAAAGCTGCTGCAGCCATTATTCCGACAGCTAAAGTTTTAATCTTCATCAATACATCATCTCCTTCCAATTTTGGTTCAAGAAAAATATAACATTAAACGGATATAAAAACATGGTAAGAAAGAATCAACTAGTAATTGGTAATAGAATACTATGTGATGGATCGTTTTGCACAGAGGCCCGTATGTGGTGGTTTAACTCGTCCACAAATTACATCTTCTCAGGCTGCCATAACAAAAGCTCTTCCGGCAATCGGGTTGGGTAAGAGTGGTGGTTGGTTTAGGGATGCTGCCTGTATCTGAAACAGATTCTGGGTTATAGTAAAATTATTAATAGTATCTTAGAATGATATATTAAGGAATAATATTCTATAGGGAGATGAAGCTGAGTGTTGTCCAATCGTAGAAAGGGAAATGTCCTTAGAAAGCTTGCAACTGGATTGCTATTAACCACCCTAATCGTTCCAGCTCTCCAGCATACGGCTTCAGCGAGCCCTAATACTCATATTACGGTAAACGGGAAAGAGCTTGTATCCGATCTGTCTCCCATTAGTAAGAACGGAAGCATTTTTGTGCCAATGCGATTAATTTTTGAGTCGCTTCAAGCAGAGGTTACATATAAGTCCAGCGAGAAGAAGGTCATTGGGGTCAAAGGCGGCACCACAATCGAGCTTCAGATCGGCAAAACAACGGCTTATAAGAATAATCAACCGATTACGTTATCTGCTCCGCCCTTTATGATGAATAACAGTGTCTATGTACCGATTCGTTTCATTGGCGAGTCGTTAGGGGCAGAGGTCTCTTGGAACAGCAGTACCCGGACTGTAGTCATCGATGATCCGAAGCTTGTTGATGAACAACTAGAGCTTCCTATTAAAAACGACAGCGGAAAGCCGATCGTTCTTGAGCATCGCGGGGACATGAAGCTTAGATGGTCGTATCAGGCAGAAAGCCCTTATACGATGTATGAAGGGTTTGCTATGTCGAATGATCAATTAATATTTGCGAGCTTTAATCAGGCTATCATTATGGACTATGCTGGAAATGTAATTAAAGAAATGCCGCTTGAGCAAAATAGGGCCGCGCTCGATCCTGACATTAATGCTGTTGCGACAGGTAAGGGCGGGTATAAGATTACAAGTGACAATACCACGACGGCTTGGAACAACATACCGCTCTATACTCAGGCTAATGTAACGTCATACGTAAAGGTAAATGGAGAACCTTCAATGGATTTTCTTCATCCTGCAGCGACTATAGATCGATTAGGGAACTTAATCATTATTACGACCGATGGTCTTACTGCATTCGACCCGCAAGGGAACAAGCTTTGGGTACATTCGGAATGGACCAAAGGCAGCGAGAAGGAATCGGCTTTTAATGAACTGCTAGAGATTCATACTGATGGCGCTAATCATCTCTATCTGTCGTATGTGGATCATCTGGTTGTTCTTGATTCGAAAGGTGAATTAATCGCGCTGCTGCGAGGGCGATATGATAACATTAGTGTGATGGATGATGGAACAATTCTATATCGAGGAGAGCCGTATCGGCTCGTTGAAGGCAAGCTGCAACAGATCTCTGAATCATTGACGCAATCCGGGCATATGTTCCGGGTAACGAATAAAGATAAAACATTACAGAAAATAAACCCTAACACCGGGGAAGTGCTGTGGACTTATCAACTGCCGACCAAAGAAGCGAGTCGCGGATACAGCTTCTTTGCAAGCACTTTAGTTCATGATGTATACGGCAATGTCTACATTTCTACTCAGGGTGGTACTGTACATGCACTCGATGCTGAAGGGAATTTGAGATTTAAGCTGGTCATTAATCAACGGACTATTGCTTCTGCTCAAGTGCTTCCACTCTCGGCTACTGAGCTTGTTGTGGTGAATGATAATGCTATTGCTTTCTTGGAAACGAGTGAGGTCAATTCATAGTAAAGGGGCTGCCCAATAAGTCCCTGCAAATTAAAAGGTTGTGTAGAAAACAGTGAGGTGAGCCGTTTTTTGCACAACCTTTTTCGTTTTCTTTATATTCCATTTAATTACAAAACTGTATTACAGGAAAAAATATTTTTTTGCATTGTCAACAAATAGTATTTTCTAACCGATAAAAATTATATATTGTTAGAATATGTCAATTCGTTTAGTGTGTGGAATTATTACATACTTAGGGGGAGCAGGATTAGGATGTCTACGGACTTGCTTGAAATGCATAAGAAGAACAAATTAATGGTTTCGTTGATGCTAGGAGTACTGATTCTAGGAATTGTAATAGCCGAGGGTGAGATTCGGAAAATATTGGCGCTAGCCGGTATTCCTTTCTGTATATTATGTGCAGGGCTAATATGGAGGCGAGTTGCCATTCCATATATTCGGTATATGATTACGTTAGGGATTAGCGGTATTTGTTATTTCTTTGCACGAGAGGCCGTTACAATAGAGGGGTTGTATATTGTTTATATCGCATTGGGGCTTGTTTCAATCTACCATGATTGGCGGCCGCTCACCTTGAGTGCGATATTGGCGAATGCGATGACTATTTACTTTTTTAATACCAAGGATACTTACGCTAGTTTCTCGATCACCCATCTGATAGCATTTCAGGACTTAACGTTAGCGGCGTTAATTACATCAAGTGTGCTCGGAGCGAAAGCGACGAAGAAAGCGGAGATGAACGCAGCAGAGTCGGCTGAAGCAAGGCTGCGCACAGAAGAGGTATTGAACGAGGTGAAGAGCTCCATTCAAGTATTGGGCGATTCGATTCACAGCTTGCAGCAAAATGCAGGACAAACCGGAGATATTTCATCCCAGGTTGTGATGGCGTTCCAACAGATCGCATCGGGCATTGAGACGCAGGCGAGCAGTGTAACGGGCATTTCGAATGCCATTCAGCAAGTGAGCGAGAGCATCAGCACGACGGCTCAGGCATCCGTCTCCATGAGTGACAAGTCAAAGGCAACCGTCGAGCTGACGGTACTTGGCCGATCGAGAATGGAAGAGCTGTCACACAATATGCAAGAGATTGATCAGCTGGTTGGCAGCACATCGGTCGTCATGAGCGAGGTCAACGAGGAGAATGCGAAGATCAGCAGCATTGTGTCGACGATTCAAGAGATTGCGAATCAGACGAATCTGCTGTCGCTGAACGCCTCGATTGAAGCAGCCAGGGCGGGAGAATCTGGTAGGGGCTTCACGGTTGTCGCATCAGAGATTCGTAAGCTGGCGCAGCATGCTCAAGATGCTTCACTTGATATCGCAGGTATTCTCGCCTCAATCCAGACGAAGATTGGTCAAGCGGCAGGGCTCGTTGAGGAAGGGCAGTCGATTGTTCGTGCGGGCAGAGAGTCGACCGTAAGCGTATCGCAACTATTCGAAGGCATTGAATTGAATGCGGCAGAAGTACAGGATCAAGCACAATATATCCGTGTGCTTAATGAGGGTCTGGATACGTCGTCGCAAACCGTCGTACAGGAGGCGGCATCGGTAGCCTCCTTCACGGAGCAATCGGCTGCTTCGGTTGAAGAGGTGCTGGCAAGCTCGCTCTCGCAGCAGCGTTATGTTGAAGATATCGTATCGTCGATTTCTCAGCTGCAGGGGCTCATGACGAAGCTGGATCAGACCGTAAGACGCTAGACAGCAGAATGAAACGAGGACCACATCCCCATACGGATGTGGTTCTTTGCTTCTCGGGCATACATCAATTCAGAAAAACTGAACATTTGCTTCAGGAAATTCTGCTTTACACATACTAAAAGTTGGTATACATTTAAATCATAGTTAATTACTTGGAATACTAGACAATAGGATCGACCGGAAAACCGGAGACCTGACCACAGTAAGAGGGTTAGGTCTCTTTCTGTTTATTTAAGGATTGCGGAAGGAGCGGATGCGATTGAATAAGACGCTACAAGCGCTGCAGCCGAAGGAAGCGTCGGTGAAGCAGCAGGAGAGGTCGGATCGTAAAGTTAAAATCGAGGTCGACTCGGTGTCGTTCGCTTATAGTGGGCAGACCATACTGGACCAAATATCTTTGCAGGTTCGAGAGGGAGAATTTACGGTGCTAATGGGCCCGAGCGGATGCGGTAAAAGCACGCTGCTGCGGCTCATCTCAGGCCTTGCTTCCCCGCAGCAGGGGACGATCGAAATTAAGGACAGTAAGCAGCAGAACGGACAAGAAGCGATTCACGGTATGGTGTTTCAGGATTATTCATTGTTCCCATGGCTATCGGCTGGCGAGAATGTAGTACTTGCACTAAGGCAGATTATGAAGGGCAGCAAGAAGGAGCTTCGGCATCTGGCGGAGCAGTACCTTCGGCTGGTCAATCTGGAGCATGCCTATAACAAGTATCCGGGGCAGCTGTCGGGCGGTATGAAGCAGCGCGTGGCCATTGCCCGGGCATTGGCGCTATCGGCGGATTTGCTGCTGTTCGATGAGCCATTCGGTGCTCTTGATCCGGTTACGCGTCTGCAGCTTCAGGATCTTATTGTTCAGCTTTGGCAGGATCAACGGAAAACGGCTTTGTTCGTCACGCACGATGTCGAGGAAGCGCTCTTCCTTGCGGATCGAATCATATTGTTCACCCCAGGGCCGGGCAGCGTCATCTCGCAGGTGGTGGAGGTACCATTCCCGCGGCCGCGTAACCGCAAGAAGCTGACGGAATCGCAAGCTTTCAGTCAACTGCGCGAGCAGCTGTTGAACCATATGAATCGCGCCCTGCTGGATCGCTTGGAAAGCCCGCATGTGATGGGCTTGTCTGGCAGCGGCATCTAACATCTATATTCATTAGGAGTGAATCGAACATGAAGTTTCTAACGAAAGCGGCGGCAGCTGCCCTATTATCGCTTGCAGTCCTCATTGCAGGCTGCAGCAGCGAGAAGAAGGAAACAACCAGCGCCACGACAGTCGATGAGACAAGTGGCCAGGCAAGCGCCAATCAAGAGCAGAGCTACAAGCTGAAGGTTGGCTATGGACAAGGCTTTGGCTCGCAGCTGGGCTTCCTGGCGGAGTATAAAGGATATTTCAAAGAGCAGAACCTTGAGGTGGAATTTGTGCCGTTCGCCGTAACGGCTGACGGACTGAATGCACTCCAGACCGACAAGATCGATATCGGCGTATCCTTCGGTACAGCGGGGCCGCTTACATTTATCTCGAAAGGCTCGGAGTTCTCGATTATTGGCGGCCATCTATCCGGCGGTACGGCCATATTCGCAAGAGAAGAGGACAAGGAACAGTACAAAACGATTGAAGGCTACAGAGGCAAACGAATCGGTACGGTTCGTCTCTATACCGGCGACATCGTTCTTCGGACGGCGCTGAGCGCTGCGGGCATTGACTGGAAGAAGGATGTAGAGCTTACGGAGTTCAAGAGCCCGTCAGTTCTGCTGGAAGCGATCAAGTCGGGCAAAGTCGACGTAGGCGTCGGCGGCATTAATAGAGCGGCAGCGGCGGAGGCGGGCGTTATTCCGGTTACTTGGACGAATGATCTCCTTCCTGATGGCGTCTGCTGCCGGATTGTAGCGAACACCGATGAGGTGAACGACAAGTCCGAAGCTTACAAACGATTCCTCAAAGCGATCATTAAGGCTGAGAAAATTCGTTTCAGCGATCCGGAAGAAACGGTCACCGCGAGCAGACCTTATTTGAACAATCTCGACGATGCCACAATCCGCGATATGGTGATCGAGGAGCATCAATGGAATTACTCCGATCCGAACAAGAAGGCGATTGAGGAAATGTGGGACTCGATGGTGAGCATCGGTTATATAACGGATGGCAAAGACACAGATATTGACCAGCATATTAACACAACGCTCTACAAGCAAGCTGTAGAGGAGCTAATTGAGGAAAATCCGGATGATGAGTTCTTTAAGCAAGTACAGGAGCGATTCATTAAGCAAAATACGTAGTCTAGGCAAGAAGTAAGGAGAGGATGGCATGATCAATCGGATCGTTAAATTTATTAAAACGTATTACGGTACGGCTCTCATACTGATCGTCTTTCTTCTTGCCTGGCAGTTCTTCAACGACCTGGGGGAGAGAATCAATCCGATTCTCTTTCCAAAGCCGTTAGCTGTCGTGAAGGCGATGTGGGAAGGTAAATCATTGCTCGTGGAAGGGTTCTTCAGCTCGATGACGCTGCTGCTGTCAGGCTACTTGGCTGCTGTGGCGCTCGGCATTGTAGGAGGATTGTTTATTGGACTCAATCGACGTATTCGTCATATCCTCATGCCGATCTTTCATTCGCTCAGCCCAATCCCGCCGACGCTGTATACGCCGTATGCGATTGCGCTGCTGCCGACGTTCACGTCCGCTTCCATGGCACTAATCTTTATCGGTGCTTTCTGGCCGGTGTTCCTTAGTACCGTACAAGGCGTGCTGCTGGTCGATAAGCATTACTTGGATAATGCCCATGTGCTTAGGCTGAAGGGGTTCCGTTACTTGACGAAGGTCATCATTCCGGCAAGCTTGCCTTTCATCTTCAGCGGTGCGAATACGGCGCTAGGCTTTGCTTTCATTATTCTAACCGTGGCGGAGATGTTCGGCGCCAAATCGGGGATGGGCTATTACGTGCAATATTACAGCGATTTCTCGGATTATAAGAACGTGATCGGCGGGATGATTTTTAATAGTATCGTCATCCTCGGTATCGTGCTTATTTTCGAGGCGATTCGCCGTCGTCTATTATTTTGGACCCGGTTGAAGGAAGATCAAGCGTAAGGTTGAGGGGGATACAAGGATGAGCCAACAACAGCAATTAGAGCACGTCGGGCAGCCGCTATTGGAGCGGTATGCGGGGGTTGTGGATGAACTGGTGAAGCAATTGGCGGAGACGGCGGTGGAACGGGATCGTACCGGTGGCACGGCTGTGAAGGAGAAGGAACTGCTGCGCGCAAGCGGTCTGCTGCATCTGCTTATTCCGGAAGAGTACGGAGGATTAGGCGGCACTTGGTCTGACGTGCTGTATATCACTCGGCGTATTGCGCGTGTGGACAGCTCGATCGCGCATCTGTTTGCCTACCATTTCGTTAACCTTGTGACGCCGCATATGTTCGGTTCAGCGGAGCAGAAAGCTTTCTATTATCGGGAGACAATATCGCGCAATCTGTTCTGGGGCAATGCATTCAATCCGGTTGAACTGAAGGTGTTCGCAACGAAGCAGGGTGAGCATTATGTCGTGAATGGAACGAAGGGCTTTTGCTCTGGAGCGACAGATTCGGACTATCTCATTCTGTCCGCTCTTCGTTCCGAGGATAGCAGCTCCTTCATCGCCATTGTGCCAACCAGGCGGGAAGGCATCTATGTTCATAATGACTGGGATAACTTCGGGCAGCGGCAGACGGATAGCGGACAGGTCACCTTCACGAATGTCATCGTGAAGGAAGCGGAAGTGCTGCATGCGGTCAAACGGAGCAACAGTGAGTTCATCCGATTGCGTGAATATTTGGCTCTGCTTGTGCTCGGTCAAGTGTACCTCGGAATTGCCGAGGGTGCTTTCGAGGCGGCGAAATCCTATACGCGGACAACGACGCGAGCGTACCGGAAGTCTGGTGTGGCGAAGGCGTCAGAAGACCCATATATATTGAAGCATTACGGCGAAATGTGGGTCGAGCTGTCGAGTGCCCGGCTTCTGGCGGATCAAGCGGCCGCACGATTCGATCAGGCTTGGGAGCATGAGGCTGATCTGCACGGCGATCAATTCGAATCAACAATAGAGGCTATTATACTTGCCAATGCGGCGGCGACGAAGGTTGGCGTGGGGCTGACGAGTCGGATATTTGAGGTGATGGGGGCGAGATCCACTTCATCGCAGTACGGGTTTGACCGTTATTGGCGGAATATTCGGACACATACCCTGCATGACCCGCTCGATTATAAGCTGAAGGAGCTTGGCAAATGGGCGCTGCTTGATTCGTTCCAAGTGGGAGACAGTCTGCTTATTAAGCAGGAGGATAAGACGCCATGAGAGCGTGGGCAAACCGTTCCATTATTGCGGTCTTGCTGCTGCTAGCGGCGGGTGTGATTTGGAATACCGCGTTTGCCTCGAAGGCAGATGTTGACCGGCCCGTTATTGAAGAGACAGCGCCTGCAATTGAGCTGAAGGATGCAGAGGGACATACGATAAGGCTGGGCGGCTCTCGCTCGGACAGCGGCAAGCCGCAGATCATCAGCTTCTGGACTTCATGGTGCGATTCGTGCCAAGCGGAGGTACCGAGGATGAATGCTTGGTTTGCGGAGTATGGCAGCCAGCTTGATTTCTATGCCATTAATGCGACGAAGGATGACAGTCGTTCCGAAGCGGAACAGTTCATGACAAAATATGGTGTGCAATACCCTGTACTGTTCGATTCAAGTGGTGAGGCTGCAGCGCGCTATGAGGTGCAGATATTGCCGACGTTTTTTCTGATCGACCGCTCGGGAAAGCTTCAAGATATTTTATATGGGGAAGTACATGAGGAGCTTATGCATCGCAAAATAAAAGAATTAATCGGTTCACCGACCGTATAGGAGGGATAAGTGATGATCGAATTTTTGACTATGCTGCCGACGCACGGCGACTCGGCCTATGTTGGAGCTGCGAATCCGGAGCCTGGACGTACTGACCCATGGACCGCGATAGCCGACCGTGAGCCGTCGCTGGCATATGCAATTCAATATGCGCAGGCGGCCGAACGAAACGGCTTTACGGCGCTGCTGCTGCCGACCGGTAACAGCTGCTTGGATTCGCTCGTGACAGCCTCTGCGCTTGCATCCAGCACGGAAACGTTAAAGCTCCTAATTGCGGCACGTCCAGGCTTTACGGCGCCTGCGACGTTCGCGCGGCAAATCGGCACGCTCGATTATTACACACAAGGACGGGCGCTCGTCAATATTATTACAGGCGGTAATCCGGCTGAGCTGAATGCGGACGGTGATTTCTTAGACCACGCGAGTCGGTACAGAAGAACGGCAGAGTTCATTCATGTGCTGAAGCGTCTATTTACAGAGGATCGCTTCACCCATGAAGGCGAGTTCTATCATCTGAAGGACGCCGCTTTATTCTATAAATCCGTTCAGCAGCCAAGGCCTACGATCTACTTCGGCGGTGCATCAAGCGAGGCAATCGAAGCCGCGGCGAAGGAAGCCGATGTGTATATGCTGTGGGCCGAGACGCTGGAGCTGACGAAGGAACGAATCGATGAAGTGAAGGCAGCGGCGGCGGCGTACAATCGAGAGCTTGGCTACAGCATCTCGTTCCAAGTGTATCTGGGGGATACGGAGGAGGAAGCGTGGGCAAATGCCCGCAGCCGTATTCAGTACGTTCCGGACCATGTCTATGAGGCGAAGGCGAAGCTGACGGCCCGAAATGAATCATTCGGAGAGAAAAGGCTGCAGCAGCTAATGGAGTCGTCGCGCCATAATGGCTTTCAGATCGGACCGAACCTGTGGGCCGGCTTGACCCAAGCGCTGGGCGGCAACTCGATTGCGCTCGTGGGCACGCCGGACCAAGTGGCTGATCGGATACTCGAGTATGCCGACCTTGGGTTCGAGAAGTTTCTGCTGCGCGGCTATCCATTCCTTGAGACGGTGGAAGCGGTGGGCCGGGAGCTTATCCCGAGTGTGAGGAAGAAGCTGGCGGAGCGGGAGTCGGTGAAGGCGGCACGACTTGCCTAATGATATGACTCCATGATCGGAACAGGATGAACGCTATGGATTTGAAGACACTTAAAACCTTTCAGACCATTGTTCAGCTGGGCAGCTTTCAGGCAGCGGCTGATCAGCTTCAATATGTGCAGTCCAGCATTACGCTTCACATTCAAAGGCTGGAGTCGGATCTTGGCATGAAGCTGCTGGAGCGGGGCAAGAAGGTGAAGCTGACGGAAGCGGGTAGACTGCTCTATGATAGGGCGTCAGTGTTATTGAAGGATTTCGACCTGCTGCAGGCGACGATGAATGAGTGGGCGCAGGGCGATGCAGGCATTGTACGGCTTGGTGTCATGGAGCCGACGGCGAGTCTGCGGCTTCCGCCGATTCTCGCGACGTTCCGCGCACAGCATCCGAAGGTGCAGTTAAAGCTTCAGATTAGCAGCACCTTTATGCTAAATCAGATGCTTCAGGAGGATAAGATTGAGTTCGTCATCTGCACAACACCCGAGACAGGCGAAGGGATGACCTTCGAGCCGCTGTTCACAGAGGAGCTCGTGCTGCTTCTGCCCGAGGGGAACGAGCTAGCCTTGAAGGACTCGATCTATATGCAGGATTTGCAGGATCAGCATTTGCTGCTGACGACGTCGTTATGCCCTTTTCGCAAAAGCTTAGAAAACCGGCTGCTGGAATGCAGCGTGACGCCGCAGTATGGGACCGAGATCAGTATGATGTCCGCTTTGCAATATTATGTGCAATCGAATTTGGGTATGGCGGTCGTACCGCAAATTAGCGTCACCCCTCCGCCTAAGGGGACCGTTGTGAAGCCGATTGTTGATCTTAACGCGGGTCTTGTTACAGGCATTCTGCGCAAAATGGACGGACCGCCGCTCGGCGTCGCCGGCTCGAAGCTGATTGAGGCGATACGCAAGGGCTTAAAGCGTGATCCTGTATCCAAAGGAATCGGAAAGGAGGCTGCCGATGTCATCTATTCATAAGGAATTGAAGGAGGCGGCTGCGCTCGTTCGCAGCGGATATCAAGTGGCGATTAGCGGCAGCATGGAGATGGCGCCAATGGCGCTCATTCGGGAATTGATACGAGCGGACTTAACAGGGCTGCGGCTTCTATGCAGCGGCTCCGTCGGACTCAATGCCGATCTGCTTGTCGGCAGAGGGGTTGTACAATCGATCGAGCTGTCTCATATGATGCTCGGGGAATCGGGACTGGCCCCGCGGTTTCGGCGGTTAACCGAGCAGGGAGCCCTTCGCGTTCTCGATCATACGTGCCCAGGTATAGCTTCGGCCTTAACAGCAGGCGCGATGGGCATTCCGTTCATCCCGGTGCAAGGAATGCTCGGAACCGACTACTTGAAGGTGAGGGACGATTTCAAGCTGATCGCCGACCCTTATGAGCCGGAACAGCAGATCGTCGTTGTCCCTGCCATTACACCGGATGTGACGCTTTTCCATGCGTTTCAGGCCGATACGGCAGGCAATGTGATCGCCAGTCGCTATCAGAATATTATGCAGCTGGTGCAAGCTTCACGGATTAATATTGTGACGGTGGAGGAAGTAGTGGAGGCCAGGCAGCTCGATGAGAGCAAAGGCGTGAAAATTCCAGCCGCTCTGCTGACCGCTGTCGTGCATGCGCCATATGGTGCTCATCCGTCTGCCTGCCCGGATTATTATGACGTGGATCGCTCAGCCTTCCAGCGCTATGCACAGCAGGCGAGGACACAGGAGGGGTTCGAGCAATATGTGCAGGAGCAGGTTCTGGCTTACGAGAGCCATACTGAATATGTGAGGCACCATGTATCGGAGAAGGAGCGTGCCGTATGGGGGATCGCTTGACGAATGCCGAACGGCTCATATGCTCGCTTGCCGTACAGATCCGTAATGGCGAGAAGGCTGTGGTGGGCAATAATTCACCTATTCCCGCCGCTGCTGCGCTGCTGGCGAAGCGGGCGCATGCGCCTTTGGCGAGCGCCTATATTCTGGGCTCATCTATAGATTGGCCATTTACGGATATGCAGCAGTTTTTTAATTTCGTGCAGCGCGGCGCTGCCGATGTGTTCTTCTTAAGCGGGGCGCAGATTGACGCATATGGCAATATTAATCTCCATGTGATCGGGGATTACGCAGCCCCAACCGTGCGTCTTGCGGGCGGTGCAGGAGCGGCCATGTTCTATTATCGCAGCAAGCGCGTGTACCTGTTCAAGGCAGACCATGAGCTGAAGGGGTTCCCGGAGCGGCTTGATTTCATAACGAGCAGCGCCTCGCCGGCCCATCGTACAGAATCCTCTCTCGGCAGGCTAGAAGCCGTCTATACGCCCATTGCGGTGCTGCGCCCGGATGCGCAAGAAGGGCGGTTGGAGCTTGTGCAGACGGCGCCCGGCGTGACGCCGGAAGAGGTAGCGCAGCGCACGGGCTTCCGGTTGAACCATGCTCCGGCAGTGGAGACGCTCGCGGAACCAGATTCGGAATTGGTGCAATTGCTGCGGTCTGAGGTGAAGAACGATCTGCGGGCGATCTACCCGGAGTTCGCAGGCAGCGAGCTTCGATAGCGATGTGCCTAGGTTCATTTTTTCTGAATGAATGATTCGGTTATTTCAATTTTACGAATAGGGAATTCCGTTTTAAAATTGGGGTAATCGGGTGTGAATAATATGATTTGGAATGGAGGAGAGCATTATGACTCAGCTAACGGTTCAGGATACGTTCCAAAGGTTCGAGCAGCAGGTTCGAGACGTGCTTGCGAAGCAGGGGACGCTGCGGGAGACGATCGATGGCGTACGCCCGTATTTCGAGGAACTGCTGAAGGATGAACGGCTCGTACCGGTGGAATATCGTCAGCCGCTGCCGGACAAATATGCGCAATATTTGCTGTACCGGCCGGAGGATGAGGTGTTCTCGATCGTGGCATTCGTATGGGGAGCGGGCCAGACGGCGCCAATTCATGATCATCTGACCTGGGGGCTGGTTGGAATCTACGAAGGTCAGATTGAGGAGACGCGCTATCGCCGAGTGAAGCAGGCTGATGCAAGCGGCAATGGCTTCCTTGAGGAAGTGGGCAAGGTGCAGCCATCGAAAGGGGAGATCTCGTTCGTCTATCCGCCGGATCATGATATACATGGGGTGTCGAACCCATTCGCAGCAACGGCAATTACGGTTCATGTCTATGGCACGGATATTGGCAAGCAGGAGCGGTTCCTCTACGATCCGGAGACGAGCAGCACGCGCCAAATCGTGACGAAGCATCGCAATGAACAGCCGCTCTACCCTGTACAAGAGGCACAAGCAGGATGACGAAGACGCAGACGCAGACAACAGGACCTCTCACCGGGCTGAAAGTGATTGAATTCGGGCAGATCGCTGCAGGACCGTTCACCGGGTCCTTGCTCGCGGATCTCGGAGCGGACATTGTGAAGGTAGAGCGGCCGGACAGCGGCGACGGCATGCGGCAGTGGCCGCCGTTCTTTACCGGTGAGGAGGGGGAAGAGTACAGCTCCAACTTCGCTTCGCTGAATCGGAACAAACGGAGCATTGCAATCGACTTCAAATCGCCGGAGCAGCTGGAACGGCTGAAGGAGCTGTGCCGCGCAGCGGACGTCATCATCGAGAATTACCGCCCGGGCGTGCTCGGGAAGTTCGGCCTTGGCTATGAAGCGTTGGCTGCAGTTAATCCGAAGCTTGTATACTGCTCGATCTCCGGCTATGGCCAAGAAGGACCGTATGCCCAGCGGGGCGCGTTCGATGTGACGATTCAGGCTATTAGCGGTTTGATGAGCGTTACGGGCGAGGAGGATGGCGAGGCGGTCAAATGCGGCGTGCCTGTTGCAGACTTCACGGCCGGATTATATGCAGCTTACAGCATAACGGCTGCCATCCTTAAAGCGAGGGAAACCGGCGAGGGCTCATACATCGATTGCTCGATGCTTGGAAGCGTGCTGGGCATATCTGCCCTGCAGACAAGTGAGTATTACGGTAATCTGACGCCGCCGAAGCGGCTGGGCACCGCGCACCCACGGAACGCGCCTTACCAAGGCTTTCGCGGAAGCGATAAGCCGTTCGTCATTGCAGCCGGCAACGATAAGCTGTGGCAGGAGGTTGCCGAGGCGGTCGGGCAGCCGGAGCTTGCACAGGACCCGCGATTCGTCACGCAGACCTTGCGCGCACGCAATCAGAAGGAGCTGGTGAAGCTGCTGCAGCCCAAATTCGAGCAGCGCCCTGCCGCTTATTGGCTGGAGGAGTTCGAGCGCAGAGGCGTACCGTTCGCGCCGATCAATACGTTCGAGGATATTCTGAACGACCCAGGTGTAGAAGCGATGGGCCTGATTGAGGAGCTGCCGCTGCCTAATGGTGCAGTGACGAAGACGGTGGCATTCCCTGTCAAGATATCAGGCGTACAATTCGCCATCCGCAGCCTGCCGCCCCGTAAGGGCGAGCATACCGAAGAAGTGTTCCATGAATGGCTGTCACCAGCCGT
Source organism: Paenibacillus xylaniclasticus (assembly GCF_004001065.1). GTDB lineage: Bacteria > Bacillota > Bacilli > Paenibacillales > Paenibacillaceae > Paenibacillus_T > Paenibacillus_T xylaniclasticus. Next base: position 35,037 of record NZ_BIML01000013.1, read on the forward strand.
TCGGACCCCATGATCAAAATTAATGATGAAGAAGGAGAGTTCTGAACATGTCAAATCAAGTGAAGCTTGTATTGTGGAGCCGTGAGGGCTGTCAAGCGTGCCAGGAGACGAAAGCTTATTTTCAAAGCAAGGGCTATGAGTACGACAATATCGATGTTACGGGCAAGGATCATCTGCGCGACATTCTTGAGGTGAAATATGGCATCCGTCATGTGCCGGTTGTCGAGATCGGTAATGGTCAAGTCTATGAAGCGGTAACAGACGGCGATCTTAACCGCATCGATGCGCTGCTGCTCGCCTAAGAAACATAAGGATAGGAGCGAAGAAAAATGGGAGAGAAGAGAAAGCTGAAGCTTGGAGCATGGATTCACGGCGTCGGCGGGGGCTGGGAGGATTGGCGGCATCCGGAGGCGATTACCGATGCGAGCGTCAATATTGATTTCTACAAGCGGGAAGCGCTGACGGCGGAGGCCGGCAAATTCGATTTTGTCTTCATCGCGGACAGCGTGCACATTACAGAGAATTCGAGCCCGCATTATGTGAACCGATTCGAGCCGTTGACTATCCTTTCAGCACTTGGCGCTGTTACGTCCAACATCGGCCTGGTCGGAACGCTGACGACAAGCTACAGCGAGCCTTATACGGTCGCTCGTCAGTTCGCCTCGCTCGACCATATTAGCCGCGGCCGGGCGGGCTGGAATGTCGTCACCTCCTGGCTGGAGGGAAGCGCAAGAAACTACAGCAAGGAGAAGCACTATGCGCATGATGTTCGTTACCGTCTGGCGGAGGAGCATCTGGACGTTGTGCAGAAGCTGTGGGATTCATGGGAGGACGATGCATTCGTCCGGAACAAGGAGACGGGCGTCTTCTTCGATCCGGAGAAGCTGCATAAGGCGAATCATAAGGGCGAGTTCTTCTCGGTTGAAGGCCCGCTGAACATTTGCCGTTCGAAGCAGGGGCAGCCGGTTATTTTCCAAGCAGGCTCGTCGGAGGATGGCCGTAACTTCGCGGCGAAGAAGGCGGAAGCGATCTTCATCAATCATGACTCCATCGAGGAGGCGATAAGCTTCGCGAAGGATATTAAGAGCAGAGCGGTTGCCAATGGCCGTTCGGCGGACGATATTCTCGTGCTGCCGGGCATTCTGCCAATCGTCGGCCGGACAGAGGAGGAGGCGGAGCGCAAATATTTGGAGACGGTCAATCTGGTGTCGATTGAGAAAGCGATCATCGCGCTTGGCCGTCCGTTCAATGACTTCGACTTCCGCTCGTTCCCGCTCGATGAGCCGTTCCCGGATCTCGGCGAGCTGGGCATCGACAGCCAGCAGGGCAGCTCGGAGAAAATTAAGCAAATGGCGAAGGAAGGCAATTTGACGCTTCGCGAGGTTGCGCTGCGGTATGCGACGCCAAGAGGCGAATTCGTCGGTACGCCGGAGCAGGTAGCGGACAAGATTCAAGAGTGGTTCGAGGCAGGCGCGGCAGACGGCTTCATCGTCGGGGCCGGCATTCCGAATGGGCTGCAGGATTTCGTCGAGCTGGTCGTCCCTGTTCTTCAGAAGCGCGGTCTGTTCCGGGAAGAGTATGAGCACGATACGCTGCGCGGCAATCTCGGACTACAGTTCCCGGTGAACCGGTATACGAAGGCGAGAGCGACAGTGTAGTTTTTCAATATAGGAAGGTATGGGAAGGCTGTTCCGACAGGTCATGGTGAGTGGCTGTTGGGACGGTCTTCTATTTGCTTCGGACAGGGGGCCGACCATGCTCGCCTCCACCATGTAAATCCACAACCGCACGAGGTTGTGGATTTTTGCTGTTTCGGCATCGTTGTATGGGGAGTTGAACCCCGCCTGGGTCGACCGCGCGCAGGACTGCGGAGCAGTCCGAGCACGCAATCCGACTTTACCACTTTGTTGTCATCGGGGAATAGGCTTCAGCATCAAGTTAGATCAAGAATCGGATACTCCATTTGTCTCCACAATCAGGAAAGCCGACCGCATGGTCGGCTTATTTGCGTCTTTGTTTGGGAAGTTGAACAGGGCTGTTCTGGGCGCGTATGCAGCGGTTGGTAAAAAGCTTCGAGGTAATGTATCAGGGCAGGGGACAAGTACGATTCTATTTCCGCTATGGTTGACATATGTGAAAGTTGATGAATAGAAAGGTTACGATTTTAAGTAACAATTCTTCAATGAATGACCTCTTTCAGTAGCAATTCTGCTGTTCGCAGTGAAAAATAAGTCGTAACACAACGGATGCACAAACGTCCGTTCCAAGCTAATCAAGCATAGCAGTTGTAGATTGTGCCTTTTTTAAGCTTAGCATCATAACAGGCGGATTGTGGATTTGCCAAGCTACGATTCGCCTCCACCATGTAAATCCACTGTCTCAAGAGGCAGTGGATTAACAGCGGTGCTTTTGTTGCTCGGGGTGAAATGGGTCATAGCTCAATGGATGCGCAGGTAGCGTGTTCGCGACTTTGGTCTTATATCAGCTAAACAACCTAGGCAAATCTGTTTCATACATTATAGGTATCGCAATCGATTCGGACATGCGCTTGTTCAAGCAAGTGCATGTCCGTTTTATGATTTTGGTACAACTGATAGCTCCACTATCACAACCGCTCAGAATTGATAGGGGGATGTCGGTTGATCATGATAGCTGTTTTTCCTGATAATAGAAATGCCAGTGAATCGACGGGGTTCAGAAATGTAACGTTACATATTAAGACCGGGCAAATATTAAAGCTAGAAGGAGGCGCATAGGCCGTTCGGCCGCGAGTGGACGGATGATATGCTGGTCAGTATTTGTGTAAGAGCCATCATTGCCGCAACCCTGTTGCATACGAATAATCCTCTCCAGTAGAGTGTAGATGAGGAATCGATGCGCAAGGGGGAGCGGTATGAAGCAGCTTAAAGATTGGCTCAAGGAGAGACAAACGAATTCTTTTGTCGGAAGAACGCGGGAGCTTCAGAGGATGAAGGAATGTTTATTATTTCCGCAGGATGACTGGAAGCTGCTGCATTTCTTCGGGCGATCAGGTACGGGAAAGACGACATTGCTTCGCCATTTCGAACGGGTAACAAAGGATGCCCCCGTTATATATATTGAGGGTCGGTTCGGGTTTGATTCGCCGAAGTCGTTCCTAAGACAGCTGGGAGATCAGCTGTGGAAGAAGCTGCTGATCGAGACTCCTGTATCAGACGCAGAAGTAATGAACCTGCTAAACCGTATCGCCGAGACAAGCGGCAGGATGGTGCTGCTGTTCGATGATCTAGATCAATGGATAACGATTGAAGAGTGGCTTCAACAGGAATGGCTGCCTTCACTGTCGGTGAAAGTCCGTATCTGCAGCACGGGCACAATTCCGCTTGGAAACATACGGCCTCCGCTGCTCGATGAGTTGATTATGAATGAACCGCTGCTGCCGTTTGCTTCATCCATTGAGTGGAGTGAGGACTCTGAATCTATCGAATATTTAGCGGCAGCATCCGTATTAAAATATTTTGACCATATGCTGCTGGAAAACATCTTGGAGCGACCGGTTCCGCCGGAGCAATTCGAAGAGCTATGCCGCTCCCCTTATATTAGCTGGGCTGGTGAGCTCGGTTGGTCCGTGATGGATGATATCCGTCGCAGCCTGCGCACGAGATGCAGAAAACAATCTCCTGACCAATACTTTCGGTATAAGCAGCGGGCGGAAGCGGCGCTGCACCATCGTCTGCTTCAACTAACGACGGATCAATTTCAATGGTTTGAATATGAGCTGGCATGGCGCAAGTTCAGCCTGCTGGATAACGACTTCCTGCAGGGGGTTCTGTTTTACGGTAATGATGAAGGCTTCTCATGTCGGACCGCTCATGCTTCCGAACTATCCGTCCTGGAGCAGATGTTATCTTATAACGTCGATACTCTTCTCCCCTACAAGCTTGATGAAGTAGAAATGCATAAATATGTGGGGGAAATATGGGACGTAGACCCTAAGTCGGTGTATGTTGTACATCGTAACGAAAGGCTTGCAGGTCTCTATTTCCTGATCCCGTTGAATCATGAGATGCGGAGGGTATTGGCTCATAACCCGATCACCCAGAGCTTCATTGAGCTAGGGACGACCGAAGAAAACGATTACTTTGTGTATACGGTTGCTAGTATACCGGCTTATGATTTTGAGGTATTCGGATATATTTTGCGGAAGCTGCTGTATAACGAGCTCGCCGGTAGACGTGTGACGTTCATGGTGCCGAAGAAGGAGCAGGTGGAAGCTTTCGGTCTAATGGGATTCGAGCATCTGGAATGGGCGAAGCATCAATCGGACGGAGGGCAGTCTATGTATTTCATTCAGTTGGATTTGCGCACGCCGATCCCATTTCCGCTTCTCTATTCGACAAGGGAACGGCCTCAATCCTTGAGAGGGCCAATTGTAGCCAAAGCGAAGGAGCTCTTTAATCCCGATCATCTAGAGCGCGACCTAAAAACGTGGGAAACACTTGTGAAGCACCTGTTAGAAAAATATAAAGATATTCAGTCGACGGAAGTGAAGGAATGGATTCTAGCCACTTACCGACGGTTGAAGTCGGGCTCACGCATGGAGCAGGCACAGGCTCAAATCCTGCAGCACCGCTATTTGCAGAAGAAAGGCTCGCATGAGGCAGTTGCATCGCTGTTATCATTGCCAATCGCGACCTACTATCGGTATCTTCGGCGATTAATTGTGATGGTCGCCCAATCATTACGTAAACAATTTTATCATGAAGAGCATGAAATCCAATTCAGTGAGCAGACACCCCCTTAAGTATAGGGGCAACGTTATTCGATGGGAGAGATGAAGGAATGAGAAGAAAAATGATCATGGTAAGTATGATGCTGCTCATGTTTTTTCTCGGTTCTATATCCAGTCAAGCTGCTGCGAAGATACAAGAAATAAGAGCTTATTTGAACAATGAAATTACGTTCCTATTGAATGGGGCGAAGTGGAAGCCTACGGATGCGAATGGGAAGCCTATCGCTGCGATTACCTATAATGGAACGACCTACGTGCCGCTCCGCGCGGTATCTCAAGCATTCGGGGTTCCTGTCGAATACAATAGTGTCAATAAACAAGTGATTCTTGGGGAGAAGAAGGACTATGTTTCCTTCCTGGACAAATCGGTAGGTCTTGATAAGAAGAAGTCGTACTACACGACCTCCGTGACACGCAATGCGTCTGAGCTAAATCGCGGAGGCAAGCAATACCAGGCGGCCTTCAAATTAGAGGAGGTCAACAGCAATCAGAAGAGGATGACGATTGACTTCGGCAAAGCCTATACAAGAGGGCACATTGTTGTCGCTGCTAACTTCGCCGCCGCTCATAGCACGATGAAGTTCCGGGTGCTGAATGACGATGACGTGGTGCTATATGAAGGGACATTGACGAAGGAGGAGCCGTTTGCTGAGGTGGATTTTAATATCACGGGGATGACTCGTTATTTATCGGTCGATTTCGTAGCTTCAGTGGATGGGTATTCGACTGGATATGTTCTGCTGGATGACAGTTGGGTCAAATAATTATATTTAGCTGGTGAATTTTCGTTGATAGAAGGACAGTTAGGGCGAATGGAGAAGCCTTAGCTGTCTTTTTATTGTTATAACGATTCTAGCTATATCTCCACAGTTCAGAGCTTATCCTATACTCATTTCATAAGGTTATTAAAGGGGTGCTCAACGATGGATATCGATAAAATCGTCATGGAATATAATCAGCAGGACAGTCAGCGCATTCAATTCTCGGGCGCCATATTGTTTGGAGCTCGGGGCAGTATAAAGTTTGAGAATAGCTTATGGGTTTGCCAACCGCAGCGACAAGATCAACAATACAACGAATACAAGATTTGGCATAGCATCGGGGTGCAAAATATTTACTGCAATTGCGATTTGTCAGCTCGTACAGAAAGGGCTTCTTGCGTTTGATACTTCATTAAGTGATATGGAAATCAAGCTAGGTCAGCTTGATCCAGCCATTACGGTGCATCATTTGCTTACTCACACCTCCGGCATTCCTGACTACCATGATGAAGAGATGATGACCGGCTATGAAGAAATTTGGACAACCGTGCCGATGTATCATGTTACTTCCCCGAAGTGTTTTCTGCCCTTGTTTCAGAATCATCCGATGAAATTCAAGCCTGGGACCCGATTTTCATATAGCAATGCGGGATTCATTATGCTTGGACTCATTGTTGAGCAATTAACGGGTTTAAGCTTTAACGATTATGTCGAGCAGAACATCTTTCAAGCTTGTGGAATGAATGATTCGGGATATTTTCGTATGGATCGGTTACCTGAACGTACCGCGCTCGGTTATGTGGGGAATGATGATCATTGGAAAACGAATCAATACTCCATTCCTAATGTAGGCGGTCCTGATGGAGGGGCATATACGACGGTATATGATTTAGCCAAATTTTGGAATGCACTCATGAACTATCAATTATTATCGAAAAGCTTAACCGAACGGATGCTTACCCCGCATGCTCAAGATGATGAATTTATCCATTATGGCTACGGAGTATGGATGACCATGATCAACAACGAAATATTTAAGTACTTTGTTATGGGCGGAGATCCAGGCGTCGTCATGCAATCCTCATACTATCCGAGACTGAATGCGGAAGCCCATGTTTTAGCTAATGTTGATAGAGGAGCGGGTATTATCGCCTCTCGAATCGATGAAGCACTGCTTAGCAGAGAATTATAAAGCTGCGTTAAGAAGGCCCCATTCCTAGTCGAATGGAGCCTTGATCGCATGTTCATTCAGACACAGGTGAAGGATTGGATCGATTGCAGGCTCAGTCCAGTGTACACCCAAAACCTTCCGTTCCACTGGAACCCTGCAACGGATGTACGCCCTACGAATACCGGGAAAAACCAGAATTGATTTCGATTGACGAGCCAAACGTACGTATTTCGAAACAAACAGCGAGCTATCGCTCCTGGATCAACAGCAAAGGGCGTTACTGCAGGCTGTTGAGGGATAAATCCCGGCGGAGGTGAACTAGGTGCCATAATTCCTGGGGGAGCCGGCGGTCCTGGCTGCTGTCCTGGCGGCCCAGGTGGCCCAGGTGGCCCTGGAAATCCTGGCGGTCCAGGTGGCCCTGGAAATCCTGGCGGTCCAGGTGGTCCTGGAAATCCTGGCGGTCCCGGTGGTCCAGGGAATCCTGGGGGGCCTGAAGGCGGGAAAAATGACATGATCTTGTCACTCCTTAGTTGATGGGCTAAAACAATATATGTAGTAGCGGAGATAAAGGAATGGGCGCATACCCTAACGAAGTTACAGATGGTTTATCTATAGAGATATGGTCTAACGCCTCCTTCACTGAATATGTATGAAGAGATGCCTGTTTATCGAAGTATCCATAAGGTGGGGAGGCTGTTATGCAAATTCATGTCATACAGTCCGGCCAATCGCTCTATCAGCTGTCACAAACGTATGGAATTCCCGTCGAAACTATAGCGGAAGCGAATGAAATATCACCATCCAAAACATTGGTCGTCGGACAAACATTAGTCATTCCGATCGTCGGCTCGTACTACTGGGTGCGCCCTGGAGATACGTTAATCAGCATTGCTTCCGCATACGGCACTACCGCGCAGCGGCTGGCGGAAGTGAATCAAATTCCGATCAGCGGCACCTTAACGCCAGGGACGAGACTTTATATTCCGCCGCGGCCGCGCCGGGCTGCAGAGATTAATGCCTATGTCGAACCGCGCGGCAGCCGTGTAGCGCCAGCGCTCCTTAATGCGTCCCGCGAAGCAGCCCCGCATTTGACGTATCTCGCCCCGTTCAGCTTCCAGATTAATCGAGACGGGACGTTAAACCCGCCTCCGCTGGGCGGTCTGCGGGAGATTGCGCGACAGAACGGAGCGGTGCTGATGATGGTCGTCACCAACCTGGAGAACGGCCAGTTCAGCGCTGAGCTCGGGCGAATCATTCTCAATAACGAGCAGGTACAGAATCGGCTGCTGGATACGGTTATCCAGACCGCAAGGGAGCAAGGCTTCCGCGATATTCACTTCGATCTTGAGCATCTTCGTCCAGAGGATCGCGAGGCATATAACCGTTTTCTGCGCAAAGCTGCCGATCGGATTCACGGGGAGGGGCTACTAATTTCGACTGCGCTCGCACCGAAGACGAGTGCGACGCAGGCGGGGGAATGGTACACAGCTCATGATTACCGTACGCATGGACAGATCGTGGACTTTGTCGTCATTATGACGTACGAATGGGGCTACAGCGGAGGACCGCCAATGCCGGTGTCTCCGATCGGACCGGTACGGCAAGTACTCGAATATGCGCTAACCGAGATGCCGGCGTCGAAAATTATGATGGGCCAAAACCTATACGGCTACGATTGGACGCTTCCTTTTGTGCCGGGAGGCGCATACGCCAGGGCGGTGAGTCCTCAGCAGGCAATTGATATCGCCCGTGAGCATAACGCTGCGATTCTCTATGATGAGCAAGCGCAGGCGCCGCATTTTAACTATTGGGACAATAATGGCAAAGAGCATGTCGTCTGGTTCGAGGACGCGCGTTCGATTCAAGCAAAGTTCAATCTGCTGAAGGAGCTGGGCTTGCGGGGCATCAGCTATTGGAAGCTGGGGCTTAGCTTTCCGCAGAACTGGCTGTTAATTGATGAGAATTTTGAGGTGACGAAGAAGTAGTCTTGGTTGCAGTATGCACCACTTCCGCGGTTCGCTCTATCTAACGGGGGCTGTCCAGAAAGTCAGGGTAAACTGACTGACGGACCGACCCCCGTTTTTTAATAGATGATAAAAATGCACACAGATTCTCCATAGCGTTGAGCCGTAACTGCAGTAACGCACCCAAAGTGTTTTGTTAGGGGGCAGCGAAAGAGCATACGATTGAAAAAGGCGAGGAACCTACAAGGGGGGGCTTGCCTCAGCGTCGGGTTTAAAACAGCTTTTTAATCGAGCCGAGCATGCTGCCTGCTTTGTCCAGCGTAATTTTTTCCTTTACGCTATCAATCATTGCATTGATCTGATCGTTCGGCAGATCGATTCCCATAACGGATTCGAGCGCCGAAACAGAGTCCTTCATAAACTTAGCCGAGAAGTCTTTATCATTTTTAATTTTGGTTACAATTTCTTCGATTTTCGCCTTGATATCCACAAGCATTCTCCTCACTTTGATATGTACTCCAAATCATTGAATGATGTCCGCGAAGTGTAATCAACGGATTTTGTGACGGACTAATCTTCTCCCTGCTCCTGTCCTGCTTGGAATACTCTCAAAAATAGATTGATTTCCAACCATATTGATCATTTTGAGAAATTCATTATATAGTAGAAAAAATGGTCCTATTTTCCTAACACGATAGATTTAAATGTTATGCAGAGAGAAGGGGTATTGTGGCACTAATCGGAATAGATCTAGGAACTTCGAATAGTTTGATCGCTTATTGGACCGAGGATGGGCCTAAGCTCATTCCGAATGCGCTGGGGAGCTTTCTAACTCCGTCTGTCGTAAGTGTAGACAATAACGGTGAGATTATCGTCGGGCAAATTGCCAAGGAGCGTCTCATTACGCATCCCCACGTAACGGCTGCAGCTTTCAAGAGATTTATGGGGACGGAGAAGCAGTTCCATCTCAAGCCTTATATGTTTTCGGCTGCGGAGCTTTCATCTTTTGTCCTTCGTTCTCTGAAGGCTGACGCGGAAGCCTATCTGGGTGAGGAAGTGACGGAGGCGGTCATTAGCGTCCCTGCTTATTTTAACGACACACAGCGTAAAGCGACGATATACGCTGCTCAGATTGCTGGTCTCAAAGTGGAGCGGCTCATTAGCGAGCCTACTGCAGCGGCCTTGTCTTACGGATTACACGAAAAACAGAATAACACGCAGTTTTTAGTATTCGATCTTGGCGGAGGAACGTTTGACGTATCGGTTCTTGAATTTTTCGAAGGCATCATGGAAGTGAAATCAGTCGCAGGCGACAATTATTTGGGCGGTGAAGATTTCACCGAGCTTCTCGCAAGCTATTTTGTCGAGAAATGCGGACTTACGTTCGATAGCTTGAATGGTAAAGCGAAATCCGTCATTTTTAATCAAGCCGAGTTTTGTAAGAAGGACCTCGCAGCTGGAGCGACGGGGAGGATGCGCTATGAAACTTCAGAACAAACCTATGAAATCGACATTCATTACTCGGAGTTTGAAAAGCTTACCTCCTCATTAATTGTACGGTTAAGGAACCCGATTGAACGGGCGTTGAATGACGCGTCGTTATCACCTAGTGATTTGGACGCGGTTATTCTAATAGGCGGAGCTACTCGGATGCAGCTTATTAAATCAGTGGTGGGCAGAATGTTCGGACATTTCCCGTTCTCGAACATTAATCCTGACGAAGCGGTTGCTTTGGGAGCTGCAGTTCAAGCAGCACTGAAAAATCGTGATCAGGCGCTGAACGAGATGATATTAACGGATGTTTGTCCTTATACGCTAGGTATCGAGATCACTAAAAAAATTGGTGAACACGAGCAGTATGCCAGCGGATATTTCTCCCCGATTATCGAGCGTAATAGCCCGATACCAATTAGTAGAGTTGAACGATACAGCACCGTCGTGGATTATCAGGAAATGATCCATCTAAGAATTTACCAGGGAGAGAGTATGCGTACGGCCAATAATCTGTTATTAGGCGAGCTTAGATTTCCAATCCCGCGCATGAGACAGGGTGAGGCCTCTATTGATGTTCGGTTCACTTACGATATTAACGGCATTCTGGAAGTGGAGGTTACTTCTGTATTAACCGGCGAAATCAAAACGATCGTAATCGAGAAGAATGCAGAAAAGCTGTCCCCGCAAGCGTTAGCTGCACGACTGAGCGCCTTGAAGGATATTAAAATTCACCCTCGTGATCGTTCAGAGAACCGTTTGCTTCTCGCGAAGGCTGAACGGCTGTATGAAGAATCGATCGGTGTGAAGCGGGAAATCATTATGAGCCATCTGGCACAGTTCGAAGGGATTCTTGCAGGGCAAGACCCGCGGCGGATTGCCAGAGCAGCCGAAGAGTTTAAGGCATTCTTGGACACCATTGAACAATCTCGAGGCTACTAAGTTAGGGGGGATTGAGGTATGGATTGTTGGGCAGTACTCGGGATTGCTCCAACGTCTGATACGGCCGTAATCAGAAGGGCCTATAAACAGCAGCTGCTCGTCTGTCACCCTGAAGATGATCCGGAAGGCTATCAGAAGGTTAGAGCTGCATATACGGCGGCGATGAGTGCAGCAAAGCTGTTGATTAAGCATGAAGAGGCGGCAACAGAAACTACAGGGAATGTAGAAGTTGAAAGAAACAATGCTGACGCGCCTGCAGATGGGGATGAACGAGCGTACCAGCGGCTGTTCAGGCTGGAAAGTACCGGTCCAATTGAGGATGATGAATCCGAGCAGGACGAAGGTCAAGTGAAGGCTGAGCATCTTACTGCAAGATATAATTTCATTGCCCAGCAAGCTCAGGATAAGACGCAAGCGGTAAACGATTTTATGGCGCGGTTGGAGCAGCTTATCCATGATAGCAGCCAACAAAATAACCCAGCGGCATGGAAAGAGCTGCTTAGCGACGAAATATTGTGGGACTTTCAATTAAAACCTAGGATCGAAAATCGAATGCTGCAATTGCTCTCGAGGCGTTACAGCTGGCTGCAGGATCCTATTTGGAACATTATCGAATCTCACTTGGGGCTAATGGAGAAAATGATTAACCAAGCAGACGAGTATCCAGCTCGTTTTGTAGACACATACGCAATAGCGACGCAGAAGATCGACACGCCTCGCCAATGGAAGAAGGCCGTAATATCGAAAGGACAAATCATTAGAAATCTGGATATTAGTTGGTGGAGATATTGCTTTAAGATCCCAATTATTTGGACTATATATCTGATTATTGGGAATGTTTTTACGATCACGCTGTATCTTCTCTGGGTGCTGGTGCGGAGTATTCTCTATGTATTTAGACGGAACTGGAAAATTATTATGTGGGAATACACCTTCTCCTATTTTAATCGATGGGGCAAAAGATATGATTTCAAGTATATCGATATTACCAGAATAGTATGGCGTTCCAATTCATTAATCATCTATCTTCGGGGCAAAAGAATTCGTGTTCGGAACCGCTTATATATCATGAATCTCGATCATCTGCTTGCTAAAATGAATCGGTACGGAAAGATGGAGGGGAATACTCTCTATATTGAATAAGATTAATGAAGCGCAGCGTATTCGGTTCAGTATGACCGACACGCCGTGATTTATTGTTAAAGAAAATGTAGGCTCTTATCTACTTCAGAACTCGACCGAAACAGGTCGAGTTTTTTTAAAGAATGCTAATTTGAGAGGATCGCGTTTCTCCAAGGCTGCGATAACATTACTGCGGGGATTTCGTTGATGCAGGCACTGTGTTTCCATTTTCCGATATGCACTTCAACTTGGTTGATTTTTACCCATACTTTTCTTGTCTCTCAAAAGTATACATGGTATATTTTAGGATAATATAATTTGTATTTTTTACAAAGTTAAGAGAAGAATGCTATTAAAGATTAAGGTCGTAAATTATCGGTGTTCGCTCTTAGAAAAAAGCAGGGGAGGACCATCAGCGTGATCAAACGCAGCAGAAATGCAGTTCTAGCTTTATGCCTTATCCTATCATTAATTACATCGAATTTAGGCGTGGCTTACGCTCAAAGCGCGGAGAAGATTTCCGACATTAATGGCAGTTGGGCGCAGGATGAAATCTCCCGTTGGTTGGATCAAGGGCTGATTAATGGTTATGCGGATCATACGTTCAAGCCGAATCAGACGATCTCCAGGGCAGAATTCGTCGCATTAATTAATCGAGTTTATGGGTTCACAGATCAAGATCAGACGAAGCCCTTCACCGATGTGCCTGAAGGTCAATGGTATTATTCGGATATCGTCAAAGCTAAACTTGCAGGTTACATATCAGGCTTCGGGGACGGAAGCTTCAAGCCTGGGGCTAGCGTGAACCGACAAGAAGCGGCCAAAATGATCGATACGCTGCTCAAGCTGGATCATCCGAGCGACGACAGTGCACTTAGCACATTCAAGGATGCGGATCAAATTCCTCAGTGGAGCAGACCTTACTTGAATTCTCTCTATACTGCTGGCTATATGAAAGGATATCCGGATCAAACACTGCGTCCGCTGAAGCCGATTACAAGAGCGGAGGCCGTAGTATTACTGGATAAGGCGGCAGGCAAGCTTATCCAAGCTCCGGGTACTGTCGGCGGTGAAGCTGAGCAGACGGTACAGGGTAATGTGACGATTAATACTTCTGGTGTAACGCTTAAGAATACGACGATTGAAGGGGACTTGTACCTTGCTCCGGGGATTGGCGAAGGGGAAGTGTACCTCGATAACGTTACGGTAAAAGGAAGAACAATTGTTGCAGGCGGCGGTGCAAATAGTGTCGTCTTGAACAATTCTGTTCTGTCTGTTGTACTCGTCAACAAAGCGAATGGGCAAGTTCGTCTATTAGCCCAAGGCAGCACCGTTATTAGCAGGACGATTGTTAAATCGCAAGCTAGGCTGGAATCGGACAATAACAATGAGGGTTTCAAAGAAGTTGAGATCATTACGTTGAGTGCCGGCACAAACGTACAATTGCTGGGCGCATTCCAGAAGGTCATCGTGAATTCGCAAGCTGCTCTCGATATTTTAGGCTCTACGAATGTAGCCGATTTGGTCATTAACAATGCGGCACAAGGCAGCACGGTCGATGTTCAGGATTTAGCGACGTTGGACAATGTTGTATTGAATGCAGCTATAACGATTAGTGGTAAAGGCACAATCAAGGTCGTCACCGTTAATGCGAACGGCATCACAATTGAGCAAAATGTAGGAAGCTACAAGCTGGGCGACGGAGTCGTGCTGGTCATCATTAATGGACGGAGCATTACTGGTAATTCCGGTTCGACCGGAGGCGGAGGAATATTCATACCTCCATCAAGCGGCAGCCCGAGCACGAATCCGGGTACGGATAATGGAACGAATCCAGACACGGGTAACGGAACGAATCCGGAAACTGGTACGCCAGGAAAGGATCCGGGTGGTCAAGATCTGAACAAATTGCCCGGGATTGAAGCAATATTTATTGCCGGAGATCAGTTATATTCGTATTTTACTGCTGAAGGAGATTACTCCAGCTTGAGATTTTCGATATCCCCCACAAGCCGGGAGGTGAGCTATTCATCCATTAACGGAAAGGTTGGAGCATATAACGTAGCCGGCGGTCCTGTTCCTGGCAATAATCAAGTTGTTGCATTTATTAATCCAGACATCGATGTATACGTATACGAGTACTATTTCCCTGTGATTCTGGATGCCGTTTCCGTGAGTGGATCCGTCTATGGGCACGTATATTACAATGGTTCGAACAGCCTTCGTTATCTCATCAATGATGTTGAGATTAACGATCTTGAATACCAGCAGCTAATAGGAATGAAGCCGTTGGCAGATGGTGATCAGTTGACGTTATTTTATGGCAATAAATTGGTCGTCCGGGCAGTCTGGGACAGCGCAAAGTTTAAATGGGTAATAGAGGAAATAAGTGAACGAATCAATGCTCCAACGAATGTAACGGCTCAACCTTTATCCCATTCGGAAATTGAATTGCAGTGGGAGGCTAATCCTGCAGCAGAATATTATTATGTGTATAGCAGTGATTCGTTGAATGGAGCCTATGTCCCTATAACGGATGCTATGAATGAAAAAATTAAAGTTACAGGTACTAGCTTTATCGATCGAGATCTTGCTCCACGCAAGACAAGGTACTACAGAGTGACTGCGGTGGCAAACGGGGGAACGGTCGAGTCGAGCTATAGTCAGACGGTAAATGCCGCTCCGTATTACAACGAGTATATGGATGTGAGCTTTACCTTAACAGATTCTGTACAGCATCCGAGCGAACCGATTTTATACATGACAGATAAGACGAACAAGAAGGTTTATGCTTTGAATTATGAAACGAAGCAATTATCTTCCGTCAGCTTTGACTTACCGCCGGAAAGTATAACGTATGCGAACGGGGAATTGTTCGTCTCACTACTCAAGATGGATCGTAAAATTTATAGCGCGAAGGAAAGTGGTGCGATCGCAATAATTGATGCAGCTAGTTTATCGATTACAAATATTTATGATGTTGAGATTGATCCCTTTGATATTGCAGTAGACCATTACGGTAATATCTATATTTCCTCAGGGGCAGGACCGCTTTCCGGTATTAAATCCTATCGTAGGAACGGATCGGCGTTAGTGGAGGGCGGAACGAGTGGGCTCGCTGAGAAATGTTACATTTTTATGCATCCTACATTGGATCTGCTCTACGTCATTGATACTGATACGAGTCCGAGAGATATTATGTCTTACTATATTACTGATACGGGTCAATTTTACGATAGAGGTGATTCGCCTTATCATGGTGAATACAGCATGTCAACGAATATGAAGCTCTCGCCCGACGGTAAATACATCTTTAACGGTGCAGGCAATGTATTCGGAGCGTCGGATTTGAAATATATGTCTAGCTTGAATAAATGCTTCGAGGATATCGCATTTGATTTGGGAAGTAATAAGTTCTATACCTTAACAGATTATATTGTTAATGTATATAGCTATAGTGATTTTCAACAGATAGGATCATACTACATGGATGGAATTGGGACATCAGTATTTATTAGCGACGATCAGATCATTGCATTGACTGCAATGGACAACAAGACGCACATAGAATTTATTGGTAAAAGTACAATGGACCCAGTTCCAGTCCCTATTTAGATGGGAATTGGTAGGGCGATTCGATCGCCGATGTGACCTATGATGCAACGAACAATAAGGTGTATGCCATCTATGAAATGATCAGAAATTTGATCGACAATGTGATGTACTCCCGAGAGTAGCATAAAGCGAGCCAATCACGGCGTATTCGGTCCAGCATGACCGATGCGCCGTGATTTTTTGTCATTCATGAGTTTATTGGATTCACGACTGCTTGCACGGATAATCTCATAGGACTTTGCGATATCATCCATGTAGGCCGTATAAATTAGGGGGGAGAGGTATACTCTGATTTTTGATTCATAATCTATAATGTGTTACACTTATAAGGAAAACTTATAAAATGAAGGAGTGAGATGCGACAATGGCTGGCCCCACCCCGTTGGTTCAAGTTAGCTCCGTCATTCATTATAATGCTGTGCTTATCCATTTCATTTATATTAACCGAACCCATATCATTCCACGATTCTACTGAGACAACAATTCTTAACAGCAGCTCCCCCAGAACACGATCTATCAGAATTCAGCCTTTACTTCCACGTCATCCGTTTCTTGTCCTAGCCATTTTCCTTCATTTTGTTCGGTTCCTTATGCCATCGATAATTATCAGAATAATTCGACTATCGAACCTGCTATATCCTTACGTGTTGTTGTTTCGCAAGAGACTGCTTCTGATGCCAATCAAGTTCACCTCGAATTTTCTAGGCTGCTCTAATCCTTGATCGGATTTGTATTAATTCTAGAATATTGGAGGGTTGAGCTTGAATATAAGAGAAACGGATTTGCCGGGAATCGGAAGGAAATATCAGATCGAGAGCCGGAGCGGAGATAAATTAGTCGTCATCATTCATGAAGATGGCCGACGTGAGCTGTATCATTTTGAGCATGATGATCCGGATGACAGTATCTCAATGATTACGTTGGACGATGATGAAGCGCGAATGGTAGCCGGTATCGTCGGCGGTATGAATTACAAGCCGAAGGCGTTGGAAACGATTGAAGTTGCCTTGGACGATCTTATTATTGAGTGGTATAAAATCGAGCATCACGCGAGGGCGATTGGCAATACAATCGGCGGCCTTCAAGTTCGTCAGAAGACAGGAGCCTCCATAATAGCTGTTGTGAACAAAGACGGAACGAAGGTCATTAACCCCGGACCGGACCATGTAATCACTCAGGAATCGATCCTTATCGTCGCGGGAGAACGGAAAAATTTAAGACAGCTTAAAGAAATTTTACAGAATGGCGGTGATTGACGCATGAATCACGTCGTACTGGAGATTGGCTTAGCTGTCGTGCTCATTGCAGCAGCAGGCTTATTGTCGTCGAAGCTCCGGTTCTCCGTCATTCCGTTCTATATCCTTATGGGGATGGCTGTTGGCCCGCACGCCCCGAAGATATGGCATTTTGATTTCCGGTTTATTGAGAGTGCTCCGCTAATCGAGTTCATGGGCAGAATCGGAGTGCTGTTCCTGTTATTTTACCTTGGGCTTGAATTTTCGGTCGGGCGCTTGGTGAAGTCGGGGAGGTCCATTGTCGTTGGCGGAACGATTTATATTCTGATCAATCTCACATTAGGGCTGCTGTTTGGTTTCGTAGCGGGATTTCCATTCAAGGAAACGTTGATTGTAGCGGGCATTACTACGATTTCGTCCAGTGCCATCGTTGCCAAAGTGCTAATCGATTTGAAGCGCTCGGCGAACCCGGAGACGGAGATGATTCTCGGCATTACGATGTTCGAAGATGTGTTTCTGGCGGTATACATCTCAATTCTGTCCGGGCTGATACTGAGCGGCTCAGCATCTTTCACAGGAGTCTTAATGTCGGCTGCCATCTCCTTGGGCTTTATGCTGTTGCTATTGATCGTTGGACGTAAAGTGATCCCATTGTTGAATAAGGTATTAAGCATTCGCTCGAATGAAATATTCTCTTTAGTTATTTTCGGCGGACTGTTCCTAGTTGCCGGATTTTCCGAAACGATTCATGTTGCGGAAGCAATCGGAGCTTTATTGATCGGTTTGGTACTAGCGGAGACGGAGCATATGAAGCGAATTGAGCAGCTTATATTGCCCTTTCGTGACTTCTTCGGTGCTGTCTTCTTCTTCGGCTTCGGTCTAACGATTAATCCGTTAGAGCTGCTCGACACGGTATGGTTATCTTTAGGCGCCGTTGCTATTACGCTGATCGGCAACTATGTAGCTGGCTTGCTGGCGGGCCGAAGTGCAGGACTATCACCTAAAGCATCGACGAATATCGGACTAACGATTGTATCCCGCGGCGAGTTTTCTATTATTATGGCGAACTTAGGCAAGGAGGGAGGCCTGCTTGCGGTTTTGCAGCCATTTGCCGCTTTATATGTACTGATTCTTGCTATTCTTGGTCCTATTCTAGCGAAAGAATCGAAGTACGTATATCAGGCGGTTAATAGATTGTTCAAATTCATAACCAAATCGGATCAGCCCGGACAAGCATAATGATTATGGTTAAGCGAGAGACCGTGAATGGTCTCTCGCTCTCGCCATTCAAGAGGAGGATTAAGCAGATGTTTCTTTGGAATGCGGCTCATGCGTTAAAGTCCGTTCCATGGTTGAAGAAAGGTTTTCCTTACCTCGCTATTATCGCCGGCTGTTTTATTATATCGATCGGACTTGAACTGTTCTTATTACCGAATCAAGTAACGACAGGCGGAATTACAGGGGTGTCCATCCTCGTCTCTCATATGACGGAGATGAAGCTAAGTCTGCTATTATTTCTTTTTAACTTGCCGTTTATTACTTATACAGTAAGGCCGAAGGCCATTCGTCTGCCCTTCGTCATTCCGTTGGTCGTTGTAGGCATTTTCACTTACTTGTTTCATCCTGTTGCGGCGTTAGTTGATGAGCCATTAGCTGCAGCACTGTTCGGCGGTACCTGTCTAGGGATTGGGAGTGGAATCGTACTGCGCTACGGAGGACGGTTTGATGAGCCGGAATCGGCCGTCAAGCGTCTCCCGCAATTCGGACGTACAAAGGCAAGTATCATTATCTTTATGATCAATATTGCGATCCTTATTATGGCAGGGGCTGTATTTGGAGTTCAACAAGCGGTCTATTCCATTCTGGCACATTCATTAGCTTACTGCATGATTGAGGCGGGCTTCTCAGGGCTAACGCCTTATAAACGGTTCTTGGTCAGAAGCAAAGAAATTTCTTCATTACAGCACGTTACTTCGCATACGTTCCATATTCGATGGATCTCCACCGCAGAGGACAATACAGCATTCTGTATCGTTCATCGCGCGGATGTGCCATTCATGAGAGAACGGTTGAAAGCGCTTGATCCCAATGTACAAATTAAGAGCAGTTTAGAATATACCAAAGAGTCTGCAATGTAAATCTTACGGTGTACTACTGGGCATAAATATGGTGGTTAATACTTTCGATCATAAGTGTTAATTGCGGTGTTTGCGTAATAATAATGAATGAGCTATAGATCATTTCATTATGGGAGCCCAACGCACTTTAACCTGTAGGAGGCTGTTGTAAGATGGCAGGTACACAAAGCATTCTGGAATGGACCTTAATCGCGGAATGTCCCGTTCCTCAAGACGTTAATGACTTGTTAGTCTCAGGGGAGACAGCGGTAGCTGCGTATAAAACATTACGTGATACGGCTGTGTTCACGAACAAAAGGCTGATCGTGAAAGATGTGCAGGGCCTTACCGGCAAAAAGGTTGAAATATACTCCTTACCGTATTCCTTCATCAATATGTGGTCCACGGAGAATGCAGGCAGATTTCTCGATTTCAATGCTGAGGTGGAGCTGTGGACGCGTGCCGGGCATATCAAAGTAAAGCTGCAAAAAGGTGTCGATATTCGCAAGTTCGATAAGCTGATTGCCAGCGCGCTGCTGCAAGACTAAGACTGACTTAACTCTCAGGCAAGGGAAGCAAGGTGCGTCCGCTTGGACGAATGTGCCTTGCTTTTGTTATTTGTAGGCGGAGTACCAGCACGATAAATATTCAAACGGAAATCACAAGAAATTCTATTTATGCGGTAAAGCAAGCACTCTATAATGAGACTGTCTTGCAGCTTTATAATTGATCGAACAAAGGGGGGAGTCCTTTCGGAACGATAAAATGATCTACTCACGTGAGAAAACGTTTTCAAAAAAGGAGGAGATGAACTTGAAATTCAGAAGATTTGCGGCTTTACTAGCTGCTCTTGCCTTATTGCTGACTTGCTTCCCAGTAACGAGCGCATATGCGGCTAACAGTGCGCTTGCTAAGACGCCCGGCAACTCCAATCCATTGATGGATCATAAGCTTGGAGCGGATCCTTTCGCACTCGTCTATAACGGAAGAGTATATGTCTATATGTCGAGCGACGCGTATGTTTACAACAGCAATGGAACGGTGAAGGACAACGATTTTAGTGCATTAACGAAAATTAACGTCATCTCGTCGGCTGATATGGTGAACTGGACAGACCATGGCTCGATTCCAGTTGCGGGACAAAACAACGCCAACAATGGCGCAGGCATTGCCAAATGGGCCTCGCTCTCTTGGGCGCCTTCCGTTGCACGCAAAACGATTAACGGCAAAGATAAGTTCTTTCTTTATTTTGCTAATGGTGGATCGGGCATTGGGGTACTGACCTCGGATTCACCGATCGGTCCGTGGAGCGATCCTCTGGGCAGAGCACTCGTAACAGGAAGCACGCCTAACATGTCTGGTGTGACGTGGTTGTTCGACCCGGCTGTTCTGGTGGATGATGACGGGACTGGTTATCTATACATGGGCGGAGGAATTCCGAATACGTCCGATCAGTCATCCATTGCGAATCCGAAGACAGCCCGAGTGGCTAAGCTGGGTGCCGATATGATTAGTCTTAACGGTACTCCTGTCACAATCGATGCTCCGTTCATGTTCGAGGATTCCGGCATTCATAAATATAACGGCAAATACTATTACTCGTACTGTATCAATTTCTCCGGTACTCACCCGGCAGCTTATCCGGCAGGAGAGATCGGGTACATGGTGAGCAACAGCCCGATGGGGCCTTTCACGTACGCAGGGCATTTCTTGAAAAACCCAGCCGTCTTCTTCGGATCGGGCGGCAACAATCATCATGCGGTATTCAATTTCAATAACCAGTGGTATGTCGTCTATCATGCTCAGACGGTGAGCCAAGCTCAATTAGGCTCGGGCAAAGGCTATCGTTCTCCGCATATTAATAAGCTGGTGCATAACGCAGATGGAACGATTCAAGAGGTACAAGCGAATATGGCCGGCATTGCACAGATCGCGAATCTGAATCCGTACAACCGTACCGAAGCCGAAACGATCGGCTGGAGCGCAGGAATTACAACGGAGAACTCACAGGCTGCGGGCGGGCCATTCAATAACCAGAACGTGACCAATATTCATAATGGGGACTGGATCGCCGTAGGCAATGCCGATTTCGGCTCAAGCGGCGCGAAGTCATTCAAAGCGAATGTCGCCTCCACCTCAGGCGGCAAGATTGAGATTCGACTTGATAGTCCGACGGGAACGCTTGCTGGGACGCTGAACGTGACGTCTACCGGCGGGGCTCAGACGTGGAAGCAGGTGGAGACGTCGGTTAACAACATCACAGGCGTTCATCGGCTGTACCTTGTCTTCACCGGATCAGGCTCGGGCAATTTGTTTAACCTGGATTACTGGCAGTTCTCCACGAATCCGGCAGGCTCCGGTTCTGGCTCGGACCCAGGTTCGGACCCTGGCACGAACCCTGGCTCAGGCTCTGGCTCAGTAACAAGAGTCGAGGTTGAGAATATGACGTTAAGTGGGCAATACGCAGGGAAAATCAGCTCTCCATTTAACGGAGTAGCCTTGTATGCGAATAACGATAGTGCCTCATTCGATCAATATTTTGCTTACTCTACGCATACGTTCTCGCTCAGGGGGGCTTCAACGAACTCCAGTACAGCAAGGGTTGATCTGCAAATCGGCGGCACGACGGTCGGCTCCTTCTACTTTACGGGAACGACGCCAACGGTACAGACATTGTCCAATGTATCGCATGTAACCGGACCAACCAACATTAAGCTTATTGTAACGACCGACAACGGAACATGGGATGCTGTGCTGGATTATTTGGAGTTCTCACTCTAATCAGGGTAGTATAGCTTTAAATAAGAAGGAGCTTGTGACGACATCCGTCGCAAGCTCCTTTTGTTATAGGATAACCGCTCCAACGACACCGCTTAACACACCAAGCACGACGACCGACGCAACAACGAACAACAGGACCTTCCGGGGGAACGATCTGGCGACCATGAGAATGGACGGAAGGCTGATGGAAGGCAGTGTCAGCAGCAGTGCTGCTGCCGGTCCTGTGCCCAGCCCGAAGGACATCATCGTCTGAATGATCGGAATTTCTGCTGCCGTAGGGATGACGAACAGCATACCGGCAATGGCGAACGCTACGATAAGAAGAATGTTATTCGATGCCGTCTCTCCAATCGATGGGAACAGCCAGGCTCTTGCTGCACCGAGCAGCAGCACTGCAATGATATAAGCGGGAACAATATGCAGTAGCATGCTCCCGACCGCTTTCAGCCATCGGATGATAAGTGGTGCGGATTGTTCTTCCTGCTGCAGCTTCTTCGGAGCCTGTGCCACCTGATCAGGCAAAGTTTCGTTCGCGGCGAACCGGTTTGCGAAATAGCTGACGCCGAATGTGAGCAGCAATCCGAACACGAGCCGCAGCACCGTGAACCTCCACGATAGAACGAAGGTCATGAAGACGAGCGTTGCCGGATTTATGGTCGGATTGCCCAGCCAGAATGCGAGGCTCGCGCCGACGGATGCCTTCTTCTTACGCAAGCCTACTGTAACGGGAGCCGCACAGCACGAGCACATCATGCCCGGTATTGCGGCGACGCCGCCGACTAAAGTGCTGCCGAACGAGGTTCGGCCAAGCGCTTTGAGCAGCCAGCTCGACGGAATAAGCACTTGCAGCAGCGAGCCCAGTAAGATACCCAGTACGGCCGCCTTCCATACTGAGTTGTAATAGGTTTTGGCATAATCCCAAGCTGACTGCCACGACGGATCGGGTGCTAGCTTTTGTCCGCCCGTTACGATTGAGCCGCCGATCGTATGCTTTGCAGCCGCATCCAACGCCTTCAAATAATACGGCCACCATTTGACGTACGTTAATCCTGCAATGGCAACGATCAGAAATACGATCACCGAGATAATGATCTTTATGTTGACGTTATCTGACTGTTGTATAGTACGGTCTTTTGATGTCATGGAATCCTCCGGTATTCGATATTTAGGAAAATAATCGACTAATTGGGTAACATAACAAGGTGATCATACAAGGAAGGATACGATCTTGATGTCCAACACAGATAAAATCAAGCTGACCTCTTATTCCACCAAAGGCGGCTGCGGCTGCAAAATCGGGCCCGGCGATCTGTCTCAAGTGCTTCGAACGTTACCGCTTGCTGCTCCTGACCCCAATCTTCTTGTCGGCTTGGATACGAGCGATGACGCAGGGGTGTACAAGCTGAGCGATGACCTTGCCCTTGTGCAGACGGTCGATTTCTTCACGCCAATCGTTGACGACCCGTATTCATTCGGACAAGTTGCTGCCGCGAATGCGATTAGCGATATTTATGCGATGGGCGGTCGGCCGCTTACAGCGCTCAATATTGTAGCCTTCCCCATTCGTACGCTCGATAAGCAGGTACTGGCAGATATACTGCGCGGTGCTGGGGACAAAATGAAGGAAGCGGGCGTTACGCTTGTCGGCGGTCATTCCATCGATGATAATGAGCCGAAGTTCGGGCTCGCGGTTACCGGACTGATTCACCCGGATAAAGTGCGTACGAATGCGGGAGCGCAGCCGGGAGATAAGCTGATCGTAACGAAGCCGATTGGGGTCGGCATCCTGACGACCTCCATTAAGAAGGACAAGCTGTCGCAGGAGGAGGTGCAGCGGGTAACCAAAGTGATGGCGACATTGAATAGAACGGCTGCCGAGACAATGGAGTCCTACGAAGTGCATGCTTGCACAGACATTACCGGCTTTGGGCTCATGGGCCATACGCTCGAAATTGCCAGAGGAAGCAGTGTCGGTATTCGGATCCGTGCGGCGGACGTTCCGATTCTGCCAAGAGTAAGAGAGCTGGCGGAGGAAGGCTTTGTCCCAGGGGGCACCAAGAACAATTTCGCGCATGTTCACGAATCGGTTACGTTCCCGGAGTCGCTCGATCAGGTGGGGCAATGGATTTTGTGCGATGCTGTAACGTCTGGAGGACTGCTTATCTCCGTAGCCAGTCATCAGGCAGAGGAACTGCTTGGCAAGCTGAAGCAGGCAGGAGTTGAAGCGGCCATCATTGGAGAGACGACCGCCGACCAACCCGGACATATCGTCGTACAGTAGATCGCACCTTAAGATGGTTAGGAGACGATCCTTTTGTTTCAGGATATTAGCATCGAGGAATTGTTCGCGTTAAAGGATAAGAAGGAGATCGTAACAATCGATGTGCGCTCGCCGTCCGAGTACGCTGAATCGACGATTCCGGGAAGTCTCAATATCCCGTTGTTCGATGATGCAGAGCGTGCGGAGGTCGGCACAATCTATAAGCAAGTAAGCGTTCAAGCGGCAAAGGACAGAGGGCTCGAGTTGTTCTCCGCCAAGCTCCCGGCCTTTATTAAAGCATTCGAGCAGATCAAAGACCAGAAGGCGGTCTTCTGCTGGCGCGGCGGCATGCGAAGCAAGACGACGGCGACGGTATTGTCTCTGATGGGCATTCGAGTGTATCGTCTGACCGGCGGCTATCGTACCTATCGCAGGTGGGTCGTCGAGACACTGGAGCATTTCGAGCTTAAGCCGCGCCCGATCGTGCTGCTGGGTCATACCGGAACAGGGAAAACGGTCATTCTTCGCCAGCTTCAAGACGAAGGGCATCCGGTGCTTGATCTGGAAGGCATGGCTGGCCATCGCGGCTCTATATTCGGACACGTTGGACTAAAGGCTCATAACCAGAAAACGTTCGATTCGCTCCTTCTCAACGAACTGCTGAAGTATGAGGATTCCCCCTATGTGCTTCTGGAAGGGGAGAGCAAGCGAATCGGCAAAGTGGTGCTTCCAGAGTTCTTGTTAAATAAGAAGAAGGAAGCGGATCAGCTCTTTATCCAATTGCCGATTGAAGAGCGGGTCAGGCATATAGTGGAGGATTATGAACCGTGGAATTATAAGCAAGAGCTGATGAAAGGCTTTAACCATATTCGGGACCGCATTCATACGCCGATCGCGAAGCAGATCGGAATGTATCTGGAGGCGGATCAGTTTCACGAGGCAGTCCGGCTTCTGCTGGAGTATTACTACGATCCACGTTATGAATATGCCATGCAGCAGTATGAGCAGGCTCGAGTCGTTATTGACGCGAAGACGATTGCTGAAGCGACGCAGGCGATAAAGGCATATCTCTCGCGCTCGCCTAATGTAATGAATAAGTTGAGGATATGAAGAAAGCCCAGCCGTGAATGGCGGGGCTTTCTTTTTTATCAGCGGCAGTTAGGATTAGTCTTTTGCGGAATACCGAAAGCTTCGATAATATAAGTACGGGGAGATTTGAATATTTTATTGGGAAAAGATGGCGGCGATTATGAGAATAGAACTTGGACAGCGAACGGTTGACGTACATGTCGCTTACGGGCGCGGGAGTAAGCTCTCCATTCATGTTGACTCTACCGGACTCGTAACCGTGAAAGCTCCGAACGGCACGAACGACGATTTGATCGAGCGGGCAGTAAGACAGTATAGTGAACAGCTCGCGGCTCAGCTGGATACAATCGAGAAAAGCCGTGAAGCGCAGCAGCCACGAGCGTACAATGAACGCAGCCAATTCCTTCATCTCGGTCGATATTATAATCTAGATGAGCTGATCGACACGTCGGCTGCTGACGATGAGGAGCTTAAGCGGCGGCTCAAAAAGTTTTATTTTGCAAGCTGTAAGAAGATTGTGCTGGAGCGTATGCCGTATTATGAGAAGCGGCTGAAGGTGGCGGCTAAATCGGTTGAGATTGTCGAGTCCAGAACCAAATGGGGCAGTTGCAGCTCGAGTAAGCATTTGACCTTCAACTACCGGCTGGCCATGGCACCAATTGAAGTTATTGATTACGTTATTATTCATGAGCTGTGTCATCTGACCCATATGAATCATGATCGCTCTTTCTGGCGGCGAGTAGGGAGCATTATGCCGGATTATAAGGAGAAGGAAGCGTTTCTTACCAAGTATGGCCCTGCCTTGACCTTTTGATCGGCCGTTCATTAATTATTTATTTATAGTTATGTTTGGCGGAATAGTTTGCTATGATAGGGATTAGCAGCTGATTTCATTACAATTATAGTCTGGAGAGATTAATATCATGAGCACACAACCATCGAAGCTAGGCGTTCCATTGGAAGGGTTTGCTGAAATCAGCAGAAAGGTCGCGGCAGAAGGCGCCGTATTGTTACGTAACGAGAATCAAGTTCTTCCGATTCGCCCTTCCGAAAACGTTTCCGTTTTCGGAAGAACGCAAATTAATTACTACCGAAGCGGCACGGGATCAGGCGGCAGCGTTAACGTTGTCTATACGACAAACCTGCTTGACGGCCTTCGGAGCAAGACAGGCATACACGTGAACGAAGAACTGGCAGCGGTATATGAGAAGTGGGTCGAGCTCAATCCGTTCGACAACGGAGGAGGCGCATGGGCGGCCGAGCCGTGGCATCAGCAGGAGATGCCGCTAACGACAGAGCTTGTGTCAGCAGCTAGAAGCCGTTCCGACAAGGCGATTGTGGTCATCGGCCGGACGGCAGGAGAAGATCAGGATAATGCGAATGCTCCGGGCAGCTACTTGCTCACAGCGGATGAGATAGCGATGCTGCAGCAGGTAACGTCTTATTTCGAGCAGACGATCGTCGTGCTGAACGTTTCGAACATTATTGATATGAGCTGGCTGGACGCGGATTATGTGTACCCGATTGCAGGCGTTATTTATGCTTGGCAGGGCGGTATGGAAGGCGGTAACGCGATTGCCGATGTGCTCGTAGGTGACGTCGTTCCGAGCGGCAAGCTGACAGATACGATCGCTTATTCGCTGGACGATTATCCGTCGACCCGCAACTATGGCAATGAGTTTCAAAATATCTATGAAGAAGATATTTATGTCGGTTACCGTTATTTCGAGACGTTCTGCCCAGAGAAGGTGCAATTCGAGTTCGGATACGGTATGTCGTACACCTCTTTCGAGGTTAAGCCGGAGGAAGCGAAGCTTGTTCATGAAGCTGACGCTGAGTTGATTGAAATTGGAGTTACGGTAACGAATATCGGATCTGACTATGCCGGTCAAGAGGTCGTTCAGGTGTATTATGAAGCGCCGCAAGGCAAGCTCGGCAAGCCGGTGAAGGCGCTTGCGGCATTCGCGAAGACGAAGCTGCTGCAACCGGGCCAATCGGAGCGTCTTGTTATCAGCTTTCCGGTTGCTTCGATGGCTTCTTATGACGATGCCGGCGTTACGGGACACGCTTCCGCTTACGTGCTGGAGGAGGGCGAGTACCTCATTCATGTCGGTAACAGCGTCAGAAATGTAACCGCTGTTAACGTTAACGGCCAAGGCAGTTATAGGGTCGAAACGCTTCGCGTTGTGGAACAGCTGTCCGAGGCGCTGGCGCCGACCGCAAGCTTTACTCGGTTTGCTCCTGGTGCCCGTAAGGCGGATGGCACGTATGAGCTCGTATCAGCCCCTGTGCCACAGCGTCAAATCTCGCTGGCCGAACGAATCGAGCGCAATCTTCCTGTAACGCTGGAGCAGACCGGTGATCGGGGCTATAAGCTGCAGGATGTTGCAGACGGCAAAGTGAGCATGGAAGCCTTCATCGCTCAGCTGAGCGATGAAGATCTGGCGGCAATCGTCCGCGGCGAAGGGATGAGCAGTCCGCTCGTCACGCCGGGTACGGCTTCCGCTTTCGGCGGCGTAACTGAGAGCTTGCTCGGTTATGGCATTCCACTGGCATGTACGGCCGATGGTCCGTCTGGCATTCGGATGGACAGTGGGCATAAAGCTACGCAGGTAGCGATCGGAACGCTGCTGGCTGCGACTTGGAATATTCCTTTAATTGAAGAGCTGTACGTGATGGAAGGCCAAGAGCTTCTGCGCAACGATATTGATACTTTGCTGGGACCTGGCTTGAACATTCGCCGTAGCCCGCTTAACGGACGCAACTTCGAATACTTCTCGGAGGATCCGCTTGTGTCAGGTCTGTTCGCTGCAGCGGTTACGCGAGGGATTAAGCAGGGCGGCTCGAATGCGACGCTTAAGCACTTTGCCTGCAATAACCAAGAGAAGTACCGTACGAAAGTAGATGCGGCCGTGTCGGAGCGTGCGTTAAGAGAAATTTATTTGAAAGGGTTCGAGATCGCGGTTAAGCAGGGCGGCGCAACTTCGATTATGACGTCTTACAACCCGATCAATGGGCATTGGTCGGCATCGAACTATGATTTGAATACGACAATTCTGCGCGGTGAATGGAGCTTCACGGGAATCGTCATGACCGACTGGTGGGCGGTGATGAACGACGTCATTCATGGCGGTCCTTCGGACCGAAGCTATACGAACTCAATGGTCCGTTCGCAGAATGACCTTTATATGGTCGTCTCGAACTATGGCGCAGCATCGAACGTGTGGGGAGACAATACGATCGCCTCGCTAGACAATGGTACGCTGACGCGCGGCGAATTGCAGCGCAGCGCCATGAACATTTGTCAATTTATAATCAAGGCGCCAGTGTTCTCCCGTAAGTGGGCAGTAGAGGAGAATGCAGAGCGGTTTAATCCGAACCCAGATCTGTCGCCGGCGCAAGCTCAATCGCTCGCAGCCGCTGCACAGGTGAAGGTGACCGGAGAAGGGCCGTATATTATGCAGGTAGAGCAAAGCGGTACTTACCGGATGACGGTCCATTTGATGTCTGCAGAGCAAGTCTGGGCGCAATGCGCAACTAACCTATACGTCAATGGCCAATTGATGACGACCATACAGACGAACGGTACCGCAGGCAACTGGATTCGGCAGAAGCTGGTGAAGGTAGAGCTGCCAGCGGGACTGTACGAGCTGAAGCTGGAAGTGGCTAAGCCAGGCATGGACATTGACTGGATCGAATTCGTACAGGAATAGAATATTTCATCGTATGAGTAAAGGGGCAGCTGCTGAAAGTAAGTGAAAGCTGACGGACGGACCGCTCCTTTACTCACGAAAATTCTTATCAAGCCAAATATCCGAATTAATGTAACGAATGCATGGATTTGGCCTATTTATCGATCGAAACCATCTGCCGTCTGGTTGCGGCGCGCTTGAGTGAAACAGAGGCGAACCGGAGCAAGGAAGTTGCGAATTAATGACGGAATAGATAGCTATTGTATGATGCTCCCCCGGCTGCATTCGGCTGGGGGTTGTTTGATTTTAATAAATTCCATTCATTAGTTACATCTGTTATGATAAATCCATAATTACGAAGAGGGAGAGTCGCTCCGTGAGAATTCGTCTAATCGGTGTTTTATGTATCCTTGCGGGCATTGGGGTATTAGTCGTCGCGAATGCTCAATCAATGGAGGAACGGGTGTATGTCTATCCTCCCGGCGCAATAGTCGAAGCTTACCCTGGCACTGCTCCTTCCACTGCCTCCGACAGTCAGATGATCGTGGATGGCTGTGCGGTTCCCCATGAGACCGTCCAGATTGAGGTATCGGAATACGAGGCGAAAAGGCTGCGCGAAGAAGCCGGCTATCCGTCTGAAGGAGTTAGCGGAGGCATCCTCGTCGAGTTCAAGCAGATCGGCCCTTGCCCGAACGATAAGGACTAATCGAAGAACGGCTTCCATACAATTAAAATAGTGCCTCTCGCGAACCCCGCAGCACCCCATCATGCTGGATGCGCAACCATGTCAACTTTTTGACGTATGAATAGGAATCTGTACCTCCTTAAATCCCTATGCTCGAACAACAATAGAAGTTGAGGTTATCCACCTATGCATCCTATGAACAATCTTAAGCATGAGAGCCTTCTCGTTCAGCCGGATGCGTGTTATCAGCTGGCGGAGCAGAAGGCTGCTCGTTATTTTGAAGCGCTGTACGAGCAGGTGATAAGCAAGGCTTATGTATCGGTGCTAACGGAAGATATACAGCAATGGAAAAGCCATCACATACGCCGCTGGCCCTGGCTGCCGCGGCTGGCGCGGGGCAGGCAACCATTCAATGGCGAAGATCATAACCGATATATTCGCTGGCTGCATCATACGAATAAGCTGGACGATTATCTGGACCGCAGCATTCGCTACATCTATATGAGAGACATTGGCGCAGCGATGGAATCGCCGCATACGCGCAGCCGAATTCAGCGCATTGCTGCAGACGTGAAGCGGTGGCTTGTATCGTCGGCGTCAACGGAGCGAGGCGGCAATGATTCCTTTATTAGCGTTGCAGATTTCTATCAATGGGCGCGACAGGAGGGCATTGAGTCTGCTGCGATTTGGGTCATGGAGAAGTTGAAGACCGTCGCGGGCCACATTCCAGATGGAATGAACGCCGAGCACGCCCAGCGGAAGCTGATCAAGATTATTCTTGGCGTTGTGCTGCATGTAATCGAGGAACTCGGGAGTCAGGCAGCTCCTGATGAACGCGCCCGCCGGCTGGATGAAGCCATCCGGCTTGGTTATTCTTACGGATTGACCTATCCGTATATCGATGACTTGCTCGACTCGCATGCGCTAACCGCCGATGAGAAAGTGTGGTACTCCGGTATTATTCGAAAAGCACTTCTTACAGGCGAGGTTCCGGAGCTCAGCGAATGGAGTGTGACGGATAACAGTTTATTTCGGTTCATTCAGTCGGAGCTGTCAGAGGCGTTCGAATATATTCGGCATCATCAACGGCCGGAGGAGCGCCAGTTGTTCTTCGAGCAGGCGTTCGTCTTCTTTCATTCGCAGGAGATCGATCGTGCGAAGGAAATGGCATACGCCGCATATACGAACGAAGAATTGTATATTCCGATTATATTGAAATCGGCCTCATCCCGTTTGATTGCCCGTTCCGTCATTCGTGCACCGCTGGAAGAGGGCTTCGAGAGCCGAACGTTCTATTACGGTATCTATAACCAGCTGGCGGACGATTTCGCTGATCTGTTCGATGATTGGAACGATAAAGCGGTGACGCCATTTACTTATTATTATCAATACCGCGAGCAGCGTCCGGATCTGATTAACCCATTCGAAATGTATTGGGCCGTTATCTACCATCTCGTTCATCACGTATACCGTTCCGATAAAGATACCCGGGAGGTCATTCTAAACCGGGCTATCAATGGGCTCAGAAGATATAAATCGCGCCTTGGCGCCGATGAGTATAACCGAGTGATGGACATCTTCGCTTCCGGCAACCCGTCGTTCAACCGACTTGTGCAGCGGATGGTCGATCAGGCGGATGATATTGATTTTCTCGATAAACTGCTTCGGGATCAGCTTATCCGCGTGCTTCGCACTGACCGGCAGCAGCAAGAGCAGTTCCAGGAGACGGTTCGGATCGCCCGCGATCAAATTAACAGCACGCTTCAGGTAGTGAAGCCGTCCGGAATACCGGATGTGGATGAGACGCTGATTAAAGCGGCGAATTATAGTCTTGAAGGAGACGGCAAACGTCTGCGTCCAGTACTGGCGTGGGTTATGGGGGTGCAGGTATATGGTCTGCAAGCGGAGGCGATCGTGCCCTTATTGCGTTCGTTGGAGTATATGCATACAGCATCGCTTATTTTTGATGATTTGCCTTCTCAGGATAATGCATCCACCCGCCGCGGGCGTATAACTTTACACCAGCTCCATAACAGCGCTACGGCGGAATTAACCGGCCTGCTTCTTATTCAGAAAGCGATTCAAGAGCAAACGTCACTTACCACCTTCAAAGCGGAGCATGTGCTGTCATTAATTCAATATTCGGCTCGGCAAGCGGAAGTGCTGTGCATGGGGCAGGAGATGGATCTAAGCTCCAAAGGAAAGACGCTTACCCTAGAGCAGCTGAATACGATCTGTTACTGCAAGACCGGCATCGCTTTCGAAGCCGCCCTAGTCATGCCTGCCATTCTGGCGATGGTTGAGGAGCAGGAAATCTCCGTATTGAAGCGATACGCTTATCACGCGGGCATCGCGTTTCAAATTAAGGACGATCTGCTTGATGCCGAGGGCGACGAGAAGGTGATGGGGAAGCCTGCCGGCCAGGATGCCGGGAACAATACGTCGACGTTCGTGACGATTCTCGGGCAGGACGGCGCGAGGAAGGCGATGTGGCAGCATTATTGCCTGGCTGTCGAAGCGCTTAAGGAGCTTCCGCGTCAGGTTGATTTCTTGAGACATTTGTTAAATTTTATTGTTTATCGAGATCGTTGAGTGGACGATGACGAGGGGCTGTCCATATATAGTCAGTGAACACTGACGGATGGACCGCCCCTTATTGCTGTGCGCATGTCTATGAATTAAGCTAGAGTAGGCTGATAGATGCATTTGCTAGAGTCTATCGACTGGGAAAATTCCATTTATTGAAACAAAATAGGCTAGTAGAACGTATAAGGATAGGAACGATGGGGGAGGTCAATAGCCATTAGATTAAATAGAATGATGTACATAACAATAGTCCTGATTATCGCTGTGCTTGCAGGATGCGCACTACAGCACGATACTGGCGATTATGTCAGCAGCACGTCAGGGGCGGTACAAATTCCGACGAAGCTAGAAGGGGGACAGCAAGAGGGCACCGGAGAAGAAGCGGGACTTGACTCGGTGGAAGAGCAGGTAGACGACCTAGAGCAGCAATATGACTATTGGCTCGATGATGAGGAAGCAGCCGGATTAGAGCTGGAGTCTGAGCAGCCGTTAGAGCCCATTGTCTCCACAATCACTTTCGCTGCCATCGGCGACGTATTGATTCATCGTCCGATCTATCGGGAAGCGGAGCAGAAGGATGGAACGTATAATTTTACTCCGGTTTTTGCTCAGGTTCGTAACGTCATGCAGCAGCCCGATCTGTTAATCGCGAATCAAGAGACGATGATTGGCGGTAAGGAGATCGGATTATCGACTTATCCAAGCTTCAATAGCCCGCATGAGGTCGGCGATGCGCTGAAGGAAGCGGGAGTCGATTTCGTGACGCTTGCGAACAACCATACGCTGGACCGCGGGGAGAAGGCGATTCAGAGTGCGCTGAACTATTGGGATGAGCTGCAAATGCCTTATACGGGCGCTTATAAGAATGCTGAGGATCAGTCGCGCATTCGTACGATTGAAAGCGGTGGCATCACATTCGCAGTGCTCGCTTATACATATGGAACGAACGGCATTCCGGTACCGAAAGGCAAAGATTATTTAGTGAATTTAATCCATGTCGACAAGATTAAGGCTGATGTGGAGCGTGCTCAAGCAATGTCGGACATAGTCGTCGTAGCGATGCATTGGGGCAATGAGTATGAGGACCTGCCGAACAAGGAGCAGCAGACGCTGGCGAAGAAGCTGGCCGACATGGGCGTCGATATCATTATCGGGAACCATCCGCATGTTCTTCAGCCTCCTGCGTGGGTAGAAGGTCAGGACGGCCACAAGACGTTCGTGTTCTATTCCCTCGGCAATTTCGTATCCTCTCAAGAGGGGCTTAAGAAACGGATTGGCGGTATCGGCTTTCTTGACATCGAGATGACGACAACGGGCGAGACGAAGACGATCGAGATTAAGAACCCTGCCTTTATGCCGACGTATATGTATTATAACAATTGGAGAAATTATAAAATCGTTCCGATGGAATTAGCTACCGCTTCCGAGCTAAGCCAGGCGAAGCAGCAGCTTCAAAAGACGATGAAGCACATGAAGAAATATATTCCGGACTTATCACTTTTTCATGCGGAGTAAAGCTTTCGATTATTGCGGTTCCAAATTCGAGCTGTTGAAAGGAAGGGTGCGCCATGTTTGGCAAAATAGCTGCAGATGTGCTTGGCCTTAGTGACGTAGGCTCCGTCATTCGTCCGGAGCACTATGACAAGGTGGATTCTGACGATTACGTCCTGCATGAGGATAACGAGAAGATTTACTTTCTGATCAAGTCCAAATCGGACGAGTACTGCTTCACGAACTTGGCACTCATTCATCTTGACGGGACGAGCGCGGTGAGCAAGAAACGGACGCTGAAGCGCTATTCGTATGCGACGCATCCGATCTCGAATGTCTCGCTGGAAACAGCAGGAACGGTCGATCTCGATGTGGAGATTAAATTTACGATCGGTTCCGTTGCGCTGTCGATTGACGTTCATAAGAAGCATATCGAGGAATTGAAGGATCTGTACAAAACGCTTTTGAAAATGGCTGAAATGATGCATGAGAACAGCATTGCGCTAGAATTCGCCAGAAGCAGTCTCAACATGGCCTCTTCGACGATTCAATCGGTGCACAAGGGTGATTTTAATGTTGTCGCACAGTTCGATGCCCTGAACAAAGCGGCTTTCAACTGGATGATCGATACGCATAAGCAGTATACGGTCAAAGATTACAGCTCGATCTTCGAACGGTACATTAATCAATAATTGACGAAACAATTAAGCTCTGAGGAACACGCGCTATGTCGGTTCTTCAGAGCTTTGTTGTCGTTCGGATTAGCTGCTGTAGCTGCCGTACTTCTTCTTGTAGTATCCGTGGCCGTACGGATTGTGCGGCGGGTGGTAGCCTCCGTGCTTGTAATCGCTGCTGCTGTAATGTTTATGACCGTAATGGCTGTATGGACCATGATGGCTGTGATGTTTGCTGCTGTTAAGGGAATAGAGGAGTCTCTTCACCAGGTCTCTTAGCATGACATGACCTCCTTAGGGTGAATCAAGCTGGAATCGAAATTGCTCAAGTCTTACTCAATAATACGTCACGATGTAATGCAGGTTTCGTCAAATAGAGCCTATTCTCCGTTAGTTCGGAAACCAAATGAATGCGGCTCTCGTATGGTAGTGCAAGGCATGGAGGGGATGCGTATGGTTAGAGCATGGTGGCAGCGGTTTCGGCACAATTGGATGGACTATCCTCTTAGGCAGGGGACCGTACGGGCGGGCCGATACCGGATTGAACAGTCGCTTGGCATGGGCAGCTACGGTCAGGCGTACCGCTGTACTGATTTGGCAGCGGGTACTCCTGTCCTAATGAAGCGGGGGAAGCCAACTAAGCGTAGTATCGGTCATCAAATGCTCAAGCGTGAGAGCGAGCTTATGCGCAAGCTGCATCACCCGCAAATTCCGCAATGGCTGAACGAAGTGAATCATCGGAGCGAGACATTACTCGTTATGGATTTTATAGAGGGCGATAATTTGGAGCATGCCATTATGGAGCTTGGACGTACATATACGGAGAGAGAGGCTCTGCTTATCGTATCGCAAGTGCTCCGTCCGTTGAAATATTTGCATGAGGAAGGCTATGTTCATCGGGATGTTCGGACGCCGAACATTATTCAGAACGGCGACTCCGTGTGGCTTATTGACTTCGGCTTAGCCTGTCGTATTAGCGAAGAGCATCCAGACGAATGGAGGAGAACATGGCTTGCAGACCAAACGGATGAAGAGCATGAAGAAGGGCAGGATTGGCACGCGGACAGCTGGGGCGAAGTGAAGCAGCGAATGCGCAAGCCTGAGCCTGCAAGCGATTTGTACGGACTAGGGCATGTGTTCCTGTTTCTCATGTATGCGGGTTATGTGCCTCAGGAGGGTCAGGAGGAGCTTGGTTGGGAGGAGGAGCTGAGTCTTCACCCTGCGGTGAAGTGCTTCATATCCGACTTGCTTGCGAGGAAGTGGGAGACGGCTGCGCAATGTGAGCAGGAGCTGGAGAGGGTATGGAGGGCGCTGTCTTGATAGATGCTGCAGTAGAATAAAAGCGGCTGGCATTGGTCTTGAACCAATACCAGCCGCATTATATTTATTGCGGGTTTGTCGTCCAGATGCCTGCAGTACGAATAAAGACGCGCTGCGGCAGCTTCAGAGCTGCCAGAATAAGCTCGGCAACATCCTCCGGCTGCATCATACGGTCCTCATCACCGATTTTGAGACCGGCATTAACAGCCAGCTCCGTATTAACTGTGCTTGGTGTCAGTGCCGTCACTCGGATGTTCGATTTGCGAACCTCTTGCATGAGCGATTCGGTCAAGCCCATGACTGCGAACTTGGAAGCGACGTAAGCGGAGCCTGTTGCGAAGCCGCGTTCGCCTGCAGTTGAGGCAATGTTGATGATGCTGCCGCTGTTCTGGCTAAGCATCGTTGGAAGTGCAGCACGTGTTACATAGTAAGTACCCATCAGGTTCGTTCGAATAATACGCTCCCATTGTTCTGGATCCATGTCGAGCAGCGTGCCGAACTGGGCGATGCCGGCGTTGTTGATCAGAATGTCGATGGCTCCGAGGCTTTGTGCCAGCCCGGCAATAGCCTGATCGACTTGTGCTTTATCGGTCACGTCTGCTGCCGCGATATATGCTTTAATGCCGTATTCTTTCGTCAGCAATGCTTGCAGGGCCTCCAGATCGGCAGTCGTTCTTGCAAGCAGGCCGAGATGTACGCCTTCCTTCGCCAGTGCGATTGCAGCCGCCTTGCCGATTCCTTTGCCTGCGCCAGTAATAATGGCGGTACGGTTCGATAAACTCATTACGGTTCACTCCTTAAGGATCTCTATATATAGGGCTTGTTTCATTGTTCATTATGAAAGAATGTGTCACGTGAATCAAGCTGCAGCCGGGAAGATCTATCAGGTTAGGGAATAGGGCAGCCATGCAAGCGAATGAAATGCTTGTGTAGCTGTCTATTTTTGCAGCAAGAATAGGTGAGGGGTGTATAGTATATTAGTTTGAGTGAGGATTATAGCCGAAGGGGAACGAGCATATGGAGCAAGCGTACAGCGTCTCGCAAATGACACAAGGCTTATCTAGAGGAGCGGTAACTTCGCTCTTCTTATTGGGCATATTTATGGGGGCTTTAGACCATGGAATTGTTGGTCCTGCATTGAGCTCGATTCTGGAAGCGTTCGGAGTGAATGCACAGTGGGGCGTCTGGAGTTTTACGGTTTACACCCTACTCTTCGCGGTCAGCATTCCGGTTCTTGGGAAACTGTCGGCAAGATTCGGTCGGAAACAGACCTTTCAGCTCGGAATTAGGCTGTTTGCGCTTGGCTCGTTGATTGCAGCTCTCGCGCCGAGCTTCCCAATCTTCCTGCTTGGACGAGCTGTGCAGGCTATTGGGACGGGCGGTATCTTTCCCATCATCGGTGCGCAAATCGCGATGACGTATCCGCCGGAAAGACGAGGCAGGATGATGGGACTGATCAGCATGGTATTATAGGGAGGCATTCCAATGAAAGAGTTTATGGTATAAATCGAGGGGATGAACTGCAAGTCCTGTGCATCCAAGATTGAGAAAGCTATCGATACAATGAACAATGTTTCAGGGGTTGTGGATTTTGTTACTCGAACTGCGAAGGTAACCATCGACAGCCCAGAAGTGAGTATTAACGATGTCGTTCACAAAATTGAGAGCCTTGGCTATCAAGCCGTCGCAAAGTAATAAGATATAGAAGATTTTAAGAGATGAAAGAGGAAGAGCAGCTTGCTTTGCACGGGATGCAGAGCAAGCTGTTGGTGTATGTTCCGAGTCAGTAGCGTTATGCGAAGGACTACTTGACACTAATCTCAGAATAAAGTATCTTAAATTTAAGATAATAAATCGAGTAAATTTAGAGGGTGAGCTTCATGATGAGCCGCAGCTACACACAGGATATTGCACTTGATCTGTACATCGCCTTGTCGCGGGCGAGTCAGTGGGTGAACGCGCATGCGGATCGGGACATTCGGCGGCACGGACTGAACCGCACGGAGTTCGGTGTACTCGAGCTGCTGTACCATAAGGGAGCGCAGCCGATTCAACAGATCGGCAGCAAGGTGCTGATGAGCAGCGGCAACATCACGTATGTGGTCGACAAGCTGGAGAAGAAGCATCTCGTTCAACGACGAGTCTCAACAGAGGACCGGCGGCTTATCTACGCGGAGATTACGGAGGCTGGTCAGCAATTTATCGAAGCGGTATTTCCACAGCATGCGGATGTCATCAGCGGAGCAGTAGCCGGACTGACGGAGGAAGAGCAGAAGACGGCAAGTCAACTGCTTAAGAAGCTTGGCAAGTTCGCTCAGGCAGGGTTCAAGTAGAAAAGGCAATCACTAGCCCGTTGGATCGAGCGACGATTAGTCGTAAGAGCCGGTCTTATAGGAAGGCAATTCAACGGGTACTTTTTTTGATTATATATCTTAAAATTAAGATTTTAATAATATTGCAAATAGCTTGTCGGAAGCGAGTTTACTAGAAATTTAGGGGAGCTGGTATTCTATGACGGTTCAATATCAAACAGCAGGTATTCACCATATTACAGCGTTCGTTCGGGATGCACAGGCGAATGTTGATTTTTATGCAGGTATTCTCGGGTTACGTCTTGTGAAAAAAACGGTGAACTTCGATGCACCGGAAGTGTATCATTTGTATTTCGGCGATCAGCAGGGAAGTCCAGGGACGATCATTACGTTCTTTCCATGGCCGCATTCCCGTAAAGGCCGAATCGGCGGCGGACAGGTCGGCGTCACGACGTATGTCGTGCCGACGGGAAGCCTCTCGTTCTGGGTGGATCGGCTGCAGCAGTTCGGCATCGCATACGAACAGACGACCCGATTCGGCGAAGCCTATCTACAGTTTGAAGATCGCGACGGGCTAAAGCTCGAAATTGTTGAACGCGATGCAGGGGAACCAAGCAAGTGGTCGTTCGGCGGCGTTCCGGCAGACAAGGCGATCAAAGGGTTTGGAGGCGCTATATTGTACAGCACTGCACCTGATCGAACGGCTGATATTCTACAGCATGTGATGGGTCTGCGCAAGGTAGGGCAGGAAGGTTTATATGCTCGTTATCAATCGACCGCGGAGATCGGCAACATCATTGATGTGGCGGTGAATCCAGCAGCGCCCGGATTAGGCGGGGCAGGCACGGTACATCATATCGCATGGCGTGCTGCAGACGATGCCGAGCACGCTCGCTGGAGAGATCATATCGAGCGTAATGGGTTCCACCCGACACCAATTGTGGACCGTCAATATTTCAACGCGCTGTATTTTCGGGAGGCCGGGGGCATCTTGTTTGAAATCGCAACAGACCCTCCAGGCTTCACACGGGATGAGGAGCCGGATGAGCTCGGACAGAAGCTGATGCTGCCGGAATGGTTCGAAGCGAAACGCGGCGTTATTGAAAGCTGCTTAACGCCGTTTCAAGTACGGGAACTGGAGGTGAACCGATGATGAAGCACCTGTTCACGCAAGGGAGCGACTCCGATGCGCCTGTACTGCTCCTGCTCCATGGCACCGGAGGTACCGAGCATGACTTGCTGCCGCTGGCGGAGCAGATTTCGCCAGACTCGTCTATCCTTAGCGTTCGTGGGAACGTGCTGGAGAACGGGATGCCGCGTTTTTTTCGTCGGCTGGCGGAAGGAGTGTTCGATGAAGAGGATCTCCTATTCCGGACGAAGGAGCTGAACGATTTTGTTGATGAGGCAGCCCGCGAATATGAATTCGACCGGAGCCGCGTAGTGGCTGTCGGATATTCTAATGGAGCGAATATTGCAGGGAGCTTGCTGTTCCATCATCCTGGCTCACTGAAAGGGGCAATGCTGCACCATCCAATGGTGCCGAGAAGAGGAGTCCGGCTGCCTGATCTGACGAGAACGAGCATCTTCATCACAGCCGGACATAACGATCCGATATGCTCTCCGCAGGAGACAGTGGAGCTGCAGACGCTGCTGCATAATGCCGGTGCCGCTGTAACGGTGCATTGGGAGTATGCCGGCCACCGACTGACACAATTGGAGGCGAATGCCGCTGCGGAATGGTTCAAGGTGCACTTTGGTAGTATGAGTCGGTAACATTCAAAGTCCTCTATGAGCGGTGCTCATAGAGGACTTTTCGTATAACCATGCTGAGCAGCCCGTACATGTTGTCTCGTTACACAAGGATTGAATAGGAATTCCACATGTTGACACTAAGTATTATCTGTATTATTGTGTGTGATACAAAGTG
This sequence comes from Paenibacillus xylaniclasticus, assembly GCF_004001065.1. Lineage (GTDB taxonomy): Bacteria > Bacillota > Bacilli > Paenibacillales > Paenibacillaceae > Paenibacillus_T > Paenibacillus_T xylaniclasticus. The sequence goes on from NZ_BIML01000013.1 coordinate 75,043, forward strand.
AGCGTTTCAAGGAGAGCAATTGTATGATCATTTCGTTGCAATTAGACAGCGAGACGCCGATCTACGAGCAGCTGCGTAATCAGATTGTAATTGGTATTGCGACAGGACAGCTCGAACCGGGGGAGAGGCTGCCGACTGTACGCCAGCTTGCCGAGGATTTGGGCATTAATACGATGACGGTGAACAAAGCATACTCGTTGTTGAAGCTGGAAGGATATATTGTCATTGACCGTCGGCATGGTGCGAAGGTAAGTCCTCGCAAGACAGGCGGTACAGGGGAACAGTCCTCCACGATGCTGGTGGAGCGTTTGGAGCTTATTATTGCGCAAGCGACGATTAATGGGATGGAACGGGCGCAATTTGACTCGTTATGCGACCAAATTTTTGCCCGGATGAAATATTCATCGAAGCTTTGAACCGCCACATATAAGAAGAAGGAGACGGTTTACGATGACCACATCTTTTATGCTCGTTCAGTTCATTCCGATTATCGTACTTTACACTGTTTTCTGGGTAACCTACTGGCCGTTAGCGAATTATAAGAACGGAATGCTGTTTGCCGTTACGCTGCCTGAGCATGCAATCGAGCATCCAGCAATTGATGAAATTCGTTCGCGGTTTAGGAAGCAATTTATCCAATGGAGCGTTGGGCTAGGAGTCGCCGTCATTCCACTCGCTGTGATGAACATATGGGACAAGCTTCTCCCTTATTCGACCATATATTTTTTAATGTGGATTGTTATGTTCATCCTCGGTATGGCAGTGCCAAGCAGGCGGGCATTCATTTCGACGCTTTCTTTGAAGCGGGAGCAGGAATGGTTCGTAGGCAAGAAGAACGTCGTGCATAGTGATCTTCGGGTCGCCAGATTGAAGAACGCGAAGTCCGCCCCGTTAAGCCTGTTCGCAATTCCCTTGGCAATGTCGGTCGGTACGCTGCTGATGATAATGCGAGACGATGAAGTGTATTCAGGAATTGCATATACTGGCATTGGCGTGACGCTGTTGTTCCTGCTTAGTTCATTCTATATGCGTCGAGCGAAAGCAAAGGTATACAGTGCGGACAGCGATATTAACTTAAGCTTAAACCAAGCACGTCGTCGCACTTTATCCTACTTGATGTTACTACTCGCGATTGTAGAGAATGTGCATTTTCTGCTTATTTGCCTCTTTCTTACGGATGAGAACTCGGATATGTCTGGCTTATGGATAACGATTACGATGCTGTTCTCTATTGCTCCTGTCGCAATCCTGCTGATGACCTATCGGCGAATCCGTGCGCGGGAACAAGAAATTTTAGAGCAGGATGGGAAAGTGATTTATTCCGACGACGACGAGTATTGGGCGAACGGTTTTACGTATCATAACCCGCACGATCGTGCATTGTTCGTAGAGAAGCGGGTAGGAGTCGGGTTGACGATCAATACGGGAACTTTGGCGGGCAAAATCATCGCGGGGGGACTGATTGGTATATTGGCAGGCACGATTATCGTCGTTTCATTCCTGCTAATCCGTTCTGAACTGACTTCCCCGGTTTTAACGTTAACGGCGGACCGTCAAGTCGAAATCAACTACCCGATGTACAATTACGACTTCCCAATCTCGGCTATTGAACAGCTGGATCTCGTCGATGAGGTGCCCATAGGTGTTAAGACATCCGGTGAAGCAACGGCAAGAGCGTCGCGAGGCAAATTTTCATTGAGCGGACTAGGCTCGACAAGGTTGTATATATACAAAAATAACCCGCCATACATTCGAATTAAATTATCCAATACGTATATTTTCTTTAACGATCAAGACCCGGAGCAAACGAAGCGGATCTATGAGCAATTAAAAAATTCGCTGCAGCAATAACGGTTCGCCATACTTTCGCCCTGTTCGTTCTGGACCCATTCTGTGAGAATAGGTACAGAAGACGAACCGAAAGGGGACGAACGGTTACCTATGCAAATTTCAATTACACGAGGGCTTGCTGAGTTAAAAACGTTAGATGCGCGGATCCATAAGGCAATCGCCGATACTTCCTTCATCGGGTTGACGACGGGGAAGAAGACGATCGTCGGCTATAAAGATAACCGAGAATTTGAGGATAAAGTGAAGTCGAACAACCAGTCGATATCCGATCTGATCAAGCGGCGTAACATCATTAAGACGGCCATCGTTCGATCGAACGCCGTGACGATGGTTACGGTTGGACGGCAGTCGATGACAGTAGCCGAGGCGATCGAACGGAAGGCGTCCATCATATATGAGCAGACGCTGCTTAACAAGATGAAAAGCGATTATGCCCATGTCCTTCGCCAATACGAGGCAGAAGATGAGAAGGTGAAGGGGCGTCTGGATGAGCTGCTTAAAACGACGTTCGGAACGGACAAAAAGCCGGCAGCGGATCAATATGAGTCTACCTCGAAGCCATTTCTTGAACAGAATGAGCCAAGGCTGATCGACCCGTTGAGCTTGAAAAATAAAATTGACATGCTGCAAAATGAAATTGATGATTTTCTGATGAATGTCGATTTTGTTCTGAGCGAATCAAATTCGATTACGAGAATCGAAATTCCGGATTCAGTCTAGCTTAGACGACGATGCCAATACTCCGAAATCAGATGAACAAGAGACCGCTTGAGCTGCTCGGTTATGCGGCTCCACCTCATGAGATCGTTATTGGAGATGCGAGAATGAAAGCTCAGGGCTCAACGATTAATGGTCAAAGCTTATGGTTCAAAGCTCTTGAAATTGTTCAAAGCTCAATTATCGTTCAAACTTCAAAGCTCGATCAAACCCACGGTTAACCGCGTACACGTACTTCTCTAGGACGTAATCTGATGCGGCGTGGCTGGAGTGTTGGCATCCTAGTCAAGCGCCTGCAGTGTAAGAAGCACTGCGGGCGCTTTTTATAATCGTAGATGAGTACCGGCCAGTCTCGTTAGGCTTCCTTACGCTTAATAGGGATATAAATATCCATCTGTACCTCACCATGTTCCGGGTTACTGCGCTCGTCATATATTTCGAGCTCTGGTGTACCCGCGTGCTCGTAGTCGTTGTGAGGGAACCATTCGGAGAAGATCGCGCTCCAGGTGTTCTGGATGGATTGTGAGAACTGGTCGAGCGGAGACTTCGGCGTCGTGAACACCGCATACTCAGCAGTGTCGAACTCATGGCATGTAAGCTCATTGTCTTCAATGCTTTCGAAATGCTCTGCCTCCATACCAATCGTATAAATAAAGCTCCCAGTGGTCATATCGAAGCTGTGGCAGATCCCGAGCTCGACCGGCGTATCCTTGTGCACCCGGTTTGGGATTCGAGAGCTCCGATCATTACGGAGATAATCCTGCCAGAAAGCCGGAATGTCCTGATGGTTCTTCCCGTCTTGAGTCGTCGTGTGAATATCAAAGCCGATTACTTTAAACGCTGGCTTCGTAACGATTCGATAGTTCATACTATTACCTCCTTCTCTCATTTCGCTGTTTTCAGGGTGAGTCCGCGCTCCTTATCAGTTATGCCATGCTCCGAATGGACCATTATTGATGACAAAATAGGACTTTTGGACCATTTCTATGTGTGGGTAGCATGGTGGCGCGACCATTTTAGACCAAAGAATAGGAATTATGACTCTACATTATGTAACCAAATCATGTCATTGTATTATATATTAACATAATGTAATAAAATTTGGAGGGAGGAAAAGTATGGAATATTTAGCATTGGGTGATTCCATAACATTTGGTCATGATTGGAAGACGAAGCTTTCTCCTTTTCCGATTGAAGTTCAGACACTGCTGGAAGAATCAGAAGAGGTGTCGATGCACATGCATGCGAAGCCGGGGTGGACGTCAGATCGGCTGCTGCAATCGATCTCTAGAAGCAAGGATCGGTTATGTGAGGATACCCGACTGGTTACGCTAATTATTGGCGGCAATGATGTTATTAAGTACACGCTGCCGCTGCTGACAGGCAAGACCACCGGACTTTACCGAATAGCTGAGCGTTTGTCCGACAATATCAGAAGCATCGTCAGCCTCGTGGCTCATCCTAGGACAACCGTACTGATTGGAACGCTGTATAATCCGTTTCCTAATTGGATTGTCATGGAGAAGACGACACAAATTATTAACCAGCATATTCGTCGGTTGATCGAATGGGATAATGTTCATTTGCTGGATCTGGAGCATTTGTTCAAAGGTAGGGAATGGGAGTGGATAGACGGTTATAATAAAGGACGTTTTCTCGACTTGAGGCCGATCGGTAATCCGATTCATCCGAATTTGAACGGTCATCAAGCGATTGCCGAGGAAGTGGTGCGTACTTATAAGCAAATCATTCAGACAAGGCAAAATCATTCCCGGGAAGAGGGTGCACTAGTGAGCTAGAGAGCCATCCGCAGATATAAGGATGGTGCGTTATCGTTATATATTTTGATTGCGTGTATGCGAATGAAGCGGGGGCGTCCAGAGAGTCAGTGAGAACGGACTAATGGGCAGCCCCTGCTTAGTCGTGCATACAATCTACTGTGTTTACGGAAGAATGTTGCCTGCGGCCCGGTAAATATCATACCATTCTTCGCGGGTAAGGACGATGTCGCTTGCTCGGATGCAGTCCTTCAGCCGGTCGATGTTCATCGTGCCGATAACCGGCTGCATCTTCGCAGGATGGCGGAGCAGCCATGCGATAGCGATTGTCGTGTTGCTTACTTCATATTTCCTCGCGATTGCGTCGATCTTCTCGTTCAGCTTAGGGAACTTGTCGCTGCCGAGGAACACGCCTTCGAAGAAGCCGTATTGGAACGGCGACCAAGGCTGGATTGTAATATCGTGCAGGCGGCAATAATCTAGAATGCTGCCGTCACGGTTAATAGCAGAGCTATTCTCCATGTTCACATTGATGCCGTTCGAGATCATATTTGCATTCGTAATGCTAAGCTGCAGCTGGTTGGCGATCAGCGGCTGTTTGACGAATTTTTTCAGCAACTCGATTTGCATCGGATTCTGATTGGAGACGCCGAAATGACGTACTTTACCGGAGCTTTCAAGCAGGTCGAACGCCTCCGCTACTTCTTCTGGCTCCACAAGCGCATCCGGACGGTGCAGCAGCAGAATGTCCAGGTAATCGGTTTTCAGCCGCTTCAGAATGTTGTCGACCGAGTAGAGAATATGCTCCTTCGAGAAATCGAACGTACCGATATCTGGACGGATGCCGCATTTGGATTGGAGAATGACTCTCTCACGTACAGAATCACTCATATGAATAGCGTCAGCAAAAATTTCCTCGCAAGCGCCGCCGCCATAAATATCCGCATGATCGAAGAAGTTAGCGCCTTCCTCTAATGCAGTCTGAACGAACTTCTCTGCCTCCTGCTTACTTAACGAATTGATTCGCATGCAGCCAACGGCTACAACGGGAACTTCCAGATTGCTTGCACCCAATGTGATCGTTTTCATAGCAATGTCCTCCTACGCTGCGTCAGGGTATATATAAAATAGTTGGAACAAGGGCAAGCCCTTCCTGATTGTGACATAATCGTGAGGCTGTTATCAACCTTCGGGGACAGCAATGCCAGTGATTTTTGTTTGACTCCCTTGCTGGGCGATGAGTACAATGGAGTCATTGTGTCGCCGTACGGGTAAAGGGAGGATAGCATCACGATGGAAGGCATCGGTTTAGTATTGGAAGGAGGCGGCATGCGCGGTATTTATACGGCCGGCGTGCTTCAATATTTTGCAGAGCAGCAAATTTATTTTTCATATACGATCGGGATGTCGGCAGGCGCTTGTATGGGGATTAGTTACTTGTCCAGGCAGCTTGGCCGTAACCGGAACGTGAACGTGAATTGGATCTCTGATCCGCGATATATTTCATGGAGAAATTATTTGAAGCGCGGCGAGCTGTTCGGAATGGATTTCATATTCGATGAAATTCCGAATAAGCTCGTGCCGTTCGATTACGAGACGTTTCATCAATGCCCGGAGGAATTCGTAATCGGCACGACGGATTGCGATACGGGAGAGACGATCTATTACCGTAAGAGCGAGGAAGGGTTCGATATACAGACGATTCTTCGGGCGTCCAGCTCGCTGCCTTTTATCGCACCAATCGTCGAGTTCGGCGGAAGGCGACTGCTCGACGGCGGGATATCCGACCCGATACCGATTCGCCAGGCGGAGAAGGACGGCAACAGGCGGAACGTTGTTGTGCTCACCCGCAATGCCGATTACCGCAAATCCCGCAATAAGTTCGCTTGGTTCGTGAAGCGGGCGTACCGCAAGTTTCCGGAGTTTGTTCGCATCATGCTTAATCGTCATGATATTTATAACGGGACGCTGGATTACATCTCGAAGCGAGAACAGGAAGGCGACACATTCGTCATTCGTCCTTCGCAGCCGATGAAGGTCGGGCGGATGGAGCGCAACCCGGCAAGGCTCGATGAGCTGTATATGCAGGGATATGAGGACGCGAAGCAGCTTATGCCGAAGCTTAGGGCTTGGATGGCAAGGAGCTAGTAGAGCGGCATATGTTGAAATAATAGGTTGGACGAAAAACAACAGGCTTGTTGTTCGTCCAACTTTTTTTGTTTTGGTGAGGCGTGATGCCAGCTGAAAAGGGGGCCAAATTACTGCACTCGATGCAGTAATTTGGCTATCGGTCTCGCTTGTCGAGCTTTATTTATTCAGCCATGCCCCTGTCCGCTCGCAGCCGAAGCCTCGTCTTCGGTCGACTCGGTCTCCGTATAACGCGCCAGCGCCCAAGAAGCGGTCTGGCGCATCCGGTGCTTCAGATAGCCGCCCTCGAGCACTCGGACACGCAGGCCGAGAAAACGGATGCGGGATAGCAGGAACTCGCTTTCGTCGGCGAGATATGTGACATGGATCTGGTACAGCTCAGCCGCTTCATCGTACGAGACGGACTTCTCGAAGCAGGAGAAGGCGTACAGAATGCGCGACAGCTCTTGATTGTAAGCAGGCACAATGCCGATGACCGCCTGCCTCTTTCGAGCTTCCATAAGCTTGTCAACGCGTTCGGTCAGCTCATGGCGCCGCTCGGGAGCGAGCTCGATCTCCTCGACCTCCGCAATTTGATTCAGCCGGGTAGACATGAGCGTCCGGTTGTGCGTGTCATACCAGAGCAAATACCATTCCCGTTTGGCCATATTGTATTCCAGCTTGCAAGGGAATCCGTTCAGTCCTTTCTTGATGCCTCCATGCTTCAGGCGAACGGTAAGTCGAATGCCGCCGCCGTTAATTAAGATACGACGGAGAGGGCGGAGGAGCGGATGGTAGACATGGCGTTCCCGGCTTCGCGCTTTCTCGATCATGATGTCTCGGACATCGCCGCTTTCTTCATCATCCCCGTCCGCACTCAGCAAATGCTTCAACTTCCGTAACGTGTCCGGCGTGAAGGCTGCTTCAGCGGCATTGTGTTCCAGCATTGTGCGAAGCCAGGTACGCTCCTGCAACGTAATCGCGAACGAGCCCGTCTCATCGAGGCGGGAGATGATTTGGTAGTTAAAAATTTTTTCGAACAGGCTCATAATAGGACGCAATCTCCTTCCACTCCGCGATAAACTCCTTGCGCAGCCAAGCCGGCTCCAGTACCTCGCAGTTGGAGCCGAAGCTTCTCAGCCACGGCTTGATCTCATAGGTGCCGTTCACCTTAATCTCGAATAGGAATGAATTGTCGGATTCCTCCTTGATTTTGCCCCATTGTCCCTGTGCCAGAACACGCTCTCGGATGAAGTTAGCGCCCGACCGGTGATCCGGATTGAAGAACCGGACGACCACCTTCACTGTGCGCAGCGTATCGGTAACCCAGCTGTTGCGAAGCTGCTTCAGCACGCGCGAAAGCCGGTCCTCGAACACGTCCTCAGGCACCAGCTCTCCTTCCTCCAGCTGCGTCAGTCCCTCCATTCGGAACTTGGCGATGCCGGTTCGATCGTTATACCCGATCAGATACCAGCGCCCATACTGATGGTCGAAGATGACTCGAAGCGGCACAACCGTAGTTCCATTCCGCGTTTCCTTCTCGTAGAGAGGGTTCGTATTCTGCGATGTATAGGTAAGCCCCTTGCGAGGAGCCAAGTATATAAAATGCAGCTTCCTGCGCTGGCGGATTGCGCTGAAGATCGTATACAGATGTGCTTCATCCAGAATCCGCGAATGGTAGTGGTATTTATAACGGTGCGTGTCCGCTGCATGGGCATGAATGCCGCGCCTCTTAAGTGCCTTCTTCAGCGTGTCCCGCAGCAGATAGCCTTGGACGGACGGGACCTGCGTATTGGCCGTCACGTCGACGAAGTCGAACAAGTCGAGCAGCTCGTCGTCTGTTAATTGCTCGATCAGATCGTTCGCAGCGCGATACCGGTAAGGACGTGATTCGCCCAAGCGGGAGATGACGCCGATCTCCTCCAAATATTTCAAATCTCCGCGTATCGTCTTCTCATCCGGCGCGGGCATATCGGCCGGCATCTGCTCGCTGCAGATATCCTGCAATTCTTTGGCCGTCAGCTCCCGGTCCTGCAGCGACGCGAGAAGCATCGTCAGTCGGATGCTCTCCGACTCCTTCAACGACTTGGCCCGATACAGGAACAGCAGCAGAGGGTCAGCCGATTCATAATAGTTGTAGCGAAGTCCCTCCGTTAGCTCTATAGTCTGCTCCGCAGTCAAATGCGGCGCTGTGAGGCTGAGCGTCTGCTTTAGGCTCCGTATGGTTTTGTCCAGGGTATGGACCGATATGCCGAGTCGGGAGGCGAACTGCTGCCGGTTGTACGCTCCCCCTGCCAAAGCGACAAGGCGAAGAAATTGAATTTCCTTATCGAAGCTTTCCCGTGCCATGATCGTTCCTCCCGACTAGTTAAGTTAGAATTTGTTGTCATGATTTCTTTATTGTATCAAGCTCAGCAAGTGGGGAAAATGGAAAAATGTTCGATCGCCATACTTTCGCCATGTTCGAATTGATGCAGATGAGGGATGATAGAAGCAGTTCAGTAAGTCTAAAGTCGTAAGGAAAGACAGGAGGCGATAGGATGCGAGACATCCATACCGAAATTCTGGAGCAATTAAATAAGCTGGAGCAGGAGGAGAACATTCGCATCCTATATGCGTGTGAGTCGGGCAGCCGGGCGTGGGGCTTTCCTTCACGGGATAGCGATTACGACGTTAGGTTTCTATATATTAGGCCGGTTGAATGGTATCTGTCGATCCAAAGCCGTAGAGATGTTATTGAGCGGCCGATCAGCGATCAGCTCGATATTAGCGGATGGGATTTGAAGAAGGCGCTTGGCTTGTACCGCAAGTCGAACCCGCCGCTGCTCGAATGGCTGCAGTCACCGATTAAATATGCCGAGCCTTACAGCGTGGCAGAGCAGCTGCGCGGCTTGTCACCGCTCGCCTTTTCCCCGAAGTCGTGCATGCACCATTACTTGCATATGGCGCGCGGTAACTATCGGACCTACTTACAAGGCGAGCAGGTGAAGATCAAAAAATATTTTTATGTTCTGCGGCCCATTCTCGCTTGCGAGTGGATCGAGCGGTACGGCAATATGCCGCCGATGGCATTCGAGACGCTACTGGATCGGATTGTGCCGGCGGACAGCGCGTTGTACGAAGCTGTGCAGCAGCTGCTCGTGCGGAAGAAAGCGGGCGAGGAGCTCGATTACGAGCCCCGGATCGAAGCGATCCACCATTACATGGACGAGAGCTTGCCAAGGCTGGACGAGCAGGCGGCAGCGCTGCAGGGTGCGGCTGGCCCTGCGCCGGATGACCGGCTGGACGAGCTGTTCCGATCGGCGCTTCGGGAAGTGTGGGGCTGGACGGCAGAAGCGTGAAGGGGACAAATATCATGAGTTGCAGTGAAGGGAGAGGAGAAGACCGATGGCGATTGTGCAGCTGAGATCTACAAACGAGCAACTATCGTTCTTAATTAAGAAGAATCCAAATACAGGAATGATGATCCGGTCGATACGTCAAGGGGTGGCGTACGGCTGGTATTCGGACGACAATCGTGCATTTAACGTCTATTTCAAAGATGCGGACAATGAAATATCCTACAAGCAGAACGAGGGGGATAGCTTCGAATATTTGAATGTTTCCCGGTATAATACGCCGCTGTTCCCGCTCAATGCGATCGGGGAGTTCTTCTCCGCGCCGTTCAAAGCGCTAGATGTACGGGACGAGGAAGGGCATGAGCACTCTTTTTTCATAAATATGATTCATGTTGAGCGGGTTCGGTATGTTGATTTCTTCATCAAGCATATGAAAGAATTTCGGTTCGACTTGCAGCATCAGGCCCATAAGAGTTACTCGTTGACCATATCGACTCATAAGAGCCTATATCATCTGCTGCATGTGGTCAGCGTGCTCTGTCTGTTCTTATCGATGATCGGTGAAGAGCATATCGATATATCGGATAGTGTATTGGACAAATATATTCGCAGCTTGAATGTCATTGATGCGCCCTTCTATATTCGCAGTTTATTCGCTCACAACTTTCTGAGGACACGGGAACGATTCAAGAAATATCGGGCGCTCCTCGAGCAAACGGGTCGATATGAGATCAAGCTTGAATATGGCGGGACGGCCATGCAGAGGCGCAGCTATATTAATTCGATGCTTCCATTCGATAAGCCGATTCTTGACATCGGTTGTGGGGAAGGCTTCTATGCCATCCCGTTCGCTGGAAAGTTGGAGAGCACTTATTATGCAGTAGACATTAATGAAGAGATACTTAACGTTGTTGCACGCAAAGCAGCTGCGAAGGAAATTGAAAATATCGCAACGTTCCCGTCGTTGGAGCATTTTCTCGAGACGTACAATGGCGAGCAGGTTGACATCATTCTGACCGAGGTCATTGAGCACATGGAGGTGCAGGAAGCCACGGCGTTCGTTCAGCAAATCTGTGCGCAAATCAGCTTTGACCGGTTGGTCATTACGACACCTAACGCCGACTTCAACCGATTTTATGAGCTGGAAGGGCTCCGGCATGAAGATCATCGGTGGGAAATGGGGCAGGAGGCGTTTCGCCAATGGATTGCGGACACGCTTCAAGATATCCCCGGCATTCAATATGAGTTCACAGCGATCGGTGATTGCGTGGACGGGATTCATACGACGCAGGGTGTAATCGTCCGCGGGAGAGGAGAATAACCGATGGAAATCAAGACGAAGATGCATACCATATACTTGCTGGTCGGCGCTACAGAATGCGGCAAGACGACCTTCGCCCAGGAAGTGCTGCTTCCGCAGCTCCGTCTGGAGGATGCTTCCCGTAATTGGCGTGCTAACGTCCAGTACTTATCCTCTGACGCGATTCGTCAGGAGCTTCTGGGATATGCTTATGACAAGTATGATCAGGTGATGCTCGAAGCGAGCTCGCATACGTTTCAGTTGCTGTTTGAGCGTCTAAAGCTCGTTACCTCGTTCCCTATTAACGCGGAGTTCGTTGTCGTGGATACGACCGGACTTGCGGAAGACTTTCGGAGTAAGGTTCGCGCGGTAGCGCAGGAGAACAACTACAATGTGGAAGTGATTTTGTTCGATTACCGCAGCCGGGACGACTATTATGTGTCAGAACGTTCACGGAGATTGATTACGAACCATCTGAATCGGCTCCGCAAGGAGGTGCTGCCCGTATTGTCTCGTGAAGGCTACGAGCAGGTGCATAAGGTACGGGCGAAAGATTTCTACGATCCGGGAAGCGGTGCCGTCAATCCGGCTTATCGAGTAACGGTTCAGGATGCAGAGGCCTATGTCGCCTCCCTTCTATTGCAGGAATGGAATTATATTGTCGTTGGTGATGTGCATGAATGCGTGCAAGAGCTGCAAGGGCTATTGACGAGCTATGGATATATAATCGACAATGGAAAGCTGCTTGCTTCGGACGCATTATACAGTACGTCGGTCATTCTTGCGGGAGACTGGATTGATAAAGGAAAGCAAACGCGCGATATTATAGAATTTTTATACGATAATCGGGAACACTTTTTATTCGTCATGGGCAATCACGAGAATTTCGTCTACAAGTATATAAAAGGCGATATTCAAGGAATTGAGCCTGAATTACTGGAAGCTTACTTTGATTCAACCCAAGTACTGCTGGAAGATGCCGAATTACTGAGTAAATTCGAAGAACTGGTCGGCCTGTCCAAACCGTTCTTCCGTTATGTCGGTGCGAAAGGCCCTTCTTTTTATGTGACGCATGCGCCATGTCGCAGCAAATATATCGGCAAGCTGGATGCCAGCTCGCTTCGTCATCAACGTAATTTTAAATTAGATCGCAGTAAGCCGTTCGAGGAGCAGCTCGCTTTTCTCGGCGAGGAAGCGGTGAACAATCATCCATACCACATATTCGGACACGTGGCGGCGAAGCAGCCATTCCGGATCAAGAATAAAATTCATATTGATACGGGCGGTGTACAAGGCAATATGCTGACATCGGTCCGCATAGCAGGTAGACCGCTGTACAAAAGCCATAAATCGCAAACTTCAGCACTCCAAGAAGAATTGCCTGTTCTGTATCAAGAGGTGCAGGGCATTTCACTGCAGGAGCTTGATGACGAGTCGATGCGCAGATTGCGCTACTGCTCGCATAACCGAATTAACTTTATATCTGGAACGATGTCTCCAGCAGACAAGGATGCAGCGACGGGGCAGCTGGAGTCTCTTGGCAAAGGGCTAAGCTATTTTGCAGAGCGGGGTGTGACGGAAGTCGTGCTCCAGCCGAAATATATGGGCTCACGCTGTAACGTATATTTACACCGGGAGCTTAACAGATGCTACGCGGTCAGCCGCAACGGGTATAAGATTGACAGCGTCGATTTGACATCTGTGTACGAGGCTCTTCTGCGGAAGCTCGGCGCTTATATGGACGAACAAGGCATCGAGATCTTGCTACTCGACGGAGAGCTGCTGCCATGGAAGGCGCTCGGGGAAGGCCTAATTGACCGTCAGTTCGGTCCGATCGGGCGGGCGTTGGAGACAGAGATTGATTTCTTAAGAAATAACGGCTTTGAGCAATCATTTAACAAGCTTGTGCAAGCCTATGAAGCGAGCGGCTTTGAGAAGGATCAGTATCATCTGCCGAAGAATACGCTTAGCGAGAAATACGGGTCAAGCACGTATCAGACGTATAAGCATGTCCGTGAGCTTCGTGAGGCGTATGTTACGCTCGATATGCACGAGGAAGCCTATGTCGTCTACAAGCGGCAGCTGGAGCTTTACGCCGGGGATGCGGAGTTGGATTATAAGCCGTTCGCGATTTTGAAGGAAGTGCTCACAAGCGGCGAAGAACGGATGCCTAATGGACGAACGTCGGATATGTACCGGCTGCTAAACGATGACGAATGCTTGGTGCTCCATCTCTCAGACGCAGATGCTTATGCGCAAGCTGAACAGTTTTTCGCGAAGCTGACGGTGGAGGAGCATATGGAGGGCGTCGTCATCAAGCCGGAGCTGGAGACGGACGGCGTCGTTCCTTACATGAAGGTGCGTAATAGCGGGTATCTGTCGATTGTTTACGGATACGACTACCAATTCCCTCACAAGTACAATAAGCTCATGAAGCAGAAGAGTATCAGCTCTAAGCTGAGGACCTCGGCCAGCGAGCATCGGATTGGTCGTCAAATGCTGGAGGTTAAGCTGAACGATATATCGCCAGACAACGAAGCCTATGCGCAGATCGTGGCTAAATTATTGTTTGAGGTAGCGAAGGAGAAGGAGATTGACCCGAGATTATAAGGCTTGGACGGACTTATCTCTTTATAAAGATTAAGTAAAATTTCAAAATGATGTTTGCATTATTAGTCCAAACGTGTTATGATATAGAAACATAAATCGTGACCTAATTCACATAACGTAGAGGGTTATTGTTTAGAAGGTAATAACCTGATACGGGATGTGAATTTTTTATTATGAATAGTAAATCCGTGGTCATGCAAACTATATAAGGGTGGTAATACACATGGTACAAGGTACAGTTAAATGGTTCAACGCAGAGAAAGGCTTCGGCTTTATCGAGGTTGAAGGCGGCAACGACGTATTCGTTCACTTCAGCGCTATTACGGGCGAAGGCTTCAAGACGCTTGACGAAGGCCAACGCGTAGAGTTCAACATCGTTGAAGGCAACCGTGGTCCACAAGCCGAGAACGTTGTGAAACTGTAAGGAAGAGCTAGTGCCCCGAACGATCGGTTTGGGGCATTTTTTATCGCACGATCGAATCTAGGATAGAAAGAGGGATGTACTTGTACTATTCTCGGAAAAGACCGCAGGAGGAGCTTCCGGAAGAATTGACGCCGATCTGGTCTTGCTCGAATGAGAATTGCAAGGGATGGATGAGGGATAACTTCGCTTTCTCGACGACGCCCGTATGCTCCTTATGTCAATCCAAGATGGTGAGAGGCGAGAAAATGCTCGTGGCGCTTACCAATACGAGCGCTCTGAATCACAAACATTCGTAAGACTTGAACAACGAGCCCAGCTCTGCCATCGTGGCAGGGCTTAAAGCTCGTTGTTTGGCTGCACAACGTATACCATGTTATCTTCTTACGACAACTGCGTCCTTTATGCCTGTAATCGACGATTGCCGTCACTGAGCTCGAAGCGGCCATCCACTCAATGAACAATCATCGGCGGCATGTCGGGATTTCCCCTTATTTCCTCTCCCAATTCTTTGTCGTGATATCCAAACCAGTCTTTATCGACCTGATAATTCATCTCGGGTTCAGGGCCTGCGCATCGTGTAAAGATATGAATTGGCATCTGAATTTGGGCTTATATAGTATCGGTTAAATAATTTAGGTCCATCTGAAAAAGGATATTACGACCTTGCGAGCTTGTGAATGACATGGGCGTTTCGACGAGCCAGACGATTGCCGTTGTCGTGACGAAGTAACCAAATTTGAGAATAGCTGTTGACAGCAAATGCTAAACGCCCTTATTATAGCCATATCTTAAACAGGAAGGAGGCCGATTGACATGACCGCTGTTCGCATGATGAGATTCACCGATGCAATGCCGATTATGCCGCAATTGAATATGACGTTCATTGTCCATCGGCCTCTACGGGCCTTAGCGAAGGAAAGACAAGGATAACGGGTGTGCGCGCTCGGTCTGCACTAGCAGATTGGGCGGGCTTATGCCGTCATATCTTGTGATCTGTTGCGCGAGAAGACCGTAAGCGATTGGGCTTACGGTCTTTTTTGCGTTCATTAACGGCTTAAATATTTTACGAATAAAAGAGGGGTTTAAGTTAATTTATGAGCATAACGAATCCATATTACCGGCGTATCGACTTGCCTGCTGGGGATCTCCATGTATACGCCAAAGACGATCTGTTCCACGCCATGGGAGCGAAGGTGCTTGAGATGGCGAATAACAATCTGCAAATTCCGAATATTCGCTATATGAGCTATACGCCGGATGCGCATGTCGGCGTCGGCACATGCATCGGTACGACGGCCGTGTGGGACGCAGAGGGCGGATACGTATCGCCTTCCATTGTCGGTAGTGACATCGGCTGCGGAATGCGTGTGCAGCTGACGAATTTGCATGAGAGTGAGCTGCAGGACGTGAAGCTAAGGCGTCGTCTAGTCAAAGCGATCGAGAAGCTGATTCCGGTCGAAAATCATGCAAGAGGGCATTACTCCGACATTCGGCTCGAGCATGTGCTGGTCAAAGGACTGCATGGACTTACGAGCAAGTACGTTCCAGACTCGTACACGCCGAAGAAAGCGACGTCGCTGACGCACGTCGAAAGCAGCCGCTACCGGTTCGATGAGGAGGTGTTAAGCCGCATTCCAGAGATGCTGTGGCACCGGTCGCACCGGCAGCTCGGCACGCTGGGCGGCGGGAATCATTTTATTGAGATTCAATCGGTTCGCATTCATGAGGATAACCGCGCCATTGCCGAGCAATGGGGGCTTTCCGACGGACAGGTTATCGTCATGATTCATTCCGGATCCCGTTCTTGGGGCGGCGCGGTTAATCAATACTGCGTCTCGGAAGTGATCAAGACGATGCGCAAGCTTAAACTTGGCACGGCTGATCCGAGGCTGGCGTTCGCTCCGCTGGACAGCGATGCGGGGTATACGTACGCGAATCTTATGTATTCGGCGCTGAATTATGCGGTCGTGAACCGGCATCTGATGGGCTATGCGGTTCGTGAAGCGTTCCGGGATGTGATTGGACAACGAGTAGAGTTTAATACGCTGTATGACTTGATGCACAACTACGCGGCTTGGGAGCAGCACGGCGAGAAGCAGCTATTCATTCACCGCAAAGGTGCGACGCGGGCATTGCCGGCTGGTCATCCGGATAATCCGGCTCCGTATATGGAGACGGGGCATCCTGCACTCATTCCAGGCTCGATGGGCTCGGCCTCTTACTTGATGGTCGGAGTACCGGAGGGTGAGCGCAACTACCATTCGATCTGCCATGGAGCAGGGCGGATTCGTTCGCGCAATGCTTCGAAGCAGCTCGTGAAGGTGAGCGATTTCGAGGCGGCGCTTCGGATCGGTCAGGCGGATGAGATCGTTGTGAACCAACGGTCGCTCGAATCGATCGTCGACGAGTCGCCGCAAGCGTACAAAGATGTAGACCAAATTATCGAAAGCGTCGTCGGCGCGCGGCTGGCAGCAGTCGTGGCGAAATGCAGTCCGCTGGCGGTCGTTAAAGGAGTGTGATGCGTAGATGACCTTAACGCAGCAAGAGAAGAAGCCGCGGTGTCTGATCGAGTCAAGCAGCGTCACCGCTGGCTTGCAGGAGAAGCGGGACTATTTTAATTACGTCACTGCGATCAAGAGTGTAATCGAACTGCTTAATGAACAGTACGGAGGGCAGTTCCAAATCTATTCAGAAGACAATAACAGCGACGTCTGGAGCAGTCTGGAGGACGACATCCGCAGCGGGTATAGCGGAATCGAGCATGCGGCAAGCATATACGATCTAGTCGAGACGCGGGAATTCCGGTTCGTCGTCGACGCCGAGCCCGAGCAATCGGGCTACGATATTCGGCTCGCAACGCGCAACAATGTGTTCGTCTATCCGGAATATCGGGTTGCCTTCGCGCGCGTACCTGTCATGCAGCACTACGGCTTAGGGTATGAGGATGTGATCTTTAGCGAGAATGACGACGGTCTCACACGTTGTCTCAACGCGATGCGGAAGCGTCAGTTAGCGAATCGGCAGATTGTTGTGTTTACCGATACGAGCGACGGCCTGGAGCGTCAGCGGGAGAAGTCGACGGGCGTTATGTCCCGTGACGATGTCTTTATGGACGAGTCGCTGAAGACGCAAATTTATCGGTCGGTGGACGAGTTTTTCTCGAAGGACCGCGCTTTTTTCCAGACATACGGCATTCCTTACAAAAGAGGGGTGCTGCTGTACGGCAAGCCGGGTAACGGTAAGACGACGCTCGTCAAGTCGATCGCATCCACCGTCGAGGCTCCGATCGCGTATTGGCAAATAACCGAGTATACTTCAAGCGGCTCGATTCGCGAGGTGTTCCAAGCTGCGGTCAATATGGCGCCAATGGTGCTGGTCATTGAAGATATCGATTCGATGCCGGCGTCGTGCCGTTCGTTCTTCTTGAATACGCTCGATGGCGCGACGTCGAAGGAGGGCGTCTTCCTGATCGGTACGACGAACTACCCAGAGCGGATTGATCCTGCGCTGATGAACCGGGCCGGCCGATTCGACCGGGCTTATGAGGTGAAGCTGCCGGACGAGGCAACCCGTTATGCTTATATGATTCGCCGAGGGATGGGAAGGCTTGTCGATGAATCTGTCATCGCACAGGCGGCCCGGCAGACAGAGGGGTTCTCGCTCGCGCAGCTCAGCGAGCTGTATGTATCGGCTGCGCTCCAGCAGCATTACGACCATACGGTCGACCTGCAGGGGCTCATTGGCGAGATGAAATCGGACTATTCCAAAAGCCGCAGCGGCGACTGGATGGCCGATCCGTCGATTCGAAGGGTCGGCTTCGCCTGAAGTCGTACAAATGAGTAACTGACTTTCCAAAAAAATAGATTGTAAGTCCTAGTATTCCGACATATAATCTTGGCAAGTGAATATTTTGATGATTTACATATTCGGGAGGGATTATCTCATGAGCGCAAAACAAAACTTATCCGTTCAATCGATCGTCGCGATTGGCATCGGTTCAGCGTTGTTCGTCATTCTAGGTCGATTCGGCTCGATTCCGTCCGGTATTCCGGATACGAATATTGAGACGACCTACGCGCTCTTAGCGCTGTTCGCCGTCCTGTACGGCCCGATCGCAGGACTTCTTATCGGCTTGATTGGACATACGCTGAAGGACGCCATTTTCTACGGCTCACCGTGGTTCAGTTGGGTAATCGCATCGGCTGTCGTAGGTCTGATTATCGGGTTTGCCTCGAATAAGCTGGGCGTGCAGGAAGGCGAGTTCGGCAAGGCACAAATATTCCGCTTCAATCTATTTCAAATCGTCGCGAATGCTGTCGCTTGGTTCGTGCTTGCACCAACGCTAGACATCGTCATTTATGCAGAGCCTGCGGATAAAGTATATACGCAAGGTCTCGTGGCAGGCGCGGCGAATATCGTGACGGTCGCAGTGATCGGCACGCTGCTATTGATCGCGTACGCCAAAACACGCACGAAGCAGGGAAGCTTAACGCGCGAGGTATAACGGACGCACCCATATCGCAGGACAAAGTAGAGCCGGTGGTTTCGCAAGCGAGCACCGGCTTTAGCATTGGATGAAACCTATTTCTCATATTAAGAGGGCGATTGCATTGAAACAGCTGGATAACAACGCTCCAGTCATCGAATTTTCCCATTTCACCTTTCAATACCGCGCGCAAGCGGAGCCAACGCTTCGGGATATTTCGCTGACGATTCATCGTGGGGAGAAGGTGCTCATCGTCGGTCCGTCCGGATCTGGCAAAAGCACGCTGGCTCACTGCATTAACGGGCTGGTGCCGTTTTTTTATGCCGGAACGATGCAGGGCTCGGCACTCATTGCTGGAGAGGACCTGGCCAAGACAAGCATCTTCAAGCTGTCCGGGCGGGTCGGTACGGTGCTGCAAGATCCGGATGGGCAGTTCGTCGGCATGACGGTCGCGGAGGATATTGCCTTCAAGCTGGAGAACGACGGTGTGCCGCAAGGCGACATGCGGCGGCGGGTCGCGGAAGCGGCGGCCAGCGTCGGGATGGATCGGCTGCTGGACGCTTCGCCGCACGAGCTGTCGGGCGGTCAGAAGCAGCGGACGACGCTCGCTGGCGTGCTCGTAAGCAAGGCTGATGTGCTGCTGTTCGATGAGCCGCTCGCCAATCTTGACCCGCAGGCTGGGAAGCAGACAATCGAGCTGATCGACCGCATCCATCGGGAGACGGGGAAGACGATCATTATCGTCGAGCATCGGCTGGAGGATGTGCTTCATCGAAACGTAGACCGGATTATCTTAATTGAAGAGGGCCGCATTACAGCGGATGCGTCGCCAGATGAGCTGCTATGCTCCGGTCTTCTGAAGCGGGCGGGCATTCGTGAGCCGTTGTATTGGACGGCGATGCAGTATGCCGGCTGCAGCTTAACTCCAGCGATGAAGCCGGCCAGCCTGCCAAGCATTCCGGTCGGTGAATGGGCAGAAGCGCTTGCAGCCTGGCATGAGCAGGAAGCGGCGGCAGCAATGGAGGAGCCAAACCGACCGACCGTGCTGGAGCTTACGGACGTCGGTTTTGCTTATGAGCGGGGCGGACGATCCGTTGTGAAGCAGGTATCGTTCCGAATCGGGCAAGGGGAGCTTGTAAGCATCGTCGGCCGCAACGGCGCAGGCAAGTCGACGTTGATGAAGCTGATATGCGGCTTTTATAAGCCTACCAGTGGAAGTATAGTCTATAAGGGCCGCGATTTGGCGGAGGATACGATCAAGGAGCGCTCGGAGCGGATCGGCTTCGTCATGCAAAATCCGAACCATATGATCTCCAAAACGATGCTGTACGAGGAGGTCGCGCTAGGTCTAGTGCTTCGCGGCTTGGATGAGGCGTCGATCCGTGAGCGGGTGATGGATACACTGCGTATATGCGGTCTGTACGAAATGCGTAATTGGCCCATCTCTGCACTCAGTTTTGGCCAGAAGAAGCGGGTGACGATTGCATCCATCCTCGTTCTTCAGCCGGAGGTTATCATATTGGACGAGCCAACGGCTGGACAAGATTTTCGTCACTATAACGAAATGATGGAGTTTCTACTGACGCTCAACCGTCAAGGCAAGAGTATTGTTGTCATTACGCACGATATGCATTTGATGCTGGAATACGCGGACCGGGCAATCGTATTGTCGGACGGCGAAGTAATTGCAGACGGTGCACCGGCCGAGGTGCTGACGGATACTCGAATCGTAGAGGCGGCAAGTCTGAAAGAAACGTCGGTCTACGAGCTCGCGCTGCGGGCTGGCATCGGTGAGCCGAAGGAATTCGTCCGCCGGTTTATTGAACGCGACCGAAAGGAGCGAGGTGCTTGAAGGCACGAATGCTGACGTATACGGGGCAGGACTCTCCTATACATCGATTGACAGGAGCAGCGAAGCTGATCTTTTTTGCGGTATGGTCGGTGACAGCTATGATTACGTACGATACGAGAAGCTTGCTCGCCATGCTGCTGCTTAGTCTTGTCGTATTCCGTCTGTCCAAAGTCCGGTTTCAAGATTACTCGTTCGTCCTTTATTTAATTTTATTCTTCTTCGCGCTTAATCATCTGGCGATCTTCTTGTTCTCTCCGCTGGAGGGCGTGAGCATCTATGGCAGCCGGCACGATCTATTCCCGATAGCGGGACGGTATGTCGTCACGGAGGAGCAGCTATTCTATCAATTTAACATCGCGCTTAAATATTTGACCGTCATCCCGATGGCGCTGCTGTTCATTCTGACGACCGACCCGGCCGAGTTCGCGGCGTCGCTGAATCGGATTGGCGTCAGCTATCGAATCGCTTATGCGGTGTCGATTGCGATGAGGTATATTCCGGATATTCAACGCGATTTTGAGAATATTTCGTTCTCCGCGCAAGCACGCGGCATCGATATTTCGCGGAAGGAGAAGCTGACGCGGCGGGTGCGTAACGTCATTGGCATCTTAATGCCGTTAATTTTGACGAGCGTGCAGCGGATTGAGTCGATCAGCGCAGCTATGGAGCTGCGCGGCTTCGGCCAGCGGCGCAAGCGCACTTGGTACAATGGGCGTCCGTTCGCGGCGCACGATTACGCGGCGGTGGCGCTGATCGCTGTCATCGCAATCGGCTCGATGTGGCTGACGTTTCGGGATGGAACGCGATTTTATAATCCTTTTAAGTAGAGCTTGGGTTAGTAGGCAATGTTAAGTGAATAATCAGGCTTTCCAGCGTGGAAAATAAATGCGGCCTGTCCTGTAATCAGCAGCGGCAGAGCCGCTTTATCATTTTACGAACGAGGAGCTTGCTTATGAATTTCCTGCGTATTATTGCGATGATCGTCATTCTGCTGTCCGTTGGACAAGCGTCATTGCCGAAAGCACATGCTGACGGAACGTTCCATTTCGGCTTCAAGAAGAGTGTGAACGGACAGCCCCCCTCTATCGATCAAGAAGGATTCAAAGAGCTGCTGTCTCGGTACGGCGCGGTTTTCACCGGCGATATGTCGGCGCCTGAGCTGTATCTGACATTCGATAATGGCTACGAGAATGGGTACACTTCCGATATTTTGGATGTATTGAAGACAAAGGGAGTGCCAGCTATTTTTTTCGTGACGGGTCATTATGTCAAGACGCAGCCGGATCTGCTGAAGCGGATGGTACAGGAGGGGCATCTGATCGGCAATCATTCGTGGAGCCATCCGGATATGAGCGCCATCTCGTCCGAGCGGATTAAGCAGGAGCTGGACCAGGTGAAGCAGCAGGTGCTGGCGCTAACCGGACAGAAGGAAATGAAATATTTGCGTACGCCCCGCGGCATATTTAACGAGCGGTCACTTGCGGTCAGCAAGCAGCTTGGTTATACGAACGTATTCTGGTCGGTGGCATACAAGGATTGGGATACGTCTAGTCAGAAAGGGGCGCAGTATGCGTATGACAAGGTGATGGCGCAGCTGCATCCAGGCGCTGTCATTTTGCTGCATTCGGTGTCGAGCGATAATGCACAAGCGCTGGGAAGAATTATTGACGCAGCGAGGGCGAAGGGGTATCAGTTCAAGAGCTTGGATGAGATGAAAAATCAGATGCCTGCCCCGTCTGATGCGCAAGTTCCTTCTGCATCGTGAAGATCCCGTGCGCAGGGGAATAGGAATCGAGCTGATGTCACATGCTACTTGTTGCGTGCCGATCGCACGTATTGCACATCAAGGAGGTGTTCCATCTATGGCGAAGAAGCAATCCCAGCAAACGTCCAAAGCAGCGGTGCAATCGACCGAGCTGAATAAACTATCTGAATTCGATACCGAATTCGCTGCAGAACCGGCAGCTGAAGCGGCGAAGGCGTTTCAGAATCATAGGAAGCAGCCGACTCAGCAGGAATATCAATAAGAATGATTAAGGTGCTGTCCAACGAAAAGGTTGTGCGGAGAACAGGAGGCCTGTTTTCCGCACAGCCTTTTCGCATTTGTTGTATCAGAGCTGCAATAATTCATCTGCATATGAAAGATGGGCTGATGAAATACTGCACAGAATGCATATATATCGCCTAAGAAGCTCTAGATCGCCCTTCATGCACAGCTATTCCGACCGGCTGTTCGGCTTTCCAGTTCATCGGGTACAATGAAGTAACACAGCTAGGTACGAGGGAGTACTTGAATATGAGAAGTTATCAGAGCAATTCGTCCCCAACGTATACTGAATCTGCAGCGATTACGCTCGGTATGGGCTGCTTCTGGAGCCCAGAGGCGCTATTTGGGCATGTGCCTGGGGTGTTGGGTACGCGTACGGGCTATGCGGGCGGTACAACCGAGCAGCCGACCTATCATGAGATAGGCGATCATTCCGAGACAGTCGAGGTCAAGTTCGACCCGAAGCTTGTGACGCTTCAGCAGCTGCTTGAGCTGTTCTGGAAGCACCATAAGCCGGTTAATATTAATGGCTATAAGGGGCGGCAGTATTGGTCGCTGGCATTGTATCGGGATCAAGAGCAGCGGGAGGCCATTGAATGGGTGAAGCGGCGTCTGGAGGAAGAGAGCGGTGGTCCGCTTGATACAGAGGTGTCACCTTGTCCAGAATTTTATCCTGCCGAGTCACGGCACCAGAAGTATTATTTGAAACGGTTTCCCGATGCGGTTGCGAAGCTCGGCGAGCTGTATGGCACCGAAGAGAACTGGGTGGATACGACACTCGCTGCCAGATTGAACGGATTGGCCAAAGGATATACAAGCATGGAACGGATCACTGATGAAATGAGACGCTGGCCTATACACAACGATGATAGAGAACGAATACTGAAAGGAATTCGCCGAATTCGCTGGTAACCGCGTACAAGTGATGATAGAAATCCCAGTCTGTTCAAGTGTAAAATGGAGGTATTAGAACATCATAAAGGAGAGTAACTGAATAATGGATTCCGGTGGATTCATGGTCCTCGTTCTTATCATCGCTGCACTTGTGTTATTCCGCACATTGCGGGACGTGCGCAGGCCGATTCGGGGCAGCGGCATAAGGCTGCTTCTTCCAATCATATACATGCTTCCAGGCGTATATTTGATTCAGAACCCGAATGTGCATGCGCCGACTTATGAATGGCTGGCTGCAATTGGTATCGGCATCGTATTATCGGTTCCGCTTATTTGGACAACGAACTATGAAGTGCGCGATGACAACCAAATATATGCGAAGCGCAATCAAGGCTTTATTATCGCTTTTCTCGCTGTATTCGCCATCCGTTTCCTTCTGCGCAGCTACATAAGCGGCTTGGACCCCGATACGCTTGCGGCGCTGTTCATCACGGTCGCATTCTCTTATGCAATAACTTGGCGCATGGTTTCATTTCTGAAATTTCGCAAGGTAGCCCGGCTTCGCGGCTAGTTAAGGCAATCAAGCGGTCTTATCCCGGAAGAGCTTGCTGTAAAGCACTTCTGTCTTACTTACAAACCTAAACTAATCAATGGAGGCCGTTCATGAATAAAATGATGCGAGCAGCGCTTGTATACGGTACGTTAGCGCTCGTCCTTCTCTATTATCGCAACGATGTCATGGACTGGCTGCAGCATGGCCATTCCCCGCTGTGGCTGCTGTTTGGCGCAGCAATGCTGCTCGCCTTTATTCCTGTCCTGCCTTACAAGCTTGTGATCGGCTCGCTCGGCATTATTTATGGTCCGCTGACGGGAGCGTTCTTAAGCTGGCTGGCCTCTGTGCTTGCTTCCATCGTCATGTTCATGCTTATTCGTCGGTATTTTCAAGAGCAGGGCAGAGCTTACTTGTCCCGGTTTCAGCAGGTAGAGCGTCTGTCGGTCTTGATGGAGAGGCATCCGTTCGTCGCTATTTTTCTGGCAAAGCTCGTTCCACTGGTGCCCAGCATGCTCGTGATCATTTATCCTGCGCTGCTTAACGTTCGGCTGTCGACGTTCGTTATGGCATCGGGTCTGGGCAAAATTCCGGTTATGCTCGCCTTTGCATTTCTTGGCCATGAATTACTTGAAGATTGGCAGAGCTCGCTGCTCATACTTGGTGTGCATACCTCGTTAATATTGATCGTCATGGTCTTGTACCGATGGTGGTACAGGAGAACGAGTCATCGAGAGTCTTGATGGAAGCCGGGTTGTAGTAATATGGAGGAGGATAATCCATATTGCTGCAGCCTTTTCTTGTCTGCAGTGAGAACAGGCTCTATTAACAATCTATGATATGGCAGATGGGAAGAAGGTGTGCAGACGGGCGGGAGGAATGGTTGGCAGTTCAAGAGCTCTTTCTTGATTTCTACGGTACAATCGTCCATAGGACGACGATATTATTCCTGTTATATGTGAAGAGGTTCGAAGAACAGCCAGGATTGATTGCAGTCTGCGAGAAATTGGCGATTACTAGTGGCGGACTTTCTTGTCTATGTGCCAAATAAGCTATGGTGAAGCCTTCATCGATCAATGAACTGAAGCTTATATTATACCGACTAGCGGACCGACTTCGGTGCTTTCGTCATGTGGCGGCAGCCCTCCCAATCGTGTAAGCTAAGAGGACGAGAACTGGAGGGATGCGTAAGTGGCAGGTCAGAAGCATTATGTCGTATGGGTCGGCAGACAACCAGGCGTATACGCGGTCTGGGCGGATTGCCAGAAGCAGACAAGCGGATATGAAGGCGCGAAATTCAAATCGTTCGAGTCTAAGGAGGCCGCGGAGAAGGCATTCCGCGAAGGCTGGGAGCGTCACTGGGGGCAAGGCGCCAAAGGCTCCAAGCCTTATAACCGATCGTATTCATCATCGGCGAAGCCGAAGACAACGGCCGTAGATCCGGCTGAGCTTGAGATCGACTATGACAGCATTTCCGTCGATGTCGGCACAAGCGGCAATCCGGGTCCGGTTGAATATAAGGGCGTCGATACCCGGACGGGTGAGGTGCTGTTCTCTGTCGGGCCGATACGCAAAGGGACGAACAATCTCGGCGAGTTTCTGGCGATCGTGCATGCTTTAAGTTATTTACAGAAGCTCGGCAGCAACAAGACGATTTACAGCGATTCGGTTAACGCGATGAAATGGGTGCGGGAGAAGAAGGTCGCCACGACGCTGCCGCGTGATGCCTCCACGGAGGAGATATGGAAGCGGGTCGACGAAGCGATTCATTGGCTGCAGACGAACCGATACGATAACAAAATTTTAAAGTGGCAGACGAAGCTGTGGGGCGAGATTAAAGCCGATTACGGTAGAAAATAGAAGGGTTGGCTGTAGTGCGATGGCAATTGCGGAATGGACAGAGCGTGAGCTGCTGGACCGAATCGAGGCAGGGGGTCTCAGAGAGGCGGTGCTGTTCTACACTGCGATGTGCGGGACGTGCAAGGTGGCTGAGCGAATGCTCGAAATTGTGGAGGCGGCAGGGGTGCCGATTGAGATTTGTAAGCTGAATATCAATTACGCGCCGGTGCTGCGCGAGCATTGGCGGGTGTCCAGTGTACCTTGTCTTGTGCTGCTGGAAGACGGCGAACCGGTTCGGATGGAGTACGCGATGGTTTCTGTTGATCATTTGTACCGAATCTTACAATAAGAACGGACTGTTCTTTCGACTCAGAGGCATGCGCCAGACTCGAAAGAGATGCTCTTAGCATAAGGCTGCGTGACCGCATCAAGCTGCGGTTGCGGAGCCTTAATTGACGTGGCGGCAGAAATATTCGGGCTCCCTAATAATTGACAAGAAATATACCGATACAGAGAGGAAAACCGGTTTCTTATTTCGAATAGATTAAGTAAGTATTACATATTTTTACACCGCAATGAATTCACGAGACAGGGAGACGGCGAATCGAATGAATGCAATGAATTTTCAAGTCAATCTAAGCGGTATGATTGAACTGTTGTCGAATCATTTGTATTCTGATAATTCTGTGTTTATTAGAGAATTGCTGCAAAATGCGGTGGATGCCATTACGGCAAGGAAGAAGCGCGGACAAGCTTTTGAGCCGCAAGTTACGGTAGAGCTGCATCCCTCCCGCACGGCAGCGTTTCACGACAATGGCTGTGGTCTGACAGAGCAGGAAATTCGTGATTTCCTATCCCGCATAGGCAGCACATCGAAGCGGGAGGAGCTGGATGCCGGAGACGATTTCATTGGACAATTCGGCGTGGGGCTGCTGTCCTGCTTTATCGTGTGTAACGAGATCGTGCTCGTTACGCGGTCGTCGAATGAAGGTGCGCCGGCGCTGGAGTGGCGGGGCTGTCCAGATGGAACCTATACGATTCGTGAGCTGGCAGCGAGCGTTCCGGTAGGCACTTCCATTTATATCCGGGCGAAAGAAGGCTATGAGCAATATTTTGAACACGACCAGATGGAAGACATGCTGAGGCGGTACGGCTCGTTCCTCGATACGCCGATTGTTCTGGAGGGGCCTTGGGGACCGATCCGGATTAACGATACGCTGCCGCCGTGGCGAATGAGTCGGCAGGATGCGCTGGAGTATGGGGAGCGCGAGTATTATAATAAGCCGCTAGATGTCATTCCGCTTCGTTCTGCGATCGGTGAGGCGGAGGGCGTTGCATACTTACTGCCGTATGCGGTCAGCTTGCAGGAAGAGAAGCAGCACCGAATATATATGAAGCAGATGATGGTATCGGAAAGAAATAATCGGATTCTTCCTTCATGGGCGTTCTTCGTCAATGCGATTGTCAATGTGAACGGGGTGAGGCCGACTGCCTCGCGGGAATCGTTCCAGGAGAATGATTTGTTCTTTGCGGTGCAGCATGAGCTGGGTGAATGCATTAAGCGCCATCTGATTGGCTTGTCGGAGCGTGATCCGGAGCTGTTCGCCACGATTATCCGTATTCACTATGCGTCTATTAAGACGCTTGCGATAGAGGATGAAGAGATTTACCATCTGTTCATGCCTTACTTGAGCTTCGAGACTGTATCGGGCCGGATGGAAATGCATGAAATTATACAAACGTTGGAAAATTATGCGCAAGAAGGAACGAGTGATATGCGGCTGTATGTGACAGCTACGCTGGATGAGTTCCGTCAGATTGCACGTGTCGCGAAGGCGCAGAACATGATGGTGGTGAACGGCGGCTACGTCCATGATTTCGAGCTGATTCGCAAGCTTAATGGGATATGGGACGATGTTGAGGTTGACGTACTGGATGTGCTCGACTTCTCCAGCAGGTTCAAGCCGCTTAAGCCTGTCGATTCGCTTCAGGCGGCGCCGCTCTTAGCCACGGCGAACCGAGTGCTGAAGCCGTTTCAGTGTGAGAGCTCGATCCGCTGGTTCCAGCCGGCTGACGTGCCTGTGCTTTATAACACGAATGCGGAAATTAATTTTTTGAAAATGGCTGAGAAGACGAGTAATGAAGGGGACGAGCTGTTTGCAGGCGTCGTGAAGGCGATAAGTGACGAACTGAATGAGGTGCCGTACGCGCGCCTCTGTTTCAATTATAACAATCCGCTAGTCCGGAAAGCGATCGAAGCAGAGGACGACGAGCTGCGTCGAACGTGCATTGAGCTATTCTATACCCAGGCGCTGCTGATGGGAAATTATCCGATGAGCCAAGAGGAGCTGCGGCTGATGAACCAATCGCTGCTTGCGTTCATGGAGCGGGGACTCGGCAGTACTGCTGATGGAGTGGGACTATGAGAAGCCGATTCAACGGACTACGTAATCAAGTGTGGGAGCTTCCGAAGGGGAAGCAGCAGCTGATCTTAATGGAGGAAGCGATTCGCTTAGCAGACGAGCATCTGACCCCTAGCGACGCCTATGAGGCAAGGATGTCCTACTCCAATATGGCTGTCGATCTGGGCTATCCTGAGCGGCTGCTCATCTCATTCGCTTGGTGTCTCGCCGAGTTCGACCGGAAGCCGGGGGAGCATTCCGCGCACACGATTATGTGGCACTACAAATGGGTGCTTGCCAGGGGATGGCAGTTCCCGCAGATCGCGACGAGCGAGATTGAGCGAATTTTTGCAGATTTCAAGGAGCGGTGCTTAAAGTATGGCTTCAGCCTGCGTCCTTATTACCAGCAGCTCGTTCACTATCATTTGGCGAAGGGTGAGCGGGAGGAGGCGCAGCGCTGCTACAAGGAATGGAAGTCCGCGAAGCGGGACTATTTCTCGGATTGTTCAGCCTGTGAGCAGGATTCATATGGACGCTATTACTTTGATCTGAACCAGAACAAGCGCGGTATGCGGGTCATTAAGCCGATTCTTGAAGGCAAAGTTAGCTGCCGTTCTGTGCCGCAGTCGACTTACGTCAACATGGTGGAGCCCCTGCTTAAGCTAGGGCAGTTCGAGGAAGCGAAGGAAGCGGCGAAGAAGGCCGTACGGTCGCTTGATGGAGCTGGCTATTTGACGGAATTTGGCCTGCTGCTGGAATACTATACACTTACCGATATGGCGAAGGCCGCTAAGCTGTTCGAGCGGACCATCTCATACGGCCTGGAGTGCAGAATGCCGTGGATGCGGTTTCTCTATTTTGTCTCGGTTAGGCTATTTCTGCTTCATTGGCATGCTGGCAGCCGGCGCAAGAAGCTGGCTGCTCCGGAGTATGTGACGCTGGAATGGGTCGAGCAGGAGACGAGTCGGCTTGCGGATGCGTTCGACCGACGCAATGGCAATTCGCACTGCCGCTCTCTTGCGGCAAGCAAAGAGCGCCAGATGATGAAGCTGCAAGCAGCTTATGCAGCTTGGAGCAAGTAATAGGATAAGTGCCAACCGGTGCCCCTTGGGGCGCCGGTTTTTTGTTGTCCTCATAGTTACTCTTGCTTGTCTGTTCTAAATACGACAAGAATGGTGCTGCGCTGGGTGGACCCCGTGCGAGTCGGCTTCATAATGGAGCTGTAGCAGACGTTAACAACTTGGTCCTCACGGAGAGTCGCGAGAAACTCGTTGGCTGATTTTGCTGCGTAAAGCGAATCCGTATCAATAAATTCTTTAACCTGTATCATGGCATCATATCCCCTTTAATGAAGTTATAGTTTCTAAAGTGCTGGTTGGAGTTTCACAGAATATCAGTGCGAGGAATAGTTCCATGAGCATGGGCAGGAGCATGCTGTCGGCACGCCGATCGGGAGAACGGCTGCTATGACTGCACGGTGTAGGGCAACCCATTGAAGAGTGGTGGAAACATACTCAACGCACGGGTTGATCGAATTATACAATCCGCGTGACGCTGACGTCAATCTGATGGGTAGAGAATGATTTCGGTGCGATGGAGGAGTCTTCTATTGTGGAAGCAGAGAGAACAGGGCGTTCTAAAAATAATTTTGTTTGTCATATTGACAATATAAAAATATCGGCATATACTGGGAACATAAGGGGGGTGCGGAAGTGAAGAAGCATTATCGAACACCGGACGGATTGCCGGTCGACATCGCAATATTTACAATTACGTCTCATGCCAAGCCGAGTAATTATAAAATGCTGGCCGACCGCCGCCTTGAAGTACTGCTTGTTCGCCGAAGCTCTGCGTCCGAAGCGTTCCCAGGCTATTGGGCATTGCCGGGCGGGTTCTCTGGGGAGAACGAGACGCTGCTGGAAGCGGCATACCGTGAACTTAAGGAGGAGACGAATGTTGATTCCGACGTTATGATCGAACAGATTAAGACAGTTTATTATCCCGGCCGCGATCCGCGTGGATGGATGCCGTCCGTCCTGTACTGCGCGCTCGTGAAGGAGGAGCAGCTTCAACGGCTCTCAGCCGATACTGATGCTGAGGAAGTCCGGCTGTTCCCGGTAGACGAAGCACTCGGAATGAAGCTTGCGTTCGATCACACCGATCTGCTGCAGGATGCGCTTGATTACATCCGTTCGAAAATGATGACAACGTCACTTGCGAAGCAGTTTCTGCCGGCTGAGTTTACGATCCGCGAGCTATATCAGGTGATTCAGACTGTCGTGCCATCCTTCAAAGAAGATCTTGCGAACTTCAAGCGCAATCTGATGACAACGAAGACCAGGCAAGGGTTAATTCGTGAAGCGGTCGATTCGTCGGGCAACCCGAAGACGACGGACCGTAACTCCAATCGACCGGCGCAGCTGTATATCTACACCGATTACGAGCCACGAATCTCGATTTATAATTCCGGACTCTTCTGAGCATCGGAATTTTTAATAGCCATTTATATAGTCGATTCGACTTTAATAATGATATATTGGAGGTTATATTTATGTTGAACACGATACGTACGAATCCGCTGCTGCTAACAGACAGCTACAACCTCTCGCACTCGCGGCTGAAAATGAATATGGATTGGGAAGTCAGCCATTTGTATAATCGCAGGAAAGGGATGATTCTGTACGGATTCCGAGAAATCGTAACGAACCTGCTGGCGATTCGTATTACGGAAGAGCACATCGAAGAGGCGGAGCGGGGAGCTGCGCTGCAAGGCTTGCGGTTCCCGTCGGAGCTGTTCCGCCGGGTCGTCGACGAATGCGGCGGCTACGCGCCAATCGCAGTTGAGTCGCTGCCAGAAGGGACATGGTGCCCGGCGGGGACGCCTTTTGCCCAAGTCTATAATACGGTTGAAGGCTTCGGAGAGCTTGTGACCTGGTGGGAAGCGATATTTATGCATGCTTATTTTCCAAGCGGCTGCGTGACGGAGGCATTCCATATGCGGCGGTATTTGGAGAGCAAGCAGGCGGAGCACGGGTATGATGATTCGTTCCTGTGGCGCATTCACAGCTTCGGCTTCCGGGGACACCGGAGCCTGGAGGATGCTTACTGGGCGGGTACGGCATGGAACTTGTCGCTGCAAGGAACGGATGATTTTCATACGACGAAGCATACGCCGCAGGCTGTTATTGGCAGCATAGCTGCGCTGGCGCATAAAGTAACGCAGCAGTTCGACGACGAGCTGGCATGCTTCATTCGAGCGGTTGATGAGACAGAAGCGGCTGGTGAACGTATCGTTGCACTTGTTATCGATACGTACGATGCGGACCGGGTTATCCGAGATTATTTGCCCGTAATTGGCAAGCATGCGAGAGAGCGGGGCATTCGGATCGTCATGCGTCCGGACAGCGGCAATGTGCTGCAGCAGGCGGCAGATATTTATGAAGTGGCGCGTATGAATGATCTGACAGGCACGGTTAGCGTCATTATTGGCGAAGGCATGAGCTTCGAGCAGGTGAAACGTTATGATGCTCAGCTAGAGCAGTGGGGTGTACCGCTTCCGTTCGTCGCTTATGGAGTGGGCGCAGGCTTCTACAACCACATCGATCGTGACACGTACGGCTGGGCGATGAAGACGGCGTACAGCAATGGCAAGGATCGGATGAAGTTCTCGATGACGCCGCTGAAACGAAGCATTCCCGGTCGAGTGAAGCTCGTTATCGACCAAGGCATAATGGTGGCTGAGGCGGAAGGCGAGTCGGAGCGCGAAGGGCTGTACGAGACGGTGTATAGGCATGACGGAGAGGGTGTACCTCATAGGCTTGTGGCTGGAACGGTGTTCTGGAGCGAGGTGCGGGAGAGGATGCGCGTTCAGAATCCCGCTCAGGAGGCGATTAAGCTGTCGGCGGGGATCGAACGCAAAATTGCCGCGATTGCAGAGCAATATTTGGGCTAGAGGAAATAGGGCCGATGGCGGTCATGGAATGAGTGGCGAAAACAGTATGGGGGCGGTGCACGGCATGAAAGATACGAATGATTGGAACAGTACTAACATGACCAATAGTACCAGCGGGGCCAAACCATATCAATTCGGCTTTATTCTCGGCAGGTTTCAGCCGCTTCATATCGGCCATGAGCGGATGATCGAAGCGGCGCTGGCGAATTGTGAGCGGGTGCTTGTTCTTGTCGGCTCCGCACAGTTGCAGGGGACCGTGCGCAATCCGTTCGGCGCCGAGCTTCGGATGCGGCTGCTGCGGCTTATCTATCGCGATCGCATTGAGCTTGCGTCTCTGAATGATTATACTCACGAAGGCGACCACAGCTATGCATGGGGACGGTATTTACTGCAGGCAGCAAGAAGGTATGGGGAAGAACGTGGATTTCCGGCACTTGATCTCATGATTACAGGAGATGACGAGGAGCGGGGACATTGGTTCCCCGAGGAGGAGATCGCCGGCATCAGCAGGCTGGTCGTTCCGCGTATCGACGTGCCGATTAGCGCGACGCGGCTGCGTGAGGCGATAGCCAAGGGCGACCGATCGTTCTGGGAGACCTATACGAATCCGGTGCTGCACGGAGAGTTTGATAGCATTCGCGAGGCGCTGCTGCGGGTGGAGGCTTATCGACATTAAAGCTTTTTCCAAAATTGAAGGGGACATGGGACTTGGCACAATATTCAATGGATATCCCTTTGTTAAAAACAGATACTTCACCTTTTGCAATTTGATCGGAAGACGGGAACAAAGTGTTGCGGGATTACGGTGAAGAAGAATTTTATGGATTAAATTAATCGATTTCATGATATAGAATGTTTATATAAAAAAGAAAAGCCGCCATCTCCGAAGAGATGGACGGCTTGCCTCGGTTATTTCGATTCGGTCCACATATTTTCGATTTGTTCCAGTGATTTGCCTTTCGTCTCTGGAATGACGCGCCAAGTGAAGATGACGGTAATTAAGCCCATGACAGCGAAGATCCAGAACGTTGACGCTGCCCCGGCTGATTCCAGCATAGGCGGGAACGATTGGGAAACGACATAGTCGGCAGCCCACAGTGCCATCGAAGCGATAGCCGTCGCCCGGCCGCGAATGTGGTTCGGGAATATTTCTGCAAGCAGTACCCAGACGACAGGTCCGAGCGAAATGGCGAACGCGGCTACATAGACCAGCAGCAGAATAAGGACAGCTGCTCCTGTCGTGTCCGTATGGAACGCATAGCCGATTAGGATCAGACACACCGTCATAATAGAAGAACCGACGAGCAGCAGTACTTTGCGGCCTATTTTGTCGATGAGCCAGATCGCCAGAATCGTGAAGATCACGTTGATCGCACCGACGAGAATCGTCTGCAGCAGGGCAGCATTCGTGCCAGCGCCTGTTTCTTTCAAAATTTCCGGTGCGTAGTACAAGACCGCGTTAATGCCCGTAATTTGCTGCAGTATAGCGATGACGACACCGACGATTAAGGCCGTGCGAAGGCCAGGTTGGAACAGATGGCGGAGCGAGCTGCGTTTCTCGTCCTGGAACGATTGCTTGATGTCGAGTACTTCTTGACGAGCGCCTGCCTCGCCATGCACTTTGACCAGAATGTCCAGCGCCTCAGGTGCGCGTCCTTGCTTAATGAGCCAGCGTGGGCTTTCAGGTACGATGAATAGTAGAATCATGAACGCCAAGCCAGGTACAGCGCCAATGCCGAGCATCCAGCGCCAAGCGGTCGATACGTCCCATGCGTCATCGCCGTACGAAGCGAAGCCGCTGTTGACGAAGTAAGTCAAGAAAATACCGGTAACGGTAGCGAGTTGGTTGAATGCGACGAGACGGCCGCGGAATTGTGCCGGCGAGATCTCTGCATTATACAACGGGCAAAGCGTCGAAGTGATACCGATGCCGAGTCCGCCGATCATCCGCCATACGATGTACCAGCTGAACGTATCCGGCAGAGCGGAGCCGATCGAGCCGATAGTGAAAAGAAGAGCAGCGACGATTAGCACTTTCTTACGACCAAATCTGTCGCTCAGAATGCCGGAGGCGCCTGCGCCGATGATACAGCCGATAATAAGGCACGATACGGCCCAGCCGACCTGCACCTCATTTAATTGAAACCGTTCCTCCATAAAGCCGACGGCGCCGGAGACGACTGCTGTATCGAATCCGAACAGCAGGCCGCCAAGTGCAGCAATAATGGACATAAGCGTAACGAACTTCATGTTTACTGCATCATGGTTCGCGTTCGAAACATTGGGACTTGTTGGTATAACAGCCACGGTGTATGCTCCTTCCGAATAACGAATGAACCGCCGTAAGATCAGTCTTAGACGGCTGCGTCACTCATTATAGCACCCGTTACGGCGATACGATTGAGCAATCGACAGCACAATTTTGCGCCAATCCCGCACTTTTCATGCATGAGCATCACCGAATTGGTTGGCCGTTCCGCCCACCCTCACTATTTTGATATTCGACCGCAAAATAATCCTCTTTACACACTCAATCTGTTAATTTCTCCGCACTGGCGCGATAATCCGACGGTGTCAGCCCGGTCACTTTCTTAAACACGCGGCTAAAATAATTCGGGTCCTTATATCCGATCTCGAAGCAGATCTCCTTCAAGCTGAGCGATTCATTATCCATCAGCTTCTTCGCTTCATCAATCCTTAGTCTAGTTAAGTAATCGATGAACGACTCTCCGACATACTGCTTGAATACTTTGCTCAAGTAAAAAGGGTTCAGGTGTACGTGATCGGCTACCTCCTCCAGCGACAGCTCCTCCTTGAACCGCGATTCGATGTAATGCTTAGCACGGTCCAGTGCAGACACCGTCTGCTGCTCACGCATCTCGCGGCTTCGCCTTAACGCCGACAGCACATAATCGCTGGCGGCGGCTTCATTGGTTGCGCGGCTAGCCGTTGCGCCGCTGCTTGAGCGTACTTCTCCGCTGCTGCCAACGTCTTGCTCGCCGGTTCGGGATGACTCCGGTAGTGCGCTGGCCGCCGGCCTGCCTGCACGCTGCAGCTCGGCGAACAGACAAAGTCCGCCGTCGCTGCTGCAGCAGGAGGAGGCGAATACCGCCTCCACATAAGAACGGCGCATCCCTTCGACGCCTTGATGTACGCTGCCAACTCCGATGGCCGCAGGCAGGTGGAGCCGTTCTGCCGTCCAGCGGGACAGCCGCTGCGCGAACAAAACTGCTTCCGAGATGCGTTCCGTGTTCACTCCCCGGTCCGGATGCGGATCCATCTGCTGGGACTGTGAGAAGAAGACGGCCATATGCCGATCGATAATCGAGCTGATGAGGATGCCGCCCTGTGATTTCGCGAAGGCCCGTACCTCCTCATACAGCGTTCTGCGCTCGTGCGCATCCGTCGGTAAGCCGTTCCAAGCAGCAACGACCGCGCAGCCGGAATCGAGCGGGAAGCCGACCCAGTCCGCGAGCTGCTCCGCCTCCGTGCCGATGACTTGGTCGACCATGAACATAAGCGCCAGCTCGTTCTGCATAAGCGGCTCCAGCTCGTTCATCCGGTTCAGCAGCTCAAGCCGCTCACCGCGCTGCCGTTTCTCCTCCTCGAGCTCTTGAACAAGCTGACGCAGCAGCTCGGAGATTTGCTCGCGGCTTGCAGGCTTGACGATATATTGCTTAACACCTAGCTCGATCGCTTCTTGCGCGTAGGCGAAATAGTCGTAGGCGGTGACGAGCACCAGCTTCGTCTCCGGCATTCGAGAATGAATCTCTCGCAGCGCGTCCAGTCCTTGAATGCCAGGCATATGAATGTCCATGAAAATGATGTGAGGCCGCATCTCCTCGGCCACTTCCAGCGCTCTGCGTCCGTTGTCTGCAAATAGCAGCTCGAAAGTATCCGGCATCGTACGCTTTATGATCCATTCCAGTCCTTCGCGTTCTAGCGCCTCGTCATCAGCGATCAATAGTCGGTACATCGGGCTTATTCTCCTTTAGGGTATTATGTTCCGATTCATGCCCTGGATGTGATGGCAGCGGCTTTGACGGCAGAGTGAGCGTCATGCGTGTCCCTTGCCCGATTGCGCTGTCGATCTTAACCAGTCCGGTCGTGCCATAGAAGAGCTCTAGCCTGCGGAAGACGTTGTGCATACCTATACCGGCCGATTTGGTGCGCCGTTCCGTTTCATTCGGCGGCTTTCCATTAAGCAGCTCTTGCCGAGCATGCTCGGTCATTCCTTTGCCATTGTCGGTGACGGCAATTCGAACCGATCCGTCTTCCTCACGTTTAATATTCAGCGTGATGATCGCGCCGTGCTCCATCTGCTCTACCCCGTGAACGAATGCGTTCTCGACGATGGGTTGAAGCGTTAGTGGGGGGAGGGGGGCGGATAGCGCGTTTGAATCGATGTTGCGCTCGAATGTAATTCGTTCCCGGAATCGCGCTTGCTGAATCGTCATATACGCCTCCACATGTCTAAGCTCCTCGCGTAAGGTTACTGGCCGATCAAGACGGCTCAAATTGTAACGGATCATCGAAGACAGTGAGACGATAAGATCACTTGTACGTTCGGCTCCTTCGAGCAGCGCCAGCTTGGAAAGTGCATTCAAGGAATTGAATAAAAAATGCGGCTGGATTTGACTTTGCAGCGACCGCAGCTCAAGCTCGTTCAGCAGCCGCCGCTGCTCGCTTTGCTCCTGCTCCAGCTTGGCTCTTTCCCGCAGTCCGCCGAGCATGCGGCGGAACGCATTGGTTATCGCGCCAAGCTCATCGCGTCTTTCGAGCTGCGGCGGCTCTGCATCCAGATCGCCTTGCGCGATGAGGCCAGCAGACTTGACGAGCGCATCGACCGGACGGGTAATGCTTCGAGAAATCCATAGAGCAAGAACGGCAGCGAGCAGCGTCTCCGTCACGAATACGGCGGCGCCGAGCCGGCTCATGGTTTCATTCTCCTGCTGAATACGGCGGAACACGGGGCGATCGGCTTGAAGCTCTGCCTCGACGAGCCGACTGCCTTCCTCGCGAATGAACTGTGTGGTCGTTTCCGCCTGCTCATAGATGCGAAGAGACTCAGTGGTCGAGGAAGAGTTAATCGCCATCTGCGACTGCTCGATCAGTGTCTCCAGCATACTTGTATAATCAATGGAGGATACAGTACTGTTAATAACCAGCAATGAATCATGCAGGTCGCTTAGCTGTTGCTCCATTGAACGTACGGCCTCAATTGATGCAGCGGTCGGATTGTCCAGATGGACGTACAGCGTGTTCAGCAGGGAATCTGCAGACTGAGCCGCTTGGTTATATAACAGCAGTTGCTCCATCATGCCGTCATAGCTGCGCTGCACGACATTGGCACTTCGATATATTAAAAATGTCGTTGAGCCGACCACAATGACGAGCAGCGGAATGAACAGCAGCAGCTTCGTGCGTATCGTCATGGGCACTCCGGCAAGCCGAGCGAATTTACGGTCATGAGTGAAGTTTCGGTGTAATGCTCGCCCGTTGCTGCTCGTGCTTGCGTGCTTTCGCTAGACGATGCTCTATGCCGCAGCTGCAGCTGGTTCACCGCTTCGAAGCCCATTTCGTAAGGCCGTTGAACGATCGTGCCGCGAAGTGTGCACTGGGCTATCGCTTCCCGGGTCTCGGGTAAGTCGTCGAATGCGTACATGACGATTTCCGGCGATTGAATAGAGGTGGAACCTTCGATTGAGCCTGCGGCCTGCTCCGTTAGCTCCATATGTTCCTTGACGGCTTCCGCCATACCAGAGCCGTCAAGCGCGCTGAAGCCTACGATTGCATCGATATTCGGATGCTTGCTCAGCATATCGGTCGTCTGTTCGAGCGCCCGAAGCCGTGAATTGCCTGTCGTGCGAATATCGACGATGTGCAGCAGCGGATATTGATCCGTCACGTCGCGCAGGCCAGCAAGCCGCAGCTGTTGGTTAATGGAATTGCTGCCGATCAGGACGCCCACCTCTCCGACACCGCCCGTATCCGCAGCGATTAGCTTGCCCATCTGCTGCCCGACTTTGCGGTTGTCGGTTCCAACATAGGCCTCGCGCTTGCTGTTCGGTTCATCGGCATCGACCGTTACGACGCCGATACCGCTTTGTACCGCATGGTCAATCAGCGTCTGATAATTCGGTTCATTCAATCCTTGGACAATGACAGCATCACTCTTGGCGGCTATCGCTTTGGCGAGCAGGCGCGATTGCTCGCTGGCATCGAAGCGGCTCGGCCCTGTATATTCAAGCGTTATTCCAAGCTGCTTGGCCGCATCGCTAGCACCGAGTTTAACCTCCTGCCAGAATGGGTTGTCCACCTCTTGAGCGATCAAGGTGACGCGGTATGCGTTACTGGGGGGCTCCGCGCCCGTTAATGAATGGGCAAGCTCCCGCGTTCGGAGAGCGGAAGCATAGAAAGCGGACAGCACCGCTGCGAAGATAATGAACAGGGCGATTAGCCCGATCGTTGCAGTTTTGTTTGACATGGTGTAGACGAGCTCCTTATACCGGTTGACAGCATGGATGTATGCTGGTGATTATCATTTTTTATTATGGGACTTTCTTAGTGTGACAATCAACCTTTGAAGCATGAAACCGTAACACAATATATTGATGAACTAATTCGAGTACTTTTATATTGAAATATATGGATAATAGACAATAGTCCCCCTATAATGAATATAGAAGTAAGGGGGGCGGCGAACGATGGATAGGCCGACGGATCAAAGAGAGGAATCGCTCGTGTTCAGAACGGTTCCGGTACAGCAACAATTGGCATCATACGGCGGGATAATAGATGCGAATGCGTTAAGCCGGGAGACGGACGTTTTGATCAGCTTCTTACGAAGATTTGCCGCATTTGTGATCGATAGAATCGTTATAGCAGGGATAATAGCAGGCGGGTTGATGCTTCTTGTTCCCAGTGGACAGAGCTCATTCGTATATTGGGCTGCGGGTTTGGGTGGATATGTGCTGGCGGGCTTTTTATATTTCTGGTTGTATGAAGCGCGATCCGGAGCGACGGTCGGCAAGTGGATGCTGCGTATACGTGTAGTGAACCGAGAAGGAAGGCCGCTTGGATGGAAGGGGTCGTTCATTCGGAATGTAATCCGCATAGCGGAATTTAGTCCGTTCATGCTTAGCGGTCTTGCAGCGGGCATTCTAGTCTTGGCCTTGCCAAGCAAGCAGAGGCTGGGCGATATGGCAGCGGATGCTTATGTGCTGCCGCAGCGCACTCTTGGACCGTTAATTGTACGTAAGTCTGGTATTGTGAAGACGCTGTTCATTGCGTTGTTTATAGCCGGCGTGACGGGGGTGGCAGGTGGAATAACGATGGCCGGCCAATGGTTTCAATCCTTGTGGGACGGTCAGACATTCCAGACAGCAGACGGTCGGTATGAGATCACCGTCCCCGCCCATTGGGATAAAGATGGGGACATTGAGGCAGGATTATTCATCAACAGTTATATTTCGAATGCCTATATTTACATCGAGGGGGCTAGCGACGAGGAGCAGAACGAATTTCCGACGCTTATTGAATATGCGAGCTATGTGGGAAGCTGGATTACCTTTCATTACTCGGCTGTTTATGATGACTATGAGCCTGAGGCAATAGAGCTGAACGGCAACTCCGCTTACCGGTATATGATGCATGCGGTGAATGAGGAGGGGACCATGCAATCCTACACCGTTACGATTACAGGAGATGAAGAGCGATATTATTTTATTGTGGCTGCACTTTACGATGTATATGAAGAGTTCGAAAGTATAGAAGAATTTCGCCGACAGCATCGTAACGAATTGAACAAGCTTGATCGATGGGTCGGTTCTTTCAGAAGAGTGCTTCGTACAGTCACGATATAAAGGCAAAAGCCGGCAGCGCGATCGGTTGCTCGTTCGCGGCCGGCTTTTCCTGTCTAGTTGTCCTTCAGCTGCACATTCGTTAAATCGGCTCCGTTCCGCAGCTCGCGTAAGCTGTAACCGAATGTGATCTGCAGATGTGGATAATCCGGGAATGACTCCCAGTCACCGCCCCATTCGAAGCCAAGCGATTTGGCAATGGAGACGACCTCCATCCAATCGGATTTATCGTTTCCGTTCAGATCGGCTTCCATATCCCAGATGGCGGAGCCGTTGTCGGTTAGCAGTGCGAAGTCGACCGCCAGTCCGAAATTATGATACGACTGTCCGCCCTTAGCGTTGGTGACGATAGCGCCTTCGTCTTCGCGTCCTTGGCGGTACAGCGCATCCTGCTCGGCTGCACTACGGAAGCCGTCGGTGATCAGAATACGGATACCGATCTCCTCCGTAAGTTGTTTTAAACGTTCCACTTGACTGCTGACGATGGGGTGCAGATCGGCTGAGGGAATTTCCCGCTGCTTCGGCTCCGTTACGCTGGTCAGACGGTTGAGCGCAAGCGCACCGATAAAAGCAATCAAGACAAGTAATGGAACGAGCAACAAGCGGCTCCGCCGCCTGCGGTATAAAGAACGCCGGGTGTATGATGCTGCCGGCAGCGAATTCGGATTTACACGCAAAGCTCAAACTCCTTCTTCCATGTATGATGTCATGTAGGTAACTATTATTATATCGTTCTAATACTAAGAAATACTTAATTCATTGCTGAAGAAAACTTAAGACTTATAGATTCTAATGCAAAAAGGCCGAGCATTGGTTTATACCTGCCAAACCTGCTCAGCCATTGTTGAAAAGCTGCGGCCTACAATAGACCAGCGTGCTGAAGACCTTGGCGGATGCCGCCCTCATCGACGTGCGCTGTAACGTAGTCCGCGTGCGGTAGAAGCTCCGGATGCGAATTACCCATTGCGATGCCGAGACCGACAACGCCAAGCATTTCTTTGTCATTCAAGCCGTCTCCGAAAGCAGCGGCTTCCTCCGGCGCAATGCCCAGATGTTGAAGCATCGCCTCAATGCCGAGCGCCTTGGAGCCGCCCTCTGACAGTACGTCCATCGCCGTCTTGTGCCAGCGGACAAGCCGCAGTCCTGGAAGCTTACCGTCGTAGAGCTCCTCTTCATGGGCCTCGCAATGAAGGAATGCTTGGTAGATGTTCGTTTTTTTCCAGTATTCCGGGTCGTGGCCTGGCAGCTCGATCCGAAGCGAGTTAACCGAATCCAGCATATGTGGGTGTGAGTCCGTATCAGCGTAATAGCTCTCGCCGCCTTCGAATACGAGCGGATGACCGTGTTGGCCGGCTTGAGCGACCAGTGTCTCCAGATGCTCGCGCGGAATCGGCCGCTCGAACAGCACACTCCCCTTATGGACGACGTATGCGCCGTTCAGGCTGACATATGAATCGATGCCGAGCAGCTCGCTAATTGGTTTGAAAAAATAAGGAGCGCGACCTGTCGCGATCGCAATCTCAACGCCAGTGCTCTTCAGCTCGCGAATGGCGTCGATCGTGTCCTGCGGTATCTGCTTTTCTTCGTTTACCAGCGTGCCGTCAATGTCGAAGAATACGATTTTATAGCTCATGCTGATTCTCCATTCCCTAGTATTTCTCTTCTTACTAGCTTATATACGGCCTATCATACTATGGATGACTGCTCGCGTCGAGCGTCTGATGTATAAGAGTGCGGTGCTTCGGACAGTCTAACGTCTGCATAAGGAGGCGATACACGGTGACGAATACGAATACCGGCGACACGGGACAATTTGTGAATGAAGTAAAGGCGCAGCAGCACAGACAGGAAAAAAATAAACAGCGCTTCGGCAAAGGCACACCGTCCCAATCGCTGCCGACGAAGCAGCATGCGAATAATCCATAGACCATCATGAAAGAGGCGGTGCAGAAAGTCCGGGATAATGAACGGACTTCTGCACCGCCTTTTTTCAATGTGTAAAGATTTATCTCTAAGATCTCTCCATGCCAATTATCCCTATCACAAGCTAAGCGGGTTGAATAGAATAGCTAGAAAGATAGCGATAGGAGGCGATCCAAAGGTGGATGCCGCGAGCCCTTGGATTGTTCACGAGTTGGAGCAGGTGTCGCTCGGAACGAATATGATGATATGGTTTGCAAATTCGGGGTTTATTCTCGTTAAATACCATGGGCTGCGAGGAAATAC
Organism: Paenibacillus xylaniclasticus; assembly: GCF_004001065.1. Lineage (GTDB taxonomy): Bacteria > Bacillota > Bacilli > Paenibacillales > Paenibacillaceae > Paenibacillus_T > Paenibacillus_T xylaniclasticus. The sequence continues at coordinate 117,298 of NZ_BIML01000013.1, forward strand.
AGCATTGTTCGGAGTCGGGTCAAGTATTTTGCGGGTAAACGTGTCTGAGATTAAAGCGATTTTGATTTGATGGGGGAAACAGCTGTGCGCAAGCGAAAATATCCATCTGTTGGTGCGAAGGCCTCTCAGTTAAGGCCGGTACCTGCCGCGGTTCATCTTACCGTGAGGCAGTCGAGCCTGCTGCTTAACTATATGAATTATCATCCCCAATACGCTGAGCAGTTTACCGCTTCGATTCGCGCGGGGAACGTCCGTCAAATGGCCAAATTGTTAAGGAGGATCGGAGTGAGGCCGCGGCTGATTACACAGCGATTGCCGTAATGCTGTTAACAGGAATACGAAACAAGGTGTCGCCTTGGAAAAGCGCGATGCTGCTATTATCGATTAATCCCTGATAATACAGGTAGTAATAGTCACTAGAATTATTGAACCACACATAGACGGGCGTACCCACTCCTAGTTGACTGAGCTGGCTCGCCATTCCATCGTATTGTGTAATTTTGACCATCAAGATCACTCCTTGAAGCTGAAGATGGTATAATTTATGTGGTTACAGGCGGAATGTGATAGAGTGTCAGCCTATTTACTAGATTTTAGCCAATAATGGTTGGTTGATTATAATAGAGCCATAATGGCGAGATAGAAGACCGTTCAGTGCAGATAACATTATAGATACTTAAAAACGGATGGGTAGAGAATCTCTCTACTCATCCGTTTTTGGTTCGCTTTACGGCTCGATGCCCCATTGCAGCTGACCGGACAGGTAGCCGGTCATTTTCGTCCAATCGGCGTAGGAGGAGCCTGTCGAATTGAACGAGTAATCGTTGGTTTGCGTATAGTTCGTCCAGTCAGTGCGGGAGATGCGAATGAGCACATCGGCAGAAGCGCCCGGCGCCAGGGAGCCTGCGCCGCTGGTGAAACCGATCTCGAAATACGTGTCGGCTCCTGTCTTCGGCGTAGCCATCGTGACGAAGCTGCCGGTGACGTTCGAGCTGTCCACATGCGACCAGTCGCACCAGAACGCCTGCGTCTTGTTCGCATCAGCCGTATAATAGTAGCGGAGCTTCACATCGGACAACTGAAGAGCCGTCGTACCTGTATTTATAATTTTGATACGAGGAGCAATCGTGTTGTTGGATTCAGAGGTCGTGCCATTGTACATTTGAATCTTGAAGCTGCCGTTAACCGGCGGATTGGTTGTCGTCGTATCGACAATGGATATGGAGAGCACCGGATCGATGCCCGCGCTGAAGTCGAATGTTAGGCTTGCCATACCGACGGCAAGGCTTGCTAGATAGCTTTTCTTAATCGTCACGGTAGAGCCGCTCACGGTATAATCTGTACCGGATATGAGCGATGCAGAACCATTCTTAATGCCGGACAGCGTGTTGCCGTTCAGCGCTAGCGTAACGCCGATGTCGGCTTGATTCGCCGTGTTTTTATCGAAAGTGGCGATCGTCGGTGTGATGGTTGAGTTATTGACCGGTGGTGTAGTGCCGCTAGGGTCGCCATATAGGATGCCGCGTCCGTTCGTTCCCAGATAGACCCGTCCATAGGTGCGTTGGTCGCCAGTAATAGCGATGTTCGTTACACCGTATTGATGCTGGTCGTCGTTAATACGAACCCATGAAGCGCCCGCGTCGTCCGAACGGAAAATGCCGCGGACGTTATCGATCTTAGCGGAGGTATACACGGCTGGATAGGTCTGGCCAGGCGCCGCTTTGCCGAAGCCGACAACGTCCGCCTCCTGAACGTTCGACAGCTTCGTGAACGAAGCGCCTCCGTCCGTCGAATGCCACAGGCCGTATACCGTCGTGTCGCTGCCGCCTGCAATCCAGAGGTCCCCCTCAATGCCGAACACCGTTCTTAAGTCACCCGTGCTCGGTAAGCCCGTTGCCGCAGTCTGCGTGAACGAAGCGCCGCCGTTCGTAGAGACATACAGCTTGCCATTGGCGAGGGCATAGAACTTGTTCTTGTTGACGCGGTCGGATGCGACCTTTGCACCCGCAGGCACGCCCGTGCTTGCCGTCCATGAGTTGCCGCCGACGGAATAATAGACGCCGATGTCGGACGTGCTCCATACGATTTGGCTGCCGTCCGCTGCGACCGCAATGTCGCCGCCGCCCAGCGTCCCGGCCGGCTGACTTGGGTTAAACCAGTTGCTGCCGCCATCGTACGAGAAGGCGATGGAAGGGGTCGAAGCATTGTTTGCTGTGCCGACTCGTGCTACGAAGTTCGGACTCGATTCCGCAAAGTCGAGGCTCACGGTTGTGTCCGGTCCTTTGAAAATTTTGGCTGGGGCCGTCGTCAGATCGTTATGCCGGAAGCCCGAGACGTCGCCGATAGCGCTGAGAAGCAGAGCGCCGGAAGGAGGGCTGGCAAGATCGAATACGGCCATTTCCTCCAAATTTTTGGCCATGACGGTAATGTTCACTTTCTTCGAGGTACCCCAATCGAGCAGGTTGTTCGTGCCGTAGATCGTCGCGCCTGTGCCGTACATCATCCGATTCGGATTGAACGGGTCGATCTCCAGATCACCGATCATCCAGCCGAGCTTCAGTGCCGGCTCTGGAGGCTGAGGATTCGATCCGAAATCGAGCCAAGGAGCAGCCGAAATGTCCTGCGTATAGAGAAGGTTTCGATCCGGATAGCCGTTCCACGACCAGATGCTCGACCATGTCGCGCCGCCGTCGGTCGAACGATAGATGTTCGCATCCGGCCACCACGAGTTCAACGTTGCGACCATAATGGTGTCTGGATTCGTCCGGTCGACCGCAAGCCCGCCGTATCCGAAATAGTTGTCTCCACTCGTGCTCGGAACGGGGCTGATATTGGTCCAGACTCCGGTTGTCGTATTGAGCTTGTAGACGTCGCCTTTCACCCCGTCGTAAGGGCCGCTGCTATCATTGTAGGTAATGTAGAGATGGCCGTTCGATATTTCACCGTGATGAGGGATGAAGCCAGTCGGCTGTCCCGGAACGGCTGACCAGGTTGCGCCGCCGTCCGTACTGCGGTAGATGCTTTCTTGCTTGTCGGCAACGCCTACATAGATCGTCTGCGTCGCGCTGCCTGGCGTGCCGGTCGACTTGTCGAACGTAATCCAGGCGATGCCCATAATATCTGCTGTGTAAGAATTAGACGGATCTTGGACATAATTCCCGACGTTCGGGAAGTTCGTCACTTGGCTCCACGTTACGCCGTAGTCGGTACTTCTCCAAAGTCCGTTGCCGCTGCGGGCACCGAAATAGAGGATGCTGTTCTTATTAGGGTCAATTGCAAGCCGTTCGCCCATTGAGCGCCCCGGCATGTTGCCTCCAATATGGAATGGGAGCTGGGTGCTCTGCCACGTGTTTCCACGGTCCGAAGAACGCATAATGTAGCCATGATTCGGGTCCCATCCGTTCGTATACATGCCTGCTGCAATGTAGACGCGGTCTGGGTCAATAGGATCGGTCGCCAGTGCATCGACGCCGTTCTTGCCCCAGTCGGTCCAGCCAACGCTGTCGAGCAGCGGAATCCAGCTGTTGTCGGATGGATTCCATCGGTAGGCGCCGCCAATATCAGTCCGGGCGTAGATCAGATCTTTTTCCTTCTCATTAAAAATAATACCTGGCACGAAGCCGCCGCCTGCGCCCGTGTTCACGTTCTTCCACGTATAAGGCGCGCTCGGAGCTGCGCTTGCTGTTGGAGCGACGATGGACAGCGATGTGCCGATTAATACCGTCGCAAGCAGCGAGCTGCACCATCTGGTCAGCCTGTTACGAGTCATAATAGTACCTCCAATCCAAAAAATCAAGATTTCGAAAACGTTTTCGATTTTGTGTAAAAATTCGTATTCATGTCGAATCAAGCAACCTCGTTCATGCGAGGGTGCTTATAGCCGTCAGAAATTCACCCCCTGCCAAATGAATGCGTTTACATATTAGCATGCTGATTAGCACCTGACTATACACTAACGATACTTATTTCATTGTCATATTGTGACCAGTTTCAGCTCCATTTCGCATATAAAGACGAACAAGGTAGGCGGATAACAAGCATGTTGTTCTCCGCCTGACCTTCTATTGTGAGGGGCTTATTGGGCCTTCTCCGATTGCTGCAGGTCTGGCTGCGAGGATACGGTTGTCTGTGCAGGTTGATTAATGAACGATTGGACGTCGAGGAACGGTGTGGCGCCGCCTGTTACAGAAGGGAGTCGGCCGTCCCATTTTTCAAGCGCCTTCTCCTGTACCTCAATCTGCTTGAGCTGTACGAGCTCAGGCGTGACCTCTTGCTTCTTCAGCTTGAGCGCTTCCGCCTCCGCCTCGGCTTGAGCGATCTTCTGCTTCGCTTCGATCTGGATACGCTTAAGGTCGTTCTCCGCTTTCAGCGCCTGCTGCTGGGCGACCTGCTTCGCTTCAATGGATTGATTGAACGCGTCGCTGAATTTGAAATTGACGATGTTAATTTCTTTTACGAGCAGGTCGTATTTGGCGAGACGCTGCGTCAACAGAGTGCTGATTTCATTGGCGACGACGTCGCGTTTGGAAATCAATTCCTCGGCCGGATAGCGGGCGGTTACTTCCTTCACAATCTCTTGGACGGCGGGACTAATAATCACGCTGTCGTAATTGGCGCCGACGTTGTTCATCAGATTGAATGCAGAAGCTTTGTTGACAGAAAAGTTGACTGCAACGTGAGTCGAGACGGGCTGCAGGTCCTTGGAGGATGCGGTGGAGTCGGTCTCGGCTTTGGTCACCTGCGTGTTCACTTGAATGACGGTTTGGATGAATGGAATTTTCAGATGGATGCCGGGCTCAAGCACGCTGTCGTTCAGCTTACCGAATGTTTTATACAGACCAACGTGACCGTATTGAACCGTGGCGAAGCTGTTAAAGCCGATCAACAGAAGGAGCAGAATGCCGACGATACCGATTGTCAGTTTCCATGAAGCTGTGCGTCGTCTCGGATTCGGGTTCATATCAGAGTGGATATTCATGTACAGGCCTCCTTGGATCGTAATAAATAATTACTATACCTAGGAATACGTAGAAATTGAGGGATAGTTGCAAAGGAAGAGGTTCGGTCTAATCGTATGTCACGAATCGAGAACTATACCCGAATTTTGCGTAGAGCTCATATTTATTATTTTTGTTGTGACTGTTCAGCATGAAGCACATTCATTTTATAAATTGTCACAAGATTTAGATAATTACGTTTACAGCTGTCGGGGGACATTGCTAGAATCAACTCAGCTTAAATGAGGAATGCGGCTAAGAGAAAAGCATATGAGTAGAAGTAGTCGAGGGGGGAGACCGATGAAATTAGGAAACAACCGCAGTCGAGGGATTATAATGGGCGCCGCCTTGCTGCTGCTTGTGTTAACGATTGGCGGCTGCAGCTCGAAAGATCAGGACGGTGAGCAGGGAGATAAAACTTACATAATTGCAACAGATGCATCATACGCCCCGATGGAGCTGATGGATAAAGACAAGATTGTCGGCTTTGATATTGATCTTCTAGCTGCGGTTATGAAGGAAGCAGGCTTGTCTTACAAGGTGGTTAATGTTGGCTGGGACGCATTGATGAACAGTCTGCTTGACGGCGGCGGTGGAGAATATGATGCGGCGATTTCGGCAGTTTCAATCACTTCAGAACGAGAGCAGTCGTATGATTTCTCGGCTCCGTATTTTGAATCGACGAATATGATCCTGACGAAGGAAGGCAGCGGCATCAAGAGTGCGGCCGATCTTGTCGGCAAAAAGGTGGCTGTCCAGGGCGCGACGACTGCCGATACGCTTATGAGCGGCATTATGGGGCAATCCAGCACAGATCTAAAGCGGTTCGATAGTAATGTGCTTGCCCTGCTTGAACTGGACAACAACGGTGTCGACGCGGTTGTGGCTGATATCGCCGTCGTCGGCGAGTATGTTCGTAACAACCCAGATAAGCATTACGAGGGCATCGTTGACCGGACTCATTTTGCCTCGGAGTTTTATGGCATTCTGCTGCCGACCGGCAGTGAATTGAAGGCGAAGCTCGATCCAGCGATTAAGAAGGTAATTGCAAGCGATGAGTACGCGGCTATCTATGAAAAATGGCTTGGCGATAAGCCGGACATCACGCCGCTCTTGAAGGCAGAATAACTGGATCAGGCATGCGCATGCGCCGGAGCAAACCGCGGGAGCGCATGCCTATTGCTATTGCTGCGCGGAGGAACGTTATCGGGGTGAGCGCATCGGGAGTGAAGGGAGTGATCCGATTAATGGACTTTCGATTCGATATCGTATGGGATTACGCTCCGCTCTTAGCCCGCGGGCTGCTGCTGACCGTATCGGTGTCCGCGGCGTCGATCGTAATTGGTCTCATTCTCGGGCTAGTAGTCGGCTTCGGAAAAATGTCTCGGCGGCCCTATTGGAGTTGGCCGATGAATGGGTATATTCACTTTTTTCGCGGAACGCCGCTTTACGTGCAAATTCTTATTGTCCATTTTGGACTCGTGCCTCTCGTCCTTGGTCGTTCGGATGCGGTTATCGCGGCTGTAACGGCGCTGTCGCTCAATTCTGCTGCATACACGGCGGAAATCTATCGGGCCGGTATTCAGTCGATTGACCGCGGTCAGCGGGAGGCGGCGATATCGCTCGGCCTTACGTCATGGCAGACGATGCGGTATATCGTTTTGCCGCAGGCGGTGAAGCGAATGGTTCCGGCATTCGGCAATGAATTTATCGTGCTGGTGAAGGACTCCTCGCTCGTCGCTTTAATTGCCGCTCCGGAGATCATGTATTGGAGTAATGCAATGCGCGGGCAGTATATGCGCGTATGGGAGCCATATTTGACGGCGGCGCTGCTTTATTTGGTGCTCACCTATGCACTGAATAAGCTGCTGGTGTATGTGGAGAGGAGGCTGTAAGAAGATGGTGATACCGGGGGCATCGAGCTCTGTCAAGCCGACGGCGATGGTGGAATTAAAGGGCGTATACAAAGCGTTCGGCAAATCGACGGTGCTGATCGATATTAATCTCCGCGTCATGCCAGGGGAAGTCATTGTGCTTATCGGTCCATCAGGCTCTGGGAAGTCGACGCTGCTCCGCTGCATGAATGCGCTTGAAATACCGGAGAAGGGTGAGGTGTACATTGACGGCAAAGCGTTGACAGGGACTCAAGCGACGTCGGATTCCTCCTCAAGTGTGCCGCTTCACCGCATGCGCGTGGAGATCGGAATGGTATTTCAACAGTTTAATTTATTTCCCCATATGAATGTGATCGACAATATAACGCTTGCTCCGATTCGGGCTCGCGGATTATCCCGTGAGCAAGCGATAAGCAAAGGGATGGAGCTGCTCCGTAAGGTCGGACTTGAGGCCAAAGCGAATGCGATGCCATCGGCGCTGTCGGGCGGGCAAATGCAGCGCGTTGCCATTGCAAGGGCACTTGCGATGGAGCCGAAGCTGATGCTGTTCGACGAGCCGACGTCGGCGCTTGATCCAGAGATGGTCGGAGAGGTGCTTAACGTCATGAACGAGCTGGCGGAGGAAGGGATGACGATGGTCGTCGTAACGCATGAGATCGGCTTTGCGCGGGAGGTCGGCGACCGAATCTTGTTTATGGAGCAGGGACGCATCATAGAGGAAGGCACTCCCTCTGAGCTGCTCGAAGCTCCCCGCGAGGAGCGGACGAGAAGCTTTTTGTCGAAAGTGCTGTAATGCTGTTAGAACGAAAGGGACAACTCTCCCAACCGAGCAAGCGCAACTGGTGTGACCCAAACAGTGCTGCACCAGCGCAGTTACATATCTCGGTTTTATTGTATGCGCGTGCAGAAGCTGTACAAGAGATGGGTTATCATGTTCGTACACAGCCTCTAGAATTGGTTTTCTCACATAGTCTCAGCTCTCAGCAAAATGAAACAAGCAAGTTAGTCAGAGAATGTCGAGGCTTGTCTATTTCCGAGGAAATAATCGATCCTTCGCAAAGGTTGTGCGAACGGAAGGCTATTGAGACGGAATTTCCCGAATGCTTGAACCTAAGCCGCAGTCCGTAACCAAGAGGTACTTTGTAAGATGCCATTCCTGCAAAGATGAACAACTGTAAAGTTGAAACCGTTCTATTGATTGCGTCATGTATTGTGACATACCCTTTCGTTATTCCAAAGAAGAATCTAGCGAATCTTCAACAGAATTGATACTTAATCGCTATTGATTGTTCGTTCGGGGTGGAGTACAGTAGTACATATGTCACTTTTTCTAACACTCTATTCAGATAAGATTCGAATTTACATAATTTCGCTACTATATGTCATATATATTTACATATCTTGCACGACCGTTTGAGTGCGGTCTTGGGAGCTGGAGGGAACGGAATGACGAAGCACAAGCTGGTTTTGATCGGCAATGGGATGGCGGGCGTTCGCTGTGTGGAAGAGATATTAAATCTTCATCCGGATATGTTTGACGTCACCATATTCGGCTCTGAGCCGCATCCGAACTATAACCGGATTATGCTGTCAAAGGTGCTGCAGGGTGATACGCCGATTTCTGAAATTACGATAAATGATTGGCAATGGTATAAAGATCGGAACATTACGCTTTATACAGGTGAGACGGTAACTTACATTGATACGGTCAATCGCGTTGTTCATACCGATCAAGGGCGGCGGACGAATTACGATAAGCTTATTATTGCTACCGGATCATTGCCGTTTATGCTGCCGCTGCCGGGAATTGATAAGCCTGGGGTTACGGCATTCCGCGATATGAAGGATTGTAAGACGATGATCGAAGCCAGCCGTGAATATAAGCGTGCAGCGGTCATCGGCGGAGGATTGCTTGGACTCGAAGCGGCGCGCGGACTGCTGAATCTCGGAATGGAGGAAGTGCATGTCGTTCATAATACGAGCTATCTAATGAACCGTCAGCTGGATGCGCGGGCGGCCGATTTGCTGAAGCTGGAGCTGGAGAAGCAAGGCATGAAATTCTTGTTGGGCAAAAAGACAGAGCGCATTCTTGGCCGCAAGCGAGTTGAAGGCCTTCAGTTCAGCGACGGCACGAAGTGTGCCGTCGATCTGGTCGTTATCGCCGTCGGCATCAGGCCGAACGTTAAGCTGGCCGCTGATTCTGGCATTGAAGTGAATCGGGCGATCGTCGTTAACGACCGAATGGAAACGAGCGTGCCTGGCATCTATGCGGTCGGGGAATGCGCGGAGCATCGCGGAATTGTATATGGTCTTGTTGCGCCGCTTTATGAACAAGGCAAGGTGCTTGCACGCGCGATATGCGGCATGGATACCGAAGGTTACAAAGGCTCGGTTCTGTATTCCCAATTGAAAGTTTCTGGCGTGGATGTATTTTCAGTTGGAGATATAGACGATTCGGAGCTGTCCACGATGGTGCAGACATATGACGGTATTCGTGGCACATACCGTAAGATCGGCATCCGCAACAACAAAATCGTCGGCGCCGTTCTGTTCGGCGACAGCTCGGATAGCAACAAGCTGCTCAGCTATGTGAAGCAAGGAGCTGACGTATCGGTGCTGGAGGCAGACGCTTCCTCTTCGGGCCGTCCCGCTGGAGGCGGTGACGTTGAATATGTATGCTCGTTGTCGGATGCGGAGACGATCTGTTCTTGTAACGGTGTTAACAAAGGAACGATTGTTGGGGCCATTAAGGATAACAGCTTGGAAACGTTCGAGCAGGTGCGCGAATGTACACGCGCTGCAAGCTCGTGCGGAGGCTGCAAGCCGCTCGTTGCTGCGATTCTGGAGGCGGTGCAGCAAAGCGGAGGCGAGGATGAGGAACTGAAGATTCCGGCATGCGGCTGTACGGAGCTGAGCCGTGAGGAGCTCAAGGAGGCGGTGATGGCAGGGCAATATGGCGCTGTGTCTGAGGCGATGACGGCGCTTGGTTGGCGCACGCCGGATGGCTGCGGCGTCTGCCGCCCGGCTATCCGCTACTATATCGGCATTTCGACAAGCTTTACAGCAAGCGAGCCCGTATCATCCCCAGCATCAGCTCAGCCTTCTTATACGCCGCTTGCGAACGGCACCTATGCGGTTCAGCCTCGCTTGTATGGCGGTTTGATGACAGCGGCTCAGCTGCGCCGAATTGCTGATGCAATCGAGTGCTATGACGTACCGCTCGCGAAGCTGAGCGGCGAAGGCCGGCTGGAGCTGCTTGGGCTGTCAGCCGAGAGTGCGTCAGGCGTTGCTAGCGCACTCGGCATGACCGATGCGCAAGCATCATACGGCCATCCAGTAACAGCAGTCGTTACTTGTGGCGGCAAAGCTTACGAGCGCGGCGCGTTCCGTGAATCTGTCTCGGTAGGCGCTGCATTGGAATGCCGACTGGAGAGATTGCAGCTGCCTTCAGCCGTAAGCATAGGTGTCTCGGCTAGTCCGCTGCACCGGGCAGGTACGCTTATTCGGGATGTCGGACTTGTTGGCACGCCAAGCGGCTGGGAGCTGTATGCTGGAGGCAGTGCCGGTCCTGAGGTGAAGGAGGCGAAGCTGCTGTTCACTGAACCGGACAATACGGCTGCGATATCTGCCGTCTCCGCGTTGCTGCAGCTATTCGCGGAAGAAGCCTATTATGGTGAGATGGTATGGCAATGGCTGGAGAGGAACGGAGTTGTAGCCGTGCGTGAGAAGCTGCTTGATCTGCGAAGCCGCCGTATGCTCCTTGCTCGAACGGCTGTGTCTATGCAGGTGGAGGAACCGGCTTATGCACATACCGATCCTGTTTCCAATTACGATCCTAGCCTTGTAACCAGCAGCAATGATAATTTGATGGGGCAGTATACGGCCGTTGTGAGGTGAATGAACGATGAGAGAATATACACCGATCGATCAGCAGTCTTGCGAAGCTGCCGCAGCGGAGCTGGTCATGGAGACGCAGTGTCCGTTCTGCAGTGTACAGTGCAAGATGAAGTTGACGGAAAAGGTTATAGCGGCATCCGCTCAGATTGGATCAAATAGAGTTACTCCGGACGTCCAATACGAAGTTGAGCCTAAACCAAACAAGGCGTCGGAAGGACGTCTGTGCGTCAAAGGAATGAATGCGTATCAGCATGCAGTTAGTGAGGACAGAATTCTTCATCCGCTTGCGAAGCGCAATGGGAAATTCGAGCGTATAACGTGGGAGGAAGCGAACGCGATAATTGCCGAGCGCTTTCAATCGATTGTAAAGCGTCATGGCCGCGATGCTATTGGCTTGTACGGCGGAGGGTCATTGACGAACGAAACGTCTTATTTGCTTGGCAAATTCGCACGCGTGGCGCTGCGCACCAAATATATTGATTACAATGGCAGGTTCTGTATGTCGGCTGCCGCATCCGCAGGCAATAAAACGTTTGGCATCGACCGCGGGCTGACGAACCCGCTGTCAGATATACCGCTAGCAAAATGCATCATCCTTGCAGGCACGAACATTGCCGAATGCCAGCCGACTTTGACGCCTTACTTCACGAAGGCCAAGGAGAACGGGGCATATATCATCGTGATTGATCCGCGCGAGACCGCGACCTCGAAGCTGGCAGATTTACACTTAAAGGTGAAGCCTGGCATGGATGCAGCGCTCGTGAATGGGATGCTGCGGACGATATTCGACGAAGGGATGGTCGATGAAGCCTTCGTTCGTGCTCGAACCAAAGGATACGAGGCGCTTCGCGCGCATATAGGAGCACAGTCTCTGGAGGAAATCGCATTGCTAACAGGTGTGCCGCAAGACTCGATCCGTCGTGCGGCAGCCGCTTTCGGCCGCGCAGAGACCGGAATGGTATTTACGGCAAGAGGTGTCGAGCAGCAGACGGACGGTTATATGGCGGTACGTAATTTCATTAATCTTGTCCTTCTGACTGGGAAAATCGGCAAGCCAGGCTGCGGCTACGGTGCTGTTACAGGGCAGGGCAATGGACAAGGCGGCCGTGAGCACGGTCAGAAGGCTGATCAGCTGCCGGGTTACCGTCTGATCGAGAACGAAGAGCATCGCAAGTACATCGCTGGAGTCTGGGGGATTGATCCCAAGGAGCTGCCTGGCAAAGGCGTATCCGCGTATGAGATGATGGAGAAGGTGTACGACGGAGAAATCAAAGCGCTGCTTGTCATGGGCTCGAATCCAGTCGTCTCGAATCCGAATGCCAATTTGGTTGAAGCGGCAATGGAGCGGCTCGAATTTCTCGTTGTTGCGGATATGTTCATGTCCGAGACCGCACGCTCAGCCGATCTTATTCTGCCCGTGACGGCTTATTTGGAGAATGCGGGGACGCTTACGAATCTTGAGGGACGTGTACTTCTGCGCGAGGCCGATCGCCCAGCTCCCGGAGAAGCAAGACATGATTGGCGAATATTATGCGATATTGCCGAGGCGATCGGACGGGGAGACTACTTCCGGTTCTCCGACGTTGAGCAAATATTCGAAGAGCTGCGTCTGGCCAGTCGAGGCGGGATCGCTGATTATTACGGGATTACGTATGATCGTCTGCGCCGGGAGGAAGGGGTATACTGGCCTTGTCCGTCTGAGGACAGTCAAGGAGTTAGCCGGATGTTCTCGGATACCTTCGCGCATAGCGATGGTCTAGCCGAGATCGTCGTCGTCGATAACCATTTCCCTGACGAACGGACGGATGCTGATTACCCGATCTACTTGACGACAGGCCGGGTCCTCAGTCACTACCTGACTGGCGTCCAGACACGGCGCAGCCATACGCTTGCATCGCGTGACGTTGAGTCCTTCGTTGAGCTGCACCCGAATGCGGCTAGAAGGTTTGGCGTAGCAGACGGCCGGCTTGCCGTGCTGACCTCAAGACGGGGCGAAATCGTCGTGCGCTGCCGTGTAACCCGGACGATTCGAGAGGACACGGTATTTGTGCCTATGCATTGGGGAGACGTTCAGAACGTAAATAAAATAACGAATCAAGCGCTCGACCCGACCTGCCGGATGCCTGGCTTCAAAGTATGTGCTGTTCATATTCGACCGCTTCTCGCGAACGACGCGCAATTCGCCTAGCTGTATAAATTATAAGCGTAGATTGAAGGGACTAAGACTGTACCGTCGAATGACTTGAGCCGACGGACGGTCTTTTTTTTACTTAAAATGTGTTTTTAATGTGAACGGCAGTAAATCTACTGAATTAATTGGCCTAAGCAGCCGATGAAAATTTATAGGACTTCGTACTCAGTTTTGTTCGTGATCATAGAAATGGTATTTCGCGTTGTTACGGCAGTATTCTCAGCATTCGACAGCGTAGAAGGGGAATAAAATGAACAATTCAATCCGTGTATTCAAGTCTTTATGGGCTTGTATACTTTTTATATTTATAGGTCTTACAGCCTACTTGTCATATTTGTTTCCAATTCATTTGTCTTTCGGCATTACATTCTCGATCGGCGCGGCGCTGCTGCTTCTCGCCGCATCGTGGTTCGGCTGGCGTGCTGGTGCGCTGCTGCTCATTGTGGTGCATGGTTTGCTGCTGATCTTTGTTCAGCCTCTCGCAGAGCTGTGGCCGCATACATTAGAGGTGTTCCTCATTCTTGCGCTCGCATCCCGTTGGCCGAATATCGGTCTAATCGGAGGGGGAGTCCTATACTGGCTGCTAGTCGGAATTCCGCTTTATTGTGCAACGAATGCAGAAGGCGGGTTATTTAGTCAAGAATCGTTGTTCTTTGTGTATATGATGGCTTCCGGCGGGTTATGCAACGTGCTGGTCGCGGAGATGATTACGAGTTACTTGTCGCCCGGGATATTTAAGCAAGGGCGAGTGCTGAGCAATCGACCGCTTCGCCTGTCGCGGGCACTCATTCATGTTACACTATCCGCCATGATTGGCTTATCCGTTGTGTTCATTATCAGCGGCGGTCAAAGCTTTCAACATACGATTGTTCGAGAAATTAATAATAAAGCGGATATAGCTAGCCTGTCGGTTCAGAGTGCCGTCAATCTCATGTCCCCTGATGATCAGAGGGGGATACGGTTGAACGGTTATTTGGAGCAAGTGACGTTCAAGCAGCTTCTTAACAATGTTCTGGCAGCTGATTCCTATGAAGCGGTTCTTGTTCTTAAAGGTGGCGAGCCTCTGCTTCATACTTCCGTTGGAACGAGGCCCATGCCGCAATGGCTTGAGGTCAGCAATTGGCAGGAGTATTTTTCCGAGCGTAAAATGTGGAGTCCAACCATTGGTAATGGGATGGAGCGGAACGGGACGCAGTGGAAGCAGATGTCTTTTATTTTTCCAATCCATTTAAAGTCGTTCGATTTGTATGTTCGGCTCCCTCTCGATACATACCGCAATGAGGTATACAGTGTGTACAATGCACAAATGAGGAGCTGCTTGTACGTAACGGCTATCGTAGCCATGTTCGCGTTGTTAATTTATCGTTTCTTCGGTTCAGGAATTCGCAGATTGGCCGTTGTATCGGAGGGGATACCAGATAAGGTGAAGGCTGGCATCGCACCAGAGTGGCCGCATTCCAAGCTGGAGGAAATTAACTCGCTGGTCGACAACTTCCGTGTCGTTACTGAGAAGCTCAGCTCGATGCTTATGGAATCCCGTGAGCAAGCGTATTTTGATCCGCTTACTGGACTTCCGAATAGACGCCATTTCAACGAGCAATTGCAGAATACGCTTAATAATGCGCAGCAGGACCAGGACGTGCATGTTGTCTTCATCGATCTCGATCGCTTCAAGCACATTAATGACACACTTGGACATGCGGTAGGTGATATTCTTCTTCAACAAGTGGCGTATAGGCTGACGCGCATGGTGGATGGCCGCGCTTTCATCGCCCGCCTTGGCGGCGACGAATTTGTCCTTATCTCGGTATGCGGACGCGCGGTTATTCGGGACATTTCGGAAGAGCTGCTGAGCAGTATGGAGCTTCCGTTCCAGATCGGCGATGAAGAATTGTATGTTACGCTTAGTATGGGGATCAGCTCCTCGACGATTAGTGGCGAAGAGGCGGAGACGATCGTCAAAAATGCGGACTTCGCGATGTACGAGGCTAAAGGCGCCGGAGGCAGTGATTACCGATTTTATTCGCCGCCCGCTACCGATCCATCGAAGCAGATGCGTTTGGAGTTCGAGCTGCGTAAAGCAGTAGAGCGGCAGCAGCTGCAGCTGTATTATATGCCGATCTATGATAAAGACGAGGAGAAGCTTGTCTCGATTGAGGCGCTGCTCCGCTGGTTTCATCCAGAATTCGGTTTTGTCTCGCCTGCAAGCTTTATTCCGATTGCCGAAAGCTGCGGCTTGTTGAAGCCAATCGGGGAGTGGGTAGCTGCAGAGGCTTGCCGCCAGCTTAAGGAATGGCTCGACCAAGGCTATGAGCCGGCGCCGGTAGCTCTAAATTTGTCACCGACTCAGATTCAGCAATACGGCATTGTTAGCTTTATCGAGAAGCTGCTCGCGGACACAGGGACGCCGCCGTCGCTGCTTGAGGTCGAAATTACAGAGGAAGTGTTCGCGAAGCAGCCGGAGCGGGTCATTACTGAACTGCATAGGTTGAAGCGGCAAGGAATTAAAGTGTGGATTGACGATTTCGGTACGGGCTACTCGTCGCTTGGGATGCTGAATCGGCTTCCGGTGGACGGCTTTAAGATTGATCGTACATTCGTGAAGGGGCTTCACGAGGATTCCGACAAGCTGTCGATTATAGAGACGATGATGCTGTTGTCCAAATCACGCAACTGGCTTGTCGTTGCAGAAGGGGTCGAAACCATCAATGAAGCACAAGAGCTAAGCGCAATCGGCTGTAGATTGCAGCAAGGCTATTATTATGGACAAGCGATGCCAGCGTCCGAGATTGCCGGATGGTTCAAACCGAAATCGAACGCGACAGTTATAACGGAGGAGGGCTCGGCGTAATGCGAACAAGATGGATAGCACCAGCGCTGTTGTCGCTTTTTCTCCTATTGCAGGGCTGTAATACTGGGGAAGTGTTAGAGGACAGCCAGCCGATCTATGATCAAGAAGTGTCGGAAGGGAAAGAGGTTATCCCAACGATTCGAATTTTGACCTCCTACGATCATGAGGATTTTATCCCAGATCAGTTCCGGAGAGAAAAGAATGTAAATCTCGAATGGCAGCGTATGCTCAACGGCTCGGTGGACGAAATACTTGCTGCGCTCGACAGCGACAATCCGCCCGATCTTATTGAGTTCGATTATAACCTCATTCCGGATCTGATGAACTATGATACCTTTGAGGATTTGTCTCTGCCGCCTTATAATGCGCTCCGTGTGGCGGCTGATTATTTTCCTAAATTAAATATGGATCGGTTCCGGTCATTGGACGGCACGAAGCTTGTGTTTATGCCTCATATTTTACAAGCGGCGGTTACATTCTATCGGGCGGATCTAATGAAACAGTATGGCTATCCGGATGATCCGAAGGAGCTAGGCGAATATTTGGAAAGCCCGGAACGCTGGATGGCGATGGCTAAAGATCTGGCTTCGCAGGGTAAACGAATTATGCAGTGGTCGACGGATTCTTTGCTCCCTTATTCGTTGACGACCGGCTTTTTTAATCCGGACGGCTCATATGCCCGAAACGGTGACAATTTTATTAAAGCGCTCGATATGGTCAAAGAAGCAGATGCCTTGAAGCTGCCGCTTGAAGGCTCCATATGGGACGGATTTGGGAAATCAGCTCTCCAGAACGGTGAACTGATGCTGTTCATTAACGGCGAGTGGGCTGATAACCAGCTTCGTCAATGGGCGCCGGAGACGGCTGATCAATGGCGCAAGACAAGGCTGCCGTTCAACCAATATGGCATTATGAACGGATACATTTGCGCAATACCTAAACAAAGCAAGAACAAAGAAGCTGCATGGCGCTACTTGGAGTTTCAACTGAGCCGGGAAGCCGGATATAATCAATACCTTGAAATGTCGAAGTGGTACGATAAGCTGCCATCGATACGGCTGACTCCACTCGATACGGCAGCCAAATCAATATGGGAGGAAGAAATAAGCTGGCGCTACAAGACAGGCGAGTCCTCGGAGAGCATCTTATCATCGAGTGAAGCGAAGCTGAAAGGTCAGCTTGCTGATCGGCTAGAGCTGCTGTCACCATTTTTTCAGTTCACATCTGAAGCTGGAGCCGACACGGAGGTAACATCCGATTCTTAAACTGCTGAATAAATAGCGAGAGTAAGCTTCGCACTGCTAATAAACATCCATTTACATCATTAAACATTCCGACTACACTAGTAGCTGTTATAGATACAGAGATTATAGATATAGAAATGATTGGATAGGTGATAGGTTATGGCAAATTCGATGACCGCGACTAGAGAGCTTTCTCCACTTGTAGAGAAGCTAGGCTTGCAGCCGCACGTAGAGGGTGGCTGGTATAAAGAGCTGTGGAAGGCGTCGTTCACGATTCCGCAGGAAACGCTCGGCGGCGAATATTCTGGACCGCGCTTTTCGGCGACTTCGATTTATTTTGTACTTCATCCGGGCGAAGAGTCGGCATGGCATACCGTTCTGTCGGATGAGCTATGGCTGTGGCATTCGGGTTCCCCGCTGCTGCTGACGCTTGGTGGAGACGGCGATAGGCCGGGAGAGGAAACTGAGATTATTGTAGGCGTTGATGTGGCGAAGGGGCAGCAGCCTCAAGCGCTTGTTCCAGCTCGCGTATGGCAGAAGGCACGTCCGCTCGGCGATGAGCCGGTATTCGTTTCTTGTGTCGTCGCGCCAGGCTTTCACTACGACGATTTTAAGCTGATCGTTAAGAAATAGATAGAGAATGGCGGCGCTGTCGTATGCAGCGCCGCCATTTTTATGCCTGACTACACTATAGTAGTACACCAGTTGAATCACATCGACCTATTGTGCGGTTGAGGTGCGGGTCGAGCCCTCCTGCGTCTTCGGCTCGTTCTCTACGGGAGGGAGAGACTTGACGTAGCTGTTCGACAGCTTCAGAAGCTCGATTGCGCGGTCGAAATCAGTCTTCGGCGGATACGGCGCCTCCTCCGGATCTCCTGGAAGCGGGTAGACCGTGCCGTCCTTGAACTGCGTGCCGGGCACAAAGATGCTCTTGTCATTAATGAATGAACCTGAAGGCAAATAGTACCGTTCTGGAAGCAGGTTCGAAGAATGATTCATTAAATCTTGACCGAAATAAATGCGATCGCGAATCGGCAGCCCCGCCAAGTTAGCGATAGTCGGCATAATGTCAATCTGACCTGCAGTCTGGGAGATGACTTTCGGTTCAAGTGCGCCTGGTACAATGACAAGCAGCGGGATATTAAGCATGTCCGTATACGAATAAGTCCGTCCTAGAGCAGATTGCAGAAGCTCTTGGTCTTGCTCGTCGAGTGAATAAATTGGCAGTCCCATATGGTCGCCGTAAATCACGAGCATCGTATTGTCCCAAATTCCGAATTCTTTCAGCTTGGCAATCAGAAGGCCGATCGCTTCATCGGTATAGTGCTGCGATTGAATATAATCTCCTGCGAATGTATCTTCATATTGAGCTGGCAGCGGAAGCTTCGGCATCGACTCCGGTAAGAAGTTGAACGGGTGATGAGACGACATCGAGATGATGTTCGCGTACACCGGCTTGCCTGTATCGTTTATTGCGGCAATTTCTTGTACAGCTTTGTCGTATAATATTCGGTCTGACGAGCCGAATGCGATCGTATCCTCGGTTCCATACCATCTCTTGTCGTAATAATAGTCAAAGCCAAGCGCTTGATACAGCTTATCTCGGTTCCAGAACTCCACGTCGTTCGTATGGAATGTGGCGGTCAAGTAACCGGCCTCTTTAAAATATTTCGGCAGCGAAGGGAGCGAATAATCGACATACTCATCCGTCGCAGCGCCTGCCGGCGGCACATAGAGTGATGTGTTCGTCAGAAATTCAGCATCGGACGTATTGCCTTGTCCCGCCATCTGGAACATATGGGTGAAGTAGAGCGCTTCATTCTTCAGCTTGTTCAAGTTCGGCGTTACCTCGTGTCCTTCGACCGTTAAGCCGAGCAAGAAGTTCTGGAACGCTTCAAGCTGCACGACGATGACGTTGCGTCCTTTCGCTGCTCCGAATAGGGTTGGCTCGGCAGCGGTATCAATTCCTTTGAGCGAATCGATCGTCTGACGGGTAATTCGAGCAGGCTCGACCGTTTGCTCCATATCGGAGGTCGATACGATTTTGTACAGCTCATAATTCATGATCCCCATCTCTTCCGCTTGGCGGACCTCGTTAATGACATTGTCATTCTTCACAATGGTAAAGATGGAGGCAGCGGCGGTGACGACGAGCAATCCAGCCGCAGCAAGACGCGGGGTTTGTACGCCTGCGATCTTGTTCCAAATGCGCGCCCTGCGGTTGAAAGTGAGCACGAGGCCGATCAGTACAATATCGATGAAAATAAACAGGAAGTAGGCGTGCATTAATTGAAATACGCTGCCCTTCACTTCTCCAACCTGTCCGACCTGCGCTAAAGCATGATAGGTGACGATGATGCCAAAATATTTGTAATACATAATAACCGCGAAATAGACACCTGTTACAAGTAAATTGACGGCTAAATAAATCCCAAGCTTCCGCCTGGAAGCGAGTAGTTCAATGATGGCGAAAATGGCCCATACAATCGGCAGTTCGGTTAGAAGCGGCTTCCAACTAAATACGGTATCGTATATGACTCCCCAAGACATATAGAATTTGATGATCATAAATATTGTAAACACGAAGAACGGGCTTATCAGCCATCTGTTCCAATTCTGACTCAACCTTATTCCACTCCGATCTATCCGTCATCCTGTATTAGTTTATCGATTCACGAGCTTAAATACAACTCGAATCTATTGATGGCTACCACTAGAGGTAACGGATAGGCTGATTATAGGCGAAAGTTATCCTTATGGCGATTAATTTTCGATAAAAATTATCCACAGTCGCAGTGCAGAATTGGTTTGCGGGCGGCAAGCGCCTCATCCGGCCTGGAAATGCTGGTGCGGCTTGGTGCCTGCAGTATCGTATTCGGTTCATGCTCCGCTTCCCACGCGATCCGGAGCATCGCATCGATGAACCGGTCCAGCGTTTCTTTGCTCTCTGTCTCCGTCGGCTCGATCATGATGCTTTCTTCTACGATCAGCGGGAAGTACACGGTCGGAGGATGAAAACCGAAGTCCAGCAGCCTTTTGGCGATATCAAATGTGCGAATACCGAATGCCTTCTGTCTCGTCCCGGAAAGGACGAATTCATGCTTGCAGATGCGTGGGTAAGGCACGTCATAAGCTGCCAATAGCTTGCTCAGCATATAGTTGGCGTTCAAGACTGCGCACTCGGATACGCGGCGAAGTCCTCTTGGGCCGTAAGAACGAATATAGGCGTAAGCACGAAGTAGAATACCGAAGTTTCCATGAAATGGCTTGACGCGGCCGATGGAATGGGGACGATTCTCGTCGAGAAAGTAGGTACCGTCGGCTCGGCGGTCGATGAGCGGGGCAGGAAGATAAGGTTCGAGCAGCTGCTTAACGCCGACAGGGCCGGCGCCGGGTCCGCCTCCGCCGTGCGGCGTGCTCATCGTCTTGTGCAGGTTCAGATGAACGACGTCGAAGCCCATGTCACCGGGACGGGCAATGCCCATAATGGCGTTAGCGTTCGCACCGTCGTAGTAGAGCAGTCCGCCGGCTTCGTGCACGATTTTGGCGATTTCGGCGATATGCTCCTCGAACAAGCCGAGTGTATTCGGATTCGTGAGCATGAGAGCGGCGGTGTCGGGGCCGACCGCCGCACGCAAGCCCTCCAAATCGACTAGCCCTCGCGTATCGGATTTCAGCGTAACCGTCGTAAACCCGGCAGCTGCAGCGCTTGCCGGGTTCGTGCCGTGCGACGAATCAGGCACGAGCACATTCGTCCGATGCTCGCCGCGGCTTTCGTGATAAGCGCGAATCATCATGAGCCCGGTCCATTCCCCTTGGGCACCGGCCGCAGGCTGCAGCGTCATTCGGTCCATGCCGGTAATGGCAGCCAAGTCGTTCTGCAGCGTGTAGAGCAGCTCGAGCGCTCCTTGCACCGTATCCTCTTGCTGATAAGGATGGATTCCGCTGAATCCGGGCAGCTTGGCTGCATCCTCGTGAAGCTTCGGATTATACTTCATCGTGCACGAGCCGAGCGGGTAGAAGCCATTGTCGACACCAAAGTTACGGCGTGACAAGGCGGTATAATGGCGAACGACGTCAACCTCATACAACTCGGGGAGGGCGGGCGGCTCAGCGCGAAGCATTGCTGCCGGAATAAGCTGCTCCGGCGGCTGCTCGGGTACATCGCACGCGGGCAGGGAATATGCGATCCGGCCGGGTCGGCTCAAATCGAAGATAAAAGGCATCGTGTCATCCGGCAGGCCCGGAGTCTGTTCGTTCGTCATTGAAATTCCCCCAATCGTGCGGCCAATCGGTCGATGTCGGCGCGTGAGCGTTTCTCAGTGACGGCCAGAAGCATATGACCTGTCAGCTCTGGATATGATCTGCCGACATCGTAGCCGCCAATGATTTGCTCGTTCATCAGCTGTCTGTTCAGCTCTGAGCAGGTGATAGAGTCCGGCAGTTTAACGATAAATTCATTGAAATATGGGGCGTTTGTTGGCTTTGAATAGCCGGGCAGAGCGGTTATCACATCAGCGGCATAGTGTGCTTTGTTCATATTGAGCCGTGCGGTTTCCTGTAGACCCTGCTTGCCCATGACGGACAAGTAGATCGCTGCGCAAAGAGCGAGCAGTGCTTGGTTCGAGCAAATGTTGGACGTGGCTTTCTCTCGCCGAATATGCTGTTCCCGCGCTTGCAGCGTAAGCACGAAGCTGCGTTTGCCGCTGCGGTCGACGGTCTGGCCGACAATTCGGCCCGGCATGCGGCGCATAAGCGGCTTGCTGGCAGCAAAGAAGCCGCAGGTCGGACCGCCGAACGACTGCGGAATGCCCAGCGGCTGAGCGTCGCCGACTACGATGTCTGCGCCTAGCTTGCCCGGCGGCTGAAGCAGGCCGAGCGACAGCGGATTGACGCTGACGGCGAGCAGGCTGCCAGCGGCATGAGCGAGCGGCTCGATCGCCGCGATATCCTCGATGCAGCCGAAGAAATTCGGCGATTGTACGAGGACGGCGGCTGTTCGGCCGTCAATTGTCTTGGCTAGTCGATCAAGGTCGGTCGTGCCTTCAGCAGAGGAGTAAGGCACCTCAACGATTTCAATGCCAAGACCGCACGCCATGGTCTGAATAACGGAGCGCGTCTCTGGATGGACGGTGCGTGAGACGGCAAGCTTCTTCCGGTTCGTTGCACTGGCAGCAAGCAAACCGGCTTCTGCAAGCGCCGTAGCGCCGTCGTACATGCTCGCATTGGCGATTGGCATTCCTGTTAATTCACATATATAGGATTGAAATTCGAATATGGCCTGCAGCCCGCCTTGGCTGATTTCCGGCTGATAGGGGGTGTAGGCCGTATAAAATTCCGAACGGGACAGAAGGTGTCCGATGACAGCTGGGATGTAATGATCGTATATGCCTGCGCCGAGAAAGCTGACGCCTTGGGAGGCGGATGTATTGCGTGCTGACAGCTCTTGAAGATGCGACCACAAAGCAGGCTCGTCGAGCTGCATGGAGACTGGAAGCTCACCTGAGTATCGGAGCCCGTCCGGAATATCACGGAATAGCTCGTCAATTCCGGACACACCTATCTCATGCAGCATGTCGGTCTCGTCCTGCTCGGTCATCGGAATATAACGGTGCTGATATCTCATAGCATTCACCTTCCGTCGAGTGTAGTTCGAGGCCGGCTGTAGAATGGCGTTGGAACGACGGCTGCACGATAATGTGTGCCGCGTATGTCAACTGTAAGCTCTGTACCGATTGCACGGCAGCGTGAATCCAGCAGCGCCAATCCGATATTGCGCCGCAGCGTAGGAGAATGTGTGCCGGAGGTGACATATCCGACTGGGGTGCCGTTAGCGTATACGGCGAAGCCTGCTCTCGGGATACCGCAACCGGTTATTTCGATGCCGACGAGCTGGCGAGCCGGTCCTTCATTAATCTGGTGGAGCAAGGCGCTTCGGCCGAAGAAGTCTCCTTTGCTCAGCTTGACGAAGGAGCGCAGTCCGGCCTCGATCGGCGTAATGGTCTCGGACAGCTCATGGCCATACAACGGTAGTCTCGCCTCCAGCCTCAGCGTATCGCGCGCACCGAGGCCGGCCGGCTGAAGACCGAGCCGTTCGCCGGCCTGCAGTAAGCTAGCCCAGAGTGTGGGCGCATCAGCGGCAGCGGTGTACAGCTCGAATCCGTCTTCACCGGTATAACCGGTACGGGACACAAGAGCTGGAATGCCGCAAATTGAACAGCCCTGAATGAAATGGAATGGAGCAAGCTTGGCGATTGCCGACGCCTGGTCTTGGGCTGATCTGTCTTCCCTCTTATGGTAGCCGAATATCAATCGCGTGGTATCAGGAGCCGTTAGTGGCACTCGATTAAGGTCTGCTGCGTTCACTGTGTTAGCCAGGCGGTCTGGATCAAAGCCAGCACGGCATGCGGCAGTCAGAATGAGCATGGCATTCGGGCCCTGCAGCGCTAATAAGGCGGTCGACTCGGTCAAATCCTGGAGGGTAACGTCGCCAATCAACTGCTCGCGGAGCCATTCCAGATCGGCAGCCGTATTCGCGGCGTTCACAACGAGCATATATTGATCTGCTGTAAGGCGGTATATTAGCAGGTCGTCGATGACTCCTCCAGTTGAATTGCACAGCAGCGTGTATTGGGCACGTCCGTCCTTCAGCGTACTGACGTTATTGGTTGTCAGCCGCTGAAGATAGGTCTCGGCGAACTTTCCCGTCACAAGTAATCTGCCCATATGAGACACATCGAACAGTCCTGCTGCTTGACGGGTGGCTTGATGCTCCTTCAGTGTACCCGTAAATTGAACGGGCAGCTCCCATCCTGCGAAGTCTACGCATCGGGCGTTTTGGTATTGGGCGTAGAGAGGATAGAGAGGCGTTCTTTTGCGGACAGCCATAGACTCACCTCTTTTAATAATCGAATCACAACGGGTTAAGTGAAGGGCTAACGGCGGCTGGTCCGTCATACAAGTTAAAAGGTGAACGGTTCACGAAGACGGCAGAGTCTGTTGTATATGCATACGCGGAGAGGATGTTGAACATGAGCGACATAAGACCAGAAATGAGATATACGGAGGAGCATGAATGGGCGCTGCTAACAGCCGAAGGCGTCATCCGAGTCGGCATCACCGATCATGCGCAATGCTCGCTTGGTGATATTGTGTATGTGGATTTGCCGTCTGTCGGCACGCCTGCTGCAGCGTTTGCGCCGATCGGAACGATTGAGTCGGTGAAGACGGTGTCGGACCTGTTCAGTCCGGTGAATGGTGTCATAGTGAATGTTAATCCGGCCCTACAATCAGCTCCGGAGCTGGTCAATGAACAGCCTTACGACGCCGGGTGGCTTATCGAGATAAGGCCAGCAGGCGATTCACAGGAAGCGCTGAAGCGGTTGTTAAGTGCTGATCAATATCGCAGTATGCTTAATATCGGACCTTAGAACTATAAATTAGACAAAATTTCACAAAATTCGACTGTTTCTCTGATAAACTGGTGTATAATCTTACCTAAATCATCGTAGTTGTTATGAAGGACATCGGAGGAACAACATGATTTTATTACAGGGCACTTATAACGCCGGGGTCGTTGTGTTGTCGATATTTATCGCTATTTTATCATCTTATTCTGCGCTTGATATGGCGGGGCGCGTATGGCAGGCGCGGGGCAGGTCCAGATGGGGATGGACGGTTGCTGGGGCAGTCATGATGGGATGTGGAGTATGGTCGATGCATTTTGTCGCGATGCTGGCTTTTCATTTGAATGCGCCGGTCAGCTATCATGCAGGGGCTACGGTGCTATCGTTGCTCGCGGCTATATTTGCATCATTTATCGCTTTTTATTTGATACAGCGCGAAAGTGTTCATTTCGGCCGGCTGGCATTTGGAAGCTTGGTTATGGGCTCAGGGATCGCGGCTATGCATTATATTGGAATGTCGGCTATTCAGATTACAGGCGGGTCTACGAGCTATGATCGATTCTACTGGTGCTTGTCGGTGGCTGTGGCCATCATGGTGTCTTATGCTGCTTTACTGCTCTTCACTCGGTTTCGAGACAGTCTGGGCGGAGGTAATGTCCGACTGTGGAAGTGGTGTGCAGCTGTTCTAATGGGGCTGGCGGTATGCGGGATGCACTATACAGGAATGCAGTCCGTCTCGTTCTGGTGCAGTGCAGCTACGGCTCAAGAGGGGGCGGTCTCCAGCAACTATAATCTACTATGGGCGGTAACACTGGCAATGGGCGTGCTGCTCCTCGTATCCTGGGCGGCGACTTATGTTGACCGGACGATACTGGAGAGAATGGCGTATCAGGATCAACTGACGGGTCTGCCGAATCGTTATGAGTTGGTTAGACAGTTCGATTCGTTCTTACGACGGACAGAGCGAGGCGCGGTATTGTTCATCGATATCGATCAATTCAAAACGATAAACGATACGCTCGGTCACGACGTCGGCGATTTGCTTGTGCTTGATGCGAGCCGTCGCCTTGCGGCAATAGCTAATGGAGAGATTATGGTTTTTAGAATTGGAGGAGATGAATTTCTGCTGCTAGCGGAAGGGGGGGATCAGAACGATGCAGAGCAGCTGGCGAAACGGCTGTTATCAAGCATCAACCAGTCATTCCATATCGACGGCAACGAACTGTTCGTCTCCTGCAGCATCGGCATCGCGCTGTATCCGGAGCATGGGAGTGATCGTGCGGAGCTGCTCCGGACGTCTGATACAGCACTATATGAGGCGAAGGGCGGCGGCAGGAACCGGTATCAGCTGTTCAATCTGGAAATTCAGGAGAAGCAGCTTCGGCGCATGCAGCTGGAGAACGACCTGCGCAGTGCTCTGGAATACGGCAAGCAGTTTATTGTCTATTATCAGCCTAAATGGGATACGACGATCAACCGGCCAATCGGCTTTGAGGCACTGGTTAGATGGAATCATCCCAAGCTTGGCTTTGTGCCGCCCTCTGAATTTATTGCAATTGCAGAGGAGACCGGGCTAATCGTCGATTTGTCTCGCTTCGTTCTTCGTCAGGCCTGCAGGGATTGCAGGGAATGGGAGAAGGCGGGATATGGTCCGTTCACGGTGTCTGTCAATACGTCGGTGCGGTTATTTGACAGTCAGAATTTGTTTGATATGGTCGAGGAAAGCTTGCTGGACTTCGGACTTGCACCAGAGCGGCTGGAGCTAGAAATTACGGAGACGATCGTCATTCACGATATGGACGAGGTCATCCGCCAGCTGAACCGGCTGCGGGAGCTTGGCGTCAAAGTGTCGATGGACGACTTCGGCTCAGGCTATTCCTCGCTCGGCTCGTTGGATCTTATCCCGCTGGATACGGTTAAGATCGATCGGATGTTCATTAACCAAAGTCACATTCCTTCCAAAAGAGCGATCATTAACACGATCGTAACGCTGGCTCAGGAGCTCGGCTTGGACAGTGTGGCTGAAGGCGTCGAGGATAAGGAACAAGTCCGGCTATTGAATGAAGCGGGCTGCACTATTATTCAAGGCTATTATTTCGGCCAGCCGATGAGTCTAGAACAGGTGCTCTCATATTTGCATAATCTCCGTTTGCCGCCGCTGGATAAGGAGATCGCAGCCGGGCTGGAGCTCTAATCATGTAGTAAGGCGTATCGCTGCTGTCCCAATTGAATGGGGCAAGAGCGGACGCCTATTTTATTTGGTGCTTAGGCAGTTGAGCCTAATAAACAGCCCCTTCGTGTCGCTTGTATAGCCTACGCGCGACTGGTAAGTGAGATAAGTGCCTTTCGGCACTTACGGAGCGGCGAGCGGTCGAGAGCGGGTGAGATAGGTGCCCAAAGGCACTTATGGAGTGATAAATGGGTGCGAGATACAAATATTTAGATAAATCTCTAGTTTTTCAATATAAAATAAAATATAATAAAAACCAAAATGAAACTCGGTTTCGCTATATGAAACCAATAAATTTCAAGGAGGTACTAGAATGACCGTTCAATTTCTTGGCGTGGATCACGTTCAATTAGCAGCGCCGGAAGGCTGCGAGACGGAGGCCAGAAGTTTTTTTGCCGGCCTGCTAGGATGGAAGGAGATCGAAAAGCCCGAAGGCTTGCGCCAGCGCGGAGGCGTATGGTTTCAATGCGGTGTACATCAGGTCCATATCGGCGTGCAGCGTGATTTTGTGCCGGCGAAGAAAGCGCATCCTGCATTTCAAGTGAAAAACATTGAGCAGCTGCGCAAGCATCTGATCGCTAACAGCGTTGAGATTGTGGATGATGAGGTACGGGCGGATGAGGGGGTCAAACGCTTTTATACGCAAGATCCTTTCGGTAATCGGATCGAGTTCCTTGAATGGCTGAATAACTAATTTTAGTCCGCACACTGGAAAGAGCGGAGCATACGCTACTGGCCTTTGTATCTTCGGCAAAACAAATGGATGAATTCTCCCATTCCGGCGGGTAGGCGGGTAATATAATCTGCGCGTGCTATCCGAAAGATTCGGCAGGTTAGCCGAACGGGTGACGGATTATCCCTGCCCATTGGATGTATACTACAGAAACGAGAATACGTAGTATTACCATTGAAGTTACGAAGAAAGGTGTATCTACGTGACGAAGCAAGCGCAGCGACTATTCCGGCGGCTGGTCCGATTAACAAGCGTCTTAATTGCCGTATATAGCATGATGCTCGCATTTTCGGTAAGTGTGGGGGCGGCTGTTCATTCGGCGCAGGCTGCACCGGACGAGGCCGACCGTTATGCAACGGTTCAGCGCAGCGCTGGTTTTGATTTAGTATTTCCGGTCATTAGTGACATTCATATCGGCAGGGGGGCTAAGGCAGAGAAGAAGCTCGAGGACGTCTTGAAGCAAATCAATCAAATCACGCCGCAATACGATGCAATAGCGAGCGTGGGTGATTTGACGAATGACGGCACCGTATCCCAATACGATAGATTCATGCGTATCTATAACCGCTACAGGCAGCCGCAAGCACAGCATTTGTTGGCTATTGGCAACCACGACTACTGGGGAAATCCGAGAGAAGCCAAAGGAAGAAAGCTGTTCATTGCCAAAACCGGTATGAAGAACATTTATTATGATAAATGGATCAACGGCTATCATTTCATCGTAATCGGAAGCGAGAACAAATCGGTTGGAGGCACGCTGTCCGATACCCAGCTGAAATGGCTGGATGAGAAGCTGTCTGAGCACGCGAAGGCGAACAAGCCCATTTTCGTCTTTTTTCATCAGCATATTGGCGGAACGGTAAGCGGCAGTGATTTGTGGGGGCATTCACGCAGCCATATGAAGCTGTACGCTACGCTCGCGCGCTATCCGCAAGTCATCATCTTTTCGGGTCATTCGCATTACATGCTGGATGATCCGCGTACGATTCACCAGCGGCATTTTACTTCGGTTGGCATTTCGTCGATTCGTTATCCTGAGCTGGAGCCGGGCAAGGTACAGGGAAAACATCCGTCCGATGATATTGCACAAGGCTGTATCGTGTATGTTAAGCGCGGTAAGGTAACCATTCGGAGGAGAGATTTTCACCGGAACGATTGGACGGGCGAGGATTGGGTCATTCCTTATCCTGCCAGCCGGCATTCGTTCGTCTATACGGATGATCGCGACCGGATTAAGCCGATTTTCCCAACGTCAGCGAGCGTATCTATTGTTCCGGATTCCATCGGGGCGACGAAGGCTGCTCTTGTGTTCGACCAGGCGACTGATAATTTATTTGTTCATGCTTACGATATCGAAGTGAAACGGCAGGGCAGTCGCAGGAGCACGCTCAAGCTGAGCGCATTTTCTGAGTTTTATAAGCGGCCGGTTCCCGCATCGATTACGGTCGAATTGAAAGGATTGAAGCCTGAGCAAAATTATACGGCATCCGTCTATGCAGTTGATTCGTTCGGCAACCGGAGTGCCAAGCCCTTGACTGTATCATTTCGGACGCGGGCGATAACGAATACAAAGGCGGATCAGCTTTCGAAGCTGCTCAGCCTGTAGAGACTACAAAGGGCTCTAAGTCATCGAAGATGACCTAGAGCCCTTTGTAAGTTTATCGCCTAATACCGCTGCTCGCACGGGTGCTGGCGACGACCGTTCGCACGCCCGCCGCTTCAGCCAGAAAGCGGGAAATATCGGCCTTTTGTCCGTGGAAGAAGGCGGGGGAGCTGATGTACAGCCTTTCTTGCGCCCTCGTGACGGCTACATAGAGCAGCCGGCGCTCTTCCTCGAGCGCTTCTTCTTTATCCCGTTCCAGCTCGTCTCGGGAAGCTGTCTGCTTCGGCTGCTGCGGCTGCATTGCCGAACGATGCGGCATGATGCCCTCCGAAGCACCGACGACGAAGACGACGGGAAATTCCAGACCCTTTGATTTGTGAACGGTCATAAGCTGGACGCGGCCGTCATCCTCCGACGAGGGAACTGCTGTCTGGGCTTGACGCACGCCCTCTACAGTGCCCCCTGCTTGTCCACCTCGGATGCTTCCGCCCGGCCTGCCAGCCTGCTTCGCCTCCGCTTGTCTCTTCGCCATATCTTCTGAGAATGCAAGGAACGAGGCAACCGTATCGAACCGTCCTGCAGACGACTCCAGCTCGTCGAGCAGCTCCTTCATGATTTCCTTATGCGGAGTTCCGCCTCGGTTCGTCTCGGCGAATTTGTCGAAGAACGCTTCGCGGATACGGCGGATGGCTGCCGCTGGACGAAGGGAAGCCGCCGCTTTAATTAGCCGAAGCCGTTCCAGCACCCCGTCCTTCTGAAATTGCTGTAGTCGAGGAAAAGCTGTCAAATGAATTAGTGGCCATTTTTTGGCCTGCTCAGCATCTCTGTCGCGAATCCATTTCATCGCCGCGTCACGGTTCACGTACAGTGTCGGCAGCATATCCTCGATCGCCTGCTTATCCCGGTGGTTGAGCGACAGCTTCAAATGGGCCATCACCGGCCGGATGAGCGGAGAATCGTAGAATGACAGTCCATCGCTATGGTCCTCGACCGGTATGCCTGACTGCAGCAAATGCTCGGTTGCTGCGCGCCCGCTGCCGGCCGAACGGTACAAGACGGCGATGTCGCCCCACTTGTATCGTCCGGATTCGACCAGCTTTCGGATCGATGCGGTTACAGCGGCAGCTTCCTCCTCTGGCGTTGAAGGGCGGGCAAACATCGGCTTTCCTAATATGCCAAGCTCATTGTCTTCGCCTGACATGGACGATGGCACTTCCGCAGTATTGTTCTTGGGCACGGTCAGTGTTTTCGGCCGGCGGTTTTTGTTGCCGCGGATAATGGCGTTGCCCAGCCCGACGATGTCGGCGCTTGAACGGTAATTGACGCGCAGAGTGACGACTTTGGCGTCCGGGTATATTTTATCGAATGACAATATGGCCTCGGAGCTAGCGCCGTTGAAGGAATAGATCGTCTGATCGTCATCTCCGACGACCATTAGATTGCGACGTCCGGCAGCGATGAGACGGACGATTTCGTATTGGATCATATTCGTGTCTTGGAATTCATCAACCATAATGTATCGGAATCGGTCTTGCAGCGAGGCTAGAAGCTCCGGCTCCGAGAGCAGCATCTGATAGGCGAGCAGAAGCAAGTCGTCGAAATCGATCAACCCGTTGTCGCGCTTCCATTGCTCGTATCGAATGAGAACACGCTTTATTTCGCGCTCAGCCGGCGAAGCTTCAGGCAAGTCGCTCACGGTCAGCAGCCGGCTCTTGTAAGAGGAGAGCAGAGCGAGCAGCGACTCCGGCTCGTAATCGTTCGTCGAGCCAGCTTCTCTTAGCAACCGTTTCACCGTCATTCTTTGCTGCCCTTCATCGCCGATTAGAGCCGCGGAGACACCTCTTCGACGGAGCAGCAGTAAGCAGAAGGAATGGAACGTGCGCGCTTCGATCGACTGCGCTGCCCGCGCCGATATGCCTGGCAAGCCTGCAAGGCGCTGCTTCATTTCGTCTGCCGCTTTGCGCGAAAACGTAACGAGCAGCAAATGCCTTGGCGAAACGCCTCGAACTCCGATTAGAAAAGCGGCGCGGCATGCGAGTGTCGTTGTTTTGCCTGAGCCTGCCCCGGCAATCGTCAGCAGCGGACCGTCACCATGGCGGACAGCCTCGGCCTGATCTGCGTTCAAATGAACGCCTATACTGGCCAGCTCCTCCCAGAAGGCCGATTCTCGTCGGGCTTGTGCACCCGTTGTTATCCGTTCCTCTGCTGCGGCCTTATCTGAACAGTTGTTAATGTGTGCCGGAGGTACGGGACGAGCTGCCCCCGAAATTGTATATTTGTATGAAAACATGTACTAGCTTAGTCCTTTCGTCGTCTATATCGATGATCTTATATAAGTTCGTAAATTTATGCGCAGGCTTCATTATACCATGTAGAATCGGCTTAGTACTGCTGATCAACCATTAATGTAAGCGCTACCGAAATCGTTTTTGCAATTGTTTTATCCACAATCGGTCGGTATAATGGGGTAGAATTCGAACGAATAAATCGATAATCGGGTTGAATAGAACTTATCTGTTGTGGACTTTATGACCATGCTGTATTCGGGCCATCATGCACTAGGAAATCATCTTAGAAGGAGAACGTATATGACGAACTACGAATTTCCGTTCCGCAATCCAGAGCTGCCGCTTGAAGAACGTGTGCAGGATCTGGTATCGCGACTGACGCTAGAGGAGAAAATTAATCTGATGCCGCAATATATGACCGCTGTTGAGCGGCTTGGCATCGGAGCTTATAAGCACGGAACTGAAGGAGCGCACGGTATCGCTTGGCTCGGAGAAGCGACCTCGTTCCCACAGCCGATCGGTCTTGGCTGCACGTGGGATCAAGAGTTGATGAAGGAAGTCGGTGATGTGATCGGTACGGAAGCGCGCGTCTTCTATAAGCGGAATCCGGCGGTGAACGGGCTGACGCTGTGGGCGCCGACGGTCGATATGGAGCGCGATCCGCGCTGGGGACGGACGGAGGAAGC
This sequence comes from Paenibacillus xylaniclasticus, assembly GCF_004001065.1. Lineage (GTDB taxonomy): Bacteria > Bacillota > Bacilli > Paenibacillales > Paenibacillaceae > Paenibacillus_T > Paenibacillus_T xylaniclasticus. The sequence continues at coordinate 149,319 of NZ_BIML01000013.1, forward strand.
GTACGGCGAAGATCCACATTTGACGGGCGAGCTGACGGCTGCCTTGACGCAGGGCATTCAGGGCGATCATCCCAAATATTTGAAAGCGGTCGCTTCACTGAAGCATTTTCTCGGAAATAATAATGAGATTAACCGCGGAAGCTGCTCGGCGAGCATCGATCCGCGCAGCATGCGTGAATATTATTTTAAAGCGTTCGAGCCTGCCTTCGTCAAAGGCGGCGCCCAATCCATGATGACGGCCTACAATTCGATTAACGGAACTCCGGCGCTGCTGCATGAGACGGTGAACAGCGTCGTGAAGGGACAATGGATGGACGGCTTTATCGTCAGCGACGCCGGCGATATGATCGGCATCGTGAAGGATCATCACTATTATGACTCGATGGCGCAGGCAGTGGCGGATACGATCAAGGCCGGCATCGACAGTATTACAGATGAGGCTAAGGAAGTAACGGATGCGATTCGAGAAGCGCTGGAGCAGGGACTGCTTGCCGAATCCGATCTGGACCGCGCCTTGACGAATACGTTCCGCGTCCGGATGCGTCTTGGTGAGTTCGATCCGCAGGAGCAGGTGCCGTATGCGGCAATCGGCGAATCGTCGCTCATGACGCCGGAGCATCAAGCGCTGTCGCTTAAAGCTGCACATAAAAGCGTCGTCCTGCTGAAAAATGACGGGAGCTTGCCGCTCGACGCTGGCAAGCTGACCAAAGTAGCCGTCATCGGTCCGCTCGGCGATACCGTATACCGCGACTGGTATTCCGGCACATTCCCGTACAAAGTGACACCGCTTCAAGCGATTCGCAAGAAGCTGGAGGGTGCATCGGTTGCCTTCGTCGACGGCAGTGACCGGATTAGGCTGCGTGCCAAGGAAAGCGGCATGTATGTGACGATTGCCGAAGGTGAATCCAAGCCGCTTGCAGCATCGGGTTCTGCCGACAATGCTGAGACGTTCCGTCTCGATGATTGGGGATGGGGCAGCTTGACGCTTCAGGCGGAAAGCAGCGGTAAATATGTGACGACGGACGACACTAGCGTTACCGCCTCAGCCGACGAAGTATTCGGCTGGTTCGTGAAGGAAGTATTTCACCTGCTGCCGCAGGAGAACGGCTCTGCGGCGCTGACGTCGTGGAATAACCGGACGGTTGCGGTGTCAGAAGGCGGCTTGCTGTCGGTATCAGACGCCGCGCCGGCCCGTGCATATAACGAAGCGGAACTGTTTGAGAAGGAGACCGTTCATGACGGCTTGCAGGCTGCAGTAGAGGCTGCGAAGCAGTCTGAGGTTGCCATTGTCTTCGTCGGCAACAACCCGCTTGTGAACGGCAAGGAAGAGATCGACCGCCCAGGTCTGGAGCTCGCAGAGGCGCAGGAGCGTCTTGTGAAAGCGGTCTATGAGGTGAACCCGAATACGATCGTCGTCGTTACAGGCGGCTATCCGTTCGCGCTCAATTGGATTAACGAGCATATTCCGGCCGTTATTTATTCGTCCCATTCGGGGCAGGAGCATGGCAGCGCAATTGCGGATGTATTGTTCGGCGACTACAATCCGGCAGGCAGATTGAACATGACGTGGTACCGCTCCGAAGAGCAATTGACCGATATTATGGACTACGATATTGCCAAGAGCAAACGGACGTACTTGTATTTCGAGGACGCGCCGCTTTATCCGTTCGGTCACGGCTTGTCTTATTCCACGTTCACATACGGAAAGCCTCAGCTGGAATCGGAGGTCATCGGTGCAGACGGAGAGCTTGCAGTATCCGTTCGAGTGGAGAATACAAGCTCTATAGCTGGCGAAGAGGTTGTACAGCTGTATGTGCGCGGCGAGCAATCCCGGGTGAAGCGTCCGCTGAAGAAGCTGCACGGCTTCCGCCGCATCAAGCTGCAGCCTGGTGAAGCGAAGACGGTTGTGTTCAAGGTGCCGGCAATTGATTTGGCCATTTGGGACGTTACCCGTGAGAAATATGCGGTAGAGTCCGGCCCTTACACGGTCATGCTCGGAAGCTCATCGGCTGACATCCGTGTGCAGGCTGTCGTCCAGATTAATGGAGAGACGATTCCGCCGCGCGATCTGAGCGTACAGACGAAAGCGGAGAACTTCGACGATTACGAGGGCGTCGTCCTCGGCGAGAGCAAAGAAGGCTTCGCTTGCGTCGAGCTTGCGGGAGACAGCGGCTGGATTGCGTTTAAGGATGCCGATCTTCAGAGCGGAGCTGCTTCGTTCGAGGTACGGGCCGCAAGTGCTGCACAAGGCGGCCGTCTAGAAATTCGCCTTGATTCGCCGCAAGGTCCGGCAGCTGGCGCAATCGACATTACCCCGACAGGCGGCGTTCAGCAGTGGAGCACGTTCCATGCGCCGCTGGAGGGGCCGGCGGGACGCCGCAGCGTGTTCGTCAACATAACCGGCGATATTCGTATCAGTTGGATACGGCTGGCCTAATAGCTCGAACGATGCGAAACGGCTTAAACGGCTTAATCGTTGCTCCGGCACCGATTAAGCTGTTCTTTTTATGTGCGGCATTTTTTTTGAATCCTTTCTCCGCATTGGGCGTATTGAGTACAAGCAGTTAAATTAGTCTGGATGGCGTATTAAATTTTCTCCAGCTTTAAGGTATGAGATGGCTCTAATTTGTAGAGGCTAATTGTTTGTACAAGCAAGTAGATTTTTGAAGGTTACTAGAGTATAGTTGGAGCTAGAGACAGGTAAAATCAAGGCAGATCTTCCCGATTTTTCTCGAATGCTGCGCTACAGCGATATAGAAAGGAGGTGAGCATGCAATGTCGATCAGTTTGGTTAAGGGCCAGAAGATTGATCTTACGAAAGGCAACGCAGGATTGACGAAGATTACGGTCGGACTTGGCTGGGACCCGGTTCAATCTCGTGGCTTCTTCGGGTTCAAGAAGCAGGCGAATATTGACTGTGACGCTTCCGTTCTGATGCTGAATGAGCAAGGGAAGCTGACTAACGATCTCCATGTTGTTTGTTTCTATAATAAACAAAGCCCTTGTCAATCCGTAGTCCACTCCGGTGATAATATTACGGGCGAAGGCGACGGCGATGATGAGCAAATTTTTATCGATCTGGCTAGAGTGCCTTCGGATGTAAGCAAAATACTCGCGGTCGTAAACATTTATGACTGTGTGAACCGTAAGCAGGACTTTGGAATGATTCAATCCGCTTACATTCGTATTGTGGATGGAACGAGCGGTAACGAGCTGGTGCGCTTCAACCTGACTGAAGGTTATGCGGGTAAGACAGCGCTCATTTGTGGTGAAGTATATCGTCACAACGGCGAATGGAAATTCGCTGCGATTGGCGAAGGTACTCACGCAGTTCACGTAAATCAACTGGCAGCCGAGTATCGTTAAGCTCCCGGCTGCTTAATATAATGCCAGACTGGCAGAAAGAGGTGTTCGCCATGGCAATTAGTTTGACGAAGGGCCAGAAGGTAGATCTGACGAAATCAAACCCTGGACTGACGAAAATTACGGTCGGCCTGGGCTGGGATACGAACAAATATGACGGCGGCAAGGACTTTGACCTTGACGTATCGGTCTTCTTGGCGAATGCGGCAGGTAAAGTAGAGAACGAGCGTAACTTTATCTACTTCAACAACCGCCAGAACGAGAATGGCTCCGTTGTACATACGGGCGATAACCGCACGGGCGAAGGCGAAGGCGATGATGAGCAAATCAAAATCGATCTTCCTAACGTTCCGTCGAATGTTGAGAAAATTGCGTTCACGATTACGATCTATGAAGCGGCTGAGCGCAACCAGAACTTTGGCCAAGTGTCCAATGCATACGTACGCATTCTGGACGAGAGCAATGGCAGCGAACTCATTCGTTTCGACCTTGGCGAGGACTTCTCGATCGAGACGGGAGTTGTCGTCGGCGAGTTGTACCGTCACAGCGGCGAATGGAAGTTCAGTGCCATCGGCAGCGGCTATAAGGATGGCCTGGCAGGCCTTGTTCGCGACTACGGCTTAGCATAATTTTCAAGCAATTGTGCCTGTGCGGCAGACCTGTCGCTTCAGCGGCTGTCTGTCGTACAACTTCACGAGGAGGATGAGTCATTCATGAGCATCTCACTTTCCAAAGGTCAGCGCATTGACCTGACGAAGACGAATCCCGGTTTGTCGAAAGTTGTGGTCGGTCTCGGCTGGGATACGAATAAATATAGCGGCGGAGCCGATTTCGACCTAGACGCATCCGCGTTCTTGCTGCACGAGGATGGGAAAGCGAAGGGTGCGGATGACTTCGTTTTCTACAATAATAAGCAGGGCGGCAATGGTTCTGTCGTGCATACAGGAGATAATCGTACGGGCGAAGGCGAAGGCGATGACGAGCAAATCGAAATTGACTTGAGCAGAGTGCCGGCGAATATTCATCGGATCGGTCTTACGGTTACGATCTATGATTACGAGAATCGCAAGCAAAACTTTGGCCAAGTATCCAACGCCTTCGTTCGAGTTGTAGATGCCTCTTCTAACCGCGAAGTGCTGCGTTACGATCTTGGCGAAGACTTCTCGACGGAGACGGCGGTCGTATTCTGTGAATTTTATCGTCATGGGGATGAGTGGAAATTCCAGGCGATCGGCAGCGGCTTTACTGGCGGACTAGCGGCGCTGTGCCGGAACTATGGTTTAGACGCAAGCTAACGCGAGTAGAGAAGTTTATTCGGCCCGCGCAAGAGCGGGCTTTGTTCCTTCTAATGCAAGATTAAAATTCAAAGGGTGACTTTGGATGTCGGTGTCGGCAGTGAAAGGGCAAAAGCTCGATTTAACGAAAACGAATCCTGGATTAACGAAGATTAGCGTCGGCATTGGCTGGAGGTCGTCGCAAGAGGTCGAGGTGGATGCGTCGGCCTTTCTATTAGGCGTTAACGGAAAGACATCAAAAGATGAAGATCTGATTTTCTACAATAACCCTTCTAATGGTTTTATCCGTTATGAGGAAGGGAGAAATACCGACCGTAAGCTGTTCGAGATCGATCTGCAGCGAGTTTCGCCGCAGGTGGAGAAGATTGCGTTCAGTCTTACGCTATATAATGAAAGGCAAAGCTTCAAGCAAGTGAACGATGCTTATATCCGGTTTCTGAACGGGACCACCGGTCAGGAAGTGATCCGATATGACCTTGGAAACAACTTCTCCGTTGAGAATGCAATCGTCATCGGAGAGTTATATCGATATAATGGCGAATGGAAGTTTAACGCAATTGGGTCCGGCTTCTCGGGCGGGCTTAAAGCACTTTGCGGCAACTTCGGCATCGTTGTGAAGGACGAGCCTTCGCCTGCAGCGGACAAGCCTACATCATCGGCGCCAACACCGCCTGCGCCAGCAGCGCCGTCGACATCGTCGTCATCGGCTATTTCGCTGTCACAGCGAGCGCTCCGCGGAAGCGATGCCGCCCCTCCGTCATCGGCGCCGCAGTCCGCTTCTTCTCCGATATCGCTGTCGTCGCGGTCTACTAGTGCAAGCAGCGCTCCGGACGCTCCAGCGAAGCTGAATCTGACGAAGATTGAGCTGAAGAAGAAGGGAGACCGTATTAATTTGACGAAGTCGTCCGGCGGCTCGCTCGGCGAGATTGTAGTCAATTTGAACTGGAATCAGCGGACGGAGAAGAGCGGCTTGTTCGGAAGAGGCGGCCGGTCGATCGATCTTGATCTCGCCTGCCTATTCGAGCTGAAGGACGGCCGCAAGGGCGTCGTACAGGCGCTGGGTAATTCGTTCGGCTCTCTATCGAGAGCGCCATACATAATGCTTGACGGCGACGACCGAACCGGAACGGTGAAGACGGGCGAGAACATTCGCATTAATGGCGCGAAAGTTAGTGAGATTGAGCGTATTCTCGTCTTTACGTTCATTTATGAAGGGGTCGCGAACTGGTCGGAGGCGGACGGTGTCGTGACGATCAGTCAACCTGGTGGTCCGGACATTGTCGTGCATCTGAATGAATACGACAATCGTAAAGGGATGTGCGCCATTGCGATGATTCAGAATGTGAACAATGAGACGTTCAGCATCGAACGGCTCGTTCAATTCTATAATAAGCACTCCGAGCTTGACCAAGCTTACGGCTGGGGAATGCGATGGGTAGCCGGTAGCAAATCATAAAGGATACAGCAAGAACAAAATTTGACTAAACGAAACTAATGGAGGCCGTATTCATGGGTTGGTTCACTGATTTTATTCATGACATTGGAGAGAACTACGGGCATTTCTTCTCGTGGGCCGATCTGGCTGCAACGTTCTCCTCTCCGTCAGCATGGGGCATTATTCTAAGCCTCGTTATTCTGGAAGGACTGCTGTCGGCGGACAATGCGCTCGTGCTTGCGGTAATGGTTCGCCACCTTCCGAAGGATCAGCAGAAGAAGGCGTTGTTCTACGGTCTGCTCGGCGCATACGCTTTCCGGTTCCTTGCAATCGGACTCGGTACGTTCCTAGTTAAGATTACACTAGTCAAGTTACTGGGCGCCGCGTATCTCATGTATATTGCATACAAAGGGCTGTTTAAGTCCGAGGATGATGGCGAAAGTACCAATAAGGGCTATGGCTTCTGGAAGACCGTCTTGATGGTCGAGCTGATGGATATCGCGTTTAGCGTCGACAGCGTTATAGCAGCGTTCGGTATTAGCAGTGAGGTATGGGTACTGTTCATGGGCGGTATTATCGGCGTGCTGATGATGCGCGGCGTTGCGCAAGTGTTCCTGAAGCTGATCGAGCGTTTCCCAGAGCTGGAGAAGGCGGCTTTCGTCTTGATTGCAGTTATTTCGGTGAAGATGCTTCTGGGCGCTTTCCATATCGAAATTTCACATTATCTGTTCTTTGCTTCGATGATTGTTGTATTCGGCGGTGCAATCGTACTTAACCTGCTTCGCCGTAAACGGGAGAAAGAACAAGCTTAACCGACTAATGACTAGACTAACGGTAAGGCGGCTCTTTCATAACGAACATAGAATCCCTCCCTTCAGGAGGGATTCATTCATATTGACAGGCAATGGGGATGTTCCGGTGTAAAGCCGGGGGAGAGGGGAGGAACGGTCGATATGCGGTATTTTGCAGAGTTGTCTGAAGAAGAAGAACGGACGTTATTTCATTCACCTCCTGTCTCGTTTACGAACCGGTCACCGAAGGAAGTGCTGGCGTACGCATTAGGCGCCGCGCTCTACATGCCGGCGACAAGGGCGACGATCGCAAGTGAAGTGATTGCAGGCAAGCTTCAGGGACTGATTACAGCTATTATTGATCTTGAAGACGCAATAGGCGACCTCCAAGTCGAGACGGCAGAAGCGGCCGTTGTGCAGCATATGGCGAGAATTGCAATGGCATTGGAAAGCGGTGTGCTGACGCATGACCGGCTGCCGCTGCTGTTCGTTCGGGTACGCTCGGTAGAGCAGATGCAGCGTCTGCTAGAACAGATTCACGATTCGGCTCATGTTCTGACGGGATTTGTTTTTCCAAAGTTTACGCCGGAGAACGGCGGTCTATATTTTGAACTGCTTGATGGCTTTAACCGCGGCAGGCAGAAGCGAGAGCCGCTCTTGTATGGTATGCCTGTCCTGGAGAGCGCACCTATTATTTATCGGGAGACTCGTCATCAAATGCTGCTCGGCACGAAGCGTCTGCTTGACCGCTACCGTCCTTATGTATTGAACGTTCGGATCGGAGCAACGGATTTCTCTAGCTTGTTCGGTCTGCGCCGCTCGCCGGAGCTGACCGTCTATGATATTGCCGCAATTCGCGACTGTATAGCGGATATCGTCAATGTATTCGGACGTGCGGAGGATGGATACGTCATATCCGGTCCGGTATGGGAGTATTTCGAATCAGGCTATGACCGGGCTGCATTGGTGCCGCTTCGAGAAGCTATGCTGAGGGATACGCTGCTTCCTGAGCTTGGACTTCCTCATAGCGTCTATAGAACGGAGGATGGGCACAGCGCTTTTATGCGCGAGATATGGCTCGATAAGGAGAACGGTATGATTGGCAAAACGATAATTCATCCGTCCCAGCTTCGGCCGGTTCAAGCCATGTACACCGTTACGCATGAAGAATATGCTGATGCCTGTGCGATTCTCGCCAACAGCGGGGGCGGTGTAGGCGTTATGAAGAGTGAGTACGCGAACAAAATGAACGAAATGAAGCCGCATTATCATTGGGCAACCAAAATGGTGACGCGGGCAAAAATATACGGGGTGCTGAATGTACAACAACGTTACACAGCCTTATTCCGAGAGCATGGCTACGCACGTTTATAATATTGCCGGCAGCTTGAAGGTGACCGTGAAGGAGAAGGATAATCCGTTCGGGCTGCCGATTGGACAGTTGTTCGGTATGGCAGCGCGCAACAATCCGAAACGGTCGTTTCTGTTCGTCAGCAAGCTGCTTGGCAAGCATATTCCGATTGATCCGCATACTTCGCTGCTTGCGGGCTATGCGCTCGCTCTGCTGCTGGCTCGCCATATGCAGCCGGAGAAGGAAGTGGAGCTGGAGCCGCTGCTGCAAGCGGCATTGAAGGGGCTTGCGAATCCTGAAGAAGCGTCTAGCGTGTATCGTCACGTGATACAGAAACGGCTTAAGCTGCCGGTGCCGGTTAAGGTGCTTGGCTTCGCCGAGACGGCAACGGCGCTCGGACATGCTGTATTCGAGGCGATTGAGGAGCCTGCAGCGTATATGCATACGACGCGCGAGCTGCTTGCGGACCGAGAGCCCGTCTTTCAGTTCGAGGAGGAGCATTCTCATGCGACGGCCCATCGTGGATATGCGGAGCTGCCGGGTTTTCTTACCGATGGTGAAACGGTTATTCTTGTGGATGACGAGATGACGACCGGCAAGACGACGCTTAACTTGATCCGCGACATGCACGCGAAGTATCCGCGCAAGCGGTACATCGCCTGTGCGCTTCTCGATTGGCGCAGCGAAGAAGCGGAGGCGGCATTTGCGAAGTTGGAGCGTGAATTAGACGTAACGATTGAGACGATCTGCCTATATCGGGGCACGATTGAGGTAGAAGGGGCTGCTTTCCCAGATGGGAAGCTGCCAGAGAAGCCGCATCAAAATCAATGCCGCTCGAATACTAAGCCAGCGGTTCGCTTGCATTGGCTCGATGGCCTGTTCGAGCTATCATCCGCTGTATCGGTTGATTCGGCCGGTCGAACCAATCGCGCACCTTATATGCGGCAGTCGGGTAGATTTGGCATTGAAGGTGCCGAGCGAGAAGCATTAGATGAGGCGGTTCGCCAAGCGGCGGAGCAGCTTCGGCCGTTACGCCGGAAAGGCGGACGGACGCTCGTCGTCGGCACGGGAGAGTTCATGTATGTGCCGATGCGGATTGCTGCTGAGCTTGGCGAGCAGGTGTATTATCAATCGACGACGCGCAGTCCGATTCACCCGCTGACGAATCCAGGCTATGCCGTTCACGATAGCATTACGTTTCTTTCGCCGGACGATGCGAATGTTCGCCATTATTTATATAATACCCGAGCCTATTGGTACGATGAGGTTATGATTTTGTTGGAGAGAGAGACGCCGCCTGCGCAGCTGTTTTCCATGCTGGATGCGTTTCGTGAGATCGAATGCGGGACGATCCATGTTGTGATTTGTACGGGAGCGGAGGGCGTAAATACAGGACTCGACAGAAGGCTGCTTGAACGGATTATGGCGCCGCCGGACCTGATAGGCAGCTATACGCCTTCCGACGTGACGTTTCTGCTGAAGGATTTACGTGATGCCAAGCTTGAAATGCCGACAGAGGACAAAGAAGAGGCCATTCAGTCGGGGGTGCATTATTCGGAGATGCTGCCTGCAGAATATGAGCCGTCGGAGAAGTACTTGCAGCTGTTTCACGATACGCTGGAGCAGACGTCGTTACTCGTGGCGAGGGATATCGCAGCGGTAGCCGAATTAATTGTCCGTAAGCGCGGACTTCAGTGCGTGCTAGTCTCGCTGGCGAGGGCAGGCACGCCAATCGGCGTGCTGATTAAGCGGTATATTGAGCGGCAGTATGGTGCATCGCTCCCGCATTACAGCATCTCGATCATTCGGGGAAAAGGCATTGACGAGAATGCGCTGCTGTATATTTTGCAGCGGCATGGTGCAGATGCCAACATCCAGTTCGTCGATGGATGGACAGGCAAAGGGGCGATAAGACGAACGCTGATCGAAGCGTGCGACAAGTTCGAGGAGAGGTATGGCATTCGGTTGAACGATGATTTGGCGGTGCTGGCCGATCCTGGCTATTGCTCTGAGACGTTCGGAACCCGAGAAGATTATTTGATACCGAGTGCATGCTTGAATGCGACGGTTTCCGGGCTCGTTAGCCGTACGGTGCTGAAGCCGGGACTAATCGGACCGGATGATTATCACGGCGCCAAGTTTTATGCGCATTGGCGGGATATCGACCAGTCGAATCATTTCTTGGAGCAGATCGAGCGGCATTGGGACGAGGTGGCTAGGACGGCTTCAGCGGAAGCGGATAAAAGAATGTGTGATGCTGTAGAGAGCGGAGGACAATCGGAGAGAGCGACTTGGCGGGGACTTGAGGATATTCGAAAGGTGCAAGCGGCGTACGGCATAGATGATATGAATCTCGTGAAGCCTGGGGTCGGAGAGACAAGCCGGGTGCTGCTGCGCCGCGTGCCGTGGAAGGTGCTGGTTGACCGTCTGGACAATCCGCATTTGCGGCCAATCCTGCTGCTGGCGAAGGAGCGCGGGGTTCCGGTGGAGCTGTTTCCTGACCTCGCTTATTCGTGCTGTGGCATTATTAAGCCGCTTTCGCAGAAGGAGGTCCGCGTATGATCTACGCTAGTGATCTGGACATGACGCTTATTTTTTCCCGGCGGTCGATGGCCGTTCCTGAGTATACGCCAGGCATCCGTGTCGTTGAGACGATCGGCGGTCAGCCTGCCGCCTTCATGTCCGCTGCGCAGATGAGAGTATTGAAGGAGCTGTCGAGCCAGCTTCTATTCGTGCCGGTCACAACGCGAACGATTGAGCAGTACCGCCGGATTGAAGTATTCCAGCAGCATATTGTGCCAGAGTATGCCATCACAAGTAATGGCGGCAATATATTAATCGGTGGTGAGCCGGATGTTAGTTGGAAGCGGCTGGTTGAGAATAGGCTGCGGGAAAGTGCCTGCTCGCCGAAGGAGGCCCGCCGTCTGTTCGCACCGGTCGTCCATTCGGACTGGGTGCTGGATGAGCGGCTGTGCGATGAGTTGTTCTTCGTCTATCTGATGGATCGTGATCGGATGCCGGTCGAGGCTATAAAGGAACGAGCCGAGAAGCTCGCAGCGCTCGGCTGGGAGCTGTCCGTTCAGGGACGCAAGGTGTACATTGTGCCGAGTGCTGTGAATAAGCGGGATGCGGCCGCGTATATTCGGCACCGGTATCCGGAAGCGGGGCTGATTGCTTCAGGTGACTCCCTGCTGGATAGAAGTCTGCTGGAATCGGCTGATTATGCGATTGCCCCGGCACATGGAGAGCTGTATCGGATCTATCAGGAGACGGGACAGATGGGCACCTGGACGTTTACGGCAAGGTCTGGGCTGTTCGCTGGAGAAGATATCGTCGACTTTGTACAATCGAAGCTGACTGCAAGTGAGGCAGCGGCTGGCAGATAGTATGCCGAACCGCTGAGTCGGAGTGGGAGCCATTAATCGCTGGGGGAGCGGACGTCATGAAGAGCAAGCAGGAGTTACGTGTTTATTTTAACCGATGGTTTTCAGTCGCCTACCATTACATGAATAGTATTCGCCACAACGAGGATGGTGTAAAGTTTAAGCTTTACGGGACACATCCCGATCCTAGGCATATGTCACTACAAGCGGCGGATTACGCGGCAGTTGAACCGGTGCTGGAAGGGATGGATTACATCGATTATCTCGTCGGGTTCTGTCAGGAGCATGAAATTGACGTGTTTATCCCCCGGCTTCGAATGCTGGATATCGCTCGAAATATTGGAAGGTTCGACGAGATTGGCACGACGGTTACCGTCTGCCGGGATGTCGGGCTGCTGGAGAAGCTGACGGTGAAGAATCAGTTCTACGAGGAAGTACGCCGGACGGGCATTATGGAGGTGCCTGCTTATGAGGTCGTGACCGATGCGGCAGGCTTCAAGCGAGCGTATGAACGGTTGACGTCGGAAGGGCACCGCGTCTGCTTCAAGCCGACCGATTCGGAAGGCGGACTTGGATTTCGCGTCATCAATGATAAGCGGAATGCGCTCCAAGATTTGTTCGGATACGTCACGAATGAGCTGACGTTCGAGGAGGCGTACAGTATTTTATCCCAGGTAGAGAGCTTTCCGGAGCTGATGGTTATGGAGCTGCTCGAAGGGCCGGAGTACAGCATCGATTGTCTGGCTGACCGCGATGGTACCTTACAGGCTGCCGTTCCACGACGAAAAGCGGACGGTAGGCTGCGTGTATTGGAGCGCAATGATGAACTGATTGCGATTGCTCATCGTGTAGCAGAGACGTATCGTATACCGTTCAATTACAACATTCAAATGCGCTGTACCGGCGGCGTGCCTAAGCTGCTTGAGATTAACCCACGCATGTCCGGCGGACTGCATGCGACTTGTCTTACCGGGATCAATTTCCCATACTTGGGCGTCAAAGCGGCGCTTGGCGGCCGGATCGGTCCGCTGGTGCCGGAGCTCGGCATTATGACGAGTCATATTGAACTGTCGATGCGTATGCAATCATTTGATCATCGACTTAGTCAGTAAATAAGTTGGTGATAATAGGGATAGGTACGATGCTGGTGTGACAAAAAAATTGATGTAACGGCGTTTAAGAGCGGGCCCCTCTATTAGCCACATACCGGATGAACTAACCGGGGGTGGAACGAAATGTGGGGCGCATTGACAGCCTTCGCGGCTATTTTCTACAATAGTGAGAGAGACTAAGAAGTTATTTGGAGGATACGCCCGTGAAAAGAACGTTGGTCGGCGCCGCCGTCGGTTATGTCGTTGCTCTTATTACCAGTTTTATGCTGCCAGAGCTATTGTCACTGTTCATCCCGGCAATTGGGGCCATCGTCGGCAGCCTTATGACGAAGCGGGTTCCGCCATCCCTACCGTCTAACCAGAATGCTCCTTATCCGCTCGGAGGCGGAGGTCCGCTGCCCAATCAACTGCAGCCGCAGAGCCATGCTCATGGAGCACCGCAGCCAGCATTTAATGCAGCACCGCCACAATCACAAGCTCGGCCAACGGCTGCACAGGCATCGTTGCCGGAAGGCTTCGGTCCAGTGGTGGAGTATTTGCAGGTGCTTGAAGATATGGTCATCTCGGAAGGCCAGAAGGATAACCTCGACAGCGAGATTGTGGACAAGTCACTGGCATTGTTCGCACGCTTGCAGCGCGTGATTCCGCTGCTTGACCAGCTTGGCGACAGCAATATTAATCATACGATCCGCCGGCTCGTACTGAAGGATTTGAACGGCGTCATAAATCCGTTCCTTCGCCTCAGTGGAGAGCTGAAGCAGCAGAACCGCCGTATGCTGCTGAACGGATTAAAGGACATTAACTCGAAGATTTCCGCGATCGTATCTACGATAGAACATAAGGATTTAATTGAGCTTCAATCAAAAGCAGAGCTGATCCATCAACGTTACAATCAATCCGAGCTTTAATCGCGAAGGAGGAACATAAGATGTCGACGACACCGATCGTACAGCTTACGAAGGAAGACGAAGTGCAGGTTAGGCAAGACGCTTCCCGCTTGTTCAGCCAGGTGGCGAATAGCGATTCCATGCAGCTTGATTCATTGATGGACGAGATTGGCAAGCTGGGAATGAAGACGCAGGAGAAAGCGGGACAGACGCTGAAGCTGCTTGAGCGTCCAGTTAACGATTTAATGGGCGCCAGCCGTGCGGAAGTGTCGAATAATATTTTGAAGCTGCGCAATGAATGCGAAGCGCTGCAGCAAAGTAAGAACGTCGGCTTCTTCGGCAAAGTGCTCCGCAAAAGTCCGCTGAAAAACTACGTTTACAAGTATCAATCAGTCAAATCGAACGTCGAAGTGATCATTAATTCGCTGCGTGACGGCAAGGACACTTTGGAGGAAAACATCGTCAACATGCGGCAGCTGAAGCGTAATTCATTAGAGCAAATTTATCAGCTGCAGACGAAGATCGCTTTCGGTGAGAAGCTGAAAGGGATGTTCGAGCAAGAAATTGCCCGGCCGGAGAATGAAGGTCGGAAGGCGCAGCTGGAGCGCGGGCTGCGTAAGGTCGTCACACGCATTCAATCGATGACCGAAATGATTATGCTCTACAACCAAGCGATTGCTGCAACAGATATCATTAATGATAACAATGATAAGCTGATCGATTCTGTGAATAACGCAATTGACAAAACGTCGAACTTAATCACTGTATCTGCCATGATCGCTCTTGCTTTGAACGATCAAGAGAAGGTCATAAACGCAGTTGAGGCGACGAACAAGACGATCGAGAGCCAGTTCCAAGAGAATGCTCGCCTGCTTCGTCAGACAACGGAGCGAACGAACGATTTGCTAACGAAGCCTGCTATGTCAATGGAGGCTGTGAATTCGGCAATTTCGGATCTTATGGCGGCGATCGATCTGTCCGAGCAATCCAACCGCCGTATTATAGATAGCTGTAACGATTATACGAGCAAAATGACGGCGATCAACACGCAGCTGGCGAATCGACTGGGCCATGGAGGAGATGCGACTTCGACTCCAGTACTGAATCAATCGTCACAGACGGATAGTACGATTCGTTCACTGCTTGACTGATACGGATTAGACCCGGCAAAGCAATGCCTGCTGCTGATCATAGCAGCTACGTTATGTAGCAGGTCTAGTCGTATAGAGCCGACATGATTTCCTGAACTCGCACATATAATGGCTTAAAAGGCCTTTGGCGAAATGAGGGAGGCTCATGGTACTCTCTATCGTACTGGGCTGCTTGATCGTTGTGCTGATTGTAGTAGCAAGCAGCGAACGGGCGGAGGCAATTGCCGAGTTGAATGATGATCCGGCTCATGCACATTGGTTCAAGAACAACAAGAAGGGCTGATCCGTAAGGCGCCGACGAGCGGCTGCGGACCAGCCTTTCTTGCTGTGGGCATATTTATTTGGAATAAATAAGGTATATACGCTATTTGGGGTACTGGCTGGCGGCAAACAGATCGGTGTTCAGGCGTTAAGGCGAAGGTAGGCAACGGCAATACAAATGTTCACGAGAACGAGAACGCCGAGCCATAAATTCAATTTGTTGTCGCGCATAAACTTCATGACGCCACTCCGTTCGTAAGATATGTATTGCTCTTTTACTTTACCGTAAAGGCAGGAGTGGCGTAAAGATGCTCTACGAGGAATTAATCATATAACTATTATAGTACTGAGGGAGCGAAGCCATGCTGGATTTCTCGTTCGAAATTGTGGACGAGTCGCGCATCCATATCGAATATCGGTACGGAAGTGCTCTGTTCACCTTCAATTTGTATTGCGCAGACGGTGTATGGACGATTCATCCTTTTGATGGCATTCTGCTCCGTAATCGAGAGATGTGCCGGCTCGTAATCGCAGAGCTTCTGCGGAACAAAGATATGCATGTCATGCTCGCACGGGAGAATATTACGCTGTCTGAGCTGCGGACCTCGATCAATCTGCAGGACGCAGATGACGGCAGGCTGCAGGGATCAGGCCAGAATCGCCGAGAGCGCGAGCAGGACCCGCTTGACGACTATATAGCTTCACACTCGTTCGAGGAGATTGTCGCGAATGAGCAGGCGATACTGGAAGACCGGCTTCAATTGTTCAAGGACATTATTGAAAGAATGTTTATGGAAGGGTATGGGCCGGACGACGAGGAGTTCAGCAAGGTCCAAAGCATGATCCGGGTTTATAAAGAAGCAATCGAACGTATGTCCAGTCTAAATGGGCCTGATCTACGAAGCGATAATCGACGCAGGTGGTAGTGAGGTCTTTGGCTGCAGCTGATGTACAATTATAGAAGACATTCATCTCGTTCATTCGAGAATGAATGCCTTCTTCTTCTCGTATCCAAGCAAGGGGACAAATCATACGGAACACTAGCCGTTAACGATCTCCCCGCCATTGAGATGTATCATTTGACCGGTCATGAAGGAGGAGTCGTCACAAGCGAGAAAGACGTATGCGGCTGCCATCTCGTAGGGCTGGCCGGGGCGTTTCATCGGCGTGTCTGAGCCAAATTCGGATACCTGCTGTGCATCGAATGATGCCGGGATGAGCGGCGTCCATACCGGTCCTGGCGCGACCCCGTTTACCCGAATGCCGCGATCGGCCAAATGCAGGGCGAGTGAACGGGTAAAGGAGACGATTGCGCCTTTGGTTGCCGAATAGTCGATAAGCAGCGGATTGCCTTTGTACGCCGTAATCGACGCCGTATTGATGATGGAGGCTCCGGGCTTAAGCAGCGGGATGGCAGCTTGTGTGACATAGAACATTCCGAATACGTTAGTCCTGAATGTGCGCTCCAGCTGCTCCGATGATAGCTGCTCGAATTGCTGAAGCGGATGCTGCTCAGCTGAGTTATTGACGAGTATATCGATGCCGCCTAGCTCTTTATTGGTTTGGGCAACAGCTTCCTTGCAGAACGTCTCGTTGCCGATGTCGCCGGGCAGCAGCAGGCAGCGGCGACCAGTCTGTTCGATGAGTGTCTTCGTTGCTAATGCATCGCTGTGCTCGTCAAGATAGACAATCGCCACATCGGCGCCCTCCTTGGCGAAGGCGACTGCTGCCGCCTTACCGATGCCGCTGTCGCCACCGGTAATAAGCGCGACCTTGCCCTGCAGCTTGCCTGCAGGCTTGTAGGAGGGTGATTCAAAAGCGGGTAGAGGATTCATCTCCGATTCGATGCCGGGCTGCCTGTTCTGATGCTGAGGCGGAAGCACCTGATGCTTCTGCGGAGTGGACGGGCTCATATGGCTTTAAGCCTCCTTAGCATAGGATGGTTCCGTCCTTATTATGGGTGAAGGTCCGTTTTTTATTCGTACGGATCATGCGGTCTCAATATTATGTTTTCGCATAATGTATAGAAATTTTATTAATCTATTATTTCTTGTAATAGATTTCCGTTTTTCCCTGTTGAAATAAATGTTACAATGTATAACATGTAACGGTTCTCAATCTGAATTAAGATAGCATTAAATCGACACAAGAGTTGGAACTTGTATATTCATTGGAGGAGTGCGGAGTGGATGTAAATAATATAACGGTTCCGCTCAGCGGGCGGCAGCGAATTCGTTTAACAGACAGCAGACGGCGCCAGCTGTCGTATATCGGCATTAGTGAAGAAGATTTGGCTCTGATGCATGATCAGCAGACACTGTTCTGCAGCATTACGAATGAAGTCGTCGACGAGTTGTATAACCGGCTGCTGCAAGAGCCAGAGCTTGCAGACTTTATTCAAAAGCACAGCTCACTTGAACGTCTTAAAGAAACACAGCGTTGGTACTTTCAGTCGTTAACCGATGGCGTCATTGACGAACCGTTCATTGAGCGTCGAATTCAGATCGGAAGCATCCATTCCCGCATCGGACTTACATCGAATTGGTATTTAGGCACGTATATGCTCTATCTGGATTTGGCGGCGAAGCATATCGAGCAGGCGGAGCCCGCGAATTGGACGAAGATCGTATTAGTTCTTTCGAAGCTCTTTAATTTTGATTCTCAGCTCGTATTGGAAGCCTATGAAAAAGGAGAGAAAGGGAAGATCCAACAGCTGGTAGACCAGAAGCAGCATATGCTAACTCGGGTTAATACGGCGGTGCAGGAGCTTACCACCATGATTGCGGAGCTGAACGAAAGCAGCTGCAGCATGTCAGAGAAGGCTCGTCACACGGCCGATTTGCAGCGCAGCTCGAACGAGCATGTCCAGGAGCTTCAGCGTCAAGTACGCGATATCGGTCAGCTGGGCACGACAATGAAGGAAGTGTCGGAGCAGACGCATCTGATCGGCTTGAACGCCTCTATCGAGGCAGCCCGTGCAGGCGACGAGGGACGCGGCTTTGCCGTAGTAGCTAATGAGATTCGTAAGCTGGCTGCGAACTCGAAGCAATCTCTTGACATCATACAATCCAAGCTAGACTCAATCTATAAGTCGCTTGCACAGGTCGAGAGCGGCAGCAAGCAGACGCTACAGCTTGCCGACGGACAAGCAGCTAGCTCACAGGAGCTGTCGGCTTTCGTCCAAATGATCGATAAAGTCGCGCGTGAACTGAAGCAGCTGCAATCGGAGCAGGTCTAAACCTTTCAAGATAAAACCCGGTATACCGTCACACAGATAGCTGTGAGGCTGCGGATATTACCGGGTCTTTCTTTATTCTGTTAGGATTTCGGCTCTACGGCGCCTTCCACATCTTCCCTCTGCAAAATGGTTCCCATAGACTGCTCATTCGTTCCTGTTACGAATTGACGTAGATAATAGGTCACGTATTCACCATAGCGGCTAATATCGGATTCGGCTAGTTTGTGAACCCAATGAACGCCAGGGGCAACGGAGTCGGAATCAAGCAGAAGAACGGCAGCCGCCGCATACGCTCCGCTCGCGACCTGTACATAGGTAGCATTTGTTTTAAATTTTGTGTATGCCTCGTTATTCGAGAGCACGTTGTACATGAACCGCTCATCATCCTCATATACGAGTAGTACGCCGATAAGATCAGCTCCCGTTAACTCGCCGTCCTCCGGATGAAGCTGCTTCTGATCGTACTTCAGCAAGTTGTCGATATGGTTGAGGTTTCTTTGAATTTGTTCGGTTGTGTAGTCGTTGACTCGATAAATGAATGCTGATTCGACATGGTAATCGTCAGCAAGAGTAATCGTTTCCTCGTGAGCCATCAGGCAGCCGGTAAATGATAGCTCTCCGAGTTTGACTTTATATTCCCGTGCATATACGTTGTCGTAAATTAAATAGGTCGTATCGCCGATGGAGAAGACCGGATAATTCGATACCGCTTCCTCTAGGAAGCATTCCGGTGACCAGGTTACATAGATCGTTTCCGGCTTAACCTTTGACGGATCGGCATAGAAGGAGTTGTCCTTTTCGACGACATAGATTGCCCGCGGCAGCTTGTCCGGACGTTCCTTCATTAGCTTCACGGCCATCCACTGCACAACGCCGGGGTTCATGCCGGAGCAGACAATCGCTTTAACCTTTTTGTAGCTGTCCTCCTCTTTACGGAATCTGTCGATTCTTTCAAGCAGGCTTGTCGTCTCTGCTCCTGGTCTTTCGCTGATTTCCGTGTCCTCAAGAGCTGTGTTGACATAGCTGATGCCGAGCTCATTGCAGCAAGCAATCATGCGCCGCGTATCGGCTCTGGACAAGTCGATGACAAGCTTGGTCTTCGTGCGGACACAGTGCTGCTTTAAAGACTCCGTATCCGTAAGATCAAGTTGATGCAGCTTCATATGGGAACCAATAAGCTGAGGGGCAAAGCTCTGGTAGTAGCTATGAGGCTTCTGTTTGCGGTCGATTCCGTGAATTTGGGAATGGGTGATTACCGAGTGCAGCGGGGCTTGTTCGTCCTGTAAGGTATGTTCAAACAGCGTAAGCAGAGCCCGAGCGACGCCTCCCGAGCTTCCAAGTACCGTAATGACGAAAGGCTTGTCCATCCTTTCGCCTCCTTTCAATCGTGTTGTGTCGGACGAACCGGGGACAACACGATTCACTGTACACGTCTACCGATTCATCCAATTGCTCTATCGTATGCCGGGCAAAGAGTAGACGCTTGATACAAGCGCGGACAGGCAGGTCGATATTATCTATGAAATGGGCTGTTGGCATCACTACCGATATTCTTGTTTCGCTGCAGTATATTGTCGGATTTTTGCTTTAGCGAAGTGATTAATGGTCGTATAATCGTCTTATTACAAATTGGACGCGGTTTGAAATTGTGGAAAATTTCCCTTTACGACAAGCTGATAGTTCGGTATAAATCAAGATAGAACGCATATCTTTTACACGTTAGCGGTAACTTGTTGTTTCAAGGACGTTGACGAGCGGAGGGGTGCGTGATGATCATTGCTCCGGATTTGTCGATTTTGTCTTGTCGAATTGACGGTGGTGTGAAGCTATTCGAATTGACTGCAGAGCCTGTCATATCCGAGCTGCTGCCGGGTATATGGATGGAAGGATGGGGGTATAACGGCACTATTCCTGGACCGTTGATCGTCGTGTGCCCCGGGGACGATGTTATATTCCGGGTATCGAATCGGCTGCCTGTACCGACAAGTGTGCATTGGCACGGATTAGACGTGCCGAATTCGATGGATGGCGTGCCTGACATCGAGTCGACGCCTCTTATTCCACCTGGCGGACGTTATGATTACCGGTTTCAGATTACCAATGGACCGGGAACGCATATGTATCATTCGCATGTCGACGTTGTTAGACAGATGGGGCAAGGCTTAGGAGGAATGCTGGTTATTAAAGATCCGAACGAAACGGCGATCACACATGACTACGTGTATTTGCTGCAAGAATTCAAGCTAGTTGGACTGGCTAAGGGTGAACTGCGACAAGGACGCTATAAGCTGGACCCGATGAGTGACGGATTCAACTTCTTTACAATGAACGGTCGTTGCTTCCCGGCAGTAACGCCGATGAAGGTCGGATGGGGAGATCGGGTACGCATCCGGCTTGGCAGCATGGGGATGAATGCACACCCCATTCATATGCACGGGCATCAATTTACGTTGTGCGCCGTAGACGGCAACAGACTGGAGCAATCCAATCGACCTGTCATGAATACGATTAGCGTTGCCTCCGGAACAACGAGGGATATCGAATTTCTTGCCAATAATCCGGGCAGATGGCCTTTTCACTGCCATATTCCTCATCACAGCTCGAACAATTTTACTCCGCCTACAGGAGGCATGTTCACGATCATTCAATACGAATCGACTTCCTAAGTAAGGAGGAACCAGCTTTTGCGGAATCATGCAAGAACGCTCACCATACTTCTGATTGTGCTTTTGCTGCCGCTTGCCATATATGCGGCTCTCCGAATATTTGGTTCAATGGATGCGACGGTGCATGCTCCAACCGGTCACTTCTATATTGTTAGCGTTGTGTCAGCATTGGCGTTCCTCATGGCGCTGTCCGTTGGTATAGCTGGCATTCGAATGCGTAATGTCAAGGTTACGTTTATCGCGATGGCTTATATTACGCTGGCCGAAATATTTATTTTGCACGGATTAGCCACTCCCGGTTTATTAATGCATGCAACGAGCTTACCAAGCGCGACAGCGCAGATGAGTATTCTGATATCGGTGTTCTGGCTGTGGCTGTCTTCGATGTCTAGTGATCGCATAATTGTTAGGCTTCTAGCACGCCGCAACGTACTGCTGCTGCCGGCATGGACGGTCTTGCTGGGGACGGTATGCTACATTCTGTTCCAGAATGCATCGTGGTTCGACAACTGGCAAATATTCAGTCCGATCTTCAAAATTTCTGTCACGATCGTCATCGCAGCTATAGCAGCATGGACGATGAGACGATACTGGCAGGCTTACCTGGCATGGGGCTCTAAGCTGCATATTATGCTTGTGTACGGCTCCGGCTTAATGATCGTCTCGCAGATTATTATGGTTACGGGCGTCTCTTGGAAAATTAGCTGGTGGATGTACCACATCACGTTGTTCTTATCCGTTCTTTTTACGCTTATCGGTCTTACGCTGCACTATTCGAATCGACATGCGTTCGGCTCCTCGCTGCTTCAGTTGTTTCGGGCGAACCCGCGCGAGTGGATCGAAACATGCCTGTCGCCGAGCGTTCGTGCTATTATTATGGCTACAGAATCTCGGGATGCTTATACGGCGGGACATAATTACCGAGTCGCGCTGTACGCTCTCCGTCTAGGCGAGAGGCTCGGATTAAATAACGAACAGCTTAGAGCGATTGCGCTTGGAGGCATTGTTCATGACGTAGGAAAGCTGAATGTGCCGGATGAGATTTTGAATAAGCCTGGCAAATTGACGCCGCAAGAGCGGGCCATTATCGAGAGGCACCCGGTCTCCGGTTATGATATTTGCAAGCGACTTGGGTTTATGACTGAAGAGTTGTCCGTCATTCGCTCTCATCATGAACGCTGGGACGGGTCGGGCTATCCGGATCGTCTGAGGCAGGAACGAATTCCTCTGCTTGCAAGAGTAACTGCTGTAGCGGACGTCTATGACGCGCTTACCTCATCCCGTTCTTATCGCAAAGCGATGTCTCATCAAGAGGCGCTGGCGATTATTCAAGCGGAGCGAGGCAAGCATTTCGACCCGGCGTGCGTCGATGCGCTGTTGCAACTTGCGGTGGAGGACGAGATGTTCTTCAGTCAGACATCCGGAAGCGACCGGCAGCTGCAGTTGGCTAAATCATAATGGAGCGGCATCTGGGTGGTCGACCATTGTTTGTGTCAATTCATATAGATTAGCGAAACCTTTTGTCGAAAGTCGTCGTCTAATGAATTAGATAGATTCATAGACATAGCAGACAATGGGGGAGCTTTAATGAACAAGTGGATATGGGCCGCTCTGATCGGAGCGGTTATTGTTATTGGCGGCACCTATATGGTGGCGACGGGTAATTCAGATTCAGGAACGTCCTCGGCTGAAAGCGGGGAAGAGCTGGCATCTAAGGAGGAGCAGAATCCAGAATCGGACAAGCCTGAGCTATCGGAGACTTCTTCTGCAGATGCAGTTAAGAATAAGGAGGAAGGAACATCAACCGGGCAGATGCCTGCGGATAAAGGAGACCTTAATATATCAGCCGGTGAGGGACAGAATACGAAGCCGAATGCTGACAGTGGAGAGCAGCAGGAAGGCGGCACTGTACAGGACAATGCCGTCGTGACGGCTGCAGATCCTGATAGTATCACGGTACTAGTGAACAAGACGCATGGTCTTCCATCAGGATACGAGCCGGACGATCTGGTCTATCCGGACGTTCCGTTTATTTTTAGCGAGCTAACGGACAAGCGTAAAATGCGCCGTGAGGCAGCGGATGCGCTCAAGCTGTTGTTTGACGGTGCGAAGAAAGATGGTATAGAGCTGGCCGGCGTTTCCGGTTACCGCTCAGAAGCGCGGCAGAAGACGCTGTTCAACAATTATGTGGAGCGCGATGGCTTGGAAGCGGCATCGAGGTATAGTGCTCGTCCGGGCTTCAGTGAGCATCAGACGGGGTTAGCGATGGACGTATCCGGCAGAGACGGCAGATGTGCTGCGGAAGCTTGCTTCGCGGAAACGGATGAAGCGAAATGGTTAGCGAAGCACGCATATGAATACGGATTTATTATTCGTTATCCCGAGGATAAAGAGGAAATAACGGGTTATATGTATGAGGCATGGCATTTGCGCTATGTAGGTACGGACGCGGCAGCCGCTATTCAATCCGCCGGTTTGACGCTGGAGGAATATATTGAGCAGCAATAAATACAATCATAGAAGCGCCGCTGAAGCCGCTGATACGATTCCAAAGGAGTCGAGTCAGCGGCTTTTTCTGGTACGAAAATAAAGTCAGGTATAAAGTAGGAAATCGTCGATCTATGTCGAATTTTATGTGGTACAAGTTTCCTTTTGATATTTAATATTGAGGCTTTATTAACAAATACAGAAACAATCGGTTTAGCCAGAAGAAAGGAACGTTATGCCTATGTCTATTGATATAAAACCGTTCGATTATAAGGAGCTGTTCCATCATTTCCAGCCAATCGTAGACGGACAATCTAATACCGTGTATGGTTACGAAGCACTGATACGCAGTAAAGTCGGCGCTGTACCAAACGAGCTGTTTCAGTCGGCTAGACTCCGTGGGGAACTGTTCCAATTAGATACGTTATCGTTCCAATCGGCGATCGAGTCTTTCTTTGGCGAAGAAGGTGTGTCACAGGGGCAGCAGCTATTTGTGAACCTTCTTCCTTCAACGTTGTGTAACCCTTTATTCCCGTCATTTCTGTTACGAATGGAGGAGCTTTATGTCCAGCACTTCAGCCGTCTTGTAGTGGAACTGAATGAGTCTGCTGAAGAAACCGATTTATGGGATACGCCAGAATTTGCATTGGGAACCGGTTTATTGCGCGAAAGAGGTATTCGAATCGCACTTGACGACACCGGAGAGGGAGTATCGTCGCTGCGAAAGTTTGTTGAGCTGGATCCAGATATTGTGAAGCTGGATCGCTACTTTGCACAAGGGTTATCGAAATCGGAGCAGAAGCAGCGAGTCGTTAATTTGATGGCGAAGCTGTGCGAAAGGGACCCGATGCTTATCCTTGAAGGAATTGAGACAGAGACGGATTGGATGACGGCCCGTAAGCTTGGTGTTAAGCTTGGGCAAGGCTTCTGGCTCGGCCGTCCGGCGCTTCTGCCCTGCAGCTAGCGAGCAAGGTTGAGCTTGGTTGGCTGGGCCCGGATTGAGTTTCTAAATACCGTCACGGTGCTATTGCAGCCGCGTGACGGTATTTTTTAATGCACAATAAAGCCGAGGCTACAGCAGCGAGATGACAAGGAGCTCGAATAATACGAGTGGAAGAATGACGTTATACGGCATAAAGCTGCGTGGATCCTGCCATGCGCACTGCAGATACAAGCAGCGCTCGTCAACGTGTACGATAACGCCAGTATATTTATGGCCGTCGACGGTCTCGACTACTACATGGCGGTGCATATGGTTGCCGCAGATCGGATTGATTTTATTACGGATATCAAGGACATGCTTGACATGCTGAGCGTCCGCTTTATACAAAATTTTATGCTCATGGATGACAACTTGCTTGTCGTACTTGTAGTCTTTGTTATATTTGTCATCGTAATTTTCATAATAGTTATGATGCCCGTATTTATCGAATTGTTCATATTTATCATACTTGTCATGTTTCGCGGGTTTAATGAGCTTATCCTGTTTGCTTGGTTTTTCCACAAGTTACCCTCCCGGCGGTATGCTGTCGCTCTATCGTATGCGGGCGAACGCCTGGCGGTGATTCAAGGCAGTCGATTGTGTACAATAAGCAGTAGCGGCATTCAAGTGCAATAGAGGAGGGAGACGGCGAAGTGGCGTTCTCCGAAGTGTTTTTTATTAATCTGTGCGTTCTCATTACAATTGCTTATTTGTTCAATATCGGATACAAGTATTTGTTTCCGAATCTAACGAAGCGGACGAAGTACGGCTTGGCGATTATCGTATTTACACTGGCGGGCTGGGTGACGATGCTTTTTGGCCTTCGTGTCGGGGATTCCCAATTGTTCGATCTGCGGTTTGTGCCGCTTATTATGGCTGTGCTCACCTTCAACCGACCGATTACGTTTATTGCAATCGGCTCGGGTATCGGTGTCGGCAGGCTGTTGTTTGGCCTTGATGAGTCATCGTGGGCAGGCTGCTTCAATATGATGCTGCTCGGCGTCTTCGCTGCTGTGCTCAACCTATGGCTTGAACGTATGACCTGGCGCTTCGTATGGAAAGCGACAGCAGCAGTTGTGACCATCAACGTTCTTAATGTCGTTAACATCTCGTTGCTTGGTTCTATTCCTTTTCGCGTGTATTGGCTGGAGGTCGTACCGATTACCCTGCCGCTCGCGACGCTGCTAAGTGGATTTTTCGTCTTTATGATCCGGGACTTTCATAAGGAGCAGTTGCGTTTCGATGAGCTAAGGAGCATGAACATCATTCTCCGTCGCCAGACGAAGGAATTACGGGAAGCGAAGCGTGATCTGGAGGAGAAGGCTCGTCAGCTGATGCTGGCGTCGAAGTACAAATCGGAATTTCTGGCGAACATGTCGCATGAGCTGAAGACACCCTTGAACAGCATCCTGCTGATGTCTCAGCTAATCAGCGATAACGACGATGAACGCTATGGGATGGATGAGGTCCGTTACGGTGAAATTATTCACGCGGCAGGTACAGATCTGCTCCAGTTAATCAACGACATTCTGGATCTGTCCAAGGTCGAAGCAGGCAAAATGGATATCGTCATCGAACCGATCTCTTCGCTTGATCTCGTACAGATGATGCAGGCGATGTTTCAGCCGCTTGCGGATCAGAAGTCACTTGACTTTAACGTTGAATTCGGGGAGGATGTGCCGGATACTCTCTATACCGATGCGCTGCGAGTGAACCAAATTATGCGTAACCTGTTGAATAACGCCTTTAAGTTCACGGAGCAGGGGGGTGTGACGCTGCGGGTTGGAGTGGAGACGGCGGTTGAGCAGGAGAATGCAGCGGCTAGGCGAAGGCTGCGCGATTGGACATCTGCTCTGTACCGGGCTCGCCCAAGTAATGCTGGTATTATTGTACGCTCTGGTGAGACGACAAAGGGACGAATTCGTAAGCGAATGTACGCTGCCACCGTGATGCCTGCAATATCGGCGCTGAAGCGCAGCGAAGCAACCGGGAAAGAAGAGGCAGCCCCTGATTTACTTGATAATGAGACAGTAGGGATTGTCGACAGGCATAAGGAAATGTCTGAGACGGCCAAGCGGGTGAACCGTAATCAGACGGCAGTAGAGCAGTGGTTGACGCTGGCTGTTGAGGATACGGGGATCGGTATCGACGAGGAGAAGCAGCAGTTGATCTTCGAGGCGTTTCAGCAGGAGGACGGAGCGATTAACCGCAAATACGGCGGCACCGGCCTCGGGCTGTCGATCAGTCTGCAGCTCGCGAGGCTGCTTGGCGGCTCGTTGTCACTGCATAGTGAGAAGGGACAAGGCAGTACATTCACTTTGCGGCTGCCGATCCGATCCGAG
This sequence comes from Paenibacillus xylaniclasticus, assembly GCF_004001065.1. GTDB lineage: Bacteria > Bacillota > Bacilli > Paenibacillales > Paenibacillaceae > Paenibacillus_T > Paenibacillus_T xylaniclasticus. The sequence continues at coordinate 176,063 of NZ_BIML01000013.1, forward strand.
CCCGAACAACATGTAGAAAAATAATTTTGAAGAAAGTGTTGACTTCTGTTCGCCGGCGAGGTATATTATAAAAGTCGCCGATGCGACAACGTCCATTAAGAAGTCGGACATGCTGATGTAGCTCAGCTGGTAGAGCAACGCATTCGTAATGCGTAGGTCGGGGGTTCGAATCCCTTCATCAGCACCACTTTCGTAATTTATGCGCGATTCCCGTGGGAATCGCGCTTTTTTGTGTTGTGCTTACTTTATTGTAGATTAAAGAACGTCTGGCTTCCGTATTGATCCGCGCTTGCCGGTTCACGGCTTGCCGCTCTGTCTTGGCGCGGGACTAACATTGCGCGAATATCGGTTAGTTCTTGTCCATACCTTTTGCATGTCCTGGCATACGATATGGTGAGTATGACGGGAAGGAGGAAATGGAATGTCAATGAGAAAAGGCGGAATGAAATTTGCAAATGTCCGGTTCCAGAGTGTATCCAAGCGTCATGCGAGTGCAGGATCGCGTTCTTGCGGATGCGATCATGATCACCGCAGCAGACAAGATGATCAAGTTGTCGATACCATTCAAGATGCTGGTCAAGAGCTCAACTGCATTTTTGGATTGCTTGAACAAAGACGAGTAGCCGAGGAGTTAGTTAGAGCGATTCGCCGCCACGATCGTTGTGTGGTGGAGATGATTCTGAAGCATTGCGGCTGTGATTGCAAAGTGGTCGATTTCTTCAGGTCAGGCGGCTTCGATTGCGTTCGAGTAAGCTGCCGTTTCGGCAGAATGAGTGAAGTAAAAGTTACGTTCGATATCTGTATTGAACGTAACCGTTCGGAATGGTCAAGCTGGTGGTAACGGGCAGTGAAATAAACGAACAGCGGCTCCCTAACGGGGGCCGTTTGTGTTGTGGAACGGCTGGCGTGCTGACTGCATATGCTACAGCACGAGCTTGAGATAGGCTTAGGTGAAAGGAGGTATTCAACCGATGCCTTTGATACCGAATTTCCCACGGCAGCTGCTGGAGGAGCATCGTGTATGGCATCATGCCAATCATGTGAACGGAACGTTCGTGCCAGTTGGCTGGGGAGAGCGGTTTCTCCGCTTTCATCGCTCGTTTATTAGGCGAGCGCTGGCTTGGTATGAACAGCAGGGACTTGATACCCGCTATGTGGCGCCATGGCCTCAAGTACCGGAAGCCATTCGTAATGCGCCTTGCTATAATCGCGCTGCCGAATCCAGGATCGTGAACCAGCCGCAATCGTTCCGGACGCTTGACGAGCTTGGCCGATTCATTGAATCGAGTCAATTGCATGCGTGTATCCATCAGACGGCAGCAAGAATATACCGGGAGCCGGATATTAACGATTTTGACCTTGCGCCTCGAAACACGGTGTTCTATAGTATTCACGGACTGATTGACAATTGGTACGCGAATTGGGAGCGCGCGACCGGCCAACGTCAAAGAGCCCGGCGTCCGATGACGAACGAGGAATAACAATACGTTCATGCAGAAGCGGATGCCGAGCGGTATGGTCATATTATGGTGAAGCTGCCAGCTGCGCAAGGCTGGCCTAGCGTCGATTGTGCAGCCCGATCGAGGCTAGGTGAGGCTGCGCAGCAATTGGAGCACTCGGATATAGTAGGCACGATCCCGAGGCACGAAATGGTCCGCCTGCACGATGGCGGTCTCTGTCGAATAGGACAAGTCATTCAGCCCTTGGCGAATGCCATGTGCCTCAACTGCTGTAATCCGCCCTTCGAATAGCTCGAGCATGGAAGATAGATCTGCCTCATACAGTCCGGCAACCTCATCAGCTTGCAGCTTCATTTCACTTATTGGCGTATCGCATACAAGGCCGAATACATAGCTAAGCTCTCGATCGATGAAGGGAACGCCTTTGGCGGTGCCGCTAGCGTCTTCACGCCATTCGAATAGGGGGACAAGCGTCTCGAAAGAGGTGGTAATGCCCAGTTCTTCTTCCAGCTCGCGAGCGCCATCCTTGACTGTTTCACCCGCTGAAAGATGGCCTGCTGCGGTTATATCGTAACAGCCGGGATTCGTATCCTTGGACATCTGCCGAAGCTGGAATCGTACGTATTGCCGCTCGCCTTCCCGCCGAGTCAGCCAGCAGTGAAATGATTTATGCCAGTAGCCGCGCTTATGCGTCTCGGAACGGGTTGCTTGTCCGATTGGATTCATGTTGTCGTCGTAAATATCAAACTGCTCCTCTTTCAATTGCCTTACCTCCCAACGAGCGTCATCGAATAAAATGCTGAGCTTCGAGTACACTTACGCTTTGGCGGCCTCCTCCAGATGAGAGGTGCAGTGCTTACATCTCGTCGCTTTAATTGGCACTTGAGACAAGCAGTAAGGGCATTCCTTCTCGGTTGGTTCGGCAGGCTTCTCCTCAGGCTTACGCTGCAGCTTGTTCAATCCTTTGACAAGGAAAAAGATACATCCGGCTACAATCAAGAAATCGAGCACGACGTTGAGGAATTGGCCATATGCCAGTACCGGAATGCCTGCTTCTTGTGCTTGCGCTAAGGACATTTTACCGCTTTCGTCGATATCTTTGAGATTAATGTACAGATCCGTGAAGCTCATTCCGCCGAGCAGGACGCCGATAGGGGGCATAATCAGGTCGTTGACGACCGAAGTGACGATTTTGCCGAAAGCGCCGCCGATAATGACACCGACTGCAAGATCAATGACGTTGCCTTTGACAGCGAATGCCTTGAACTCTTTTAATAATGAACTCATGTTATCGCTCCTTCTCTTTTGTTCAGTACATTATACCCGCAATATCCCCAATCCGACCAGCGGTCCTGGGCAATGTTCATTGCGATCAAGCAAATTTATGACATTCAGGACTTTGTTACTAAGAAAAAAATGGCAATACAAAAAGGATTTGTAGGTAAATTGTCGAATCTAAACGACGAAGAGATCGAATAGAGAAGGTTTGGTTCAAAAATTATGAATGATTACCTAAACATGAGCATAAGGACCGAGTTGCTTGTCTTCTTAATTTTGGCACTTGTTATCATCGTTTTTTCGTCGTTCACGATGTTTACGATGATCGGCCACTTGAAGAGAGAGCAGGAGAGAAGGCGGCAAGTATGGCTGTTAGGCGGCTCGGCCGTCATGGGCATTGGCTTTTGGTCTATGCATTTCTTATCGCTGCTGTCAACCGATCAATATTCCTTTATTAACACCCAAATGCTGCTTACGCTTATTGTTGCGGTTGGCTGCTCTTATTTCTCCTTCCTGTCGCTTGGAGCGGAACGTCTTTCTAATTTTACCGCACGCATTACACTCGCAACTTTGCTGCTCAGCGCCGGCGGCTGTATGCTTCATTACTTGAGCCGTTTGTCCGGGCCAGTCGAAGCGATTCAATTCGACCCCATTCTATTCTTGTTATCAATTGCGATTATGCTGATCGGCTCGGCGATCGCATTGCTGCTGCATGAGATGAATCCTGAGGCATCCGTATGGCCGGCGAGCATTGTGCTCGGCAGCTCATGCATGATGATGCACATGTTGGGGATGAAGGGCGTCAACATTTTATACAGCGAGCTGTTAACGAGTGAAAGGTTGAATGAATATTATATGATTCTTGCGATCATATTGGCTGTTGCTACATTGGTTATTCTTGGTATTAGCGTGATGACGCGGGTAACGGATCGCAGATACCGCCAAGCCGATCAGCGCTATAAGGTGCTGGTAGAGAATTCAATCGATATGATTGCGATTCTTGACGGTAACCATTGGGAATATGTGAACCGGTCAGGGCTCGCTTTATTCAATGCCTCTACGCCTGAGGAGATGGTAGGTCAATCAATTTATTTATTCCTCCTTCCGAAGCATCACGAAGAGACGGCTCGTCAGATCGGTACACTGGAACCGGGCCAGACCTACGGACCTGTGGAGCTGGAGTGGTTCACAGTTAGTGGCAATAAGATCGACACTGAGGTCATATTGGCGCCGACGACGCTGGCCGGTCGGCCGGCGTTCCAAATGATCGTCCGCGATATTTCTGAACGGAAGAAGAACGAGGAGCTGCTGATCAATTCTGAAAAATTGTATGTTGCCGGGCAGCTTGCCGCAGGAATAGCGCACGAGATCCGCAACCCGCTGACTTCGCTGAAAGGCTTTCTCCAGCTCATTTCGTCAGGCCGCAGCAACGGCAGAAATTATTATGAAATTATGAAATCGGAGCTTAGTCGCATAGAATCCATCGTTAGTGAGCTGCTCATGCTATCTAAGCCGCAAGTCTATGAACTGACCTACCATGACACTAGACGGGTGCTGGACGATATTGTCATGCTGCTCGAAGCACAGGCCTCCCTCCACAATACGGCAATCGTTGTCGATTCAGGGCAGGAGCCGCTGTGGGTGTATGGTGTAGAGAATCAGATCAAGCAGGTGTTTATCAACGTACTAAAAAATGCGATAGAAGCGATGGTCGACGGCGGTACGATTACAATTACCAGCACGCTGGAAGACAACTATGTTGTTACCCGCATCACCGACGAAGGTCCCGGTATTCCGAAGGAGCAGATGGCTAAGATGGGCCAGCCGTTCTATACGACGAAAGACAAAGGAACGGGACTGGGTCTGATGGTAACCTATAAGATTATTGATAACCATCATGGCCGAATTCATGCAAGCAGCGAGATGGGCCATGGAACGACGTTTACGATATCGTTCCCATATTCGGCACCAACAAAGCTGGATCGAACAGAAGTAGAGAAGCTGACCCGAAGATCGAAGACGCCTACTGGCATTGTTCTTCGGTCTGCTGTATGGGATACAGATGGAATCAACGCAGGGATGCGGAATTCGTAATTTTTTCGAAACGTACAATGAGCTCGAAGCGTAAAAACAGACGATTAACGAATATTGGAGGGCGGTATTTATGTTTAACCGTTTTTTGGCCAGCATTGGGATTGGTAATGCAAAGATTGATACAGTACTGGAGAAGTCCCGTTATGCACCAGGTGAAGAGGTTCGCGGCGTCGTCAGAATGCAGGGCGGAAACGTTGATCAACAAGTGGAGACGATCGAGCTGTTCGTGATGACGGAATATATTAGGGAAACGGATGATCATAAACACCGCCATCGTGCAGAGCTCGGACGTTATCACGTTACAAGACCGTTTACGCTGCAAGCCAATGAGCGTCAGGAAGTGCCGTTCTCGTTCCTGCTTCCGCATGAAACGCCGCTCACAATCGGCCGCGCACCGGTTTGGATTAAGACGGAGCTAGAGGTGCGCAACGCTGTCGACCCTAGCGATAATGACCGGATCGAGGTTATTCCGACCCAAGGGCAGCATACGGTGCTGGAGGCGATATCACGGCTTGGCTTCCGACTTCGGGAGGCGGAGTGCCAGTACGCTTCCCGTCTGGGCGGACGTTTGCCGTTCGTTCAGGAGTTTGAATTCGTGCCGACAGGCGGTCAATTCCGTGGACGTCTCGACGAGCTTGAGCTGACGTTCTTTAACCGCGGCCATGAGCTGGAGCTGCTGGTTCAGGTCGACCGCAAGGCGCGTGGACTCGGTGGATGGCTGGCCGAAGCATTGGATATGGACGAGACTTTCGTCCGCGTCACGTTCACGAACGGGCAGCTTGCGCAAGGTCCGGATGCTATAGCGCATCAATTAGCCGATATTATTGCTCGTTACAGCTAGGCGTAACGAGGTTAAATTTCTGCATTCGCTTCAACACAAGGGGCAGTCCGTCAGTCAGTATTCACTGACTTACTGGACGGCCTCTTTGCTTTGCTTCAACAAGAAGATATTGCTTGGCTTAGGGAAAGCTCGTTCGATATAATCGGAGTGACAATCAGGGCAAATAGCCTATTTACAGGTGCTAAGAGCAGGAGGATAAACGTATGGCTGAGCCGTTGAAGAACATTTATGACGGCAATTTTATTTATCATTTCAGTGCATTAGTTCGCGAGGCGTGGCCGCCGTTTCAGGCCGAACGGTTTACTCAGCTTGTGATAGGAGAAGGATGGGAGCAGCTTGAGCTCAAAGGCCGAATGAGGCGCATTACGCTATCGCTTGGACAGACGCTGCCAAGCCGCTTTGAAGAGGCAGTTGAGGTGCTGTGCGCGATCGACGAACAATGTATCGGACTTGCCTATTTGTTCTTCCCGGATTTTATTGAAGTGTTCGGCAGGGACGAGGCTCATTGGGAGCTGTCGATGAGCATGCTGCAGCGATTCACGAGCCGTTCAACATCTGAATTTGCCATTCGGCCATTTATTCTGGAGCAGCCAGAGCGTACGCTCAAAGCTATGCTGGCATGGGCGGACAGCGAGGATGAGCATATTCGCCGTCTCGCAAGCGAAGGATGCAGACCGCTTCTGCCGTGGGCACCGGCGCTGCCGATGTTAAGACGCGATCCGTCTCCAGCGCTTCCGATTCTGGAGAAGCTGCGTTGTGATGAATCGCTGTACGTTCGCAAGAGCGTAGCGAATCATCTAAACGATATTAGCAAGGTTCATCCGGATGTCGTTGTACGTACGGCCAAGCGCTGGTTCGGAACACATCCCTTGACCGATTGGATTGTACGCAAGGGCTGCCGAACGCTGGTAAAGCAAGCGGAGCCTACTATAATGTCGTTATTCGGTTATGGTGAGAATGGTGAGCAGACGGATAACGGCTCGAACGGGTTGGCTGCAAAGATTCATCAGTTTGAACCGATCCGCAGCGAAGTGACAATCGGCGAGGAGACGCTGCTTTATTATGACGTGCAGCTCCCTTGCGAGGGGGCTGGCAGCCGTGTAAGGCTGGAGTATAGTATTGATTTTGTACGTCCGGCAGGCAAGCTCTCACATAAGCGGTTCCTGCTGGCGGACAAGCCTATACTGCCGGATGCGCTTCGACTGAAAGGCACGAAGCGGCATGCTTGGCGGGAGCTGTCGACCCGCAAGCTATTCTCCGGCGAACATCGGATAGCTTTGTGGATTAACGGTAAGGAAGCAGCCGAAACCTTCATATCGCTGCATGCAGCTGAAGGGGAGGAGCAGCGATGACAATTGGAGCGCGTGTGCTCAAGACCGGCATGGCCGTAGCGCTGGCGATATACGTCAGCGGGCTGCTCGGCTTCGCTTCTCCGCTCATTGCAGCGGTAGCTTCTATTTTTACGATTCAGCCTTCGATTTACCGCTCTTGGCAGCAAATAAGCGATCAACTGCAGACGAATATTATTGGGGCGGCTGTAGCATTGGCTGCCGTCCGGCTGTTCGGCTCTACACCAATCGCAATTGGACTCATATGTATTCTAGTCATCTTACTTAGTATTAAGCTGAAGATGGAAAGTACGATCGGACTGACGCTCGTGACGGTTGTTGCGGTAATGGAAGCGCACGATGCAGGGCTTACGTTCGCGCTTGACCGATTTCTGATGGTGCTGACCGGTATGGGCTCGGCTTTCGTGGTCAACGTTGCTGTATTCCCACCGCGTCCTCGCAAGCAATTCTCTGATCAGGTTCACCATGCGTTTGATCAGCTGTCTCTGCTGCTGCGGACCGCGGTATCTAACGAAATGAAGGAGCAGGTATTCAACAACGAGAAGGAACGGCTGGAGGCGACGCTCCGCAAGCTGGAGGAGAGGTTCTCTGTCTTCGAGGAGGAGCGGGCGCTATTGCCGAAGCGTAAGGCGATTCGAGCACGGCAGCTCGTCGTATCGAAGCAAATGATTAAAGTGCTGCAAAAGGGCGGCGATCTGCTTAATGCAGTGGAAGAGCATTATTTTGCCGCTCCAGAAGCAGACGAGTGGGCGCATCGCTTCGACCGTCATATCGAGGACTTAACGAAGTATCATGAGCAAATTTTGCTGAAGTCGGAAGGAAAGATGAAGCCCAGCGCAACGATAGAGCCGGAGGAAGCGAGAGAGGCAAGGCTGGCGTCACAGTTAGTCGACTACTTTGGAGAAACGGACGAGAGCCGTAAGCGGCTTATGTTCGTTGCGTCGGCGATGTTCGAATACGCCTATCACTTGCGCAGGCTGGAGAAGCTGATCGATCAGGTGCTGCAGCGTGAGGCACAGAACCCGCAGAAGCTTGGCAGATAACGAAATAGCCCCGAGCAATTGTCTACATGAAGGCAGAGACAATGCTTGGGGCTTTTTGCTGCTGCAGATGACTCTTCGTGCTGCTATTTCTCGGTCCGTGTATCTTGAGGATGGCGGCGAGGGTGCTGCATATGTGCTTCCGGACTATCATCATCGTCCTTCGGCACGAGCCGCGGATCGGTGTGGCCCTTGTGATGATTATCGAAATCAAGCTCGACCAATTCCCATTCTGTACTTCCGAGGATCGGGTCGGACGGGAACAGCTGGCCGCGCTCCATCTTCTCCTCACGGCCCCACTCGTTACGGTATATGCCTTCAACTTCTACTTGCTCACCGGATATCGGGTCCATTTCAATATTCTTGTTCTTAGAGCTCACACGGTTGTCCTCCTTCATGCTGCATGAAAGCCGGCTGCCAGGGTGATGGAGTACTTTTATTCACTCGCATAGAGCCTTGCGACCAGCTTAGCGAGTAAGCGCCAAGCATAACTCACAGTCCGTGCTTCGGTACCGCTGCACGGTCGGCTTCAGATTGAAGCTCGCTCGCCGCTGCTTTGCTGGCTCGGCCCCGGTCAGCGAGCGATTGCTGCTTGCTCGCTGCGATTTGTTTGTTAGACGGATTCTTCTCAGCCATGTCGCAATCGTCTCCTTCCATGATGGCATAGCCGGTCATCCGGCCATGCGCCATGCTGCTTCAACAGTGTGCCACGGAAGGAGCAATGTTATGAGCAGAATTGAATTATAGGAGCCGAAGACCGCAGGATGGGCAGCTCGGATGCTGTTCGGTAACCGTTTCGCCGCAAGCGGGACAAGCTTCCGAGAACGGTTCAAGTGACGCTGCCGATTGAGCGGCACCTGCTTGAGTGTTTGCGGTAGAGCTGTCGGGGGGCGGACTCGGTCGAAGATGCGCAGGTGTGCCGAAGATCGTCTCGATCATTTCTTTAAATTCCTTGAATCGTTCAGAGTCATCGGTAGACAGCTTGACGAATAGAAACATGGCTCCTACCAGCGCAAATGTAATGAGCAGGACGAAGATGGTTGCTCCTGCTGAATACCAATTGATGCTCATCGCCATGTTTAGACAAGCCTCCTGTGTTATTTAAGTTGGTAACGGCTCTCCAGCTGTTTGCCGCCAAACCACATGACCGCCAATACCGTTAAGAGTACGACGATCCGCCAAGGCTCCCGGGCAAGGTTCGAAATGTCGGCGCTGACGATCGAGATGCTGAATATCATGACGGATTTTCCGAGTAAGGTCGCAATTAGAAACGTACGGAATGGCAGTGTGCTCAGCCCTGCGACAACATTAATGAGTGCAGACGGAGTAAAAGGAAAGCAGGCGAGCAGAAAAAGCGGTGTAAAGCCTTTATTTTCGATCCAGTTAAAGAACTTTTGCGACTTCGGAAGACGTCTTCGGAACCATTGGCCAAGACGTCGGCCGAGCTTGCGAGCAATCCAGAACACAATCGATGCCCCGATCGTGACTCCGAGCCAAGACAGCAAGAAGCCGTACCATAGGCCATAAATGTTCACGTTCGCGGCGACGATGACGATGAGCGGAAGCGCTGGAATAAGCGCCTCCGCAATCGGCATTAGCAGCCCGGGGAGCGGGCCAAATTCTTTGTAGCTGCGCAAAGTTCGTTCAATATGCTCTAGATCGAGCGCTTTGATTTGTGTAAGCCAGTCTTGCAGTTCATTCATTCGTGTAGGGTCACCTTAGCCTTTCTGACGGGAATAGGATTGTTGCTCGGTAAAGCTGTGGAACGGAAACCATAAATAGAACAATCCGATCAGTCCGAACAGCGCTGCGCTGTACCAGACGACGGAGGGTTGTCCGAGCTGGGACGCGATAATGCCTCCCACGATAGGGCCGATCATGACGCCTAAGCCTTCAACGGTAGAAAATATCCCCCAGCCAAGCCCTTGCTGTTTCGGCGGCACATAGGACGCGAGCAGGGCGTTCCAAGCAGGAAGTACAGCTGCATACGACAACCCGAGCGCGGCCGCAAGCAGCAGGCAGCTGCCGAAGGATGGCGCGAAAGCGAGTGAGTACAGCGCAATCGCGAAGATGGCGAAGCCGAAGACAAGAAACCATTTCTTCCCTCCGAGCTTGTCAGATAGCCGGCCGAGCGGCATGAGAGCCGCAACGGTGAATCCGCCGCCTACAAGGAGCAGCAGTGAATATTCCGCTCCGGTCAGTCCGAGCGATTCAGAAGCGAAGCTTGGCAGTACGGGCACCAGCATGCTGGCGCCGATCGTCTGCAAGATCATGCCGGGCAGGAGCAGCTTCATCTGCCTCAGCTTCTCCTGAAGAATAGCGAGCTGCTGTCGAAATGGAATCGTCACGACGCCGGTCGCGCGGCCGCGCTTCATAAGAAGTGAAAGCGCGAAAGCTGCAATCGACATGATCAGCAGTACTAGAAAAGTTCGCTGCGTGCTGTAGTCGAGCATAATGTTTGCAATGATCGGTCCTGCACCTAATCCGACGAACCATATCGTATATAAATAGCCCATCTGCGTCGCGCGACGCTCGTTCGACACTCGGGTAAGGCAGACGATCCAAATCGGGGATATGCCGATGCCGAACAGAGCGGAGGCGGTAATAAAAAGCCATGGACTTTGACTGTATGGAAGAAGCGCGATCCCGGCTGTCGTAAGGAACAAGCCGACTTGCACAACGATGCGAGCAGACAGTCGGTCAAGCAGGTAACCGATAATCAATTTGAGCACGGTATCTGTTATATAGTGGGCGGTGACAGCCACGCCAATGACATCCAGCGACAAACCAAGTGATTGTTCGCCGTAAATCGGCATGAAGCTGATGACGCCTGCACCTCGAATGAACTCAACCAGAAACAGAATGGCAGAGAATAGGATTGTTTCCGCATCGAACCATCGGAAGATTTTATCGGTCACGACAGTTTGCCCTTTCGATGTGTATATGGAGGATGTCACCTCCAATTCCATTATAGGACATTGGCCCAAAATATCCAAAACAGGGTGCAGCTTGAGTAAAGGTGACCTGCAGCCGATGTAATCGATCTCATACCTATGCTACAGTGGGGAAGAAATACAATCCTGGTTTAGATATATCATACTGAAGGGAGAAGGAAATGATCATGGAGTATACCAAGCTTGGCAAGTCCGGCCTACGGGTCAGCCGTCTGTGTCTAGGTACGATGAACTTCGGAGTTGATACAGATGAACGGGAATCATTTCATATTATGGATGCTGCGCTCGATGCGGGCATCAACTTCTTCGATACAGCTAATGTTTACGGTTGGGGGGAGAATGCGGGGCGGACGGAGGAAATAATCGGCCGCTGGTTCGCGCAAGGCGGCGGCAGGCGCGAACGAACTGTGCTTGCAACCAAATTGTATGGCGACATGAGCGATCCGCTCGATGGTCCGAACGGTGCAGCAGGCTTATCCGCTTACAAAATCCGTCGCCATCTCGAAGGTTCGCTGAGAAGGCTGCAAACGGATCATATCGAGCTTTATCAAATGCACCACATCGATCGCAGCGTCGGCTGGGACGAGCTGTGGGGCGCATTCGAGATCGCTGCTGCACAGGGTAAGATTGGTTATGTTGGTTCGAGCAACTTCGCGGGCTGGGATATTGCTGTAGCACAGGGTGAAGCGAAGGCGCGCGGTCATATCGGTCTTGTCTGCGAGCAGCACAAATATAATTTGTTGTGCCGCCTGCCTGAGCTCGAGGTTCTGCCGGCGGCGCAGGCTCTTGGCCTCGGCGTCATTCCATGGAGCCCGCTCGACGGCGGCCTGCTAGCTGGCAATGCCCGCCATGGAGGTGGTGGTAAGCGCAGCGGCGATACGAAGCGTCTGGAGCAGCATGCCGCTTCGCTGGAAGCGTTCGGCGGCCTCTGCGATGAGCTCGGCGAGCGTGAGGATGTTGTGGCGCTCGCTTGGCTGCTTGCGCAGCCGGCAGTCACTGCGCCGATTATCGGCGTGCGGACGCTGGAGCAATTCGAACGCTCGCTGCGCGCAGTTGAAGTGAAACTCGATGAGGCAGTGCTGAAGCGTCTCGATGAAATCTTCCCAGGCCCGGGCGGCTCCGCGCCGCAGGCTTACGCCTGGTAATAAGCCGAAGCGGACCATTGCTGTTATGCAGCGATGGTCCGCTTTTTTATATGCGTGGTGAGAGGTAATAAGAGCCTTTCAGCCTTAACAGAGCGGCGAAATGGCGATCCGTACGAGATAGGTGCCGAAAGGCGCTTAAATGCGGTGCAGCAGGGCATTAGCGAGAAAATAAGAGCCTTTCGGCATTTAACAGAGCGTCGAAATGGCAATCCGTGCAAGATAGGTGCTGAAAGGCACTTGAGTTTGTTGGTGCTTTGCGTAGTGTAAAGCGTGGCATTATGCTTGATCCAAGCCGTGCTTGACAGCGAATATTGCCGCCTGAGTCCGGTCGGCGAGGCCAAGCTTGTCGAGCACGTGGCTGACGTGGGTTTTGACCGTTTTTTCTGTAATGTTCAATGAATCACCGATTTCCTTGTTGCTCATACCGGACGCAATCAGCCGCAGCACTTCAAGCTCGCGCTTGGTCAGATCAGACAAACGGGAGGCCGAGTCATGAGATTCAGGCTTAGAGGAAGCCTCTGAAGCAGCGAGCAGGCTCATTAACCGTCCTGCAGCGTCGGGATGCAGCTCGACCTGCCCTTGCCAGACGCGCCGAATGGCACGGACGAGCTCGTCGGGCTCGATATCTTTGAGCAAGTAGCCCTTGGCCCCAGCTCGGATGGCAGGCAGCACATGATCCTCGTCTGAGAATGAGGTGAGCACGATGACCTTAATGTCAGGATGCGATTGCTTCAGCCGCTTCGTCACCTCAATCCCGTCGAGCACGGGCATGTGCAGGTCCATCAGAATCATATCCGGAAGAAGCTCAGCGGTCCGGTCGATCGCTTCTTGGCCATTCGCAGCTTCGCCAATTACTTGCAGATCAGTTTGCATCGATAAAAACATTTGCAGCCCTTTGCGCACCATAGCGTGATCATCAGCCAGCAACAATCGAATCGTCATAGTTCTCTATTCACCTCTATTCGAATGGCAGTGGAGGGAAGCGGGATCGTGACTTCAATCTCCGTACCGCCTGTCTGTTTCTCTAATGCTTCAAATGTGCCGCCAAGTGCTTCCGCGCGCTCGCGCATTGTGGACAGTCCGAACGAGGACGATGACGATAGTGGAGCAGGGCGATTATCCGTGTCGCATGATCCTAATCCTTTGCCATTGTCGCTGACGCGCAGCACCGCTTCACCGGCCATGAGCGTAAGCGACACGTCAGCTGAATTGGTTCCGGAATGCTTGCTGACGTTGTTAAGCGCTTCTTGTCCAATGCGCCATAGCGCATCCTCAACGGCGCGCGGAAGCTCGCGTACCCCTTCGATGCTCGTATGGACGTGAAGTCCAAGCTTCTCGCCATACTCCCGCAGCGCGGTGACCAGACCAGCCTGCAGATCGGAGGGGCGGAGCTGCATAATGAGCGATCGCATTTCCTTCAGCGCGCTTTGCGACAGACTTTGCATATCCCTCACGGCGGCAATCGCAGCCTCGTTGTTGGGCGAAGGCCCGCTAAGCAGGCTTTCGACGCCGCGGGAAGTGATAGACAGCGAGAACAGCAGCTGGCTGACGGAATCATGAAGGTCACGGGCCAGCCGGTTGCGCTCTTCAATTCGGGCCAGCTCCCGGCGATGCTCGGCCAGCAGGGCGCTGTCAAGTGCACCTGCGATATGCTCAGCCATTGCCTCAAGCACGGGCCAATCTGCTTGCATGATCGCATCGCGCTTGTTGCTGGCCACGACAAGCAGCAAGCCGGTTCGCCCGAACGGCAGCGGTACGGCTGCCGCCGTTCTCAGCTTCAACGAGGCATTTGTCTTGCTGCCGCGCGTACGGTCGATATAAGTTAGGCAGTCAGCCTCTTCAGCTGCGGCTATGGACACTTGTCTGCGCAGAGCAGCTTCTCTCAGCCACCGCCACTGCTCTAACGAAATTCGCTGCGAAAGACTGTACGCTTCATCGCGGTAATGAACGGCCCGCAGCTTAAGCTCTTGGTCCGATACGTGATAGAGCGCCGCTGCAGGCCATGCAAATAACCGGGTTATTAATCGAAGCGCATAGTCGATTAACATCTCATCATTCGTGTCGTCATTACGTAAACCTAACGCACGGCTGAACTCGTCGAGTCGAGCGAACAGCTCGGCGCGCCGCTGCTCCGCTGCATACAGTCGAATCCGTTCGATTGCGCCGCCGATCTGGTACGCGACCGATTGAAGCAGGGCCAGCTCGTCGTCCGTAAAATGCTGCTTACCCGGAGCTGCTACGTTCAAGAGGCCGACGAGCTTTTGACCTGTGCGCAGTGGAACGGTAGCATGATGCGTAATGCCGTACGTATCTCCCCAGCGGTAAGCTGCGGCATCCTCCAGCCGCTTGCAGTTCAATATATTGATCGCATTAACGAGCCGTCCGTCCCAGAATCGTTCAAGACACCAGCATGAGCCGTAATTCATCCGTTTGCCGCCGTTGCCGGTCAGTGCAGGAGGGAGATTCTGCTCGGCAACGCAGCAGAAATCCATGTAGCTGTCGGACAAGAATATCCAGCCGGTCGTGAGGCCGCTTAGTTCCATCAGCTTCTCAAGCACCGAATGGAGCATAGATGAAAGCTCATTCGATTGATTCAAGGTTTCGGCAATCGTCTTCAGCAAAATCATTTCTTGAACGCGATGCTTGGGTACGATGAATTTAGCGGAGCTGGGTGCGTCGGTAATTGATGTGTCCTTCAGTGCCGCTTCGCAATTATGATGATCGACCGGATCGTCGATGGGACACGTGATGTCAATATTACTTTCTACGCCGTTAGGCTTCTTGTGCTGCTCGTTGTCATCGAATGCCATGTCATCGCCTCTTCTCGCATCAAATTAACAGATTGAATAGAAGCGGATCTTTGTTCAATTCGTAGAACTTCAGCCCCTTCGCGTACATCCGCTCCATAAGCGGCTCGTAGTCGGAGCGGTGCTTCAGCTCGATGCCGACGAGCGCAGGTCCGTTATCCTTATTATGCTGCTTCGTATATTCGAATCTCGTAATGTCATCGTTCGGACCGAGTACATCGTCGAGAAACTCGCGAAGTGCGCCGGCACGCTGAGGAAAGTTAACCATAAAATAATGCTTCAGCCCTTCATAAATAAGCGAGCGCTCCTTAATTTCCTGCATCCGGTCCACATCATTGTTGCCGCCGCTGACGACGCACACGACGTTCTTGCCTTTAATTTGATCGCGGTACATATCGAGTGCGGCAATAGGCAGGGCACCTGCTGGTTCGGCAACAATCGCATTCTCGTTATACAGATCGAGCAAAGTCGTACATACTTTACCCTCCGGTACAAGCAGCACGTCGTCGAGCAGATCGCGGCATATTTCGAACGTCAGATCGCCGATCCGCTTAACCGCCGCTCCATCGACGAACTTGTCGATCTCATCCAGCGACACCACCTTGCCTTCGTCGATCGAACGCCGGAGGGAAGGAGCCCCCTTCGGCTCGACCCCGATCATGCGTGTGCCCGGCGATACAGCCTTCACATAGGATGCAACACCAGCTGCCAAACCGCCACCGCCGACTGTAACGAATATATAATCCGGCGAGCTTTCGGCTGCCGCCATAATTTCCTGTCCAATCGTACCGTTACCGGCAACGATCTTCGGATCGTCGAACGGATGGATGAACGTCATTCCGGTCCGTTCGCTTTCCGCAACTGCCTGCGCATAAGCATCATCAAACGTATCGCCGACGAGCACGACCTCGACCTGATCTCCGCCGAAGAAGTTGACTTGCTTCACCTTCTGGCGAGGCGTCGTGCTTGGCATATAGATTTTACCGGGTATACCGAGCGTTTGGCATGAGTATGCAACGCCTTGCGCATGGTTGCCTGCACTCGCGCAGATCACTCCATGAGCTACTTGTTCGGGAGATAACGATTTGATCATATGATAAGCGCCGCGTATTTTGAATGAACGAACAACTTGTAAGTCCTCCCGCTTCAAATACACTTCGCATTCGTAACGCTCAGATAATACCCGGCTGTGCTGCAGCGGAGTACGGTTGACGACCTCTTTCAGATGAAGGTGGGCTTGCATAATCTCTTCCAGTGTAACTCGACGGGATTCAGAACCGTTAACCGTTGTCATGAAGGTCATCCTTTCTTAGGCACTAGTTTCATTGTACACAAAAAAATCCCGTCCCTCACAGGGACGAGATCGAACTCGCGTTACCACCCTTATTCCGTCCGCAGCATCTTAAGCGTAGTCTGCTCGACGTCGTAAGCAGACTGCGCTCTCACTAAGGACGGCGCTCTATCGCGTACGTGTTCATACGCGTTCCATGTAACGGTGGACAGCCGTCCGCACTTACGTTTGCTAATATAGCGGCTCAGCGCGGCTTCTCGGGGAGGATGCTGAAAACTCCGGGCGCATACATCGGCTTGCAGCGGTATGCCGACTCTCTGGAGAATGCGCGGGCGGGCAGCTTGTTCCCGTCATCGAATTTGATCGAACTTTCGGAATATTTCTGTTATACATGGGACGGCGTGGTCATGTCAAGTATGAAAATTGCATTGTACATGGAGCGCGGAATCGGCAGGCTTCTTCGATGCAGCTGCATCAAAGAAGCCTGCCGATTCAATTAGTTACGCGTCCGTAGACCTATCTTGCGCTGTCTGTCTTGTGTGATGTACATGGAGGTGGACAAGCCTTTGGATGCGGCTACGAATGTCGCCCATGACAACGGAAGCGCAATGAGGGCATACAGCACCAGTCCAATCCAGTTGGATCTCGATATTTCGTTCATCATGAGCGATTCCGGCAATACGTACTGGTTGAAGAGCATCGGTCCTGCATAAGCAATAACCAATAAGGGAGCCGAAGCGATGCCGAGCCAAATCCGGATGTCGTACGCGTACGGCATCATGCTGACAAGACTGCTGGAAACGACGTATACCATGTATAGTGCAATCACGTATATGGCGTTCAGTACCGCTTGTTCCGCGCCAAACTGCTCCGGACGGTCGAATAGCCAGCGAGCCGCTGCTCCGAGAGCCATCCCTGCCGCCAGCCCGCTAACCCAGATTGCAGAGGTGGTCCATGCGGCGACCAATCGTGACAGCATGATCGTTATACGGCTGTAAGGGGATGATAGCACCCATTCAAGCCTCCGCTTACTTATATCGGCAGTGAGACGAAAGAATGGGCTTAAAGCCGTAACAATACTGGGCAGGAGGATGATTGCACGAAGCATCTCTACCCATTCATCATTTTCCAATGAAAAATAGGCTCCCAATGCTACAAGAAGCAAGACAAAGGTGTAAATGGTACGAAACCACCATGTCGATGTTAAGCTACGAAAGAAAGACTTTTCAAGCGTATACAGGCTCCTGAAGCCGCTGGTGCTTGAGCGCTGCATTTTTGCGTGCGAGCTATGTAAGGACATTTGCAGCCTATCGCTGCCGAGAATGGCTAACTTGGATAACGTCCAATCGATCCCGTATTTCGGAATAAGGTGCAGGCACAGTGAGTAAACTAGCGGGATTAGCAGCAGTGTGACCGCTGTATAGAGCCATACGTGTTCAGCATCTAGCCAAGAGCTGCTTGGCTGCGTAATGTAAAAGGTGCCGAGTGAGCCCGTAGGAAGGATCCACATGGCGAAAAATAACAGCAAGAACGACTGCCTCCAGCCTTTCATAACCGTCATCATGAGCATTGGCACGAAAGTAAGAAGTACCGTTAAGGCTGCGTAAAACACGGCATAGGAGATCGCGGCGTTAATGATTTGGTCAGTTCCCGCATATAGCGGGGAATCGGTAATCCCTGCTGATAACGTGTTGTGAAGGGTTGCGATCAGCCATAACGCTGCGGAAAAACAGCCCGATAACGGTAGTGAACCTAGCATATGAGCACGGATGAGGGCTTTGCGCGACAGCGGCATCGTCAGCCACCATTCGCGAAAAGGATTCTGCGGCAGCGATAGGACACGAATGATTGATATTGAATAAACCGTAATCCAGACGAATATTCCGCCAAGTGCGTAGATTTGCTCGGGCTCATACCGCTCACCGAATCCAATACGGCAGGCGATGAGCAATAGCAGTATGCCGCTGGCCCAAATGCCAGCCGTAAACTTCGACATTGGCATGAAGGATGTGAATGTGCGCATCTCCATTGCCAGCAGCGGAGAGACCCGTAGTTGACCTGAATCGTTCAGCTTCCTCCTGTTCATGCGAACACTTCCCTGTAACAAGATTCGACAGACAAGCCGCTGGCTCTTAATGCTTCCACGTCGTAAACCCCTCGAATAGTGCCATCGCCGATGAGTATGATTCGATCGAACAAAGATTCCATCTCGCGAATGTCATGTGTTGCCACCAGAAATGTTCGTTCTCCAGAAGAAGCCTCATCGGCTATAGCGGCTGAAATGTTCTCACGCGACAGTAGATCGACGCCGGTGAAAGGCTCATCGAGAATGATGAGCGGCGCTAAGCGGGACAGGCAGGTAAGCAGCTGGAGGCGAGCTTCCTGTCCACGGGAGAGCGTCGCAATCCGCAGCGAGACATCGACCTCGAGCTTACGAGTCCACTGCTTCTCCAAGCTTCGGCTCCAGTCGGGATAGATGCCTGACGCATATCCAAGCCATTGCTCGGCGGTCAGCCAGTTGGGCAGCTGCCCGCGGTCCGGCAAGAAAGATAGCTTACTCAATGTCTGGACAGACGGTTTGCTGCCGAATACTTCGACCGCTCCCGCACTAGGCTCCATAAGCCCAGTCAGAATGCGCAGTAAGGTCGATTTCCCGGCGCCGTTAGGGCCAAGAAGTCCGACGATGGAGCCTTTCTTAATCTCGAACGAGACGTCCCGCAGCACGTTCTTCTTCTTGAATGTCATGCCAACCTCACGACAGCGGACAGCCAGCTCATCTGAAGCGGCCGCTGTTACAGGTGATGCGTTGCGCATAAGCTCTAGCATCATGAATCAATCCTCCTCCTTGGCCAATGCGATCAATTCCTCAAGCGTTAAGCCGATTGATGCGGCTAGCTCTTCCATCCGGCGTACTGCACCTCGGGCTAATTCTCGGCGTGATTGCCGGATTGCCTCCTCTTCATATGTGACAAAAGTCCCTTGCCCACGGTGCGTAACGGTAAGCCGCAGCCGCTCCAGCTCCTGATAGGCCTTCATGACCGTCGTCGGGTTGACGCGAAAGGAAGCGGCCGTCTCTCGGACGGAAGGCAGCCGAGTACCGGGAGCGAGCTGCCCTTTGGCAATCATGGCTCTAATCTGCTCGACGAATTGCTCATACAGCGGACGGGAGGGATCGAACTGAAAGTCATGTACGTTCCATATGATGTCAGGTGCCATCGAACCACCTCGTCCTTTATTGTTTGGAGTGTATGGCAACGGACCACACACTAATTTATGGAGATAGTGTATCATGACCCACCATACACTGCAAGGGAATTTTTATTATTTATTTCTATGAGTACACAGGACAACTTAAATTAATTGGTTCGTCCCTCCCATACTCGTTATTGTTAGTATTTTGGGAGCTAGAGTACTTTTTTTTTGTAAGGAATATGATAAAATCTCTCATAGATGGAAGGCGATCGTCAGTTTTGACGCAGAGATGAGGGATCTATCAATTGTTTCGCGGCATTCGATTAAATCGCAGTTGGATGGAAGTATCCGATATGGAGCCGTTAGATATATTATATTTTCACAGCTCCGCAATTGATGGGGATTTCGTCCCCGACCCGACAGGGATCGGCAACCATTCCGGCGCTTATGCGGACAAGAAACGGTTCGAGAAGGCGCTTGTCGACAACATTTCGTATCTGGGAGCGTTTCGAAGTGAGACGCAGTCGCTTGAGAGTGCTTTCTCGCATCCGTATCTGTTTATTTGGACGGATGTGCATGGAATGCTTCTAGCCACTGCATGTCCGCCTTCAATGATTGAGATTACACAGAAGTCCGGAGTCGTTCCGGGATTGCGGATGGAGAAGAAGGTGCTCGGGCTTAATGCCGTTTCATTAGCGATGGAGACAGGGCGAGCCGTCGTTGTCAGGGGAGAAGAGCACACCATTAATTTGTTCGCGCTCTGGAATTGTGTATGCTGTCCGGTACGAGCGGGGCAAACAGGTCCGATTGTCGGGTATTTGGACATCTCGTTCGACGTTATGCATGAGCCTGGATTTGTTGTACCTCTATTAACGCATGTTGCCTCGAAGATCGGTGCTGCAATCGGGAATATTGAAGAAGATTAAATAAGGGGCCAGTCCAAGGCAGCTGTGCCTGGAAGCCAAGAATAACCGTTCTTGAATCGGATTATCCGATGAAGAGAACGGTCTTTTATATTGGGTCGGAGAAAATTCCCACCGAAAGGCTTGACAATGAAATTGATAATCGTTATCATTCATTTAGGTAATTGATAACGGTTATCATGAATGCAGGTGAATGATGGGCAGCAGTCGGCCGACGGGAGGCAGGAATAATGAATGGTGGAGAGACGTTCAGTAAGCATATGCCGTGGAATAGGATGCGGTTCCCGTTCTCATCGGTCCGAATGGATGAGGATACTCTGTATGCGGCATCACCAGGCAATGGAATATACCAGAGCGTCGGCAATGGAGACTGGATGAATATTAGCGGGGAACTCGGCGACAACATCGTTGTGAATCGGCTTCACGCAGCTGACGGCAAGCTGTACGCGTGTACGAATGACGGCTTGTATAAGTATGAGAACGGCGAGTGGGAGCTGCCGGAATTGGCCATCCCATGCTATCAATATAAAACGTACGGTGCTTGCAGCTTCGCGGCGACTCATTACGGATTGTGGCATAACTGCGGAGCGGATTGGCATCGAGTCGCATGCTCAGACCGCAAGGTGTACGACTTTATTCAACTTCCACAGTTTCTGATTATTGGACATGATCAAGGGATATCGATGTATGATCGGTTCATGGATGAATGGAATGATTGTCCGCTGAAGATCGAGGTCACGTCATTAGCAGTGTACAAGGGACATCTGCTTGGCGCTGGTGCAGGTGGAGAAGTGATTATCGGCAACAGGCGGGGCAGCTTTGATGTCGTGAAGTTCGGCAGCCGTCTTGTGTTTACGTTAGTGAGACATGGCAGCAGTGTGTTTGCTTGCACAGATAAAGGTTTATACCGGATCGGGCTTTTGCGCGGGCAGATTACGTTGTTCTCCGTGAAGACCGGATTTCCGGTAACGGATATCGATTCGGATGGCGAGCATCTGTATATGGCAACATTGTTCGATGGCATTCAGCAGATGAAGCTGCCTCCTTATTAAGAAGCATTATTCCCGACGCCGCAGTCGTGTGTGCGTCGGAGATTCTACCAGACCCGTTACTCGCCTCACCGGTGCGAGTAACGGATTCGTGAATCGGGAGTGCGGCCCAGCGCCGCACCTGTCCACCCAGATACGACGGGATAACGGTTATGTACGCTAGGCCTGGATGCCGAGCCTGCTGGCAGACTGTGCATTCACGACGAATGTATCGTAATGGGAGCCATGGGACAGCCGAACCGACAGGCATCGCGTTTCTTGTTATACCCCCCTTTCCATGAGAAGACCGCGGCATGAAGTGCCAAGCCGCGGCCTTACCTGCTGGGTCTGCCGGCAGGTTCTTTTTTATCTTTGCCGACGAATCCAGACCGACATCTCGCCTGGATTGCGATTGCCCCAGAGTGCATAAGGCACCGCACGCAGTAAGGTCCGTTCCGGCTCGGCTATGCTGTAAACGCTGTATAATTCCTCGCCTTCCTCCTCACTCGAAGCCTCTTTATAACCTTCGCATTGCAGCATAATGACTCCTGGAAGCAACCGGTCGTCCTGCTCGACTGTGATTTCGCCTGCAGTAGCGATCGATAGCGCTGCGAGATTGCTGCCGTTATCGGTCTCTTCAAAGCAGTAGACGAGCGGTCCGCGCTGGAGGGCGATCCTTCCTGCATTATAACGAAGCTCAGAATGCGATTTTAACCGCAGTACAGGCACTGCGAGCTCCACATCGATTCGATCGCCGGCTCGCCAAATTCGTTCAATGGTTAGATAACCTTCTTGAATATCATCCGGCTTGAAGGAGAATGGCTGGCCATTGAGCTTCACCACTGGCAGAGCTCCTTGTGTCCAGGCCGGGATGCGTAAAGCTAACGTGAATGCTGCTGGCTCTGCCAGCTCGCTGATGGTGAAGGAGGCGTTACCACTCCAAGGCAGATTTGATGTCTGTACTAGTCGGAACGACTGGCCTGCGAGCTGCAGGTCGGCTGTGCTGCCGATATATAGATGCGTATATACAGTATTGGAGTTCGTATTGACCGTATAAATATAGGCACCGAGCGAAGTGAGCAGCCGTGCGATATTCGGAGGGCAGCAGGAGCAGCCGAACCACTGTTGACGGACAGGCTTGACGTGGTGCTTGCCTGGGTTGCAGCTGCAGGCATGCGGCCAAACCTCAAGCGGATTAACGTAAAAATAGCTTCTGCCGTCAAGCGCCATTCCGGCTATGACCGTATTGTACAGCGCGCGCTCCAGCACATCGGCATATTCCGATTTGGCCTCCAATTGGAGCATTCGGTTGGCGAAAAAAACGAGGCCGACCGATGCGCATGTCTCGGCATAGGCCGTATCGTTAGGCAGATCGTAGCTTGCAGAGAACGACTCGCCGTGATGGGTCGAACCGATGCCGCCTGTAATGTACATCTGTCTGCGGGTAATATCATTCCAGAGCTTACGGCAAGCGTCAAGCAGCTGCGTATCGCCATTCAAGCGGGCGAGGTCGGCCATTGCCGTGTACATATATACCGCACGAACGGCATGACCGACTGCCGTGTTCTGCTCCCGCACCGGCGCATGCGCCTGATGATACTGCAAATCGATCTTCCGCTCTGGATGAGGCCAGTCCGGATGCGCAGACCAGATGGTCGTATAGCCTCGCCGCTCGGCCTCTCGGCTGTAGAACGTCGTATCTGTGCCGCGCTCGTTGATGAAGTAGGCAGCCAGCTTCAAATAGCGCTCTTGACCAGTCGCCTGATACAGCTTCACCAGCGCCAGCTCGATCTCTTGATGGCCGCAGTAGCCGCGAATTTGATCCGGTCCTGTGCCGAATACGTCGTCGATGTGGTCGGCGAACCGGCAGGCGATGTCGAGCAGCTTAGTCTTGCCCGTCGCGCCTGAATAGGCGACGGCTGCTTCGATCAAGTGGCCAGCGCAGTACAGCTCGTGTGCGTCGAGCAGGTTCGTCCATCGCAGGTCAATGCCTTTGATCTGGTAATACGTATTCAGATAACCGTCTTCCATCTGCGCAGCTTCCACCAGCTCGATCGCTTGATCTGCGATCGCTTCCCACTCTTTATCCGGATGCGTGGCGATTCGGTATCCGACAGCTTCCAGCCATTTATATAGATCGCTGTCTTGAAATACGAAGCCGTGGAATTCGCCTTGCTCCAAACCGGCTGCGATACGGAAGTTGCGGATCGCCCTGCTGGGTTCAGCGCCCTCTATGCGATCGTTCAGCGCCTCCCATTGGTAAGGAATGACAACGTTGCGGGCGAGGTCGGCGTAGTAGGACCAGAATGAATCTTGAATTGAGACTTTGCTTAACGGTACTGCGGGCATAACGGAATGTAAAGCTGGAGTAGTCAATGGAAGAGGCTCCTCTCTAGTATGTGATATATTGACGATATTTTGCAAAATTCATCCTTTAACAGCTTTATTGTATTTGATAAAATAGTTGAAAAATAGCGAACTATGCAAGGTCAATTTTGCATATTTACACACTAAGAAGGGATTGCTCGACATGACGAACCAGCAGCTTCTTACCTTTCTTTCGCCGCCACTTCCCTATTTCATAGAGTCTAATCGTGTTACGTATTCAGCAGGAGAAGAGCACCCGAACCGGGCGAATATTGGAGTATTCGATATGTTATTTGTCCATAGCGGTACGCTTCATATCGGTGAGGAGGATCGGCAGTGGTCGCTTGGCCCGGGTCAGATTCTCATCCTGCGCCCTGACCGTTGGCATTATTCGGTTAAGCCATGCGAGGAAGAGACCGTGTTCGATTGGACCCATTTTCAAGCTCCCGGCCAATGGGAGGAGACGGAAGGTACGCACCCAGGTACGCTGAGGGGCGATTACTACAATTATGCAATACGTTTACCCAAGTATATGACCGTGTCGTACCCGGAGGAAGCAAAGGGAATGTTCGCCGGCTTGCATGAAGCCGCAAGCGGCTCTACTCATGCGGCCTTCTGGGATCGGCAGCAGCGGTTTCTCCATCTACTGCAGATGCTTGACGAAGGCTGGCGCTCCGATGAAGCGAAAGCGGCGGTATCGGTCGCAGAGCGGGCTGCCGCTTATTTGAAGCTGAACTATCGATTTTCTGTCAGCAATACGATGCTGAGCGAGGCGCTTCGTCTTCATTCCAACTACATTGCCCGCTGTATGACTGAGGTGTTCGGCTGTACACCGCAGCAATTCCTCCTCTATTACCGGCTTGATCAAGCGAAGCTGCTGCTTATTAAGACGGATTGGCCGATTGCGCGCGTTGCAGAGGAGACCGGCTTCAAGCAGACACCGCATTTTTCCCGCTTATTCACGGAGCATACCGGAATGTCGCCGCTTCGCTTTCGCAAACGGTTCACGGTATAACAGCGGATGCAGACGCGCTTCTTGATGGAGGTATAATTATTCCTGTTCCTGCCAACCCTACCGTATCATGACTGGAAGGCAGGCGTATAGCATGGAACGTTTCGCATTGAAAGCGGATATCTCTCAAGTAGTAGATCAATTCAAAGTGTGGGCGATAAAGAAGCGGCTGTCGAGTCGGCTTAATATTGCACCGATGCAGCCGGTGACGATCATCTTGAACGACAGGCTCCGTCAGCGTGCGATCGAAGAAGCGAGATGGGGGCTGTATCCGTATTGGGCTAAGGATTCGATTAATGCCGACGGCGATACGATTGGATCGAAGTCTTATATGCAACGGATGCTGGGCAGACGTCGATGTGTCGTCCCGTGCACTGGATTTTTCGGATGGAAGCAGGGGGAGAAGGACAAGGAGCCAAGGGCGATGCATATTGTGGTCGACCGGCGGCCGCTTTTCGGCATGGCGGGCATTTATGACGTCTGGACAAGTCCGAAGGGGGTCGAGGAGAGGGCGTTCACCATTCTGACGATGCCAGCTTCGGGGCCAATGGCGTCTTGGCTGCAGCGGCTTCCGATTATTTTGGATGAAGAGGGCGTGGAGGCATGGCTTAATCCCGATCTAACCGACTACAGCATGGTACGTACTTACGTACAGCCGCCGGAGCCGTTCCAGCTGCGTGCCTATTCCGTTACGAACGCCGTCGTTGATGAA
This sequence comes from Paenibacillus xylaniclasticus, assembly GCF_004001065.1. GTDB lineage: Bacteria > Bacillota > Bacilli > Paenibacillales > Paenibacillaceae > Paenibacillus_T > Paenibacillus_T xylaniclasticus. Next base: position 201,556 of record NZ_BIML01000013.1, read on the forward strand.
GAATATGAGGCGCCGGATTGCGTCCTTGATCTTGGTTTGGGAACCGTCTGAAAAGGGGATATATAGGTGTAAAGGGAAGAGATTCGCCGAATGATCGTAACACAAGGACGAATCGGAAGGCAGGTATAAATTGAAGTTACGGTTCTGTATTGTATTGTTGTGGTGCTTAGGCTTGTTTATCTGTATTAATACGGAAAATTTCGGTGTGATGTGGAGACAGCATATCGTGCAATTTCAATGGAACAGTCATCCGGATATGAGTGAATTGTTGAAGCTTGATGATTTCAGCTATTACAACAAGCCGCTGTACCTCATTCAGAAGATTGGACATATATCCGGCTTCTTCGTTCTGACACTGCTGGCGGCTGCTGGCGCTAGGACCCCCCGTGCCTTCTGGAAGGGAGTCGCATTCGCCGCCGGGTATGCCGTCTTAACGGAGCTGCTGCAGCCATTCTTCGGTCGCAATGGCCGCGTTGCCGATATGTTCATTGACGGAGCAGGCATCACGATTGCGGCATATATTGCCTATCGATTCAGTCGAGGGAGATGGCACAGTGCTCGGCGGAATCGGCGCTATTATGATTCGACCTGGGCTGGGCGTTAATGGTGGTTTTAAAGCAAGTCTCTAGCAATGCTTGGAGGCTTGCTTTTTTTATGCTGTGCAGCATTGGGCAGACGAGCGTTCAAAGATCCGCGGCTTCGGAGATGCACTGGCTCCAGTAAATGGTTATGACATTGAACAAAGTCCAAAAATCGCAGACACTAACAAAGATCCAGATTACTTGATTAATGATACTATATTTGATTGATATTCCCCTAAAGGTGAGACAAGTCCGCGTAGTGTCGCTTCACAACTTGAAAAGAAGAAAATTAACAAAGGTCAAACAAGAAGAGTAGTACTTAATCTCGGAGATTGGAACGCGGATATAAATGAATTGAAGAAGCAACTTATAGATTGGCCTATAGAAAATTTAGATGAAGTCATTGTCGTAACTAAAGATAAAAAAGTCATTCATTTAATACCATGAACGGAGGTTCATTAGAGTGGCACTAGAATACTCATTTATGTTGGAGAAAGTAGAACTTTCTGATGATGATATTATTATTGAGCTGGGGAATTTAGGAATAAAAATAGATACAATCAAAATAGAAAGATTATCCAAAGGGATTCAGATAACAGAAACCTATGATAAAATCGGATTTTCACTACCTTAATGGACACTTCTGATTTTTGCTTTGGTTATGAATCGGAACACTTTTGAATGAATTTATTACCTAACAGGATTTAAGTTTATGGTAATATCAGCGAATGATACCTCTCAAGTCTTTATTGATAACACAGATGTTCTCGATTCGGTTGTAGAACAGGCCT
>NZ_BIML01000014.1 GCF_004001065.1 Paenibacillus xylaniclasticus
GATCTTCGGATTATTCCGATCATTGTGAATGGACAGAAGGTGAAATTTCCAGACAGCGAGCCTTATATCAACACGGACGGATTTACGATGGTGCCGATACGGTTCGTCAGCGAGAAGCTGGGGGCCGATGTGAAATGGAACAATAAGACGCAGACGGCTATTATCGCGTACAAAGGCCAGAAGATTGAGATGCAGATCGGCTCAAAGAACGCAGTTGTAGACGGTGAAGCCGTCACGCTGGACACCGCCGCGGAGAAATACGAAGGACGCACGATGGTGCCGCTTCGCTTTGTGTCAGAAGTGTTGCATTCAGATGTCAAATGGGACGCAGGTGCGCATTCTGTGCGCGTGACGGATGCGGAATACCAGAAGAAGGTGGACAGCGGGAAGGTTGTGCTCGATCCTTGGGGACGAGAGTACAGCAAGAAATGGGATGCCAATTGGATGAAGCTGACGGATCTGCCGGATCGATTCTATCAGGATATTAATGTAGGCAAGCCGAACAATCGGCAATATATGGCGGAGAAGCGTTCTTGGGATTATAAAACATATGCGGATCAATGGGCAGAGCGGATTAAGCAGTTTTATGCAAGCTCATTGAATGTTGATTATCGAACGTTTAACGAGAAGAAGTTCGCTGATAATGCTATTAAGTATATGGGTGGAGAACAAGGCTTGAGTTCAATAGATATTCAGGGTATTCGGGATGTTGCTAAGTTCTATGCGGGTTGGGTCAAAAAAAATAAGGTTATCGTTAAAGGCTACGCCGATCCGGAAATGTCACAGGTCCGTGAAGCCGGAGGCTTCGTTATCGTTAGGACGAGATTCAAGTTCATGGTGATATCGGCGAACGATACTTCTCAGGTATTTCCTGATAACACAGATGTTACGAAGAGATCAGATTCCTTTAAGCTTAAAAAGAATGTATGGTATGACGGCTATTCGGATGTCTATTTAGCGACAAACAGTTTTAATTATCAGCATGAATATTTTTCAGTGTATTACTTCGAGAATATGTTTCTGAAGGGTCGCTACTTTTATGAAGTAAGTGAATAATACAGAATAAGGTTATTTTCTGGAATTAGTTTATTAATGAGAAGACAGTAAGGTATGCTATCAAGGTATATGGAGGTCAGGAATGAAAAAGTTTCTTATCATTGTACTCTCCATTCTATTATTAATTGCTGGAGTTCCTATTGAACCGAAAATAGCACATGCAGTAGAAAATAAAAATGACCAATTCCTAGAGACCAGCGGAGAATACAAAACAGGTGCCTGGTTCGATAACAGTGATGATCCAGAAAAAGCCGGTTGGTTTTATTATATAACGACCAACAAGAAGGCAACGTCAGGTACGCGGTATACGACGGTAAAATTTATCATTCGGTTTGATGATCCCAGTACGACGACCGTCAATGAAGGGATCACTTGCACCGGGGATGATAAATTAACGTCCGAATGTACACCGCTTGCAGGCGGGTCCAGCCGATATGTAGTCCTTGATCTTAGTGAGTTTAAGAATAATTCTCAATATATTAACGACATAGAAGAGTGCACATACGCACGAAGTATAGGAGCGAGTACTGATGGATGCAATAATGATATCTACGTAACGAAGTTCGCGCTACCGGCTGCAAAGGTTGTAGAAATACTTAAAACTAACCCAAATTTCAATAAAATAAAGGACAATACTACTTTATATTTTAATCCAATATTCAAAATAAAAATCGATAATGTTATCCAACCGGGTGAGTACTCGACGCTATCTGGGATTAGGGAAGCGAAACCGTGGAGTGATAAAAGTTACTTCCGACCAAAATACGATGTGCCAGTTCCCTATCACAGTGCTTACTATCCAATAAAGGTTCATTATTTGAAAGAATCTGATCGAACATCCATTAAGGCTGAAACGGTGATTAAAGGGCCAGATGGTAAAGGGTTTAAGGTTACGGACAAGACGATTCAAGTCGATGTGCCCGAATCAATTGAGGATAGCGCTAAGGATACATGGGTAATCGCTTGCTCGTATATAAAACCAAGTATTGATAATAAAAAGATTAACTGCGACGGTTCAGGGGATTCCCCTTATTTCGTGAGAGGTCCGGAAGTGAAGAAACGGAATCCCCCAATGTACATAGAGGGCACTGATGTCGTGATCCTCTATAAGCCAGCTGCAGAGCTAGATTGTAATTGCTCCACTCAAGTCACGATTCCGGATAAAGCCAAGCTTGAAGGGGTCTTGCCTAAGAAGCAGTCGGTTATCGGCAAAATTGTTCCCATGAAAATAGATTTTGCGAACACGGATTGGCAGCAGTGGGCGAAATGGGCCAAGGATAAAACCGATTTTACGATTCGGGTCGTCTTATACCGTAATGACAATACAGCGGTTGCTCCAATCTCTAATACAGGGGAGCCAGCCAAATGGTCTAAGATAGGAAACGCTCCCAATCTATACACAACAGAAGGTACTACGGGGGTATCCGTTTCTTCATCCAGCTTAATCTCATATCTCAAGGGCGAGACGAAGCTAATTTATAATGACGATTTAATGAACTACCCGATCCCGCCGGGCGGCAAAGTGAGCTTTAGATACAATGCCAAGGTCGTTGTCTCCGCTAAGGATAAGAAGGGGAAGCTTGTAACCAAGTCATGCACAGTTGGGGAAACGATAATTGCAACCTGGATCGCCCCACCAGAGGATAAAGAAACAGGAAGCTTTATTTCATCGCCGCAATACTGGTCGGAGATTAAGGAAGGGTCACCGCAGCTTGCGGGTACGTCCTCCAATGAGACATTCGATGCGATGTCGGGAACACCGACGACGCGCAGCCTTTATTTCGCTTCAGGAGGCTCAGAGTTTATCGTGGATGTCGAAGTGGAGTATGTACCGAAAATTACGAAGCAGCGCACGTACCGTTCGTACTTTACGCCAGTTGTGAACGGATGGGCGATGAGTCCGATTACAGGGAGCGTTGGTCATAATTCTGTTCCGTCGAAGCCGAACGCCAGAACGAAAACGGATGATGCAGGCGCAACCTATACCGAGAACGTAACGCTGCACTCCTTCAAGCACGTTATTGAGCCGGCCGTTCCTTGCTCTGGCGATCCATGTACCGGCGGCAAGCCCGAAAAGTCGGAGACTGACTATTATTGGGTGCAGGAAGGCTATGACTTTCATACCGTAGGCGGGTACGAGGATACGTGGACGCAGACGGTAACATTTGATTATATGAAGATTAATAAAGCGGTCGTATGGAAATTACATCGTTCCAAAGTGAACGGCATGGCAGAACTAGTCGGCACGAATGAAGTGACGGCTACGGTGAAGCAAGGCGATCCGAACATCTTCTTCAATCAATCAACGAACAACAACAGCGCCGACGGGCGTCTTCGCTATTCGCTTGAAACCGATCAGCATGATGACGTCGTATGGTATGAAGGACCTTCGGACAACAGTCTGGCGAACAATAAACAAGGCAAAGTGAACGAGCAGAAGAAGTTCGATGAGCGCAGGGCCTTGAAGACTAACGTTACGGCGATATCTGACTTCCTCATTCTGCAGACGTCTACCGGTGATCAGTCTGTCATGTATTTCGAGAAGAAATCCAATACCGCTAAGACGACTGAATTGTTGGAGGTTCCGACAACGGATTTCGATACGATGTGGACGAATAATCCGCTGTCGGCTGCCCAATGGGATACGCGGGATACGATTAAGATCGGCTCGTACAATGGCCAGTATTTTTCTCCGCTCTCGAAGTATTCAGGTGCTTCAACGGGTACGGTTACAACAATATTCGACAGCATGCCGGCTGGGCTGAACCGTCCGGCCCGCCCAGCGCCTTATATGCGGTTGATGGAGACGGGGCTGGATATTCCAGATCGTCTGCAGAATGGATTGGTCATCACGGGCAATGCCAGCGTATTCTATAAAGTAATTCTGAATAAGAATCCGAAGAATCTTCCGGTCGCTTATTCGGTCGGGTACGATACTAATTACCAGATGAACGGTCAATCCTTCGACAGTGCCTACTCGCCGCTGCATTCGAAGGTGAACGATGTTGTGATTCATAATCCGGTCTCGGTTCAGAATGCGAAGATTAATTCGCTGCCGAGCAGGTTGGATCAACGTACCGATGCTTCTAAGGCTATCGGGGGCAATAAGCAGGAGCCGGTATTTGAGTATGAGCGCATACTAGATCCGGATTACCGCCAGAACATCGTGGCGAACGGAGACGCGGAGATTGTGAACGTCAATGGCTCTGTAGCCGGATGGGATACTGTTGTTCTGTCAGGCAGCCCATCCTTCGGCAGCAGCAGCGGCCTCATCTCGGGTACGAGCTTTGCGATTGGAGGCACGGGCACGGGCAGCTATCAGAAAAAGATCACGGTGAAGCCGAACGTACAGTACCGATTCGAAGGCAGCATCGGCGCATCAGGCTCGAACGGCTACTTGAGAGTCGAAGTGTTGAGTGCGGATGGCACTGTATTACAATCCGGTCTGGGCAGTGCGACTGCCGTATCGGGAGCAACCGTGACGAAGAGCCATACGTTCACAACGCAGGCGAATGCAACCGAAGTGCGAATCTCGATTGTGAAGAGTGCGGCAGGCGGCACGGTATATGCGGATAATATTAGTCTGAAGAACATGACGACGCAGGAGTTTATCGCTATCGACGGGGTTTATGTCACGCAAGAGGTACCGAATCCCGACTATAAGCCGGCCACGCCGGCAACGGCTCAGGTGTTTGATTATACAGGGAGTGTACAGACATTCACGGCGCCTGGTACGGGGACTTACACGATTGAAGCCTGGGGAGCGCAGGGTGGTACGTCCAGCAATGGAGGGAAGGGTGGTTATGCCAAAGGGGAAGTCGAGCTCACAGAAGGCGAGACGATTTATATCTATGTTGGAGGTAACACGGGCTGGAACGGAGGCGGCTCCGGGCATGGCCGTCCTACCGATTCAGGGGGCGGTGCCTCGGATGTACGCCGCGGCGGTACAACGCTCTATGATCGAATTATAGTTGCAGGAGGAGGAGGAGGCCCCAGTGGAAGCCAAGCCGGCGGCAGCGGCGGCGGGGAGATAGGCGGCACTGGCGGAGATAACTACGGAACGCCAGGTACTGGCGGAACGCAGACTAGCGGTGGGGCCGGCGGCTCCAATTATGGCGGCAACGGTTCCTTCGGCCAAGGCGGCAGCAACACGGCTGGATCGAGCTCCGGCGGCGGCGGCGGCGGCGGCGGGTATTACGGCGGCGGAGCCGGCGGTAACGATTATCCGTCTTACGACGACAATGACGATTCAGGAGGTGGCGGGGGCTCCGGTTACATCGGCGGTGTAAAGAACGGCTCGATGCAGAGCGGGGTGCGCAACGGCCACGGGCAAGTAAGGATTACGGCACCGCCTATGCCAGCTCAAGGCAGCCCGACGGTAATTTCAAGCACATTAGCGGGCGGAGCAGATACGACACCTCCTGCTGATGCATATAAGCTAGTTGCTCGTCCGCTGGACCCGACGAGTTCCTCGTCTGGCAGCGCGGCTAATTTTATCTTGCTTGATCATGAATTTACGTTAGATTTCCCGAATACAGGCGACTTCTATGGCAACGGTCAATGGGGCTGGCCTTTGACGACCGATATTCGCGGTAAAGGCTTCGTTGACGGAATGGATACGACCGAATGGACCAGAGCGAAGTATGTGAAGTTTAACTTTAACGTTATTTATGAGGGTGTCATGTATAAAGCGGATTCTTGGATTTCGCTTGAGGTGCCGAAGACGCGGTTCGAATTTTATCTGCCGTTGGCCAACCGGGAACAAATCAGTGCACTTGTCGAATTCAAGAGTATTGCCATTAACGCGACTTATGAGGATAACGATTTATTCACGAACAGGGTCCGTTACGATACTCCGAAGCCGCACGCGGCTCGGCATAGTACATTGAAGAGCTTTAATATTGACGTTGTTGGAAGAATCGGGAATATGGTGATCGAAGATACGGGCGACTTCCGGTTCTCGAACTTCTTCAAGCAGCCGCTGTCTCCGACTCAGTGGCTCGTACCGAATGTCGTGAAGAAGGTGGACCAGAGCAAGGTGAATCAGCTGGTCGGCGATCAAATCGACATTCGCGGCGAGATCGTCAGCAGCGCTACCCGATATTTGGATACGTACGGACTGCTTCCGCACTTAAGGCGGGCGATTAATCCGTTCCCATTGTCGCCGGAGAAGAACAACATTGCGGCTCTGCGTAATCAGCCGCTACGGCCAGGCTACAAGGTATACACGGATCTGCAGACAATCGGCAACTATTACAGCAATTTGCAGGTTGTCCCGTATTATTATCACTTAAATCTCAAGACGGGAGCGATTCAACCGGTCGATATCTACATGGATGTGAACGGTCAGTACAAGCCGATCAACAAATTCGGCGCAGTCACGCCGGGCTGGAGCCCTTCATCTGTGTACTCTAATCCGGTTTATCTGGATTGGGATAACGAATATGTCCGAAGGAATGTATCGGATGCTGAGCTGGATTGGACCGCTCAAGTAGCCAGCCTATTCGAGAACGCAGGTGGAGACCGGGCAACCGGCAAAGCGGCGCAGCCGCATGACAACTATAGGTACGGCAACTCGCAGCTGCTGCAGCTGACTGGACGCAATCGGACATACATCGGCCAACCCAACACCTATGGCGTAAACCGCAATCCAGGCAATATGTTGTCGACTTACGAGTATGCGATGCAGGCGCAGCGCTGGCACTTCCATTATGTGCTGCCATCATCGGCGGTTGCGGTACGTAAAGGTCAAGCTGCGACGCAGGCTAATATTAAGGAACTGAGAACCAATACGAGCGTACTGCTCATGGCTGCGGATATTAAGGCGATCGGCGACACGTATACGCTTCAATACAGCGCTCCGATTAATCAATCGGTCAATATTGCGGGGACATCATGGTCGCTTAACAGCATTCCTTATCCGGTCGTTGCGGTATACTCCAGCAGTAAATCGTCAGCGGATGATTTGACAATATCGGGAACGCACTAATCATTCATCTAGTTTACACAAGTGAGGGGGGCTCCGGCTCCCCTTGTTTAATAGGACGAATCTCAGATGTGTAGGATAATAAGGCGGTGGAGCTGTAATGTCATCCATCAACGTGAATCTGACAGAATTGAATCAAATCCAACGAGAGCTGGATAAGAGCCGATTGCGGCTCGTTAGAACACAGAATGCGGTCTCCTCGGTGCATGTAGATAGCGCCATCGCGGCCCGGCGAAGCATTGGTTCGCGGATCTCCAGTGTAAGGGGGTCTCTGCGGGAGGTAGACCATCAATTTAACTTGCTTCTTACTTTTCTCAGCGAATCCATACAGCAGTACGAGAATGCAGAGGAGACGATCCGCAAGCTATTGTCGGAAATGAAGGATTTTCGCGAGAAACAGAATTGGTGGGATTGGGTTGGTGATCAGGCGAGAGCCGTAGGCAATGCAGCGTCCGATGCATGGGAGGCAGCACGACATATTGAGCAGGCGATTGTAGATGCTTTGAATGATTATCGCAACCAAATGTTTGATGCGATTCGTGAAGGAATCGCGGCGATGATGAAATGGATCGATAACGTTCGGGATCGGGCGATAGCCAAGGGCGCGAACCTAATCGAGCAGTTCTTCAAATCGGATGTGCTGAAAGGGATCGTGACCACGGTCGGCGGATTGCTGAAGCTCATCATCGATGTTTCTGTTGATATGGGGAGGAAGGTAAACCAATATCTCTCCGGGAAGGGAACCACCCTGATCGATAAGATGGCCGCGGATATAAGCAGACTGCCGGATCAAATTAAAGATATTTTTGCCCGCATCGATGCGGTGTTCAGTGAGCTGAAGGCGAAATTCCAGGGCGTTGATTTGGAGGAGGCGATCCGTTATTCGACCGACAGAATCGTAAGGGAGATCGTCCTTAGCCTCGACGGGGAACGTACTCGCATCATTGCGCCATTGATCGACTTTGTAAGCGTACGCCAAGAGAAGCTGGTGTCTAACGAAGCGAAGCGGGACACGGGCAGCTCATCATGGTGGACGTATGTGAACCTCGGACTGGATATGATCCCGTTCGTGGGAACGGCTAAGGGGATATATGAAGTCGTGTCGGGCGAAGACCTAATGGGCAATAAGCTGTCGACATCGGATAGAATCATTGCCGGAGTAGGTACAGTCGCGTCATTGATCCCTGGCGGTAAGGTAGTCGTAAAAGGCGCAGGGAAATGGGTAACGAACCTCTTTAAAGGAGCGGATGAAGCAATAGGCGGATTCAAGCCGTCGACTGTCGATGGATTCGATGCAAGGCTGTTCGATCTAGGCCCACCGCGTGACCCGGAAGTGCCTAAAATAACGCCGGAGAGACAGCAGCAGATTCAAAACCTGAGGGACGGCATGTATACTGGAGAGAGTAGGATTTCTGAGGGGACGCCTAAAGTTAATAAAACTTTTGTCGATACTCCATTTGATGAAGCAGGGAATCTTAAACCAAATGTGAAATATAAAGCTGGTGAACATCAGTACGATTATGAAACGGACAATCTTGGCCGTATTGAAAAATTCAGTACAGATGAATTAATGCTAACTGCAAGGGAAGAACGGTTACCACATGATTCAAATACACCAGGAAAAGAACCAGGTGACCATGCGGGACATTTGGCTGGGGATAGATTCGGTGGTTCTCCAGAAATTGATAACCTTGTATCTCAATCAAGCAAAGTGAATTTAAGTCAGTATAAAAAGATTGAAAATCAATGGGCAAAAGCTATTGAGGAAGGAAAACATGTAAAGGTAAATGTTGAGATTAAGTATGATGGGGATAGTATGAGACCATCAGAGTTTATAGTACAATATGAGATAGATGGAAAGTTTATGGAAGAAAGTATATTGAATTAGGGAGGGGCTATTTTGGGGAAGGTTTTTGAGGATTACTTTAGTGAATTACAGGCGGATATGGTTTCCATATGCTTAGAGTATGTTAATGATAAGGCAGATAAAATATACATCTATTGCTCGCATGAAATGGGACTTATTTCTAGTGACTTTTTCTATTGTATTAATGGGAAAATTGTAGAAAGACACAAGCTAAATGATGCGCTGGCTAATGATATTCAAGGGGCTAGTTACTCTTACAATGTGTCGGTGGAAAGACAGAAATCTGTAATTAAAATAATAAATGGTAACATCAAAGAGATGTTGAGCATCTGCAAACAATTTAATCGTGAGATGCCTACCGAGATGAAGATTATTTATGATGTAAAAACGAATAGTTTAACTGCGGACTATGCTTATGAATTGATACACACGAACGATTCGGTAAAAACCGCAGGTATGATTGCTATGGAATGGTTTGAGAAGATTAAGCAAGAACACAATATTTGAGTGTGTCCATCATGTAAGGCTTACCCATTGCAGAATGAACCCATCATTCACCGACGTTGCCCGCCTCGCACCATGCACCGTCTAATTAGCGGGAGGGAGATAATGAAGCCAACCAAATTCAGCTTTCATTGCGATTAAAACGAATCGGTAAATCATCCATCTAGTGTGACGGGATGCGGAAATCTAATCGATTCCATTCAGGAATTACCGTTAGTAACTA
>NZ_BIML01000015.1 GCF_004001065.1 Paenibacillus xylaniclasticus
GCTCTCGTCGACGATTCCGCGCAGCCGCAATCGGCCATGCTCATTCGGCTTCCAGACGACGTCTAACGCATCGAGCCGCTGCAGCCGAAACGGCAGGCTAGCGCGTATCTGATCGTAGCTTAGCATTGCTTCGTCAGCCTCCATTCGTTATTAGTCGCTGTTCTGTCCATCATCTAGAAAGGTAATGCTCCCTTGGTAATAGCAATATATAATGGAGTCCGACATTAGCGCCGCCCTGCCTCCAACCCGAGCCTCTTCCTTGCAATTGCTCCATCTCGATGGAAGCTTCGGCTCGCAAGGCCGGCCGCTAATTTGCTGCCCGTCCTCCGCAATCAAATAAACGGTGGAAGTGTTCGGATTATTCGGGCAATTACATATCCCAAAATGCGGAATATTAACGGTAAGCCGACAATCCTCTTCATTCATCTTCGGTTTGCCGTTAACGTATGCACCGTGGCTGGCCGGCAAATTAATACGCCGCGCATGGGTACCGTACTGGCATCTCATCTTGGCACCGCGAACGACGTAGCTCGAATCTGCCATTGTTCTCCCTCCTTCATGAATTGAATGGATTCGTTAGCTCCGTGAATACGAAATACGAGAATTACTCCATCGGCACTCGTTCGAGTCGAACGGCTGCGAAGTCGCGCCGCAGAATGCTCTCGGCAACGTCCAGCCGGACGACGATGAGCAGGGCGCCGTCGCAGCGGATTCGTGCAATTCGTTTCTTCCGAAGCGGTTCCGACAGCAGTACCAGCTTCGTGATCGTCTCCCCATCGGGCTTATACTCGCAGCTCGGACTAAGCGCCTCGATCTCCTCGAAGATCGGCAAATAATAGTCATGCTGACGTTGATGCTCGGAATCGAGCAGGACGGTCAGCTTGCTTATCATGTTGGGCTCATAAAGCTCAAGAAGCGGCTTCATTCTTGAAGATACGAGGAACAGATCCTTGGTGCTGAGCACATCGGGGTATTCGTTGTCCGGTTCGGACCGGACCGGCAGCATGAGCGCGTCTGGAATAAGGTGCGCCCGCGTCTGCCGAGCGTCCCGCGGATCGAGATGCTGGCGTACATTCAGCAGCACCGGTGCATCCTTGCACCGCTCATCCTGCTTCAATAAGAAATAGTCCATTATTCACCCTCAGCTCCATATAACAATTGGCTCTCATCCCGATACTCTCCGGCCATAATTTTGAGCCCTTCATTCTTCAGCATCTCCTTGTATTCGTCCATCAGGAGCAGTGACGGAATTTGGTCGCGCATGAACTCAAGTACCATCCAATGATATTTGACCACCTCGATCTGCTTGATTCGATCCAGATCCATCGACGTGACAGCACGCGCATAATCGACCTTCACCCGCTCCAGCTCCTGCATGCGGCGAAACAGCGGAGAGAAGGCAAAATCGGCCCGCCACGTTGAGGTGCAAGCCACTGGATCGAGCAGCCATTGCTCATCGAACGCCTCAAGCAAATAGAGCGGGTCATCCTCCATTACGCTCGTCCGAAGCATGGAGATATAAATGTACTGCACCGGCCCCTTGCGGCCTTCGCGCTGCTGCTCCGCTGCCCTGGCGCACAACTTCGCGAACGATTGCTTGAAGCTGCCAATAATTTCTGTCTCCCGCTCGGCTAATTGATTCTGAATGACGATAAGATCCGGCTCCCACTTATCCAACACATGGTCTTGCAGGAAGCGGTCCATAACGACGTCTTTATCCACGCGCGCGTTCATCACTTAATGTTCACCTTCGCGCCGCTGAACGTCACCTCGTCTTGAATGACCAGATTGGAGGACGATTGGACAAGCTCCACCTGCTCATTGCCTTGAATCATCACCTTGTCGCCTACAATCTCGATATCTTCCTCCGCCGTCAGCTTAATTTGCTTGTCGCTGTTAATTTCGATTCCGCCATCGTCCGTCAGCCGAATAAGCAGCTGTCCGTTGCCGATAATTTCGATTGCGCCTGGCTTGAACACGATCTGCTTGCCGTATTTGTTACTAATCGTCTTCACCGAAGGGTCGCTCCGATGCTGCGGACTGCTCGGCTCAGTATCGACCGAGCTGGCGGCGAAGGCATGGTGTTCATGCTCATCTGGAAAATACATCCGCACTTGATCGCCAACCTCCGGCATACAGTACCAGCCGCTGCCATCCGGCGACGAATAGACGGTCGAATACGGAAGCCAGACCGCTTCGTTCTCGGACTGCTCCGAATCGATGTCCAGATGAAGCTTTACTTTGTCCTTCGATACGGCAAGAACAGTACCGAACAGCGAGGTCCCGGCAAGCGCGTACGGATATTCCGTACTGCAGACGAAGCCATCCTTGTCCCGCAGCGTATATAGGCCGCTCAACACGCCGTCGTGCATCGTAATTTCTGCCCGGTACACATACAGCTTGCGCTTGTGGAACAACACCGGGTCGCCCAGGTCATAAAGCCCATAGCTTGCCGCCTCATAGCTGACATAGGCGCTCTCCTTCGCGCCGGGCTCATGGTTGTCGGAATACGACACATATTCCTGCAGCTGCTTATTCACCGTATAATGATAGGCGTTCATCTGCTGCGGCTCTCCGCCTTCTGCAAGCCCTGCCGTAAAGGCGATGCCTCCGCGCGTGCTCGACGGAAGAAGCGGCACATGGAGCCGCGAGGCCATCCGGCGCAGGAAGCGCCAATCCGTTTCCTTATACTGCACCCTCATTCCGCCCAAGCTTTGCCCGCCGGAGACCGCGACCGACACCTGTGAGCCCGAATAATGGCCTGCAATCCGCTTGAACAGCTGGGAATACGTCATGCTTCCGTTCTGGAACGTTCTCGTGTGCGGCCACATATCCATCGCAACGGTGAAGCTGTGCGCTTCGACGGTCATCGTCCGCACATCACGGACCGTCTGGACAGACAGGGAAGCCACAACGCCCTGGAACAGCACGACCGAGCGATTGCCATTCTGCACCCATACCTGAATCGTCTCGGTGCCCTCCGACTGCTCGATATATGAATCCTGAGCATCCTCCTCAATAACGCCGCTGATCGTCAGCACCGCATGCTCATTGACCTGCTTGATGATCTGTAGACTCGTCACATTAACAAATGAATACGGCGCAACGTGCAGATGGCCGTATGTATAGACTGTCTCGCTCATTGGTCACCCTCTCCCTCCGGCTGCTCCAAGACGCGGATCGACTGTATCATTTGCAGCACGATCGGCCGCCAGGCAGCATAATCCTTATACAGACAGCAGAACGTCCCCATGACGGTCGTTCCCTCCAGCATGAAATAGAACATGACGTTGTAGATCGGATCGTCGATGGCCGGGCTCTTGAAATCGAAATAAGCGATCTGTTTGCCCTCGACCTCCTCGACTCCCTCCGTGTAGAACACACTTGCAGGATTGGCTTTGCGTAGTATCGCTTTCATCCCTTCCGCCAGCTCCTGCACCCATTCCTCCTCCAGCTCCTGATCGATCCGGCTGAGCGTAACATTGATGCAGCCCGTCTCATCGGTCTTAATGATTTGCGGACGCTGCTCATGCGGATATTTAATTTTGCTTAAATGAGGAGGCATGTCGTCAAAATCTTCCGGTATCAACAGCGTGACCCGGCCATCCCAAAAAGCCGTTTCCTTGAATGCATAATAGCGGCTGCCGATCTTCACCGGTCCTTGCGTAATATCCTTCCTGTCCGCCGCCTTCTCCGCTTCGTTCAGCATCGACACGATCTGCTCATCCATGAACGATCCCATATCGCTCTCATCCCCCTCGTTAATCTACAATCATGCGCTGCGGGCCATGGCTCTGACCGCCCAGACGACCGCTCCCGCCCTTCACGCTTTCCAATAGACGCACCAGATTTCGATGAATGACCGCATTCGGGTAATCCTTATAAGGCTGGCGAAGCTTCCGGGCCAAATAGTGCAGAATCAGCTCCCGCTCCGCCTTCCCCTGATTCAAGCAAGTCATGCCGAAGGCAAGATCCGCCGCATCCGCCGCTTCACTGTGCAGCAGCTCAGAGGCAAATCGCCGAAGCATCCCCGGATGCAGCGTCGGCGCGCCGATTCCGGCATAGGACGTATGCAGAAGATTGAGCGTGTTGTACTCTGTCGCATAGTCGGCGAAGCTGCGGTATTCCGTACGGATTCGAGCGCCTTCCTTCAGCTTGAAGCGCCCCAGCTCCAGCTCATTCGATTCAAGCCGGGACTCCTTGTCCAGCACGACCTCCGCTCGCCGCACCGTGAAATCCGCATCCGACTGCTCGTCGTGCAGCCGCAGCTTGATGACCGTCTCCACGCCGCTTGCTGTAAAGGCCAGCTTCTGCTCCTGCGAGAGCACATAGACGACGCCCCGATGCTTAACGATCCCTTGCCCGATATAGAGATTGGCGTCGTCGGCACGAACGGCGCAGCCGGACACAATACCGTCCGAATATGGCTGCAGCTGAATGTCCATGATATCTCGAGGATAATCACGGAGACATTCGAGCATTTCCGTCTTCAAGATCCGCCCTTTGCGAAATTCCGGATACCGGTCCGTGAACATAGGGACGCAACTCCTTTCTGCGATAGCAGACGGTAAATTATTTCAAGCCGTCAAAAAAGTCTAACTCGGACAAATCGTTCTCGAATGCACAGAACTTCTTGCGTCCGATATACAGCTGCTCATTCTGACGGGCTACCGGCAGAATGTAGAAGCCCCAATTGTTCTCGCCGGTGAAGACAAAAAATTTAACCTCTCCGTTATGAATCGAGTCGGTATCGTCCTGCGGGACTTTGTCGCCGTAGATGGCGTAAATGTCCTTGTACAGCATGCTCTGATAGCTGGCAGGATCGTTCGTGTACGTGTACGTATGGCGCAGCTTGCCGTCGCTCCCCTTCAGCAAGAAGTCGACCTCGGATACGCCGATCGGCCTCGAGATCGTCCCGTACGTCCGGTTCAGCCGATCATAGCTGCTGAGCAGCAGCACCTCCTGACGGTTATGCGTGAAGGCACTGACCGAGTAAGGAACAGCCGGATCATGATTCGTAATACTCGCCTCAATAAGGCCGGATTTCTGCGCATTCAAATAGCGAATAGCTCCCCTCAGGCAGGCAAGCTTCAGGTCCGGCACCTTGCCATCCTCTGCCGTCTTCTGCTTGAATTCGATGCTCCGTCCCGGCACGAATTCCTTCAGCGCCTCACGGAATACATCGATGCGGCAGGACTGTCCGGTCAGCTTAATAATCGAATATTCCGAAAGCTTGCCGCTAAGATAGAAATCGTCCAGAAACTTCCGTACCGTCTCATAGATGTCCGCCTTAATCAGATGATTGATCTCCTTAATGTTGAAGACGACGTTCGGGAAGTCGTACACCTGCTTGAAGCGTCCCGCTTCGAGCAGCGACAGACACCAGCGATCAACTGTCGTAACCTTCAGATCGTTCTCGTGCATACTCTCGCTCTCCGTATGGAACCGATTGCGGAGAATGCCTGTTTTGCGAAAAAACTCCTTCTTCATGTTCTCTGCAATTTCCCACAGGAAGTAGAAGTTGCTCTTGACGCGCTGGTACTCCTCCCGCGTACGATTCTCGTACTCGGCGAAGCGCGTCGGAATAACCGCTTCCGCCTGCCGATAACGCTCCTCGAACCGCTCGTACACGGAACTGACGCCATATTCGTCAACATGACGGAATAGATCATTGCCCGGGATGTCGATCAGATTATCGATATCCGTCGTACCGCCGCCGCTGCGATAGTAGTCCGCGAAGACAATCTTCATGAACTGTAATATTCGATACGTAATGTTGTTGCCGCCGAAATTCGTATCGCCGTTCTCGTACGTCGTCTGAATGTCGATTTGGTAAGAGATTGCGCCGTTCTCAATGCGGAACTTGCCCGACGACAGATCGGTTGTGCCGCCGCCGCAGTCGATGACGAGCGCCTTGTACGTCTCGCCGTCAACGAAGCTGTTGCGGTCGATTTGCTCGGCAATCGTGTTGTACAGCACCGCCATTCCTTCGTCCAATGCATGAACGGACTCGATCTGGTATTCCGGAATGATGTCCGCGAACATATCGAGGAACTGTGCCTTCAGCTTGACCGGGCTCGAAATATGAAGATGCTTGAACCTGCACTTGAACTGCTGCTCCGCGGTCTCAATGACATGCAGAATATAGGCCCGCAGCATATCGCCTCGAGTAACCTGAGCGCTGTAGCCCTGGCTGTCCGTAATCTCCTCGACGCGCTTATAGTTGTTCACCCAGCGCTTAATCGCATGGAAGACGGTCGCCGTTCCGCTGAACCCGTTCTTCTTCAAATATTTCAGCGCATCGTATCCGAATTCGTAACGGATGTTCGCCGGATCGGAGCAATCCGCCGCACTAATAACGGTCGGCAGCACCTCGATCCATTCGGTCGACTTGCCGGTATGATCCGGGAAGCTCACATAGTTAATGCTGTCTAAGCGCACTTGACCGTTCAGCACCGCATTGCTGCATACGGACGATACGTACCGTTTGTCCAAATAAGCGCCCGCCGTTGTATTCGAAGTACCGAAATCGATCGCCAGCACCGCATCCGTCTGCTCAACGCTGCGAATCTCAAGATCTGGAACCGGGATTTTATAATATTGCAAATTAACAGGCAGCAGCGGCTTGTCCTGTGTATACGCTTTGTATAAATATTCCGAATCCTTCCGGCGGAACAGTAGCAGACTATACTGCTTATTCGCCGTCCGCTTCACCCGAATGTCCTTCCCGGCTGTCAAATAATAAACGCCGCCTGACCGGCCGTCCTTGACGAGATTGAGAACCGCACATATTTCCATCCGATCGTTAACAAGCAGCACATTCGATTCGCCGACAAGCCCCGCCGTTTCGACCCGGTACTGATCCCGCTTGTCGATCTGCAGCCCTTCATAAATTATGATCCGCGCCGGCACCTGAATCGTTCCGTTATCCGACAGCTGCGTCTTCAAATATTTGTCCAGCGCCGTCTCCAGCCGCTCCATGCCGCCGCTCATGTACGATTGAATAAGCAGGCTCCTGTCAGCACTGCGGTATTTCAGAATCGTATGAATTAGCCCTTCGCGGTCGAGCGTATGGGCCATACCTTCGACCAGCTTCTCCTTATGGCAAACGTTGCGA
The DNA here is from genome assembly GCF_004001065.1 of Paenibacillus xylaniclasticus. Lineage (GTDB taxonomy): Bacteria > Bacillota > Bacilli > Paenibacillales > Paenibacillaceae > Paenibacillus_T > Paenibacillus_T xylaniclasticus. The sequence continues at coordinate 7,118 of NZ_BIML01000015.1, forward strand.
AGCTGGAAGGTCGTCATCTCGTTAAGCTCCTCCCAGGTATAGCGCGCTTCCTCGCCCTGACTCTCCTCGCCCGATTGCTTGGTGTACAGCTTATATGAATAACCCATCGCCGTTTGATCCCCCTTCGCCTGTTGCATCAATACAGAACCGCTTCGTCGAGGCGCATCGTCTCCTCTACCCCCATAATGCCGATATGTCCGTCCCACATAAGCTCCACCGACGCTGTCAGCGGAAGGAACAGCTCCTGCAGCAGCAAAAGCTGTTCCTTCCGCCGCTTGTCCCCCAGCTTGCCGAAATAGAGCATCAGCTCGTCGGCGCTGCCGCTCTTCGCATACAGCAGTACATCGGGAAACAGCCGCCTGACCGTCTCTTTCCACATATAGTGCGACTCGCCTGTCTCATAGCAGCGCAGCAGCTGAAGGGCAATAATCTCCTTCTCCCGATCGCTGAACAATGGAAGACGCTTCTGAACAGCTGCTCCGAATATTCCGTTCTCCATATCTGCAATTAGAAACCGCACATACATCTCCCGCTTGTTCATCCCTTGCAGCACATCAAGCTCCACAAGCAAATGGGTCACCAGATCGAACAGCGTCTCGCGCAGCTCCATGTCGTCAGGAATACGGCGGTCGCACAGCTCATCCATAATCGAATGAAACCGGTAATACGGATTGATCTCCGCTACCGGCTCGATCGCAGGCGGATTTAACGTCGGAAGGCTCAGCTCCATATATGGCGAGAACGATTCGGCGCTTACGAACCGAAGCTCCTTCCGGTCCATTCCCTCCTGCTGCGCCCGAATAGCCAATTCCCATATGTAATTCATAGCCGCTCCCCCATCACCCGATATTCCGGAAGATGGCGCTGCACCTCAGAGGTAAGGAAGCAAATTCGGTCCTGAATGAACAGCGGGTCCTCAGACTCCGGCACGATAAAGCCGAGCCGCAGCACCCGCTTCTCCCGTTCTGCGCGCAGCGTATCGGTCAAGAACGGATTCATGGTGTAAGCATATGGGAAAGCCGCATCCATCGATGAATACGCCTCCGGCGGCAGCAGCTCGACAAGGTCAAGCTGCATCCCTTCGGCCGCCTCGAACATATGGACAAGCCGCTTCACATCTCCGGCCGAACGGATAACAGCGGCCTGCTTCCGCTCGAAGCTGCCGATAAAGCTCGGCTTGCGCCGATTGCTGACCAATAGATCCGCGCTTGTGGTCTGAGGCAGAGTCTCCGCCGGATGCTGCGCGACCTTCCATAAGCTCCACATGCCCGCCTTCTCCTTCGGTGAGACGACGATCAGCTCGTGCGCATCGCGTTTGACATAATGAAGCTCATCCTCCTCCGCATCGACCAGATAGCCATGTCCGCTACCTGTCTTGCGGATCGGCAGCACATGCTCGTAGTTGATTTTGTCGAGGGCAGGCATCGGAAAACCGGTCGAAGCAAGCGTAAGCTGCTCTACGTTCCAGAGCGGAATCCAATCGACCCGCTTCCAGCGTTCATATTCCTCCAGGTCGATCCGAACCTGGTGAACCTCCAGCCCGCTATCGAGCTCTCTGTCGCATTCGATCAGCTCTGCTTGTATGAATTTGTAAGCGTAAGGATGATTGACCGTCGTCCACGGAATGCTGTTGAGCCGAAACAGCCGATACAGCTTCTCGATCACATGCTCATACGCTTTGTTCGCCGACAGCTGTACGTTAATGCCGATCGTCCCTTCCGACGTCTCAAGCTCGCCCCGGAAGGAGCGCTGGCTGCTTAGCAGCTCGTGAAGCTGTTCGCGGCTGCATGACATATAGAACGATTGCAGCACAGGGCGCTCGCCGCGTCCGAGGCTTGCGGCAAGCTCGCCGGCATCTACAGCAGCGTCGGCATTCGCATCCTCCGGAATCATCGGGAACATGAACTCGTCAATCGGGTCAAGCTCATCCCGATGACAGACGGAGGCATAGATCGTATACAGCTCATCGTTGCCGGCCGCCTCGCGGAATACCCGCTCCTCCAGCTGCCGGAAAGCCGTCTCCTGATGCTCCGCCAGCTGGGTGAATACGCCGGTCAATATTTGACGCAGCAGCCTGCGCTGCTCAAGATCCTCCATCCTGTTCAGTCGGTCTGCTGCGAGCTCTTTCATCTCCATCCCATCCGATGCCCCCTTATGAGAATGCTGATTTAACGTTTAGCCGAAGCTTGTCCCTGTTCCGCGCTTGCTTTCTCAGCCGTATTCGTGCTGCTGGCTGAATCCGCCGCTCCCGAAGCTGCTCCCGTTGATCCGGCGGCTGCTTCCGCTAACGGATCGCCCGGTGCCGCCGCAGGCTGCGGCGGATTCAGCTTCGTCTGCGCATCGATAATTTTGTGCTCTAGGTTAAGCACCTTGTCCAGCAGCTCTGCCTGCTGATAGACGTTCTGCGCTGCCGTGAAGGTCGCGATCGCTTCTGCATACGCTTCCTTCTCCATCTGCTCGTCGCCCTTCTGCTCAAGCTCTTCGCCCTTCTTCTGCAGCTCGTTCTTCTTCTGCTCCGCAAGCTGCGTATCGACCTCATTCATCTTCAATGACACCTGTTGAACCCCAGGATCGAAATTCGCAAGCACCGCCTGCTTCTTCGCCTTCTCATACGCCTGCTTAGCGCCGGAATAATCCTTGGCAGCCAGCTTCAAATCTCCCTGCTTAATCGTGGACAAGACGATCAAATACGTTTGCGCCTTCTTCTTGTTCGCCGTCACGCCTTCCATGTCGAAATCCTTATATCGCTTGGCGTCCTTCTCCGCTGCCTCATATTTACTGACCGCCTTCTCGTAATCGCCGTCCTTAAGCGCCGAATCGCCGTCGATAATCGTCTCAACCAGCTCCAGCTTGCTGCCGATCAGCTTCGTATGTACCTTATCCTTCAGCTTGATCGCCGCATTGCGCGCCAAGGAATACTCGTTCAGCGCCTTCTCGAAATCGCCGTCCGCCGCCTTCTCATCACCCTTCTTCTCGCTTTCCACCATGCTCGCGACGGTCTCCGCCTTCAACTGAACCGCCCGCATCTTGTAATAGAACGCCCCGCCTCCGGCCAACACCATCGGAATGAGCAGCATCGCGACGGTTTTGGCCAATTTGCCCCAATTGCGCTTCTTCTGCTGCTCCTTATACACTTTGCCTGCATAGACGGCCGCTGCCGTATAATTGTGAATGACCTTCCCTTGCCGGCTGAGCATAATCTCCTCCAGCAGGTCGACGAACTCATCCGGTCCATCCGTTTCCTCGATCGCATCGAGCATTTCGACGCTGTGGACTCCCTCCCACAAGCCGAGTGAGCAGAGCAGCAGCATGTCGCCGTCTTCCAGCTCCACCTTCCTTGACATGTAAGGGCTGATGGAACCCGGCATCCCGAGATATTGAAGCAAATTATGCTTCTCCTCATGGCTGTCCGCCTCGTCGCGCCGCAGCTTGCCGCTTAGCACCATTTGCTGCGCCAGACTATGGTCGATGCTGCGTGTGAGCAGCTTTCCTTGACGAAAATGGTAAAACCGCGTATGCCCTGCGCTCACCCATACGGCATGCTTATAGTCGGTCGCCAGCAGCGTCAGGCTCGCCTTCAGCCGCATTCGCTTGCTCTCGCGCTGCAGCAGCTTATGCGCCTGCTTCACATAGCTCGTCAGCTTGCGCGGTGACAGCGTCGGCTTCTCACTGAAGCTGCCGAGCACCGACTGCACGGCAAGCTCTGCGCTTTCCAGTTCCAGATCGTTATCCAGGCCGTCAGCAATGACCCAGCATGCCAGATCGTCAAGCTCCACATAAGCGAAGCAATCTCTATTGTGCAGAAACGTTCCCGCCTCGGACAGAAAGGCGGTCTGGAAATCGCTGTTCTCTTTTCTCATTGCCCTTACCAGCCTTTATCCATAATGACAATCGTCGCGTTGTCCTGATTGCTCCGTCCCTTGTCCTCCACGGCCTGAATGATGAGCTCAGCCGCCTTCTGCGGATGCCGCCCTCTACGCAGCAGCTCCTCCAGCTCCAGCTCGTTCAACGCATGGGTAATACCGTCGCTGCACAGGATGATCTTATCCTTCTTCTGAAGCTGGAACGGCGTTTCCCCGATCTCCATTTCTTTAAAGCCTTCATGGCCCAAATAGTTAATCAAACGATGCTGCAGCGGGTTGCTTACCGCTTCCTCCTTCGAAATCTCCCCGGACAGATAACGTGTCTGCAGCAGGCTGCCGAACGTATGCTTCCGGTTCAACGGAATGAACTCTCCATCGCGGTAGACAGTCAAGATACTGTCGCCGACCGAGCCCCAATACAGCAGCCCGTCCGATACGACAGCCGCCACAAGCGTCGTGCCGCCTTTATTGCCGCCGAGACTGCTCACAATCTCCTCATTGCTCCGGCGAGCCGTCCGCGCGAAGAAGGAGCGCCAATCGTCCGCTTTGCCCAGCTTGGTGAACGCCTGAGTGAACACCGTAACGGCTGCCGTACTTGCCAGCCTGCCGTTCGCCATGCCGCTGATGCCGTCACCGAGCACTGCAAGCGTTCCGTAATCTTGAGCGACCGTCGCAAAATAATCGTCCTGCTCCTCGCGCATGCCAATCGTCTGTCCGTTGCCAATGCGGATGCCTCCAAGCATCGCGGCCGCCGCCAGCTTCCTCCTAAGCAGCAGCAGCGCTGCAAACAGCACAATGGAGCCGATCAGCACCAGATATGGCACCGCTGCCGGCTCGTCTAATTGATTTAACAGATCTCTCATGTTCATCATCCTAAGCTCGATTGTTATCCCACTCGAAATGCACGCCGCACAGCGGGATAAAGATAAACTTGCTCCGGCCAAGCTGAATGACATCGTACGCGGTCAGCTCGACAGGCGAATAGACCGCCTCATTGTTGTGATAAGCAAGTCCCGAAGCATCGCCCGGCAGCAAATAAAAGCTGCGTTTCTTCGGATCGTATACGATAACCGCGTGATTGCGGCGGGAGATGGTGTTGTCCCCGATAATTTGGATATGCATATCCTCCGCACGGCCGATAAAGTTCTTCTCTGCGTTAATGCGGTAGTCCTGACCAATCTGCGGCCCTTCGATGCAGACGATCCAGCCGGTAACCGGATCGATGCCGTCCGCATCCTCCAGATAGGGCAATGTCTTCTCGTCTGCCGCCGGCACCGGCGGCCGCTTCTTCAATTCGGCCGTCGCCGCCGTTTCAACGGTCATATAGCAATACGGGCATGTCGTCCCGTGCTTCTTCGTGCTGAACATATGTCCATTCGCGCATCTCGTAATGCTCATTATCGAAATCCCCTTTGCTCTTTCTATTGGTCTATTGTCCGTTACTCGATTCGTCTATTGAACCAGCAGTCTCGTATTCGCAATATAGATCACATCGCCGATCTCGATCGGATGCGGCTCCTCGACCTCAAGCTTGCGTCTTTTCTGCTGCCGCGCCTTCTTGATGCCGACCCCGTTACGCGAATGAATATCCTCAACGAACCATTGTCCGGATACGAAGTTCAAGACGGCATGCTCCTTGCTGATTAAAGAGGCGTATTCCGCCTCGAATAAATTAATATCAACCTCGCCTGGCGTCGTGCTCTTACCGATCAGCAGCGACGAATGCCCTTTCAGCGGCCATTCGTGTACCGCTTCCTCTTCGTCATCCAGCAGTACAAGCTTCGTGATGTCGGACTGGGTCCTTGCGCTGCGCAGCGATCTCACCCAGCGCGGAAGCGCGAAGCCGATGAACCCAAGCGCAAGCAGCGCGCCGAACAGAATTTGCGGAACCGGCTCCTCGTTGAAACCGAACAAATATACCGCAGCAGCGACCGGAACGAGCAGCAGCAGCGCATCGATTATTTTTATCCAATAAAAACCCGTTGCCACCTTCATGGCGATACCTTACCTCCCTGACCGATAAACGTGACGAATGTATGCAAGGCTTGCGGATTATTTCTTTCGAAAACCAAAATAAGACTCGAACCATTCGGACGTCTTGGCAGTATGCTCTTGACTGGCCTGCTCCTGCCCCCGGCCTGCGGCCGGTTTGCCCGTCTTGGGGTTAAAGCCGAAAAATTGCTCAAAATGCTGTGAGAAATGCTCAGCCGAGAATGGCTGTGCCGTCGTCTGTGCCGAGCGCTTCGACTGTGAAGCGGCGCCGGCGCGCTTGTCTTCACCGCGGGCTGCTTTCCGCAGCTTATCGTCATATGCCCGCCGGGAAGCCTCGTCTCCAATATCCTTGTAGGCATTGGATATTTCCATAAACCGCTGCTGCGAATCGGCACTGCCGCCGTTAGCGTCTGGATGATGCTGCTTGGCAAGCTTCCGATACGCTTTCTTAATCTCTTCCTGCGAAGCATTCGGGCTTACGCCCAGAACCTCATAGCTTGTTCTCATCCCATTCATCCCGTCGTCTCGTATTGAAACATTTTAAGGGACCCGAGAGTCCCTTAAAATGCGTGCTCATAGGAGCGCTCGATTAAACCGCGTAGCCGCCTTCGATTTTCGTAAACTCCGTTTTGTCTTTCTTTTGTTTGATGTAGATCGAGAACGTACCAACGCCTTCCACATCACCGAAGCTTTCGGAGTAGTCAACAACGAACGCGTTCGGGAGGTATACCTTACGAACGACTTGATCCGCTGCGATTACTTCCAGCGTCACTTTGCGGTAGCAGTCCGCTTTCTCTGCGGAAACGAGCGACCACAGCGCCAATTTCATCGTGTCATCAGCGTTGTCGCCATCCGTAGCCGTGATGATTTTGCCGGAGATTTTGAGCGTTACGCCGACGTCCGTCGATCTTGCGTTGGAGTCGTCTGGCGTATCCGTGTCAAATTCCACCGTACGAATGTTGTCCATACCCAGTTCGATTGTTTCGGAACCTTCTACTTTCAGTCTGAAACCCATGAAATAAACCCTCCTAAAAAAATATTTGATGGCTCCCAGCGCACAAGGCGCTGGGAAACTTTATGATCAAAGGCGAGCGTAAGGCACGCCTTTATCTAGCGAATGAATCGGCCACCGGTAATAACCGATGACACGCGCATTAAGCTTTAGCAGCGCTGGTCGACTTGCTGATCGTGACTTCAAGGTTTTTCACATTGCCATTGAAGATCAGATCGATCTGGCAAAGATTCGATTCCTCGTCGATCACATAGTTAATGTCGTCGCCATTTTGCACAATCGAGTTCACGAAGCCTTTGTTCGCAAGCCATTGGCTCTTCTGACTGTTCGGATTGTTGCTGAAAAACTTCACGATGTTATCATGCTTGAAGTCGCTTGTCTGGAAGCGAAGCATGCGCTCGATATAGGTGCTGACCAGCGTTTTATAGATCGAATCATAGCCATCCTCCGTTACCGCGAGGCTTCTAGCCTTGTACACTGTAATGCGGCTAATCTTCGTCCCCTGCACCTGCGCGGTCTCCGAGGAGAATACGAAGCCGAAGTTGTTCCGGTTAATCGAGTCCTTGATGTTATTCGTAAAGCCGGATATCTCCTTCGCCATCGTCGTAACCGCTCTTAAGCTGTTGTCGCCCGCCTCAATGTCGAACCGGACGCCAGGATAATCCTTCTTCACTGTCTTGAACATCTCGCGCAAATATTCCGGACACTGGTAAGCGGCTACGAGACCGGCGGCAACATAAGCGGCGCCGATATACACCCCTTCAATCCACAGCTTCAGAATGTCTTCCTTCTCCTTCGACAGCTGAACTCCGTCCTCGGTTTTCAGCATTTTGCTGTCGATGACGACGCCAGACTTATCCTTCGGAATGACCGTAAAGTTCGGCAAGCACGGAATCGCAAATTCGCTGTAATCTTTGCGAGTCAGCGGCTCGCACTTGTCGATATAACGTTCGATTCCGGACGTCGCCATACTGTTGAACGTTGTCAGCTCGCTTGTCTCGAAGTTGAAGAAGATTTGCAGCCGATACGGCTTAACCGAATGGAGAAGCAGTGACAGCGACTCGACGGAGTTGCCGTCCTTCGACTGCACCGACTCGTTGCCCTTAAATCTCTCGCGGCGTACTTGAACATTGCCCGTCGAATTTTCAATTTGAATCGACGGCACGATGCCGAACCAGATCGTATCGGTGAACTCATTCTTCGAGTTAACCGTATTGAGGAACGTCTCCAGCCGCGGAAGATTGCTGCTCTTAACCAGCATGTCGAGCTTCGTGTTCGTGATCAGAAGCGATGGCAGCATGCCCCGGCTTTTTACGGTGTATTGATCGAAGAACAGCTTCACGCCGAGAATTTTCTCGACGAGCGGCTTAACCGTCTTCACGAAGTCGTCCTTCGCCGTCTTGTAGAACTGCAGGTAGGTGTTGTAGTTCTCCACTTCCTGCTCGACATTGACCTCCGTTTGGACGGTTGGCAGCGGACAAAACGTGCGGACGACGAGATTTTTGACATAGTCGGTTGGATTTTCGGTAATTTCCTCATAGTCCTCTTGGAACACCGTCATCAGCCCGGTATTGTTCTCCTCGTTCGCGGCAGCAAGCTGCAGCGCATCGGTCTTCGGCGCTTCGATAATTTTCAGCTCGCCCTGATCGCCGATTGTCAGCATCCCGATCTGTACCGAGTCTGTTTGCTTGTCGCCCTGCGACTCCCCAAGCAGCAGCCGCGTCTTAATATCGTCGATCGCAAGTGGCAGCATCGCCATGACGTTGTTGTAATTTTTGCTCGCTTCCTCGAACTTCGCATTCAGCCGATCGCCAAGATCCATCTTGCGCGGGTCGCCGTCCTCCAGCTTCTCATACTCCGAGTAGTAATAATGGATTTCCTTGCGCACCTGGCGAATGTCATCCATCACCTTCTTCGGCGAAATCATATCGAGCAAATTCTCGAATTTGAAATCGACGTTCGCAATGCCTTGGCTGCGCTTCGTCTCAATGAGCGTAAACAGCATCTTCAAGAAGTCATTGTTCTGGTCGATCCGAATCTCCGAAATGCAGTCGGCTGGAATGCCTTCCGGCCTCTTCAGCGAGTACATGACCTTCTGGCTCGAAGCATTAAAGAACGAATAGACGGTCGGCGTGAACTTGGTCAGAAATTCTTCAAAGCTTCTCACGAGAAGATGCTCGTTAATCTCTTTCACTTTCTCGTCGCTCAAGCTGTCGACGCCGATTACTTCGCCTACGATCGTCAGCAGATCGAGCTTTTCCGGATTTATTTCTTCAAACAGCATCGTCCGATTCGTCTGGCGGATAATATCCATCGAGAGACCCTCCTTCTACCTGCATGTTTCTCGTAATGTAACATTTTCCCATAGCTTATATTTCCAGAGACAGCATAGGATAGCAATAAAGATTTTGTCAAATGAAGGAGGTTTTTGGGAGATAATTCCCTTTTTTGTATTCTATAAGTCTCAAAAATTGTGCAATCATACTAGTTCCATGGCATTAATTCGACAAGAATGCTTAAATATGTCGAAAAAAATCGCCACATTTCGTCACATCCATTCCTCCTAAATTTAGTTCCTTATTACCACTATTTAACTAGTTTAAATTTTGTTAAAGATTTTAATTAGACTATAAAAATAGACCTAATTCCACCTTCAGCTGTGGAATTAGGTCTATTCAAATGGATAGAATTAATTTAGGTCTCTCTACCGAAATTCGATGTGCCGAAATCCAGACTTAAGAGCCCGCCGATACGGATCGAGTGAGGCCGGGCGATCACCCGCAGATAGCGACAGCCCGCTCATAATCGTCTTCGCTAGACGAGAGGAAAGCTGGGGCTGCAGGGATTGAATCGGGCGCAGCGGGTCCTCAATGACGCGATCCGCCACATCCGGCGGGACGATGCCGCACACGATATAATAGAGAATGGCCGACAGACTATAATAATCGGACCGCGGTCCTAGTTCCGCCGATTTCGAGTGCAGCTCGAGCGCTGAGAAGCCCGGTGTAGCCTGTATTCGGCGGCTTAACGGGAGCTTACGGAACGACAGCGCCGAGCCGAAATCGATCAGATGGGGCATGCCGTCGCGGCCGATCAACACATTGCTAGGCTTCAGATCAAGATGAACAATCTCTTGGTCATGAACATATTGCAATGCATCCAGCAGCGCAGGAAGCGTCTGCTGCCAGAGCATCGTCAAAGGATCAGAGCCTTGCTGCTGAAGCTTCTGCACATATTGCGAGAGCGGAATGCCGCGGCAGTAGTCCGTCACAAGGTAGAACGTCCCATTCTCCTCGAAATCGTCCCGATGCCGAACCACTTGCGGATGGTTCAATCCGCGAAGAATGTGCGCCTCTTGAACCAAACCGCTTCGCCACTCTGCGAATGACGGTTTCAAGCGGGGCCTGCTGCATAATACGGTACTCTTATCTAAGTCACGATGCGCAAGCGCCCGCGGGAAATATTCTTTAATGACGACCGTTTCCTTCTTCAGTCGGTCGCGACCGATATATACAATCGACAGCTCCCCGCAAGCGATCGGATAATAGATCTTATAGCGCGACCGCAGCAGGAAGCCCTTCGAGAGACAATTCTCTGTCGGGACTTCGATCATCGTTACCAATCTCCCACCTAATAATTTACGAACGCCATGCTAGCTTCTCCGCATCAATACGCGGTACAAGCCCTTCGTCCGCTGCGCGGTCGAGCAGCGCATGAATGGCCGCGTAGCCATCTTCGCCAAGCTCTCTCGTGAACTCATTCACGTACAGCTCAATATGCTGCTTCGCTACATCCGGCGACATTTCCTGAGCATGGCACATGACGTAGTCAGATGACGCTTCAGGATGCGCCCAGGCGTATTCGACCGAAGCGCGAATCCAACGTGCGATCGAAGCAAGGTCAAGCGAGCGCTTCGCGATAATGGCGCCAAGCGGAATTGGCAGCCCCGTGTCCGCCTCCCACCAGCTGCCCAGATCCTGCATCAGCGTCAGCCCATAGCTCGAATAGGTGAACCGCGCTTCATGGATGACAAGCCCCGCATCGATTCTTCCGTCTCGTACAGCCGGCATAATTTCATGGAACGGCATGACGACGACGTCGAATTCGCCGCCGACATGGCGTGCCGCCCATAGGCGGAACAGCAAATAAGCGGTCGAGCGGTCACTAGGCACCGCGACCCGCTTCCCAATTAACGCGGCTGGATTAGGTCCTCCGTCCTTGGTCAGAACGAGCGGCCCACAGCCGCGTCCGAGCGCTCCGCCGCATGGAAGCAGCGCATAATCGTCCAGCACCCACGGCAGTGCCGCGTATGATATTTTGAGCACCTCCGGCCCTTCGCCCTTGGCCGCCCACTTGTTCGTAACATCAATATCCGCGTATGTAACGTGAAGCTCTGGCGCCCCTTCAATGAGTCCGTGCGCCCACGCGTGAAAAACAAACGTATCGTTCGGACATGGGGAATATGCGATGTTCATAGTCATAATATTACAGCACCTCCGTCAATCGTTTGCAAGCTTTCGTCAAGCTTGCGAGCGCTTCGCCGATTCGCCATGCCGACTTGTCGCGCGGACCGACCGCGTTCGAAATGGCCCTCAGCTCCAGCACCGGCACACCAGCCAGCTTAGCCGCAGCTGCTACGCCGAAGCCTTCCATTCCTTCTGATGCCGCGCCCGGCACACGTACGGCCAGCCTTGCCGCCTGCTCTGCCGAGCCTGTAGCCGTCGAGACCGTCAAGGCTTGTCCGGCGATGACGCGCATACTCGACGTCTGCAGCGCATCAATGAGCCGTAACGCGGTACGCTCGTCCACCTCGATACGCGATGAACCGAACCCAAGCTCATCTACACTTATAAACCGTTCGCCATCCGGCGTCTCCGCTCCAAGATCCGCCGCTACGATTCCTGTCGAAACAACAATGTCGCCGATCTCGGCCTGTCCGGGGTATCCTCCCCCGATACCAGCGCTAATCACAAGCCTATAATGACCTGCAGCTAGAGCGGCTGCACTGCTCGCCGCAGCGGCTGCTGGACCTACGCCTCCAGCTATAACGACGAAATCGTCCGTTGAACCTAACCCACGGAGCACCGCGTCGCGCTCCGCCTCAACCGCCGTCACGATTAATATTTTCCCTGTAGCACCGTCATTACGTTGAACAAAGGCAGGGTTATCGCTCGCGTTGCTTCCATTCATTCCTTCTTCATCTCCTGCCGCTAAGCTAAGTTGTTATCGTCTATCAACGAGTTTACATGAGTCGAAATAACGTTACAAGCTGAACTACCTTCGCGGCATGCATTAGTCTGCTCCTAATAACAGGACGGCAAGCTGGCTAAGGGGCCTGCTTACCGTCCTGTTATTAGGAACGCGTCTAGACGCGGATATTAAGATTACCTCCTAGATTGAAACATCTCACGCCGCCGAGTCCTTCATTCACTTTCCGTATGTCTTGCCTTATTCAGCAATATACTGAATGAACAGCGAATACAACGGTACATTCGATTATTTTGTCCGTTAGCGTTACAATAGTTTCTATAACAGCATCAGCTTAACAAGATTCAATGTTAAAGGAGGAGCTCGAATGCCCATCTCAACTCAAAGGCTTGAACAATATGCGGAGCTGATCGTTAAGGTTGGTGTGAACGTTCAGCAAGAACAAGAGGTATTCGTTACCTGCTCTGTAGACCAAGCGAAGCTGGGCCGGCTTATCGCCGCCCAAGCTTATGAAGCCGGCGCTACTAATGTACATATCGACTGGACTGACGATGTGACCACCCGGCTGAAATATGAAAAAGCAGCCGATCACATCTTCACGGAGTATCCAGAGTACGATCGGCTGAAACGGAACGCCTTCGTCGACAAGGGAGCGGCGTTCATCGCGGTGATCTCCTCGAGTCCCGATCTGCTCAAGGGCATCTCACCGACTCGAATCGGCAATTACCAGAAAGCATCCGGAGAAGCGCTGCAATATTACCGCCGAGCGATCCAATCCGACCACAACAGCTGGACGGTCGTTGCCGCGGCATCGGAAGCTTGGGCACAGAAGGTATTCCCGGACGTGTCTGCCGAAGAGGCAGTTGACAAGCTGTGGGATGCCATCTTCGAATCGGTGCGGCTGAATACTCCAGATCCGGTGCAAGCATGGAAGCAGCACAATGAGAATTTGCATGCGAAGGTGCGGATATTGAACGAGAAGCGTTACGCCAAGCTGCATTACCGCGCTCCGGGTACCGACCTTACGATTGAGCTGCCGAAGCAGCATCTTTGGGTCGGCGCAGCGAGCGAGAATAAGGATGATGTGCCGTTCATGGCGAATATGCCGACGGAAGAGGTGTTCACCGTCCCTTACCGCAACGGCGTGAACGGCTACGTATCGAGCACGAAGCCGCTTAGCTACGGAGGCAATATTATCGATGGCTTCCGGATCACGTTCGAGAACGGACGTATTGTGAAGACCGAAGCGAAGCAAGGCGGCGACATTCTCGAGCAGCTCGTCAATACAGACGAAGGCTCGCATTACCTCGGCGAAGTGGCGCTCGTGCCGCATCATTCGCCAATATCAGAATCGAACATTCTGTTCTACAATACACTGTTCGACGAGAATGCCTCGAACCATCTTGCGATCGGCAGCGGATACTCGTTCAACATCGAAGGCGGCAAGAAGATGTCGCCGGAAGAACTCGCTGCAGCAGGCGTGAACTCCAGCATTACGCACGTCGATTTCATGATCGGCTCCGCCGAAATGGATATCGACGGTATTCTGGAAGATGGCACGGCTGAGCCGATCTTCCGCCAAGGCAACTGGGCGTTCTAACAGCGCTCACTTACAGCGCTTGTGACCGAGCAAAAGCCCAGCTAACCGTACTGCAGCAGCAGTGCAGTTAGCTGGGCTTTGCATGATACATAACCAATCTAGTAGCCTGCCTGCCGATAGTTCTATGGCGTACTTCTAATGCTGCTCGACGTTCGCAGCGTTCACCGCCGTCTCTTTCTTCTCGGCATTATGTTTCGCAAGCGCCATAATCGTTTCGGAGAACCCATCCAAATTGTCGATCATGCGCATATAAACTCGTTGTTGTTCCTCCAGCTCTCTGCTGGAAAAGCCTTTAAAAAGTGCAGCACTGGACTGTGGTCCAATGTTCGCATTGCGTTCAAGCATAGCAAGGCCTGCCGGCGTAATGTTCAACCATACGGTCCGCCGGTCGCCTGGCTTACGCATCCGAACGGCAAGTCCTTTCTCTTCGAGCTTATCGCACAAAGCGGTAATCGCCCCAGAGGTAAAGTCCAGCTCTTCGGCTAGATCGGACAGCCTTTGCTCACCCTGCGACTCGATTTTGTTCAGCACCATCAAACCCGGCAGCGCTACGCCCTCGACCGTAATCTTGTCCCATTCCTTGACGAACTTCCGAACCATTTTACGAAACAGCCATTCCAGCTCCTTGTATGACCCGTTCGTAGCTGCTCCTCCTTCGCGCACATTTGAATACAAAAAAGACTCGACGTTCAATCCCCCCCCTCTTGACGTAATACTGTCAGGTTGAATCGTACGCGAGCCTTTGGTGATCCAATCGGCGTCATATCGTTATTTCATGCACCCTTCATCGTCTTGCCACTGAAGCATTCGACACTGAAAGAGTGAACATTAAGTTGTTTCCCTTAGCTCTATATTAAACCCTATATCCTTACCTGTCAACTAGGAATTAAACCCCTCCCCCATCCCCATAAAGGGACGAGCGAGGTTACTTCGTTAAACGTGCTTCTTCTGAAATGCCGCAATATGCGCATACTCTTCTTGCAGCATACCCGAAATTCGTTCATAGATGGTGATAAGCTCCCGATACACGGACGCTGCCTCTTCATTAGGACGGTGCGTATTAGATCGTCCTACCATGCTAGACACCACATCGAGCGAATGAACTCGGCCAAGTCCATACAAGCCTAGAATAACAGCTCCAAGACAGGAGCTCTCGAAGCTCTCCGGAACCTCCAGCTCCTGATCGAAAATATCAGCCATCATCTGCCGCCAGAGCACCGATCTTGCGAACCCGCCCGTTGCGTGTATACGGGTCGGCTTACCGCTCAGCTCCTTCAGCACCCGCAGCACTGCATTTATATTATAAAGAATGCCTTCTAACGCCGCTCTTACGAGATGTCCCTTCTTATGGTGAAGTCCAAGTCCGAAGTAAGAGCCGCGTGCGTTCGCATCCCACAGCGGGGCACGCTCGCCTGCCAAATACGGATGAAACAGCAGTCCGTCCGAGCCGGGGGCTACGCCTGCCGCGAGTGAGGTCAACAGCTCGTATGCATCCGCTCCCGTACGCTCTGCCTCCGCAACCTCCGCTTGTCCAAGCTGCTCCTTCACCCAGCGGAAAATGACGCCGCCGTTGTTCACCGCCCCGCCAATCACCCACAGCTTATCTGTCAGCGCATAACAGAATATACGTCCTTGCGGATCGGTGATCGGCTTGTCCGTTACGGTACGGATTGCTCCGCTTGTCCCGATCGTCACGGCCACAACACCCGGTGTGATCGCATTCAGTCCGAGATTGGACAGCACACCGTCGCTTGCCCCGACGAAGAACGGTGTGGACGGAAGCAAACCGGTCACTGTCGCATACTCTTCACGCAGCCCTTCAACCTTATACGTCGTCGGAACAAGCTTCGACAGCCGCTCCGGCGTAACGCCAGCGAGCGCGAGCGCTTCTTCGTCCCAATCGAGCCTCTCCAAATTGAACAGCCCGGTCGCCGACGCAATCGAATAATCAATCACATAGCTGCCGAACAGCTTGAAGAAGACATACTCCTTAATGGAAATAAATTTGCTGGCGCGCTCGAACAGCTCCCGCTTCTCATGCCGGAGCCAAACGAGCTTCGACAGCGGCGACATCGGATGAATCGGCGTGCCCGTCCTTCTATAGATCTCAAGTCCGTTCCATTCCCGCTTAATCTTCTCGGCCCATGCTGCGCTTCGGTTGTCTGCCCATGTAATACTGCGGGTAAGCGGCTTGCCATCCTCATCCACCGCGATGACGCTGTGCATCGCCGAGCTGAACGAGACGAGCAGCACCTGCTCCGGCTTAATAGATCCTTGTTCCAATACCGACCGGATCGTTGCCAGTACGGCCGCGAATATTTGGTCTGGGTCCTGCTCCGCAACATCCGGCTGAGGAGACAACAGCGGGTATTCGATGCTATGGCTCGCTACGACAGCGCCGGCCTCCGTGAACAGCACCGACTTCGTGCTCGTCGTTCCGATATCGACTCCTATCATGTAGGCCATCATGATATCCTTCTTTCCTTAAATTAATAATCTATTGCATCATACCGCATCTACAGCCATCGTGCACGGCACGATTGTGCTCAATTGATATGAACATTTGCTGCCCAATGGGCAGATCGTTAAGCGTCCCTTTACACTTCACTCCGACTTTACCGCTTCAAGGACGCATATACATGAATGATAGGCAAATAAGGGACGAGGAGGGCTGATGCATGAATTGGCAAGCTGTTCAGCATCGTATAGAGGAACTATCTAAACAATTAACTGCAATCCAATCCCCCGACGGTGCATGGCGGATGTGCATTGACTGCGGGACGATGAGCGACTGCTTCGCGCTTACCGTCATTCGGTTGCTGGACATCCGCGATGAGGCGCTTATTCGCGAGCTCACCCGGCGAATCGTCTCACGCAAGGAACCAAATGGCGTATGGAAGCTGTTCCCCGACGAACGGGAAGGCAGTCTGGATGCGACGGCAGAAGCGCTGTTCGCCCTGCTCATCTCCGGACAATACAGCGACAGCGACCCGATCATTGCCGATGCCAAGCAATTTATACGCTCTCATGGCGGACTGTCGAAATCGCGGTCGCTGTTGACGCAAGCACTGTTATGCATTGCAGGCCAAGCCGACTGGCCGCAAGCGCTTCGCATTCCGCTTGCCGCATTATTCAGCAGCTCAGGGCCGCTGCCAAGTCTATTCCTCATGTCTGGCCATGCCCGCGTTCATTTTCTTCCTATTATTATAATGGCGAACAAACGCTTCTCGCTTCGAACAGCATTCACCCCGGATCTGTCCTCCTTGTTCCTTAACGGAGTCCGGCGCTTTGAGAACGACTCCCCCATCATCTCCGTCCTAAGCAGCATGTTCGGTACAGCGGCCGGACTGCTTAGCCCTGAAGATGACAAGCTGTATGAGCAAGCGATCTCGTTCCTGCTGGAGCGTATAGAGCCCGACGGCACGCTGCTTACCTACTCCACTGCTTCCGCCTTATTGATGCTCACCCTCATCGCCGCCGGACGTACGCCTGCCGACCCGATTATTACCGCTTCGGTACGCGGCATCCGCACTCTGCTGTGCGGCAATCCGTCTATGATGCAAATTGCGACGCCGACCGTCTGGGATACGGGCATGCTGGCGCACGCGCTAAGGGAGGCCGGCATGCCGACTGCAAGCGAGACGCTTCGGCGGGCAGCCCATTATTTGCGCCAGCGGCAGCATACCCGCTACGGCGATTGGTCAATCCGTAATCCGGGGACCGCACCCGGCGGATGGGGCTTCTCGAATGTGAGCACGCGCTACCCAGACTGTGATAGTACGCACGCCGCGATGCGGGCGCTCCAATCGGATGCACCTTTTGCACCAGGATCTACCGCCGCCGCCGCTGAGCACTGGGAACGCGGACTGAACTGGCTTGTTACGATGCGTAACGACGACGGCGGCTGGCCAGCGTTCGAACGCAACGGCAAGCCGCTGACGGCAGACTTATTCGGCTTTGTCGGCGCGGCCGATATCGTCAACGACTTATCGATGCCGGATCTGACCGGGCGAGTGCTTGAGTATCTCGGCTCATCGATCGGCTTGACCACAGCGCAGCAATGGCTTCATCACTCGGCAAAGTGGATGCTGTCCCAGCAGGAGAAGGACGGCAGCTGGTTCGGACGCTGGGGCATTACGTATACGCATGGCACTGGAGCGGCCGTTCTTGGCTTGACCGCTATCGGCGTCAAGCCGGATCATACAGCGATAAGGAAATCGGTCCGCTGGCTGCTGTCGATTCAGAACGATGACGGAGGCTGGGGCGAATCGTGCTACAGCGACCAGCAGCGGCACTACGTTCCGCTTCACTTCAGCACACCTTCCCAGACGGCATGGGCATTGGATGCGCTTATTGCCGCTTTGACTAAGCCAACGAAGGAGCTGGAGCGGGGAGCCGAGGCGCTGCTCCGGATGATGGAGGCCCCGCCTGAGCAGCGAAGCACTTACCCGACAGGCGCAGGCCTGGCTGGCATGGTATATGTCCATTATGATAGCAATAACTGGATCTGGCCATTGCTCACGCTCTCACGGCTTCTGCGAAAGTTCGGCTCTTAATCGGCAGCGTGATACAATAGAAATGACACATTCCAAAAATCAATAGAGGGAGAATCAACAGATGCCGCACTTGTTATTTAGAGGAATTAGCCCCGATAGACTACGCCCAATCGCTGAGCCGCTTGCTCGCCAGCTCGCCGATATATGCAGCTGTGGAACCGACAACTTTACGATGGACTGCTTCCATACAACAGCTGTCTATGGCGGGGAAGGAGAGAGCTCCTTTCCCTTCGTAGAGGTGGCATGGTTCGAGCGTGGAGACGACGTACGCGGTCGGTTCGCCGAAGCGGTAACCAAGCACCTAACCGAGCTCGGACTAACCGGTATAGAGGTAGCTTTCCGTACCTATCGGGAAGACAGCTACTATATTGACGGCAAGCCGCTTGGCTGATGCAGCATGTTCACCGTCTGCTCTTTCATCACCCAAAATATGAAATAGACTGCTTAAATAAAGGGCACCCCGTATAACAGACATAATAGTCCTAGGGGTGCCTAACCAAGCCATCCTTAAACTCAAATTAAATCGTCCTGCGATTAATTAATAAATTCAATAGCCTCTAGCAATCTCTTAAGAACAACGGTCATCTCCGCTCTCGAGACCGTGCGTGAAGGAGCATAGGTTGTACTGCTAACTCCCTCAATAATATGCTTAGCAAGCAATAGTTGTACACTATCTCTTGCCCAAGATGAAATCTGATTCATATCCTTAAACTTATCTAAATCCGCTGATGAATGTTCTGCCATCGCCGTGCCGCTTGAGCTGGCAATGAACTGTAGGGCTCTTGCCACAATAACGGCCATTTCTTCACGGGTGATGAAATCATTCGGCGCAAACCGATTCCCGTCTCGCCCGAAAATTAATTGAGCCGAAGCTGCCGCTCTAACATCCCCATAATACCAATCCGACTCCTTAACATCTTGAAACTCACTTGTACCACCATCAGTTAAATTCAGAGCCCGACTTAATATAGATGAGAACTCAGCACGAGTAGCCTTCTGACTTGGAGAGAATAGACCGGATTTTTGCCCAAATATAATCTGCTTAGAAGCAAGCTGTTCAATCGCTTGCTGCGCCCAATGACCGTGAATATCTGAAAATGTCTTATCTTGGGTAATAACAGCGTACAAGCTATTCCCATTGCGCTTCATTATCACTTCTGTTCGTCCGCCGCTTAACGGCTTGAATACAGCTGGAGCAAAGGACAACTGCTTTGCATTCAGATCAATCCTTAATACCGCAGCCTTCGAGGATTGAACGGAAGTTGGGATAATGAACGATCGAGCCGCATAGTAAGACCCGAAGCTCTCAATAGCCAGTTCGTTTCCGTTTGACTGTGCAGCTACGCTGAAATCGATAACGGGGCTAATCACTTTTAATCCATTCGTTCGGATAAGCTCTTGTGCTGCTTGCGCAAGCTCATTGCCAGCAACACTCAGTCCAACTACAATGTCCAATTCACTTAAAGATACGTCAAGCTTGTTCGCTATACTTTGGATATCCAATGCTTGTAGTGGCAAATCGTAAGTCATTTCATTGGCACGAATCTGGATGACTACACCTTGATCGGCTGCGGCTTCATCAGCTAAAATCTCTGCCGGCAAACGAACGACAACAGATTGTTTAACATCCTCCAGATTAACAATGATCTTCTTCTGCTCAGCCTCTATGCTCGAAGAAGAAAGCAGGAATTGAAGTGCTTCTTTCAGTTCAGAAGGTTGAATCGTAATTTCAATTTGTTCTTCTCCTTGTTGTTGAACTTCACTTCTGTGCAATGCATGGCTTGGAAGCTCCAAATTTCCATTACGTAATACAACCGTCTGGTTGGAAGGTTGTGTTGGAATAACCGTCAGTACTCCGCTTCCTGACTGCGGCGGTTCGCTGCCTTCTTGAGGCGGTTCAACTCCTTCTTGCGGTGGCACATTTCCTTCTTGAGGCGGCTCGCCTCCTTCTTGCGGTCGTTGTCCTCCAGAGTTACCTCCCCCATCACCATCTGTATCTCCCGGCTGCGGATGCTGGCCTCCTGCATTTCCACCTCCAGCATTCCCCCCGCCTCCTGGCTGTGGCTGCACCCCTCCCGTATCCGGGATAGTAGGAATTACACGTTCTATTTCAATCGTTTGATCGGCGTAATTGCCCGCTTTATCATAGGCCTCTACCTTAATGAAATTTCGTCCCATAGATAAATCAAACTTTTGTACAATTGCCTTTTCCGCACGTTTACCATAATTTATCCCCTGACTATCCCAGTACAACGTATTTCCATTAACCAATATCGAGTGAAGCGAATAATCATCCGATACTGTCACGCTTAAGTTAACCGAACTTTCTTCGGTTTGATAGATATTCGTGTGATCCCAAGAAATAGTTGGAGCAGAAATATCAACTAGAACCGTTCGATCCAACCGTGTCCTATTTCCACCCTCGTCTGCAGCCTCGATAGCGATCACTTGCTTTCCTTCAGGCAATTTCAATACCCCTGAAACAAGTCGAAGTGATCCATAGTAGAAGGAGTTATAGACGGGGATCGATATCCAATCACCTAATTGCCCATTAATAGCGACATTAACATCCGACTCTCTGTCGGAAATGAGCACATTGCTTAACTCGACCTGGCTAATATCTAATATTTGAAAAGCTGATATCGGAAGCCCGTATATATTAAGCAATGGTTTGGATTGATCCACACGAATTGGATAAAAAAGTCTGCCGATAATTTGATCGTTCTCGTCATATGCGTCAATAAATAATGCTCCGAATCTCTGCTCAGCAGTTAATTGACCCGGGTCAAATGTAATAGAATGACTTACAGCGTCAATGGATGCCAAACCGGTACTTGTACTCGAAAAATTAAGCGCAGCGTCCCCCCAGTTCAGTGAATAATCATAGCGGATCGGCTGCTTAGCATTCGGATCTACCGTCCAACTAATTGTATTGTTCATTGCTGATAGGACAGGCCACTCGTTCTCAGATGATAGCGTCCGCAATACACCTTGATTATAACTAAACAGCTCAATCGTTTTATTGAACGCTAATAAGGTATTGCTCTCGGTATAACCTTCAAACTTTAATCGGAACGCAGAGATAATATCCGCTGGAAGCTCACTTCTTTGAATCGAAATAACGGATTGTCGATCAGTTCCATTAACAGACTTTAGATAAGTCCATTCGTCCATTCCTTGTGTATAGGATTGATAATACACATTCGTTCCGTATACAGCGTCCGTTACACTCAGATGGATTTCTAGAGGAGCGTCGTCGGTAAAATCCGAAATTTTATAAAGATCCGTATTAAACTGAGCATACGCTTGATCTATCGCTTGAATTTCAATCTTTTGCAGCTCTAGAGCCGGGATATAGCCGCTGTCCGTTCCAACAATCCGCCCTTGGTCATCATAAGCATCTATCGTATATAGAACAGCTTCAGTAGTCCCCAAGATTTGACTCACCGTTATAACATTCGACTGCCCGATGCTCGCCTGTACTCCACTTCCGAGTTCTTGTACACCATCATACAGTCGAGCTTCGACCCGTTTCACTGCGGAGACAGCCTGCTCATGAATCGAGTAATGGATAACAGCATCTTGACCTTCTACAATTGGTCCCCTAATTCCAGATTCCACAATAGCATTAACATAGACACGAATTACATCAGACTCGGTTAATAGATTTCCGTCCACATCGTAGGCCTGGACAACTAGGCTATGCTCCCCCGCCTCCAACACGGCATGTAATCGATGAGCTCCTTGCAGCGCCTCATCCAAAATAGCTCCATCTTCTATTAATACGACCGACGCCACCTCATCGGATGCCTGAAACGACAGCTCAACCGTTCCATCTGGCGCATAAATTTCATTTTCTGATGGTTCAAGCGTTAAGTATGGTGAAGTAATGGTAATCATTTCGTTCACTTCTTGCGTATTCATTGCATAGTCCCATACCTGAACCGTTACCTTATGCTCACCTAATGGTACATTAGGTATAAAGAATGAGGTACTAGCAGGATCAAGGTAATCGTACATAATAATTTGATCGTCCAGCCGTATATCATATCCCCACAAATCACTTCCGCCCATGTCCGATCCAACATAATCGACTCGGACTCCATCCGCTTGCTGTGATAACGTTACATCCAAGGTCGGCCTCGTCAGGTCAACTCGAAGATCGGTCTCAATCGATTGCCAATCATCTGCAATATTCTCGTTACCAGATTGAGGGAGCGTATTGATTCGCAGCGTATACTTCCCTTCCGGCACGATCTGTTGCCGACCGGTCTTTGTATTAAAGTAGGTTCCGTCCCAAAGCATAGGCAGCGCATTGTTCCAGAACCAGCTATAATTCTTCATAAAGCCTTTTTTAACATCGTCGAACTTGTATTCCACCCACACCTGCCCTTGTTCATCAACAACTTGAAAAATTTGCTTCTTGGCATGTCTCAATAACTGGTAGTTAAACATAATTCCCGGCTGCGCCATTGGCGAAAAGGCCACTTTATCCGGATCAATGGTGTTAAATGTATAATCATACCCGCTTGGTATGTAACCATTCGATTCATATATTCCGGTTGGGATCATTGTATTCAAGAAGTTATCCAGTCCATTATGTTTCGCTACTTCATTGAGCATTGAGATCGATGCCCAATCACCTACATAACCAAAGAACGGAATGGTTAACGACGGAACATGATCGGACGTTAACTCTACCCAACCGCCTACATATTGTTCGCTGGCAGCCCCATCAGGCAGCGTTAAAGTAACGATAAACTTCTTCGTCTCGTAAGCAGATAGCGTTATTTGATTATGAGGCAAACCGGTTGAAACGACAGCCCCATCTATTAGGGAGGCGGTTACGCCCACATCCGTTATATTTTCTGTAAAAACACCATTATTGGATACCGTATAAGTCAAGCTCCTATTCGACAAGTTTGTCACTTGTAACGTGAATTGTGTAGAATGAGATATTTCGCGAAGTGAAATGCTTGACTCCTCTTTCTCACTCATGACAACAGCTGGCGTTTGAATAGCTTGCTCGATGCGCACCGATCCGGCGCCTTGAGCATTCGGCAAGTATGGTAACCCATTCTCCTGCTTTATAATTTCTGCTGTATTAGTAAGCGCAGCCCGAATTTGAGCCACTGACGGAGACAGACCTTTATTCTTAAACGCTTCCTTCACTAGGGCGGAGGCGCCGGCTATATATGGCGAAGCCATAGATGTGCCGTTATAGGCTTGATAAGGCTCATCGCTATCGTATATGGTTGGCTTTATAATATCTGTACCGGGGGCAGTAATATCCGGCTTCAATCCAAGATCCGGGATAGGCCCGCGTGAACTAAAGCTGGCGATATGTAGACTTCCATCGGTCTCCGACTGGCCTGATGCTGCCACTGAAATCGCTGCAGACCAAACCGCTGGCGTACCAATCGTTCCATAGTCGTTCCATTCAGGCATATCCGGATAGAATGCATGACCATAATTTCCACCCGAAATTGTAACAACAATTCCTGCATCTACCGCTCTTTGTACCGCTAACAATTCAGGCTGATCGCTGCTGACATAACCGGCAGGACTCGAAATGCTGATGTTAATGACATCGGCTTTATAAGTGATCGCATGATCGATACCCGCAATAATATCATCTGACATTGCAAAATCAACTTCAGGGTCATTAGAAAACACCTTCTCAGCCAAAATACGCGCATTAGGCGCAACCCCAACTCCGAATTCCGGATGTACTGGGTTCCCTTGTCCTGCTGCAATTGCAGCTACATGAGTACCGTGGCCTATAAAAGAAGGAATAATATCATTATTTCGATCGGCCCAGTTATAACCACCAATTACTTTCGAAGTATATCCTCCTGACTCTGTCAAATCTTGCGTTGACACAGGCTTTGATGTGCCATTACCAGCAAATTCGGGAAACCTATAATCTACTCCGTCATCTAAAATCGCAATCGTCAGATCATCGCCCAGCAAAGAATAGCTCTGTAGTTGATTCTGTACTCGACTCGCCGCTGATGCTTCCGAAACAAGATCACGCTTGTATTGATTCGCAATATGAACCGCTTTCACTTGACTCATAGCTTGTAGACGCTGAAGATCTTTATACTTGATCGTGCCGCTCCAGCCATTCATCGTATTCGTAAAGCTCGCTCTCTTCTTAAAGGACAAACCAGACTGGTCCAGCTTTTTAATGACTTGTGTCTGATAGTTAATAATATCAGCCCGCATTTGCTTCATTTCGTTCGGAGTCGTTCTAGCTAATGACTTCCCTTGTGAATTAATCTTTTGTAAACTGCTGGCCTGCTCCAATTCCACAATGACGCGAACCTCATCTTCCGGCTTATAATCAAAATTGTTGACGTTCAAAGCTTCTTGCATGCGATCGGCGATCGCTTGCACTTTCGAGCCATCTGGAATTCTACGCTCACTAAGAATATTTGAGCGGGCACTTGACTCAGTGGATAAGGATGATTTATGGCTAACGCTGCCCTTTTCAACCGTCTGAGCATTAACAACTCCATAAAGTACATTGCTTAGTAAGAAAATAGTGCATAAGCTTGCCGTTATTGTTCGCCAATTGAGCTTCAAGACCATTCCTCCAATTCAAGGTTCGATTATTATTTCTACCGTTTCACTGATTCGGCTAACCGACTATCCTCTCGTTCCGAGATATGTAATCAACCCCCTTTCATTAATCATTGGTCCTCGATCTATAGCCCCCTTCTAATACAATGAATCTATTAAGAGCACTAGGGCATGCAGAGCCTTCATCCTCTTAAAATCAATAAGAAAGCAACAACGAAAGAAAAGTTTTACAATAATAGAACATAGAGATAAATAGTTCATGTTGCATAACACTATTAACACATATAAATCTTTCTACTTCGACGTCTTAGACAATTATACACATACAAAAATTTACTAGTAAATAGCATAAAATGTTTGGTAATGTCGATTTATGTTTTTTTATTCTAAACTATCCCCTCATGGCGTACAGCCAACAAAAACAAGCTGGCTCCGATGATAATCGGACCAGCTTGTGAACGAACCTATTTAACCTCATCATTTCACTACATCCTTCATCCGGTACCAGTAGCGGTACTGCTCTACAAAGCCAACCTTATTATACAGCCGCACAGCAGGAACGTTGTCCAGCACGACCGCCAAATACGCCTGGGCCGCTCCATTAAGTCTCGCCCATTTCAATACATTCAGCATCAGCTGCTCACCGTAGCCTTGATTGCGATACTCCGAGTCTGTTACAACCCCGTATATCCCAACATAGTCGCGCTCTAGTACAGCAAAAGCACATGCGATATCCCGTTCACCATTATATAGAGTGAAATAACACGCTGGCTGTACCATACGCTCTAGTATAAGCTGCAGCGTATGCTTCGACGCTTCATCATTCACGCCAGACATTGAGGTATAGCTCGACAGCCAGCGCTCCGTCGGCTTAATGCTCATCTCAACCATTTGGAGAGTAGGCTCCGAAGCTGCCTCAAGCGCTCTTGTCATAATCGCCGTTAGTCCCTCCTTACAATAGCCAAGCTGCGAGAGCTCCTCGTCCAGCTTTTGCAATGCCGGTGCATCGGTTATCTTAAATACGGCAGGCTGCCCCTGTTCTGCATATAATCGTTCAACTGCCGCGATTTTATGTAACGCTTCATCAGTCGTGCTCTCCATTCCATACAACGGATATACAGCATTCGACCGTTTCGTATAGCCGTTAGAAAAACGGACGAACCAGCCTTCGTAGACGACTGTACGCAGCGCCGGCCAAGCATTCATCATCATCTCTTCCACCATCAGCTGCATTGTCATTCTCCTCGCTTAATTTCGTCATGATTATTATTTATACATCAGATTGAATAAATATTCAATCATGTTAGCTGACTTTTTTACTCCCCTTGACCTTCCTTCCAAGACATGCTATCGTTCACATTAACATCGTAGTTAAAGGAGTTGTCCGACATGAGTGAGCATATGGAAGAAGCACAAGCACCTGCGAAGAAGCCGATGACTCAGGCAGAGAAGGCGAAGGCGCTTCTGGCTCAGAAGAAACAAGGCAAAGCTGGTCTGCAGCACAATCATCAATCGAGCGGCGTCACCTCAATGAAGTCTCAGAACAATCAGAAACCGATGAATCACCGCAGAAAAATGGGTGTGTAAGCATTTGCTTCACACCTTTTTTGTTCATACAGCCCTTTACTCTATTCCCCCAACCGTTGTCCTATGCTATAATGTAAGCGCTAACAACAATTCCAACGAGGGGGCTTGAGGGAATGCGTGTAGCGGATCCAACACATAACCTTTACGATTTCGAGGTTGAGCGGGATATTTTGTTTTTCAAAATAAACCGCAAAGGTCTCGTCAGCTTCCACGGAGTCAACTATAACTTAAAGAAACCAATGACCCGTGAACAGCTGGCTGCCCTTACGAAGGATGGAACGTTTGCTGCGGTAGCTTCCGACTGTTATGTGAACCTGAAGAAGGTACTGTCGATGAATGAAGATGGTGTGTTCCTTGGCGCCGATCTTACAGAAACGAAGAAGCTTCCGCTTTCGAAGCGGCAGCTGCAAGGCTTGAAATCCCGCATCACCGCCTCACGCCGATTTTCGTCCTAGTCGCATAAGTTAAGTCATAATAAAGAAACCGGAGAGCAATAGCTCCCCGGTTTTCGTCATTCCTATTCGTTGGCAGGCGGCGTGAACGTCCGACTCGCGAATTCCGTATCCATCATATAGAAAGCATTGCTGTCCTTATCAATGCGCTTCAGCTTCTGAATAATGCCATCGAACAGCGCTTCCTCTTCTACCTGCTCGTCAATAAACCATTTCAGGAAGCCAATCGTAGCATGCTCGCGGTCGTTCCATGCAAGATCAGACAGGTTATAGAACCGCTGCGTATTGACTTGCTCGTGATGGTAACCAGCCTCGAATACTTCCAGCATCGAGGAATATTCATTCTTCGGCGCCTCGAGCCCTGTCAGCAGCGCGCGTTTCCCGCGGTCGTTCAAGAACTTGTATATCTTCATGGCGTGGAACCGTTCTTCTTCGGCCTGCACGATGAAAAAATTAGCGAAACCGTCAAGACTCTCTCCCGAGCAATAAGCTGCCATAGCCAAGTAAACGTGAGCAGAGTAAAATTCGAAATTCATTTGCTCATTCAGCGCATCAACTAATTTGTCGTTCATTGCGGATTCGCCCCTTCCAATCATTTCATGTCGATTGCTTACAACAAGTATATTATACCCCGACTACAATCGACAATGAAAAACGGAAAAAGGCCGCAAATGTTCATAAATGAAGAGAACCATTATCAATTTTCATTTATTATTTCATATATAATAGGGTAATGTATATTATCCAATTGCTTCTCTAATTTTTTTGCGCAGCTTCTTCGCAGTAGGCGCAGTAACGATCGTTGTTTTACCGATTAAGGCGAAGCACTCGTGCCTGCACGTTTTGCAGCGTCCAAGGCAATCTTCCTTCTTATGCTTCAAATCAGGATACTCATTCTTCACTGATTTGTAAACCGGCTTTGCATCGTTCGCTTTTAAATTCTTGGCGCAATACTTAATTTTCAACTCTGCACCCCCGCACAAGCCATTCTCAGTAATAATCATTCTCTATTGTATTCGATGATAAGAATTATCATTCGCCAAGTCAAGACTCGTACGCGAAAAACTTAGCATTCACGAGAAAACTAGTGATTTTGTCCTGTTTTGCATCTTCCTTACACCTAAAAGCATATGATTATGGAGTCCGTTGTCACCAAAAGCAGAAACAAACATTGTACATGACCGTATAGTAGTTGTAGAATACAGTTATGTGTTTTACGAGACTATCATATAGAGATAGAGAAAAAAGGGAGTGTATAGGGTTGTCTGTTCTAATGAGACTGCTCAATCGGAGATTTATTTACTTTACTGTGGTCATAATGCTCAAAAGCTTCCTGGCCTGGTACGTAGTATTCGATGAGGGTCCGTCCGTCATGACGATGGTTACCGAAATACCATTCTTCTGGGCAGTATTCTGCCTGATCGAATGGCTTGCAAGCAAACGCAAACTGCTGTATTACATGATTACTAACCTAGTGATGACCTTACTCTACTTTACTGTACTCATGTACTACAAATATTATGGCATTATCGTTACGTACCATGCATTGAAGCAGGCGGATAAAGTAACGCAGGTCGGCAACAGCACTTATTCGCTGCTTGATCCTTACTATCTGTTCGTCTTCTTAGACATTGTCGTGCTTGCCATTATCGTATATCTTCCTAAATACAAATCAATACGGCAATCCATTAGTGCAAAGCCTGTAAATAAGGTTGCCTTGTCGATTGTGTTCGCTATCTCGGTAGCCCTTTGCCTGTTCAACATTTGGCCGAACCGTGCCAGCATGAACGAGAACAAGCAAGCGGAAGGAATGGGTATTCTCAACTACGAGGTTTACACCATTTTTGCCGATACGAGCGGGGACGATGAGATCATCGACCAAAGCGAAATTACGCAAGACGCGATCAACAGCCTCAAAGGCGTTCAAGCATCGGACAATCCACAATATTATGGCGCTGCCAAAGGTAAGAACGTCATTCTGATTCAGATGGAATCGTTCCAAGATTTCTTGATTGATCTGAAGATCGACGGACAAGAAATTACGCCTAATATGAACAAGCTTGCACATAGCATCTTCCATTACAACAACTTCTATACAATGGTCGGTCAAGGCACGACCTCCGACGCTGAGTTTGTTGTCAATACGTCGCTGTATATACCGAAACATGAAGCTGCGACAGATAAATATGTGTCCAAGCAGCTCCCAAGCTTGCCGAAGCTCATGAAAGCTAATGGTTACACAACAGCAACGTTCCATACGAACTCAGTAGAGTTCTGGAACCGTAAAGAGCTGTATCCAGCGCTCGGCTGGGACCGTTATTATGACAAGCAATTTTTCGGAGACGAAGATCATGTAGCATTCGGCGCTTCCGATGAAGTGCTGTTCTCGAAAACATTAGAAGAACTCAAGCAAATGGATCAAAGCGAGCAGCCGTTCTACGCGCAGGTAATCTCGATGAGCGCTCACCATCCATTCAACCTGCCGGAAGCAAAGAGCAAAATTCAGCTGCCTAAACGGTTTGATGACACAATCGTCGGCGACTACATTCGCTCGCAGAACTATGCTGACTATGCAATCGGTCAATTCATCGACGGACTTAAAGAAAGCGGGCTGTGGGATAATAGTGTGATCATGTTCTATGGTGACCACCAAGGCCTGTCCCTCTACTCGTTAGACAATCATGAGCGGAATCTTCTTCGCGAAATGATCGGCCATGAGTACGGTTATGCCGATATGTTCAACGTTACGTATATGATGCATGCACCTGGCGTCACTTATCCTTCGACGATTACGGATACTGGCGGCGAGATCGACATTTTACCAACCGTTGCGAATTTGGCTGGCGTATCGCTGAAGGATCAAATTCACTTCGGCCAAGACCTGCTGAATAACAGCAGCAACCTGCTGCCGATGCGCCACTTCTTGCCAACAGGCTCCGTCGTTACCGATTCGAACGTGTTCCTGACGGGCAAAGCATTCGACGACGGAACGAACTACAAGATCGAAGACAGTACCGAAACGACGGATAACGCAACAACGCAGCAGCAATACGAGAATGCGCTGAAGCTCCTTCAGCTGTCCGACAGCTATGTGAAGCAGCTTCCGGACCGGAAGTAACCTTGACGGTGCCCTGTATACACAGGGCACCGTTTTTTCTTGCTCGAACGCGGGGCAGCCGCTCTGTTAGGTGCCTTTCGGCACTTATCTAGGCACACAAAAAACGGCGTCCCCATAATTTCAAGGGGCGCCGTCTTAGTACATTTAATAGGTCTGAAGCGAGAACGGAGCAGACGAATGATTCTGGAGAAGCGTCAGCGTCCGCCTTTGTACTTGGATTGTTACCGCTTGGCGGTATTATACATTCAGAACAATCCGAGTACAACAGCGGTCGGAAGAACATTCGTCTGCGGAGTGGCAACTGCCAGCACCTCAGACTACAGCAGCGATTTAAGCTGCTTTATCCCTTCTTGCATTTGATAGTCTTCGTCTTTAAGTTTGTTTTGGAGAAGCTCGGTAATCCGATTCATCGTGCTGTCGCCTACTTGGCCATTGGCCGGTACGATTGATTGCGCCTGCTGGAGACGAATTACAGCCGACTCAGTCGCCTCGTCGAATACACCGTCGGTAGCTCCCTGCTGCACATAGCCGAGCGCGGAGAGCATTTGCTGCAGCGTTTTGACCGAATCACCATAGTCGCCTCGTTTCAGAACTGTATCCGATGGCAGCGCCGGCAACTCGGCATACGCGGGAAGCGATACTTTAATATCCGGCTCTACACCCTTACCATTAATCCAATTGCCATCTGGGGTCTTCCATTGCGCTTCTGTTAAGCTCAGAACCGACTGGTCCGGGAACTGACTGAAGCGCTGCACAACACCTTTGCCATACGTTGTCTCACCGATGACGGTCGCTCCAGCCGATTCTTTCAGCGCAGCGGTAAGCACCTCTGCAGCGCTGGCAGAATGTCGGTTCGTAAGAACGACAATCGGAAGCGTCCAAGGCTCCTTCTGTGCTGATTTGTACGTATGTACGTCAGCCTCGTCTTTGGAGACAACCTGCAGTATCGTTTTGTCCTTCGGAATAAGAATATTGGCAATATCAACGGTCGTGACGAGCAGACCACCAGGATTGCTGCGCAAATCGAGCAGCAGCCCTTTCATCCCTTGCTTGCTCAGATCAGCAACCGCAGCTTCAAATTGCTCAGCCGTCTTCTGTGCAAAACGACTGATCATAATATAGCCGATACCGTCCGGCTTCATCTCATGCGCAACCGTCATAACCGGAATCGATGCACGCGTCATCGTTACTTGAATCGGCTCTGATCGGTTCGGCCGCGTAACGGTAACTGACACTTTCGTGCCTTTCTCTCCTCGGAGCATTTCGACAAGCTTATCCAACGAGACATCCTTTAGAGACTTCTCATCTACCGCTTGCAGTGTATCCTCCGGCTTTAATCCGGCTTTCTCTGCCGGCGAATCCTTAATGACAGAATCAACAATAAACGCCCCTCCCTCTACACGCAGCTGAATGCCGACGCCGACGATTTCACTTTCATAATTTTGCACATAGGCCTCGCCGGATTCTCCGATCATGTAGCGGGAATATTTGTCCTCAAGTGACTGAACCATACCTTCGGCCGCTCCGTCAATAAGCGCTTTCGGCTCCGCTCCGTTCAAATAATTGCTCATAATTTCATTATAGGAGGCAGATAGATTATGGAATGTCGGTTCCTTCATAATCGGATGACGTTCTTTCAACCACGTAACACCGATGAAAAAACCAATGGCGCCTGAAGCGAGAACACCTAGCAGACTGAATACGATAAACCGCTGACGCGCTAACTGTGATGCAAAAATTTTCATCCTTCAAACCCAGCTTTCTGAATGATCCTATTGTTGAACGAGTACGCGGGATCTCGTACGAGCCGACTGTAAGCAAACGTCTACTAAGCGCATATTCGCAATTGCATCCTGCGATGGGAACGGAAGAGGCTCCTCTCCGAACACAGCTTTGGCAAATCCATCTGCTTGAAGCGTGTACGAGTCCAATCCTTCGAATTCCGCTGCTCCTTCTTCGCGGCAGCCATTGTCCGTCGTAACGACAATTGGCGTATTTTCCTTAAAAGCTCCGTCCAGCACGATTCGTCCGTTCGAGCCGAGAATCTCAATCCCCTCCCGGTAAAATGACCACATGCCGCAGTCGAACGTCAGAGCGACGCCGCCTCGGAACTCTACCAAGCCGGATGCCATCATATCGACGCCGCCATGCTGCTCTGAGAACTGCGCATGTACCGTTACAGCCTCTGGCTCTGAGCCAATAATCCAACGTGCTGCACTAAGCGGATAGACACCAACGTCATAGATGGAACCGCCGCCCCATTCCGAATTGAACCGGACGTTACCCAAATCTTCTGCTTTATTGAACGTAAATCGCGCATGAACCGTGCGCAGCTCGCCGATTTCGCCTGATGCGATAATTTCTCTCACGCGCTGAACGCGCGGATGGTACCGATACATGAAAGCTTCCGAGAATGTGACTCCGGCCTGCTTACAAGCTGCTACCATCTGCTCCGTCTCTTCAGCCGTTAACGATGCCGGCTTCTCGCACAGCACATGCTTGCCCGCTTCAGCCGCTTTAATCGTCCATTCCTTATGCAGATGATTCGGCAGCGGAATATAGACCGCATCAATATCAGGGTCTGCAACCAGCTCCTCATATGATCCGTATGCTTTCGGGATGTTCAGCTTCGCTGCCGTCTCCTTCGCCTTCTCGATGCCGCGGCTTGCAATAGCTGCAACCTCTCCCCGCTCTGACTTCTGAATTGCCGGTATCACCGATTTGACGGCGATATTCGCACAGCCGATTATGCCCCAACGCAGCTTCATGTCTTGTTCACGAACCCTTCTCTATAAAATAATTGAGGCGTTCTCGCCCGTATAAAGCCAGTGATCACTTCCATTATAAAGGACATCTACATCAGAATAAAATGCTCGAACAATTTTCATAGTTTAAACAAAAGCAAACGCTTATTATGGAGTAAAATGGAATTAAGATATCTCTAAGCCAAGGAGTGACCGCCATGCCAGTGTTGCGCGCGAGTTCCCGAAAGCCTTTAATTTATTTTGTGCTTATCGCTCTTTTTATTTATTGCTTTGACAGTCTCGTGCCCCGTCTTCCTTCCATTCAACAGGAGCTGGACTCGGATCAATTACTCTCTGCCGCAATCCTATTCGACTTTATCATTGTCGTGCCGCTTCTCTATTATTGGCTCGTCGTCAGACGGCAGCCTAGAACAAACACAACGACTATGCCACGAATTGCTCGGGCGATGCCGATAGCCGTTGTCGGCGCCGTTGTTGCATGGCTGGCGCTTCCGAAGTACATGCATGATTCTATATGGATCATGGAGCTCACTCTGCTGCCGATTGAAGCCATCTTTCTCGGGTACGAGCTTCGCATGGCTATTACGATCTACCGCAAGCTCCGCTTACACCAAGCTCAATCGGGTCAATCGTTACCGGATGCTCTTGCAGCCGTTCTTGGTCCAGGCAAACTCAATGGCTTAATTCGTAACGATCTTTCGATCCTCTATTATTTGCTTGGTTCTTGGCGCGCAAGTAGACAGCCTTCTTCGACAGTCCGTTCGTTCACCTATCACAGGAAGACAGGGCTGTTCGTCATGGCTGCGCTCATAACCAAAATATTACTGTTCGAAGCTTTGTTCGATCATCTAGTCGTTCGGATGTGGTCGGAGACGCTTGCTTGGGTAATGACACTCGGCTCGGTATGGGTACTCGCCCTGCTGTGGGCTGACTGCCGCCGAAGCGTGCTTGAACCGACAAGGCTGACGGATAACGCCCTACAGATCCGCCATGGCTTACGGCTGAATGCGGACATCCACTATTCGTTTATCGCCGATGTTCAGACCGGAATAGAGTTAAGGCCTCCTAAACACGAGCGCCGGGTTAGTGCTGAGCCAATACTTGGAACAGCTAATGTCCGCATTACGTTGAACGAACCAAGCACCGTGGAAGGGCTGCTGTTTCAGCCGCGGCTTGTCTCGTTCATTTATCTCACGCTTGATGAGCCTGATGCTTTCGCTAGAGATCTGCGGGAAAGAATAAGAGAAATGGAGACCAGCTAAGAACAATCAATATTAAGAAGAAGCTGGGCTTGGGCGAATTCGCCGCTTGGGGCAGGGCTGCTATTGCCGAAATACCCGCATTAGGCTACAATCTCCCTATTCAGATGAAATAGGAGAGGGAGAAACGTACCGTGATGTTTAAACTAATTGCGATTGATATTGACGATACGCTACTGAATGACGAGCTGATTGTAACCGAAGGGACGAAACAAGCAATGGCAGCCGCTATGGAGCAAGGCGTAATGGTGACGCTTGCCACCGGCCGTATGTATGCATCCGCACGCCAGATCGCGAGCCAGATCGGGCTAAATGTGCCGATCATCACCTACCAAGGCTCGCTCGTTAAGACGCTGCTGGATGGTCAGGTGCTGTATGAGCGCAGCGTGCCGACGGAGGACGCGAAGCGGCTTGACGAATATTGTGTGGCGCACAATTTGCATCTTCAGCTGTATGTAGACGATGTGCTCTATGTACGTGAAGACAATGAGAAAGCGAAGCTCTATTCACAGCTTTCCAAAATTCCATATGTCGTCGAGCCAGACTTCGCCTCGCTGCTGAACAAGCCACAGACGAAGATGCTCATTATTGATGATCCTGAGCTGCTCGATCGTGTCGCTGAGGAGTTGAAGCCGCTGATCGGTGAACGCGTTCATATAACGAAATCAAAGCCACACTATTTAGAATTCACCCACAAGGAAGGGACGAAGGGTCACGCCCTTCGCTTCCTGGCAGAACATATCGGCTGTACGACGGAGCAGGCGATCGCCATCGGCGATGCTTGGAACGACCGCGAAATGATCGAAACAGCCGGTCTGGGCGTTGCTATGGGCAATGCGCTTCCAGCGTTGAAGGAGCTCGCTGACTACGTTACGCTGTCCAACAATGAAGAAGGCGTCCGTCACGTCATCGAGAAATTCGTACTGAACGGCGCTGTGAATCGCTAATTGCGACCTATAAGAAAATGACAAAAGGGAGCTGTCCAAAAAGTCTGTGGATACAGAACTGACGGACCGCTCCCTTCTTTTTTACTCCTAATAGCTAACCATGACTACAATGTGCAGAAATCTGGCTTCGTTACCTGAATAATCTTATAAGGCTTCCATTCCGGCGGCAGAAGACGATTGTACGGCTGCGCGAGGTAGCGGTCATCAATGAGGAGCAAGCACCCTTGATCCGTCTCCGAACGGATTAACCGGCCTCCCGCTTGGAGAACTTTATTCATACCAGGGTAGACATAGGCATAATCAAACCCGTTCCGTCCTGTACGTTCGCAGTAATCACGGATCATGTCACGCTCCAGCCCGACCTGCGGGAGGCCGACGCCAATAACCGCGACGCCGGTCAGCCTGTCTCCGACAAGATCGACACCCTCGGAGAAAATGCCGCCCATCACAGCGAAGCCAAGCAACGGCTCCGCGTTGCCTGCTTGGAAGGCGGCTAGAAACGCTTCGCGCTCCTCCTCCCGCATACTCCCGGCTTGAACGATCGTCTGCAGCATCAGCGAGCGAGGCTCCATCGATTCGACAATCGCCATGAAACGCTCATACACTCGGTTCATATAATCGTACGATGGGAAGAAGGCGAGCGTGTTACCATTCGGCCGTTCCTCTCCGCTTACCATCTCCAGCAGCGCTCTCGCAATCGGCTCGATGCTTTGCTCCCGATCTCGATACCGGGTAGACAATGGCTGCACCCGCACGTCAAGCTGCTCCGGCGAGAACGGCGAAGGCACCGACAGAGAATAATCCGACTCGCCACCCCCGCCAAGTATATCCATATAGTAAGACAATGGCGACAGCGTAGCGGAGAAAAACACTTGAGCGCGAAATCCTTTGCCCGCTTGGCACAGCAGATAGGAAGGGTCTAAACAGAACAGCTTCAACCGTACCTCGCTCTTCTCGCATTCCACCATTGTTACATACCGCTCATCATATAGCTTCGCAATCCGCACCCAGTTCTGCGAGGTAAAATACAGCTCTGAGAGTGAGGCTTCAGCCGCTATAGCCTCCGTCCCTATCGCAGGATAAGACAGCTCTAATGCAGCCTCTTCCGTGAACGTCTCTAGAAGCGGGATCAGATCGCCCGGCATCGTCACGGATACCGCTTGTCCATTGCCCAGAGCAGTCCATGCCGCCCTGCTCTCATTCCCTCTGCGCTGCTCCGGTGTCTCTGCTCTGTCCTGACCTGCAATGCCCTCTTGGGCTCCATTGTCATCCTTAGCGCCTATGGCTTGTATACCACCCTTGCCGGACTGCTCCTTCTCCACCCTTTTGCGCAGCGCCAGCAGCCAATCATTGATCGCCTTCGCCGCAGCCTGCAGCCTCACATTAATGCCCTTATAGCTGCGGGACAGGTGGAGAAAAGGGGCCTTCATCAGCTCAGCCGAGTACATCTCGCGCCCGCGCTCCACCAAGTTATGCGCCTCGTCTACTAAAATCACCGAATGCCGCTTGCGTTCCTCGAACATTCGCTTCAGATTGACGCGAGGATCGAACACATAATTATAATCGCCGATCAAGGCATCCGAGGCGTATGCAGCGTCCAGCGACATCTCGAACGGGCACACGCGATGCTTGCGAGCATAATGCTCGATGACCGTCCTCGTCATCAGCGTCTCGTTGTCCAGCATATCAAGAAGCGCGCCGTTAATCCGGTCGTAATAACCATCGGCATACGGACAAAGCTCCTTCGAGCACCGGACCTCCTCTTGAAAACAAATTTTATCTTTCGCCGTCAACGTCACGACGTGCATCGATAAGCCGTTCGACTGCATGAGCGCAAAAGCTTCTTCAGCAGCCGTCCGCGTAATCGTCTTCGCCGTTAGATAAAATAGCTGCCGAAGGCGCTCCTCCCCAATCGCCTTCACGGCCGGGAACAGCGTCGAAATCGTCTTACCGATGCCCGTCGGGGCTTGCGCGAACAGCTTCGTTCCGTCCGTTATCGTCTTATAGACGGCCCCAGCTAATTTCCTCTGCCCCGCCCGATAAGAGGGAAAAGGAAATGCCAGCGCCTTCGCACTCTCCGTTCGCCTTAAGGCATGCCGCTGAAGCATCCGGGCATATGGGGCATAGGCACGAACCGCGTCCATTACCGCCTCTTGCAGCTGTATGAAGGTATACTTGCGAACAAATGACACGCGCTCGCCCGATGTAGTACTCACATAGGTTAGGCGCACCTGCATCCCGACCTTTTCATGTTGGGCTGCATACATATAGGCATAGCACACGGCTTGCGCCCAATGGACTCTAGGAGCCGTATCACCAGACGCCGGAAGCTCCCCTGCCATTGACTTAATCTCGTCGATCATCATGCCATCTTCCGACTGCAGCAATCCGTCACAACGGCCGTCAATGCGGTACACAATGCCGTCATACTCGATTTCTGCCTTCAGATAATGCTCCTTCTCATCCTGCGGCCCATATTGCGATTGGACGTCCACATGAATCCTCGCCCCTTCGGCCATAGCCGCCGCAGACCGAAAGCCAGAGACGATATCGCCGCTCCGGTACACATATTCTACAAGCTCACGGACAGACAGCTGAACGGACGGCAATGCGGTAGTTGAACTCAATGGCGTTCACGACTCCTTATGGCGAAAGGCCAGAACATTCGTTCTTCCAGTATACCATGCTGGAGCCCGCTGTCGCATCTGCTTCATCCAGCTAACTACCCGGGAACGAGACGGATACGATATAAGCGAGCGCTGCATATTCCACATCGCCGCTTGCCGTCCTTACCGTTGCATACGATTGCTGAACTCCTTCTAATATTCCCGAAATAACGGTAGCGGCAGCAGTCGTGATCGACACGCTGTGACCGATATGCGATAGGAGCAGCTTATAGATCGCAGTACTCGTCACCGAAGCGAAATGGGCATTGTCCACTCCCATACTGCACTCTCCTTTGCGAACTGCTTGAAGTCTGCTTACCTCCATGCTCGTGCTTCTAGCTTATGGGAGTCCGCATCTGCCGGATTAGACTTTATATGCAGGCATCCGCATATTTCACAAATACAAGTCCGTACCTGCGCCAAATCCATAAAAAAACGCCCCCTCCATCACTGGAGAGAGGCGCTTCTTCTTGCTGCCAATTGTTATTAGATACCGGCTAATACTTGATACCAGACGCCTTTCTTCGAATACAGCTTGTCCTTCACTTCGTCCCATCCGCCGAGATAGCTGATATCGAATAGCCCTGCTGGCTCCTCGAATTGATCCTTCGTCGCCTCAGCTGCCTTCGCGCTGACTGGTCGGAAGCCATACTTGGCGAACACCATCTGAGCTTCATCCAGCTTCAAATAGTCGACCAAAGCTTGTGCAGCTTCCTGCACGTCGTGCTTCTTCGCATTCACGTCGACAACGGCTGCCGGATTCTCAATTAAGATCGTATCTTCAGGAATTATGATCGTATAGGCAACGCCCTGCATTATACGTGCACGCAGCTCGTTCTCATAGGTCACGATCACATCGCCGACGCCGTACTCGAATGCAGCCATCGAAGCACGGCCGCTTTTATCAAGCGATTCCACGTTGGCGTGAATCTGCTTCAGAAATTGCTTCGCAAATTGTGGGTCCTTCGTTCCGGTTTGACGCTCCGACTCCTTCAAGCCTGCGCCATAGATCGCGTTAATGTCCCATTGCGCGCCGCCGGACGTCTTCGGATTCGGATACAGCACCTTTACGCCTTTACGCGTTAAGTCCTTCCAATCACGAATGCCGAGCGGGTTGCCATCACGAGTGCCGAGAGCGACAACCGATCTCGTAATCATGCCGCTCGTCTCGTTATCTTTCCAAGTCGGCTCGAGCAAGCCGGCTTTTTGAATTTTCTCAATATCCGTCTCCATAGCCAGCACCGCGACATCCGCTTCGAAGCCGCCGACGATCGCGCGTGCCTGTGTACCGGATGCTTCATACGATTGCTGGAACACAACCTTCTGCCCCGTCTTCTCCTGCCAATAACGTTGAAAGCTCGGGAGCAGCTCGTCGAGCGCATCCTTCACAACGGAGTACGCACCGATGACCAGCGTAATGTCACCACTTTGTGCTGAACCCGTCGCTGCTTCTCCACCCGCATTGTTCTTCGTACTGCTTGAGCTGCCGCAAGCGGATAGAAACAGCAGCATGCAAGCACCTGCGAGCAGAGCCGCCGCGCGCATCCGTTGTCGGGCAGCCCGCGTTGATACCCATTTCCACATGATTATATGCCCCTGACCGCTTCCGATAGGCCTAATGCCGCATTAAATATGAATCGGCATCGGGTCCTCCTTCAGCTTATTCTCCATAATCCAGCTGTCCGTATCGTTGAACAGATAAGCTCGGTGTACGAGCACGCTAAGCTGATCGCCCGGATGAAGCACTTCCTTCTCAAGCGAACGATAAGTAATCAGCTTCGTTGATCCGACCTCCAGCTCTACCATCCATTCGCTGCCCCGGAAGTGCAAATGCTTCACGCGGCCAGTCATCGCTGCCGATGCCAGTCGAATCTCTCCCGGCTTGCCGATCTCGATATATTCTGGACGGATGAGCGCCTTCGTACCTGGTATATTCGCCGCATCTTCAAAGCCGTGGATGGCCGCGACATTCTCAACAATCGTCGATTCACCGATAAAGCTTGCGACGAATGGAGTTTCCGGACTTTTATAAATATCCCAAGGCGTTCCTTTCTGCTCGAGACGTCCTTTATTAATAATCATAATTTCGTCGGCAACCTCAATCGCTTCCTCCTGATCGTGCGTAACGAAAATCGACGTGATGCCAACCCGTTCGATCAGTTCCTTCAGCCACGTTCTTAGCTCCGTACGAATCTTAGCATCAATTGCCGCGAACGGCTCGTCGAGCAGCAGCAGCTGCGGCTCTGGCGCAAGCGCCCGGGCGAACGCAACACGCTGACGTTGACCGCCGGACAGCTGATGCGGATAGCGGTTCTCGAACCCTTTGAGACCTGTCAGCTCGACCAACTCCATGACCCGCTCACGGATTTGCTCCTTCGACTTCTTCTTAATCTTCAGACCGAAGGCAATGTTGTCGAACACGGTCATATGCTTGAACAAGGCATAGTTCTGAAAAACGAAGCCGATGCCGCGCTCTTGCGGCGGAAGGTCGTTGACCCGCTTGCCGAGAAATTCGATATCACCGGAGGTTGGCGTCTCCAGTCCTGCTAGCATGCGAAGAATGGACGTCTTGCCACCGCCGCTCGGGCCGAGCAAGCCGATTAGATGTCCTTTCTCAATCGTAAAGCTAACATCGCGAACCGCATGGAAATCGCCGAATTGTTTGTTCAGATTACGTACCTCGATATGCATCGGTTAATGCACTTCCTTTCGTTTCTTCGCCCATTCCATGAGCAGAAGCAATCCGACGGAAACGGCCGCCAATACGAGAGCGACGCCATTCGCCGCAGTGACGTTAAAGTTCTCTACATCCTGGTAAACGAGCGTAGTAGCAGTTTGTGTTTTGTTCATGATGTTACCTGACACGACTAGCACCGCACCGAACTCGCCCAGACAGCGCGCGACCGTCAAGACGACGCCGTAAATGACGCCCCAGCGAATTGCCGGCCACGTCACTTTCCAGAACGTATACCATGAGTAAGCGCCTAGTGTCGAGGCAGCCTCCTCCTGTGAGGTACCGATCTCATGCAGCACCGGCATAATCTCGCGCACCATCATCGGGAACGTGACGAATAGCGTGGCAATAACCATACCTGGGAATGCATATACAATCGAAATCCCCGCATCGTTCAGCAATGAGCCAAGCGCTGTGCTCGGGCCAAGGAGCAGGACGATCATGAGACCACCGATAACCGGCGATACAGCAAACGGCAGATCAAGCACACTGTTTAGCAGCTGCTTGAGCTTCTCTGGCAGCCATTCGGCGCGTACGAGATAAAGCGACAGCATCACACCGAACAACGTGTTAATCACCGTTACGACAACCGTAATAAGCCCAGTCATCATCAGCGCATGCACCGCTTCCGGACGGCTTAGCGCATCGGAGAAGCCGTGCCACCCGTCACTCCAAGCGCCGGTAAAAATACGTGCCAGCGGAACGATAATGAGAATAAGAAAAACGATATACGTTAATGGAATCCATAGCTTCTTCACTTGCTGCTCCTCCTTGCCTGTACTCTGCTTACAAACCACAGAATAATGAAGGAGAAGGTGAGCAGCAGAATCGAGACCGCCGCTGCGCCCTGCGGGTTATCGCTTTCGATCTCGCCGTAGATGAACACCGAAGCGATCAACGTCTTTCCCGGAATATTGCCCGCCACAAGTACGACGGCACCGAATTCCGCAAGCGCGCGGGAGAAGGCCAGCATGCCTCCGCTTAGAACGCCGGGCAGCATCGACGGAAATATAATTTGAATAAAGGTTTTCGTCTTCGAAGCGCCCATCGTATAAGCAGCTTCTTCCTCCGATTTATCCAGCTCCTCCAGCAGCGGCTGAACCGCTCGGATAACGAATGGGAAGGTGACGAACACCATCGCAACGACGATAGCAGGCTCGTGATACACAATCTGAAAGCCTAGCTTATCGGCAATATTGCCGACGAAGCTGTTAGGGCCGAGCAGCAGCAAAATCATCAAGCCGCCTACTGCGGTCGGCAGCGCGAACGGCAAATCGACAAGACTGTTAAGCAGCCTCCGCCCAAC
Source organism: Paenibacillus xylaniclasticus (assembly GCF_004001065.1). Taxonomy (GTDB): domain Bacteria; phylum Bacillota; class Bacilli; order Paenibacillales; family Paenibacillaceae; genus Paenibacillus_T; species Paenibacillus_T xylaniclasticus. Next base: position 48,768 of record NZ_BIML01000015.1, read on the forward strand.
GAATTTGTATCGATTGAGCGTCCAGCCGATCATCGTGCCAATTAAGATGTTAATGACAGCCGCGATGAATGCCAGCTTCACCGTAAGTAGTACAGCCTTCCATGCCAGCGGATCGCTGACGCTTTCGTAGAAAGGCTTCCAGCCTAGCGAGAACGATTGCGTGTAGATTCCGATTATGGGAACAACGACCAGCAGCACGAAATATAGCATCACTGTGCTGCGAAATCCGAAGCTCCACCATCGGCTGCGGAACATGAAATTCATCAGTACGTTAGACCTCCAGACCATCGGCTCGAGCCGTAGGGGACAACGAATAACGTCTATTCGTCATTTAATTCCTATTATAATACTCGGTATTCTGATTTTACATAAGCACAGATGCCCCGTCAATGGTTTTCTAGAAATTCTATCATAGTCATATATCGCCAATTCCAGAACAGCCTATCAAATGAAACGAATCCTAAGAGATTATAAGAGCTATTATCTAAGCTTTACCTAGGTTTCTCTTATACGATCTATATATTTATGGTTTATTTATATAATTACTTCCAATAGAATAGTATTAATACTTATCGGAGGGTGGTAATAGCGCGCGATGGATAAGCTTAGCTCATTCTTCAAATTGATCAGTATAAGTGTACTTGAGATGAACGATCTGCTGCGAATAGCGAAGCCGTAACCGAGCATAAAGAAAGCTGCCGATAAGTCACAAAGACTCATCGGCAGCTTTCATTACCATCACTTAAAGCAAGCTGACTCTTCACTCGCCTTCGATCCGATACACCGCTTCACCTATCACGATGACGGCTTGGCCTTGCGTCAAGTCGGTCACCCATGCGATGAATGCGTCTGCTTCCTCCTCGATTGGCAAACAGGTGACTGTTACGCGGTCAGTGAATTCGGTGTTCTCTACCCGGTATTCACGCGCATGCAGCTCATTCTCCAGCTTGCCGTACCACGTATAGTCGACGTCAACGAACACCTCGCGGTGCAATACGTTAACGATAGCATCCGCCGCCTCGATCGCGGCCACAGCCCCGTCCGAATAAGCGCGAATGAGTCCGCCAGCGCCGAGCAAAATCCCGCCAAAATAACGAGTGACGACGATGGCAACATTTTTTAAGCCTTGATTCTTAATAACCTCCAGAATCGGCTTGCCGGCTGTACCACTCGGCTCGCCATCATCCGACGCCTTCTGAATCTCGTCGCGCTCCCCGACTACATAGGCAGAGCAGTTGTGCGTCGCCTGCTTGTGAAGCTTCTTAATCTTATCGACGAAAGCGATCGCTTCCTCCTCGGAAGCGACCGGTGTTCCATATCCAATAAACCGCGATTTGCGAATGACGATCTCTTTCTCGCCTTCGCCTCGCAGCGTTTTATATCTTGGCAGCATGACCTACAGACGAGCTTCGAGCTCGGCCTTTTCTTTCTCATAGCCTGGCTTGCCGAGCAGCGCGAACATATTCTTCTTGTAAGCTTCAACGCCTGGCTGATCGAACGGATTCACGCCCATCAGATAGCCGCTGATGCCGCAAGCTTTCTCGAAGAAGTAGACGAGGTAGCCGAACGTGTACGGCGTCATGTCGGCGATGTTCACGATCAGGTTCGGCACTTGACCGTCCGTATGCGCAAGCAGTGTGCCTTCGAACGCTTTCTTGTTCACGAAATCAAGCGTTTTGCCAGCGAGGAAGTTCAATCCGTCGAGATCCTCTGGGTCCTTCTCGATCGTAATGTGCTCTGCCACTTCTTTCACTTGGATAACCGTCTCGAAAATGTTACGGTTACCCTCTTGGATGAATTGGCCCATCGAGTGAAGGTCCGTTGAGAAGTCTACGGATGCCGGATAGATGCCTTTGTAGTCTTTGCCTTCGCTCTCGCCGTACAGCTGCTTCCACCATTCCGATACGAAATGCAGCGACGGCTCATAGTTAACGAGAATTTCCGTTACTTTGCCTTTGCGATACAGCGCATTGCGGACAGCCGCATATTGATATGCCTCATTCTCCGCAAGGTTCGGGTTGCTGTATGCCGCTTGCGCGTCCGCAGCGCCCTTCATCATCGCATCGATATCAATGCCGGCAACAGCGATTGGCAGCAGGCCTACTGCAGTCAGCACGGAATAACGGCCGCCTACGTCGTCCGGAATAATGAACGACTCGTAGCCTTCTGCTGTCGCGAGCGTCTTCAGTGCACCCTTCGCTTTGTCCGTCGTCGCGAAGATCCGTTTGCGAGCTTCTTCTTTGCCGTACTTTTTCTCCAGTGCATCTTTGAAAATACGGAATGCGATAGCCGGCTCCGTCGTCGTGCCGGATTTCGAAATGACGTTGATCGACCAGCTGCGGCCTTCGAGCAGCTGCAGCAGATGCGTCACATACGTGGAGCTAATGTTGTTGCCAGCGAAGAAAATTTGCGGCGTCTTACGGGCTGCATCCGTCTGAACGTTATAGAACGAGTTAGACAGCATTTCGATCGCTGCGCGAGCGCCGAGATACGAGCCGCCGATGCCGATTACGACCAGCACCTCGGAGTCGGATTGAATTTTGGCTGCCGCTTGCTTAATGCGTGCGAACTCTTCTTTGTCATAGTTCGTCGGAAGATCGATCCAGCCCAAGAAATCAGAGCCTGCGCCCGTACCGTTATGCAGCTGCTCATGAGCGAGCTTCACTTGGCTTGCGAAATTGTCAATCTCATGCTGACCGACGAACGACAGCGCTTTGCTGTAATCAAAATGAACCGTTTTGCTCATTGAAATTGCCTCCTTTATAGTAAAAGCCTTGTTCGGCTTATCCGGCTTCGGGTCCGAATATGTTAAACTGAAACAGATAGTAAACGCTATAGAAAGCAGGGATTGTTATGAAAACAACTGTAGGCTTTATCGGCCTTGGTACAATGGGCTTCGCGATGGCGACGAATTTGCTGCGCAAAGGCTTCGACGTTACCGTCTATAACCGCACTGCCTCTAAGGCCGAGGAGCTTCGCACGCTCGGAGCTTCCGTCGCTTCCTCACCGGCTGAGGCCGCTTCCGGGCGCCATGTCGTCATTACAATGGTCAGCAACGATGACTCTATCCACGCCGTATATGATGGCGAGCAAGGCATCTTCGCAGGGGTCGATTCGGGAACTGTCATTGTCGACAGCAGTACGATTTCGCCGGAGATGGCCCGCCGTCTGGCAGATGATGCCGCCAAGCGTGACGCCGTCTTCCTTGATGCGCCCGTAACAGGCAGCAAGCCTGCAGCGGAAGCCGGCTTGCTAGTATTCATGGTCGGCGGAAGCGCCGAAGCCGCCTCGTCCATCGAGCACGTGCTGCTTGCGATGGGACGCCGCGTCATTCCGATGGGGCCAAGCGGCAGCGGTGCCGTTGCCAAGCTGGCACACAACACCATTGTCGGCATCAATACCGCCGCACTTATGGAAGGCTTCGCTATCGCTACCGCTGGCGGTATTGACAGCGAATCGTTCCTCGCGCTTGTCCAATCGGGCGGTGCGGCTAGCAAAGCAGCGGAGCTAAAAGGTCCGAAGCTGCTCGAAGAGGATTACAGCGTACAATTCGCACTCGAGCTAATGCTCAAGGACTTGCGGCTGTCGTCCGTCCTGTCCGATCGGCTCGGTGTTCCGACACCGCTGCTCGAAGCTTCAAAAAGCTTGTACCAAGCCGGCAATTCAGCCGGACATGGCTCGCTCGATCTGTCCGCCGTAGCCAAAGTGTACGAGCAGTGGATCGGCCGTTCGCTTGCCTACCGCCGTCAAGACCAATAACAGCTCACCGCTATACAGAAGGCCGCATGCGACAAGCATGCGGCCTTCTTGCCGCCGCATGTACCGCACGAAGCGTACAGCAGCGTGCGTACAGCTTGTCTAACAACCGTTCGGCTTTCTCTTACTCGTTAATGTACGAGCAGATGTAGTCGGTCACGGAAGCGACTTGTAGCTTGAACTTCGAGTTCGCTGGAACGACGAATTCTCCCTCGCCTTGAATATGAAGCCATTCGGATTCGCCTGGAAGCAACACCTTCAGGTCGCCCGCTTGAATCTCCATAATTTCTTTCGCATCCGTTCCGAACTCATATTCTCCAGGCATCATAATGCCGAGCGTTTTCTTCGTGCCATCTGCGAAAATAACAGCGCGGCTCGTTACCTTGCCGTCGAAATATACATTAGCTTTCTTAACAACCGATACGCCTTCGAATTGAGACATAGTGAACAACTCTCCCTTGTAGTATCAAATTCCGGCATGGACGCTCTCAATGCCTCATTCCATTATGCAATACGTCAAAATTTTCTACAATGAGCAAAAGGCGCGGCGCGAGAAGCGCAGCGCCTTTTGCCTATATTAACGAGGATATGGTCTATTTCAACAGACCTTTAACTTTGCTAACGACGTTCTCAACCGTGAAGCCGTACTCTTTGATCACACGGTCGCCAGGAGCAGATGCGCCGAACGTGTTGATGCCAAGCACTGCGCCTTGGTCGCCAACGAAGCGTTCCCAACCGAACGGATGAGCCATCTCAACAGCGAGACGAGCTTTAACGTTAGGGAGCAATACGGAATCTTTGTACTCTTGCGATTGCTTATCGAACAGATCCCAGCTTGGCATGCTGATTACGCGAACGTGGATACCTTCTGCAGCCAATGCTTGTTGAGCTGCTACAGCCAGTTGAACCTCGGAGCCCGTTGCGATAATTTGTGCGACTGGTTGACCGTTCGCTGCATCGGAGATTACATAAGCACCCTTCTTAACGCCTTCGCGCGCTTTGTCAGCCGTACCTTCGAGAATCGGCAGGTTTTGGCGCGACAGAACGAGCGCAACCGGGTTCGATTTGTTCTCAACGGAATAAGCCCATGCAGCGGACGTCTCGTTCGCATCAGCTGGACGAATAACCGTCAGGTCAGGAATGATGCGCAGCGATGCAAGCTGTTCGATCGGCTCGTGCGTTGGACCGTCTTCGCCGACTGCGATCGAGTCATGCGTAAGCACATACGTTACCGGCAGCTTCATCAGTGCGGACAAACGAACTGCTGGACGCAGGTAGTCCGTGAATACGAAGAACGTACCGCCGTATACTTTGAGACCGCCATGCAGCGTGATACCGTTCATTGCAGCAGCCATACCGAACTCGCGAATACCGAAGTAAATATTGCGGCCGTCGTATGAACCCGCTTTGTATACTGGCAATCCTTTGAGATGCGTCATCGTCGAGCTTTCGAGGTCAGCGGAGCCGCCTACGAAGTTCGGGATGTTTTTCGCGAGGCCGTTCAGAGCGTTACCGGAAGCAACGCGCGTCGACAGCGGCTTATCTTCCGTCGTATATTTCGGAAGGTCTGCGTCCCAGCCAGCAGGCAGGTCGCCAGCAACAGCCGTCTCGAATTGAGCAGCCAGCTCTGGGAATGCTTTCTTATATTCAGCAAACTTCGCGTCCCAAGCAGCGTTAGCTTTCTCACCAGCTTGTTTCACTTCGCCAAAATGTGCTGCTACTTCAGCAGGAACCGTGAAAGGCTCATGCTCCCAGTTATAGAACTGCTTCGTCAGAATCGTCTCTTCAGGACCGAGCGGAGAACCGTGAGGACCTGCATGGCCGCCTTTGCCGCCTTTGTTCGGGCTGCCGTAGCCAATAATCGTCTTCACTTCGATCAGCGTCGGCTTGGATGCTTCAGCTTGCGCTGCTTCGATCGCTTTGGAGATTGCCTCCAGATCGTTGCCGTCTTCTACGCGCAGCACTTGCCAGCCGTAGCTTTCGAAGCGCTTCTGAACAGACTCCGAGCTAGACAGGCTCAGCTCGCCGTCAAGCGTGATGTCGTTGGAGTCAAACAGCACGATGAGCTTGCCAAGCTTCAAGTGACCCGCAAGGGAAGCCGCTTCATGGGAGATACCTTCCATCAGGTCGCCGTCGCCGCAGATCGAATACGTGTAGTGGTCGATAATTTTGAAGCCTTCTTTGTTGTACGTTGCGCTCAATTGAGCCTCTGCCATTGCCATACCGACTGCCATAGCGAAGCCTTGGCCGAGAGGACCCGTCGTTGCGTCAACGCCTGCCGTGTGGCCGAATTCCGGGTGGCCCGGCGTCTTGGAGCCCCATTGACGGAAGCTTTTCAGCTCATCGAGCGACAAGCCGTAGCCAGACAGGTGAAGAAGGCTGTATAGCAGCATGGAGCCGTGGCCTGCGGACAGGACAAAACGGTCCCGGTTGATCCAAGCGGGATTCGAAGGATTGTGAACCATCGTTTTGGCGAACAATTGATAGCCCATTGGAGCTGCACCCATCGGCATGCCTGGGTGGCCCGATTTTGCTTTCTCAATTGCGTCGATTGCAAGTGTACGAATCGTGTCGATCGAAAGCTGATCGATGGACTTCTGCGTAACTGTCATTCCGTAATTCCTCCTAATTGCAATGAAATTGCCTAATTATCTCTGCTTAATGGGATAATGCGCCTCAATTAACATGCGCACTGGCTTTGAAACATTGTACCACTCCCGAGGGTGCTTTTCCATATGTATTCTTATTACGAAAACTGATACGAACTATAAATAACATCTTGAACTAACATGAAAGCTCCTGTAATTATTATGAGCTGCCCATCGCGACAAGGCTCCAGCCTCAGCTCTTTACACATCCTGTGTCATTTGCTACAATAGCAAAAATTTTATTTGTTAACCAATGTGTTTATTTTATGGTTAACAATAGAGAGGAGCGTGGCAGCGATTTTATCCCCATTCCTTACTTCATCTTCCTACGAACGGCTCGCCGAGCTGGACCTCAAGCATGTATGGCACCCTTTTACCCAAATGAAGCAGTACAACGAGGAGCCTCCTCTCATCATCGCAAGGGGCGAAGGAGTCCGTCTCTACGACATGCACGGCCGAGCCTACTATGACGGATTCTCCTCGGTATGGCTGAACGTACACGGTCATAACGTCCCGGAGCTAAATAAGGCGATTACCGATCAACTGCAGCTTATTGCCCACTCTACCTTGCTTGGCATGGCGAACGTGCCGTCTATTGAATTAGCCGCGCAGCTTGCGGAGCTATCTCCACGAGGGCTGACGAAGGTATTCTATTCGGATTCCGGCGCTGCCGGCGTCGAAATCGCTTTGAAGATGGCCTTTCAGTATTGGCATAACAACGGCGTACGAGGCAAAAGCTCCTTCATTACGATGAAGGACGCCTATCATGGCGATACGATCGGGGCAGTCAGTGTCGGCAATATTGGGCTTTACCATGACGTTTTCCGTCCGCTGCTGTTTCATTCCCATACCGTGCCCTATCCGAACGGGTATCGCAATCCGCTCGGGCCGGAGCATGCTATGGCGGATACGCTGGAGGCATTGGAACGTGTACTGCGAGAGCACTCCTCCGAGATTGCCGCGCTTATCGTTGAGCCAATCGTACAAGGGGCAAGCGGCATTATCGTCATGCCGGCAGGCTGCCTGAGCGCCATCGCGGCTCTATGCCGACAATACGATGTGCTGCTTATTGCCGACGAAGTGGCGACTGGCTTCGGACGAACCGGCCGCATGTTCGCATGCGAGCACGAGAGCGTAACCCCGGACCTAATGGTCGTCGGCAAAGGGCTGACGGGCGGTTACTTGCCGGTTGCGGCGACGCTGGCGACCGAGCAAATCTATAACGCTTTCTACGCGGATTATGAGGAGCAGAAAACTTTTTTCCACGGCCACTCTTTCACCGGCAACCCGGTCGGCTGCGCCGTCGCGCTGGAAAGTCTGCGACTTCTGCAAGCCAGGTCGCTCGTTGAATCGGTCGATGCCAAAGGCAGTCTTGTCGCAAGCCGGCTGGCTCCGCTACTTAACCGGCCGCATGTTGGCGATATACGTCACCAAGGATTGATGCTCGGCATCGAGCTGGTTGCGAATACGCATACGAAGGAGCCTTACCACTGGAATGAACGAATCGGCTTGCGCGTCGCCCGCCGCGCCCGTGAGCTCGGCCTGCTGACGCGCCCGCTCGGAAACGTCATCGTCCTCATCCCCCCTCTTGCCAGCACCGATAGCGAGCTTATGGATATGGCGGATATGCTCTCGGAAGCCATCATAGACGTAACCGAGCGCGGGTGGAAACGATGAACCGTGCAGGATACGACCGGAGCTTGCAGCCGTTAGCGCACCGGAGAGGCTTCTTCATTACCGGCACCGATACCGGCGTTGGCAAAACAGTTGCGGTAGCGGGACTTGCAGCCGCCCTTCGCGAAGAAGGCATATCTACCGGAGTATGGAAGCCGGTTCAGTCCGGCGGGCAGATTGGCAGCGGAATCACCGATGCGGAACGGCTTATTCGAGCCGCTGGTTTAAGCGAAAGTCCTTTCGAAATATGCTCCTTCTCGTTCGAGGCGCCTGTTGCCCCTGTGCTTGCCGCGCTTCCCGGTTCGCCGCTTACGCTCGCCAAAATCATCGATTCCGGAAGATCGTTATTCCACACCTACGATACGATGATCGTCGAAGGTGCTGGTGGGGCAGCTGTACCACTGACGTCCGACGATACCGTCACCGAGTTAATGGCAGTTCTCGGCCTCCCTGCGCTTATTGTCGCCCGTTCGGGACTTGGCACCGTAAACCATACCCTCTTGACGGCAAGCTGGCTTCAGTATTGCGGCATCCAGGTCGCCGGCGTACTGCTTAACGATGGCGCCGATCCGCTGCTGCGCGAGGACCTAAGCGTAGAGCGCAATGCTTGTTTAATCGAACGGTATGGCGGAATTCGCGTCTGGGGTAGACTGCCTGCTGAATTGCCGGAGGATGACCCTTCCGCGCTAGCGTCAGCGGTTCGCGCGGCTATCGATATACCGGCGCTGGTTACATTTATGAATCAAGAGGCTGTGAGCGCTGGCTCATGGACACCGACAGCAATACTTCGGTTCATTGGGAAGGAGGCTTCTATGCATGCAATGGATGGAACAGCCGCTGGCGGAGCTTAATAGCCAGTCGCTGCTGCGGACGATTCACCCTTCCAGCTCTATAGGCGGCACAGCGGGGAGAATCGTTCGAGATAGGCGGGAGCTGCTTGATCTGTCTTCGAATGACTATCTTGGCTTGTCACAGCATACCGCAATTAAGGAAGCGATGATTCATTCGCTGCAGGAGGAAGGCTGCGGCGCAGGCTCCTCTCGGCTGATTAACGGTAACCGAGAAGGATATGCGCAGCTGGAAGAAGCACTTGCGCAATGGCTTGGCGCCGACACCGCCGTTGTGTTCGGCAGCGGCTACATGTGCAACATCGGTACAATCGCGGCGTTGGCGGGTCGCGGGGATGCTGTATTCAGCGATCGGCTCAATCATGCCAGCATCGTAGACGGCATTCAATTAAGCCGGGCCGAACATATTCGCTATCGACATAACGATATGGACCATTTGGAGAGCTTGCTTAAAAAGCATGAAGGTGCAAGAAGAAAATGGATCGTCACAGACGCCATATTTTCGATGGACGGCGACGCTGCCCTGCTGCGGGAGCTCGTTGAGCTGAAGCATCGTTACAACGCGGGATTGATCGTCGACGAAGCGCACAGCGGAGGCATGTATGGCGCAGAAGGTCAAGGGCTTGCGGCGGAGCTTGGATTATCGGAGCATATCGACGTTCATATCGGCACATTCAGCAAGTCGTTCGGAGTATACGGAGCTTATGCAGCAGGCACCTCCACTCTTCGGCGCTGGCTCATCAACAAGGCACGACCTCTTATCTATTCGACCGCTCTCCCCCCATCTGTCATTGCAGGAGCCCGGCAGGCGCTTAAGCTAATCCGACACGACAGGGAGCAAGCGGACAAGGTTCGCCAGCTGGCGCTATCCTTTCGAGAAACGTTGAGTCGTGCCGGCCTTACCGTGATCGGAAGATCGGATTGTCCGATCGTTCCGGTTATAACCGGCGATCCGGAGACAGCGGTCCGCTTTCGTGACGAGCTGCTTCAAGAAGGGATCGCCGCTTCAGCGATCCGAACGCCAACTGTACCGGCCGATGCTGCCCGTGTCCGATTCTCACTGTCCAGCGCTCATACCAGACAGGAGCTGCAGCAAGCTGCTGCCGCAATCATCGGCATCGCAGGCCGAATTGGATTGGGGTGACCTCATGGGCATAGGCTTACTATGGCTGCCAGGCTGGTCATTCGGAGGCGAAGTGTTTCAACCTCTGCGTACGCATATACCTGAGTCGACTGCTAATCATATCGTTAATTATTCCGCTGTAGCAAATACCGAACAATTTTATCGTTCAACCATCGCTGGCGCTAAGAAGCTTCGATCGATACTTGATTCTTATGAGGCACCTGCGCTAATTACAATTGGTTGGTCGCTTGGCGGTATGCTGGCGCTTCGGCTCGCAGCAGATGGGCTTGTCGACGGCGCTGTCATCATATCAGCCGGGGCGAGATTCGTCCGTCCCGAGCAACGCGGCGCAGCTTCGATGAGCGGCTGGGATATACGCCAACTGCAAAGAATGCGAACCGCACTGGCATCGAACCGCGATAGTGTCGAAGCCCGTTTCCGCTCAATCGCACTCGATGCTGTTCATGCAGTCGATGCCGCTCCCCGAGGCGGCATCGACAAGACGATTCAAGCTGTGCCTGACGTTTCTTTAACGACAAGGTGGACCGATACGGCGCTGGACGCTGGTCTGCAATTGTTGATGAAGAAAGATTTGAATTCACTGCTTCCGAGCATCCAATGTCCAATTCTTATTATTCATGGTGCAGATGACATCATCTGTCCCGCCGACCATTCTGCACGCTTACTGACGAGTATTCCACATGCCGAGAGGTTGCTGCTTGAAGAGGCAGGTCATGCACCATTTCGATCTCAGCCGGCGGTCGTTTCATCAGCTATTCGGAGGTGGCTTCATGCCCAGCTATCATGACCGGATCAAGCGGCAGTTCGGACGAAGTGCGCAAGAACGATACGATCGCAACGCTCGTATTCAACTGAGTATGGCGGCGATGCTCTCGGAACGTACTTACGAGCAATACTTTCGCTGCAATCATCCTGCTCCTCACCGAGTTTTAGAAATTGGGTGCGGCACGGGCACGCTGACCGCCTTGCTCGCCCGGATGCCAATCCTGCAGAACAGCTGCATAACTGCCATCGACATCAGTGCCTCAATGCTGGCTGAAGCCAGCCGCAAGCTAAGTACAGCATGCCCGGATGCGATCAGCCGAATCCATTGGATCGAAGGAGATGCCGAACAATGGGCAGCCGATCAAGTGTGCAACGTCCATCTTGATAATCGACAGACAAGATATGCGCCCTACGATCTTGTTCTATCGAACGCTTGCTTTCAATGGTTCGTTCAGCCTGCGCGTACGCTCGCTGCCTTGCATGAAACGATAAGCCAAGGCGGTTTGCTTGCTTTTACAACCTTCGGCCCGCGCACCATGCACGAGCTGCATACTTCATTCCGGCACGCTTATGAGCGACTTCATTTGTCTTATCGCCATCACGGCTTAACCTTTCTCCCGCTGTCGTCGTGGCAGAATATGCTCCAAGAAGCAGGCTTTCGTCTAGTTGATGCCGTCTCACTGGAGCAGGTCGAGAGGCATCGCTCCGTACCTGCTTTTCTGCACACAGTCAAAGCAATCGGAGCGAGTGTATCGTCCGCAGAAGTCAACAGCTTCACTTCAAAGGTCAGCACCATGCGCAAACTGTTTCACGAGATGTACCGAGTCTACGAGTCTCTATTCCCTGCTTCATGCGGAACAGGCATTACCGCAACCTACGAAACCCTAATGCTTGTAGCAGTAAAAGACGGCGGCGTGCAGCAAGCAGTATCGACCATAAATTAAAACTGCCCTTCAAGCCAATTCAGCTTAAAGGGCAGTTCTCATTCAAAACGCTTTCTAATTAAACACGACCGTCTTGTTCTGATGGACAAGAATCCGGTCCTCCGTATGCCACTTCACTGCGCGCGCCAATACGACACGCTCAATCGTCCGGCCGATCCGTTTCAGATCGTCAACATTGTCACGATGACTGACACGCTGAACGTCCTGATCAATAATCGGACCGCCATCCAGCTCTTCCGTAACATAGTGAGCCGTTGCACCAATAATTTTGACGCCGCGTTGGTAAGCCTGATGATACGGCTTGCCGCCAACGAAGGCAGGCAGGAATGAGTGGTGAATATTAATAATACGGTTCGGAAATTGATCAATGAACTTCGGCGGAATAATTTGCATATAGCGGGCAAGTACGATCAAATCGACCTTATCCGCCACCAGCTCCATCTGTTTCTTCTCCGCTTCCGGCTTCGTATCCGGTGTAACCGGGATATGGTGATACGGTATGCCGAAGCTCTCTACGAGTCCGCGCATATCGTCATGGTTACTAACAACCATCGCAATCTCCGCATCCAGATCACCTGCCTGCCACTGCCAGAGCAGCTCCAGCAGACAGTGATCCTCCTTCGATACGAAGATCGCAATCCGCTTCTTGCGGCTCGCTCGGAACGTATGCCATTTCATCTCGAAACGGTCTGCGACTCGAACAAAATCCTCCTGCAGTACAGGCAGCTCACGTTCCATGTCGTTCAAATCAAATTCAAAACGGATAAAGAACATACCGCCTTCAGGGTCCATCGTATATTGATCGGACTGAACGATATTCGCCCCATGCTCATGTAAAAAATGCGACACGGCAGCTACGATACCCGGGCGGTCCGGGCAGGAGATCAGCATGCGCGCACGTTTACTCTTGTCGCCGCGCTGCTGTGACTGCTGTGGTTGATACGGTTGCTGCATGACTATCCGACATCCTTCCTCATCACTAATCATCTTTAAAATCTATTATTATCCAGGCTTACGCATTAACGAGTGCAGCCTTGCCTGCAAACCAGCCCATAAGGCGATGGTTAATTTGCTCCTCGTTCAAGGCAGGGAACAGATTATGCTCCGCAACCAGATCGTACAGACGATCCATCGGTTCCCGCGGATCCGCCTTCTTCGCCTTCGCATCATTCTTCAGCACGTCCCACACATTCAACACGTATGGACGAGCCTCGATAGATAAATCACCGAAAAACCGATGCAGCTTCTCTACATCGTCATAATAGGAGGCTCCGAACCGCTCCAAAGCATCCCCGCGCAGCAGCGCGATTTCCGCTTCGTACATCGGACGTTCCTTCTTATCCTCCTTGCCGATCCATGGCGTCTCCAGAATGAACGGACGATCGGCAAGCGCTTCATGCTGTACGACAGAACGAATGCCTTCATAGCCGATCCAGCCCGCTCCAACCGGCGCGTGGCGGTCTTTACGTGCCCCGCAAGGATTCTTGCTGTCGTTCAAGTGGACGACGGCGATCCGATTCAAGCCTACGATACGGTCGAATTCAGACAGAACGCCGTCCAAATCGTCTACAATATTATAGCCGGCATCATGAACGTGGCAAGTATCGAAGCATACCGTCAATCGCTCATTATCCCTAACTTTATCCATGATGGAAGCAATCTCATCGAAGCTGCGGCCAACTTCCGTTCCTTTGCCCGCCATCGTCTCGAGCGCGATGTTGACCTTCGTCTCTTTCGTTCCCTCAAGTACGAGGTTAAGACCTTCTGCAATACGATTAATGCCGTATTCGGCGTCCTTATCCGTATAAGCTCCCGGATGAAGCACAATATTGCTCACGCCGATATAGTCGGTGCGACGAATTTCTTCCTGGAGGAACCGTACTGCGAGCTCGAACGTGTCGTCCTTATAGGAGCCGAGGTTCACGATATAAGGTGCGTGCACGACAATCTCACCAATGTTAGCCTGCCGCATCGCTTCACGGCCTTCTTCAATATATAAAGATTCAATCGGTTTGCGCCGTGTATTCTGCGGAGCACCGGTATATATCATGAATGTGCTGGAACCATAAGATACCGCTTCTTCCGTTGCAGTCAGCAATCCTTTATCCGAAAACGACACATGGGAGCCAATTTTCAGCATGAGCGAACGCCCCTTTCATTTAATCACCCCTTATTGTACAAGCAATATCGAAATAAAGCTAGGAATACGGTATAATTCTACCAGAGGTGAAAACAATCCATGAATGGACATAGTTGGTTCATGTATTTTATTACGTTCTGGGTCGTCGTCATGGTTGGATTTATGGCGATTGGCGGTTTCTTTATGTTCCGCAAATTCCTGAAAGTGCTGCCTAAGAAGGACGGCAAATCCAAGCTCGATTGGCAAAATTATTGGGTCGAGCAAAGCCGAGGCATGTGGAGCGACGATTCCAAAGCTTTCCTCGAGGAGCTTGTATCACCCGTTCCGGGCGCATTTCGCGATATTGCCAGACACTCGATCGCTGCTCGAATCGCACAGGTCGCTATTGAGAGCGGAGATACTCAGGTTACACGCGAGCACTGCATTGAGGGCTATATCCGGGCAACGCCTAAGCGTGACTACCGGAACCTCGTCAACTTCTTGAAGAAGAAGGGAATCGACTACTCCGCCTATACTCATCTACTGAACAAATAGAAGCTAACCAAAAAAATTCCGTTTGATTTACCCCTCAACAGGGTATAGATACGGTAACATAGTCAGGGGGAAATCATATGAACCATATTACTCGTACAATTTCACAACGAAGCCGGACGCTGCGCTTAACCGCTGCATCGCTGCTCCTTGCAGCGCTGATGACGACCGCCGCTTGCGGAAACGACTCCAAGTCATCCGGTGAAGAAAGCACTGTCGAAACGGTTAATACCGGGGGTATAGAGGAAACAGCTAACGGCAACGGTGAGACGGGAGCGATTGATACCGGAACGGCTTCGCCCGAATCCGATGCTCCAGCCTCTACAGAGACAGGATCATCCAATACGTCAGATTCTAACACTCCTGCTGCTGATACATCTGCATCGTCCGCTGATCCTGCACCGCAGCAAGCAGAAGGCAGCTTTAACGGCTTGGCCGATTCTCACTCGGCCGAAATTACGACAACCGAAGGCACCTTCGTCTATCAGCTAAGTGAAGATGTCGAGGAGCAAGTGGCGGCGTTGGAGGGGAATGCCAAAGTTCGTTTTGAATATATCGAGAAGCAAATAGACGGCGGCGGCACGCAACGCTGGTTGACAAAGATCGAAGTAGAATAACATTTTCCACACCGCACGCAGTTCTGTTCCCAGCGCGCGGTGTTTCGCTGTATAACGGCGGTCGATCGACTACAATTTACGTTGATACGAGGATGTGACCATAGGTTGAGGGTGGCTGTAGCAGGTGGAACAGGATTTATCGGACAAGCACTCGTGAAAGCGCTGCTGGCCAGAGGAGACGAGCCGATCGTCGTCACGCGCACCATCCCTGAATCGTCGCGTCGGCAGCATGGCGTCCAGTACATCACGTGGGACGACGCGGATAATGCCGATCGCATCGGTCGAGTAGACGCCATTGTCAACCTTGCCGGAGAGTCAATTAACCAGCGCTGGACAGCGGCAGGTAAGCAGCGAATTGTCCAATCTCGCATTATAGCTGCGGAAGGAGCTGCGGCCATTGCAGCGGCACAACCTACTCTTCCCCGAGCTGTTGTTCATGCATCTGGTATATCCGTTTACGGTCCTTCAGATCATCGCGTATTCGATGAATCGAGCCCACCGGGTACCGGTTTTCTCAGCGATGTCGTTCAGCAATGGGAGGCAGCGGCAGATCTCATTCCAACCAGGCGAATCGTCAAGCTGCGAATTGGACTCGTCATCCATTCCAGCGGAGGGGCATTCCCTTTAATGGCGCTTCCCTATAAGCTGTTCATTGGCGGAAGGGTTGGCAGCGGAAAGCAGTGGCTGCCTTGGATTCATCTCGATGATATGGTCCGCCTTCTGCTGTTCTGCCTCGACACCGAAAGTCTTAGCGGACCAGTTAATGCCTGTGCTCCGGGTGCGGTGACGAACGAACAGTTCGGACGGGCAATCGCCCGGGCATTCCGACGCCCTCACTGGTTACCTGTCCCAGCCTTTGCGATACGCACATTGTTCGGAGAGATGTCCTCTCTGCTGCTGGAAGGCCAGCAGGCTGTACCGCGGCGGGCGGTCGAGGCCGGATTTCAATTTCGTTATTCATCCGTCGATGAAGCAATGCAGGCCATCGCCGGTAATAACCGGTGAACTTACATGAAGGTGCAGCCAGAGACTAGAGTCCGGCTGCACCTTTTACATGACGAAGCGTATAGACCGGGCCTTCGTTACCGGCAAGCTGCAGAGCATCCTCGTTCTGCAGCTTATATATTTTATAAGCGATCATCGGCATACCGTTCAGCGTCGTTCCATTCCGCGAACCAAGATCCTTCACTGAAATTCCTTCCTCACTGCTTCCGAATTCCAGATGAATGCGGGATACGCCTGGATGCTCATCTGCGTAATGCACCTTTCCTCCCGTTCTTCCAATTAAGAAAGAGGTTGAGCCTGATAAAGACAGCTTCAAAGGCTCTGTTCCCCCTTGAACCGTTCGCTCTAGCTGCCAATAACATTGCTCCTCGCCTTCGTCGCGATCACCTGTCGGATTGTTTGAATGATGCCCCATCCACACTGTAGCTTCTGAAACATGAATCGATGCAGGCGTCGACTCTTCAAGTGTGGTCCGAATGATCGAAGCGGGAGCCTGTTCAGTCTTTGAGTTCCACCCCAAGCCTCCATTCTTTACCGGGTAATCGACTGCAGACGAATGGACCGTCCGCGATCGCTTTTCCGCCTTAATGGGAACACTTTCGGCTCTTCGCTCCAATAAT
The DNA here is from genome assembly GCF_004001065.1 of Paenibacillus xylaniclasticus. Classification (GTDB taxonomy): domain Bacteria; phylum Bacillota; class Bacilli; order Paenibacillales; family Paenibacillaceae; genus Paenibacillus_T; species Paenibacillus_T xylaniclasticus. The sequence goes on from NZ_BIML01000015.1 coordinate 65,460, forward strand.
CTCGATTCCAGCGACCATTGAAGAGGCTGATCCACATTGTCGGAATCGTAAGCGCTGTCTACCTTTAACGATGAGCCGGCTGACATAATTACTCGGCGCCTACTGCGCCAGCCTACCATATAGGCTGTTGCAATTATTATGATTGTAGCTCCAAGACTAATAAGCAGGCGGTCATCCGACAGCTTACTCAAATATGCGTAACGCCATACTAACGCTGCCGCAATAGCCGCCGCTGCTGATGCTATCCATTTATAACGCTCAGCATTAACCGGCTGCTTGTCCCCGCTTAAATCAATAACGGGCGCACTATCAAGCTGTTCTTCAACAGCAGCCGACTCTGTCAATAGATTGTGATCAGCCGAACGGCGTAAGCTTTCACCTGTCTGCAGTGAAGCTTTTCTTTCATTAATCTGTCGACTGAGCTGGCTGGACTGAGAGGGAGATAGCTGCTGCTGAATCGGATTCGAATTCGTTCTTCGAAAGCTTTCAGCATGTACATGTTCATATCCAAGTCCATTATCATGCTTCTGTTCATTTAACACCGCTTGCAGTCCCTTCTGCTCTTGTAATGCTGGAGCTGGATGACCCGAACAACCTCCAAGCAGCTCAAGCAGTACTTTGCGTAATGCAGGTCGGACGCTCCCGTTGCTGTCTAATAGCTGCTTCAAAATCATTTGTAAGCCGACGCCGTCCAAATCCTTCACATGCGTAGACAGCTTAATCACAAGCGAAGTAATTTCACTCGCTCCATCTACTGCCTTCCTATATTCCTCATGAGGCTTCAGTAGTGGTACATACAGAAGATACACCTCATCCCATCGATCACCGATGAACAGACAGTTTTCCTTCAGCAAGCAGCATTCTGGGCGGAGCAAATACGATTTGCATGCATCAAGCGCATCTGCAATTGCCAATAGACAGATGTACAGATCTTGCATGGTCAATTCATGCAGCTGCAATTGATGCGAGAGCATCCGTCTGCCCTCTATTGCATACCGGAACGTAACATTGCCGTCAATATCAATCCACTCGACAGGCAGAAGAAAAGGAATCGAGTTGCTGCGCAGCATCTGCAGCTCCATCGCATCCAATTCTTCTCTCGTAATCGGCTGCTCACGATCCAGTATGAGCTCGTGACCTCTCATCATCCCAAAATCGATCCGGTAAGGCTCCATCAAACTTCTCCTTTCAGCTCCGTATCTCACAAATTAGCCACTATACCACCAACATGCAGCAAAGGCCGGCACGACGGCGAGCATAAATGGAAACCGATGGACGGTACGAGCCTCAGCATCGTCCTGTCTTGTTCCTCCGCAGACGAACAGACGGCCCGGCCAGACAAACAGACGGGAAAGAACGATTAGAAGCAAGCCAATCGCACCTGCACATAAAATTGAATAAAGCACTAACTCCAGTATCATTGGCACACCGAGCCATGCTCCGAGTGCAGCAAACAGCTTAACATCGCCCCCGCCGACACCCTTGAACATATACAGAAGCAATAGCGGAGCTGTTCCAGCCGCCGCACCCATTAACGACGACCATCCCCCTTGTATGCCTGAAGCTGCAAATCCGGCGATTAGGCCTACCGCGAATGAAGCAGCAGTCAATGGATTCGGGATTCGCATGCTTCGTATATCCGTTATTGAAGCGAGTATAACGAGTACTAACGCTCCTACATATGCCACCACCAGCTTCATCCTTTCTGTAAACTCTCAACAACGAATGTCCTGCCAGCTGTTACACCGCCCTCTGCCTGAACCTCCAGACTCCAAATACCAGGCGTCGTATTACCAGATACGAGCCAAGTCCATGTCGCATAGCCGTCCGCATCCGAGGTCACGGTTCCTACGTTACGTGCCCGGCTGTAGCCGCTTTTGTACAGAACGGACAACGTAAGCGGCGTATTGGGGCTCGTCCGAGCTACGACTGTCGCCTGCCTGCCGGGGCGCAAAGGCTCTGGCTCAAGCGATACAAGCTGAACGGTCAGCCCAACTGCAGCGCCCGAAGCATAAGCGGCGGACGCTGGTACCGGATCAGGTATCCATGCCCGTTCAACCGCCCGTTCTTTCAATACTAGAGCTTGCCCAGTAAAAGGGACTCGAATTGGAAAAGCATACTCTGATAACAGCTCTACATAAGCCTTCTCACCGTCCGCTGCAGATGGAAGAACAGCTTCAGACAGGGCAACCCGCCCACGCATCAGAGCGCTCGGATCAGCATGAGCCTCAAGTACAGGCAGCAATACGCTCCTGGCGCCTGCTGATGCTGCATAATCGACAATGACGCCCGTATCTCCGCGCAGCGCAGCAGAAGATAACGTTCCAATTGGCTCTGGCAGCCAGGCAGCCGCATCGGCTGCAATCTCACGCCAGGATGCAAGCTTCTGTTCCGCCGCGCCGCCCTCGCCTGCTGCAGCAGCAAGCTGCTCAGAAGCAAGGGTGAGCGGATGCCAATGCGCCGCTATCTGCTTCGCTGTCTGTGCGGATGCTGAGTGCAAAGCGATCTGCGCAGCAGACGATTGAATTATGATAACAAGTGCCGTTATGAGGAGGAGGAAGATCGGAACGACAATCGAAGCTTCTAACACTATGCTTCCAGAATCCCCCCCTCTCACCAATTCCCTCCTAGCTGTAAGAAAGACCTGCCAGCTTCGTCGTTTCATATTTGCCGTTCAACACCCTCCCTTCCAACATCCCAGAGCTCCCGAGCAGTCTCATCGCGCCAGGCAAAAATAACAGCTTCATCGAGACGTCAGCTGAAACTATAACAGCAGCCGGAGTGCGAGACAAATCCGTCCCCGTATTCGTCTCAATAACGGCCGCTATACGGGATAGCCGCTTATCCCCCCCGCCGTGAAGCAGCATAAATAAACGTAAGTAGTCGTTATACTTGATGTCGACGTGCGCATATTTAGAAAGCTTGGTCGCACCTCGCTGCTTCAGCTCAGCTAGGTCGGCCAGCGCATGCTGCGAGGCGTACATGATCGCGCCGGACAGAATCAACAGCGGATGTCCGAGCGCCCGGCTTTGGAGGAAGCCTTCGGTAAGTCGAATCGCGAACCTCAGTCCGAATATTTCTGTCAATGCAGCGCTTACGTTCGCATAAGGAGCATCCATGCCATACAGCATATATTCCACCTCCTGGTCCGCGAATGAATATGAGGGTACGGTTGATGTACCTCCTCCAACGTCAACAGCAGACCAATGCGGAGCATACGAGCGAAAACGTGCAACGACGTATTCGCCGATGTAGAACGAATTTCGAGCTCCAGTGAGCATGTCCGCCAAGCCGTCAAACAAGCCGCCCGTAAGCTTCACCGAAGCTGCTGCCTGTTCCTCGGCTCCGCCTCTTGACCTATGCACAACGTCTTCTCCCGCATCTTCAACAGCCGAATTGAACAGCCGATTCGCTTGGTAACGTGCCTGCACCTGCTTATACTGATTAAGCAGCTCCTCACTCGCTGTCACGTTAACTGATACAGTCGTTAACAATGCTCGAGCTTCATGCAGGCTAGCCTCCGCTGCTTGCATATCGCGGCGCCGTTCCGCTTCAGCCGCATCGGAGCTGTGAATTTCAGCCTCGATCTGACTGATTCGCTGACCAGGTGAAACATAGGCTTGTTGGAACGATACGTACGTGTGCTGTATATCACTTGCTGCAAGAGTCATCAGCTTCCCTGAGCCCTCATTGCCTGACAAGGCGGACTGCGAGGCATTCATGAATGAATAGGCGGCATCGGTCAATGTGTACAAGTCGTCAACTAATTGCTGCAATAAGCCGCGAATTGAAACGAACCACTCGTCATCAAAAGCTAATTGTCCAACCGAGTCTCTTATCTCTGCAATCGTCCTGCTGTCACCGGATGACCCCGTACCGTTCAGGCTCCGCTCATCGAGTGCGCCGGCAACCCGATCGTACCCTGTCGAAACGTTCGACTCAGCCTGAGCTGCCGCATGACGGATCTGCTCATTCAGCCTGTCCGCCTCCTCTAATGACTGTGCAGCGAGCTGCTGCAGCTCCTTCCCCCGCAGCCTGGCGGCATCCGCTTGAAAGCCCATTTCAGCGACTGCTGTACTTAAACTTGTTTCATACCTGCTAAGCTCTTCGCGGTAGGAGGCTAAACGTGCCTGATCCTCCTCTAGAGCTGCTGCCTCTTGCTGCAAATCAAGTTCTGCCTGCTTCGAGCCATTGCTAGTCTTGCCAATGCTTGCGTTAGCTGCTGCAGCAATCGATTGCGCAAGCGCATTCGCTCTCGATCTCGTATCAAGATAAGAGGAATAGCCAGCAGCTAGTGCAGCAGCCTGATCGCCAACAAGCTGCCCAGCCGGCAGTGATGCGATTTGTTTCATCAATGCGATCGTATGAAGGAGCTGCTGCTGCCGCTGATCATACAACTGGCTTGCCTTCGTCAGCGCCTCCGTCGCTGCAGCGGTCTCCTTCGCCAGCTGCGACATTGCACCGAGTCTTGTACCAATGTCCATCAGAAAATCGACCGGAGCCTTCACCTTCATCTCTTCTGCAATTTGCCGCTTCAGGACGTCATACTGTCCTAAGAATGAGGCGGCATCGGCTTGAAAGCGTTCCACCATGGGCGCTACAGGGCGGTAACGACCATCTGCTCCTTCATATTCCAGCGTACCGCGCAGCGTCTGTTCAACGATCGCATCGCTAGGCGTTCCGCCTCTGCCGAACAATCCGTACCGCTCGTACAGCGCCGAATCGTATGCGGACAGCACCGAGCGGACTGAGCTTCGTACAGCTTGATCCGCCATCGCATTAAGCGCCGCTACTCTCGCATAATCGATGAGAACGGCGCCGAATAAGACGACTGCCGCCGTAATTACGATGAACCAAGTCGTAACAGCACCGTACTCGCTTCGTATTACGGCAGTAACCACACCAGTCTCTGTTCGAATACCATACTTCGCCTTAACCATTAGCCGTCTTCCCTGCTGTTGTCTGAAGAGTCGAGCCCACTTCTAACAGCTTTGCTGTGCTGCCGCTTCCATTCCCGAACTTGGCTGTATAATAACGGAGCAAATCGATTGTCCGAATAAATTCCGTCGGTTCCACGATAATAGCCGAGGCTGAAGAATTCGGCTCTGACCGACCAAGCAAACGATTCAGCAGTGGAACCTCGCCCGACATTTGAAGTGTCGTCGTGATGCGTCTTGTCATAACATTTCTCACAAAACGAATTTCTCCCTGAATCCCGTCTGCATCCGACAACAACGTGGAAGTACGGGCCAATTTGCGTTCAGCAAGCGTACCAGAGCTCTCTAATCTATCCTCATTCTCGGCGCGCACCTCTCCAACCAGCACCTTCGCATCTCCCGATACATTGTCCGCTAAACCGAAAAATGACTGCAACAGCCCATCCTCACCGATACGCCAATACAGGCTGTCATACTGGTCTTCCACTACCAAGCCGGACAAAGCGTCACGATAACTGTTGTCCCATAGATATGCCGTCCGTTCAGACGATACAACCGCCGCCCCATACAGCACGGTCTTCTCATACGTATAACCAGCAAATAGAAGCATCACGATTACGATGACTAGAATGAGAGGGAGAACAAGCGTCGCTTCCAACGAATAAGAACCAGAACTGTCTCTAATTAAAGATCTCATTCGCTTGATTATCCGCCTGACCCATCAAATTGTTGACTAGCCCGATGATCCAATCCTTGAACAATAAGGCGATAATAATAATAACTGCGATAATCAATATGATCTCAAGCGTGCCGAGTCCATCTTCCTCCTTCCACAGCCTTGCTGCTTTACTTACCCATTTGCTTCTCCACAACGTCATTCGTTTTGTCACTGGACATCGATCCTTTCTAGGTTAAATTCTGCACGATCCGTTCAAGGCATCATCAATACTGCCGGTGCCGCTACCGCAACCATGAGCAGTCCGAATATAGCGGCCAGCGGAAAAACAAGCTTAGAAGACGCTTCCTCACCACGCATGCGTGCTGTAGCCTTTCTTTTCTCCCATAGCGAATACGATAGCTCTCGAAGCGCAAGCGCAAGCTGATCGCCGCCTTTACGGTAGTGAAGCAGCATGACCGTCGCGAACATTGAAACTTCCTGAACTGCACACCGTCTACTGAACGATTCGACTGCTGCCGTGAATGATTCGCCATTCTCCAATGCACGGACAAGCTTGCCCCATTCCTCATGAAGCGTCCGTTCCGACATCCTCCGCCTTCTACTCCCATTCCGAAATGCCGCTTCTGATGCTTCCTCTCTGCCATCCCAGCATCGTCCAATTGCCCGCTGCACCGTTTCTCCTGCCCCGACCAACAGCATCAACTTGGCAAGTAGATCAGGCAGCGCCAGTACAATACTTTGTCTCCGCCGTTCTGCCAGCTTGGCAGGCTCTCTTAGCTTGATAACAGGCAGAAGAATCCCTATAACCAGGCTAAGCATCAGCATAGCCGGCTCCTTGGCCAGCGCAGAGATTGTCGAACCGCCCAGCCAGCATGCCCAGCCCATAGCAATACAATAGGCTGCATACCGCTCTGTATCCGTAATACTCCAGCCTCTCCCCCGCAGCACGGCAAGCTTGCCATGTAATGCAGCAAGCGGCATCTGAAACCGATCCAGCATACCCGTTCGATCCAATACAACCTCAGCTGCATCTACAAGCAGCATTAGTTGATATCCCGCACCTTCGTCTCCTCTTCGACGAGTTCGCGCTCCAACTGAATCCCGTGACATGGCAGCCCCAGACTGTCTCTTCGATAGTCCTGTTCGATCCCTATATGCTAGTGCAATTGTGAACAACCAGAGCAGAATACTTCCCGCGGGAGCAGCGAGCAACAGAAACCCCACGTTATTCCCTCCCGTCCAAATGCTCAGTTACAGCTTAATCTGCATCAACTTATGAATAGCCGCCCCGCATCCGATAAATCCGGCAAGCAGCAGCGTAAGCAGAATATAGCCGCCGGCCCCCTCATACAAAGGCTTCATATAATCAGGAGCAGCCATATTCAACGCAGCCATAAAAACGAACGGAATTGCAGTCAGAATGCGAGACTCGAACCGCTTCTGCGCCAGCATGACGGAAATTTCCTGTCCGATATCAAGCTTCTCGCCAATGACCTGCGACGTCCGCCGGATGACATCCACAAGATCACCGCCGGTTCGTTTACAGGTCTGGAACACATCAACGAACTGCGTAATATCGTCGAGCCTCGCTCGTTCGGCAAACATACGAAGGCCGCTTTCAAGCGTATCACCGTTCAAAATCCGATGACGGAGAGCTGCAAATTCAAGCACGATATCTGCCGAACCGCCTGGATACAGCAACTGCAAATCCGCCTCAGCCGCCAGAAATGCATTGTCAACCGAGCGGCCTGCAGCAAGCGACGAGGTGACGCTGTGCAGCGCTTCCTTGAACTGCAGCTGCAGCCGCTCACGCCGTTTGGCCAGCAGCCCCGCTTTGCGATAACGCGGCAGCAATGCACCTGCAGGGCTTAACATAACTGCCGCCGGTAACGATTGATAAAACGTATAGGCAATAATAAATAGCCCCGCGACTCCTGCCGCTAACGAAAGCATAAATTCGTGAGGTGACAGCCGATACTCCGAATAGTCGGGAAGCCGCAGCCCGTTCCTGTCATGCTCGAAATCAAAGTTCCACCCTAGCCAAGCTGCCCCGCGATAAAACGGATTCATTATTCGTTTATCCCCTCTCATCACCCATTCCCTCCGAAAATAGGCGGTAAGCCTGCTAGCTTACGCTTATAATCACGTGATAATGAACGGCCTGTTCGAACAAGCGCTCCTGTCAGCTCACCTGTCTTCCCCTCCTTCTCTTCAAATCGATAGAGAGGGGATAGCTGGACCTCTCCGTCTCGAACGCCGATAACCTCGCAAATTTCTGTCATTCTTCTCGAATGGTCCCGCATCCGGGATAGGTGGATAATAATATCAATAGCCGAGGCGATTTGCTGTCGGATGACAGGCAGCGGCAAAGCAGCCGCGCTAAGCGCCATCGTCTCTAGACGAGAGACCATATCTTGCGCACTGTTGGCATGCCCCGTAGACATGCTCCCGTCATGTCCTGTGTTCAGCGCCTGCAGCATATCCAGTGCCTCTGCTCCGCGCACCTCACCGACAATAATCCGGTTCGGACGCATCCGCAGCGATGCCCGGATCAGCTCACGAATCGTAATCTCGCCTTTCCCCTCCGTGCTCGCGTTACGCGTCTCCAGCGATACGAGATTCGGGATCGTCCGAATCTGCAGCTCGGCCGAATCTTCAATCGTAATGACCCGCTCATCCGAAGGTATGCAGCAGGATAAAGCATTAAGCAGTGTCGTCTTGCCGGAGCCTGTCCCTCCGCTGACGAACAGGTTATATTTTCCCTTTACCAATTGGCGCAGCAGCGCTGCTGCTTCAGCACTTACCGAGCCTAATCGTACGAGAGCATCGAGATCCAGCGGCTTGTCCGGAAACTTTCGAATCGTTAAGGACGGACCAGCGAGCGATACAGGAGGCAACACAACATGAACGCGTGAACCGTCTTTGAGCCGTGCATCAACAATGGGGTTCGACTCGTTCACGGTTCGATTGACGCTTGCAACGATTGTCTGGATCAAATCGTGCAGACGCTCCTCGCTCTCGAAGGATGCTGGCCACTGCATTAACTGTCCATGACGCTCGATAAAAATGTTCCGGTACCCGTTAATCATAATCTCGGTGACGTCCGGGTCATCAATCAACGGCTGCAGGACGTCCAGCCCCCGGAACGAATGAAACAGTCTTCGAACAAGAACTGCCTTATCGGCCGCAGTAACCGGCTTGCCCTCGCACCACTCGAATACGGCACTCTCAGCCGCATTCCACAGCGCTTCGTCGGATAACGAACCGTTCATATCGATCCGGCGCTTCACCGTATTCTTCAATTCCACAACAAGCTGCTCGGTCAACATAACAACCGCTCCTTAGCAGAGACGATTCCCGCCGCTTCCAACAGTCGATCCGCTGCACTGCGATATCGGGAAGACGGCAGCAGCCGGCCGCCCTCCCTCTTCCTCCAGCTATCGATATACGGCACTTGCAGTGCTTGCCCATGTCCAAGCCCGCTTAGAGCACTATGGCTCATGCCGCTTTCTAACGATGCCCTGCGAACGATGATCTGCTTCATCTCTGCCTGCCTGAACGGTTCCCCCCACTTATCCCTGCCGTAGATAAGATAACGCTCGGTCTTCCGCGCACAAGTCAACGTTCCGTCATCGACATAAAATAGCCTGCTGCTCCGTTGAAACAGTGTCATATGCAGATCGCTTATCCCGCTGTCCATATCGATCACGACCACATCATACAGCCCGCTCCCCGCAATAGCATCCACGACCTGCAGCGCTGTCTGCGGCTGCAGCGATATCCGGTCCTCTACATTCCTGCACGGCTCAAAGTAATCGAACAGCATAACAGAGTCGGTGCGGCACAAGCCTGGCAGCCTCGACACTGCCTGATCCGGTGCGCTTTGGAGCGTGTATATCAGCTGAGCGAACCCGTCATCCGCGAAGCTCCCCTGTCCGCCGCCTCCGAGCCATATGTCAGAGGCGTTCCACTTCTCTAGGTTTAAATAGAACGTTCTGCTGCCGGCCGCCGCCGATTGATAAGCGAGATGAATGGCCAGAGTCGTCTTGCCTGCTCCTCCTGCGGCGGAATAGACTGCTGCGACGGCAGCTCCCATAGGGGCATTGTGAACGAGTCGTCTCCCTGAATGCTCAGCGTAAACGGCATACAGCGCATGAAAAAGCTCAGGAAGCGGCTGCAGCCGCTTCACCTCCTTGACATCCAACGACTGCGATTCACCAGGCCCATCGCATAACGCTGCGATCGGAACGTCGGGCAACTCGTCAGCGGCAGCGAGCGCCTCCCGCATGATGGCGTCAGCAGCCACCATATCAACCGGAAACCCGCCCTGCAAATAATGGCGAAGCGCCGCTCCGTTCGTAAATGCTGTAATCTGCCAGCGCTCGGCGAGCGGCGTATCGCGCACATATTCACTAATACGCCGCACATAACCGCTGTCCGCCGACGCTAGCACGAGTTGAATACGATACGTCTCCATCCTTCCTCCTATTCCGGTACATGAGCCTTTACACAAGGACACAAAAAAAAGCACCGCCAGACAACGCCTCCTAGGCGTAATCTGACGGTGCTTCCGTCAAGACCGGGTTTAACAAGATTTGATAGTAATATATCACGTTTGGTACATTCCGTCAATACTGTTTCCTGAAATCATAAATACAAATCAGGTCTTGAGCATAAAGCAAAGGTTTAATTCAACAATATCGGCCTATACTTATATAAATAAGAGACATAGGGAGCTTGGCGAAGGAGGGATAAGCCTTGGAGGAGACAAACTCTTCTTTTACCAAAGGGTGCGTATGGGGGCTGCTGCTTTCAGTGCCATTCTGGGCTGTAATCGTTTACCTCATCGTGCATTTTGTATAAAAGAAGCCGCTGCGACAACTAGGCCGCAGCAGCTTCGCTACAATTGCATATTATTACTTGCTCATCTTGCTCCAGTCCGCCAAAAACTTTTCGATCCCGATATCCGTCAGCGGATGCTTCCACAGTGCTGGCAGCAGTGATCCTGGAATGGTACCGATGTGCGCACCGGCGATTGCCGCTTGCTCCACATGCGCGATATTGCGGATACTTGCTACGATAATTTCCGAAGCTAAGCCGTAGTTCTCAATAACGGTACGGAGCTCGCGAATGAGCTTCATGCCTTCTACTCCGATATCATCTAGACGACCGACGAATGGGCTGATGTACGTAGCGCCTGCTTTGGCAGCCATCAAGCCTTGAGCGACGGAGAAAATAAGCGTAACGTTCGTTTTGATCCCTTTGCTCGTCAGCTCATGGCAAGCGTACAAGCCATCTTCGGTCATCGGCAGCTTAATGACAACGTTGGGAGCCCATTGTGCAATTTCATAAGCTTCCTTCAGCATATCCTCTGCTTTCGTTCCGATTACTTCTGCACTTACCGGGCCGTCAATGATCGAGCAAATTTCTTGAATGACTGTTTTGAAATCGCGGCCTTCTTTAGCAATCAGCGACGGGTTCGTTGTTACGCCATCAGCAAGACCGAGCTTTGCAATACGTTTGATTTCTTCAACGTTAGCAGTATCCAGGAAAAATTTCATAATAAAGACCTCCCCAATTGTTGTTCCGCCGGCACTCCCGCAGAATGCCGGCAGACGGCTGCATATGGCTTATGAGCCGAAGAAATTGTGAATCTCTCGTTCGGCGCTTTCGCTTGAATCTGATCCATGCACGATGTTACTCGATACGTCCAGCGCATAGTCTGCACGTATCGTGCCGGGAGCCGCCTCTGACGGATTCGTCCGTCCAATAAGCGCCCGCGCATTTTTGACAGCGTCCTGCCCTTCCCATACCATCGCGAATACGGGACCTGACATTATAAACTCGAGCAGTTCTTCAAAAAAAGGCTTACCCTTATGCTCAGCATAATGCTTCTCCGCCAGTTCTCGATCGATATGCATCATTCTCGCATTCGTGAGCTTAAGCCCCTTCCTCTCGAAGCGGGTCATGATAACCCCAATTAAATTGCGCCGCACACCATCTGGCTTCACCATTACGAAAGTACGCTCCATATTCACACAACCCCTTCAATCAATAATGAAATGAGAGCATCGTATGCTTATGTAATATGGGATTGAGGGTGAAACCGTACTTGAACGTCCGGAAAATAGAGATCCGCATATGAACGACTTCGGGAGACACCTGCTCAAAGCATGTCGAAATCGTTCAATATTTTCTATTCATTTCCTATACTAGGTCGTTTCATTCAAATTTATAATTAATATGCTGAAGTTCAGCCAGCTGTCCGCTCATAGCAAATTTGTTCGCTTTTGGTGAAATTAAATATAGCATAATGGCCAAATATCGTGTAATAAACAGATCGAATAACACATCATAAATCATTCTATAGGTCATTTTTTAGGTCATTTCCCCTGTAATTGATCCAAGAAAAAGAAGAGTCCCAACGTACACTGGACTCTCCTATCTATTCACCTATGTCATCGCCAAAAATTGTTCCACATCCTCCGACGTCAACGCGACTGCCTCACGCCAAAAATCCGGCTGCTCCAGATCAACGCCCAGATGCTTGCGCGCAAGCTCCTCGACTGTCATTCGTCCCGTATCCCGCAGCAGTGCAACATATCGATCTGCGAACGCCGGCCCTTCCTTCTGCGCTCTTGCATATATTCCGCTACTGAACAAAAAGCCGAACGTGTACGGAAAGTTATAGAACGGCACGTCAGTCAAATAAAAATGGAGCTTCGACGCCCAAAAGCTCGGATGCGCGGCGCCAAGCTGACCCGCGAACGCCTCGCGCTGGGCGGCCTCCATAAGCTCAGACAACTCTTCCGGTGTTACGAGCCCTTGTCGACGCTTCTCATAGAAACGGGTCTCAAACAGAAAACGGGCATGAATGTTCATAAAAAACGCAACCGCACGCTGTATTTTATCCTCAAGCAGCGCCAGCTTCTCATCTGGATCGTCCGCTAAGCTTACCGCGGCATCCGATACGATCATTTCTGCGAACGTTGACGCTGTCTCAGCCACGTTCATTGCATAGTCCTGAGCAAGCGGCGGCAAATCGTTCATCACATGCTGATGATACGCATGCCCCAGCTCATGTGCAAGCGTCGAAACGTTCGACGCCGTACCCGAGTAGGTCATAAATATGCGGGTCTGCTCCGATTTCGGGAAAGAGGTGCAAAAGCCGCCAGGACGTTTGCCGGCACGGTCCTCCGCCTCAATCCATCCATCTTGGAATGCGACTTCCGCGAACTCAGCCATCTGCGGGCTGAATTGGCGGAACCGCTCGATGATAAACGCGGCCGCCTCGTCGAACGGCACTATCTTCGTCGCGCTTCCAATCGGAGCTTCGACATCATGCCAATCAAGCTTCGGAACACCAAGCAGCTTCGCCTTACGCTCCAAGTAACGGACAAGCTGGGGCTTCCCTTCCTCAACTGCTGCCCACATTGCATTCAGTGTTGCCTCTGTCATTCGGTTCATTTGCAGCGGCTCCTTAAGCACGTTCGTCCAGCCTCTGCGGCTGTACAGCTTCAGCCTGAACCCGGCGAGCCGGTTCAGCGAATCTGCCGTTAACTCGCCAAGCTCTGTCCACTCGCGCTCCCATTGTGCCATAGCTGCCTCCCGCACCGACCGATTGCCGTCCGACAGACGATTATGCATCTGGCCAGCGGACAATACGCGCTGTGATCCGTCCGGTTCCGTTACAGTAAATTTGGCGCGGGACACGATCGTGTTGTACAGCTCCCCCCAGCCGTGGTAGCCGTCTACCGCAAGATCGCCGGCCAGCTCTTCAAGCTCCGGAGCCATCTTCTCCTTCGCTGCCTCACGTCGTTCGGAGAGAGCAAAGGCCGATGGTCCTGCCGGTCCCTCTTCAAGCCAAGTATTCCATAACGTATCAGATACAGCCGCAATTCGCGCATCGAACTTCGTCAGTGCGCCTAGCATTCGAGCGCCAATTGTTTTCACCCGGTCATTCAAGCCATTTGCGGCGGTGTCCTTCATATTCTGCGCCATTAGGCAGGCGACGAACGAATCCGCTTCCCGCAGACGAAGCGTGACAGATTGGATCGCTTCCGTCCACGCCGTCAATAGCGCTTGCTGATGGAATGGATCGTTCACGCCTTTCGTCTCTGCTTCATCCAGCGAGCGAATCAGCTCCTCGATATCCCGCTCCATACCGCTAAGCTCTTCTTTGAATGCGTTCGAGCTCGAGCCGCCTGCATAAATCGATTCCAAATCCCAAGTCATCGGATATGTACCGCTCATCTAGTGTCCCGCCTTTCATATTTGCCAATCTTAAAACCGCTTAATGTTTGCGCTATTCCAGCATGCAGTGTATAACTTTATTATATCCGATACAAGAAGTGCGCTGCACATCGGTCGTGTAATCTAGAACGATCCGTGCAGACAGATAGAAGGAGGACGTTACTATGCCCCAACCACTTCCCATTTCGGCTGAAACCGCCGTTAAGCTAGCCGAGCATTTAAAGGTGCCGATTGAGCATCTGATGCATATGCCCCGTCATATTTTGCTGCAAAAAATGGCCGAGCTGGCTCAATCCGCTCCTCCAGCCGGTGAAGCAGCGAAACCAGACGGCTCGGAACCTGAATCAACATGATTCCGTTCGAACGAGCTTGGACATACGACATCGTCAGGGGCGATATGTACGTGTCGGAATGTCCCTTCTGTCATGCAGCTAACGTCTTAATCCCGCTGAAGCCGTCCGAGCTTCCCGACATCCAAAGCGGCAAGAAAAAGCTGCTCGTATTCCCATGCTGCCACGGTAAAGTGACAGTGATCGACGCGGACGCAGACTATTTGCTAACCGATACGAAGCTGAGATAACGGTTCGCACACAAAGAAACTCTTGGCCAAAGCCGTCTACATGACTGCTCGATCCAAGAGTTTCTTTATCTTATCCGCTTAAGCTGTTTCATTCGCGATTGCAGCGCCGTTCTCCGAACGGATAGCCTGCCACTGCTCTCGGCAAGCCTTTATCATCGCCGCATCTATGATCCGCTTGTCGTTCACAACGCGCGAGAACCAGCGGACCGCCTCGTTTGGACGTCCCGTCCGCCGGTGCAGCTCTCCGATCAAGTACATCAATCGGGCGTCATTAAGCTCAGAGCCTTCCGTCTCATACACTTGAATATATGCATCCAAAGCATGACGGAGAAAACGCTGCTCCTGCTCCACGTTCTGTGTCTCGCGGTAAAGCCATGCAATATGATGAAGCAGGGAAGCCATAACGCGAATCGACTCATCGACGATTTGGGCACATAACAGCGCAAGCTTGTATGTCTCAAGCGCTTGTACGCTATTCCGTTCTCCGCAGTAGCTGCGACCATTCCAACGCTTGCCCAGCTTCTCCCAATAATCAGCGCGCTGACGCTCCGTCAAATGCGGCTTACTGTGCTCCGTGAACGCATATCCGCACTCAGGGCATACACGAACGACGTAATATTCCGGGTTAATCCCGTCCTTGAAATATCCACAAAAATCGGTGTCTGTCTTCACCCGACGTTTAAAAGTTGATCGAACTCGTGACGTCGTAAACGTCGCTTCGCAGCATGTGCAAACTACCTTTGACAAATATAACGGCTCCATCGCCTTCACTCTCCTCCTCGTTAATCAGCAGGTGTGTTAACGAAATGATGTGCAGGGCCGCTTAACCTTTCCAATATGACAGCTCTCAAATCCTCCGGAACGCCAAGCTCCTCCAGCGCTTCACGCATACAACCAAGCCAAGCCTCTGCTCTCTGCGGCGTAATCGGAAACGGCAAATGTCTCGCTCTCATCATTGGGTGTCCGTATTGGTCCGAATAAAGCTGAGGTCCTCCAAAAAACTGGGTCAGAAACAAAAATTGTTTTTCCATAACAGGCGTGATATCGGCTGGAAACAACGGCCCAATCAATGGATTCCGCTGCACTTTCGGGTAGAAAGCTTCTACGATCCGCCTAACTCCCACTTCTCCGCCAATTGCCTCATAAATCGTCATATATGAATTCATCGTCATTCTCCCTTTAAAAGTTTAGTTCTTAAGTATCATCTATTTGTGACTATTTATAAATAAATTTTCGAAAATAGCATATCGAAGCGCAACTATAGACCTATTATTGAATTAATTTAGGTAACCTTACAGGCACTGTTACCTCGTTCATTAGTCATCTCTATTATAGCGCAAAAAATAAAAAAAGCCCGCAGCAGCTGCGGGCTTTAGCAAATGTAATATTTCTATCCTTCGTAGTCCTCTTCTCCAGGAGCTAACAATGATTCGCGGATGACATATACGAAAGCGCATACAAGAATTCCAGCTATAATACTCATCATCCTGCATCCCTCCAAACATTCTGGATTACTCTCATTGTAGCATACCCCGTGCACAATAGCATCATTTTTTGCAAACGTTTTCTAAGAATTTTTTTACAGGCAGCCGCATATTAATCAGGAAACAAACCGGACAGGCTGCTGATTACATTATCATTCTTATCTTCTAATCTATCTGAAGGAGGCTCAATGGCATGATAAGAGCCTGGCTTCGTCCCGATGCCGTCGTCGCATGGGCGACGATTGGTTTATGTATATTGCTCGTCCTTTTCCCTGCCGAGGCACTTCAATCATCTTCGCGCGGCCTTGCCGTCTGGTGGGAGGTGCTTTTCCCCGCGCTGTTCCCCTTCTTCGTCTTATCGGAGATGCTGCTCGGATTCGGCATCGTCCATTTTCTCGGAAAGCTGCTAGACCCACTCATGCGGCCTTTGTTCAACCTTCCAGGTGCGGGCGGCTTTGTCGTCGCGATGGGATATGTGTCGGGCTACCCGGTTGGCGCCCGGCTTACCTCGCAGCTGCGCGAGCAGCAGCTCGTAACAAGAATCGAAGGCGAGCGGCTCGTCGCCTTTACGACGACATCAGACCCGATATTCCTAATCGGTGCCGTGTCGATCGGCTTCTTTCACAATGCCTCGCTGGCGCCGCTGCTTGCAGCTGCCCATTACGGAAGCGGAATGTTGCTCGGATTTCTTATGCGATTCCATGGACGACGCGATGCTGCTGCAGCTACAAGGATTCGTCCGCATCTGCCAAGAAACCGGCTGCAAGAAGCTTTTCATGCGATGCATGCTGCTCGTCTAGCCGACGGGCGACCGTTCGGCCGTCTGCTCCACGATGCAATCCATTCGGCGCTTCGGCTGATGATCGTTGTAGGAGGCCTCGTCGTCTTTTTTTCTACGATTATGGAGATGCTTCGGCAATCTGGCGTATTATACAGCTTCTCGGCCTTACTGCAAAGCATGTTTAGCCTTCTCGGTCTGCCTAAGCCGCTCACCGATGCTGTCGTATTCGGGCTATTCGAGGTTACGCTTGGGTCCCGGGCTGCCGGCGAAGCTGGCGCAGGGCTTATTCATCAAGCAGCGATTGCAGCTTGGGTGCTCTCTTGGGCTGGTCTATCCGTACATGCCCAGATTGCCAGCATTTTGAGCCGAACCGATCTGCGCTATGGGCCATTTATCATTTCAAGATTCATTCACGGCATCATGGCTATGCTGCTCGTCTATGTGCTCTGGGGAATGCTTGGTCCACAATAATAAAATAGTTCCTCATTACACAATATACAGAAATATTAAGACGGCGCTGCACCAGCATACCAAATCGCCTAGACTTACCGGTTAGAATCGTGCTGTCTGCCGTTGTCATCAACCGCTTTTTTCGATATGATCTATACAGTTATGCTGATGAGAGCGGAAGGAGCTGCACTGTTGAACTATACGGTATTAGACCGAGGGGACGAATTGTCCCGCTCGCTGTCCGCCCAATTTCACGTCCTCGCTGCTGCGCGAGGGTTCGTTCGCAACGATAAAGAGCCTGACATCATTATTTCGATCGGTGGGGACGGTACGCTGCTGCAGGCGTTTCATACTTATATCGACCGCGCCGATCAGGTTGCTTTCGTTGGCGTTCATACAGGACATCTTGGCTTTTATGCCGACTGGAAAGCCGATGAGCTGGAGGAGCTCGTCAGAGTGATGGCAGAGACCGAACCGAACATCGTAAGTTACCCTCTAGCCCAAATCGAGTTAGAGACATCGAAAGGAACCGCCTCTTATATCGCGCTTAACGAATTTACACTTAAAGGTGTAGATGGTACTCTTGTGGCGCAAATCTGTATTAACGGCGAAACGTTTGAAATGTTCCGCGGGGACGGAATTGTCATCTCTACCCCTTCGGGCAGTACAGCCTATAACAAAAGCCTAGGCGGAGCAATCGTTCACCCTTCGATTGAATCGCTTCAGATTGCAGAGATCGCATCGATCAACAACCGGGTATATCGGACGCTTGGTTCCTCTATCCTGCTGCCGAAGCATCACCAGTGTGATATCATTTCGAAGAAAAAACAGAGAATTATGCTGGCGATCGACCATATCAGCATTCTCCGGGACGATATCCGCTCGATTCGGTGCGGAGTAGCCGACCGGAAAGTATGCTTCGCGCGTTACCGTCCCTTTACATTCTGGAATAGAGTTCGTGAAGCGTTCATCGGGTACGATGTACAATAATAATGCAGCAAGCCCCCGACCAGCGGCCGGGGGCTATACTATTACAAAAGGTTGTGCAGAAGAGAGATTTCTCGCACAACCTTTTATTATCGAACGGCTATCTATTCATTCTCTCCGCCACCGCGTTGAAGATTAGCTCTGCCTTCAAGCGCCGACTCTGAGGTTGCGGCTACAGTCTGCTCACGCGGCGGTATCGGCAGACGATTTGGCCCCTTGCGCTGCTTAAACCGCGTCTGACGGCGAACCTCTGCTTCCGTTCCACCGCCCGGCTGATCGCCTCCACGCCGCTCATTTCCGCCGCTGCGCGGTTGATCGCCTCCGCGTTGCTCTACTCCGCCGCTGCGCGGCTGGTCGCCTCCGCGCCGCTCTACTCCGCCATTGCGCGGTTGATCGCCTCCGCGTCGCTCTACTCCACCGCTGCG
>NZ_BIML01000016.1 GCF_004001065.1 Paenibacillus xylaniclasticus
CCGCCGCTGCGCAGCTGGTCACCTCCGCGTCGTTCCTTGCCACTGCGCTTCTCTACACCGCCGCGCGGTTGCTCATTTCCACGGCGATCATCGCTGCCCGATTGATCCTCTGCATTAATCCGGGGGGCATCCTTGTGCTGCGGCGCTTGCTTGCCGGAACGATTCGGAGCATCCTTGCCTTCGGATTGGCTGAACCGCTCCGCACGGGATACCTGCTCCTTACGTGCAGGATGTGGCTTACGAATATGCTCGCGCAGGACGATCGGCTCCCCGTTCTCGTCCAATGCAACGGCGGCGCTTTCCTCGCGGCCTGACTCTGCCGTCTGAGGCGGCGTCAAGAGAATATCCGGCTCATTCATCATCGTTGGATCAAGCTCCGTTGACTCATGCCGTTGAATGACAAAATACGCACACCCAAAGTTGCAATACTCATTAATATAATCAACAAGTCCTGATATATTCGTATCCTTGTTCGCTTTAGGATTACTATCCTTAAAAAAGCCTTTCAAACGAAGCTGATTGTATCCCCAATCCCCTATAATGTAGTCGTACCGCTCCAGCACATCACTGTATCGGTCACGAAAAGCGGACGGGTTCCAGCCGTTCTTATGGTCTATGATCAATTCATAACGTTTGCCGCCGATAAGAATGGTTCCCACTCCTTCTAGAAGGTCACCTAGAGTCGTTACTGTACCGTGGCAGCGGCAGATTTCACCTGCTCATGCGCATGGTAGGAGCTCCGAACGAGCGGACCCGACTCCACGTGGCTGAAGCCGCGCTTCATACCCTCTTCCTTAAGCTGCTTAAATTCATCCGGATGAATGTAACGTTCAACCGCAAGATGGTTAGGAGACGGCTGCAAATATTGCCCCAGCGTCAAAATATTGCAATCTACAGCCCGCAAATCATCCATCGACTTCAGCACTTCCTCGAACGTCTCTCCGACACCCAGCATAATGCTCGACTTGGTCGGAATGTTCGGCTGCATCTCCTTCGCCCGGCGAAGAAGCTCGATCGATCGGTCGTACTTCGCTCTTGCCCGCACACGGTCCGACAACCGCTCAACCGTCTCGATATTGTGATTAAGAATGTCAGGCTTCGCATCCATCACAATCTTCAACGAATCCGCATTACCAAGAAAATCCGGAATTAATACTTCAACGCTGCAAAATGGCAGGCGTCGACGGATCGCTCTGATCGTCTCCGCAAAAATCATTGCCCCGCCATCAGCCAGATCGTCCCGAGCTACTGAGGTAACGACACAGTGACGCAGTCCCATCTGCTCTGCCGCTTCCGCGACCCGCTCCGGCTCGGCAAGATCAAGCTCAGTCGGCAGACCCGTCTTGACCGCGCAGAATCGGCAGGCCCTTGTACAAATGTCACCAAGTATCATAAAGGTTGCTGTCCGGTTAGCCCAGCATTCATATATGTTCGGACAACGCGCTTCCTCGCATACAGTATGCAGCGTCTTGGTACGCATCATGTCCTTGATTTCAGCATAGTTGCCATCTGTAGCCAGCTTGATTTTGAGCCATTCCGGCTTCTTCTCCGGCGATTTGCGCTTTGAACTCATGAAGTATACCTGCTTTCTTTCGGTCTCTTCGTACATTATAGCACGTTTCGAATAAAATCCAATGATTTGCAAACGATAACGACAGGATCGCCGGACAAGGAACCCTAAGTATTGGGTTGGCAAATTGATTGGAGGTGGATACTCTCCCTATGCGAACAATCATCCGCAGCGCTGTCCGACAAGCTGCGCTTGTAACGGCTATCGCCGTTGCCCTGCCCGTAGCAACCGCTGCAGCCGCACCAGGAGCCGACGCAGATGCTGGCAAAATGCAGAAGTTAAGCGATGCAATGATTTATGAAGCACGCAGAG
This sequence comes from Paenibacillus xylaniclasticus, assembly GCF_004001065.1. Classification (GTDB taxonomy): domain Bacteria; phylum Bacillota; class Bacilli; order Paenibacillales; family Paenibacillaceae; genus Paenibacillus_T; species Paenibacillus_T xylaniclasticus. Next base: position 1,883 of record NZ_BIML01000016.1, read on the forward strand.
AGCTGTACGAGCGAATAAGCATTGGGACTGGCGTGCCTTGGTACCGGCTTGCCGCAGTCGATCAATACGAGCGGACAATCTCGAAAGCACGCCCCAAAGTAAGACCGCAGCTAGGTAAATTTATTGGCATTTATATGTCTGAAGAAGAATGGGCTGGTCCGCTCAATCCGAATAAAGAGGATGTGCAACCAGAATCCATCCGTTGGTTTGGCGGGCTCGGTAAGGATGGCGACGGTGACGGACTAGCCAGCCGGACGAACGACGTTGACCTACTGTATGCAAGCGCCGGCCATCTCATGAAATACGGACCATCAGAAGAGGATTTCGCAATCTCGCTCTGGGACTATTACCACAATTCGCGAGCTGTTCAGCGCATTCTTCAGTTCTCGAAAATTTATGAGCATTTCGGCAGGCTCGATCTATTCCAGCACGCCTTTCCGATGCCGCTCGGCAACAATTATTCATACCGAAGCACTTGGGGAATGGGCAGGAGCTGGGGCGGCAAAAGAGTGCATGAAGGAACCGACATATTCGCAAATCACGGTGTTCCTGCTCGAAGCACCTGCTACGGCATCGTCGAAGTGAAGGGCTGGAACCCTTACGGCGGCTGGAGGCTTGGTATTCGAGACTTGAATAACTACTATCATTATTATGCGCATTTGTCCGGCTACGAGAAATCACTCAAGCAAGGCGATATTGTCACGCCTGGACAAGTGATCGGCTGGGTAGGCAGTTCCGGCTACGGGAAGCCGGGCACATCGGGCAAATTCCCCCCACATTTGCATTACGGCGTCTACCGCGACCGCGGTCTCATCGAATGGGCATTCGACCCTTACCCGTTGCTGCGCAAGTGGGAAGCAGATGAGCGTCAAAGGCTGCGCGCTAGCCGAGCGAAAGGATCTAAACGTTAATTAGACCCTCAAGAAGAAAGGAGTGTGACGCCGTCTTGTCAAGATGACGAGCGTGACACTCCTTTTTCACTCTCCTGCTGGATGCTCCATGACTGGCTCGCTGCTCTGAATAGCCGCGCTTTCATTGCTGTAATCTGTTTCAATCTGTTCCATTAATCCCGGAATAGCTATATTCGGCGCCTCTCCCGCGGAATCGCCGACCGGCCTTCCTTTATTATCGTAATAATACATAGGCACATCGCCAACGACTAACAAATAAGAAATCGGAATATTAGTCGAGACGACTTCCGGCTTCGTGTCGAACGGTATAATAATGGATACTTCCGCTTCGATCCGGATATAGACCTCCACCAAAATCATATTAATACCGGCATTCTGCTGGCGCGTATTCAAATCGACCTTCACACTGCCGATGGGCTCAAATTTTACAGGAACGCGCGGACCATATGAGGATAGAAACGTGCTGCCCACCGCTTGGCCGATCGGAATATGCTCCGGTATGCTGCCGAGCTCCTTCAATGTCCGCTGCACTGTATCGATCGTTTCACTTGTAATCCGCATATGCTCAGCATAATTCAGCATAAAGCCTGATATTTTGCCATTCGTATTCGTTTTCCACTCCACTAGCTTCTCTGAATTGGAATGGCTGGCTACCTGTTCAGATATCGCTCTATTAATCGACTGCGTGGCAATTTGTTTGACGCGCAATCCCGCGACGTTCATGAGTGGAGGTCTTAGATGTCGATCAATATAAGAAGCGGTCAGCGCCGCCGAGCTGATAAACAGCATAAGCAGGATTAGCAGTACAGTCCGCTTGCGCAGCCGGATGCCACCCCCCCGACTGCCCGACGATGTCACGCGCCTGCTGCCTCCGCTCCAACGTTTCGGTCTCCCTCCTTGACGCACCACTCCGCTGAACAAAGCTGGCCGGCGGCGAAATGGCCGAGCCGGTTTTGCCGTTCTTATTTTGCTCGACGGTTGAAACCGTACTGTACGTATCCGGCCGCCCCACAGCGGACGTCTGCCCCACCTCGCCACGGAAGCTTCCCCCTCTCTGACGAGCGACAATTGCCTATATGCTCCTTACAGCATATGCACTGCTTGATCAAAACAGAAGAAAAGCGAATCACTAAGGTGAATCGATCGGACAAAAAAGGATTCCTTAGGCGCATGTCGAAAATAGTACATGTTGCTGATCTGAATTTTCCGATAATTATCAGTTCATAGGAAGGAGGATTTCTATGGCGGGTCCGTTTCTATTCATATTCACGGGTACGGGAGGCTCAGGGCGCAAAACGATTGCCCACCGCATTGGAGAAGAATTAGGCTTAGTTCCAGTCCCATCGTACACGACACGGCCGCCGCGTGCGAATGAGCATGGCAAGGTCGACCAGGATTACAAGTTTATTTCGCGCGAATCGTTCGCTGCTCGTATGGCCTCTAATGAATTCGTCGAAACGACATTAATCGGACGGGAGCAGTACGGCATAAGACGTGAGGATTTGGAACGTCCTATGCTTGTCAAGCGCAATGCTTACGTCATCGTCAATACGGAAGGCGCCGATATGCTCAAACGGCTGTACGGCTCGTCCGCAGTCCGGATCTTTCTGTATACGGACAAAACAACCGTCCGTGAGCGTCTGGAGTCCAAGGGGCTGTCGTTCGAAACGATTGACCGGTACCTGAACAACTACACGGAGGAAGTCATCTACCGAAAGCAATGCGAGCACGTCATTGAGAATACGGAGTTGATTCCGACGCTCGCACGCATTCGAGAAGCTATTCAATCCCATCTCTAGGTTCAGGTTTAACCATAACAAAGCCGCATCAGCAGGAAGAATGATTCTTTTCCCTGACCGATGCGGCTTTTGCATGCTGTGGTGAGTGAATGTGCTGCTGTGTAGAGTAGAGTGCTTATGTCAATTCGGCGTTCTTGATCGCATGCTCCCAGCTCGGAAAATAAAACAGCGCATTTCGCATCAGCTCAGGATGAGATTGCTTTACCTGCTTCTTACTGATGGAATCCCCATTCGATCGAAGCTTTCGGATTAATTGCAAAACCTCATCCGGTCCTAACGTAACATCCACTCGCTATCTCTCCTTTCCAATTCGGGTACATGACCAGTTTTTACTATAAGGTGAATTATTATTCAATAAATTAAGCATCCAGGCACGCTCACGCCCGCTCCCCGCTCCCAGCACATTCGGTTTATCTAGCTTATTGCAAGTTAAAGTACTTACGATTTAAAAAAACTGCATTTCGTGCATGAACGGAGTTTGATCATGTGAGGTAACTTGCGAGAGAGCTATGAACTGTCGGTTTGCAGAATGATCGATCCAGAAAGTGTACTGCTCAAGAAAGGCGACAATGAACCCACAAAATAAAAGATGGCGATACAGGGATCGTCCCTGACATCGCCATCTCTATATTACTACGCCTCTACACGCTTCATCCGGTTGACCGCGCTGAACAGCGCCTTAACCGAGGAGGTCATAATGTCTACATCGACACCGCAGCCCCAATGGACAACGCCTTGCTCATCCGTGATGCCAATGTAGGATACTGCCTGCGATTTCGAGCCTCTCTCGAGAGCATGTTCCTGGTACACCAGATCGGTGAACGTTACGCCCAGCTCCGACTGCAGCGCATTGCTGATCGCGTCGAGCCGACCGTCGCCGGTTCCTGTAATTTCTTTCGTTGCGTTATCGATGCGAATCGTTACAACCGTACGGAACTCCTCTTCTTCATCCGGGAACCGGAATTTCACGAACTCGACCGGTGACTTGATGTTCACATATTCGGTCTTGAAAATTTCGTAAATCTCATCCGGCATCAGCTCCTTCTGCTGATGATCCGATACGTTCTTCACGCAATAACCGAAGTTCTCGCGCATCTTAGGCGGGAGATCGAGACCATATTTCTGCTGCAAAATGTAGCCGATGCCGCCTTTGCCGGATTGGCTGTTAATCCGAATAATGTCGCCCTCGTACTGTCTGCCGATATCCTTCGGATCGATTGGCAGATACGGAACGGACCAATGTAGGAGCTCCTTCTCCTCACGCCATGCCATCCCTTTCGCGATTGCATCCTGGTGGGAACCGGAGAATGCGGTGAACACAAGCTCGCCCGCGTACGGCTGTCTTTCACCAACGCGCATCCGGGTCAGACGCTCATAGACCGCAGCAATTTCCGGAAGGTTCTCGAAGTTCAGCTTCGGATCTACGCCATGCGAATACATGTTCAGAGCGAGCGTCACGATATCGACGTTACCCGTCCGCTCACCGTTACCGAACAGCGTACCCTCAACCCGCTGTGCACCGGCCAGCATGCCAAGCTCCGCATCCGCTACACCGGTACCTCTGTCGTTGTGCGGATGAACCGACACGATGACGCTGTCGCGGTAGTTAAGGTTTTCGCTCATATATTCGATTTGGCTTGCATACACATGCGGCATCGACATCGACACGGTTGCCGGAAGGTTAATAATAACCGGATTATCCTTCGTCGGCTGCCATACGTCCAGCACGCGGTTACAAATTTCAAGCGCAAACTCGATCTCTGTACCTGTGAAGCTTTCTGGCGAATATTCGAATTGGAAGTTGCCCTCTGTTTCTTGCGCATACTGCTTCAGCAGCTTTGCACCTTCGAGCGCAATCTCAATAATTTCTTCCTTCGACTTACGGAATACTTGCTCCCGCTGCGCTACAGAGGTGGAGTTGTACAGATGGACAACCGCCTTCTTCGCGCCTTTGAGCGCCTCGAACGTTTTCTGAATAATATGGCTTCTCGACTGGGTTAGCACTTGAATCGTGACGTCATCCGGGATCAGGTTCTGCTCGATCAAAGTACGCAGGAAAGTGAACTCCGTCTCCGAGGCAGCCGGGAAGCCGACTTCAATCTCCTTGAAACCGATCTCCACGAGCATCTTGAAGAACTCAAGCTTTTCCTCCAGATTCATCGGTACGATAAGCGCCTGATTACCGTCTCGAAGGTCAACGCTGCACCAGATCGGCGCTTCCGTAATATATTCTTTCCGCGTCCAATTCAAGCTCGTCTTCGGCGGCATAAAATAGCCTCTGGCGTATTTTTCAACATTTCTCATAATGGATGTCCTTCCTTCCCTCAATATACTGCTCGCACCATTCGCTAATGGAATAGCACAAAAACAAGTTGAACCTATAACACAAAAAAAGCCTTCCATCTCCTCTTACAGAGACGAAAGACTGTTACATCTTACGCGGTACCACTCCACATTCATGCCGGATCCGGCATGCACTCAAAGATATCGGCTCGCGAAATTGCAAACCTATATCTACCTGCTGATAACGGTCAGGGGCCGGCTCCACCTACTAGAAACGTTCAGCGAGCAACTCCAAGGCGAGTTCAAATGTTCTCCGCGACTGTTTCGCAACGACCAACAGCTCTCTGGACGCATCGAAAATTTTACTATTCCTCTTCAACGTATTTGATTATTTATGCCTTATTGTATACCACCGATTCCGCGTTATCAAGTGCCGATTTCATAATCGGACACAATCTGACGATGTTCATCGAACCGAGCCCCGCACGACAAGCGTCGGGCGAATATAATACCGCACCATCTCCCGGCTCTTGCCGGGCAGCGACAGCAGCAGCTCGGCAGCAGCGTCACACATCCGCAGCTTCTCGACCCTCATCGTCGTCAAGCTGAGCTTATGCCCCGCACCAGCCTTCAGATCGTCGAAGCCTACAATCGAAATATCGTCCGGAACCCGCATGCCTCGCTTCTCCAGTTCATCAGCAAGCAAGTAGGCAATCCGATCGTTGCTGCAAAAGAACGCTGTTGGCCAGTGCCCCAGTCGATCCAGCAGCGATCGAATTTCTTCCGCTGAATGATGAAAGCTTACGGACTTCACAGTTGTCTGCGCCGGATCGATCGACAGTCCGTTATCCGTCATCGCCTTCCAATAGCCGAACCACCGTTCCTCATGGCTGGACGTCAGATTGGTCGGACCGATGAACCCAATATTACGGTGACCAGAGCGGATCAAGAACTCTACCGCTTCATAAGCTCCTTCAATATTGTCAGTCGCGACGACCGGACAAGGCAGCCCCCGATGGTAAGAGTCCAGCATGACGAGTGGAACATCCAGCTCCCAGACGCGCTTCGCATACGCCCGCTCCACAATGCCGAACAAGATGATGCCCTTATATGTCATCTCTGTACAATGACGAGGCAGCACAAGCCCTGCTTCCATCTCCGCATCGATCGGTGTAATAACAGCATTCCACCCTTTGGCGCGTACGCTCTTCTCAAGTCCCCAAATCATATCATGAAAAAATTGAAAATGATCGTTGTCCTCATAGCTCATAATCCGCTCGGGCACAAGCACTAGCACTGCACCGCCGGAATTGTGCTTCTGGCCATATGGGCCGTAGCCAAGCGCCTTCGCCGTCTCCACAATTTTATGCCGAAGCTCGTCGCCGACGCCTGGCTTGTTCTGCAGGGCAAGTGAGACTGCATTTTTCGAAATGTTCAAACGATTGGCGATGTCCTGCATGGACACTTTCTTATTCTGCGCCATCTAGCTGTTCATTCCTTCCCGGACGTGATACACTTGTCCTAACTTTACTTTACAAAAATAAATACTGTCAAGTTTGTCAAGTTATATCCATTTGTGCAGCGTCATATTGCTTATTAACTTAGGAGAATGGAGAATGATATAAAATGAATCAACCGATTTTTCTACTTCCTGTATTTCAAGAGCGCATCTGGGGCGGCACGAAGCTGAAAGCGCTGTTCGGCTATAACATCCCGAGCGAGACGACCGGCGAATGCTGGGCTATATCCGCTCACCCGAACGGCCAAAGCATCGTCAAGAACGGCCCCTATCAGGGCATGCCGCTCGGCGAGCTGTGGACATCTCATCCCGAATTGTTCCAATCAAGCTCGAGCGTATTCCCGCTGCTGACTAAGCTGCTCGACGCCTCCGACGATCTATCCGTACAAGTACACCCCGATGACGAATATGCTGGCAAGCACGAGAACGGTGAACTCGGCAAGACCGAGTGCTGGTACATCGTCGATGCGGAGCCAGGCGCTTCGATTATTTACGGTCATGAAGCTAGCACGAAGGAGCAGTTCATCCGCTTGATCCAAGATGGGCGGTGGAACGATCTGCTAACGAGCGTGCCCGTCAAGGCCGGCGATTTCTTCTACGTCCCTAGCGGAACGATTCATGCGCTCGGCAAAGGCATCGTCGTGCTGGAAACGCAGCAAAGCTCCGATACGACGTACCGGGTATACGATTACGACCGGAAGGACAAGAATGGCAGTCTGCGCGAGCTGCACCTGGACAAGGCAATCGAAGTCACGACGGTGCCGCAAGCTTACGTACCGGTCTCCTACAGCACACACGAAGCCGAAGGGCTGAGTATTGTAACGTTCGTCTCGAACGAATTCTTCACCGTAGAGAAATGGGAAGTGGCTGGCGCTGCCCAGCTGCCTGGCAGCAGCAAATATCAGCTGTTCAGCGTCTTGGAAGGAAACGGCCGTCTGCGCATAGGCGGCGAGTCATTCGAGCTGCGCAAAGGCGATCACTTCATTACTCCAGCCGGCTTCGGACCTTATGAGCTGGACGGCCGCTTGCAGCTGATCGTCTCGAACGAGTAAATACACAAAGGACGTCACGCTCTCCATCGGACAAGCGTGACGTCCTTACTGTAATCGGAATCTTGTAGTAAACCTAAAATCGCGTGATCTCTCGCTTCTCGATTTTCCCTGAGCTCTGCTTATAAACCATGTAAATCATCCGGCTAAGATCGATCAGCGCAAGACCTCGTTCCTCTTCAATGAAATACGTGTTACAACCAAGATCTGCATTGAGCCGAACCCCGTCATAATAGATCCGCTCAACAGGCGTATGCCCATGAACCACTGGTTTATTCTGCGTCAAATGAAAAAGGCTCTCCTTAGCAATACCGTAGAAGTCTGACTCAGACATCCATAATATATCTCGACATTGCTCTTCCAAAGGCTCCCACGGATTCAATCCGGCATGTGTATAAACGAACTCATCATCCTGGTGAACCATCGGCAGATTGATCACCCATTCAATATGCTGATCCATTTCCGCTTGAGAGAATGTTCTTGTCAAATCCTTCAACGTCTCTCGTCCACCGTGACTCATCCAAAGTCTGTCACCGCTGCGATAATAATCTCTCATCATTTCCTCGTGATTGCCCATAAGGGCGAATACATTATTAGGATACGCTTCAACCAGTTCCTTGACCCGTCGGATCACTTGACCGCTTGATTTTCCTCGATTGATATAATCACCGCCAAAAACAAGCTGATCCTTCGAGAAATCAATGCAAGCTTCCTGCAGCAATAAATCCATTCCGTTGAACTCGCCATGTATATCCGTTATAAAGTATTTCAACGTATTTCCTCCTAAACGGAATACTGAATTTACGAAGCCGCATCCTGCGTGAACTGCATCATCCTCCTATAGATCGTCGACTCGTTGGAAAGTGACGTTCTCTCATTATCAAATCATGATGTCATTTTAATCCCAAAAGCAATCCATCTTCCATCTATATCTTCAACCACAAATTCTCTGTTATTGTAATCAGTATTAGTTAATGAACGAACAATCTTAACATTGGAATTGATAAACTCATTTTGAAGTTCTTCTTGGTTTTTAGTGATAAAGTAAGCATCATATCCGTATCCATACAATTCTCTATTAGGAACTACTTTTTGACCATTAGATTTAATTAAGATGATTTCTGTAGTGTCCCTATATAGACAAATATGAGGTTCATTCGTATTCAAATAATGAACAGCTCTAAACCCCATTTTATCTTCATAATAACTTGCAGTTTTTATGATATCATTGGTTGGAAATATGCAGTGTGATTCTAATAATAACGGCTTCATTCATTTTCTCCTCCGATTTGTACTTTATGTAAAACTAAATTCCACACCGTTACATAAGTATCCTCCCGTACGAAAAATGGAAAACATTTATAAAAAAATCTGCTACAACAAACAGAATAAAAGACTGGTGAGAAGATTGAAGTCAGCTTCAATCAACTTCCAGTCTATGGTGTTTCGAGGACAGATATTTTTACCGTATGAAATTTTGCCCATCTCCAACATAACCCAATCCCTTGCCCCACAAGGCTTCTCCTGCAATTCTGGGATAAAGGTTCATGTCCCGTCATGTGAGGTCACAAGGGCAAATAACTGGTAATGAACTGGTTCAATTGTGAACAAAAACGAATAAATATTGGTGTCCGAAAGGCAGGGGAAAGATCAGGGGAAGTGCTGGGAGGAGGGTTGTAAAATCCAGAGTAAAGAACTGAATAAAAGCTTGAGAAAAGCCTTCCCCACATCCCATAAACCCTTGAGCCGCCTGGGTTTATGCTTGAAATAATGATTCGGGAACCAATAGAGAAATTCCTGCTTTTAATCGCCGCGGCGGATGAAAAAAGACTGGATAAACGCTTGAGGAAAGCCCCCGGCATTTTCCAGTCCTTAGTGATATTGCAAAGCGAATTTTTATTCAGAGACAGTTTTGTTGGAGTTAGACGGGTATTTTTTATTGGTTACACTCCCGCTGCCTCAAAGCCTCATACAAAATAACAGTCGCAGCCATCGCCACGTTCAACGATTCCGCCCGGCCGCGAATCGGGATAATGACCGACTGGTCGGACAGAGCGAGCACCTTGGCCGATATGCCGTCAGACTCACTGCCTAGAATTAGCCACGTCGGGCCTGTCCAATCGCAATCGTAGCAGCTTACGGCTGATTGTAGACTCGTCGCCGCAAGCCGGATGCCCCGCTCCTTCGCTCTCGGCAGCAGCTCCTCTAAGTCGCCTTCCACAATCGGCAGATGAAAAATCGACCCCATCGTCGACCGGACGGTCTTCGGATTGTACATATCTACGCATCCTCGTCCGAGTATGACCGCATCAGCGCCGACGGCGTCTGCGCTGCGGATAATCGTGCCGGCGTTGCCGGGATCACGCACGCCATCAAGCACGACGACGAGCGACCGCTCGCGGAACAACGCAGCTTCATCGGCTGGCGGCTTCTTCACAACCGCGAAAACCGGGGGCGGAGATTCCGTTCCCGTGCACTTGGCCATAACAGGGGGCGAGGCGCTTACGAGCAGCTCCGCATAATCCGTGTGCAGCGTCGCCAGCTCCTTCGGAAGTCCTCGCTCTCCATCGTATACGATGGCCTCGATCGCCGCACCGCTGCTCACCGCTTCCTGAACGAGATGAATTCCTTCGATAAGAAAGCTTCCGCTGCGGTCTCGGTATTTTTTGTCCAGCAGGGATGCCCATGCCTTCGCTCTTGCATTCTGAACCGACATTACATCGTACAACTTGAATCCTTCCTTCTTAAGCCCTGTCGCTTATATTTATAATAATATCGTCCTACCGCTGACGGCTTTCCGAATAAGCCAGCTCCAGGCTGGCAAGATCGTCATTCTTCCCTACGATAACAAGCACGTCGTCCAAGCGGATCGTATCGTCGGCGTGAGGAGCAATATTCATATGGCCGCCGTTCTTGATCGCCATCACGTTACAATAATATTTGGCACGTATGTCGAGCTGTTTCAAGCTTTTGCCAAACATCGACGCCGGAGCCTTGAACTCCAATATGCTGTAATCGTCCGAGAGCTCAATGAAATCGATAATATTAGGCGATATTAAATGATGGGCGACACGCATGCCCATGTCCCGCTCCGGAAATATCACTTTGTCCGCGCCGATCTTGCTAAGCACCTTGCCATGCAGCTCGCTCTGCGCCTTGACGATGAGATTCGGCACACCAAGCTCTTTCAAAATAAGCGTCGTCAGAATGCTCGCTTGAATATCCTGTCCGATCGCGACGACGACAACATCGAAATTACGAATACCGAGAGCGCGAAGAGCCTCCTCGTCCGTACTGTCGGCAGAGACCGCATGGGTCACATAATTCGACGCCTCTTGCGTCCGCTGTTCGCTCGCATCGATCGCAAGCACGTCAAATCCGAGATTGGATAACGTCTGGGCAACGCTTGAGCCGAACCGGCCCATTCCGATGACGGCATACTGCTTCTTAGCCACGACCAATTCCTCCCAGTCCAAATGCATCTATCGCCATTATAGCATACCCGCTAGTGCCTTTCTCCTCCAGACTGCCAGTTGTCTCCGCGTGTGTAGTCTGAGGTTCTCGGACATAATGAATACGTGTCTAAACGAAAATGGAGGTATGCTGCTTGAATATCGATCTGCGGCAAGCAATCATTATGAGAGTCAAGGACAAATCCGACTCAGAACTGACCGATATCATTCAGGATTCCATTGGTGCCGATGAACGAGCCCTTCCCGGGCTGGGTGTTCTGTTCGAAATGATCTGGCAGCATAGCACGGCTGACGATCAGTCGAAGATGGTTGGATATCTTCATTCCCATCTGCATACGAACGATGCGCCGAATGCAGGTATCGGTCATTCTTAACGATTCACGCGACTCCGCGCATGACGTAACCCCCTTCCCGATCCAAAAGGATAGCCAATTTGCACATCCGCCCATGCATATGTGCAGCATGAAGCATAGGCTGTTATCATCCGATAATGGGAACGGGAAGGGGCTAATGTTATGGCACTTACCGAAGATACGATCATTGATATAGATACCGAGCCTTCTGCCGAGGAGCTCGCAATATGGGCGGCCGCTCTTGTTGTCGCCGCTGACGTACTTGCGCTAATCGCTTTACTTAAAGCGCGCAAAGAATCTCAGCAGAAGGATGAGGAGAACGAACAGTCCAGCCGTAGAGCTAAGCCTAAGCCTCGCCATCCGCGATTTAACCGCTTTAAAGCTCGTTGAGTCCAGAATCATATTAAAAAGTCCGGTTCCACGATGGAGCCGGACTTTCGACTTTTGGACTTTCCGCATCAAAACCTATCGTTTGCACAAAACTGCAGACTTAGCCTTCCGCCTTCAGCGGCGCCGGACGCTCACAGCTGCTCGTCATGCTGTAATGGACATTCTCGCTCGAAGCGATATGGAAGCCATGCATCGCTTCCAACACATGAAATGCCATCGCGCCGCTCGCACGGTGTGGACGCCCTTCAGCGATCGCTTCCGCCATATCGACTACGCCGATACCGCGATTGTTGTCTGTGTTGCCGTGCGTAAGCGGAATCGTTTCCCAATCGCGAGAGCCTACTCTGCGCAGCTGCACCTCACCGCCGAAATGGTTCGGGTCCGGCACGCGCAGCGTTCCAGCGCTTCCGTAAATTTCGATGCTCGGCAGAGATGATCCGGCTGCCGTATCGAAGCTTGTAATCAGCGTGCCTACTGCACCTGAAGAAAAGTCCAGTACACCTGCGATATGGGTAGCCGTTTCAACTTTGATTTTCTGACCACGCTTCGGCTCGCTCGTAATCGTACGCTCCGCATGCGTAATAACGGCCGAGCCCGTCACACGGCGAATCGGTCCGAGCAGCGTCACAAGTGCTGTCAAATAGTACGGCCCCATATCGAACATCGGCCCGCCGCCTACTTCATAATAAAAGCCTGGATCAGGATGCCAATTCTCATGGCCGCCGCACAGCATAAACCCTGACGCTGCGACCGGTGTTCCGATTGCACCTTCATCAATCAGCTTGCGGCACGTCTGAATACCGCCGCCAAGGAACGTCTCCGGCGCACAAGCGACGTGAAGTCCTTTGGCTTGGGCAAGCTCGAGTATGCGAGCGCCTTCCTCCAGCGTGACAGCCAGAGGCTTCTCGCCATACACATGTTTGCCGGCTTCCAGAGCGCGAATGCTAATTTCCGCATGAGCTTTCGGAATCGTCAGATTAACGACGATATCGATCGAAGGATCAGCGAGCAGCTCCTCTACTGAATATGCATGCGGCAGATTATACTGCTCCGCCCGCTCCTTCGCTCTCGACAGATCCGCGTCCGCGCAAGCAACGACTTCGACTTGCTCGTAGCTAGTCAAGTTCTTCAAATAGATATTACTAATATTCCCACAGCCGATAATACCGATCCGTGCTTTTGTCATGAGGTATCCTAAGCTCCTCTCTCTCGCTGCTTCATTTAGCCTTGGGCAGGACGCGCTGCCCATAGAAAGCCGCGGCGCATCAACTCCATCGTCTGCGGCATCGCGACAATATTCGCTTGGTGACCTAGCGTACAATAATACACATTGCCTTGTCCCCACTTCTTCGTCCATACAACCGGCATGAGCACATCGCCAAAATCAGTCGTCGCATGCACCTTAATCGCCGGATCAATATGCATATAATACTTCTCCGAGCATACCTCGAAATCACCGATACCTGCCGTAAGCGGATCATTCGGATCTGACATCCGGACCGTATACGTCACACCGTCATTACCCGGATGCGCTACCCATTGACCGCCGACCATATATTGATACTCGACCTCGTTGCGGAACGAGTCGGCCATGCCGCCGTGGCAGCCGGCGAGGCCGACTCCATTCTCGACAGCGCGGAGCAGCGGCTCCAGTTGGTGCTTCTCAATCGTGCCCATCGTCCATACGGGTACGATAAGATCGAGCGAGCTCATTAACGCTTCATCGGCGTAGCTCTCCAGCGTGTCCGATACGACGACCTCGAAATCTTCCTTACGCAAAATATTAGCGAATATCTCTGCTACTTCCTTCGGCTGATGTCCATCCCAGCCGCCCCAAACGATCAGTGCTTTTCTCATCTGTGTCTCTACTCCTTCATCTCGTCAATCGTGACCCACCGGCGCTCCGCTACCGAACGCTCGACCGCCTCTAACACCTCTTGGCACTTCACACCGTCTACAAAATTTGGAACTGGCTGACGCCCTTCTTCCATTGCCCGCATTAGCTCGACAACCTCGTGTGTAAAGGTATGCTCGTAGCCAATCGTATGGCCGGCCGGCCACCAGGCATCCATATAGGCGTGCGCCGCATCGGTTGCCAGTACTCGGCGGAAGCCCTGGACATCCTCCGCATCATCGGTAAAATAAACTTGCAGCTCGTTAAGCCGCTCGAAGTCGAACTTCACGCTTCCCTTGCTGCCATTAATTTCGAACGAATTGGTGGAGCGGTGGCCTGCCGCGAAGCGCGTTGCCTCGAAGCTGCCGAGCGCGCCGTTCGCGAACCGCGTCATGAACAGCATTGCATCGTCTACCGTCACGTCGCCGAGCGGAGCATCAGCCGCTCCTTTCGCGCTCAATCCCGTCATCGCTGTTGGAAGCGGGCGCTGCTTGATGAACGTTTCGCTCATACCGACCACCTCGCTGAACTCACCCACCAGGAAACGTGCCATATCGATCAAGTGCGCGCCAAGATCACCATGTGAGCCTGAGCCGGCAATTTCCTTCTGCAGCCGCCATACGAGCGGGAACGACGGGTCAATAATCCAATCCTGCAGAAACCATGCGCGAAAATGATAAATCTTGCCCAATCGGCCTTCCTCGATCAGCTTCTTCGCCAGCTGAACAGCCGGAGCGAAACGGTAATTGAAGCCGACCATATGGGTAACGCCCGCTTTCTCCGCCGCTGCCAGCATTTCGCGCGAATCAGCAAGCGTCAGCGCGAGCGGCTTCTCGCAGAATAGATGCTTTCCTGCTGCAGCGGCTGCGATTGCAATTTCTTTATGCGCATCGCTCGGTGCGTTAATATCAATCAGATCAATATCGTCACGGGCAACAAGCTTGCGCCAATCCGTCTCCGCAGACAGCCAGCCGAATTGGCTTCTCGCCTGCTCAACGCCTTGCGGATCGCGGCCGCATATCGCCTGCATGACTGGCTTCGGCGTATCCGGGAAAAACATCGGCGCAGCGCGATACGCATTACTGTGCGCTTTACCCATAAATTTGTATCCAACCATACCTACCCGAACTTGATCCAATGCCATGAATATCGCTCCTATCCGAATAGTCGTAGCCGCAGCCCGAATTCGATGTCATATCGCGTTGATTATTTCAATCATGCCATTCATGCCTGCTTAAATCTTCAGCTTATACTGACCTGTCGACTCTCTGATGATCAGCTGGACCGGAAGCTCTGAAGACGCTGTGGTGGAATGGTCTCCACTCTCACTGGCGAGCAGCTGCTCGGCTGCTGCTCGCCCCATCTCGTGGAACGGAACGGCAACACTCGTCAGCTGTGGGCATGCCATACGCGCAGCATCTGCATCATCGTACCCGCAAAGCGCATAATCCCGACCCGCTTCGAGCCCGCGCTCGCGCAGCCCCTGCATCGCACCAATTGCCATTCGATCGTTCGCAGCGAAGATCGCATCCGCTTGACCGGAACTAATCATATCGGCCAGCTGCGGAGCCAGCTCGTAGCCGCTCTTCCTGCTGTAATTGCCCGTAAGCATAAGCCGCTCCAAAGCTGGCAGCCCCGATTGCTCCATAATGCTCAAGTAGCCTTCACGTCGATCCATACTGTTCGAATAGTCTTCCGGTCCGTTAATGAATGCAATCTGTTTACAGCCAATATCGATCAGATGCCGAACCGCAGCCCGGCTGCCCGACCAATGGTCAGCATCCACCGTTGGGAATGGCGGAGCTTCTCCGCGAGGGCTGTAACGCTGATTCAACACGCAGAACGGATAGCCTTCCTGTGCCAGCTCCTCAAGAGCCTCCCGGTCCAGAGCCATGTCTCTTGCGCCCAGTATGATGAGTGCGTCCACCTTCTGGGATTGGAACAGCGCTGCGTAATCTCTTGGTTGGTCGATCTCGCGAAACAGCAGCAGCAGATCGCTTCCCTTGGCCTGTGCTACTGAGCCGATACCACCCAGCATCTCTGAAAAGTAATACGTCGAGAACAACGATACCTTCGCCATATAGGGCAGCACAACGCCGAGATTGCCGCTCTTCTTCCGTGCGAACCGCTGCGCCAGCGCGCTCGGTACGTAGCCCAGCTCCGCCGCAGCGGCTAACACCCGCTGCTTCGTCTCTTCTTTTACCGGTCCAACGCCGTTAAGCACACGGGATACCGTCGCCTCAGACACGCCTGCCAGCTTCGCTACTTGTTGTCTCACTAGTAATACTCCCCTTGCTAAATGTCATGATAACTATTAATGTACACGCGTACATTTTGTCATGTTCCCCGTTCTATGTCAAGTCCAGAACTCTAGCATTCCATGTTTTCTATTCGACTTCTCTGACTCTTCTTTTCTTTGATAACGGTAGCTGGTATGATATGGGTAGTAAAATAATTCCAATTATTCAGCAATAGCAGCATTAATTGAGAGGAGCTGATCCGTATGTCTTACACTTCCCCGGAATGGGAGAAAGCGGCCCTTATTATTATCGATACGCAGAACGATTTCGCCTTACCAGACGCCCCGGCTGAAATTGCCGGAACCTACGACGCGGTTCCGAATATGAAGCGGCTTGTCGATGCCTTTCGCCGCACCGGGCTTCCTGTCATTCATGTCGTCCGTCTATACTTGCCCGACGGCAGTAATGTCGATCTGTGCCGGAAGTCTTCGATTGAAGCCGGCCTGCATATTGTAGCTCCCGGCTCGTTCGGTGCGGATGTTGTCACCGAGCTGCTTCCTTCGGAAGGTATTCGGCTGGACGCGCATACGCTTCTCTCAGGTAATCTGCAGCAGCTTGGACAGAAGGAATGGGCCATGTATAAACCGAGATGGGGAGCGTTTTATAAGACGCCGCTCGAACGCTTCCTACATGAACAAGGTGTAAGTACACTCGTATTTTGCGGCTGTAATTTTCCGAATTGCCCGCGCACGAGCATCTACGAGGCTAGCGAGCGCGACTTCCGAACCGTGCTCGCAACCGATGCGATCTCCGGTTTATACGACCGGGGGGCGCAAGAGCTCGAACGCATTCAGGTTGCCTTAGAAACAACCGATCGGATCGTCCAGCTTCTGAACGAACAGACGGTCAACGCAAGCAACTAACTGTCTTACGTATTATTAATACCCCGCTGATTTCCCACTCGTTTCGAAATAACAAAAGCTCCCCTCGCCGCAGACGACCACATCACCTGCTGCGAGAGGAGCACTTAAAGAAATATAGATACTCTTGGGTCTCTAACATGGACAATCGTATTATGGAGCCGTCTCCAAAAATTTCGCGGTCGGATTTTTCTCCATTGCGGTCCGCATAGCATACTCATTCTCGAACAGAACGACATAGTTGTCCTTCTTATCCTTCACAAGAGTCGAGTTGATACGGAACTTCGAAGGATCGATATTATCGTCAATAATCCAGCGGGCGAATTGATAAGACATCCGGTGCAGCTGAACTTCAACTCCGTACTCTGCACGCATCCGATATTCGAACACCTCGAACTGAAGCTGGCCGACAACGCCGAGAATCGTTTCGTCGAAGTTTGTCGTACGGAACACTTGAATCGTGCCTTCTTCCGTCAGCTGGTCGATCCCCTTCTGATACTGCTTATGCTTCAGCGCATTCTTCACCGTCACCTTAGCGAATATTTCCGGCGAGAAGGTAGGCAGCTCGTTGAACTCCACATTGCCGCCCTGCGCAAGCGAATCGCCGATACGGAAAATGCCCGGATCGAATAGACCGATAATGTCGCCCGGATAAGCCGATTCGACAATATCCCGATCCTGTGCCAGAAACTGCTGCGGCTGTGACAGCTTAATATCTTTGCCTGCGCGTACATGCTTAACCGTCATGCCGCGATCGAACTTGCCGGAGCAAATACGCAGGAATGCGATCCGGTCGCGGTGAGCCGGATTCATGTTCGCTTGAATTTTGAAGACGTAGCCTGTAAATTTCTCATTCGTCGGCTCTACTGTGCCGTCTACCGTTTGGCGAGGTGTAGGCTTCGGCGCCAGCTGCAGGAAGTTCTCCAGGAACGTCTGCACCCCGAAATTGTTGACCGCGCTGCCGAAGAATACCGGTGTCAATTCGCCTTTGCTAACCTTCTCGAAGTCGAATGGATCGCCAGCTACATCCAGCAGTTCCAAATCCGCGATCAGCTGGTCCGTTATGAAATCGCCTGCCATCTCGCGGATGATCGGGTCGTTATAATCCTCGACCTTGCGAACCTCAATCGTCGAATGGTCCTTGCCATTAAACAGCTCGACCTGATTTTTCATCCGGTCGTATACGCCGCACAAATCGCGCCCCATACCAATCGGCCAGTTCATCGGCACCGAACGGATGCCCAGCACGCGTTCGATCTCTTCCATCAGATCGAACGGGTTTTGACCTTCACGGTCCAGCTTGTTGATGAACGTGAAGATCGGAATGCCGCGCTTGCTGCATACCTGGAACAGCTTAATCGTCTGCGGCTCGACGCCTTTGGCAACGTCGATGAGCATGACTGCGCTGTCCGCTGCTGTCAGCGTCCGGTACGTATCCTCACTGAAATCCTGGTGACCAGGCGTGTCCAATATGTTAATCCGATGTCCTTGATAGTCAAACTGCATAACCGACGAAGTAACGGAGATGCCCCGCTGCTTCTCGATTTCCATCCAGTCAGACGTCGCATGGCGGCTTGCTTTGCGCGCCTTGACCGAGCCTGCCTCGCGGATGGCGCCGCCGAACAGGAGCAGCTTCTCCGTCAACGTCGTCTTACCGGCGTCCGGGTGAGAAATAATGGCGAACGTGCGCCTCTTCTCGACTTCTCGCGTTATTTCTTCCTTTAACGATGCGCTCATAATGACGTCCTTTCATTTATACTAAATCCCGCTGATCAGCACAGCTCTTGCGGGTGCCGCTTCAACACCAGTCAGCTTCAGCGGTGCCACGACCAGAAAGTAGCTGCCCGGCTGAACTGCCTTCAATCTCAAGCCTTCTACGATAATGATGTTATTACGAAACAGCTGGCGGTGAGTCGGATAGCCTTGCTGAGAACGCTCGATCCCAAGCGCATCCACCCCAATGCCCCGAATGCCGCATTCGATTAAATAACGGGCCGCTCCCTCATTCACATAGACGAATCCATCATCGAACACCGCGCTTTCGTTATACGAATTGCGCGTCTTCAGCAGAATCCATTCTCCCTTCTGAATATCATGCTTCTCCAGATCGGCTTTCGAGATGGAATCCTCTACATGAGTGAGGTCAAGCACACGCGCATGTCCTACAAGCTGCTCCAATCCGATCGATTCAATGGTAGCGCCGTCCTTCAGCATATGAAGCGGAGCATCAACATGCGTGCCAGTATGTACGTTCAACGTCAACTGAGAATCATATACTTCGCCATCCTCAAAGCTGGACACGTTACGGACAATCGGCTGTTTGCCCGGCAAATTCCCCCATACCTGCATGCCTTCATGAATCGTCATCGAAATGTCATATATTGTGAACACTGCTGTACCGCCCTCTCTGCTGACGGCGCTTGGCCGTTCAACCCTATGATGTTCGGAAAACAGTCCGAAGGCCGGCCGACGAAACAAAGCTCGACGACCGGCCGGATTACGCCCGTTCTTTAAATTTAATAATACCCGTTACACTGTAAATGAATTACTTGCGGTTGCCCGAAATCCAGATGACGTTGTCTTCCTCTTGGCCGTTAACCGGCCACCAGTGGAAGCCGTCCTGCTCCAAAATGTCGTTCATTTCCTTCGGTCCCCACGAGCCGGCTGAATAGAATGCGAGATCCTCTTTGCTTTCGTTCCAAGCCTTCGCAATCGGATCTACGAATGTCCAAGCCTGTGCAACCTCATCCCAACGAGTGAAGCGCGTTGATTCACCGCGCGCTGCGTCGAAGATGAGACGTTCATAGGCTTCAGGCGTGTTGATGCCCACTTGGCACGATTGGCAGAACTCCATCGCGACAGGCTGCACATCGTTATCGGAGCCTGGACGCTTCGCATTAATCTTAATGTAGATGCCCTCCATCGGATTAACCCGAATAACGAGCAGGTTAGGACCTACATCCTCACGCGAACCGAACAGCACGTTCTCCGGTACATTCTTGAACTCCACTACGACCTCCGTCGTCTTCACCGGCATCCTTTTGCCTGTGCGAATGTAGAACGGAACGCCTGCCCAACGGAAGTTGTCGACGAACACGCGTGCGCCGAAGTAAGTTTCGGTCACAGATTCTGGGTTAACCGACTCTTCTTGACGATAGCCAACAAGCGTCTTGTTGTTCAGCGAGCCTTCCGAGTATTGACCGCGAACAACGTTCCGGCGAACGTCATCGCTCGACTTGTATGGACGAAGGGAGCGAAGCACCTTCACCTTCTCGTCGCGGATATCTTCCGGCTGCAGACGGCTTGGCGGCTCCATCGCGATCATCGTCAGCATTTGAAGCATATGATTCTGCATCATGTCACGCAGAGCACCGGATTTATCATAGTAGCCGCCGCGATCCTCGACACCAACCGTCTCAGACAGCGTAATCTGTACGTTGGCGATATGCTTGTTGTTCCAGAGCGGCTCGAAGAAGGCGTTCGCGAACCGGATCACTTCAATATTCTGTACCATCTCTTTGCCGAGATAATGGTCGATGCGGTAAATCTCTTCTTCCTTGAACACTTGGCTCAATTGAGCGTTCAGCTCGCGGGCCGATTCAAGATCATAGCCGAACGGCTTCTCGATAACGAGACGCTTCCAGCCTTGTGAATTCAGAAGACCTCCGTCACGCAAGTTAAACGATACCGGTCCGAACAACTCCGGCGCCAGTGCCAGGTAGAACAGGCGATTGCCTGGGATATCAAATTTCTTATCAAGCTCGGAAGACAGATTGTCAAGCTCACGGAAGCCGTCAACATTATTAATGTCGAGAGACATGTAAACAAAATGCTCGGCGAACTTGTTCCACAATGCTGCGTCATCCGCTTTATAGCGGCAAAACTCAACGATCGATTCGTAAACGTCCGTCCGGAATTGATCGTTCGTACGCGGGCGGCGTGCAAGACCAACAACAGCAAAATTGTCAGCCAGCTTGCCTTCTTTATATAAGCTGAACAGCGCCGGGAACAGCTTGCGCTTCGCAAGGTCTCCTGTTGCGCCGAACAGATAATACACCGCTCCTTCAGCGGTCTGTTGCTCCAACTTTACATTGCTCGTCATGGTCTCAATTCTTCCCTTTCTCTACTCTCATACTCCTATCTTGTAAAATCTAGTGTAGCATATTCAGCCATATTGCGCTATTCGGCGCTCATAAAAAAAACTGATGGTAGCCCTAAATAAAGATAATCGATTGCTTAGCTGACTGCCGTGTAATCTCCTGTAATGACCGGTACGCCAACGACCCAGTTCGCCGCTCCCGTCTCGCTGTCTCTGTGAATCGAGATTTGTATATTCGCCTTGCGGCCATTCGTATCGATTGAAGCATCGATATGGGGAGACATACGGGTCTCATTAATCGCTGCGCCGGCAGCATCCTCATACCGCTCTACGAGCCTAGCTTCAGCTTGCTCGGCCACATCATCTGCCAGCTGATGCATAGCCGCTAAATTGATGGTGCCAGCTAATGCCGCAGATCCGCTGACGCGAAAGCTGTATTCGTATTGTCCCCCTGCCTGCTGCAGTACAGCCTCGACTTGTTCGGCAGCTTCTTGCAGTTGCTTAGCCGTAAGACCTGCTGGCGGCTGTACGATCACAATCGCCCCTTCAGCCGATTCGTTATTCAGATAAAATGCGACCGGCACTGCTGTGGAGCCATCTTGAGATGCCTCTCGCCCTACCAGCAGCTCGCCCTCATACGTTATTGTCCGCATGGATTGGCTGGACAATTCCTTGTCATCTTCATTGCTGTTACGTTCTTCGCTAAAGCGCAGTCCAAAGCGGCTTGCAGTTCGCAACACGTCGCTGCTTGTCATGCCGTCAACATCATATCGAATAAGCCAGCGGGTGGCGTTCGTCTCTTGCTCTTGCTCAGCAAGCTGTGCCGTCAGCTGCCATACGTACGAGATATCATTCGCTGCAGATGGACTTGGCTTCGTCTTATCGGTTCTAAGAGTCGTCGCAACAATTGCACTTACGATCAGAACTGCCGCTGCGATCAGAGCAGGAATAAGGCTTTGGCCCGATGTGCGGGCTGCCGGCTGCCTTCTCACCCAGAATCAGCTCCTTCCTTACGATTCAGACGAACAAATTGCTGTCATACTGACTGAACACAAGAAGAAATAGGCGTTCAATTGGCAAGTAATATGGGTGAACGACTATGCGCAAGAGCCTGCGCCTGCATAAGATGGGCTTAGAACTAGGAGGTGTATAACGAATGGAACCGGTCTTCCCTTTACATGAAGAGAATATTAATCGATTTTGCGGGCTTCCGGTATGTATCGTTACCCACGACGGACACCGTCATGTCGGTATACTGACGCAGTGCCGCAACGGTCGTGTCATGCTGAACGGCTACGGTTCAGGCCAAGTATACATCGATCAGCATAAATCCGATACTGCCGGTAAGAAGACAAAGAACAAAAAGAAAGCAAAAGAGCAGCCTGTCCAAGATGATAAGCTGCATGCTCATACCCAGGCGTACGGCTATTACGGCTATAATCCTTGGGGCGCCGCATTTGCGATCGATCTCGCGCTTATCGCTTTCCTGTTCCTATTATTATAACTCGAGCATGCTGCAGCGGACTGTCGAACAGGCGCGAGGCGGCTTGCTTCGCGCCTATCGACACTGATCGCCACCCTTTGCACTGCCTATCCACTAATATGGTAGAAAGGAGGCGATTATGGATGAACATCTACCCTTCCAGTCGCGCAGTCTCGGCACCAGCCATTATGCGCGTACAGCACTCCAGGCCTTATGCCGATTACCGTCTGCTGGACGAACACGATCCACTCGTTCATTCCGGAGCGGATGAAAGGCGACGTCGTGCCGCTGCTGTATGTGCCGCACGATCCGTTACGGCGTTCATGCAGAGGATTGCTGAATTGAAGAGTGCCCTAGAACAAGGCTCTATCGCATTACGGCGATTCAAGCGCTTGGAATCAGAAGATAAACACTATATCTATTCGCTAATCGACAAACTGAACAGCTGCATAAGCACATTCGATGAATATGCCGACCTTCGCAGAAGCTGGCGCCATAAATTAATCGAACCGCTGCTATCCTCTAATGCGGAGCAATGCGGTATTGAATTCAACGAGCATTCTTTCAAGTATACCGCTTCGAATTCCTTCCCTCCGCAAAGCCGTTCAAATAACAGCAGGCTGGAGAAAAGGAACGCTATGCAGACGATCTTCGGCCAGTATGGTGCGGCCGCAGCGCTGCAGCTCGTTGTCGAACAGATCGAGCATTCGCCTGCTTCCGCATTGCTAGAGCCGGAAGTTCTTACACGACTATTCAGCAGCTCAGGAGCCGTCTATTCTCCCTTCATGCGTATGCACAGGCTAGGACATGTGAGCATGCTGCTTAATTTGAAGAGCTAGCTGGCTAAGGAACGAGAAGCACGTCAACGAGTTCTCCTGCTGCTGCACCTGCTGATCCCGAAGGAATAAGCGCCAATCCGTCCGATGCCGGAATCGACGCCAGCATGCTGGATTTCGCAAAGCCGAGCGGCTCTACATATACTCGGCCCTCATGTTCATACAGCCGTGACCGTACATATCGGTCGTGAGGGCTCCCCTTGTCAAAGCTGGACACCAGCTCCGCTCGAACTACCTTCGGAAGCGGCTGCGCTTCTCCCTGCAGCGCCAGTAGAGCCGGTCTGACGAACAATTCAAAGCCAACAAAGCATGCCCCCGGATTGCCGGACAAGGCGAACAGCAGCTTGCCCCCGATGCGTGCAGCCGACGTTGGACTCCCCGGACGCATAGATACCCGATCGAACAACAGTTCACTCCCGTCGTCTTCAGCAGGTGACCAAGCTTTCGCTGGATTGGCAGGACGTTCCACGTTCTGCCTTGAAACGGACCGCATTAGCTCAGCCATCACATCATAGTCGCCAACGGAGACGCCGCCTGTTGTGACGATCATGTCTGCGACTTCCCAAGCCTCCTCCAGCGCTTGCCGAACAGCCAGCAGCTCGTCCGGTAAGCTGCCGTACAGCGTTGCCTCCCCGCCGCTTTGCTCCACCATAGCTGCCAGCATCGCGCTGTTGCTATCGCGAATTTGCCCGGGACGCAGCGGCTGTCCAACTGGAAGCAGCTCGCTTCCCGTCGCAAATATGGCGACACGCGGACGAGCGTATACCTGCACCTCGGTATAACCGAAGGTGCCCAGTAGTGCAACATGGCCGGGACGAATAAGCTGTCCCCGTTCAATCAACAGCTCATTCATTTGCAGCTCTTCCCCGCGGGGAGCTACATGCTGATCAGCAACCGCAGGCTGCTTGATCCGAACATACGCAGTCGCTTGTCCATTTGCTGATTGCCCACTAATCGGGCTGTCGAAGCTGCCTCTGACGGCCGTTCCCGCTTCCGCGTCTACCGTTTGCTCCAGCATAACGACTGCATCGGCCTGTTCAGGCACCATCGCGCCTGTCATAATCCTCATCGCCGTACCGGGTGCTAGCGCCGGCGGAGCATCGCCTGCCGCAATCGCTCTAGTGATAGGCAGCACAACGGGCCGATCTGGCGAAGCACCAATCGTATCTGCCGCTCTAACCGCGAAGCCGTCAACGCCAGAGCGAGCGAACGGCGGCCAGTCGCAAGTTGCATGCAGCCTGCCAGCAGCATATCTGCCGCCGCTTCGATGAAGCGGTACCCTCTCAACTCTGGCATGCTGCACCAGCCACCGTTCAACTGATTTCATAATGCGCGACTGTGCCTCCGCGACCTTAACCGCCCTTCTGCGGAACCTCCCGCTTGTCTTATCCTGAAGCTCCATTCCGCTTGCTCCCATATCGAGTCACCGCCTTCGTAGTTCCACTAAATGTTATTGTATCAAATGACAGCAGGCTCCTCCACCACACGCTGTACTTTCAAGCATCAGTCCAAGGTGCTACAATCGAACATAAAGCAGTTATGCTAAGGCCAGCATTAGGGGGAACACTCCATGTCCAATAACAGCACGGCGAGAAGAGAGCCTGTCGTCATCCAAGTCGTCGGATACAAAAATACCGGCAAGACAACAATCGTCTGCCGGTTAACAGAGAGTTTAAAGCAAAGCGGATATACGATCGCAACGATCAAGCATGATGCCCATGACTTCCAGATCGATCACGATGGCACTGATACTTGGAAACATACTCAAGCTGGTGCAGACATGACCATTATCACCTCACCGTATCAAACAGCCATTATGCAGCGCGAGCCATCGACACTCGAACAGCTTATTAGCCGCTGCAGCCATGCTGACTGGATATTGGTAGAAGGGTTCAAAGCAGCACACTATCCGAAGCTGATCATCATTCGTTCAAGCGAGGACGCCGAGCTCATCAGCAGTCTAAGCAACCCAGCCGCCTTCATCCTCTGGCCGGATACACCTGAGCCAGTTATTACAACGATTCAATCTCTCCCGTATAAGGTGCCGATCCTTGGGTTGAACGATACGGAGCAGATGCTTCGTATTGTCCATCGACTACGTCTACGTGATAACGCAGCCGAACAGCAGCAATATGGACTAGGGAACCTTATGTAGGATTTTATGTATTACGGTCGTCCAGCTGTCTACTCGGCTAATCCGTGCTTATGCGCATA
The DNA here is from genome assembly GCF_004001065.1 of Paenibacillus xylaniclasticus. Lineage (GTDB taxonomy): Bacteria > Bacillota > Bacilli > Paenibacillales > Paenibacillaceae > Paenibacillus_T > Paenibacillus_T xylaniclasticus. Next base: position 27,346 of record NZ_BIML01000016.1, read on the forward strand.
AATCGCCGCTTGTGTGCGGTCGTCTACACCAAGCTTGGAGAAAATATTCGTGACATGGAACTTCACCGTCTTAATTCCGATGAACAGCTCGTCTGCAATTTCCTGATTCGACTTACCCTGCGCGACAAGCTTCAAGACGTCCATTTCACGCTCGGTCAACTGTTCATGCGGCTTCGCAGCCGTCTGCTGCGGCTGGCGGAACCGGTTCATCATCTTCGCCGCAACTTGGGATTCCAGTACAGACTGCCCTCGTGCAGCCGCGCGGATCGCATCTGCAATTTCGTTCGCCCGCGAAGTCTTGAGCAAGTAGCTGAATGCTCCTGCTTCAATAACTGGATAGAGCTTGCTATCGTCAATATAACTAGTGAGAACGATCACTTTGCATTCCGGGTACAGCTCCAATATTTTACGAGTCGTCTCAATGCCATCCATCCCGTCCATTACGAGATCCATGAGCACGATATCAGGCTTATAAGCTTGCGCCAATCGTATCCCTTCAAGGCCGTTGCTCGCTTCTCCTACGACCTCTATCCCATCCTCCGTATCCAGAACGGCTGCCAGTCCGATTCGCACCATCTCATGATCGTCTACCAGCAGCACTTTAATCGATTGTTCGATTTCCGTCTCGTTTCTGTGTCCGATCGTTTCCATCTTCTTTCGTCTCCCCTTATTCCGTCACTCTAGCCGGAATCCATATCTCAATCATCGTACCCGATCCCGGCTTACTCTCGATTTCAAAAGAACCGCCCATTTCGTGCACTCGCTCCTCCATTGTCAGCAAGCCATAAGAGGAATGCTTTCTCTCTTCGACGTCAAATCCTACTCCATCATCAACAAACGTCAGCTGTACCTGCCTGCCGCTGCCCATCAATCGAATTGTCATCGACTGGGCTTTCGAGTGACGAAGCGTGTTCGAGATTGCTTCCTGCGCGATGCGGAATAAGTGATCCTCCGATTGTGTATCCAGCATCATCTCGCCTTCCACCACCAGATTGATGGACATGGACGTTTTCTGCTGCAGCTCGGCGACGAGTATTTGCAGTGCTTCTCCTAAATTTTTACCATCTAGATGAACAGGGCGCAAATGAAGCAGCAATGCGCGCATTTCGGATTGCGCAACCGCCGCCATCTCCTCAATCAGCTCTACCTGACGCTTCGCCCGCTCCCAATCCTTCTCCATCGTTCGCCCAACTGCTGTAGCCGTCATGGAGATGGCAAATAACTGCTGGCTCACCGCATCATGCAGCTCCCTCGCCAGCCGCTGTCTTTCTTCTATGACGGCCGAAAATTTAACCTTCTCCTCCCACACCTCGTCGACTTCCGCGTCATCGATGCTGCGGGAATCCTCGTCCTCGGCTCGGTCAAGCGTGACGAGCGGCAGACGGCGCCGTTGACGGTCTGCTATACGGCGAAGCGCCTCCTTCAGTCTCAGCCCCTGTAAATAGCTGTTAAGCGCTGCTGCCGCAAGTGCAGCGCCAATAATTCCGAGTGCTATAACGGCGCCTCGCCCTTGCAGCGCGAACAGCTCCAAATAACCAATCCCTTGCAGCACGATCAGCAGCAGTCCGATGACGATTAACAGCCATATGACGGACTCGGCGGCTTGGCTTCTGCGCTTCGATTGTTCAGGCATCTCCTTCTTCTTATCGGACATGTCAACTGTACTCCTTCTCTGCCAACCAATTGGGCAAGCCGAAAGGCGGTCCGCTTGTCGCGGTCCGCCTCCATTGAATCAGCTGCGATTATTGCTCTTGGCCGCCGCTGAGTTTCTTCTTCAGTGCTTCAAGCTGTTCGTCTACCTTCACACGCTTCTCGAGATCAACAGCCGTTCCGACTGCAGTACCTTGTAGAGCGTATGGCGTGCGAAGCACTTCCGCTTCGGCTTCTAGCTGCATAATTTTCTCTTCCATCCGGTTGAAACCGCGGGCTGCGCTGCCATGACCGATCGATTGCTGCGCCGAGGACAGCTGAGCCATTTGCTTCTTCGCCTTCGCCAATTGAGCGCGGGCTGCCAGCTCATTCCGTTTGTTGCGGAGTTGATAAAATTGTTCCTTCATGCCATGCAGCTGCTGCATGAGGTCATCAGCCTGCGCTTTCGCTTGTGCGTGCAGCTCCGTATACTCCGGAATCTTCTGATCGTATGCGATCTTATCCTCAAGCAGCTTACGTGCTTGCTCTTCGACGCCTGCACGAAGCGCCGCTTCCGCCTTCGACTCCAGTGCAGCCGATGTGCTAACCGCTTCCTCCAGCCGCTGCTTCATACGACGTTCATTCGTCAATTGCTTCGCCACTGTAACTTCTGCTTGGCGAATTTCTTCTTCCATATCGCGGAGGTACTGATTAAGCATAATAACCGGATCCTCCACTTTATCCAACAACTCATTCAATGAAGCCCTCGTCAAATCCTTCATACGTTTAAAGATACCCATATTTAAAACTCTCCCTTCTCATATTTCGCAAGTTTTGCTTTCAATTCTTCTATTTCTTTGCGAAGCGCCTTACGCTCCAAATCATCCAACACCGAATCCAGTTGACTAGAAACTGGTTTGCTGCTATACGACGGTTGCTGCGGAGGAGTCGTATACGGCCCCCCGGCATATTGGCCCGTACCATAATGTGGCCCATTATTGTAACCATTGTATCCTTGAGGTCCGCCCGCTTGGCCGAAGCTGCCGTCATATGGTCGATTGCCTTGACCTCCATATCCATAACCGCCGTATCCGTAATTGGGATTTCCGTAATACGGGTCCTTCGGTACGACGAATGCAGCCAATATATAGATTGGAATGATGGTCCCGCCGGAGAAAACGGCTAGTACGATCATCAGTATGCGAATTAGGGTAGCGTCTACGCCCATCCATTCTGCTAATCCACCGCAAAGTCCGAACAGCTTCTTATCTCGGCTCGACCGATACATCTTACTCATGAGGAGGATGACCACCCTTCTTTCTCCAGCTTCCGTTTCAGTTGCTCTAGCTCGTTCTCAACAGCTGACTTAACGCGCTGGCCAGTCTCTGTCAGAAACTCGGTTCCTATCCGTCGTATGTCTCGTAAGCTCTTCGCTTCAAGCTCCATGTCATTAATTCGGTCCTCAAGCCGCCGGAATATACCTACTGGCTCCTGGCCCTGCGTACCAAATCGTGCGTTCATTCGTTGCTGCAGCCTCAAGGATTCCATTCTAGCCGCGTAATACTCACGTTTGTCATAAACGGTCTGATATTCGCTGCGAAGCCCTCGCAGCTGTTCTTCCAGCTCCAGCACATTCTGATTCGACTGCTCATACAGCTCTTTGTATTGAACCGCACGCTCTTCCGCGGACTGCTTCTCCAGCAGGGCGATACGAGCCAAATGCTCTTCTCCTGCTTTGAGAGCGATCATCGCATTCTGTTCCCGCTTCTCCTTTAGCTGTTCAGCCTGCAGCCACTGTGCTTTCAGATGGTTCGTATGACCAGCGTATTGTTGATACAGCTTTTCGCACTGGATAATTTCTTCTCGAGTCGACCACAGAAACTGGTCGATCAGTCTTACTGGATCTTCTGCATTCTCCAAATGTTCATTTAGCGTTGCTACCGTTATATCACGTACCCGTTTCATGATGCTCATTGGCTTCGCCCCTCCTTTGACTACAATAGTTTCTTTTATGTTTAGTAATTACGTCTGCCTTTCACGAGCGACACACCGTATACGACAAGTGCAATTGCGATCAGCAGCATAATGATGTGGCTAAACTTGCTAAGTACCATTAATCCACCGAAACCAACTAACACACCGCCGATCACCTTATTACCGTTGCGCCAGCCAACCACCCCTAGACCGACTAATATGAATGGGAACAGGAACTTGATTATCCCGCCTAATGCAACGCCGAGAAGTGGGAGCGCGATGATCGCACCGATGACGATTAGTACGATTCCTTTGGTCGAGTTCATATTCATTTCTATCTTCACCGCCTTTCGCTTTCTTGTGTGAACCTTATGTCCTTATTCTAAGTGATATTCTACTGCCGCATAACGGACCCCCGTCTGTTTTTGTAACTAGACCTAGGTCGGGGGAGTGTCCAACCTATAGACGTAATCGGCATCAGACCAAAGGAAATCCGTACCGTAAAGCAAAAAAAAGACACCCTCCCGTCGGGAGGGTGTTCAATTGGGTGAGGGGGAATTACGAAATACGATAATACTACCTGAATACTGCTACATTAATGTTTAATTCATGCTGCATGTTGCACAATAACTTACTTATAGTATACCGTCAGCCGATTAGAGCTTGACGATTCACTACCTCATACATCATTACTTATTCTCTGCCAAGAATTTGTCCAGTTGGCTTTGCTTCTCAGCGATAACTTTCTCAACGCCTGCTTTGATCAATTTGTCCTTATACTCTGGAAGCACTTTGTCGACATCAACCGAGCCTGTTTCCAGAGCCGTTTGATATTGACGGTCGATGTTAACGATCGCGCTAACTTCCGTTTTTACAGGATCGCTGTCGAATACGAAGCCAAGTCCTGGCGATACTTTAGGACCTTCGTTAAACTTGCGGAATTGTTCCCATTTGTCCGGAGCTTCATTGTTGAACACATAGTTCAAGAATTGGTTACCGAACATCCACGCTGCACCTGGAGCATAATCTCCAGATTTGTCAGCTGGCGTAATGATCTCACCGTCACGCGTATAGTGCGTGCCTTCGATACCGAAGTTAATCAAGTTGTTCAAATATTTATCGGAGTGCAGCAGGTTAATGAACATCATAGCACGTTCAGGGTCTTTCGACGTCGTCGAAATTGCAAGCATCGAGCCTGCAGTTACGCCTGTCGAAACCGTTTTCTCATTCAATTCGATTTGGGCCAGCTTGCCGGTCAAACCGAGGGAGTTCTCGAGCTCCTGTGCTTTACCAGGCTTCAACGATTGCGTAATAGCGAATACGTTGCCGGCTTTCAGTGCATCCGTATTCATAGTCGTCGTTGTTGCAGCGTCGCTGTTAATGTAGCCTTTCTCGAAGAAATCGCGCGTAATTTTGAGATTTTCGACGTAACGCTCTTGATCATAGTTGGCTTTAACCGTCGTATCTTCCTTATCTTTCAGAATTAAGCCAGGTACAGACGTATCGCCGAGCGCGTCGTAGTTGCCGAAGTAGTGAGCGTTGAAGTTCTCGCCTTTCAGCAAGTACAGCGGCGTCATTTCTGGCTTCTTCTCTTTAACCGTTGCGAATACAGCGTCCAGATCTTGGATCGTTTTGACTTTGCTCATGTCGATTCCAAGTTCGTCTGCGATATCCTTACGATATACGATACCACCTTGCTCTGCGAGCTCTTTATTCGTTGGTACTGCGTAGTTGATGCCGTTAATTTTGGAGCCTTCAAGGAACAGTGGGTCCAGCGAGTTCGTAATATCTTGGCCGTATTTCTCCAGCAGCGGCTTCAGATCCAAGAATGCGCCTTTACCAACGTTAACCGCATATTTGCTCCATTGCGCCGTGAAGAAGATGTCTACAGGATCACGGGAAGCGATCAGCAGGTTAACTTTATCTTCCCATGCCGTCCAGTCGATCGGCTGAAGATCGATCGTTGCGTTAATTTTGTCTTTCAAATATTTGTTAATCTCTTCTTCAATAACAGCTTCATCCTTCTGAGTCGTGCCCGGATATGTGAATACGAGCTTATACTCTTTCAGATTCGCTGCAGCGTTCTCGGCTGGTGCCGGCTCGTTCTTATCTGTCTCTTCTGTGTTCGTTCCTTCGGTTGTCGAAGCTGGTGTTGTTTCTGTTTTGTCCTCCTTATCATCGCTCTTACCGCACGCGGACAATGCCAGCGTGAACGTAAGGGCAAGCATCAGGAGCAGCAATGCACTCTTCTTTGCCTTTACCATCTTCATTTGACCTCCCATATGGTAATTGGTATATATGCTTAACCGATTATATGTAACCGGTTACAGCCATGGAGTTAGAGGACGGCGGCTTGGCCGCCCTCTCGGTACATATTAACAGAATTATCCTTTTACCGCACCGACCGTAAGTCCCTTTACGAAATATTTCTGGAAGAATGGATAAGCGAATATGATCGGTCCGATACCGACAACGGCCATAGCCATCCGTACCGTTTCGCTCGGGAATTTAGCCGCACCGCCAATGTGTGAGATCGCATCACTGTGCTGGGTCAAATACTGAATGTTCGTTAATGTCTTATACATGACGTACTGCAAGCTGTAGTTCTCTTCCGACGTGATAAACACAAGACTTAAAAACCAGTCGTTCCAATAGTTCAATGTACTGAACAAGGCTGTTGTCGCAAGTACAGGTGTCGATAGTGGCAGCACAATTCGGAAGAAGATTCTTAGCTCACCTGCACCGTCAATCTTGGCGGACTCAATAATAGCCGCTGGAATCGTCGTACTGAAAAACGTACGAATAATTAAGACGAAGAACGCCGACATAACTAGCGGTAATATGAGCGACCAGATGCTGTCCTTCAGATGCAGGAACCTTACGTATACGAGATACCATGGCACGAGACCACCGTTGAACAGCATGGTGAAAAATACGAAGAAGGTAAAAAATTTGCGCTGTGGAAAGTCCGGTCGACTAATCGGATAGGCGTACAAGGCCATCACAATCAAGCTTAACAACGTACCAACAACCGTGACGAAAGTCGATACTCCATAAGCCCGCGCCACGCTTTCCCAGTCCTTGAACACAAATTTATAAGCACTGAAATCAAAATTAGACGGTATAAATTTGTATCCATCTACAATGACATCAGTCTCATTCGAAATCGAAACCATCACAAGCAACAATAACGGAAAGATACAAAGCGCTGAATATAGAAAGAAAATGATCTTAATTGTCCAATCCCCTACCGGCGATAATGAATTAACCGGTCTTGAGGGAGCTCGTTCAACAGGGGCCTCCATCTGCTACCTCCTACTATTATGCATTTGCCTACAAATTCACTAATTTAGAACAGCGCGCTGTCCTTATCGATTCGTCTTACAACCCAGTTGGATATGAATACGAGCACGAATCCAACTACAGATTGATATAGACCCGCTGCTGACGACAATCCTGAGTCGCCCATCGCTAGGAATGTTCGATATACATAGGTGTCGATTACGTTCGTAACCGGGAATAACGGACCAGATTCTTTCGGCACTTGATAGAACAAACCGAAGTCTGCATAGAAGATACGACCGACCTGCAGCAATGTCATAATAATCATGATCGGGATCAAGAGCGGAATCGTAATCTTCCAAATTTGCTGCCATTTGTTCGCGCCGTCGATTGTCGCTGCCTCGTAATATTCATCATCGATGCCGATAATAGCTGCCATGTATATAACCATGTAATAGCCGACGTTTTTCACTGTATTAACAAGCGGCAGAATGTATGGCCAAGCTTCCAATTTGAAATACCATTGAACCGGATCTACACCGAACATCGGCAAAATCGTCGTATTGACGAAGCCGTTCTTGTCATGGAGCAGTCCGTATACGAGATACGAGATTACAACCCAAGACAGAATGTAAGGCAAGAAAATGATCGACTGGTGAAACCGTGCAAGAAACTTGCTGCGAAGTTCATTCAACATAATTGCGAAGGCAACAGGTATTATCAGGTTCAGAACAATAAACAATGAGTTGTAAAGCAGTGTATTTCTCGTAATGATCCACGCATCGCTTGTCTTGAACAAATACTTGAAGTTGTCCAGCCCAACCCACTCACTGTCGATGAAGTTCAGAATGATGTTGGAATGCTGGTATGTCATGCTCTTAAAAGCGATGACTATACCGGCCATCGGGAGATAGTTGTTCACAAGCAAAATCAGAAAGCCGGGCAGCATCATCAAGTAAAAAATCCCGTATTTTTGCAAATTACTTCGAAGTGCCATCAAATTTCCTCCTGCTTCTTTCCTATTGCCGTTTCCGGTTCTTCCGTTCGGTCTACTTCATTGTAAAAAAAATAGCCACGATGCTCTATTCGCACCGTGACCTCATTAACGTTGTTGTGACTTATTTGAATCATTTAGTCGACATGCTGGAATATTCGTCGATATTCCTGAGGCGTCAAGCCTGTCGCTTTCTTGAACAGCTTAGAGAAATGCGAGAAATTACTGTAGCCGACCGATACAGCGATGTCGCTGATTCGGGCATTACTGTTCTCCAGCTCCATCTTCGCCCTTACAATCTTGCGATCTGTCGTATAATCGGTAATCGATTGTCCGGTTTCCTTGCGGAACAAACGAGATAAGTATGCCGGATTTAGGAATACATAATCAGCCAGCTTCTCCCGGCTTATATCCTCATCGAGATGCTCCTCAATATATTGCTGTGCCTTACGAACTACATTCGAGACATCCTTACTATTCTGACGTATATATTCGGCAGCCTGCAGGCAGACAGATAGTGCCCACGTCTTCAGACCCTGAAGCGACTTTAACGCTTGACCTCCATCTTCCCACTGCTGCTGCGGAAACGCTCTATCAATGGCTAAAGACTTGCGCTGGAAGGTCTGGAACAGAGTATGTACGATCCCGAAATAAATTGAGACGATATGCGTATAGTCGATCCCACCCTGCTCCTCAAGCAGCTGGTTAAAAAACTCTTCAATCTTACCTGCGAGCTCCATACGTTTGCCCGACTCCAGCAGTACCGCCCAATCTGCCAGCGGCGGGTGTGACGCCGACATCGCCTGCTGTCTCGACCTGTCTCTCTCTTGTACATGAACGACCGTGCAAGTATCGGTCAGATTGCTTTTCTCCAGCTCATTCAAATGCGAGACGACTTCCCTAAGCGACGTAACTGGAGCAGGAACGCCCACATAGCAGGACAGGCGGCAGTGCAAATAAGCTTCGCATTGCTCGATATATTTGCGGCAGCGTTCGTTGAGTTCCGCCTTCGTTACAGCTTCCGGCTCATAGAGCAGCACGAGCAGCGCGCCGCTCGCATCCTGAATGACCTCTCCCCCAGCGTCCATAAGAATGATTTCTTTCGCTGCATTCTTCACGCCATAAGTCATAATTTCTTCATCGCGCGCTGACCATTCCTCCTGCCATTGCTCAATGCTGATCAATATGACAACAATTTGGGAGCTGGCTTGCAGCGGAATCCCATACAGCTTCAATTGCGGCTCAAGCTGCTGAGGGGCGACCGACTGCCGCCAATGAATCACATCCTGCCACAGCCTCTCTACCATTACAGGCAGCTGCTTCTGCCACTGCTGGTAGTACAGCTCATAAGTCCGATGGAATGCATCATGCTCTTCTTGAATTCTCACTTTATCAAGCGCTTGAAGCAGCGTTTTCTGAAGATGAGCATGGTCGACCGGCTTTAGCAAATAATCGAATCCGTCAAGCTGCAGCGCCTGTTGTGCATATTTGAAATCAGCATGGCCCGTCAGTAGAATCGTCTTGGTCAATGGCGAATGTACGTTCACCCAGCTTAACAGCTCAATCCCCGTCTGATTCGGCATATCGATATCGGACAGCAGCACATGAATCGTATACTCCTTGAAAAATCCTTGCGCCTCTTCGGCGTCATAAGCTGTAAAAATGTTCGCAATCGGCATCGAGCTCCAATCCAAGCCATGCACAATGCCTTTAATGGCAATTTCTTCGTCGTCTACAATTAATAAATTATATTTCATACTAATCATGCCCCCTCTAAGGACTATTCCTACCCATTTCATCTATTTGCGTATTATATGGCAGTCGTCTGCCTATCGATCATGTTCGGAAACTTGATTGTAATAACGGAGCCTGTCCCATCGTCCCGATTGGCGAATTTGATCGTCGCCCCTTCTCCGTAGTGAAGCTTTAGACGATGCGCCACGTTCATTATGCCTAATCTGCTGGACTCGCCTTCCGGCAGCGGCTTGCCATTTTGCAATTTGTCCAGCACTTCCTTTGGAAATCCGACTCCATTATCCGAAATCGACAACAGGAAGCCGCCGCCTTGCTCGGTATCCTGTACAACGGAGATATGAATAACGAACAGCTGCTTGCGATTTTTGAAGCCATGGATAATCGAATTTTCGACAAATGGCTGCACGGTTAATGCCGGAATCGGATAACTTTTCAGCGGCTCGGGAATATCGTACGTAATGACCAGCTTATTCGGAAAACGGAGCTCCTGAATCGTAATGTAGTTATTGATATGGCGTAATTCCTCATCAAGCGTAATCGTATCCCGGTTCGCACGCATAATGAAACGGAAATAATCGGCAAGATGTAGCGACATTTTTTTGACTGATTCATGATCTTTCAAGGCTGCAAAGTTATAAATAATATTCAGCGTATTCATATAAAAGTGCGGATTAATTTGCGCCTGCAGCTGTTTAAGCTCGCCCTGCTTAACACGCAGCTGTTCTTCGTACATTCCGATCTTCAACGATTTAATTTGCTCCGCCATTGTATTGAACGTATTGGCCAGGAAGACAAACTCCACCGTTTTGTCTGATTGAAGACGAACGTCCAGCATGCCCATAGAAATTTTCTTCATTCCGAGAATAAGCTCTCCAAGCGGCTTGAACATAATCTTCTGAACGAAGAGGAGATAAAGCATCAATATGATAAAAATACCTACTGGAAGGAAGAACACCGCCATCTGAAAAAATGGCAGGTTCTGCAGAATCGACCTCTCCGGCAGCATGAGCGAGAATACTAGTCCAACAGTCTCACTGCTCTTCTCCATTACGAGATATTTGTCGTCGTGCCCTTTCATCGTGACGTAAGGCTGTTGCTCGTTCACTGGAAGTCCGCTTAACTGTACGGGCAATTGCGAGTCACTGAGCGGCATTCCTACGTGGTTATCCTTCAGTTCATACAATTCGCTGGAAGTGGTCTCGCCCTGCTGTTCGGCAAGCTTGCCGGCAATATCCTTCGCTCGAATAATAGCTCCCACATATTCGTTACCGGTTACGTGTATCGCCTTCATGATCATGTATTCGCCTGGTATGTTCTCATCCTTAGCCAGATGCCATTTCACTGCAGCTGGATTATTGGAATCGTTTGCAATAATATTCGGCACATGCCGGCGGAGCAAGCTCTTCATCATCTCGTAGTTATTGCTTCGCGTGCCGATGATAACATCTTGATCGCTGTATAAGAAGAACGTATCGATCAAATCATAAAAGCCTACATCACGATTAAGCTTGTTATAAATACTGACCTTCGTTAGCACGTAATTATCTGACCCGTACTCATAGGAGCCAAGAAGTCCAACCTCACTGTCAAGAACCGCCATTTTCATTAAATAATCGCTAACCTGCTTCAGGTTCGTGTCGGTCTGCCTAACATACATGTCTAACGTATTCCGGTATGTCTCGGACACTTTCGCTCGGACAACGTCCTTAGCGTATAAAGTATTCACGATCATAAATAACACAAGTGGAACGATCACTGCTACAAAGCTAAGCAGCAGCTTAACCTTGAGCGATTGTACCAACGCCATAAAAACTCTCCATTTCTTTGTACTTTAATCAGTTTTATCTATTCGACCCAGTTGATTCATTTTCCTCTTATCATTTTTATTTGCTATTAAGGTTAGAGATCCATTATTCTGGTATAGTAATAATTAGGGGGCACCCATTTTTAAACATTAGAGAGGAGCAGCAAGCAATTATGACGGAAGAAAATAAGCGGCGCGATCTTTCGCAGTCGGACGAGCAAGATCAACTGCAAACCAAGCTTTACAATTCTGAAGACGGATTGTCCGGCCAGGATGAAGAGGAAGCTATCGATCATGAAGCGGCAATCCAATCCAATCCATCATCTGTAAGAAGCGATAATGCGCCGAAACGTTCCGATGCGGGTGGCTGGATCGCTGCAGCAATCCTGCTTGTCGCATTCGTAGTGGTTGCGATCAAGGCGTTCTCGACAAGTGGTGAAGGCGGAACGGAAGCCGTCGCTGAAGTTAACGGAGTCAAAATTACGCAGCAGCAGCTGTATAAATCGCTTATAACTGGTGGCAATGGAGAGAAAGCGCTTGAGAATCTGATCAGCTACGAGCTTGTTAACCAGGAAGCTGAGGAGAAAGGCGTTAAGGTCACAGAAGAAGATATCAACCATGAACTTGAAGGACTCAAGACGAATATGGGCGGCGAAGAATCATTCAACCTTGCCTTGCAGCAATACGGCATGACGGTTGAAGACCTGAAGCCGGATCTCCGTCAACAAGCTCAATATCGCAAATTGCTTGAACCTCAAGTATCCGTAAGCGACGAAGACATCAGCTCTTATTTCGAGCAGTACAAAGACTCGTTCGCAACGCCTGAACAAGTACGCGCTTCGCACATTCTTGTTGCTACGAAAGAAGAAGCGGATGAGATCATTAAGCAGTTGAATGAGGGCAGCGACTTCGCAGCTATTGCGAAAGAGAAATCGCTCGATACAAGCAATAAGGATGCAGGGGGCGACCTCGATTACTTCAGTCGTGGAATGATGGAAGCTGCATTCGAAGAAGCGGCATTCAATCTTAAAGTTGGTGAAATTAGCGAGCCTGTTCAAACATCTTATGGCTACCACGTTATCAAAGTAACAGATCATAAGGAAGCAACTACTCCAACGCTCGAAGACAAGAAGGATGAAATTAAAGAAACGTTGACGACCCAGCAAGTTTACCAGCTGTCGCAAACGCTCTTATCGGATCTCCGTTCGCAAGCGAAGATTGAAAACTATCTATCGAAAGATACGGAAGAGGCTGCTGAATAAACATTGCTGTACAGAAGGGCCGAGAAGACAAGCATCTCATCGAGGTGCATGTTTTCTCGGCCCTTCATTATTAACTTCTTTGCTAAGTGCAGCAAATACTTATTATTTATGTTGAAGATATATTCGGTCTTATCAACCTCGCCATAATGCCATGCTTCGGCGAAGCTATGAAACTGACCATAAATACTAGCCCGGTAGCAAAAGCCATAGATCCGGAGATAGAGGTGTCCAACCAGACGGCAATAAAATACCCTGAAATAGCGGCAACAATGCCCAAAGCACTACTTAAAATCATCATCACGGCAAGCCTGTCAGTCCAAAGGTACGCCGCCGCTGCTGGCGTGATTAGCATAGCAACAACCATGATCGCACCAACAGCATCAAAAGCTGCTACCGTTGTTACCGAAACGAGCCCCATAAAAACGTAATGCATAAGTACAACTGGGATACCAATACTCGCAGCAAGTGCTGGGTCAAACGAAGTAAGTTTCCATTCCTTGTAAAATCCAATAATCACGATTAATACAATACTAAGGACGATCGATAAGATGAAGACAGCTTCGGGAATATCTCCGACCACAGGCAGGTTTATTTTTTCCCAAGGAATGAATGTAATTTCCCCCATCAAAGTGTGCTTCACATCCAGATGTGCATTTCCGACTTTAGTGGCAATCAATACAACCCCAATGGCAAATAAAGAAGTAAATACTACACCAATTGAAGCCTCCTGCTGTACGCCAAGGGAGTGAAACCATTGAATTAATAACGCAGTCAATAAACCAGCAGCGATCGCACCAATCAGCATATGAATGCCGCTCAATTCACGGGTAATCAGGAAAGCAATCACAATACCAAGTAATACGGTATGGCTGATCGCATCGGCCATCATCGCCATTCTGCGCAAAATAAGCAGAGATCCAATCAGTCCACATGAGACTCCAACTAGTGAGGCGGTCAGTATAATCCAACCGGCATAGCTCAAGCCTAATCCCTCCTTTCCAGCGCAGCGCGTTGATATGCGGTCGACTCTTCTAGCAGCTTTCGCTGCCGGTATTGCTGAATTCCAATGACGATTAATCCTTTACGAATGCCTAGAGCAAATGAAATGACGAATAAAGAAGATGCAGCGATAACAATAAAAGGACCTGTGGGCCATCCTTTACCGTATACGCTCATTAACGTTCCGATTACGCCTGCGCTTCCTCCGAACACAGCTGACAACACCAACATCCACTTGAAAGAGTTCGTCCAGTACCTTGCGCTCACCGCTGGTGTAATCAATAGAGCGGCCATTAGAATAACCCCTACCGCCTGGATGCCTATGACAATCACTAATACCAAGCAAAACATATACAGGCTGTTCATCCAGCGACTCGACAACCCCAATCCTCCCCCAAATGTCGAATCGAACAAGAACAGCTTCCATTCCTTGAAGGAGATAATAGCGATGAACACAATCAACAATGCCAATCCTGTCATAAGCCATACGTCTTTACCCACCATTGAAGCTGCCTGACCATAGATAAAGCTGTCCAGTCCACTCTGGCCAGCCCCGGCCATTCGATTGACGAATGTAAGCAGCATTACACCGAGGCCGAAGAAGACGGACAGAATGATTCCCATAGCTGCATCTTCCTTAACGCGGCTTGAAGACCGTATCCAATGAATGAGCAAAGCGCCCAATAGCGCGCTCACTGCTGCACCAGCAATCATAACAAGCAGATTCTTCTCGCCAAGAATAACAAACCCAATAATAACGCCTGGCAAGGCTGCGTGAGACAATGCATCACTCATTAAACTTTGCCTTTTCCAGTAGGCAAAGCAACCGATAATACCGGCAGCCGTACCTAACATCAAGGTGCTGAACAGGACCCATTGAGCATTATGCGACAACCCCTGTATCATTCCGACTTGGCTCCCCTCCAGCGCAGCGTCCCTTCATACGTTCGATAGATGTTGTTATCTGTAAAGGCCTCTGCCGTAGGGCCGTGTGCGATCACCGTTCGGTTTAGTAGTAGTACATGGTCGAAATAATCCTCAACCGTCTGTAAATCGTGATGGACAACCAGTACCGTTCTCCCCTTGCTCTTTAACAAATTGAGCGTTGACATAATTGCACGCTCAGTTGCCGCATCTACACCAGCAAGCGGCTCATCAAGAAAATATAAATCAGCATCCATGACGAGGGCACGGGCTAAAAAAACTCGCTGCTGTTGACCACCTGAGAGTTGACTGATTTGACGCGAGGCATAATCCGCCATCCCCATTTCGGCCAAAGCCTCCATCGCCTTTTCACGGTGACGGCGCTTTGGCCATTTTAGCCAGCCGATTTTCCCATACAACCCCATTAACACGACATCAAGTGCATTAGTTGGAAAATCCCAATCGACGGAGCCCCGCTGCGGCACATAGCCGACTCGAGCTTTTACTTTCTGATAGGGAGACCCAAAGATGGCTACCTTCCCTGCCAACTGGGGATGCAATTCAAGGATGACTTTAAGCAAAGTTGATTTACCTGCACCGTTAGGTCCTACTATACTCGTCATTGTCCCTGGCATAACATCAAATACCACGTTGTCCAACACTTTGTTCTTACGATAGGAAGCAGATAGCTCTTTAACACTTAGAGCCGGAAGCATCCCCATCACTCTCCTTCTGCACTTAGTGCTTGATAAATGGTATTCACATTATGGCTGTACATACCTAGATATGTACCTTCTGGTGTACCCGCATCTCCCATTGCATCAGAGTACAACTCGCCGCCAACAACAACATCAAGTCCTTGCTTCTTAGCTCCTTCAATTACAGCATTAATGGAGGCAGGATTAATACTACTCTCTAGGAACACGGCAGGTATTTGATAGTCAACCAGCAGTTTTACCGTGTCGTCAATATCGGATAAACCAACTTCATCCTCCGTGCTTAATCCTTGCAATCCAACCACTTCGATGTCATGCATGCGACCGAAATAGCCAAATGCGTCATGCGCTGTGATCATCACGCGTTTTTCTTTCGGGATTTGCGACAATTTAGATTCGGCTTCTTCCTTAAGTTGATCCAGTTTTTTAAAATACTCTTGCTTATTATCTTCAAAGTACTCTGCATCTGCAGGCGCTGCTTTCTTCAGCTCTTCAGTTCCCGCACTTAACGATTGCTTCCATAGGTCAATATCAAACCAGACATGCGGATCAATTGTTCCACTCTCATCCTTCAACAGTTGCTCCGCTGGTATCGACTCGCTGATTGCAAGCACTGGTTTTGATTTACCAATTTCCTCGAACACTCTAACCATATTCGCTTCCAGGTGAAGTCCACTATATAAAATAACATCCCCTTTTTCCAGCTTCCCGATATCCCCCTGTGTCGCATTATACAAATGCGGATCAACACCTGGTCCCATTAAGCTTGTCACAGTGACTCTCTCACCTCCGATGACAGAGATCGGCTCAGCAATCTGAGCAATAGTAGTAACAACGTTTAGCTTATCCACGCTTGTTGTCTCGTCTTGCTTTTCACTAGAAGTACACCCTGTCATACATATAGCCAAGACTAGAACACAGGCCCCCAAGACAGTCTTCTTTAATCGTGCATGCTTCAATTTTGTTCTCCTCCTGAAATAAATTTGTTCAGTGTGAAAAGTTTTTACCTAATGCAAAACTATTGGATAAGTATAACTTAATTTTATTATCATAAATTGTCAATACATCCATTGAATTATTTTCTGGTTAGCTTCTCGCTTATCTTGATCCAGTCAGTCTCTATTGAGGTGAGATCAATCAGCTTCCAAAGTCTCCACACAGTCTCAGCATTACAACGGTAGGTTCATGAAATCGGCTTGATTATTACCATGAACAATGTAGTCGTCACATTCTGCCACTGGTGGCACGTTCTATGAACTACAAAACCGTAATAGAGAAAGAGAACATTAAGGAGTTCATCGCTTATCTTATGGCAGTCTTAGTATTTATATGTCGATACATTCAAGGGTGCATCCCAGGTTCAATTTCAAGCTTTTTCAAGCTTTAATTTTAGAAATTCAACAAAAAAAAGAGTGCATTAGAGATAATCTCTAATGCACTCTTTTAGTTAATACCGGCGAGAGGACTCGAACCTCCACGGTTTCCCACTCGATTTTGAGTCGAGCGCGTCTGCCATTCCGCCACGCCGGCGCATTTTGCTGTTTGCATTGCCCCTCCGATTGAGGGATACGACAACAGCATAAAGCTTATAAAAGATGGAGGCGCCACCCAGATTCGAACTGGGGGTAAAGCTTTTGCAGAGCTTTGCCTTACCGCTTGGCTATGGCGCCGTAATGGAGCGGAAGACGGGAATCGAACCCGCGACCCTCGCCTTGGCAAGGCGATGCTCTACCGCTGAGCCACTTCCGCAAGATAGTGGCTGGGGATCAAGGATTCGAACCTTGGCATGACGGAGTCAAAGTCCGTTGCCTTACCGCTTGGCTAATCCCCAACATTCATGGGGCGATTGAGGGGAATTGAACCCCCGAATGTCGGAATCACAATCCGATGCGTTAACCACTTCGCCACAACCGCCATAGTGATATAATAAGTTGGCAGGGGCAGCAGGAATCGAACCCACACCAAAGGTTTTGGAGACCTTTGTTCTACCTTTAAACTATGCCCCTATGTAAATGGTGGAGGATGATGGATTCGAACCACCGAACTCGTCAGAGAACAGATTTACAGTCTGCTGCGTTTGGCCACTTCGCTAATCCTCCAGGGAAAATGGTGCCGGCGATAGGAATCGAACCCACGACCTACTGATTACAAGTCAGTTGCTCTACCTGCTGAGCTACACCGGCATATTAGATTGTTATTATGGTGGCTCGGGACGGAATCGAACCGCCGACACGAGGATTTTCAGTCCTCTGCTCTACCAACTGAGCTACCGAGCCTAACTTGCGATGAGATAATGGCGGAGCCGACGGGATTCGAACCCGCGGTCTCCTGCGTGACAGGCAGGCATGTTAGGCCTCTACACCACGGCTCCACGATATAAGTTCGGTAGCAAGTTGATAAAAGTTGGTTGCGGGGGCAGGATTTGAACCTGCGGCCTTCGGGTTATGAGCCCGACGAGCTACCGAGCTGCTCCACCCCGCGTCATTCATGGTGGAGGCTGACGGGATCGAACCGCCGACCCTCTGCTTGTAAGGCAGATGCTCTCCCAGCTGAGCTAAGCCTCCGTTAAGCGACTTTTATACTATACTACACTTTAGCGTTTCATGCAAGCTTTTTTTTAAAACTTTATTTAAGAAAATTGGTGACCCGTAGGGGATTCGAACCCCTGTTACCTCCGTGAAAGGGAGGTGTCTTAACCCCTTGACCAACGGGCC
>NZ_BIML01000017.1 GCF_004001065.1 Paenibacillus xylaniclasticus
CATTATTTTTTCTTTCTCGTCGTCGTTGGCGTTGTGCTCAGCGGCGACTTTTATAATATATCACAGCCATCTATAGGTTTGCAAGCACTTTTTAAAAAAAACATTCAGCACTCCATTTACCCCTATATCGTTCGTATCTCGAAGCACTTTAATACATGCTCAGTGTACGACCTAAGCCGCTCACGACAGGACTGTTACAGCACATTCCACATCGCGCATCCACGGGGTATCTAGCCAATCTCAACTACAACCCAATCCCTTAATAAGTCCGCTCAAAACAAGGTATAGCGCAATCCTACAATTAGCGCGATACCCGGTATACCAAGCACCATAACTGTACCGATCGTAGCGAAATTCAGCGGCACTTCCCATCCGTCGATCAAGCCCGAGTAATTGATCGCATACAAACCAATCGCGGCCAATATTAGATGTAGCGCCAATCGCCGAATCCACTCAAGCGAGTAACGATTTCTTATCAGCACCAGAATTAAAGATATGGACGAGACAATTAGAACTGCTATCATAACGATCTTCACTGCAGATCCCCTCCGATCCATGCCGGCCACTGTACAGACGTTAAAGACTTCGCTTTTCGTATTAACATGGTATACCGCTGCTCAGCAGCCATTAGATGATAAATGGCATAATCGATCTCGTTGGGCTCGACAACGTATTCGAAGAAACGGCATGCCGCCTGCCAGTCTCGACGCGCCTCATCGATTTCTTTCTTAAGCTGCATCACATCATCGGAGACATGCCCAGTTTCTTTCCGTTCTTGATTCAGCCTCGACTTGACAACTTGTATCCACGATAATAGCCTCTTCACTGACGTTCGCCCCCCGCTCGTCCGATTCCTTATCACCACAATGTATGTGTGAGGATAAAGCAATAGACCATGAACGGGGCGCCTCCATTCCTTCATCGCATTACTGAGCACACAAAAAAAACCAGGCGTTTATACGCCCGGTTGTTCATTAGTTCAGTTCACGCCTGCCCTCAAGGGCTTTAGATAATGTCACCTCGTCTGCATACTCCAAATCCCCGCCGACCGGCAGACCGTGGGCGATGCGCGTAACACGTATGCCGAACGGCTTCACAAGCCGCGATAGATACATTGCCGTCGCTTCGCCCTCAATATTCGGGTTCGTCGCCATAATTAACTCCTGCACACGCTCATCACTAAGACGCCGCAGCAGCTCCGCGACCCGGATCTGGTCCGGCCCGATCCCCTCCATAGGAGAAATCGCGCCCTGCAGAACATGGTAATAGCCGTTATATTCCTTCGTCCGCTCCATGGCAACCAAATCCTTGGACTCTTGGACGACGCAAATGACAGCTTGATCGCGGCTTTTGTCCTGGCATATTCTGCACGGATCAACATCGGTAATGTTGCAGCAGACCGAGCAGTAATGCAAATTGCGTTTGACGCTGACGAGCGCCTTCGCGAAATCGATCACGTCATCCTCCTGCATCCGCAGTACATGGAATGCCAGTCTAGCTGCCGTCTTCGGCCCAATGCCTGGGAGACGAGTAAACGCATCGATCAATTTGGCTATCGGCTCGGGATAATACATGAACACGTTCTCCTCTCTGAACACGTCAAACGGCCTGCCGGTCGCAGGATGCGGGTCCGACAGGCCGCCTATCATGATGACGCTGTAAGCCTATAATGCTGTAAGCCTATAATTTAGAACAGGCCTGGAATTTTCATACCACCCGTATATTTGCCCATATCTTCATTCGCCATTTCCTCTGCTTTGGAGAGCGCATCATTAACCGCCGTCATGACGAGATCCTGAAGCATTTCGATATCGTCTGGATCGACAGCCTCTGGCTTGATGTTAATCGACAAAATTTGTTTATGGCCGCTTGCTTTAACGGTCACAACACCGCCGCCCGCAGAGCCTTCAACCGTTTTGTTGCCGAGCTCCTCTTGTGCTTTGAGCATTTGCTCCTGCATTTTCTTAACTTGACGCATCATATGCTGCATATTTGTCATCTTCATCACCCCATAAGAAATATAGATACCGCTATTCTACCTAATCGCGCTTCAGCTCGACAAGCTGATCTCCGAACATTTTGAATGCTTCCTCTACCCATTCCGGCCTTTCTGCAGGTTCATCGCCCTCAGGCTCGAGCTGCAAAGCCTCTGTAGCTGGACTACCTGCTCCGCTTTCGGATGCCGCCTGCCAGTCCTTCATCATGACAGTTGCCAGCTTGATCGGCCTGCCGAACACCTGGTTAAGCACATGCTCGATCAACTCTCGGTTCGCAGGCCTCTCTGTCGTCTCACGATGCATCATGCTTTTGAACGCGACAAGAACCGTCTCATCCGCTGCCGATACAGGCTCGCCATCGACGAGCCAAGCGTGCACCGTGATCTTCGTCTCCTTCACACGCTGCAGCAACTCGCCCCAACGCATTCGAATTTGAGTGATGGCTTGTCCATTCATCGCTGCGACGAAAGGCTCCAGCTTCGGCTTTCCGATTGTACCAAGTCCCGACCCGCCTGCAGAACCAAAAGCATTGCGCTTGCCGCCCCGACGATTCGCTCCACCTGTCGATTGGCTTCCTGACGACGAGCTAACTCCATCACCCATTCCCGCCGGAATGCCGTTGAGAAGCAGCTGCTCCAGCTTCTTCTCCAGCATTTCGACCTGACGCTGAAGCCGAATTACTTCACCGCCAGATGCCTCCTGCGAAGCAGAAGCAGAAGTACCACTAGAACGCTCGATCGCCTCTCCATGCTCACCCATCGTACAGAGCTTCATAAGCGCCACCTCGAACAACGTCTGCGGCTGCAGTGCATGCTTCATCTCCGTCTGATAACGATTAAGAACATCGATCATCCGGAACAGCCGCTCCGCGCTGAAGGCTTCCGCCATCTCGCGAAACCGACCCTCGTCAACGATTCGCTCCGCTTGTGCTCCGCTATTCGGAGCAAGCTTAAGCACAAGCAGATCGCGGAAGTAATAGATAAAATTCTCCATACACTTCTCCGCGCTCTTGCCTGCCTGCATCAACCCCTCAACCAACGGAAGGATAGCTCCGGCATTCCGATCTCGAACCGCCTCTGCCAGCTGCGCGAACTGCTCTGCAGCCAAGCCTCCGGTAACATCGATGGCCCCTTCCAGCGTAATCCTCTCTCCGCCGAAAGCCGCCGACTGCTCCAGCAGACTTATAGCGTCGCGCATACCGCCTTCGGACAGCCTCGCGATGTAAGACAGCGCTTCGTCTTCCGCTTGAATGCCTTCTTCCTGACAAATAAGCCGTAACCGTTCAGTCTGCTCCTCCAACGATACCTGCCGGAAATCAAACCGCTGACAACGGGATATAATGGTCGGCAATAGCTTATGAGGCTCCGTCGTTGCCAAGATGAATATGACATGCCCCGGCGGCTCCTCCAGCGTCTTCAACAGCGCATTGAAAGCTTCCGTCGTCAACATATGCACTTCATCAATTATATACACTTTATAGCGAACCTCGGACGGGGCATAACGAACTTTGTCGCGGATTTCGCGAATTTCGTCAATCCCTCGATTGGAAGCGGCATCAATCTCGACGACATCCATCACCGTACCCGCTGTAATGCCGACACATGCGTCGCATTCATTACAAGGCTCCGGCGCCGGTCCGCGTTCGCAGTTTATTGCTTTGGCCAGAATCTTGGCTGCGCTCGTCTTGCCTGTGCCGCGCGGTCCGTTGAATAGATAGGCATGAGAAACGCGGTTCTCTCGTATCGCGTTCTGCAGCGTCTGAATGATGTGCCGTTGTCCGACCATGTCACGGAACGTCTGGGGACGCCAAGCTCGGTATAAGGCTATGTGAGACATGCGGACCCGTCCTTTCTGCAATGACATTTCGATCCGATTATTCCATTATACACGAACCCTCGCAGCAACAAAACAAACATTATGCCGGCAAAAGCTGTGTAACAAAAAAATCCGGCTGCGTTAAGAACGATTCCATCATTCTTAACGCGCCGGACCTGCTCATGCTATGTGGGAACCGTGCACCTGCCCTCGATACATGTGATCCGGGCGGCATCCTTGCTCCCAACTCGAGCCAGGCACTCCCCCAACACATGGACGTGTCTGCTTACGGCTGCTTCCTTCCGGACCTGACCGGGTTCACAGATGCCCATTGCGAGGGACCCAACTGTCAACATTGTTCGCAAGTGCCAAACCCCGCATCACATAACCTCAAGCAGGAATTCAACCTCGCTATAGCGGATTGCGAGTTACAGGGCACCGCTACCTCCCCGTCTAGCACGGTAAAACTAAGTATAGACCATTCGGAACCAAAGCGCAACTGCTTAGAAAAAGTTACATAACGATTTTTCAGCAGCAAGCAGCTATGGTGCAATATTAACATTTACATCGTAACGCGGCATGTTATACCGAACCATGGCTTCTGCTTGATTCTTGATCCCTTTTCTCTCGATGGCACTCAATCCCGATACCGGGTAGATCGTGACCACCATCTTGGAGCCTTCCACTGCAATACGCGTATGGTCGACCCCCCTGATTGTACGCAGCTTCTGGTCGACGAAATCAGTATCATTCTTAATCGTCAAGCTATGCGGCGAGTTAGGCAATGACGGATTCGTATTCGTTAACCCCATATAACCGTCATGGCCGTAATGCTGAGCCTTCATCTTATGATCATATTTGCCGCTTCCTCCCCCGCAGCCCGCCGCAAGCAGTAACACAGCAGCAATGAGAAGCCCCGGAAGAAGCCGACCAGCAAGTCTGATACGCAAACGAGAGCGAAGCCGTTTATACATGCTGCGAAGCATAACAAAAAACCTCCCTTCCATCCATAGGATGGCTGAGGGAGGCTGTTGTATTCTGCCAATTTCAGACAGAATATTAGATACCGTATTTCTTTTTGAATCTGTCCACGCGGCCGCCTGCATCAACAAACTTCTGTTTGCCAGTGAAGAACGGGTGGCATACGGAGCAAATCTCGACACGAAGGTTCGGTTTGATCGAACCCGTCTCGAACGTGTTACCGCAAGCACACGTTGCCGTAGTTACGTGGTACGTCGGATGAATACCTTGTTTCATCGTCTGTTCACCTCTTTCCGCCCTGGATTGCATGCGAACCCAGAGTAAATTACACACAAGCATGATTATAGCATGG
This sequence comes from Paenibacillus xylaniclasticus, assembly GCF_004001065.1. Lineage (GTDB taxonomy): Bacteria > Bacillota > Bacilli > Paenibacillales > Paenibacillaceae > Paenibacillus_T > Paenibacillus_T xylaniclasticus. Next base: position 5,146 of record NZ_BIML01000017.1, read on the forward strand.
GCGATTCGCCGCGCGCAATGACATATATGCCCTGTTCATAAAAGCCTCGAATTGCAAATACAACCGTATATTAAGAACGGACACGGCGAAGCTCATGCGGCGGCACATGTGTATAAGAGCCGATAACGACGTCTGGCAGCTCTTCTCGATAAATTTCCAGCATTTGCTTCATACCATAAATTTCTCCCTGTGCCTTCGGGATGAGCTCCAGATAGCTTTCCGGGTCGATATTCAGATTGCGCATTTGAATCATTCTTAATCCCGTCCGCTTCGCGAAGCCGATCATCGCCTCGATCTCTTCCTCACGGTCGGTGACACCTGGGAAAATCAAATAGTTAATCGAGGTGTAAACCCCCTGCTTCGATGCATACGTAAGCGACTTCTCAACATTAGCAAGCGTGTATGCGCGCGGCTTATAATATGCATTATAGTGGTCATCCAGCGCACTAATCGTACTGACGCGCATTAAATCTAGACCAGCATCCACAATGCCCCGAATATGGTCGGATAGACCCGCATTCGTATTAATGTTGATGTAGCCCATCGAAGTACGGCGGCGCACCTCTTTGATCGCTTCGATAATGATTTTCGCTTGGGTGGACGGCTCACCCTCACAGCCTTGGCCGAAGCTGATTATCGCATCCGGCGTAACGAGCTGCTCCATCATCACCTGTACAACCTCTTCGACGGTCGGCCTGAAGTTCATACGTGTCTGCGGCGCCACGAAGCCGCTGTCGTCCGGCTGTTCAGAGATGCAGCCGTAGCACCCTGCATTGCAGGAATACGATACCGGAACGGCGCCTTCCCATCGCTGCAGAAACGTATTGGAGGAGGTGAGACATTCATAGCCGAGCGCACAGTTGGACAAATGCTTATACAACCGATTATCCGGATAGCGGCTTGTTAACTGCTCGACCCCTTTGGCTACAGCCCGGCGGTCGCAATTGAGCGGATTCCATCGTTCCGGATCATCCGTCGCTTCGGCCGCGACATAGAATTGTCCATCCTTCCATACGACCGCCGTGTAGCCGAACAATGGAAACTTTTCATTCTTATCAGTCTTCATATAAGATGGGATGTTCAATCGGGTATAGCCTTGCGGCAGCAGGGCTCCGACCGCCTGAACATCGCCAGGCAATACCGCCATTTGACCCGTCCTTGGATCAAGGCCAATCGGACGCGTATTCGGCAGCCCGACAAGCGTCGCGCCTTCTGGAAGCGGAATAAGCTCGTCCTCCATCAACTCCACGACCATATCGCCGCTGCGGCCAAGGCCAATCCAGCTTGGATGGTCAAACACTTGACCCTTGGCGTCTGCATAAACGAGATTCATGGTGTCCTCCTAATGGCTTTATTCGCGCGGTGCCGCACTTTGGCGGGCTGCAGGTCTGCGGCTCGCAGCGCTCGCGCTTACACTGCCGGTGCTGCTTGGGGTATTCGTGCCGCTGGCGGGAGCGCTCGAGAACGATGAGGTATCAAGAGACATAAGAAACTCTTCGTTCGTCTTCGAATCGGCAAGCTTCTTCAAGAAGCTGTCGACAAACTCCATCGAATCGTTCATGCTTTTGCGAATCGCCCACACCTTGTCGAGCTCTTCCTTCGTCAGCAGCATTTCCTCGCGACGGGTACCGGAACGACGAATGTCGAGAGCCGGAAATATTCGTCTTTCGGCCAAGCGGCGGTCCAAATGCAGCTCCATATTGCCTGTACCTTTAAATTCTTCATAAATAACGTCGTCCATTCTCGAGCCGGTATCTACGAGCGCTGTCGCCAGAATGGTCAGACTTCCGCCCTCCTCTACATTGCGGGCAGAACCGAAAAACCGTTTCGGACGATGGAATGCAGCCGGATCTATACCGCCGCTTAGCGTCCGTCCTGACGGCGGAATAACAAGGTTGTAAGCACGGGCAAGACGTGTAATGCTATCAAGCAAAATGACTACGTCCTTCTTGCTCTCCACGAGACGAAGCGCGCGCTCAAGAACAAGCTCCGCGACTTTAATATGATTCTCTGGCAGCTCGTCGAATGTAGAAGCAACAACTTCCCCTTTGACCGAACGCTGCATGTCCGTTACTTCCTCCGGTCTTTCGTCAATGAGCAGTACAAACAGCTCGATATCCGGATGGTTGTGCGATATACTGTTGGCAATCTCCTTAAGCAGCAGCGTCTTACCGGCCTTTGGAGGAGCTACGATCAAACCGCGCTGTCCAAGTCCAACCGGCGCAAGCAAATCCATAATTCGAGTTGATAGCTTGTTAGGGGCCATTTCCAAAACCAATTTCTTCTCAGGGAAAAGAGGAGTAAGGGCGGGAAAATGAAGACGTTCAGCAGCCGTTTCAGGGTTCTCTCCGTTAACCGCGTTAACTTGAAGCAGGCCATAATACCGCTCGTTTTCCTTAGGCGGACGGCATTTGCCGGATACAAGATCGCCAGAGCGAAGATCGAATCTGCGAATCTGGGACTGCGAAATATAAATATCCTCGTTGCTGCTGGAGTAATTGATCGGACGCAGAAATCCAAAACCATCAGGCAAAATATCTAGTATACCTTGCATGAAGAAAAATCCGCTCTTCTCCGCTTGAGCCCGCAATATTGCAAAAATCAGTTCCTTCTTCTTGAATTGACCATAATAAGGGATCTGGTACTGCTTCGCAAGCTTATACAGATCGGTCAACTTCATCTCTTCCAGATCTGCGATCTGAAGATCTGTCATAATCTCACCACACTATTAGATTTTGCTTACCAGCATTGCCGGAATTGACGAGCGCTATTCCGCTAAGCAGCAAAATAGCGCCGCAGTCCCGTAAAATCAAACTTTCGTTATTACTTAAGATACCGTCTCCCGCCAAATATCAGCGCCAAGCCGGCGTAAATTGTCTACTAGATTATCATAACCGCGGTCGATGTATTCCACTCCGCTCACTTCCGTAATGCCGTCTGAAACGGTTAGTCCCGCAATAACAAGAGCAGCGCCAGCCCGCAAGTCGGTCGCATGCACTTTAGCCGCGCTGAGCGGCCCACCCTCGATAATGGCCGAACGGCCCTCAACGCGAATGTTCGCACCCATCATCTGCAGCTCCGGGACGTGCTTAAACCGATTACCGTAAATATAGTCAGACAGCACGCTTATGCCGTTCGCCTGCGTGAGCAAGCTCGTCATCGGCGACTGCAGATCGGTGGCAAAGCCCGGATACACAAGTGCCTTCACATCGACGGCTTGATATGGGGCATCAGCGGAAGCAAAGATGCGGATAGCATCATCAAGCTCTTCTACCGAAGCACCCATCTCACGAAGCTTCGCCGTTACAGCCTCCATATGTTTCGGAATGACACCCCCCACGGTCACATCGCCGCGCGTCGCAGCCGCCATTATCATGTAAGTACCTGCTTGAATTCGGTCCGGAATAATGGAATGCCGACAGCCATGCAGCCGCTCTACCCCTTCAATCCGAATCGTCTCGGTTCCAGCGCCTTTTATTCTGGCCCCCATCGCATTAAGCAGCATTGCAACATCGATGATCTCAGGCTCTTTGGCCGCATTCTCAATAATGGTAGAGCCTTTGGCTCTAGATGCCGCAAGCATAATATTGATCGTTGCGCCTACGCTGACAAGATCCAAATAAATTTTCGCTCCGCGCAGCTCCTTCGCCGTAATGCGCATAGCCCCATGTTCGTTCGTAACAGTTGCTCCAAGCGCTTCGAAGCCTTTAATATGCTGATCAATCGGGCGCGGCTCGAAGTTACAGCCTCCGGGAAGGCCAATTACAGCCTCGCCAAACCGGCCCAGAAGCGCCCCCATCAAATAATAAGATGCGCGCAGCAGCTTTACTTTACCATTAGGCATCGCTACTGACTGCAAATTGGACGGATCAATACGAATCGTATCGTCTTCTCGTTCGACTACCGCCCCAAGATCCCGTAAAATTTCACTATATACAGCAACGTCGCTAATCGCGGGTAAGTTATCAAGCGTAACTTCCGATTCTGCCAAGATGGCAGCCGGAAGCAGTGCAACCGCACTATTCTTGGCTCCGCTAATTTGGACTTCACCATGAAGCGGACGCCCACCGCGTATCATCAACTTCTCCATGCTCTTAACCAATTCCTCCCCGTCAGAAGCGCAACTAACAAACAACCGCTTCAGCTGGTGTTCAAACAATGCTATAGATAACACAAATCTCTCCTAACGAATCAACATCTGCAGGAGAGACTATCGCATGACATACTGAATTATTATAGCACAATGCACCCGAACATAGTAAATTGGTTTATATTAACAACAAAGGACCTGAATGATCAGGTCCCGATTACATAATGACTATTCGATTGATCGCCTCTTAGCTCACTGTTAACTGCAAGCCGCATCTCATCGATATCGAACGGCTTCGTAAAATGCATCAGTGCACCAAGCTCAGTTGCTTCCTTAATAATATCAAGCTCACCATATGCCGTCATCATAATAACTTTGATACTAGCATCGAACGTCTTAATATGACGCAAAATCTCAAGTCCGTCCATTCCCGGTATCTTCATATCGAGAAGCACTAGATCTGGCCGCTCGCTGCACACAATCTCCAACGCCAGTTTGCCATTCGAGGCTTGGAAGGTTGTGTACCCTTCACTGCTGAACACTTCCATAAGCAGCACTCGAATTCCGTTTTGGTCATCGACAATAAGAACCTTTTTATCCACTCTTACTACCTCCCATATGCTACACTGCCGCTCTGTCGCAGTCGAACTTTTCGAATTCCGTAATTTTGTAACTATACTATTCGCAAGCGCTATCACATTTTCCTGCCACTTTTTCAAAAAAAGGAATTACATGCTTTGTCAGATCTCAGTAAAAGACCTGTAACAAAAAGCACTAGCAACATAAAATACCCTTTAATTCACTCCATTCAATCGCCGGAAAAACAAAAAAAATCCTGCCGCTGCATTCGACCAGAATGCAACGGCAGGATTGAAATGTTAATTTATTGCTTGGAATAGTTAAGCGCCGCACGAACGAAGCCGCGGAACAATGGCTGTGGACGGTTCGGACGAGACGTAAACTCCGGATGGAATTGCACGGCCAGGAACCATGGGTGGTTCGGAAGCTCGACCATCTCAACCAAGCGTCCGTCTGGCGACGTTCCGGAGAATACGAGACCAGCCGACGCTACCCGTTCGCGGTACTCATTGTTGAACTCGTACCGGTGACGATGACGCTCGTACACAAGCTCGTCGTCATACTCTCTCATGCCAACTGAGCCTGGCAACAGCTTGCATGGATACAAACCAAGACGCATCGTACCGCCCATATCCTCAATATCTTTCTGATCCGGCAGAAGGTCGATAACCGGATATGGCGTCGAAGGGTTAATTTCGGAGCTGTTCGCATCGTCCAGACCGCATACGTTGCGAGCATACTCAATAACCGCTACCTGCATGCCAAGGCAAATACCGAAGAACGGCACATCGTTCTCGCGGGCATAACGGATTGCTGCCACTTTGCCTTCGATACCACGATCACCGAAACCGCCCGGAACGAGAATACCATGAACGCCCTGCAGCAAATCAGCTGCATTACGATCCGTCACCTCTTCTGCATTAACCCAGCGGATATTAATGTCAGACTCAAGCGCAATGCCGGCATGTCCAAGCGCTTCAACGATCGACAAATACGCATCATGGAGCGCAACATATTTGCCGACGATGGCAATTTCGGTTTGCTTATGAAGTGATTTAACCCGCTTCACGAGCGCTTCCCACTCCGTCATGTCTGGAGGCGTCGTCGTCAGCTTCAGATGATTCACCACAATATCGTCGAGACCTTGCTCACGAAGCATAAGCGGCACTTCGTACAGCGTCGAAGCGTCACGGCATTCGACTACCGCATCAACATCCACATCGCAGAATTGAGCAATCTTGCGCTTCATGTCGTCCGGCAACTCTTGCTCCGTACGGCATACGATAACATTCGGCTGAATACCAATGCTGCGCAGCTCTTTCACGCTGTGCTGCGTTGGTTTTGTTTTCATCTCTCCAGCTGCTTTAATGTAAGGAATAAGCGTAACGTGAATGTACATGACATTATCGCGACCGATATCGCTCTTAATCTGGCGAATGGCCTCCATGAATGGCAGGCTCTCGATATCGCCTACCGTGCCACCGATTTCGGTGATGACGACGTCGGACCCTGCCTCTTTGCCCGCACGGAAAATCCGGTCCTTAATCTCGTTTGTGATGTGCGGGATAACTTGCACCGTACCGCCCAAATACTCGCCGCGTCGTTCCTTCGTAATAACGGTCGAGTAGATTTTACCCGTCGTCACGTTGCTGTTCTTAGACAAGTTAATATCGATAAAACGTTCATAATGGCCGAGGTCAAGATCTGTCTCAGCGCCATCATCCGTAACGAACACTTCGCCATGCTGATAAGGACTCATCGTGCCTGGGTCAACGTTAATATAAGGATCGAACTTTTGAATCGTTACTTTAAGACCGCGATTTTTGAGCAGCCTTCCCAGCGAAGCCGCCGTAATGCCCTTACCTAGAGAAGACACGACGCCGCCAGTTACAAAAATGTATTTAGTCACTGTACCAATACCCTCCAAGCTCCTATGTTAATGTTTAGGTTTGCCTAATTCTACGCGATTCAGCGGATCGCACCACAAGGAATTTCGTCCAATTTGTGGGGTTCATGCCACGTCCATATACGATAAAAAGGTTTTCGCCGTCCGGAACCGGACGGCGTCCTATGTCGGAGAACGATATATTGGCAAAATAAAAAAAGTGACACCCGTGTCCACGGGGCACTTTCGTTCTCGAATATACATACAAGTTATGACCAGAGCAAGGAAAATGAACGCTCTAACACGCTCTGTTCCCACCTGCATCAGAAGCCCATGCAATAGTTTACCTGCTGCATACGGGCCTGTCAAGTGACGAAACACGCCATTATTCGCCTTGATTCCCCTAACAAAGGTATACCACCTTGGCTGTTACAAGCGGCCTAGCTGACCCGTATGGGCAACTAAGGCCGCTCAATAATAGTATTCGTTTAATTATCGTCGTCGCTCTCATCCAGATCGCCGTCGAAGTCTTCTTCCTCGTCGGCAGCATCCAGATCTTCTTCTTCTTCGAGTTCTTCATCATCCAAAGCGACTTCCTCGTCGACGTCCGCCTCTTCCTCGCCGTCTTCGAATTCCTCATGATCCTCGTCGTAGCTGTCGTAATCGTCTTCTTCCGGCGTGTACGTTTCTTCTTCCTCGTCCGCGTACAGATCTTCATCCTCATCGTCATCGTCGTTAATGATACGAGGTCGCTTGGAGCTTGCTACCGGATCTTCGTTGCGCTCAACTGGATACCAACGTTTCAGTCCCCAGTTGTTGTTGCCAACGCACGCGAAACGTCCATCGATATTAATTTCCGTATATACTTGCGCAATGACATCATTGATGGTATCCGGATCCAATTCACGGATCTTAGCAATCTCCATCATCAAGTCCCGATAATACATCGGCGTGTTGACCGATTTCAGCACTTCGAATGCCAGATCCACCATCGGCATTTCTTGAATATGTTCGCGGTCCCATTTTGCGGCGAAATCGCTGCTCATACTGGCCCATCCTCCCGTACTACCTCAATATCGTAAAAATACCCGTTCACATACGAGTGTTACCGTATCAACCTATAGTAAAACCTATTTCCTTTAAAATTGCAAGCTTCGAAGCATGTCCCCACGCAAAAAGCGAAGGGCATATCCCTTCGCTCCGACTGTATCCTTCCGGACAGGATTGCTGACAATCCGCCTTCCGGGAAGGCAAGAGCCTTGCCGGCCCTCACATCATCCTATGTCCCGTTCCGCTTTTTGACACGGTTTCAAGCCCATTTATATTTAAAAAGGTCACTTGCTCATGCGCGTCCCTACGCTCGTTCATACAATACCTCAGCATCGTCGTCGGGAGGGGACCCGTAATTTGGACACCACCGCTTTTCTCCGTTGGCTGCAGGGTTTGATGGCCGAGAAAAACACAAGCCATAGAAAGAGAATCATCCGGTTCCAGAACAACCAAGACTTTCGCCGCTTTGTCCATGAGTGGTCAGCCATGAAGGCATCGGTCTCATCACTTCAGTCGGTCAGACAGATGGGGATTATACAGGCAATATCCTGTCCAATTCCCGACGACCACCCACACCGCCGATTTGACGGTCGAGTCTGGGTAGAGAACGATCAGCGTATCCAGATCCATACGACAGCTCAGCGCTCACTCTCGTTAGAGAAGGGCATCCCTTGGGGCGTAGCCCAAATCAAAGCGCCTCAGGCATGGAGCACTACAACCGGGCATAAAGTGAAAATCGGCGTCGTGGACACCGGCGTTGACTTCAGTCACCCCGATCTTCGCGGATCTTTAGCAAGGGGCATTAACTTGCTCAACCGCAGTATGCTGCCGCATGACGATAACGGACACGGAACGCATATCGCTGGCACCATTGCAGCGGCCAATCAACTGCAAGGGATGATCGGAGTCGCCCCCCGCTCTTCCATTCATCCGATCAAAGCGTTCGACCATAATGGCAGCGCCTATGTCTCCGATATTATACTCGCGATTGATTGGTGTGTGCGAAACCAAATGCATATTATTAATATGAGCTTCGGAATGAAAACGAGAAGCAAGGCGCTGCTTAGCGCCGTGACGAATGCAACGAATGCCGGCGTCGTCATCGTCGCCTCTTCGGGTAACGACGGCAAACGGCGGTCGATCGACTATCCGGCACGGTATCCGCAGACGATATCCGTCGGAGCGACGAACAGGCTGCGGCGAATCGCACCTTTCAGCAACCGCGGTATTTATATCGATATCTATGCGCCGGGCGATAAAATTACTTCTGCATGGCTCAAAGGCAAGTACCACGAGATGAGCGGAACTTCGATGGCCACCTCGCATGTAAGCGGAGCCGTTGCGCTGCTGTTAGCCAAGCAGCCGGATTTAACCCCTGGGGAAGTGAAAGCTATTCTAAGAAAATCAATGCAGCCGCTGCGTGGCAAACGTTCCCCCCGCCAGACGGGTGAGCTTGATGTTGCAAAGATGCTGCAAGTGTTAGATAGGTAGATGGTGGTTACGAATGGACAGGATAGATGCCATCCTTACAGCAAGGCCGTGAACCGGTTATTCCCTGCGAGGAAATGACCAGATCACGGCCTAGATTCATAAGTGGAGTTATCCGTGTCGTCCTGTCCGATTACATCCGCTCAGGAGCCGATACGCCGACCAGCCTCAGGACATTCGCGATCACGACGCGGGTTGCAGCGAGCAGTGCGAGCCGAGCTTGTGTCTGCTCCGCATCGTCCGTCATTACACGCTCTGCTCTATAGTAGCTGTGGAACTGCGAAGCCAGATCGTACACATAACGAATCAACCGGTGAGGCGCGTACTGCTCCGCCGCGTCGGACACTTCCTGCGGCAGCTCGCCAAGCTTGCGCAGCAGGTCGTATTCCTGTTCCGTCACGAGGTGAGACAGGTCGATATCCGCAAGCGGACGCATCGTTACCCCTTGCTCCTCTGCCTGACGGAAAATGCTGCAAATGCGGGCATGCGCATATTGAACATAGAATACCGGATTCTCGTTCGATGTCGAGACAGCCAGATCCATATCGAAATCGAGATGGGAATCCATACTGCGCATTGTGAAGAAATAGCGAATGGCGTCGACACCGACTTCATCCATCAAATCTTCCATCGTTACAGCTTTGCCTGTACGTTTCGACATTTTGACCTTCTCACCGTTCTGGAACAGGCTGACCATCTGCGCAATGAGAACGGTCAGCTTGTCCGGATCATTGCCGAGCGCCTGCATTGCCGCCTTCATGCGTGGGATATAGCCGTGATGATCGGCGCCCCAAATATTAATTAGACGGTCATAGCCACGGCCGTATTTGACCCGATGGTATGCAATGTCCGGCGTCAGGTACGTATAAGAGCCGTCATTTTTGACGAGTACGCGGTTTTTGTCATCGCCGAACTGCGTTGTATTCAGCCAGGTTGCGCCATCCTCTTCATAGACATGGCCGGTCGCACGCAGCGCCTCAAGCCCTTGCTCCACAAGTCCTTGCTCATATAGTGAAGTCTCGCTATACCATAGATCGAAGCTGACACGGAATCGAGCAAGGTCCCGCTTGATCTTGTCAAGCTCCCGCTCCAGGCCATATTGGCGGAAGAATGCGAATCGCTCGTCATCCGGCAGCGACAACAGGCGATCGCCTTCTTGGGCAGCAAGCTCCTGTGCAAAACCGACAATATCCGCTCCATGATAACCGTCTTCCGGCATTTCCGCGTCTTGGCCAATCGCCTGTTTGTACCGTGCTTCAATGGAATAGGCGAGATTCGCTACTTGATTGCCGGCGTCATTAATATAATACTCGCGAGTGACATCATAGCCGGCGAAGTCGAGTACGTTGCATAGCGCATCGCCCACTGCTGCGCCGCGTGCATGGCCCAAATGCAGGCTTCCCGTTGGGTTCGCGCTGACGAACTCAACCTCGACGCTTTTGCCTGTGCCGTCATTCACACGTCCATAGTTATCGCCAGCGTTCAGCACTTGGTTAACTACCGGATAGAGATAGCTCTTGTTAAGACGGAAGTTAATAAATCCGGGACCTGCAATTTCGGCCGATTCAATTGAAGCGGCTGCCTTATCTAGACCCGCAATGATCGCCTCTGCAATCTGGCGCGGATTGCGCTTTGCAAGCTTCGTTAGCTGCATCGCTGCGTTCGTCGCCAAGTCACCATGAGACTTATCCCGCGGAACCTCGAGCACGAGCTCAGGCAGCTCCTCTCGAGCAGCGATTCCTGCTGCAACGACCGCATCGGCAATAGCCGTTTTGATATTGGCATATAATTGTTCCAGTACATTTGTCATCAGGAAGAATCCTCCTTCACAAGAGTCGGCGCTTTAGCTCGCAACCATCTCTGCTTTCAATTTGATTTTGAACTGACCGGTCAGCTCTTCATCTACATACATCTTATAATGCCATTCCAGCAGCATCGGCAGTACGGGCAGCAGATTATCGTCCGAGGCCGGCTCATGCTGCTGACCCTTCTGCTTCCAATCTCCGCACTGCATCCACAACAAAGAGGTATCGGTTACCATGTGAAACCGGGCAAAGGGAGAGATGTACTTGCCGGTTCTTCGTACTCCTGCAACGAACGTTTGCTCTGACTCCACAATTCCGCGTCTCGTTACGTGAAGCTCGCCTTCCCGCCACCGCACAACCGTTCTAACTTCACCCGCATTATCGTCGTTCTCCGTATAACGGACGTAAACCGTACGCCCTTTGCGGAACCATTCACCCCGAAACTGGTGCTCCTGCCGGTCGCCATCGATCTCGCTCGTGAGCGTCAGCTGCACGATCGCCATATCATTCAAACCCGGCACCTCCTGTATCAGCCTATATGTTCCTACTATACCCAGACATCCGTCCGCATCCAATCTTATGCCAAGAGACAGCTTGGATCAAAAAAACCTCCGTCTCTATATAGGAAAGAGACGGAGGTTATCCGCGGTACCACTCTTCTGGCTGCATGCACATGAGCGCGGTCGCGTCATTGCAACTTGCAGCCTCTTGAACACGATAACGGCGTGACCGGACTGCCCTACCCAGCCGATTCGTCCACATTCCCCAGAACCCGCCTTCAGGCCGCCAACTCCCGGGTGCGCTTCCGAAGCGCTAATGCCGCCGGCTCCCACCATCCCGGCTCGCTAATGGGCATCACTGCCTGCTTCGTACTGTCCCGTTCATCGTCAGTAACATGATTATTGCATCTATTATATGCGATAGAACGAAAATTGCAAATGATAGAATTACGAGCACTGTATCATGATGTGCCTAAGTACGGGACAATCGCCCGCCATGCCGCAAGCCGGTCGTCAAGATTGCGCATCGTTCGCGTCGGAACGGGGCTTGTGGACGGCAGCTTCAAACATACGACACGCCTAGCGGCGTCCGTCTTGCCGAAGTGGCGCATAAAGGTGTCGTGCGCTTTCGTACCGTTCAGCGCCAGACAACGAATACTCGGATAACGCTTCAGCAGACCCGGAATATCGTTCACAACCTCGTTTCGGATGTTCGAATCCAGACTCCCTTCCCGTGTGCATGACTTCAGAACATCCCATAACGCTACCCGGTGAGAAAGCGCAAATGCGAGCCGTTCCTCGTATTCGTCATCAACCGTTGATTGACCGAACAAGCCGTACAGCACCCGCCAGAAGTAGTTGCGCGGATTGCCATAATACTCGCTGAGCGTAAGGGAAGGCACTCCCGGCATACTGCCCAATACGAGCACTTGGCAGTTCTCATCGATGACCGGCTCGAAGGAGTGGACCATTGACATCATGTTATAGGAGCCTCCTCTTCGTTCAGCGGATAGCCTGTCCCGCGCAGGCTCAGCCGCTGCTCGGCAAACCGCCGCCGTACCGCTCGATCTCTTGGCACAGCTCATGCTGCCATTCCTTATCTTCTGTCATTGAAGCCATCAGCGACCAATTATACAGCTGCGCTAGCCGGAGACAATGATCGGCGTTAACATCCAAGCAGTGATCCAGCTCCAGACGCTCCGTATCGGTCAGCTTGCGTCGCTTCTGGATAATACGAAGCTCCGCCATCCGTTCGTAAATCGGCATTAACTTCATATGGACACCCCCCTCTTGGTATCCATCATGCCCAGATTTCGGCGCAATATATCATTTAAATGCGGAAGATAGGTGCCTTTGGGCACCTATTTCTGCGCGCGAGGCGCGGGGCGCCTGCATTTAGGCGTCTCTCAGCACCTACCTTCCCACACGCGCCTCTCCTTCGCCGGCGTAAAAAGCTCCGTTCCATTCGGCGTCAAGCCAACTTGAAACGGAGCTTCTTCTTTACTTTCAGTCCTCGCCTTACTTCACGAAGCCAAGCAGCATTTCACGAATCACTTTCGCAGCAACGATCTGCGTTTGCTCCGTCGGGTCATACGCTGGTGCTACTTCAACCAAGTCGCAGCCGACGATGTTAATGCCCGCGCGTGCGATAGCATGAACTGCATCAAGCAGCTCTTTGCTCGTAATGCCGCCCGCTTCCGCTGTGCCGGTACCCGGTGCGCAGGACGGATCGAGCACGTCGATGTCAATCGTCAGATAGACCGGACGGCCTGCCAGCTCAGGAAGCACTTTTTTCAAAGGCTCAAGCACTTCGAACGGATAGAAATTGATGTTCTCGCGTGCATATTGGAATTCCTCACGGGAACCGGACCGGATGCCGAATTGGTAAATGTTTTTGCCGCCAATCAATTCTGCAGCTTTGCGAAGCGGCGTCGAGTGAGATAACGGCTCGCCTTCATAGCTCTCGCGCAGGTCAGCATGCGCATCAAAATGAATGATCGCCAGATCCGGATACTTCTTATAAACCTCTTGGAAAATCGGCCACGATACAAGGTGCTCGCCACCCAGACCGATCGGCAGCTTGCCGTCGTTCAACAGCCCGGCGACATAATCGCCGATGATTTCGAGCGATCGGCCCGCATTGCCGAACGGCAGCAGCAGATCGCCAGCGTCGAAATATTCGATATCTTCTAGGCTGCGATCGAGATAAGGACTGTACTCTTCCAGACCAATCGATACTTCGCGGATACGGGCAGGGCCGAATCGGGAGCCCGGACGGAATGATACGGTGAAATCCATCGGCATTCCGTAAATGACTGCTTTGGATGCGGCATAATCTTCCGAGCTAAGGATGAAGACGTTGCCGGAATATTTTTGATCAATTTTCATCGTTACAAGATCCTCCTCAACAATGGCTATGTACATTCAAATTCCCGGCCTCCTTCGCTCTGTCGGCAGAACGAAGAGTACCGGGAATTCAGGTTACTTCACAAGGTTCTCCACGAACTTCGGCAGCGCGAACGCTGCTTTGTGAAGGCGCGGGGAGTAATATTTGGTATCGAGCTCCGGAATCGCCGTCTCGTCGACAGCAAGCGGGTCATGCTTCTTGCTGCCCATCGTGAACGTCCACAGACCGGACGGATAAGTCGGCACGTTCGCGCAGTAAACGCGGACAATCGGGAATACTTCCTTCACGTCGCGGTTAACGCTCTGGATCAAATCTGCTTTGAACCATGGATTGTCTGTCTGCGCAACGAAAATTCCCTCTTCCTTAAGCGCATCGTAGATGCCTTGGTAGAAGCCGCGTGTGAACAGGTTCACCGCTGGGCCTACAGGCTCCGTAGAGTCAACCATGATGACGTCGTACGTATTCTTATGATCGTGAATGTGCATAAAGCCGTCGTTCACGATGACTTCAACGCGAGGATTGTCGAGCTCGCCGGCGATGTTCGGCAAATACTTTTTGGAATACTCGATCACTTTGCCGTCAATCTCAACGAGTACCGCTTTCTTAACTTTCGGATGCTTCAGCACTTCGCGGATTACACCGCCGTCGCCGCCGCCGACGACAAGCACGTTCTCTGGATTCGGATGCGTGAACAGCGCCGGATGAGCAACCATCTCGTGATAGACGAACTCATCTTTATCAGTCGTCATGACCATACCGTCGAGAACGAGCATTGTGCCGAACTCTTCGGTCTCGATCATGTCAAGCTTCTGGAAATCCGTCTGCTCGCTAACGTAGGTTTCTTTAATTTTGGCCGTAATGCCATACGATTCGGTTTGCTTCTCGGTGTACCACAATTCCATGTCTAATCGATCCCTTCTTTCCATTGAATGCCCACGGGGTCAATGTTTCTTTCTGTATTATAGAGTAACCCCTACCTCATTACAAACAATAATTCAACCGCTTTTTTGAAGAACCTTACTGGCAGCAAAACCTAATAACAACCTGATCCTTTTATACAAAAAAGCTAAAAACCGCGGAAACATTTCAGTTCTATTGCGAATAGCGCCGCCTTTCTTTTTCCATACTAAGGAAATAAGAAGTTTTCAACCGAGAGGAAGCTGCCGCATGAAACGTTGGTTCGCTCGACTGAAGCATCGTATACCCGGTATCCCCCGCCGTAAAACTGTGCCTAAGCGTGCTGTGCATCGCAGGCCGCCGCTGTTCCCGATTATCGCCGAACGGCTATGGCCGCGGCTTACCGGACGAGCTAAATGGAAGAGACGCGCTAAGCTTGCCGGCGTAATAATCGCCTTATTCATCACCTCAACTGCCGGTATGCTGCTCTATTTGCGCATTCAATCACTACCAGCCGCTTCTATCACCCAAACGTCCCAAATGCTCGATCTTCAGGGTAACGTAATCGATACATTCCATACGACACAGAATCGGAGCTCTGTACCACTCGACCAAATATCACCCTATGTCGTACAAGCAACGCTGGCAATCGAAGATCGGCGCTTCTACGATCACAGCGGCTTCGATGTAAAAGGCATGGCTCGTGCGATGCTCGTCAACGCCAAGAACTTGTCCAAGAAGCAGGGCGCCAGTACGCTGACGCAGCAGCTTGCGCGCAATTTGTATTTAACACAAGAACGTACTTGGAAGCGCAAGCTGAAAGAGGCGATGTATACGGCACAGCTCGAGATGCACTACTCCAAAGATGAAATTCTTAATATGTACCTGAATCAGATCTACTACGGGCATGGTGCATACGGAATCGAGGCGGCAGCAGAGCAATACTTCGGCAAGCGGGCATCCGAGCTCAATCTTGCCGAAAGCGCACTGCTGGCAGGCATTCCAAAAGGTCCAAAGTACTACTCACCCTACAATAATATGAAAAATGCTAAGGACCGGCAGTTGACGATTCTCGATGCCATGGCCGACCAAGGGATCATTACCCGACAGGAGGCCAAGGATGCATACGCCGAATTGCTGACATTCAAGCCGCTGGCTGAATCGCGCGGAGATGGCTTCGCCCCTTACTTCCGCGACTATATCCGTTCCGTCGCTACGGGCGAGCTGGGCATTGATGAGCAGCTTCTGAACGAGGGCGGTATTCGTATCTATACGACGCTCGATCGTGATGCGCAGCTGGCCGCCGAGAAAGCGATCGCCGAGAACATTCCAGCCGACTCGGAGCAGCAGGCGGCGCTTATCGCCATTGATCCGCGCAACGGTTATGTGAAAGCGATGGTCGGCGGACGCGACTACCCGAACAACCAATACAACCGCGTATTCGCGACGACGCGGCAGCCCGGCTCTTCTTTCAAACCGATACTCTATTTGACCGCGCTGCAGCAGGAGGGGATTACCCCTCTTACTTCATATAAAAGCGAGCCGACGACGTTCACCTACGACGACGGCAGACTGACGTACGAGCCGCATAATTATAATGACAAGTACGCCGGCGACTTCATCGATATGCGTCAAGCCATCGCAAGCTCGGACAATATTTATGCAGTCAATACGATAATGCAGACTGGGGCAGACAAAGTGATCGCCATGGCTCGTAAGCTTGGCATCGACAGCCCGATGAAGCCTGTCCCGTCGCTTGCGCTCGGCACGTTCCCGGTCAGCCCGTTTGAGATGGCGTCAGCCTTCGGTACGTTCGCGAACGGAGGCGTGCGCGTGAAGCCGATCGCGATATTAAGAATCGAGGACCGAAACGGCAGCGTGTTATATGAGGCGAGTCATGAATCAGAGCAGGTCGTGGACCCTGCGTATGCCTATGTCCTGACGAGCTTAATGGAAAGCGTGTTCGAGACAGGCGGAACAGGACACCGGGTATCCGCCAGAATCAACCGCCCCGTAGCAGGCAAGACCGGCACGACAGCCTCGGATGCTTGGCTCGTCGGGTATACGCCTGAGCTAGCTACGGCGGTCTGGGTTGGCTACGACAAAGGACGCCAACTGACAACGACGGAGGCCCACCGGGCGGCGCCGATCTTCGCGGCGTTTACGGAAGGCGCGCTGGCGTCCGTCCCTCCGAAAATATTCCCGATGCCATCCGGCGTCGTAAGCGCGTACGTCGATCCGAAATCAGGCAAGCTCGCCGGAAAAGGCTGTGAAGACAATAAGCGGCTGGAGACGTTCGTCGCTGGCACCGAGCCGACCGTCACCTGCGACGGCTCCGAGCCCGTAGTCGGCAGCGGCGACAAAATGCCAGCGGATGGCACCGCAGATCACCAAGCACAGGAGCACAAATCGTGGTGGAACGATTTGAAGCGCTGGTGGCGGAAGGAGTAACCTGATAAGCCCCGTATCACACTCATAGGTTTGGGTGGATACGGGGCATCACGTTTTGTGCCGTTAGAGACTCCCGTAATAGCTTAATACCCATCCTTATATTGCTCAATAAAATGCCGGGCGCTCTTCGACAGATACCGGTCCTTCAGCCAGACAATGCCGACCTCGGACTGGAAGTCGGCTCCTTCAATTTGCAGCATCCGCAGCGAGTCGATCGGCGACATCGCCACGACCGACTTCGGCAGGACCGTAGCGCCGATGCCTGCTGCAACCAGCGATAAAATAATCGCAACACTCGAGCATTCGCATATGATATGAGGGACAAGGCCGCTGCGGCCAAACTCATTCATCACCTGCTCGTGCATGCCGATCGTCTGGTCAGTCTTGAGCGTTAAGAATGGATGGGACGCTAGCTCGTCCAGCGAGATTGAGGTCTGCGTATCGGCGGACGTCCATTTGCGTGGGATCACGGCCACGTAAGGGTCAGACGGAAGACGCAGCACATCGTGCTCATACGGCGAATCGGCAGCGAATTCGAATGGCAGTCTGGCGACGACCAGCTCGATGCCGCGTTTGACTAGAGCATCGCCGAGCTGGAAGTGATCTCCCTCGCTTATTTTGAAGGTAACCTGGGGATACTTTTCTCGATACCGCTCAATTGCACGAGGAAGCAGGGAGACGCAGGAGACGACGGCGCCGATCGACAACAGCCCTTGTACGCCCTCCTCGACCTCCTTAACTTCCTGCACGGTTTCGTGAAACTGCCGCAGCAGCATTTCCGCCCGCTCCCGCAGCAGCTCGCCTGCGTGCGTCAGTGTTAATTGCTTGCTGCTTCGATCGAACAGCGTCACGCCGAGCTCCCGTTCCATCTGCTTCAACTGCCTGCTGAGCGGAGGCTGCTCCATGTTAAGTGACTTGGCGGCGCGCGTAATTTGACCCGCCTCTGCAATTGCAATAAAATAGCGAAGCTGCCGGATATCCATCGTTTTCCACCTCCGTTTCAATCATACCCAAAAAGTATGTTGACTCTATAAAACTGATACTTTCAATATATAGAAGAGAGTGATACGATTCAATTAATATAGTCGTTTTCTTCACACTAATAAAACGATAAGAAGGGGCTGTTCATGTTGTCGAAAGTTTCAATTTCGGTTACTCGCACAAGTAATCCCAAACCACGCCCAGACGAGAAAAATCTCGTATTCGGCAAAACCTACACCGATCACATGTTCATTATGGAATATGATGCCGGCCAAGGCTGGCACGACGCTCGCGTCGTTCCATACCAGAACATTTCACTCGATCCGGCCGCGAAGGTGTTCCACTACGGCCAGACGATTTTCGAAGGATTGAAAGCTTACCGGACAGATGACAACCGCATCGTGCTGTTCCGTCCTGATCAAAACTGGCAGCGCCTTAACCGTTCCAATGAACGTCTAAGCATTCCAGCGATCGATCCAGAGGTTGCTCATGAAGCGCTTCGCACACTCATCGACGTTGACCGCGAATGGGTTCCTTCGGAGCCAGGCACTTCGCTCTACATCCGTCCATTCGTCATTGCTACGGAACCAGCGCTTGGTGTATCGCCATCCTTGAAATATTTGTTCATGATTATTATGTCTCCGGTTGGCGCTTATTACAGCGAAGGCCTGAATCCTGTTCCGATTCATGTTGAGTCTGAGTACGTCCGTGCTGTCAAAGGCGGCGTCGGCAACGCGAAGACAGCGGGCAACTATGCGGCAAGCTTAAAAGCGCAGGAAGGCGCAGCTGAGCTTGGCTACTCCCAAGTACTATGGCTCGACGGCGTGCATCGCAAATATATCGAGGAAGTCGGCAGCATGAACGTGTTCTTCAAAATTAACGGTACGGTCGTTACTCCTGAGCTGAACGGCAGCATCCTGGACGGCATTACGCGCAAATCGGTTCTGCAGCTGCTCCGCTCGTGGAATGTTCCGGTCGAAGAACGTACCATCTCGATCGACGAGCTCGTCGAAGCACATAAGAACGGTACGCTGGAGGAAGCGTTCGGCACCGGCACGGCTGCTGTTATCTCGCCAGTCGGCGCTCTTCACTACGCAGGCGAGAAGTTCGTCATCAACAACAACAAAACGGGCGAACTATCCAGCCGCGTATACGACACGATTACCGGCATTCAACGTACGGAGCTTCCAGATCCGTTCGGTTGGGTTGTCGAAGTATAATTTATTTCTTCATACAGCTTCCCGCAGCTTCCCTAACAATGGGTCGTGCTGGAAGCTTTTTTTATTTCGAAGTTCAAGCGGACCATGAGACATACACCTAAGAGACTGTATTGCCATACGTTACAGCATCACGATGCGCGAGAGGATGTTGCTCGATGGGCGGAGCAGGCCTCGTAACTGATAATTTGAATCTAAAGAAAAACGCAGGTAACCCTAACCTTACTTATAACTTGAAAGACAACCTCCTGTTCAAGGCCGACGATCACAATCTGGCCTACGAAGTATCCGCTACGCAAATTCCCGCTCGCTATGGTTGGCGGTTCGATAGCCGACTTATATATGACCAAGGGACAAATTCGCGAGCCGCATTGGCACCCGAATGCGTGGGAGCTGGACGTCGTCATTGAAGGCCGAGTCGTCGTGTCGATTCTCAATCCCGATACGTCTCAACTCATCAACAATCCGGCCGGGACAGGCCAGGTCGTCTTTATTCCGATGGGCTGGCTTCACTGGATTACGCCGGTGACCGACCGGACGCGGCTGCATTTATTCTTCAACAGCAGCCAAGTAGAAAATGCTGAAGTGTCTGACTTCCTGCGGACGCCGCCGCCGGAAGTGTTCCAGCTGTCCTATCGTATCGATCCAGCGCTCATCTCATCTGCACTCGCTCCGGTCAAGACGGCGAAGGAGACCATCTTCATCGGTCCCCCTGCCTCTGGCGGCACAATCAGCAGTCAAACCGGAACAGGAGCAAGCGGGGATATTAGTCCAATGGGCGGCATGATGCGGTCAGGATGGGCTACAACTGCAACGAGTATGACTCAGCCGACAATTAATATTAAGCGCAAATAGCAAGAGCAGCCGTCATATGCGGCTGCTTCTTGCTGTCTTATTGCGTAATCCTCTCCCGCCTACCCATTAAATTGCGGAAAACCGTAAATTAGTTTTCGTTCTCTCAAGCGACTCTATTATGTTAAATTGTATTATATATTTTAATTATTATATTTATTGTAAAATTTTAACATTCAATGAGGTATGTTTTTGATCCGCATTACCCGCTTAACAGACCTAAAGACAACCCGCTGCTTCGTCAAGAAGCCTCGCTAACGATCGGGTACCGTTCTTCTCAGGAGTTGAACAAACGATATCCTAATCTACTTCACAACGAAATTTCCTAATTTGAACTATACTATCATCTCTAATTCTGAAGTGTGAATAGGCGATCAGACCCCTACATATCAAGCAAGTGCGCTATGGCCCTTATTAATTACCGACAGCACACCGCGCTCAAGTATGCATATCCCGACTTTCAATGGGAACTTGCTCCTATGCCTGTCGATCCCCAGAATGCTAGCAGTTCGCCCTTGTACTCGGTCGAAGGGTTTTACGCTATTTCCACCAAATCCGCCTATCCAGAGGTTGCTCTCGAATTGTTGAAATTTTTGACGTCAAACACCGCTGCCAAGTGGGAGATCAATACTGTTGGAATTAGCTCCAACAAATCGGTAACGCCAAGCGACTATCTGACAGCCATCGGGCAGTTAACTCCGTCTCCTTCGACGATATACCAGTCGAATTTATTGCAATGGGTAACATGGCGTCATTCAAGACCTGCAGCACGGAGTCTCACGAGAGGATGCTCTGGCAGAGTACAAACAGAAAACATTGGACCTCATCTCAGGTCAATCTTCACCTTAATATTCGGTATCAACGGAGCTCGCCCCGTTAATACATATATCATTTTGTTTGGAGGAATGAATAATGAACAAGAAAGCTACAACCTCAATTCTTGCACTAGCCATGCTGCTCGCTTCCGCTGTCCCTGCTCTAGCAGGATCTACAGGTGTGGCGGACCCCTTAAGTTCCGTAACTGCCCAGTGGTCTTCACCTTACATTAGCGCAGTCACAATGACAGGTGATGTTACGGCAGTCAGCCATAATCCCGATTTGAAGGAACTCAAATTATATGTCACCGTACATGATGGGAGCAAATTAATTAAAAGTAGAACAGAAACTGGAAAATCTAATTATGAAGTCTCCATCCAGGCAGATAAAAAATCCGGTTTGCTCCTTCAAGCAGCAGCCAGATCTTATTACACGAACGGTGACTACAGCGAAGCAATTTTAGCTACTCATACTTGGCCATAATAAAAGGGAAGGCGAGGAAGCAACTCCTCGCCTTTTGTATCTGGCATAAATACGAACGGCAAGCCGCAGGAGGATTTATGAAACGGATATCGTTAATGCTAGTCATTATTACAATAGAATTGATTCTGACCTCATGTGTATCACAACCTGACCATAAACCTGTGACACTCAAGGTCAATTACCCGGACTCCGAAATTTTCTATAAGCGGGTCGGTTACTTCTTCGAGCAGAGATACCCCTTCATCCATCTTGAGGTCATCCAGACAACTCGTAATGGAGCTTTCGATCCCGGACAGCTCGATATTGTGTTCAATGATAAGATTACCGAATTTAAGAGACTTCAAGAAGCAGGGAAGCTGGCTGATCTCAGTCCCTATATCCGAAAAGAACGACTAGACTTGAACAAAATGCAGCCCATTACATATAAACCATTCGAAGATCCTTCAACTAAAGCACTGTTCGGTATCTCACCAACGTTCAATAGCACAGTGCTTTTCTACAATAAAAATTTATTTGCCCAATACGGCGTTCCTGAACCCTCGAACCAAATGAGCTGGCAACAGCTCCTGAAGCTTGCGGAGCGGTTCCCCTCTCAAATGAACGACAGCCGTAGCCTGTATGGCCTTGTTACAAGCCACTATCGGGACATCCCATTCCTTACGATTCTATCCGTTGGCAGGACCGAAGAGCTACAGGTGATCGATCCTGCCACTTTGAAGATCACGATCAACACACCTAAATGGAAAGAAATCAGCTCCTACGTCATTGAGGCGTTTCGTAAGCAAGCGGTCTTTAACAAGCCCGATATGAATGAGTTTACTTATAGTCCTATCCTAATGGGCAACACGGCAATGTCTTTCGGCTCTCTGGCAACGGCATATAACTTCCAAATCTACAATAAACAAATTCCACACGACGGCAATAATATCGATTGGGGAATGGTGACCGCACCCGTCAATCCAGCGAACCCTAACCTTTCTAATCAATATTCGGTGGGCGAAATTTTTTCCATTTCATCCGACTCTGCTCATCCGGAAGAAGCTTGGAAATTTATATCGTTTATTACGAATGACGATAAATACCTAGCTTCCAATGCGTTACAATTGATTAACTGGGGTATCCCTGCACGTTCAGAATATTTGCCTGTTATTGAAGGCCACGATCTAGCTCCGCTTACCATGCTTCAACCTTCAATGGAAACTTATAATCCATATGATATCTTCCACCACGATGCCGTAAATGCATTCGTTGAGACCGCGGAGAAATGGATTGATTTGGCGATAAACGATCAGATCTCAATTAACAAAGCTTTGGAGCGTATCGAACAAGAAGGACAGACCGCGTTCTCTACCGCAATCGAGCGGCTGCAAGAAAACGGGATGTCCTACCTGCGTTAAAGGCTACAGCGCACACTGCTCGATCTCAAAGCCAAGATCGGCGATCATCTGATGATCGGCCTCGACCGCCTGCCCCTCCGTCGTCAAATAGTCACCGACGAACAACGAGTTAGCGGCATAAAGCGCCAGCGGCTGCAGCGAGCGCAGGCTCAGCTCGCGGCCTCCGGCGACGCGAATCTCTTTGCTCGGACAGACGAAGCGGAACAGCGCCAACATCTTAAGCGCCTGTATCGGCGGCGTTAAAGGCATGCCTTCAAGCGGCGTTCCCGGGATCGGATTCAGGAAGTTAACCGGAATCGAGTCCGCATCCAGTTCTCGCAGCGCGAATGCCGTCTCGACCAGCTCCTTCGGCGTCTCCCCCATACCAACGATAACGCCTGAGCACGGCGACATGCCGCTGCGCTTCACTTTCTCGACCGTGTCGACGCGCTGATCATACGTATGCGTGGTCGTAATCGAATTATAATTATGCCGGCTTGTATTCAAATTGTGGTTATAGCGGTGAACGCCTGCCTCCTGCAGCCGGGCGGCCTGTTCATCGCTAAGAATGCCGAGGCAGGCGCATATTTTGAGCGGCATCGTATCCCGAATTTCGCGTACTGCATCAATAACCTGAGCAAGCTCCCGCTCCGTCGGACCGCGTCCGGCCGCTACAATGCAGTAGGTTCCAGCTTGACGATTCACAGCCTCCCGTGCTCCAGCGAGCAGCGTGTCCTTATCCAGCATCGTATACTTCGGAATCGAGGCGGTCGATCGAATCGATTGCGAGCAATAGCCGCAATCTTCGGGACATAAACCGCTCTTGGCATTCACAATCATATTCAGCTTCACTTTGTTGCCATAATAGTGTTTGCGAACCGTATATGCGGCGTGAAGCAGCGGCAGCAGCTCGGCATTATCCGCCTCAAGTACAGACAGCCCTTCCTCAAGCGTCAGTAGCTCACCCCGCAGCGCCTTGTCGGCCAACAGCTGCCAGCGGTTCATTCCAATGGCGGCAACCCCCGTCTGCGTATACGAGGTCCGTATATTCCGCATGTTCCCGATTGCGATCACTTCCTCTCCCTCTATTATTTGTTAACCAGTAAATTAATTCTAAGGTTAACAAATCGACTCCTTCATTTTATCGAACCGCTTCCCCAATGTAAATAATGGAATGACGCTTTCGGTACATAATGGACCTGCAGCCGGTCATATACTGATGCATCTTAAAGCGGGAGAGTGAGCGCATGTCTGATCGACCAACATCCTGCCATGTCAAAGCTGCTGGCGATGGTTTAACGCTGCATAATGCAGGTCAACAGCCACCCCTCTACTCGCCTACTACAAGATTATCTTTCGATGAACCGCAGCCACAGCAGTCCCCCACTACTGATCGGCCGACTTTCTCGCAGCGCGACGATGCTTCCAAGCAGTCTCTTTCCTCGTACAACCACAACCATCTCGCTTCTCAACAACAGCCGAAGGGACTAGTCAGCGCTAAAGATCGTAATCGCAGACCCAACCTTATCCGCCGTGTTGGACCGGTCGGCGGCGTGCTGCTCGTTCTAGCGGCGCATGCCGCACATCTGCTGGTGCTGCCGCTGCTTGCCGCTTGGCTCGGAATCAATGCCAGCTGGTCACAGGAATCCGGCACCTCCCCATTGGGCAGCCACGCTTTCCACACCGGCCGCACCGATTCCGTCAATTTGCCTGTTCGCTGGGCATCCGATCTGCTCGCCGCCGCTACCGTCGCCGCCGCAATCTCGATGTGCAGTACGATGGCCCGTTCCTGGCGAAACGTGCGGAGCCATCCAATTTCCTGTATCCTCTACACACTTGCAGCCATGCTGTGCATCGGACTGTTGCTCCTCTAAGGCATTAAATTTTATATGCCTCATAGCAGTCTACGAGTTCCATTTGAATAGACTGCTAACTTTTTTCCCGTTTAATGTTATATTTTTGTTAAGATAAATTAAAAAATTTTATTCTCTTGCAAAATTTACATTGGATTGTCGTCTCCTATCGTCTAAAATTGTCAATAAGTCTAACACATCAGTCCCGAGGAGCGTCTTACAATGTTAAAGCCGTTTACATTCATCATGAACCGCATCAACTACAACCAGAAGTTCATATTGATCGGACTCCTATTCCTCATCCCTATCGGATTCATGTCTTATTCTCTGGCATCAGAAGTTCAGAAAACCATTACAGTCAGCAAGGACGAACAGAACGGCCTCAAAACCCTTAGACCAGTCGAACAACTAATCCTTGTCGTTCAGAAGCATCGCGGGCGGGCTAACGCTTATTTGAACGGGGATACGAGCGTCAAAGCGGAGCTCCAGCAGCTTCAGAATGAATGGCAGCCTTATCTCGAAGAAATTAACAAGCAAGTCCTCACATACGGTAAACAATCTAAAATTGCTATGACCTGGAACAGCATCCAGACTGGATTGACTACGCTGCAGGAGAAATCTGAATATTACTCGGCTAATTACAGCTTTGATATGCATACATCGCTAATTGAAGATCTGTTGAACCTTACTATTACGATTTCAGACGAATCCGGACTGACTCTCGATCAAGAGTCTCATACTTATTATTTAATGGACATGATTGTACAGCGGCTGCCACAGATGACCGAGATCGTTGCTAAAACACGCGGTCAAGCGACCGGTACATTGCTTCGCGGCAAGCTAGATCCGGCAGAGCTGCAGAGTTATATGCTCGATTACGACCGCATCCAGAATGCGAATGCAAGCTTGCAGAAGGATTGGACAAGCGCACTCGGTTACAACGATAAGGTAGCGGAATTGGAAGAGGTCTTTAACGCAGCTAACGCAGCCGTTCTAGATTACAGCACCTTATTCAAGACAGAAATTTTGAGCGAAAAGCTGGCGATTAAAAGCGACGAATATTTTACACACGGTACGGAAGCAATTGGCAGCATGGCAAACCTTTACGACGAAGTATCGGCGTTGATGGACCACCTGCTGGATCATCGCATCGAAGGGGCGAGAAACGAATTAATTAGAATGTTCGCTCTGATTGGTATCATTTTGCTCCTTGTTGTGTTGTTCTTTATCGCTTTCTACCGAAATGTGAAAGGTACAATCGTCGAACTGGAGAAGACAGCCAACCTACTCGCCGAAGGCGATGCAAGCGTTCGGACTAATCTCGTGACGCGGGACGAGCTGCAAGGGGTCGGGTTAGCCTTCAACCGCGCGGCTGAAGCCTTCTCCGATCTGCTGCGCTCGAATCATACCGTTGTTGAGCAGCTCGCGGCAGCGTCCATCGATATGGAATCGGCGGCAAGTACGACGACGCAGGCGACCAACCAGATTGCTCAAGCCATTCAAGAGCTAAGCTCCATGGCCGATCAGCAATATGCGATATCCGAACAAAATGCCGACGCAATGGCAGAGATGGCAGATGGCGTTACGCGCATTGCCGAATCGGCTGGCACCGTGTCCGATAACGCTAGCCGAGCCGCCGCAAACGCGGCCGACGGGCGAGAGGCCGTCTTAGATGCGGCGAAGCGCATGACCGCGATCCAGAGAAGCTCTGACGAGACAGCCGAAGCACTCAACAGGCTTGGCCAGCTGTCTGACCAGATCGGTTCTATCGCAGCCGTCATGACCGAAATCGCGAACCAGACCAATCTGCTGTCGCTCAATGCGAATATCGAAGCAGCGCGGGCCGGCGAACACGGCAAGGGCTTCGCCGTCGTCGCCCAAGAGGTGAAGAAGCTATCCGAGCAATCCCGACAGTCGGCAGATGAGATCGGCAAGCTTGTATTGGAAGCAGCAGAGGGCATTCAAACAGCGTTCGCTGCAATGAGCGGCAGCGCCGAGGAAACAGCTCGCGGCATGGCTGCAATGAATCAGCTGACCGTGCTGTTCGATGGAATATCGGATGCTATCGACAGCGTTGCCCAGCAGATTAGCGATGTATCAGCTTCTTCCCTGCAGATATCTGCCTCGACAGAGGAGGTTGCTTCATCCGTACAGGAAACGTCTGAGCATTCCCGTACTACGCTCGACAAGACGCAGGAGGTATCCGCCTCGACAGAGGAGCAGCTCGCCAGCATGGAGGAGGTGCTTGCTTCTTCTGAAGCGTTGAGCGCCACCGCTGCCAAGCTTCAGGAGATGCTGCGCCGATATAAATATTAATCCACTTAACCTGCTAATTGCCGGCCGAACCGATCGATGACAACGAACGGTATCGGCCGGCTTTTCTTTAATTGTCCGATGCATGTTGTATAATGTCTGATAAGCAATCATTACACTATTCAACGTTTAGGAGATTACATAATGAGCTCTCTCTCCCCGACGATAGACGATAACAACTGGAACAAGCTGCTAACGCAGGCCGCCGCGCTTTACAATGACGTAACGCTGTCGCGCGGCTTTCAGTATTTCAAGCAGGGACGGGTTCGATCCTACACACCGCTGAATGAGCAGCTCATTATAGCTGTCGTAGCTGGCTCCGAGCATTACAACACCAAGCTGAACGTGGACAAGCTCTCCGCGAGCCGATGCGAATGCCCGGTAGGCAGTAACTGCAAGCATATCGTGGCCGTGCTGCTCCAATATGCACAACGAGGCGGACGGCCTGCCGCCGCTATCATAAACGCGAAATTGGCAGGCGTCATCCCGGCACACTCCAGCCAAGCAGTCTCTTCAAGCCCGACCTTACAGCAGCTCCTTCTTCAGGCCAAGAAGCTGCCGGAGCTATCGATGGTGCAGTGGCGCGAACTGTTCGAGCAATGTACGCAGACGCTGACCGACACTCGCAGTCTTTTGAACGGACAAGCCATACTTGCCTCCATCCAGCGAATAAAGCCACCTCTCCCCGCTGATCTAGATCTAATCTACGAGCTGGCCGCCCGCTTATACGCACTGGATAAACTATTAGCCAGCACTCGGCAGCAGTGGCATGCGCTCGGCTACTTCTACAGCTTTCAGTCTCAAGAGGCGTTGTCAGCCTTAACGCGCGAAATCGATAGCCTGCTTAACGGCCAGTCTCCGTTCGCGGCTATCACGAATGTCGAACAAGAGACAGCCATCCGTCAGAGGCTTGCTGATATAACCGATGAGGTGCGCCGCCAGATGCTGTCGGAGGCTGGGACCGCTCGCACTTTACTGAACGTGTACCTGCTGCTGTGGTCGACATGGCTTAAGCCTCCAGCCGGTGAGCTTCGTCCGTTCGCGGCAGAGCTGGAGAAGCTTCTTGCAGCGAAGCCTGCAATAGAAGATGCGCGTTCCCTACTGCCTAGCCAGCTTGCAAGGAGCTGGATGCATTATTACTTGTCACAAGATGAAGAGGCATGGACGACGCTGCGCGAGGCAAATCAGGGGAACGCTATTCTACCCTCAGACTTAACGGCCTTCCTGCGCTTTCTGTCGGCTGAGCGGGACTGGGACCGCATGCTTCGCTGGCTCATCGAGCTCGGTGACCTGCTCAGCGTCCACCGCTCCATGGAGCTGTACACCTATATGGCAGGCTGGAATACGCTGATCGAGCATTTGCCAGAGGCGGAGCACGTAATGTGGCAGACGCTGATCGGTATGCTTCCTGCTTCCGAGCATATATACGATGAAGCGCTGCTCACCTACGGCAAGTGGCGCCAATGGATCGACTACCAGATGAGCTCCGGCATTGATCCATTAGCACACCGCGCTACGGAGCTTACACCGATCGAGAAGCATGCGCCCGAGGCGCTGCTACCTTATTATCATCAAGCCGTCGAGCGTTATGTTCTGGCCAAGAATAGAGATGGCTATAAATCCGCCGTCAAGCTGCTGAAGCGGCTCGCCAAGCTGTACAAGAAGCTAAAGCAAGAACAGCGCTGGGAGCAATTCCTGGAGGCATTCGCCGACCGGCACAGCCGGCTCCGAGCTTTGCAGGAAGAGCTTCGGAAAGGAAAGCTGATCGAATGAAACGATATTACTTGCAGACGATACATCTACAAATCAGTCTGACCAACTACGGCGATGCGTTAATATACGGAGAGCTAGAATCAGGAGAATATGCATCCGGTCTCTTCATCAAGCAGCGACTATTCGCTTGGCATAAGCCGTCCTTCTACGGCACTGAGCTAACTACACAGTCCGTCCAGGGCGTCGAGCTCGTACTGCTTCCTGCCGAGCAGGTCATTCCATTCCTTGCCGAGCATGAACTCCTTGAACATATCGGGTGGATATGGGAGGATGATGCCCGCACTATCGTCGAAGCCGCGCCTCTGCTTGCCTCCTGCATCGAAGAACGAAGATTCAAGCCAAGCTTCACTGCGATGAAGGGTGGCAAGCCGCTTCAATGGATATGGGACGCCGACAAGCTTAAGACGGAGGAGCAAGCGATTCTTGCTTCACTGGCAGATAAACGTAACCGGTTCGCAGAAGGTCTGCAGGCTGCATTCTCCGCTTCAGTCTATGAGACGTATTACGGCACGGAGGCCGCCTCCGCTGACCTGCGTCAGGAATTCCCGCTTTTATTCACGAACAACGCTGCCCAGAATGCCGGTCTAGACGAGACAGCATGGCTGATTGCTGCAGGCTGGAAGGCGGATACCGCCCCGTTCCGCCCGTTGCTGCAGCTGCTGGAGCCGGATGAAACCGAGCCCGATTGGCGGCTTCAGCTCGTACTACAGGATAAGCTTGATCCTTCGCTGCTTGTTGCGATCCGAATCGCAGAAGATGGACGCGCCTTCGGTTCATGGCCTGTGGCATGGTCTTCATCAATCCAGGAGCGCTCAGCTGGCTGGCTGGACCGTCTGCGCGCCTGCTTACCGCCCGCACGGTTAAACGGTGGCCAAGACGATATCCTCAGCAGCCCGATGCCCGATGAGGCGGCTTGGCAGTTCTTAACTTACGACAGCCACCGACTGCTCGAGGCCAGCTGGCAAGTGCTGCTCCCCGCTTGGTGGGAGGCAGCCAGCCGCAAAAAGCCCCGTCTGCGTGCCAAAGTACGCGATGCCGCAGGCTCACGCGGAGGCGGACCATCGCTATTCGGCCTGCATGCAATCGTCGACTTTGATTGGCGGATCGCAATTGGAGACGCCGATCTGTCAGAAGCCGAGTTCAACGAGCTTGCAGCCCGCAACGAACGGCTCGTCCGCTTCCGAGGCCAGTGGATCGCGCTTGACCCGAATTTGCTCTCCCAAATTCGACGGGCGATGGACAGCATCGACCGATCACAAGGACTGTCATTCCAAGACGTGCTGCAGCTTCACCTGCTTGGCGCCCACGACCAAGGTCAAGCTGGCGGCACGAATGACTCCTCTACGGATAAGGACGACGATAAGGAAGAACGGATAAAGCTGGAGGTAGAGCTGAATTCGCAGCTAATTGAGCTCGTAAACCGATTAGGACAGCCTTCCGAATGGCCGCTGGAGCCTCCGCCGGCCGGACTGCATGCCGAGCTTCGCACCTATCAGCGCGAAGGCTTTGCATGGCTTGCTTATTTGCGGCAGTTCGGACTCGGAGGGTGTCTAGCCGACGACATGGGACTTGGCAAAACGGTGCAGCTAATCGCTTATTTACTGCACGTGAAGGAGTCCGCGGCCGCTTCGCCAACCCGCTCCGACCGGCCTCCCATGCCTGCGCTCGTCATCTGCCCGACGTCTGTAATCGGCAACTGGCAGAAGGAGCTGCAACGCTTCGCACCCTCGCTGCGCGTCATGCTCCATTATGGCAGCAGGCGTCTTAACGGGGAGGCGTTTCTTGCGGAGGCGACCGCGGCAGATGTCATGCTTACGTCTTACTCGACCGCCGCGCTCGATCAGGAGCTGCTGCAGCAATACCATTGGGCATCCATCTGCTTAGACGAGGCACAAAATATTAAAAATGCGCAGACCAAGCAGTCCTCTGCGATCCGAAGCTTTACCGCCGATCACAGAATTGCTTTGACCGGCACACCAATCGAGAACCGGCTGTCCGAGTTGTGGTCCATCTACGATTTTATTAATCCGGGGTATCTGGGTACCGCCAAGGGCTTCCAGCAGCGGTTCGCGAACGCAATCGAGAAGGAGCATGACGTACATCGCACCCAAGAGCTGCAGCGTCTCGTCAAGCCGTTCATGCTGCGCCGCAAGAAGAAGGACCCGAGCATTCAGCTTGATCTGCCGGATAAGAACGAGATGAAAACCTATGTCCATCTCACGCCTGAACAAGGTGCCTTATACGACCAAACGGTAAGCGATCTGATGGAGAAGATCCAAACGCTCGAAGGCATCGAGCGCAAAGGCGTCATTCTATCAGCGCTGACGAAGCTGAAGCAGCTGTGCGACCATCCTATTCTGCTGACCGGGGAGCCTCTGCCGGAGCTGGAACTGAGTCAGGAACTAACAGCAAATCGCATACAGTCCGATCCAGCCCAAGCCAATGCTTCCGAACAGACGGAGGGCGAATATGAATCCGCCATGGACCAGCTCATTGCCCGCTCCTCAAAGCTGGAGAGGCTGCTGGAGATGGTGAAGGAGCTGCGCGAGGAAGGCGACCGCTGCCTTATTTTCACCCAATACATCGGGATGGGCAATATGCTGAAGCAGGTGCTGGAGAAGCGGCTTCAAGAGCCGGTGCTCTATCTGAACGGCGGCACGTCCAAGAAAGCCCGGGACGCCATGATTGAACGGTTCCAATCCCGGACGCTTCCCGCCGGCGAACAGCCGGGCGTATTCATTTTATCGATTAAAGCAGGCGGCGTTGGGCTCAATCTGACGGCGGCGAACCATGTGTTTCACTATGACCGCTGGTGGAATCCCGCTGTAGAGAATCAAGCAACCGACCGCGCTTACCGAATGGGTCAAACCCGTGATGTCCAGGTTCATAAATTTATCGCACTGGGTACACTGGAGGAGAAGATCGATGAAATGCTGGAGAGCAAGCAGCAGCTGAGCGATAATGTCATCACGAGCTCGGAAGGCTGGATTACGGAGCTGTCGACAGAGGAACTGAAAGATCTGTTCACGCTTCGGCGAGATTGGAACAGCTAAGGCTAGCGTTTCGCCATATATAAAAAAACCGGCATTCAGCTGCTCCACAGCAGCTAGTGCCGGTTTTCTCTATTGCTAAGCTTCAAGCGCTTGCTTCAACTCTTCGGAAGAACGGTCCCACCATTCTTGATTATGCTCGACAAGCAGCTTCTTCAGCGCTGCCTTCTGCTCTGGACCAAGGTTGTCCAGTATAATCCGCCGCTTAATGGCGTAATCCAGCCGATTAACATGATCGGCGAGAATCTTCCATCCGCGCCGCGCCTCGGTGTCAATGAGCATCTCGCATGACGTCGCTCCGCCATAGAATGAGCCTTCCTCATTACGGTCTACCGCGATCCAGACAATCCAGCACGGTCTGCCATTCGGTACATCTTCCTTATTCGGGCTGAATTTAATCCCCTTCTCAATCTTGCTCTTCGCATGCATTGCGCCGACGTCGATGACCGCTTCCGCCCCGTCGATAATGACAGGAGATACCGAGCTCAAATCAATGGAGCCGGCGCCAAATCCCCGATGCTCCTTATTGCTGACTACGTTAAGCGACAACGACTTCTTCGGCTTCGGTGCTTCCGCCGAACCGCCTTGACCTTGTTGTTCCATCTATCTTCACACCTTTCCGCTTACGGTGCCGCGCTGACGCCAACAATTTGCTGATCCGAACGTCAGATTGCCTTCCCAACTTATCATCCGCAGCCCTGCGGCGGGCGGCCAGAGCCCGCGAGGCCGCGCCCCGCATGAGTTTGTCCGCTTCGCCTCACAATAATTCCATTTTAGCTAATAATCCGCGAAATGCAAACATATACATGCCTTAGATGCTTGTCAACGGGAGGGAATCGTTCAATGACTCCACGACACGTCAAAGGAATTGCCGTCGCACTGCTCCTCGCCACTGTGCTCGGTTACACGTCGTCCCAAGGATTCGGCGAAGCTTGGAAGTCGCATTATATGTACGCCTATTCGTCTAGTGAAATCCATGCCACCAGCTCAGGGATCGCCACAAGCACGAAAGACAGGCTTTTCGAAGCCGGAAGCCCGGACCGCATCATTCATTCAGACGACGATATGGAAAATGACCTCAGCGCAAGCCAGCGAAGCAGCCCTGGCAGCCGGGTGACCACAGCTCCTGGAACGTCGTCTAACGGCCCCGCTCCTTCAGGCAGTCCTGAGCCGAACTCCATCATGACGCCGGATACCCAGACGCTCAGCAAGCGAGTGTCCGAATACCATATCGACGTGAAGCTGGATCAGACAGGCCGCATGCTAAATGGTCAAATGATCGTCACCTGGACGAATCCGGGACGCCAGCCGGTATCCGAGCTGTACTGGCATCTGTATCCGAACGCCTTCTACTCTCCGAAGTCCTCGTTCATGCGCGAGTCGGGCGGACAGCTGCGCGAGGATCGCGCCACAGCGAACAGCTACGGCTACATGAACATTACCGAGCTGCTGACTGAGCAGGGCCAAAGCCTGCTGCCACGGCTTCATTATGTACAGCCTGATGACGGGAATGAGGACGACCGTACACTGGCCAAGCTCCGGCTTCAAACCCCTGTGATGCCTAACAAAAGCGTGACGCTCAAGGTCGGCTTTGAGGTGAAGCTGCCCGAGGTATTCGCGCGAATGGGCTATGCCGGCGATTTTGTCAT
Organism: Paenibacillus xylaniclasticus; assembly: GCF_004001065.1. GTDB lineage: Bacteria > Bacillota > Bacilli > Paenibacillales > Paenibacillaceae > Paenibacillus_T > Paenibacillus_T xylaniclasticus. The sequence continues at coordinate 38,661 of NZ_BIML01000017.1, forward strand.
GGCTGGCCAATGGTTCCCGAAGCTAGCCGTATATGAGACGGCAGGAACCCGCGGCCGTGCTGCCGATGGCTGGAATGCGCATCAGTATCACGGCAATTCCGAATTTTACAGTGATTTTGGCATCTACAGCGTGAACATTACGGTACCGCAGCGGTATAAAGTAGCTGCCACCGGCTTCCAGACGAAGCCGATTCAGACATCTGGCGATTGGAAAAGCTATCAGTTCTACGCTGATGACGTGCACGATTTTGCATGGGCAGCCTCTCCCGATTTTGTATATGCAGAAGAATCACTGTCCGCTCCCGGCATCCCGGGCGTTCGCATCAAGCTGTACCTTGACCCGCTCCATGCCGGCCTCAAGGATCGCTATCTGCATGCGGCCAAGTCAGCGCTGATCAAATATGCACAATGGTATGGCTCTTACCCCTATTCCACACTATCCATTGTCGTCCCTCCCAAAGGGGGCAACGGAGCAGGCGGAATGGAATACCCGACCCTCGTGACCGCATTTGCTGCCGAGGATGAGAGCCCAGGCTATTCGCTCGAGCGAACGATCGTGCACGAGATCGGCCATCAATACTGGTACGGCATGGTTGCGACGAACGAATTCGAGGAAGCGTGGCTGGATGAGGGCTTCACTTCCTACGCCGAAGACAAGGTAATGGAGACGGAGTACGGTGTCGCGCCGAACCTAGCAATCGAATCAAGCTACATGACCAGCCCTGCGCCGCTTAAGCAATTGTCCTGGTCCTATCACAGCCACGATCATTATGCGGAAAATGTGTACATGCGCGCCAAGCTCGTGCTCGTCGGCATTGAGAAGATGGTCGGCGACCGGACGATGCAAAAAATACTACGGACCTACTTCCAGAAGTATAAGTTCAAGCACCCTTCTACTGCTGATTTCGAGCGCGTCGTTGAGCAGGTGACCAAAAAGAAATGGAGCGATTACTTCCGCCAGTATGTGTACGGCAATCAAATGGCTGACTTTGCCGTCGACCGGATCTCCGTCAAGCCGGTTAAGCATCAGAACGGGACAACGCAGTACGAATCGACCGTACAGATACGCAGACTGGGCGGCATCAACGGCTCAGTACCAATCGTCTTCCAATTCACAGACGGAACGACAATGACACGAAGCTGGGACGGATCGGACGCCCGCATCCAGTTCAAGTTCTCTCACAGCGCTCCGCTGCAATGGGCCGCTGTCGATCCGAAGAATACGAATGTACTCGACAACAAGCATATCAACAATTATATGAAAGCCGAGCTGCCCGACCGGACGCGCACACGCTGGAATCTGGGTGCAGCCAAACTGCTCGACGCGATAATCGGAGCATTCGGCTGGTGATAGCAGCGGGAAGCTCTGCCCTTCCCTATTCGCAGATACGATGCAATGCCCTCTGAAGCTTAATAGGGCAGCAATCGGAAAGGAGCGTATCGCATGAAGCAGCATTTGAAGGCCGGCTGGACACTGACGGTTCGCCACCTCTATATCATTATCGTACTTTTCGTTTATCGGCTGTTATGGGGCTTCTTCCTGTACCGGCTTATAGACGGTATCATAGCGCCGCTGCTCCGCCGCTTCCCGGACGCCGGCATGCCGGCGTCCGCTGGCCGGTTATTCTTCTACGAAGCGGAATTCCAGCTAACGAAAACCGATCTCATTCAGCCTTACTTATGGATGTTCGTCGGCCTCCTTGCGATGCGCATGCTGCTCTCGCCCTTATTGAACGCCGGTTTGTTCCACTCTCTTCATCATGCGTCGAGCAGCGAAGGCACGCGCTTCCTGCACGGCATTCGGAAAGCTTGGCTACCGGTAACGGCGCTGTACTGGCTTGAGTCGATTCTCACGCTGGCGCCAGGATATTGGCTACTGCCCCGCGCTGTCTCAACGGTGTTAAGCGATAATACGATCAGCGACATTGCAAAGGCGCTGCTGCCAGTTGCCGGCGGCTGGCTGTCCTGGGGCATTCTGCTTCATCTGATCTTTCTGGCTATGCAGTTCGGAGCCGCGTCCGGTCAAGGAATATTCAAAGGACTGTGGCAATCCATTCGGCGATTTCTTCCTTATCTCGGCGTCTCGCTTTTCATGTGGTGCGCTGCCGGCGCAGCCGGATTGCTTATCTCGTCAGCCTCCATGCTGTGGGCCGGGTTTCTCGCCATCCTCGTTCATCAGGCATACCGGTTCATTCAGACGATGCTGAAGGTATGGACGCTCGCCGCACAATTCGAGTGCTTGCGCCCGGATAGTGGTTAAATGGATTCTCCCATTTTATATCCCCCCAAACCTCCCTTACGGGAGGTTTATTGCGTATTGAATCTTGCATTTCTATCTTAACGCCCTCTAAATTGTAAACTTATAGGATGATGTATAAATTTTAGTTTTATTTCCCTTTATCATTCAAATATCCGGTATACTTATGTATAATAGTAGACAACTAATCTCGAATGATCCCGCATGCTTTCTAGTTCGGTCCCGAGAAGATTAAATTTAGGATGATGTATATGGAGTCTATTGAAGCACGCAATTTGGGATATCCCATTCTCTTGATTCTGTTTATCGCACTCATTTGTCTAATCGCATACTCAAGTATAAGATTAATCAAAGGAAGAAATGAAAATATCAAATACTTCACAGTGGTAATCGTTTGTATGACGATTTCAATTGTCATTATCTCTCAACTTATTCATTAGATTGAACGACTAACTGGACTTTAGATTTCTATTAAGAGAGGGAGGCCTTCGCCTTCCTTTTTTTTATTAATTAATCCTTAAGAAAAATTAGAAACATTCTCATAATCCATTTATCTCGCGCTACTAAACATGAGAATTATTAGAAATTCGACATAGCGGAAGGATTTTCTTCAAAATACCCGAATTACTATTCCCCGTACATAAAAACACTGCCGAATTTCCGTGTACGAAAACGGGGGAACCAATCTGGGTGAATTGATCCCGACCTTGCTTGTTCACTGTAACAGGTCGGTCAGAGGGTATCATAGGGGACCTTCAACCGAACCCCACAGCTAACCTCGTAGGCAATGGAAGGAGCACGAAGTCGTGCGTTTCAAGATTTCAGCTATACTCGCAGGTCTCGCCCTGGTGCTAGCTTTTCAAGCAGGAAGCGCCTTCGCGGACTCCAAACTTAACGAAATAGTCGACAGCGTATACGGTACGCCGTATCGTGCAGCTGGCACAACAACCAAAGGCTTCGACTGTTCGGGATTTACCATGTATGTATTCAAGCAGTTCGGTATTGACTTGCCGCATTCGTCAAGCGCACAAAGCAAGCTTGGCAAGAAAGTGGCAAAGGATGACCTGCGCGAAGGAGATCTCGTATTTTTCAACACGAGCGGCAAAGGCGTATCCCACGTCGGCATCTACGTCGGCGACGGCAAATTCGCTCACTCCTCCTCCAGCAAAGGCATCACGATCAGTAAACTGAGCGACTCTTATTATTCAAAGCGTTATTTATCTGCTCGCCGCATTATGAGCACGGCATCTTACGAGAAGTATGCGGATGATCCAGCCGACCAAGTAGACGGCGGTCCAGACGTAGACTAATCACGTAGATGCACGTTCACATGGCCCGGCCATGTTATAACGGGAACCGCATGCTGATTGCCCTAATGACTAGGCATTCGCGTGCGGTTTTTGCGTATTACGATACCTTCAAGATCATGCGGTTCACTATACTATAGATAACATCAAGCGCCCCCGCTCATTCCTTGATGAACAGGGGCGCTTGATGTTCAATTATGCCGCATTTAGCCTATAAGGTTTATTCATGTCCCCGCTATACGTACCATTTTTGCTGTACACCTTCACATATCGAACGGCTGAGGTAGAGAACGTTACCGTCTCATATGTAGCTGTAGAGGTGGCGCTTGCAATCAGATTGCCGTACTCATCATAAACTTCAAAATCATAGTCAAATCCAACAGGATGCGCAAGACTAATGTATTTTGACGCATATGGAACCAATTTGTAGTAATCGACATCCGTTGGGGTCGAAATGTTGGAAACCACTTCATATACCGGGTATTGAATTCCCGAGAACCGATCCTGCTCAAAATGAAACGGCATCGGGGTTGCCGTTGCAAGAGTGTCGTTCGGTTCATAAAGGTCGTAGGCTGTGGCTGCCGCAGCAAATACACCAGAAGCTAGTGCGAACATGGATACCGTAACACCAAGTTTCTTAAACCATTTCATCATTAACATCTCCCTTTTAGACGGATATGGCATCACTGCCGCACTGTATGAAACTCAGCCCTCTTCCCCCTCTCTCATCATCTACCATCTATGTTATAAAAAATTTTTTCCAATGTAATATAAAATACCTTTATTAACTCTTATTACCTAGTAAAACAAATCAAAAGCCCTGCTCTTGAGGAGCAGGACCCTGTTTTTCGCCAGTAGATCGAGCAGCACGGCACGACTTTCGGCTCACTGTAGTCAGCGCAAAGCGCCCCCGCTCATCCTATTGAAACGCAAAAAAGTCCCGCTCTTAATTAGCGGGACCTCTTGCAGCACAGCTTGAACCGTAAAGCGGCAGGGGACACACCGCTTTACATGCGAACTCGCAGCTGCAGATTAATAGTCAAGCCGATCCGTTATATATCCGGATACATGCCAACTATTGGAGGCATCATAGAACTTGAAGTAACCTCCGACCGGCTGGCTAAGTCCGTTCACAGTGCCGGCAACCGACGCAACAAGCACATCATTCTTATAGATATGGAACTTGCCGTAAATCTGATCTACTGTTGTCGAGCCCAGGCTAACCAGCCGGAACTCATACTTCGTCGCTCCTACATACGATATTGCATTGAAGAAGCCCTGATTACCCGAGCTAAGCGGATGTTCAGTCCAACTTGCAATCGCATTGCCGCTAGTCGAGTTTAGCCAAGCTCCTGTAATACCGTCCTGCACATACATCGGCTTAGTCGAGAATATGCCGTGCACATACGTGCTCGGTGCAGCCGAACCAGATACCGCAAAGCTCATCATCACGACCAACAGCACGGCAACAATCGGAGCGAGCCATTTTCTTTTCATTACTCATCCACCTTCCAGTTTGGTTTTTGTCCCCTAATGAACATATTCGAGGATCACAAAACCATTCCTCCCAGAAATGGATTTTAGTGTAACTTTTTTTCTATAGGCTGCTCTTCACATGCTCCGCGATCCGCTCCGCTGTCTCCCGAACGAGCTTGATTTGCTGCTCAGAGGAAGTAGTCGTCGTCAACTCGTGCCCCCAAGACTCATTCCAATCATAGGCCATTTCAACGCCGTCCTTCGTAAACTCGACCACTTCGCCTAAGTAATAGTCCCAATGGGAATCAACCCGCACGATCCGTTCCGGCTTTATTACGTCACGTATGTAATCGATAACCGGATCGATATACCGCGCATCATTCGGAATCTGGATCGGCACCCTATTAAAATTCACATTGGATTGCCCGTTCTCCTTACTCATCAGCTTAACCTCCTGCCTCGGCTCAGGATTAGTCTTCCCTTGGAATATATAATTATTTACAGTATAGCATGCCGAGTTCCGTAAGTATTTCATCCACTTAAATGTAAATACCGTCAGAAGATGCTCATTAACGATTACAATAAGCTCTCTTATTAGGGAATCGCATTAGCAATGGTAACGACACATGATCACATTTCATCTGGGCAATCCGGTCTCTACGAGCATGGTGTGCACAAAGAACTAATGTCCCTCAACGAGTTACCGAGAAATTTTTCCTAATTCTAAGCAGGAATTAATAAAATTTTATCGAATCTTTAGAGTTGTTATTCAAACTATGCCGAATCTCCGCGTATGCGGGGAACGGGGGAACCACTTTGGGTGAATTGATTTCGCCGTCTCGATCAATCGATGCACGCCGCAGGAATCATAGGGAGCCTTCAACCGAACCCTACAGCTAACCTCGCAGGCTTTGGAAGGGGCAGCGCTACGTTGGGCAAGAAATCGCTTACATTTTTACTCGGACTAGCTATGCTGCTGACGGTGCAAGTAAGCAGTGCTTTCGCAGACTCGAAGCTGGACGATACGATCGATGACCTAATCGGTACACCGTATTTGTCCGGAGGCACGACAACCAAAGGCTTCGACTGCTCAGGCTTCTCGCAATACGTATTCGGTAAACTCGGCATTACTCTAGAACGGACAAGCGGTTCGCAAGCTAAGATGGGAGAGCAAGTCGAAAAGGACGAGCTTCGCGCGGGCGACCTCGTATTCTTCAATACGAGCGGCAGCGGCATTTCGCATGTTGGCATTTATGTCGGGAACGGCAAATTTGCGCATTCATCGTCCAGCAAAGGTGTAACCATCTCGGCACTTAGCGACTCCTATTACTCGAAACGCTATGTCACGGCTAGACGAGTTATGGACAACGACGAATACAAGGAACTCGCAACCGATCAGAAATAGTATGTCCGCCCGCGGCATTGCCGCATGCATCGGCTTTCCTAGCAGAGCCGGCAAAGCAGCCTCAAGGATGAGAAGCAACTCATCCTTGGGGCTTTTTTATTGTTCCCAGCACAGTACCGATCCGTCAGCTAAGGAATAATAGCCTTCGGCTGGAGAGGGTTCATTGGAACGTCTCTGAGGTCAAGATCGGAATCCGGCTTATCAGCTGATAAGGACGGTGGGGCCGGTGCATTAGGATCGAACGGCTCGAAAGGGAGCGATTCCAGAATATCCGTCGAATGCTGCGGATAAGACGACGATTCGTAAGCAGGCTCCTGTTCGTAAACAGGTGGGTGCTGTTCCACTGCTGGCTGCGGCTGATTATGCTGCCGGGATGCAGCCTTGCGCGCCGAGTGCTGAAGCAGTGCTTCGATACGTGCCGCTTGAGCGACTGTCAGCCTCGCGATAATTGGCCATCCCATTAGAACAAACAGTACGCCGAGACCTGATCCAATATATGAGCGCTCCAGTGGCTCCAAATTCGGAAATAGCGTATCCAACACTACATCGTCCTGCAGAATCGGAATGCCGAACCGGTCGAGCACCAAGTAGACAATCGGAGTTAACACCATTGCAGCACCCGTCAGCGGGAAAATGACAGCCATAGCGAATTGGATGACCGCGGCCGGAAGCTTAAAAATCCAATACATAAGAGGAACATAGGGCGCAGACGACGTAAACATTTCCCGGTAAGTGAATGGTCCGAACGGAACCGAAGGCAGATCAGAGCCAGACGCCTTATGCGGCAGAAGCCGATTCGTGCGATACACATCTATAAGCATCAACACATGTGATACATAAGCGGCTGCTTTCAAGATCGGCAGACCGATCAAGATCGGCGTTAAGCCAAAGCCAAGGATCGTTAACGTAATCGATACCACAAAGCCGATAATCGATAGCGGCAATGTAATAAACACCATATAAAGCGCTCGTTCTATATACCGGCCGATCAGGCCGGTTGACGGAAGCGCTGCAGGCGGTTTCGTACTCGCATCTTTCATTTGTTGCAGCTCCTTTAACGTGTCAAATATCGTTAAAGTAAGTGTATTCCTTATCTCACCCTTACACTACAGTCCCCCGTCCTGTCCCCATCCCCGGCTTTGGTCGAGTAAGGCTTCGGACCTGGGAAGGAAGCTGACCATTCTCAAAAGAAAAAATCCGGCGCCATCTCGCATAGATGGCGCCGGCATATGTAAGTAACCTAAACCAATAACCTCTAGTCCCAAGGCTGCTCGACGGTCAAAAAGCCTGCGAACCGTTTGCTCTCTTGTCTGCGGATACGACGCATATCGGCACGGTGCGGCGCGGTCTCATGAAGCTTCAATTCTTCTGCCGTCTCCGGCACCACTTCCGGAACGGGGACCGGCTTGTTGTCGTCGTCAAGAGCGACGAAGGTAAGAAATGCGGTCGCTGCAACTATCCGTTCGCCTGACAACAGACCTTCTTTGACCACTTTAACGAACACTTCCATAGACGACTTGCCTGTCCATGTCACGTACGCCTCCAAGCCTACGGAATCCGTAGGGCGGATCGGATGCAGGAAGTCGACAGAATCGGTTGATGCCGTCACGACCGTCCGACGGCAATGCTTTGTCGCCGCGATCGAAGCGATGTCATCGATATACGCCATCAGCTTGCCGCCGAACAGTGTATCATGGTTGTTCACATCCGTTGGAAAAACACGAGCTGTTTTGTAACACTTTGATTCTCTGCAATAACGTTGATTCACAGAAGTATACTCCTTTGCAGAATTCGACTTTAATCGACATATTATCATGTTGGGGCCCGGATTTCCAATCCTCCACGCCGCTATAATCGAAATAACGAATGATCCAAATCTATCAACCGCCAATCACTTGCTCCAAGGAGATGGTCAACCGCTCCAGCATAACCGAGACGTCCTCCTTCGTTACGATTAACGGCGGCATCAGCCGGATGATGGAAGGGCTCGGCGCATTAATTAGCAGCCCATTCGCCAGAGCGGCGGCTGCAAGCTCGCTGCCGATCGGCCTCGGAAGATCAAACCCGATTAATAGTCCCATCCCTCTAATGCCCGATAGTCCGAAGCGTCCAGCAATGGAATGAAGCTCTTCCCGAATATAGGCTCCTATCTCCTCCGCTTGACTGGGCAAATTATGACGGACAACCTCCCCGAGCACTGCACAACCAACCGCCATAGCAAGCGGCTGCCCCGTGTACGTACCGCCCTGCTCGCCCGCCTCGAACAAATTAAGCTCTTCCTTCGTCAGCATAGCGGACAGAGGAAAGCCAGCGCCAATCCCTTTGGCCAGCGTCACGATATCCGGCCGAATGCCGTAGTGCTCGAACGCGAACAGCTTGCCGGTCCGGCCGATGCCCGTCTGCACTTCATCGAACACGAGCAGAATGCTTCTTTCGTCGCACAGCTTACGCAACTCTTTGATATATTCAGCATCCGCTGGATGCACCCCGCCTTCCCCCTGCACCGGCTCAATCATAATGGCACAGGTCCGGTCGCTGACGGCCTGGCGCATCGCTTCAATATCGTTAAAAGGCACATGGTGGAAGCCTGGAACCTTCGGCGCGAACAGCTGCATCCATTGAGGCTTGCCCGTCGCCGACATCGTCGCCAGCGTCCGGCCGTGAAAGCTGCCGATCGTTGTCACAATCTCGTAAGCGCCATCTAAATGGATGGAGCCGTATTTACGCGCGAGCTTAATAGCACTCTCGTTCGCCTCGGAGCCGCTGCTTGCGAAGAACGCACGGTCATAGCCTGACAGTTCAGTCAACAGCTTGGCGAACTGAATCATCGGCTTGTTGTAATAGCCAGGACTGGCATGAACGAGCTGCGCCGACTGCGAAGCAAGGGCATCGCGCAATACAGCTGGAGAGTGACCGAGCGCATTCACCGCCCAGCCGCCGATAAAATCGAGATATGGCTTACCGTCGGTATCCCAGATGTACATGCCCGTACCGCGTTCCATAACAACCTCCGGGCGCTTCGCGGTGTACAGAATTGAAGCTGATGCCTCTTCGAGCAGTTGTTGCGTATCATTACCGATATGGCTTACCGAAGGGTGCTGTGAATAAAGTGCTGAATCAAGCTGCATAATAAATAACCCCCTTAATGAAAATGGATAATTATTTATACAATAAAATGAATAATTATTCAATATAGCGTATAAAAATTATTTCCTACTGACAGGAAACTAGTCAAGGGCGTTCTATTAAGTCCATGCCTATATAGTGATCCCCAAGCGATATGCCATGCCCTGAAACGAACACTCCATCACTTTTTTTGTGGAAAAAGTTAGGGAATTCCAGGCGTTCGGGATGCGTAAGAATTGATATAATTACAACCACTAATCAAAGAGTAGTTCAAACGGACATAATGAGATATTAAAATAGGTAGCGATTTTTTAGTCGGCAGGATTTAGAGCGGAAATTTTTTGCACATAATTAATATGGACTTGCATTTAAATGTTCATAAAGTTGGAAAAATAAAATGGGGGACAAAAGCCACTGTAATTCTCTTTGCCCGTTTACATTTCATGTAACATCTCTATACTAGAAATTATGTGTCCTTGGAATTAAAATATTTGAATTTGTAGGAGGCTAAACAATGAGTAAAATCCAAATTGGCATCGTCGGTTACGGCAATCTCGGCAAAGGCGTCGAGAAAGCAATCGCGCAAAATCCAGACATGGAGCTTGTCGCCGTATTCACGCGCAGACAGCCGGATCAAATTGCAGTAAGCGGCATCAAATTCGAGCATATCTCGGCAGCCGAGCAGTACAAGGGCAAAATCGACGTCATGATTCTATGCGGCGGCTCCGCTACGGACCTCCCAGAGCAAACGCCGGTATTTGCCAGCATGTTCAACACGGTCGACAGCTTCGATACGCACGCGAAAATTCCAGAGTTCTTCAACACGGTTAATGCAGCTGCAACACAAGGCGGTCATGTCAGCGTCATCTCGACAGGCTGGGACCCAGGTCTCTTCTCGCTTAACCGTCTTCTTGCGGAATCGATTCTTCCAGAAGGCAAAGACTACACCTTCTGGGGCAAAGGCGTAAGCCAAGGCCACTCCGATGCGATCCGCCGTGTTCCAGGCGTCAAAGCTGGTGTTCAATACACGGTACCGGTCGAATCGGTTATCAACCGCATTCGTTCAGGCGAGACGCCGGAGTTCACGACGCGTGAGAAGCATCTTCGCCAATGCTTCGTCGTGGCAGAGGAAGGCGCAGATCTCGAAGTTATCCGCGAGACAATCGTCTCGATGCCGAACTACTTCTCGGATTATGACACGACCGTAACGTTCATCTCCGAAGAAGAATTGAAGACCGAGCACCAAGGCATGCCTCATGGCGGCTTCGTGATCCGCAGCGGCATTACGGGCCAAGGCACGAAACAACTTATTGAGTTCGGTCTGAAGCTCGAGAGCAATCCTGAATTTACTGCAAGCGTTCTCGTCGCTTATGCAAGAGCGGTGCACCGTCTGAGTGCCGAAGGCCAAAAAGGCGCAAAAACGGTATTCGACATTCCGTTCGCTTACCTCTCGCCGAAATCCGGAGAAGAGCTGCGCCGCGAACTTCTGTAGCCGATAGGTGTATGAAATTCCCTGAAATCCCCGCCATCCCTGAAGTGGCGGGGATTTCTTCCGTTTTTGCGATCTTTTTTTGTACTATTATACACTTTATTTGCACTACATAATATATATTAAACCTAAAATGCCCAAATATAATTCAAATTAATCGGGGGTCAAAGTTTTTTTTATTGGCGACTGCTGAGGCAATGTTTTAAACTTTGTAATTATCACAGGCTGATAGTGTAAACGAGTGTTCAAAAACTGCAAAAACACTGGAGGACGAATCCTCGCAGTTACACAAGTTAAAAGGGAGTGTAGAACCGTGGTAAGTACGATTACAAAAAATCAAGCAGCGAAAGACTACGTTCAAGCTGTTTACGACAAAGTTATTAGCCGTAACCAAGGTGAACCCGAATTCCACCAAGCAGTTAAAGAAATTTTCGATTCACTTATTCCAGCAATCGAAGCTAATCCTCAATACATCGAACAAAACATTTTGGAGCGCATCGTTGAGCCAGAACGGGTTGTATACTTCCGCGTTCCATGGGTAGACGACAATGGCAAACCTCAAGTAAACCGCGGCTTCCGTGTTCAATTCAACAGTGCAATCGGACCTTACAAAGGCGGCCTCCGCTTCCACCCTTCCGTTAACGCGAGCATTATCAAATTCCTCGGCTTCGAGCAAATCTTCAAAAACTCGCTTACCGGCCAACCAATCGGCGGCGGCAAAGGCGGCTCTGACTTCGATCCTAAAGGCAAATCGGACAACGAAATTATGCGTTTCTGCCAAAGCTTCATGACAGAGCTGTACCGCTATATCGGTCCAGACGTTGACGTACCAGCTGGCGACATCGGCGTTGGCGGCCGCGAAATCGGCTACATGTTCGGACAATACAAACGTATCCGCAGCGGCAATGAAGCAGGCGTTCTGACGGGCAAAGGCCTCCTGTACGGCGGCAGCCTGACGCGTACGGAAGCAACGGGCTATGGCTGCGTATACTTCGTCAACGAGATGCTCGCATCCAAAGGACTCAGCTTCAATGGCAGCACGGTTGTCGTATCCGGCTCCGGTAACGTATCCATCTATGCAATCGAGAAAGCAACTCAGCTCGGTGCGAAGGTCGTCGCTTGTTCCGACTCGAACGGCTATGTATATGATCCAGACGGCATCGACCTTGCCCTCGTGAAGCAGCTGAAAGAGGTCGAGCGCAAACGGATCAGCGAATATGTGAAATCGCGTCCGCAAGCTAAATATACAGAAGGCTGCTCCGGCATTTGGTCGATTCCTTGCGATATCGCGCTTCCTTGCGCAACGCAAAACGAGATTAACGAAGAGTCGGCTAAGCTGCTCGTGAAAAACGGCGTTAAAGCAATCGGCGAAGGCGCGAACATGCCATCGACGCTCGCAGCAATCGACACGTTCCTGAACAACGGCATTCTGTTCGGACCAGCGAAAGCAGCGAACGCTGGCGGCGTAGCGGTATCCGCTCTCGAAATGTCCCAAAACAGCATGCGTCTGTCGTGGACGTTCGAAGAGGTTGACGCGAAGCTGCACCAAATCATGAAAAACATCTACAACAACAGCGTTGCAGCTGCTGAGAAATATGGCCATCCAGGCAACCTCGTCGTTGGCGCCAACATCGCCGGCTTCGTTAAAGTTGCTGACGCGATGATCGCTCAAGGCGTCGTTTAATCGACTGCCTCTTCTACATCTGCATTACCTAAGACCGCGCGGCAGCGCGGTCTTTTTTGTCTGCAAGCCTCTACATTGCCGATTCGTCCAAGCCATGCATATAATAAAGCATCTATCGATCCTATAATGAGGTGTTCGATTTGTTCGATATACGGCTAACGGAAGGAACGGAGCATCCGCTATACATACAGTTGTACCAATACATACGGCAGCTTATTGAGTCAGGCGCTCTGCAGAATGGCTCGAAGCTGCCTTCTATTCGCGCCTTGCGTGAGCAGTCTGGTCTTAGTCGAACAACAATTGAAACCGCCTATCACATGCTGCTTGAGGAAGGCACAATATACAGCAAACCGCGTTCCGGTATTTACGTATCGAGCGGCTCCGGTACAGAGAGCGCGTATCAAATACCTTCTCTAACTGTGAACGGATCTGCCATAGCATCCCCCGCCCACGCTTATACGGAGCGCCCGCATACCGCTCTAGATGACGCTGTCATTGACTTCAATATGCTAACCGTCGACCGCGGCACATTCCCAGCAGCGGCATGGCGTTCGGCGGCATCTGACGCGCTGACACTCTATAGTGAAAATCTCCAGCAGTATGGCGATCCTCAAGGCGAGTACGGCCTGCGCGCGAGCATCGCCCAATATTTGAACCGTTCCCGCCGCGTCCTCTGTACACCCGAGCAAATCGTCGTCGGAAGCGGCATCTCATCGAACCTTCAGCTGCTTGCACGGCTTCTGCCGGACGTATCGGTCATCGCGGTCGAACGGGAGGGAATTGCCCAAGTAAGAAAGAAGCTCCAGCAGCACGGCTTTCGTCTTACCGCAATTCCAATGGTTCGGGAAGTGCCATGGGCAGCAGAACTAACGAGCCAAGACATTCGAGCGGTCTATGTTACGCCGTCACACCGTCCTGCCGGTCAGCCGCTTACCTACCCGCTTCGCTGTCAGCTGCTTGATTGGGCCAAGCAGAATAACGGCTATGTTATTGAAGACGATTACGATGGAGAGTTCCATTACTCTGGCCGTACTGTTCCATCGCTTCAAAGCATGGATGATGCAGGCACCGTCATTTACTTGGGGACGTTCTCGAAATCCTTCACTCCGGCTCTCCGTATGGGCTATGTCGTTCTTCCTGCTCCTTTGCTAAGCAAGCTGAAGGAGTTGGAGCAGGTTCTCTCTCCTCCATCGCGGATCGATCAATGGGCGATGGAGTTGTTTATGAAACGCGGACATTGGTACCGGCATATCCGGCGTATGCGTACCGTATACAAACGTAAACATAGCAAGCTATCCGAGCTCATTCATACCTACTGGCCGGGCCGAGTTCATATTAACGGAGACTGCGCAGGACTTCACTTGGAAATAACCGTTCAAACCTCCTATAGCGCCAGGCAGCTTGTTGATCTGGCAGCTCGCGCCGGCATCCTCATCTATCATCAACAAGATGTCGAGGAACGGACAGCTGCTGCGAACAGTAAAGATCACCAAGGCGAACCGCGTCTTTATCTCGGCTTCGGAGGCTTAAGCGCTGCCGAGATGACGCAAGGTATCCAGCGCCTCGCCCGTGCATGGTCGCACATCTGGCAGCCGTAAGACTCCATCACAGGGCTGCCGGACATCCCAAACCTCCCCCGCTCGTTGCCAGCTATTACATAGCGGTATCTTTTTCACTTTCTTAACCGAATGTAGTAGTATTACAGACGATGCATTTTAACATATAGGCAGGGAGATTTCGTCTTTATGAGTTCAGTCCGCAAACCAGCCATTACCTATGAGCTCCTATATGTGATCGGCATTATCGCGATTTCGTTCTCCTCGATATTCGTTCGCTGGTCCAGCGCCGATGCCGCCGTCACCGCAATGTACCGGCTCTACTTGACCAACGCGCTGATGCTGCCTCTATTGTGGCGCTTCCGCCGGGAATGGCTTCAACTGACGTTAAAGCAATGGGGGCTGTTAAGCATATCCGGCGTCATGCTGGCCCTCCATTTCTTGCTGTGGATGGCTTCGTTAAGCTACACGACCGTCGCCAGCTCTACAGTCATCCTGACGCTGGAGCCCGTGTTCGTGATGATTGCCTCCTTCCTGCTGTTCGGTATCAAAGCGAACCGCACGATGCTCCTCGGTATGAGTATTGCGATGATCGGCTCAATCATTATCGGCTCCGGTGACTTCAGCCTTTCCGCCGACGCACTGCTCGGCGATGTGCTGTCGCTGCTCGGCGCGGCCGCTGTAGCTGTCCATATGATGATCGGGAAGCAGCTAAGAAGCGAAAGCAGCCTCAGCGCTTACGTCTACAATTTCTCGGTATTCTTCATAGCGGCGTCGTCTCTAGCGCTGTATAACCTTGTCCGCGGTAACCCATTTACCGGATATAGCGGACAAGATTGGAGAGCATTTCTGCTTCTCGCGATCGTCCCGACGCTGTTCGGCCATTACTTATTCAACTGGCTGCTGAAATATTTGAACACGACAGCCGTCTCCATGTCAGTGCTGGGCGAGCCCGTCATCGCATCTGTTCTTGCCTGGATACTGCTGAACGAGGAGTTAACCGTCTACCAGTCCGCCGCGGGCCTGCTTATTCTGTTCGGCGTCTGGTTGTTCATCCGGCATGGGAAGGAAGCACCCGCTTAAGCAGGGAACAATAGGATACGAGATTTATCCCTTTTATACCTTGCCCTAGGGGGCCGATAGGGGTATGCTGAGTAGTAGAAGCTTAAGAAGACTACATAGATAGGAATCGATTGCTCATGACTATTGGATTCTTTGATTCAGGCCTCGGCGGGCTCTCCGTATTAGCGGAATCGCTGCGCAAGCTGCCCGATCAAGATTATCTCTATATGGCCGATACACTTCACGTCCCATACGGGTCCAAGACGAACGCCGAAGTGAAAGAATATGTGTTCCAAGCTGTTGAACGAATGATGGCCGAAGGCATCGATGCGCTCGTCGTCGCCTGCAATACGGCAACCAGCATTGCCGTGGAAGATTTGCGGGCCATGTACGATCTGCCCATCGTCGGCATGGAGCCGGCTGTGAAGCCAGCAGTTGAGATGAACCGCGCCACAGGTAAGAGAGTGCTGGTCACGGCGACGCTGCTGACGCTGACCATGCCGCGCTATTATGCACTCGTTAATCGCGTGGATGAAGGCGGTATCGTCGATTCACTGCCGCTGCCTGAGCTTGTTCACTATTGCGAGAATCTGCAGTTTGATCCTGACGTAATGGTGCCCTATTTCCAGAGTAAGCTTGCACCCTACAATCTGGATGACTATGGGATTATTGTGCTAGGCTGCACGCATTATCCGTTCTACGCCGACATTTTGCGCAGCATGCTGCCTCCGCATATCGGAATTGTCGACGGCAACGCAGGTACAGTCCGCCGTCTGTCAGCCCTGCTCAACCGGTTCGGCATCGCAGGAAGCGGCAGCGGCAGCGTCACATTCCGATGCATGGGCAATGAACCGGCATATTTGGACAAAATGCAAACCGCTCTCGCCTTCATCTCAGAGCGCTTAGAAGCCAGAGAAAACTCCAAAAACTAACTCAGCCTCATGGCAGATGAAAAGGCCGGACAGCATATCCAAGCTATCCGGCCTTGCACGTATCCAGCATAGAGTTCTCTTTCCTCCGTCGGTTTCTTATTTATTTAAGTATCAGCCCGATCAAGCTCACCGAGGCTTAAGACACCTTAGCCTGAACATCAGCTTCTTGGTACCATTGTGACTGTGTCTTGAACATCGCCGCATAATGGCCGTTCTTGGCCATCAGCTGCTCATGGTTGCCCTGCTCGACTAATCTGCCGTCCTGTAGGACGAGAATCAAATCAACCTTCCTGCAGCAGCCAAGACGGTGGGAAATAAGAAGCGTCGTCTTGCCTTCGGCGATATTAATGAAATCGGTTAACACCTGCTGCTCGGCAATCGGGTCCATCGCTGCCGTTGGTTCATCCAAGATAATGACGTCCGCATCTTTAATCAACGCCCTTGATAAAGCGATTTTCTGCCACTGCCCCCCCGAGAGCTCATGTCCCCCCTCAAAAAGAGGCCCCAGCATCGTATCCAGACCATTCGGCAATCGGCTTGCAATTTCGCCAATACCCGTTACTTCCGATACATTGGCCCATTTGCCATTGCTGCCGATCGCATCTGGATTGCCGATAAACACGTTCTCCCGCATCGTCAGCTGATAGTGGACAAAATCTTGAAAGATGGCGGCAACATGCTTCCGAAATTCACGTGCGTTCGCCTCGTCAATCGCTGCGTCGTCATAATATACCTGACCGGCGCTCGCCTCATAAAGCCCAATTAAGCATTTAACCAGCGTGCTCTTGCCAGATCCGTTCTCGCCTACAATAGCTACCGTTGCGCCAACCGGAATCTCGACAGATATATCGCGGAGCGAGAACGTATCATTGTTGGGATATTGAAAGCTTAATCGATCGACCGTAATGCCCCGTTTCAGCGGAAAATGTATTTGCCGGCCCGACTGCCTCTCTTCCTCGATTGCCGTGAACTGCCGAAACTCATAGGCGAACAAAGCTTCCTCGTACATTTGGGACAGATTCAATGCAATGGCTTGGAACGTATTCCCAGATGTAAATATGGCCTGAATCAAGGCGGCGAAGATTCCGATCCCGATAAACTGCTGCGTCATCCCCCACACCAGAAAACCAATCGTAATCAGCATACCTAATCCTTGCGCTGCTTCGGCCACCAAATTCATCCTTACGGCACGCCACTCCAATCTTTGCTGCTCACGAGCGTTGTTCCGGAATGCACGCGACCACAATTCGATTAAGTATCCGCCGGCATCGAATACTCTGATTTCCTTGGCCTCGTCCCTGCCGAGCAGAAGCCGGAACAGATAGTTCATCCTGCGTACGGTCGGCGTTAACCATTTGGTCTGCCAAAAATGCCATTCACCGGCAAGCATATTTACGATTACAAGCGGTAGTGCCAGCGCAAACATAATGAAGCCCAGCATCCAATGATAACTCAAGAGGATTACGATGATCGTACTTATACTCATGCCGTTCTTCAGCACACTCATAAACGCATGCGAAATGTTCAATACGCGATTGGATAACCCTTGCGAGACACGCTGCAGCAAATTGTGGTGTTCCGGCTGATCGAAATACATTAACGGTATTTTCGTGGACTTCTCTACAAGCTGCTTATCTAAATGATAAGATGCTGCATAAGCCATTTTCAGCCTGACAATCCGGCCGACTCCATTCAACACGCTTGTCAGTCCAATAACGGCCGCCATAAGGAGAAGGACCCACAAGGCATCGCGGAAATCCCCGCTGCCATCGTTAGCCACAGCAACAGCAGCCGAATCGACCAATCTCTGCACCAAGACGATATGAACGCCAGGAATTAACCCTTGCATAAGATTAAGCCCTGCCGAAACAACGAATAGGAGAGGAGCCGCCTTCGCAACTTGAAACAGTAAGCTGGATACGCGGCTAATAATCTTCACTTTGTCGGATCCCATATGAACCCATTTCCTATACAATCCCTTTCCTATCACCGGTTACGATTTCCCCCCTCGCCAGGTTATGCTGCTTTCCACTTCTCCTGCTCACCCACCTCGATCAAATATTCCATATCACTCTCGTTGTTAACCGTTCCTTTGGCCAACACTTTACCCTCAGACGATAAATAATAAGCAAATGGTATAGCAGTAACGCCCATATTATTAAATTCATCGAAGTTGGATGGAATAACGGGAACAGTTTGTATGACGTTTTGTTGGATCTCGCTTATCTCCTCGCGCTCGCCATCCATTAAGGTGACAATTGGAATACCTTTTTTCTTCTGGAATGCATCCAATAACGGATATAACGGCTTACAGAAGTTGCAATTGACTGATGCATATAGCACAATCGTCCCATCTTTCGAGCCGTTAATAATTTTTACTTCCTTGTCGTTATTGTCCTTCATGGCTGGAACGGGAAACAGCTGTCCACGGCCGAGACCCGCGTCTTGATGATATAAAAATTTCTTGGTCGCCTTCTTAATCGTCATGAGCACCGATACTGCAACCAGTATCATGAAGAGCCATTGCGATACGACAGCATATTCGAATAGACCCATCGTTATCTCCTCCACTACACATGTTTGCGGTACGCCGCTAACGAATTCGCCAAGACATAGCTGCCGAACAAGTTGACGGATAAAATAAACGACCATAATAGATCGGTCAGCTCCATGTCCGAGGTGTTCGGAATGATGCTCTTTTTATACAGAACGAACAGGCCGATCGCGATCATTAGAATTACGCGAACCGCCGTTTTCCATCCGAATTGTTCGTCGATCATACTTCCGAAACAATTGCACTTCAGCTTCTTACTTTTTCCTCTAACGATTGCCCACAAGAAAGAAGCCGTCAGCATGAACAGACCGATAAGGCTGAGCATGCGCAGCTCCTCGAACCATATGCCGATCCCGACGACAACTTCTGCAAGCGGTAAAATCCATATGACGAGGGAAGCAAGCTTACCTGAGATACCTAATCTTTTGAGCGTCACAAGAAAGTCGGCTCTGCCTACCCATTTGGGAATTGCAGCGAATAGCAATAACACCGATAACAGCATCATTCCAACCATGACTAGATCAATCAATGGAACCCCACCTTTTAACGGTAATAAAAACGGAAGTGAACAGTCGAACTGTCCACTTCCGCCAAGCTGTTACTAGCAGTTGCAGTAACCGTATACTGCACCGTTTGAATTCATGCATAGATTTACATAATTGGCGGGACCACATTTATTAGTAGTGCACAAACATGCCATCAATTTCACCCCCTTTGCTTCATTGGATTGCCTTGCTCGTTCATTATCACATGCTGAATATTGTGGTACAATGATACCGAATTCCTTATTTTATTATATTTGGGAGTAATAGGAGTAATGTCGCGGTCACTTGTTAGTGAATTGGTTCTAAAGTCTCTCTTATAGGAGAGGCACCGCCTCGCAACATCCTTACAACCGTTACTGTAGTTGGCTTCTACTCGATAAGGTCTATAGTAGGAGCCCTTCTGTTGTTTATCTTTTCTTTCTAAAATAGGTACGGTTCCTTCCATCTTTTATCTCATTTTGAACCTACTCTAGTCTTAATTTGTATATGTCGACTTTCCTCTTAGTTTGTCATTTCCTATCGCAAAAAAATGTAAGCGATTACATACCGAAAGTAGATTTTTAGTCCAATAGAATTACCCTAACGATTTCTCCTCTAGAGTTTGCAATAAAAAAGCCATCTCGAAAGATGGCTTGGCTTCTATAACAATAAGAGAACTGTTTATTTAAGAAGAAAGAAGCTCTCAAGAGAACCTTGGCCTTCTACACCCTATCTATTTCAATACCATACGAGCGCAGCGTCCGAAGCCGGTCTACCGTAACCCATCCACGCCACTCTTGCAAGCCGGCCTCACTAATCGCATCGAAGTTAATCGGCCATCCCCCATCATCCTGCTGCTGCTCCATCAAGACCTGAAGATGCCGCTTCACCTCCTCATCCGTCATGAACCGGCCAACGTAATCTCCTACCAGCGGAGCCCAATCAAGCACCTTGTGAACATAGCCCGCCGCATAGGGATCCTTCTCGATTGCACCGGACTGACTCAGCCATTCATCGAGTGTAGGCCGAATACGCTCCGCTCGCTCCCGATCGGGTGTATGCTCGAGGAACGCGATCCACTGCACCGCATCGTGATACTGGATCGGCTTTGCAGTCTCCAAATATGTCCATACGTATGATAAGCATCGCTCAAACGGCTCGCTCTTCGTCAGCTCCGGAAGCGTCTGCTGCTTATATAGCAGGGCAATCAGCCGGCCAGTCGGGTTAATCCAGGGCTCGTCGTACTTGTCCGTCCTCCACCATGGCATGTGCGGATAATCTCTCGAGCTGCGCGTCACAAATGGCAGTCCGCCCTCTGGAAGCACGGATGCTTGCAGATAGCGGCCGATCCCCTCTAGAACGACAGAATCGAAGCACTCGATCTCATCCATAATCATAAGAGCCGTCTCCGTCGCCACCGGTTGGCTGTGCGGGCAGCGAAGGTCCGGCTCGAGGGCATTACCGAACCCGCCATCGGCATTCTGATAAGCACGCAGCGCCTCAATAACCGCCTCTTTCGATCCGCCTTCAAAGTGATACTCGAATCTTCTTCGGTCAAGCAGTCTCGCATTGTTGTAAATGAACGATCTAGCTTTGTCCAATATGCTTCCTGTTGATTTACTCAAGACTATCCTCTCCCTCCGCGGCCTTATAACGGTCCGCCAATTGATTGAACATCTGGTGCAGCTGGCGGCGAAGCTCCTGGGGCTCGATAACCTCCGCATCCATTCCCAGTGTAAAAAACAATCGGACCGCCCAGCCCCATTCCGATGCCGGACACTGGAAGTCAAGCTCCCACTCGTCACTTGTCAGCTGTTTGACCAGCTCACCGACATGCGGGTCCTGCTCAAGCAGCAGCGCTCCGCGGTAAGTCAACCGAGCCACAATACGCGTCGTGGCAGAAGCCCGATTATCTGTCTCCTTGTCCGCATCAGCAGCTGCCGTATCGAGCTTTGGCGCCGTCTCTGGCGCTTCGGTAACGATCACCGATTCGAAGCGGTCCACCCGAAATGTTCGTACCTCGTCATGCTCAGCGGAATACGCCTCGCAATACCAGAAGCCATGCGCGGTGTAGACCCGCTGCGGGCGCAGCAGCAGCTCGCTGCGCCGCCGCTCCGACCGGTACTGTGCGCTTATCCAAGCGCCAGATGCCGTATGCTCGATCAGCGCAGTCAGATAAGGTGCCGAAGCTTTACGCTCCGGCACCTCCAGCTCGACCTGCTGGAGCAATGGCTCGATCTCATTCAGCGTTCGCGGCGGCATGGCAGCGCGCAGCTTGTCAAGTGCCGTCCAACGTGCACGGTTAAACGGTGAGTCCGCCAGCTTAGTCGTCGCCCGAAGCGCGAATAGAACGGCCAGCGCTTCCTGCGCGTCTAGCTGCAGCGGTGGCAGCTTATAGCCTTCCACCAAACGGTAACCGCCTGTTGGACCCGATATCGCATAGATCGGAACGCCGATCTCCGATAGAGACTGCATGTCCCGCAATACCGTCCTGCGCGACACTTCCAGCTTATCTGCTAGCGACTGCGCCGTCTCCTGCCGCTGCTGCAGTGCCATCAGGATTGCCATTAACCGATCTGACCGCTTCATCGCTTACCTCCTGTCCACTCCTATTCTATCAGCCCTATGGTGACAACTCGTCTGTCACCAATTTGCAGATTCAATCGAACGAATTACCCGCCTGTCATACAACTGGCTGCACGGTCCACAGCAGCGGATACAGCCGCCTCGAATCAGGCATAACCATGCTACCCCTGTTCTTTCCGCCAGTATACGGCGTCCAGCCGCTCAATACAAACGTCAATCTGTCCTTCCCGAAGCAATCCGTGCTAAACTAACGGTTATACAGCAAACGATGCAAGGAGAACGCCATAATGAAACTAGTATCTTGGAATGTTAACGGCCTGCGCTCATGCGTGACCAAAGGCTTTCTCGATTACTTCCGGGAGATGGACGCTGATCTGTTCTGTCTGCAGGAGACGAAGCTTCAGGAAGGGCAGATTGAGCTGGAGCTTGGCGAAAGCTACTCGCAATATTGGAACTACGCCGTGAAGAAAGGCTATTCCGGAACGGCTGTCTTCTCGAAGATTAAGCCACTGTCTGTACGATACGGAATCGAGGAGGACTTCGAAGAGGAAGGCCGAATATTGACGCTTGAATTCGAGTCCTTCTATCTCGTGAATGTCTATACGCCGAATGCAAAGCGCGACCTGTCTAGACTCGACTACCGGCTTGAATGGGAGGACCGATTCCGTCATTACCTACTGCAGCTGGATGCGCTGAAGCCTGTAGTCGTGTGCGGAGACCTGAATGTCGCTCATCGAGAGCTCGATATTAAGAATGCGAAGTCGAACATCGGCAGCTCCGGCTTTACCGATGAAGAGCGGGGGAAGTTCACGGAACTGCTCGCTGCCGGTTTTGTCGATACCTTCCGCTACTTATACCCGGACCGGGGCGATGTATACAGCTGGTGGTCGTTCATGCCGAAGGTGCGGGAACGAAATATCGGCTGGCGGATCGATTACTTTCTCGTCTCAGCCAGACTCGCCCCGGCGATTACAGAGGCGGAGGTTCATACTCAAGTGCTCGGCAGCGACCACTGTCCGGTGTCGGTGACGCTGGCGCTGGAATAAACGATTCTTGACGATGCAAAAGGCGGCAAGCCTCTCTTATACGAGACGCCTGCCGCCTATTCCCGTTACTGGGCTTCTTTATTCTTTATCGAATCCAGATAATCCTGGAGTGAATCATAGTTGTTCAACACATAGATAACTGTAATAATCATAATAATGTATAGAATCAGCATGATGATCCCGATGATCAGACCGGCAATCGCCATGCCGCGCCCTTGCATGCCATTACGCTTAATATCTTTGAACGAGAGAAAGCTAAAAATAATAGCCAATATAGAAGTTACAAAGCCAACATAAGGAACCAGCCCCGCGATGCCTAGAACAAGGGCCGCAATCGCTTTACCGCTTGTTTTCGTTCTGATCGGCGGCTCATTGTACGAAGAGAAACCAGAATTCAAAGGTTGATTATTCAACGTTAAACCTCCTATGAACTTATAAATTAGTATGGATAACTATATTATAACTAAAAGTTTCTATTTGTTACATAAGTTTTGATATCGTCTTTCACCCGAGTTCTCGTAGGGAGCCTAATCCTGATCCACAACCTCATAGTTACCGAATTTTATGTCTGTTTTATTTTTATGATATAGAGCTCCAGATATGTACATCCCGACATTATTTGTAATTATCTTCTTACCGCGAAAGCAGCCTCTAAATTAAAAAACCTCCTATTCCAACGATAATCGGAGCAGGAAGTTCATTGGGCATTACCTCTAAAGCTTATACCGCTGCCATGACTCATAAATGACTTAACCTTTAACCGAGCCAGCTGCGATACCTTCAACGATTCGATCACTTAAGAACAGGAACGTAATGAGAATCGGCAAGATACTGATCATCAGCGTCGCACCAATCGCCCCCCAGTCCGTCGTGTACTGGCCGATGAAGTTCTGTACGCCAACGGTCAACGTCTTAAGCGTATCAGAGCTGATGAACGTGTTGACGAATATAAATTCGTTCCAGTTGTATATCATGTTGATGATCGCCGTTGTCGCAAGCACGGAGCTCGTCATCGGAAATACAATGCGGAAAAACATTCGGTTGACGGAGCAGCCGTCAATAACCGCGGCTTCTTCAACCTCTTTCGGCAGAGCATAATAGAAGCCCAGCAGAATCATAATCGTAATCGGCATGTTGAATGCTACGTACGTCAGTATAAGCGATACCGGTGAGTCGGTCAGATTCGCTCGATTAAACATGCTGAACAGAGGAATAAGCGTCGAGTGAACCGGAATCATCATCGCCACCATGAACAGACCGAGAACGAGCGAGCTGCCTTTCCACCTCATACGGGTAATCGCGTAAGTAACCAAGCTTGCGAGTATAACCGTTAACGCTGTAGAAACGGCCGTCAGCCACACGCTGTTAATGAAATACTGATCAATATTTCCCGCTTCCCATACCTTCCGGTAGTTCTCCCAGCGAGGATGGGTAGGGATAGCGAACGGGGGAAGACTGAACACCTCCTGATTATTTTTGAGCGAGAACAACAGCAGCCATACGAGTGGAAATAGCTGCAGCACAGCGACAGCGATCAAGATAATGTATAGAACGACATAGCCGATTCTGCGTGCGGATGCTTCCTTCGGGCTCATCGCCCCCGCGTCCGCTTGTCCAACAGACATCATGAAGCGTCCCTCCTTACGAATATTGAATCGTATCTTTCGTTACGGTCAGCTTGCGAATAATCCAAGTGGCAACGAGACAGATAATAAGCAGGGCGAAGCCAATTGCACTGCCATAGCCGAAGTCATAGGCACGGAATGCCGTATGATACATATACGACGCCATTACCTCACTCGCACCGTTCGGACCACCGTCGGTCATAACGTAGATCAAGTCGAAATATTTAAGCGAGCCGACAACCGCAAGAACGATCGTCACTTTAATCACTTCCAGCACGAGCGGAAGCTTAATCTTATATGCGATCTGGAGCGAGGTGGCGCCGTCGATCTTAGCTGCCTCTTCAAGCGATGTCGGGATATTCTTCAGTGCGGCGTAATAGATGAGAATGTAAAAGCCCGCATACTGCCACAATATCGGGATAAATAGAGCTAGCAGCACCAGCGAAGGCTCTGCCAGCCATGCGGGAGGGTTATTAACGCCGAGCGATTCCAGAAAGGTATTCATAATACCGCTTGTCGGATGGTAAATTTTCAGCCATAGCTGCGCGATTGCAACTGACGATAGCAGCATCGGAATCAGATAAATTTTGCGGAACAGGTTGGCTCCTTTGAGCTTAGCGGCAAGCACCATTGCAATGGCGAGATACACAATAAGGCTAAGGGCTGAGAATACAGCAAGCAGAAGGGAGTGCTTCGCGCTGTCCCAGAACTTGGAATCCTTCATCAGCGTCGTATAGTTATCGAGACCGACAAACTTCATAGGTCCGATACCGTTCCACTCATTCAGGCCGTAGTAGCCTGTAAGAACGATCGGAATATAGACAATGGCTAAGATCAAAATGAGAGAAGGCAGCACATACAAAGCAATCATTTTCTTATTTGACATTACTTTATCCACTAGAGCCGTCTCCTTTCCTCGCACTGGAATACAACGGGCGGGCCTGCCCAGTGCTTCGAACCGGATAAGCCCGCTCGCGTCTTACAATCATTCAGCTGTTATCAGCTGCCCTTCTTGATCGCTGCATCATGCTCTTCTGCGAATTTCTCAGGTGTAGTCTCCTTACCGAAGAGCGCTTGGATCATGTTCAGATGCGTTTCGGCCGCGTTAGCCTTCATCTGTACATCTGCAAACAGCGTTATGCTGCTCGCTTGGTTCATTTCGTTGAACAAATCGATGTACAGCTGCGGCAATTGAATTGCTGACGTGTCAACCTTCGTAGCCGGAATGACGCCAGCTCCTGTTACCGATTGCTCGCCCCATTTCGTGACGAAATATTCAACGAATTTCTTCGCTTCATCCTTCACCTTCGAGTTTTCAGATACGAACAGGCCTACGCCCGGACCACCCACCCAGCTGTTTACATTACCT
The DNA here is from genome assembly GCF_004001065.1 of Paenibacillus xylaniclasticus. Lineage (GTDB taxonomy): Bacteria > Bacillota > Bacilli > Paenibacillales > Paenibacillaceae > Paenibacillus_T > Paenibacillus_T xylaniclasticus. Next base: position 64,659 of record NZ_BIML01000017.1, read on the forward strand.
TTGCCTCCGTCAACGGCAGGGAATTTGAAGAATCCTACGTTGTCGCGGAAGTCCTGCGGAATCTCCTCGTTCGTCGTGAAGTTCGGCAGCTCCCAGGTGCCCATTAGATACATAGCCGCGTTGCCGTTCAGAAACTCGGATTTCGCTTCTTCATTCGACAGGCCGTTGAAGCCTTTGACGAATGCTTTTTGGTCGACGAGTGTTTGCACCTCCCCTGCCGCTTTCAACAGATCCGCATTTTTGAACGACTCCTCGCCCTTGATCGCCTTCGCCACAGTTTCTTGACCAGCGAACCGTTCAGCCAGATACATGTACCAGAGCGAGCCTGTCCAACGGTCTTTGTTCCCGAGCGCAATCGGAGCTACGCCGTTGTCTGCAAGCGTCTTTACGATGTTTTGGAATTCTGCATAGGTTTGAGGCGCCTTCAGGTTATATTTCTCGAAAATCGCTTTGTTATAATACACAGGCGCAATATTGAATTCGAGCGGAAGAGCATACGTGCTGCCGTCGATGTTGTAAGCCTCAGTCGTGCCGGCTACAAATTTATCTTTCAGATCACCGCTGAGCAAATCGTCTACAGGAGCGAACAGCTTGCCTTCTACATAAGGCTGCAGGAAGCCTGCTGCCCAAGTAACGCCTACGTCAGGCAGCTGCTTGGAAGCTGAAAGTACCTTCAGTTTGTTCTTATATTGTTCATTGTCCAGCACTTCCTGCTTAATCGTAACGTTCGTGTGCTCCTGCTGATACTCATTGATAATCTGGTTTACAATCTTGTTCTGACCTGCGGATACTCCCTCCGGCCACAAGTGCATAAAGTTAATCGTTACTTTACCGCCGCCTGCATTCGTCGTTCCGCCGTCGTTATTGTTGTCTCCACTTTCGTCTTTACCGCCACATCCGGCCGCAACCATCACGAGGCAGAGGGTCAATAGGAGCACCGTCCACTTTCTAAACACGTTTACAACCCCTTCTTTCGAAAATATAATGCGTGTTTTTCCAGCTGTATCACCCATTGTAGGAACGCGGCCCCGACGTCAAAAGGGCAGGAGGTAGGGAAATCACCTATCATCCGCGCCAGCTCTACCGTTTGGACTCGCTTAGTTTTGTCCAGCGATTCCAACAAATATTCAAGCAGCTCCATACTTTAACGTTCAGGCTGAACTCATGGAATGACAGCGCGAAAAAGCAGCCTGCGATCGATACGCAAGCTGCTTTACGTGATAATCTCCACATAATAGTCTCAATTCTGCTGCTCTTCATCCGCCACAGTCGTCCGAACGCTCTGATGAAGCTTCTCGAGCTGTGCGCTCGATTTCACCACTGGAGGCTCCGGCCGGGCATGACCATACAATTCGATGTAGAGCCGTTCGATCTCCTCACCTGTCAGATCTCCCTGATTAAGCAGCTCCTTCGCAATCAAATGAACGAACTCCGCATGTGTGTCGAGCAGACTCTTCACCTGATTCATTTGGTCGTTCAGCAGCTCGTTAATTTTCGGCCGGAGCGCCCGAAGCCCCTCTGCTCGGGAGCCTAGTGCCAGCCAGCTGAACAGCTCATCGCCCATACCGACGATGCCTAAATAGGCGCCCGCAAGCTCCGTTGCCTGCTTAAGATCGGACGTAACGCCATTAAGCTTTTTGCCTAGGAACAGCTCCTCAGCCGCCCGCGCTGCCAGACAGACCTGGATTGCCGCAAGAATTTCGCTGTCGCTTCGGTTGTAACGCTCGCTCATTGGCTTCGTTGCCGCTAGACCGAGCGCGCCGCCACGGCGAATAATGGTGACCTTCCACACTCGCTCATGCGGCTTGAGCAAATATTGCGCTACCGCATGCCCAGCCTCATGATACGCCACGTTCCGCTTCTCATCCTCGCTCATCGATCGAAGCGGCTGCTTAAGCCCCCATTCGTACGTCTCCATCGCCACCCGGAAATCGGCATAACCAGTCACCTTGCCGCCTCTCTGATGGGCAATGACGACCGCTTCATTCACGATATGCTTAATTTGGGCCGGGCTGTAACCGACCGTGTCGAGTGCCGCGCGCTCCGGCGTCAGCGATACGCCTCGGCGTACCTTCTTCAAGTAGTAGCTGAACACGTCGACGCGTCCATCGAAATCCGGACAGTCGACCCACAGCTTCCGGTCGAACCGTCCCGGTCTCAGCAGCGCATCATCCAGCACGTCCGGCAAATTCGTCGCGCCAATCGTTAGAACGGCCGGCCGCTCCGCCTTCTTCCTCCGGAGTCCGACCGAGCGAAGCAGCTTGGCGATTGTGCTATTATCGACATTCGGCGGGTCCATCTGCAGCAGCAGCTCGTTCAACAATCCAGCTCCGCCCATCCCCATCATACCCCCGAGCATTCCCGGACCTCCGCCACTCTGCCGCTTCATGCCGATGGCGTCAATCTCGTCAATAAAAATAATACAGGCCCCATAGATGCGCGCGAGCTTACGTGCTTTCTTATAGAGGTTCATCACCTTCAAGTTGCCGACGCCGAAAAACATGTTCTGAAAGCTCGGTGCTGAGGCGTAAGCGAACGGAACCTGCGCCTCATTGGCGATAACCTGGGCCAAATACGACTTACCAGTGCCCGGCGGACCGCAGAGCAACAGTCCGCGCACCGCCTCGCCGCCCATCGCTTTGAACGATTTCACACCGCGCAGCAGCGTTACGATTCGCTTCGCATTCTCGACGATTTCAGGATTGCCGCGGTAATCATCCCAGGTGGAGCCCGTCTCGCCAGGCAAAATCCAATACGTTCGCCCTCGCGCCAGAAACCAGAACAGCGCCACGAACTGGACGATCATGAACAGCATGGCGAATACGAGATTCAAGGCAAGACCGAGAAGACTGTAGGCCACCTCCCACGTCCTCGGCGCCCCGGACCACATTAGCAAGACAATGACGGCCAGAACGGTAAGCCGAATAAACCGTCTGCGCCATTTGATCGCCAAATAATCCTTCATGGTCTCCACTCCCGTAGCAATCGGATTCAACGAGCCAATCCCATCAATGGATCTCCACGTAGGCTAACTACTCTCAGCATGGAAGCTCTATTTGATAACTACTATTTCAGAAGCTGCAAAATAGAACAGGACTCACTCGTCTTGTCATATTACGTTTTGATTGCATGGATAAAGAATGAACCTCTAAGCCACAGCAGCAAAAAAGCCGGGATATCCATTATGGATTCCCGGCTTGAGCCTCGACTTGATTTATACATAATTGAGCCGCATCATTTTCTCCTGACTATTGGCCAGTCTCGTTAAGACATTTCAGAATGCAAAGCATGATGGGGCAGTACGGCGTGAACGCCTTTGACACCGTTGACGACCTGCGTAATACGCAGATCGACAACCGCACTCCCTAGCGCAATAGCCTCCACTCGATTCAAGCCATACAGCCTGCCCATCAGATTCAGCATTCCATCCATCGCCTGTACGGTTGCCTCATTCAAATCTTCATGAAATCCAAATGTAATCCAACCGATGTCTGTATTCGCTATAGGCAGTGTGAGCGGCATATCCTCATGGACCTGGAACGTCAGTCGAGCAGACTCCATCGGACATTCTATTGCCTGGCAGCTTATCTCACCGTCGCCCTGCGTCGCATGCCCATCACCGGCGAAGAAATATGCGCCATCCACCGAAATCGGCAAATATAGACGACTTCCGACGGTCAGCTCTTTACAATCGATATTGCCTCCACTGAAGCGAGGCGGCCAGGTGGAATGAATTCCACTCTCCTCAGGAGGCATGCCCAAAAAGCCGAGAAACGGACGTAGTCCAACGGAGAACGCTCGATCCTTGATCGTCGTCCAGCCAACACGAGTAACGGAATCCAGCTTCCATTCTAGAACGATTTCTTCATACTCGGTTAATCCGAGCATCCGGTTCTGCCAGTTTGGATATTGTCCAGCAGCGGTGAAGCCGTACGGACCTGGGATAAGCTCGTCAATCCGTACCTCCAGCGTCATTCCTTTCCTTGCCCCGTTAATATAGACAGGACCGCATAACGCATGTCCAAGATCAATCTCCGGACGGCGCTCGTAAGGCTTAAATCGCTGACCCTCGGAAGAAGAAGTACCCCATCCGGCGTCAAACAAGGAATATTGAACCGAATCCCCAGATTGAATCGTCACTACTGGCTTGAATTCAGCCGATACCGTTCCATACATACTGTCTTGATCGGGGTAAATACGATGGACTGCCATAGCATTTAGCCTCCCTTGCAGTTGTTATAGACATTCCCTTCACCGTAATCTACTTCTGATCTTCTACACCTGCCGAGCCAGCCTCTTGCGAATGGGTCGGAGCCTCGGCTGCAAATTCACCATCTCGCCAGCGGTAGATGACATCTTTATATCCCGTTTCTATATCGTAATATTTATTCAAGAAGGCCGTATTGTCCACTTTAGGGTACCGGATTGAACCGCGGTGGTCTGCCGAATATAAAATTGTCAGTATATGCAGACCATCCTCGTCCACCGTCACCATAGCATATTCATTGCCATTGCTGCCCGCCCACTGGCCAATTGTAAAATCCGGATTACCATCTGCGTTGTAATCATCAAACAACAGCTCGAACGGCTCCTGTGCCTTAAAACTAACCGTTCCGTAATGGCTGAACACGTCGTTAAGCGGCATTCCCGGCAGCGTCTTCCCATCCGCCGTAACGGCCTCTATCACGAATGCCCCATACAGGAACGTACCTTGGAACGGTCCCGGGGTATCATCTGTCATCTGCTTGCCAGACTTGAGCCATACTCTAACGATCGTCTCCCCTCCGCTGGCCTCAGCCGTACCTTCCGCGATCAGCCTAGGTGAATCGATGGGGATCTCCCTTTCACTCTCCTGCTGCTTTGGTTGCGCCACCGACTCTTTACCTGTCGTGTGATCTATCACAACGGTTGACGCTGGCATGGCCCCCAGCCCGCCATCACTGCCGCCAGGCGGCCCGTGCCTCTCATTCTGGCAGGCGCTCGCAAGCAGCACCGCTGTGATTCCTAGCCCTACAAGCTGTGCTCTCGACATGATTATAGCTACGCGGCTCCTTTCTCCCAAATGTCTGTCTCATTTCATTTAAATAGACGACTTCTTAAAGATATAGTTGCATTATACAGCCTACTCGTTCACTCTTTCTCCAAATTTGACCATACTGTTATTCGTTATCCAATATAGTAGAGGAGGCCGGAGGAATCGTATTTAGCAGACCGCATGATCATGACGGAATGTACGGCGCCGGATTCTCAGATCTGGACGGTCATCGATGGAACCTGCTCTATATGAGAAGCCAAGCCTCGCACTTAGCATCCAAAATAAAAAGCTGATAACGGTTAGCCGTTAGTCAGCTTATTTTATCTACTCCTAGATTTCGAACACCCTCGTCCTCAACAGCTCCATCGCCTTCTTCAGTTGCTCCAGCTCCTCGTCGGAAGCCGGTCCGATTCGGCCCAGAAATTCCCGCTTCATATGCGCGAACGCATCGTCCATAAACTGCTGTCCTGTCGGAGACAATCGAATGTATTGCTTGCGCTTGTCCTCCTCCGCTTCAGACTTCTGACACATGCCTTTATCCGTCAGCTTCTTCAATTCACGGCTCGTGTTCGGCATTGATATATGCAGGCAATTGCTAATTTCGCTCAACGTCACAGGCTGCGATACGGCTATGTACTCCAGTATCCCATATTGAACCGGTGTAATATCGCCCAGCGGCAGGTCCCGCTTCATCTCGTACAGCGTCTGATGAACGGATGTGACGAACGATACCATCTCGTAAAATAGCGCTTTGTGCTGGTCCATTAGTCTCACCCTCTCCCCGTTAAGATATCAAAATATTTATCATATAACAATTATCATTTGACAACCATTTTGTCCGCGTGATAAGGTTTTAATTATCAAAAGATAACTAAAGAGGTGAGCCCATCCGATGAATATACTCGTTATTTATACCCATCCGAATCATAATAGTTTAAGCTATGCCTTCCTGCAGAAGGTGATCCAAGGCTGCAGCGACAATGCTCGTGTGAATGATGTCCAAGTACTCGATCTGTATGCCGAATCGTTCAACCCGGTGCTCGTATTCAACGAGACCAAACGACGACGGGATATGCATAAAGACCCCGCACTACAGCAATACCGGGAACAACTGTTATGGGCCGACAAAATCGTATTCGTCTACCCGATCTGGTGGGGCCGCCCTCCGGCTATGCTGCTCGGTTACATTGACCAGATGTTTGCATCGAATTTCGCTTTCCGGGATACGAAGCATTTGCTGCCGGAAGGACTGCTCAAGGGTAAATCGGTTGTCTGCATCTCCACTATGAAAGGCCCTACATTCTATCCTCTTTATTGGCTAAACAACGCCCATAAGGTACTCATGCGCAGGGCACTGTTCCGATATGTCGGCATCCGCAAGGTCAAGTTTTTCGAATTCGGCAGCATGGAAAAGCCGAACGGACAGCAGCAGAAGAAGCTTGATAAGGTGTACCGTTACTTCAAGACCGTCTCGGTATAATGCTCCGGTAACAAATTTATGCATACGATGCAGCAACCTCGCTGGCCATCGGCGGCTGCGGATTCCGCAATACAGCGATTTCGACGACCGACCGCTGCAAATTCCGCGATGCTGAGATTTCACTGCAGCCAGTCGTTGCCGGCCGCCGGCGATTCCCGCTCCCGTCAATTAGGTACCTTTCAGCACCTATGCCTCTGCTACACTCGAACACTGCCCTCTTGCCATAGACACCTGTTCACGTCTCTCCCTCTTCGGACCTACTCCAAGTTGCCAGCACTAGCATTATAGGATACCCTATATTTTGACATGAGTGAGGGGGGCGACACGCTATGTACCGCATTATGATTATCGAGGACGATGACAAAATCGCTTCGATTCTTCAGCAATATATCGAACGTTACGGCTATGAGGTTATCCGCGCAGCGCGATTCCGCGAGCTGAAGCAAGAGTTCGTGGAGACGAAGCCGGACCTCGTGCTGCTCGACATTAACCTGCCGCACTTCGACGGATTTTACTGGTGCCGTCAGATTCGAACAGTGTCCAATGTGCCGATCATCTTCTTATCTGCCCGGGTCGGCGATATGGATCAGGTCATGGCAATCGAGAATGGCGGTGACGATTATATGACGAAGCCGTTCCATCTGGATGTCGTCATGGCCAAAATAAAAAGCGCCCTCCGTCGCGCATATGGAGAGTACGCTGCCCCAGCTTCAGGTACGGATGAGCTCCAATCGAACGGCTTAAAGCTTGACCGCGCCCGTAACATTGTCGAATGGAATGGCCGGCAGACCGACCTTTCCCGCAACGAGTGCCTTCTGCTCGCGTCACTGCTCGCTAAGGCTGGCCGAATCGTAAGCCGGGATGAGCTGCTTGAAGCACTGTGGGACAGCGTCCATTTCGTCGATGACAATACGCTGAATGTCAATGTCACGCGGGTACGCAAGAAGCTGGAAGAGCTTGGCCTGCCGAAAGTGATCGAGACCGTTCGCGGACAAGGCTATCGGCTCGACCTGTCGCAGTACGCGTAATCCGCATACAGCGTCATCCGCCGCTGACCACATCATCCAAGGAGTGAATCTCGATGTCCCGGTATGAACCGCCGCGGCATTCGCCGCCCAAGCATCAGCAGCATACTCAGCCTTCAGCTCCGCGGATCTTCACCATTCAATCGTTTCTGCTCGACAGGCTGCCTTATATCGCATCATTTTACTTGGCGCTCGCCTTCATCCTGCTCATCATCTTACTAGATTCCGGACGCGGCGCGATGCCTAGCATGAGTAATCTCTTATATATGGCTCTACTAGCTTCGGTCGTCATCGTTGGCTGGCTTGCCTGGGATTATGCTCGTCAGCGGCCGTATTACCGACAGGTTGCCGAGATGCTCGCTGAGGAGAATCCGACCATCGTGTCCATTGTACGCGTACAGGATGGCGTTACCTGTGAGCAGCAGACAGTGCAGCGATTGCTGGAGCATCAGCACAAAGCATTCTCGGACGAGCTTGCAGATTATCGCCGCCAACGGGAACACCATCTGCATTTTACGAACCAATGGGTTCACCATATGAAGACGCCGGTATCGGTTATTGACCTGCTTTTGCAGCAGGCCGCGGAGCAGCAGATCGCCGAGAATGAAACCACCGCTAGCCGAATGCTGCACAGCAGCATCCAAGAGGAGCTCGACCGCATATCCCGGGGGCTGGAAATGATGCTCCACACCGCACGGCTCGATCAATTCCGCATGGATGTTAGAATCGAGCGCATTCAACTCCTTCCTCTTATCCGCCAAGTAATTAACGGCCATAAGAAGGCGTGCATCCGGACGTCCATTTTTCCGCGTGTCGAAGGCAGCGATATGTTCGTCGAGACGGATGCCAAATGGCTGACCTTTGTGCTGAATCAGCTCATGACGAACGCCATCAAATATTCGAAGAACAAGCCAGGCAGCAAAACGCTGCTGTTCGAGACGAAGCAACTGCCAGGAGGAGGCTGCACCTTATCGGTGACGGACGAAGGCATCGGCATTGCAGAGCACGATCTAGTAAGGGTGTTCGATCCTTTCTTTACCGGTGAGAACGGCAGGTTGATCGAGGAGTCGACCGGCATGGGACTGTATCTTGCTCATGAAGTGTGCAGCCGGCTCGGTCATGAAATCTCCATTGAGTCGGAGCTTGGCCGCGGAACGACGGTTACGATACATTTTCGCAGCGATGCCATTCATCAAGGACTGGTGATGTAACCGACCGAGGCTGTAAGCAAGCAGCAATAAAGGTGACAAGATTGTAAGCTTCAAAGGCCAACCTGAAAGGTAAATCAATTCAAACCGCCGCTCCCTCTCGCCTATACTATGAACATAACATAGTTGCTGCAATAACCAGCCATACTAGTAACCTAAGCGGAGGGAATCCCAATGAGCGTATTAAAAGCCCAAGGGCTAACGAAAGTATACGGATCTAAAGGTAAAATGCTGTACCGGGCGCTAAGCGACATCGATCTCGACATTCAAAAGGGCGAATTCGTCGGAGTCATGGGCCCGTCAGGAAGCGGCAAAACGACGCTGCTCAACATTCTCGCTACCATCGATAAAGCAACGTCCGGCAAGGTGGAGATCGGCGGCGTCGATCCAGCCATGCTCAACGACAAGAAGCTGGCGCTGTTCCGCCGGAGAGAGCTTGGGTTTATTTTCCAGGACTTCAATCTGCTTGACACGTTGTCGATCAAAGAAAACATCATTCTGCCTCTCGTACTCGACAATACCAATATCAAAGAAATCGAGAAACGGCTGCAACAAAGCGCAGAACTGCTTGGCATCACCTCCATTCTCGATAAGCGGACGTACGAAGTATCCGGCGGCCAGAAGCAGCGGGCGGCCATCGCACGGGCGATGATTCATCAGCCGGCAATTCTGCTGGCGGACGAGCTGACCGGCAACCTCGACTCGAAGGCAGCTAAGGATGTCATGGACTCGCTGAAGGACTTGAATGAACAGATGGGCGCCACGATTATGATGGTGACGCACGATCCTTTTGCCGCCAGCTACTGCAAACGCATTGTGTTTATAAAGGACGGGGCGTTCTTCTCGGAAATTCGACGTGGCACGAACCGGCAGGCGTTCTTCCAGCAAATTCTCGATTCGCTGAGTGTGTTGGGAGGGAATTTCGATGAACTTTCGACAGTTCGCAATTAAGAACGTTCCGGGCAATTGGCACCAATACGTCGCCTATTTCTTAAGCAGCGTATTTTCGGTCATGATTTTCTTTATCTATGCTGCTTTCATTTTTCACCCGGATGTTGTTAATGGGCACATTCATGCGGCTAAAGGTGTACGCTCCGGCATGATGTTCTGCGAATATATTATCGTTATTTTCTCGTTCGTCTTCGTTCTATATTCGATGTCAGCGTTCCTCAAATCGAGGAAGAAGGAATTCGGCCTGCTCTCGTTGTTCGGCATGACGAAGGGGCAGATGCGAAAAATGGTACTGTACGAAAATATTGCGACATCGCTGCTCGCCATCGGAACCGGTATTGCGTTCGGCGCCCTGTTCCTTAAGCTGTTCTTTATGGCTCTGTCGAATATACTCGATATGGAGGAGCCAATCCGCTTCCTTATTCCAGGAAAAGCGCTGTTGCTTACGTCGATCGGATTTTTTATTCTGTTTCTGGTCATTACGCTCGTCACGCTCTTCCAGGTCGGAAGAAGCCAGATCATTGACCTGCTCAGAGCTTCCAAGAAGCCGAAGTCACCTCCCCTTGCATCGCCTTGGCTCGTGCTGCTGTCGATTTGCTGCTTAGGCGCAGGCTACTACATGGCATACACGATGAGACTGACGAATGCCATGATCTATATGCTGCCCGTCGTTGCACTCGTAGTGATCGGCACGTTTTTCTTGTTCACCCAAGCGAGCGTGATCATATTCCGGTGGCTGCAGCGTAGAAAATCGCTTTACTACAAACAGACGAACCTAATGACGATCTCCCAGCTCGTGTTCAAAATGAAAGATAATGCGCGCATTCTGTTCGCTGTTTCCGTCATGAGCGCCGTCATTCTGACAGCCTCAGGTACGTTCTACGTCTTCTTCCTCAGCGCGAAGGAGCAGCTGCTGGACACGGTGCCGCAAACAATATCCTACTATGAGAGGGGCGTAAATAAGCACGAGGTTCTCGATCCTGAGAAGGTACGTGCTATCTTCAAGGAGGATGACGTTAAGCTTGCCTACGAGGTAGAGCTTGTCGGCGCCCCGGCTGAGCTTCCTGTCATCGGACGAAGACCAGCAACGGCCGATGTCTTGATTATATCTGAAGAGGATTACAACAATTATGGACAGAAGCTTCACCGCTCCCGGCCGATTCTTCAAGTGGAGCCAGGGCATGCGGTATATGTCCTTCCGTACATCGGTATAACAAAATCATTCATCGAGACCAACAAGCCTCATCAAGTCAAAGTAAACGAAGGGACTCTTGAGCTATCCCTCACGATGGATCGTCAAGTAAACGAGGGAGCGATCGCTTATTCGAGAAGCACGGCGACTGAGCTGCTCGTCGTCGATACTGCACAGTATGAACAGATTATGCAGGCTGTACCAGACGATCAGAAATTCGCCGTATACGGCTTCGAGCCAAGCAACTGGTTATCCACAGGCAATACGACAGCAAAAATTGAAGCACTCGTTCCCGAGAACCAGAAACACGCGTTCGATAACCGGGTTTCACTGTATGAGGAGACGAAGCAATCGATGGGGCTCACATTATTCATCGGGCTGTTCATCAGCATCCTGTTCTTCATCGCCTCCGGCAGCATGCTTTACTTCAAGCTGTTCACCGAATTAGAGGAAGACCGCGAACAATTCCGTTCACTCAACCGGATCGGAATGACGACCGGCGAAATTCGCCGAACGATCACGACGCAGATTGCGATCATCTTCTTCGTCCCTTGCCTTGTCGGCATCGTGCACACCATGTTCGCCATGAAGTCGCTCGGCAACCTGCTCTCCGTGAGCGCATTGCAATATTCACTTGTCGTCGTAGGCATCTATATCGTCATGCAGAGCCTCTATTTCTTCGCCGCTCGCCGCTCTTACTTGAACAAGATTACGAAGAGCTTTACGAGCTAGATAGACAATTCCCCTCTAGGTAGCGGTTATGTTATCTAACCTGCCTACTTAGAGGGGAGAAATTGGAATATGCTTTACATACCACACCTCATAATGATCGATTTCGTTCTTCTCATTCCAGTGAAAGTGAATAAACTGATAATTCATGACACCACATCATCCGAATCCGGCTGTTTAAAGAGGCTTCTTCATCATGCATCTCCTTCACTACTAGCCTCGAACGCCGACACCGGAAGCTCGAACGTCCATGGGCCTCTTATGACGACGCCGGGCCGGCTGAAATCCAATTGTATCGTCTTACTGTCGGGTGCTACTGCAACTTCAATAAACTCAAACACGCCTGTTTCTTCTTGCAGTTGGACCATATTGTTACGATCGAGTGAGAAATAATACAGGGACGACGGCGCATTCTCATCATAATAGAAGTCAAAATACGCTCTGAATTTACGATCCGATACTTTCTCGGTCTTGGTCACTGTCACCGGGAATCCAGCCAACTCGAACGTCTTGTTCAGATGATCGTTAGTCTCAATCGCGAGTTCAATCGATGCCGTATCCGAGTACGTGACACTTATCTCCGGAATGGTCAGAGTCAATGGATCCGATTCGCCATTTGCAGGCAGCTTGAAGACGAACTCATTAGCCGGAGCGGCCATAGTCATCAGCTTCTCAATATCCACCTTGGTGCCGGATGTATCCGTTAAGAATAATTTCAAGCTTTCATCGTGCATATCGACTCCGTTAATTCCATAATCACTAATCTCAAAGTCTAAGGCATGCTCCGATATTAACGACACTTTCGCTTTATCCCCTGCTCGATCTGTAATGGCCGTGATCGTTACGCCGTTGACCGTCTGAGTAGCCCCTAATGCCGTGTAGCTGTCATAGCGCTCAGCCTTGTCCAACGTCACCGGCACTTCCATTGCGGGCAAGCTTGAGCCAAGACTGTTAAATAGAATAAGCTTCAGTGGACCACTGGCATCAAGCTTTCCTTGATATTCATATTGCGCTGTCCATTCATGATCGGTGGAGTTAGACATTCTAATATCCAAGTCATAAGCCTCTCCCTGCCCATCCACTAATTTTACATAAGAATGGAGAGCATTCTTGTTACTTCCCGTCATTCTAATCACAGTAGACCGCTCATCGGACATCATCCCTAATATCGTTACAGAGCCATCCCTGACTGTCAGTGCGATCGGCTTCCGCAGCACATACCGATCGGCCCTTGCTTCTTCCTCCTTCATAACGCCTATACCCGGTACATACTGCAGCACCTTCTGCACCGCCGCCCATACTTTCGCCTCATCGGCGAGCGCTGCTCCCCCGACGCACAGGGCTATAACCGCCGTTGCTGCTGACATTCGAGTAAACCGTCTGCGTCTTTGGCTGCGCAGCCCTTCCTGCCTCTCTTGCACGGCCTGCCGAATACCAAGCCGGCTACGTTCCCCTAATTGAGCCGGCAGCGGGATCATAGAGAGCTCCTGGCTCAGCCTGTTCTTATCCGCCATAGACTTCTTCCTCCTCTACACGTATCCTAAGCTTGCGCAGCGCCCGATATAACAAGGTCTTGCCCGTGCCAAGCGGAATGCGCAGCAGCTCAGCCGCCTCTCGAATCGTCATATCATAATAAAATCGTAAGATAACGACATGCTTCTCTTCCTCATCCAACGTCTCGATCATATCCTTCAAAGATATCGCCAGCGGCAAATCCCCGTCGTCGCCGGCTTTTAAATCCGTCCAATACTCTGATCGCCATTGAGCTTCCTTATTCCGTTTGCGCAGCAAATCGATTGAGCAGCTTATCGCAATCTTAATGAGCCATGTCCGGAAGTACTGCGGCTCCTTGAGTCTACCGATCGACTTGAACGACCGATACGCTGTCTCTTGCACGACATCGAGCGCATCCTCCTGATTGCCCAAATACACATATGCTGTTCGATAGATGTGCGCCTCATGCTGTCCAAACAGCTCAACATAAGCCTCTTCATCGCCCTGCTGTGCCCGCTTCACAAGTTCGATAATGATCAATCACCCACGTTTCTTTTGAGCTCTCTATACCATTAGACGTATATGATGGCACAATCGGCTCTACTTCTGCCAAAAAAAGACTGCAACAGCATGCCAAGCGGCAGCAGTTACAGCCTTATACAGCCATAATATAATGAAGTTTCGTTCTCACTGCTGCTGAAGCAGCAACAAAATAATGGAAAACAAGCTGAGGCAGCTGCTGACCAGATAGAGAAACAGCACGACCTGCTTTGGATTCAGCCCCGTTCGCAGCAGCCGGTAATGCGCTTGGCTCGCATCCGCCTGATAAATCGGCTTGCCTTGGACAGGACGCCTAGCCACAACGAACAAATTGTCGAAGATCGGTACGCCGAGCGCCAGTATCGGGATAAAGATCGACAGCACTGTCGCCTGCTTGAATGCGCCGTCGAGCGCTATAACCGCGAGAATGAAGCCAAGGAACGTTGCTCCCGCATCGCCCATGAACACTTTCGCCGGAGGCTTATTATACCTTAAATACGCGACCGTCACGCCAACCAGAATGATCGCCATCATTGCCGATTCGCTCTGGCCCATCGCCAGCGCCACGACGAACAGCGTACCTGCCGAAATCGCCGACAAGCCGCCAGCCAGTCCATCCATGCCATCGGAGAAGTTAATAACCGTCGTTACGCCAAATATCCATAGAATGGAAAGCGTAAATTGCAGCCACTCCGGAAAATTGAGGAATTGGCCCGTCAGCGGATTTTCGAATCCGTGAAATTTAATGCCGGACGCATACACGAGTACGGCCGCCGACACTTGAACGAGAAACTTCGGCAGTGAAGGAAAGTCTTTGCCTTTCGTTTTGTACCAATCATCCACCGTTCCAATCGTCAGCAGCAGCAATGAGCCTGCGATGATCGCGCCAGTCTGTACCGTAAACCCGCGAACATAAATAAAATAAGTCGCAATAAATCCGATAAAAATGGCATAGCTGGCCGTTAGCGGTATCGGCTGGCGATGAATTTTACGTTCGACGTCCGCACGGGGCTTGTCCACAAAATCTAGACGGAACGCCAGCTTCCCAAGCGGCGGAATTAAGACGTACACAATTAGGAACGATATGGCGAATGCTAGAACGTAAGAAATGGCCATCCTCTCCCTCTGCACATTTGATCGATCAATGTCATAAGAACAGTTCTCCTTAATGCAGACGCTCTGATCTGTCGAAAGGTTTCGAATGCTCCCACATATTTTCTTGGCACAAATAGTCGCCTATTCGTATAATTTACTTAATATTCCCTGCATTTCAAATGTTATTATTATTTTTTTCTTTAAATTGTTCAAATCGTTACAGCGACAGGCATCACTCTTCCTATAGGGCAAAGACGAGTTAAGCTGCGGAGGGCGGACATGGAAATTTACCAATTAGACGGTGCAGCCATTCAATCGAGTCAGCAGGAAGCTGCCGAGGAGCAGCGCAGCAGAGAGCTCGCCGAACGGGCACGGCAGGGTGATACCGAAGCGTTCGGGGAGCTAATCGAGCAGCATCGACATCGTGCGAAGGGCTGGGCCGAGCGGATCACCGGCGATCCTCATATGGCCGACGATATTGTTCAGGACGCGCTTATTCGCGCCTTCCTGCATATTGGTACGCTGCAAGACTCCAGCCGGTTTCTGTCATGGCTGCACC
The DNA here is from genome assembly GCF_004001065.1 of Paenibacillus xylaniclasticus. Taxonomy (GTDB): domain Bacteria; phylum Bacillota; class Bacilli; order Paenibacillales; family Paenibacillaceae; genus Paenibacillus_T; species Paenibacillus_T xylaniclasticus. The sequence continues at coordinate 79,967 of NZ_BIML01000017.1, forward strand.
GAATCGTACGAAATCAAGCCTATATGCGCATGCGCCGAGGAGGTCCGTACAAGCATGAAAAGCCGCTGGCCGCATTTAGACCCATCGAGGCGGACAGCAGCCACATCGAATGGAGCGATCTGGACAGCATCTTGTACCATCTTACACGGTCTGCAGCCAAGGCAGCGTCTGGCAACGAGAATGATCCGGCCGAGCATCTCATGCGCAAAGAAATGTACGAAACGATCCACGCGCTGCTGCACTGTCTGACGAAGAAGGAGCGCAGCATATTCGAAGCTTACTTCTTCCGGCAGCTGACCCCAGATGAGATTGCATCTATGTATCAAATGACGACCGGCTCCATCTACACGTATATTCACAGGTCCCGCCAGAAACTGCGTAACGAGCAGGTCCGCGCTTCCCTAGGTCTTGTGCCCGAGAAAGGAGGAAGCGCTGTGATCAAGAGAAAGCAGCTTAATTTGCCAGATTGGCCACCTCATGCTTCGACATCAATCACATTAATAGACCGAATCGGCCACATGCTGACCGCACTTGGCGACCGACGGGATACAGCCGAGCTGATGGGCATATCCGGCTTCGCATTCCGGATGCAGATCTCAGATCGAACGACATTCGCAGACGGTATCTACATGTTCGATTGGCGCCAAACCGTCCAGCAACTGCTTAAGCAGCTTGGTTACGAATCGACACTGCTGTGCGGCCAGCTGTCGAACAAGCCAGTTCCATTGCTGGGCGCCGTCGAACGGTTTCCAGTCGTGCTGCCAATCGAGGAGGCCGTTATTCCATTCATTCGAAAGTATATTGATCTCGGTAAGCCCGTGCTCTACTTCGACACGACCGTATCGCGTCCTTATGTGCATGAATGGTCGCTTATTTACGGTTACGACGATGATCAGCAGACGGTTCAACTAACCGACATCTTAAAGCCTGGCGGCAAGACACTCTCTTACGAGGATATCGCGAATAACCCCGTCCGCTTTCTCGCTGCGGTCGACGGTAAGCATGAGTCCATCTCGCCGAATGTCCCGCGCCAGTTAGACTCGGTCAGCATGCGTACGCACCGCAGCCGTGAAGCGGAGCAAGCTATTCGTTTCGCGATCACGTATGCGAAGAATCGATGGGGCTATTGCCCGATGACGACCTACCTGTCATATACGACCGGGCTAGCCGCTTATGAGCGCTGGATAGAGCATGTGCTCGGAGGGCCGGATAAGCCGCCGAATCGGTACGGTCTTGGTCAACTGGCCGCTGTATACGCGGATGCGAGAGTCTATGCGGCTCAGTATTTGCGAACTGTGCCGTTCGAAGGTGAAGCGATGCGGCTTACCTTGCTAGCTTCCGAGGCGTATGAGCAGGCAGCCGAAGCGCTTAAGAAGCTAAGCGCAGCTGTACCATTCGTAAGGATCGCGGAGATCCTGTCGACGGAGCAATGCAAAGCTTATGCAGCGCTGCTAGAGCAGGCCCGGACATTCGAAGCAGCGGCAATCGAATACTTGGAGAAAGCTATCCAATATGTTGAGGAAGGACAATGATACCATGAGTGACGTAACGGTGCTTCGATTTTTAACTGAGTTTCAAAATCTTCATAACGTTAACGATGCGATCGCATCGTTCGAGCGCCTCCATCCAAATGTACGAATTATTGTCGAGCAAGTGGCAGACCATTTTGAATCGCTGCAGGCGTTCGACGCCGACGATGCGCCGGACATGATCGAATCAGGCGGCTGGTCACTGTTTAACCGTCCCGGTATGTTCGTCGATCTTATGCCATACGTTCATGAGGCACCTGGTCTGCAGGAAGATTTGAACCCTGGTATTATGCGCGTCGCCTGCAAGGACGGCAGTCTCCCTGGGCTGCCGGTAGATGTGGCAGTTCCGCTTATTATGTACGATAAAGAGAAATTCGATCGGGCGAACCTGGCTTATCCGACCGAAGATTGGACTTGGGACGACATGATGACGCTAGGGGAGAAGTTGACTATTCGCAACGAGCAGGGCATCGCCCAGCAGCTCGGCTTTGGCATCGGCGTCGATATTGAATTTTTCGAGCCTTTCATTATGCGTAACGGCGGACGCTGCATCGCGCTGGACGGCATGGCAAGAGGCAGCATCGATCAGCCTGCGGCTATTGAAGCGTTCCAGAAAATTATCGATGCCTACCGTGTGCATCGAATGATTCTGAAGCCAGACGAGCCCTCCGAGGCAGGAAATCTGCATGAGGGCTTTGCGATGGTATTTGCATTCACCTGGTTTACGGGCGACTGCATTCACTATGGCTTTGACAATCGGTTCGGCGTCGTCGGATTGCCGAATATGCCTGGAGGACAGCAAGACAACATGATTTACATGGGCGCTGCGGGCATCACATCGAAGTCACATCATCCGCAGCTCGCATGGGAATTTCTCAACCATTATATTCTGCAGCGCCCAGACCCTTTCCGGTCTGCGTTCACACTGCCGATCACGCGGTCGCTTGCCGAGCAGAGCGGCATGACGGAGCACCCAATCTGGTCCCGATATATTAAAGAGCTCGACCATGTGCAGATCAGCGGCTTCTATCTGAACGAGAAATGGAACTCCTCCCGTCAGCTCATTAACGAAGACATTAATCGAATGATTCTCGAAGGCGCCGATGTTGCACAGACGTTGAAGTCGTGGACTAGGTTTGCTTAGAGCAACCCCGAGATATATCGTCATCCTCAAGGGCTGTAAGTGCAAAATAAGCTGAAGAAAGGGGCTGTCCGTCAGTCTGCTTTGCACAGACTTTCTGGACAGCCCCTTCCAATAATTACAGACTTGTACCAACAGCAACTACTGCGATGATAAGGATGAGCAAGACGATAGCGTACAGCGCCGTGCCGACAATACCGCACACGAGACCTGCAACGGCCAATCCCTTACCTTGCTCGCCCCTCATTTTAATCTCATTAAGCGAGCTTCGCGCAATAACAATAGCTATAATGCCAAGAATGAATCCGATATAAGGAATGATAATGGATAGAATGCCTAGTACAAGAGCTGCGATCGACTTGCCGTTCGTCTTCGGTGGATAAGGGTTGTACGGCGGTGGCGGCGGCGGATAGGATTGAAAACCCTGTTGATTGTAATCATGATTCATTGTAGTTACTCCTTTGCTAGGGCGATTGGTTCCACTTCTATAAGCTGCGCTCTGTCTATTAAAGTAACTCATAGCTGTCATGATATAAAGGTATATTCATGCAGAACAAAACAACTTATGAAACTTTCTCAAACAGTAACACTATTATAGTATTCTCATATTTGGAAAACGTCAACGTGTACTAGATAAGATAATGTCGAATGCACTCGATTGATCCAACAACGACTTAAATGTAAAATAATACTATCTTGAATTGGAGGGTCCCGCGATGATGCCCTTGAATCCCTCCTTTAATATAATAGGTATTTTCTAGACCGTCCGTCTGCTTGCCTAGAAATAAATAATATTCCTCACCAGGCGTAAGTACCTCCTCATCACTTTAGTCCCTAATTGGTAAATGATAATTTCGTCCAGTTTCTTACCCTTCATTGTTTTCGTTACTTTTACCTTTGTCGCAACAGTAGCGTTTGACGGAAACTCTTGTGAAATGGCCGTTCCAGCGACGATTAAGCCGGCATTCTTCTTGTGCTCCTCAATGTTCATCACTCCGTCAGAATACGTTGCAGCGGCAGAGCTTATTGCATTCTGCTTCAACGAGCTTTTAATATCCTCAATGTTGATTCCCTCTATCATACTTGTAGGCGAGCTTGCCTCTTCCCCTTCTGCCGTAGTGTCTATTCGTTGTTTGCAAGCCCTGATGATTTTTGGGTCCATCATGATCTTCGTGTGCTAAATTGACACATCATAAAGAAAGCCGTTGGCTGCCAATCCGGTCGACCAACGGCTTTTTCCCTACTTATAATGCGCCCTCTTCCCGTACGATCTGTTCACCGCGCTCGTAATCTTCCTCCGCCACAATTGCAACCAGCATTATGTCTCGGCCCGTTACTCGGTTATCCGGTCCTCCCGAGCTGTAACCGCTCGCGCTCACGCTGGCGGCGTTCAGAATGCCGGCATCGGGATCATCAAAATCGCCGCCTAGCGTCAGCCGGCCCAGTCCGACGAAATCAGCCGTAATCGTAGAACCAACCCTGTCTAAGCTTTGATATCCAGGCCCGGCATAGCCGTCGATCCGTTCAATTCCGTAATCGATCAGCTTGAGCGACCTCAGCCGTTCAACCGCCTTCTCTGCCTGATTCGGCGTATGAAAATATGCGAAAATCGTCCTTTCGGCCATCCGCTTCTCCCTCCAATGATTCTCATCTATACAGCTGGAGATGTTCTCCACTAGTTTGCTCCAGCCTTCCGGAAGCTATGCGGTCGGTCTTAATGCAGCTGTTTATGAATGCATAGCACGACATAACAAAGGACCGGATACCGCACGAGGCGGCATTCCAATCCTTGTTATTCGTTATGACTCCGTTCCCCGGACCAACGTGTCGTTCTGATACAGCGGTCACCTTGCTCCAGTTCGCATGCGTAGTCTTCGTCGGGTCGAATGAACGCGCTTCCTTCACTTGGCACAACGCTTACCTGCTGAGAGTTCGCGCTCGTACCGACTGCGTTCGTTTAAATAGGGCCTGATCACTAGCCGATTAACGAGCTATTGCAAGCAATTCCGTCATGCCTTCATCCATATCGTCAAACTTCTCGTTCATGATGGCCGCAATCGTACGGCATTGTGCCGCACATTCCTCCGACAGCGGACCGGCAAAATGAAGTGCCTCGATGTAAAACTGAACTTCATCAACATCGTTGCGTTCCAAACTTTCCAAATTGGTAATACGATGCAGCCGCACAAGACATTCTTCCGCCAGTGCCGCTCCATAACGCTCTAACTGCCGGAATACCTCAAATGCTGATTTGCCGCAATCCGAGATCACTCCGGTGCTAGAGTCCCCGCCCGTCATCTCAGCGAACCAATAGTCCAATGCCTCGGTTACGGAGTAGTGCTCAATCGATTTTAACCGCTCCTGGAACTGACGATCCTCCTCTCGCACACGAGAGAATACTCGCGCGAACAGTTCCGGATCGATCGTTTGCCTCATCATGAAGCTATAATCGATATAGTCGTTCCCTGTGGATGTGAACGCGATGAAATCGTCCGTCCGATCCAAAACATTGAATGCTTTCTCTTCTACGAGCCGCATCACCGCTCTCATCGCAAGCACTTGATAACCTGCCTTTACAATACCCGCTTCAAACGCGATGACAGAAGCTGCTTCCCCGTCAGCCGTCTCGTGATCGTCTAAATCTTGAACAAGCTGAGCTAATTGTTCGAATATACGAATGATTCGGCCCTGCTCCCCCATATGCTCCGACCACAGCTGAAAGTCCCAGTCGCCTTGATTGTATTTTAAAGACTCGATTCTATCCGCATGGTAATAGTCTGCATTGTCGGCTTGGTAATCGCTCAGCACCTCTTCAAATCGCTCAAGCGTGTTCAAGTAAATATAGAAGCTGAAATAATCGTCAGCATTCAAACTAAATGCATATACTTGTCGATTATCATCACTCGCCGCAAAAGTCCGAAGCGCATTCCTGCAGCCTTCAACCAAAGCCTCAACAAATTGGTCAGCATTAACAATTTCCACACCATCCGGCTGACTGCGGCTATAGCCTGCGCTCTTATCCTCATACAGAACATAATAGCCTTCTCTTTCGAAAGAGGTTCTCCCCTCCAAGAACCGTCCTAGATAAGAATTATAAAGTCTCAATAGCGAAGCCCCTCTCTTAAACTAAATATTGGCTCTAACTTTCAAATTTATCATATAACATTTATTATTCCAATTAAAGGAATAATTAATCCGAAAAAGTCCTTTCTCAACCAAACGAAATGGTGTAGAAAGGACTCCTCTTCCGTATAGAACTGCAATTATTACAGCTTGATAATCATGACTGTCCTATTATTCTTCGTTTTACAGCTTTTCCATCCCGAACGCACAACGGATTCGCCCAGTACGAAATATCACGCCTATCGAAATCCAATTCTCCCAATATGCTTAAGACCTTGTCTGGCGATTTCCTAAGGACAGAGGGCATCATATATATATCTAGCATCCATAATTCCCTGAGTAACTCGTCTTCTGTCACGCCAATCCAGGTACGGTCAATATACAGATAAGGGATCCTGCCATACTGGCTCATCATAATGAGAATGCGGTCTTCCGGTTCTGGTCCATCCCGAAACAGCTTTCCCGATGGGTAAAACTTTAACCGCTCTATAGGCTCTAGCTCATTATGGTCGAACCAATCATACCTAGGCTCATACGTAATCCCCTTATATTCGTCCAAAATACTTATCAGACAGTTTTCATACCAAGACGCCTTGTCCAATCGATCCGCATTATCGGGATTAAAATATAGAGGATCAAAATCATACGATCGAATCGGTCGTCCTTGCCACGCGCCATCATCCGAGAACAAATAACCTTCCGTCAACTCTGCCAATGCTGAAGCGAGAACCCCGAATGCTAGATTAATAATAGCTGGCTGGCCCATTGATCTCCGGAATATCCAATAATGACCGATGGCGAGCGACCTTCTCACATCGGCATAAGTATCCCCGTACTTACCATAATCATCCCATATATCCACAGTCAGATCATCGACAAACTTATAATAAGCATCGGTGCCCCCACCGTCTTCACTCGGAACAACGTAGAACCAGGCATATTCGTCACTCCATGCAGCAGTGTCAAGACTCTTATCATTGAGAGATATATGTTGTTCCCCAAATCTTACACGAATCTCAGGCATAATCTGCAACTCATAGGGTTGGAGAAAATGGTGCAGCTTTCGGTTAGCGAGTTGCAGCAGCTCCGTTATAGCCGGAACGTTCGATGTTCCCGGATAGACTTGAAATTCCGTACTAATCGTAACTCACTCCTCTATACACATAAACCCTTGCTGTTCAGTCAATTGGACAGTGCGACTTCGCGTCTGATTCGCTGAATATCGTCAGGATACAAGGATTCCAATACATCCAAGTTCAAAAAATCGCGCAACGACCACTTGTACTTCACATCATATTTATGACAAACTTCCTCAATTTGCTTGCGATCAAATTCCTTATCTCGGGCATACAGTTTAACTGCCATGTAGATCATGCCGCTGCGCACGATATTTTTCGTTGTGATCGCTTCCTTATATTCCTCGAACATTGTGAGCGATTTAATCATCTCTAATCGGTTATGAACCGTATAATGGCTTACACTCTTACCTCCATTATTGTTATCCTTGCTGTTCGTAGGAACGCTTTTCAACACGTATTCAGATGGCGCCAGATCTAATATCGGTTTCCAGTTGTCCCTATAGTCAACTGTACCGTTCATCTTGTAATACTCCTTCTCTTTGTTCGCCTCTACCGCATATTGAATCGTACGGTCTTCTACATCAATCTCGCGAACAAATTCACCGTCGACATCATAAATATAAACTTTCTTTTCTACTGCATCCAGATCAGAAATCTTTAAATTCACTAATTCGCTCAGCTTTCCCCCTTGAATCCCATCCCAAAGGGCTTGAATAATAAAACTATCTTGCTTGTTTATTAGCATCTCCTTGTTAATGATCTTTTCTTTCTCTGCATAGCTGATGTAGGTCTTCCCTGCCGGTTGAACAAATTCATAGAAATATTCTTGCCGTCTTTTGAGAGGATTCGTTAAAACTCTTGCCTGGCTTTCAGTTGGATTGTCAATTGCCCATTGGACATAATTTGTTAATACATTACAGTAAGTTCTCGCGCTCTCTTTCGTTTTGGGTCTAAGAACATCTCTTAGAAACAATTCAAATTCGTTATCGCTAAAGTGATACAAATCCTTTCCTAACTCTTTCTCCCTCACAGCAGACTTTCTGAACAAACGTGCATATACTTCTTTAGTACTCACTTTAAATTGGTTCAAATACATTTGCTTAATGCTCTCGTTATACATTTCTGTCATTGCTTCGCTCCCCCGCATGATATGAATATAATTGATTCCATGTCCTTGTTGACTTTTCCTTTGTTGTCCGCTGTATGAACACTAGTGCATCCTCGATTAATGTCGAATCTCATTACACAAAAAAATAGAAGCCGACGACACGAGGCCGACCGGCTTCTATTCCACCCATTGTTAAATATCTTACGCATATCTTGTCCAAGATTGGAGAGTGCGGGAGACATCGGCTCCGTCTACAATCATGCGATAAATATCCTCGTTAATCAATTGACGCGAAGCATTCCACTTTTTGTTCAGGAAGAAGCCACTCAACTGCACATCGTCGAGCTCCTGTAGGTACCGAGACCAGATGGGATGCTTCGTCAAGCCGCGCTGCTCCGCCTGTGATCGGCTGATCGGCGGCATCCATGAATGACACTCCAGCAAATAATGACGCATGAAGCTCCATGCCAAATCCGGATGTGCTGAAGCGGCTGTAATGCCTATGCCGCCCATATAGACCATGTTCGCCCGCTGCCCGCCCGGCATATGCGGCAGTCCGACGACACCATATCTCTCCACCGGCTGCTCCCGCAAAAAGTCATTAGCATTCCACATAAAGGAGAATTTCATAGCACACTCTTCATACCATACATCGGCTGAGCAAGGCTCGTCCGGCATGCGGACGACGCGGTGCTTGCGGAATGCATCCACGATCAGCTGGAACGCTTCGATCGTCGCCGCGCTATCGACAAAGCCTCTCGTTGTCGAACCGTCCGGTGCGACATAACGGCCTCCGTTGCGCATAATGAATGGCTCGAACCACTCAATATCGATTCCGATTCCGAGCCCGAACTGCGACGCGACCCCGTGCTCGTCCCTTAGCGTAAGCTGCTTAGCCAGCGCAATCATGTCCGCCCAAGTCCAATCGTCAGTCGGATAGGCAAGTCCAGCTCGATCGAACTTCTCTTTATCATAAATAATAAGCGGGGCACTTATCTCAATCGGCAGGCTAGGCAATACCCCGCCATGTCTCGCAGCTCGAATGAGACCCATGTACAGATCCTCCTCTAACCCAGAGGTCTCGGTCACATAGCCATTCAAATCCCTAAATACGCCATCAGGATTGCCGATTTGAAGGCCGCCCGTCTCGATAATGTCCGGCGCCTCATCCGACTGCAAGGCACGCATGATTTCAAAATAATCGTTCACCTGCTCCACAACGATGTGTACGCCGGGATTGGCCTGCTCGAACGATGCTTTCGCAGCGAGCAGCTCCCCCATGTTGTAGCTGATTTCGGTCATCAATCGTATTGTCGTCATCCTCAATGCTCCCTTTCTACAGCCATAATGGTTTCCAACAATACACTTGATGCCGCCGGCGACTCGATTTTGAACATTTGATCGGCCAAATCGTTAAAATCTGAATTTGCCAATCCCGCTTTGCAGCGCATCGGTCATCGTCTGCAAATGATTCGAAGCGGCCGCAACCTCCTCAACCATCGCATTCTGCTCCTGTACGGACGCTGCAATTGCACTAAGGCTGTCCGCATTATGCACCGCCGCAACAGCTACCCGCTCCGCATCTTGGCGCATCGCATTCATTTTGGCCGATTGGGTATCCATCAGCCCAGCGATCCGGTTAATAGCCTCGACCGTTCGATGGACGGATTGCGCAATGAGCTGCAGATGGCCGATCGTTTCGCTCGTCTTGGCCGATTCCTCATAAGTATTCCGGGCCTGCTGCTCCATGCGGTCAACCGCAATATTCAGGTCCGTCTGAATCGCTCCGATTAAGTCGCCGACATTCTTCACTTCGGTTGTCGTATGGTTAGCTAGCTTCCTAATTTCGACAGCAACAACCTGAAACCCTTGTCCATGCTCGCCGGCATGAGCCGCCTCAATCGATGCATTCAACGCAAGCAGATGCGTACGGGATGCAATCTCCTCGACGACATGAATAATGCGGCCGATCTGCTCCGCGTGTTGATTCAGCTTTTTGACCAATTCGGTCGTCTCATGGCCCTCCTCCGCAAAACGCTTCATTGCCGCCGAGAGAGAATCGATAGCATCGCTGCTCTGGTCCATCGCCAGCGTCATCTGCTCCGCTTCCCTCTGTGCATCGCCCGTGCAGGACGCGGCATCTGCGGACAGATCGGCAATTTCCTCGATTGAATCATGCATAAGGCGCGACAGCTGAGCCTGCGTTTCCGTATTGCGCGATATTTCCTCTACTCGTTCGGATACATCCGTCAACAGCGCCGCCGCCTGCTCCATCGCCAGCCTCAGCTGCCCAACCTCGGAGCCTGTCGACGTGGAGTGCTGATTAATGTTCGCTACGATGTCGCGTAGACTGACAATCATTCGGTTGAATGATGTTGCCAGCTGCATTAATTCATCCTTGGATTGCGGAATCGAGACGACGACCTGCAGATCGCCTTCTGCTGCCGCGCCGGCTGCCCGATGCAGTTCATTGAGCGGTCTTACAATCCAACGCGCCGTCAGCCAGCCAAGCAGCGCGGTCCAGAATACGCCGAGTCCATAGGTGATAATCGAGAATATCCAGGATTCCATATCCGGGGCCAAATAATCTTTTAATACAAAGATAAAGAACGCGCTAGTGCCATACGTAGTCGCTGCCACAATCGCTATACCTACCACCATCTTCGTCACCAGGCTTGCATTCAACTTCATATGTCTGTCCCTCCAATGTAGTCCGTAAGTGGGAAATCCTACTTATTCCATTATACGCGAAGATGACAAGGGCACTGTGACCTAAGTCACAATGCCCTAATCCTATTATTATATAAAATCTTCCGGCTCACGATACCGTATGCTGGTGCACCTGGGATTGCGGCTTGCGCCGGCCGGGCATCGCAACAAGCAGCGCCCAGATCATGACCGCCAGCATCACCGCTGCTATGACGGCGAACAGCCACCGTGTCGCATCGGCTCCATGCTCATCGAGAAACCAGCCTGCTAGCTTCGGCATTAACGCGCCTCCGATGCCGCCGAATACCATCATGAGACTTGTCGTTTTCTCCGATAGCCCAGGAACCGCCCAATTGACGAATACGAGCGCGATCGAGTACATCCCGGACATAACAAGCCCCGCGAAGAAGGTTAGCACGAACAGACCTTCCACACTCTCAACACCGCCCATTATAACGAAAATGACTGCACAGGAGAAGCATGTAACCATCATATAGGTCCCGCTTCCCCAGCGGTCAGCGGCATGACCCGATACTAACCGACCAAGCACCATCGCTCCCCAGTAGACCGCGAGGGAGATGGATGCCGTCGACTCAACCATCCCATTGTTCTGCACCAGCAGAGACGGAAAGTAATTCACAAAGCTAATCTCAAATCCGACATAGACCGCGAAGAAGCAAGCGCTTCCGAGCCAAATCATTGCAATGCGGGAGCAGCTCATCCTATTGCGCTGTTGAGCAGCTGCCTCGATCTCCTCTTCATTCTCCTCGCGATCCAGAACGGATGGCCACCATAGAGTCCACAGCAGCAGCGTTATCGCCGCCAACGCGCTGACCACAGCGAACGCGGTCACCCAGTAGCCCGCATCGATGAATGCAGCGCCGACGAGCGGCATGACCAGCGCGCCGACGCCGAACGACACCTCCACCCGGCTCATAGCCACGTTAGCTTTGCGGCCTGCCGCCCTAATGATGAACGAGGCGACGACCGCCTCGGTCGTACCAAAGCCAAGTCCTGCGAAGGGCGCAGCCGTCAGCATAATCCCCCACGACGGCTGGCATACATAGACTGCCTCCGCGGCTGTCATAATCGCAAGCGCCGACAGAAGCAGCTTCTTTTTGCCAATTCTTCCGATCAGCCACGGCGCCAGTATAACTCCGAACATTCCGCCAAGGAATTGATGCATGACAAGCTGCCCGCCGTCTCCATATTGAATGCCGTATGCTTGAACCATCGGCTCCATCACGGCGCCGACGACTAGTTGCCCCAACCCGACTACAATGTAGGCAGCACAAGCTAGAATGATTAGCCGAGTCATCTGTTATATTGCTCCTCTCAATTCTTCTTCGGTTAGCTAATTCAGCGCCCCTATCATACCACTGTCTGCAGCCGATGAACTAGGCCGCATTGTGTCGTTTTATTATCGAATTCTGTCTGGAATAATCCGACAGCAGCACGCAATAAAAAAAGAGACCCGCCTGTGGTCACGGAAACATAACCATTCAGGAAGGCCTCATAGCCCATATTTATGTACCACAGAACGTGCGGTACCGCTGACTAGAAGGGGCAGGCAGCATGCAATATTCATCCTGATCGGCTGTGTAGGCGTAAGGATTAGACAAGACCGACAGAAGCCGCTCCATGACGCTGAGGTCACCATGTTCTACCGCCGCTTCGAGCGCTTCTTCTACCCGATGGTTGCGCGGAATAACGGCCGGGTTGCTGCGGCGCATGAGGTCGCGTGCAGCCTCCGCCGACTCTGGCTGTCTGCCGAGCCGCTCCTGCCACCTGTCGTGCCACTGCCCCAACTCTGCCGAGCCTCCATGGGCAGACAGCACGGCCTCATAGTCGCCGATCGTAAGCGAACGGAACGTATTCGTATAATCCGCGCGATACTGCTGCATAAGGCCCAGAAGCTCCTTGATAAGAGCTTCATCCGCTTCCTCCTCTTGCTCCAGCGGGAATAGTCCCAGCTTCGCCTTCATGCCGGATAGCCAATTTGCGTAATAAAGCTCGGCAAATTGCGATATCGCGTCCTCCGCCAGCTCAATTGCCTTCTCCATGTCATCATGGAGCAGCGGTAGCAGCGTCTCTGCGAATCTCGCCAAATTCCAGACACCAATCTGTGGCTGGTTGCCATATGCGTAGCGGCCCTGCGTGTCGATTGAGCTGAATACCGTTGCCGGGTCAAAAGCATCCATGAACGCGCAAGGGCCATAGTCGATCGTCTCGCCGCTAATGGTCATATTATCGGTGTTCATGACGCCATGAATAAATCCGACAAGCTGCCACTGCGCAAGAAGTGCAGCCTGCCGCTTGATGACTTCCCGCAGCAGCGACAAATATCGGCCTCCAACTTCGGCATCGGCTTCCGCAGCCGCATCCGGATAATGACGCTCCAAGGTATAGTCCGCCAGCTCCCGAAGCTCCTCCGTCGTCCTCCACTGCGCGGCATACTGGAACGTGCCGACGCGAATATGGCTGGCCGCCACACGGGTCAGCACAGCACCGGGAAATACGGTTTCCCGGTAGACCGGCTCGCCGGTCGTCACAACTGCTAAGCTGCGCGTCGTCGGAATGCCTAATCCATGCATCGCTTCGCTGATGATATATTCGCGCAGCATCGGGCCGAGCGCGGCACGGCCGTCTCCTCCTCGAGAATACGGCGTTCTGCCCGAGCCCTTCAATTGAATGTCCAGCCTCTCGCCTTGGGGCGTTATGTGCTCGCCAAGCAGCAAGGCGCGACCGTCACCAAGCATCGTGAAATGGCCGAATTGATGCCCAGCATAAGCTTGCGCCAGCGGGGCAGCGCCTTCCGGCACTCGGTTACCTGCCAATACGGCTGTACCGCTCTCGCTCCGCAGCGACTTCGCGTCGAGGCCTAGCGACTTGGCTAATTGATCATTCAAAATCACAAGCTGCGGCGCCTTAACAGGAACCGGTTCCTGTCTGCTATAGAAAGCCTCCGGCAATTGAGCATAGCTATTATCAAAGCGCCAGCCGGGCTGCTGCTTCTCCAAATGTTCTGTCACTGGATCTCCTGCTTCCGTGTAAGAGTTTGAGCCTATTATACCCTTTCCTGCGATATCCTGCGCATGGCCATCCAACCTCGCTTCATCTGTTAAATCCCCCCCTCCACCCCTGCGCTATGAATCCGCTGCGCTTTCGGATTGGATTATACACCATCATCTTTGATAAAATAGTCCCGTCTGAATAGAGGAGGAACGCCATGCGTATCATGATTGTTGTACTATTATTGGCAACGGTGTTAGCAGGCTGCGGCGACGGTAAGCATACGAAAGAGCCGTATACGATGCAGCAGGTGCTCGATGCACTGCAAGCGGAAGGGCTGCAGCTGACGGACGATGCACCTGTCGATCCAGATGACATTTTTCAACAGGGCGTTGATGAGGTGAAGCCTCAGTTCTACCGGCTCGGGGATGGCGTCATCTACATTTATGTGTTCGAGACGAATGATAAGCGTGTTCTAGGCTATGAGAAATTTTATGACCGAACGCTCAAGCAGCTGAAAGCCCATCATTCGCACGAGGCCAACAATGTGTTCATTATCTACACCGGCGGCCAGCAGCAGGGCGATTCGACGAACGACCAGATCCGATCCGCGCTCAAGCGGCTGGAGTAACCCCCCTTTTCGCCTTTGGCTCGTCTCGCCATGAGACGAGTCTCATGGGCTTACCTTAGCGGAACGCTCAATTGTGCTGCTAATGCGTTACGGCAGCCATCCGACAATCTGAAGTACCGTCAGAACGACCTCTACAACGATCAGAATGACAATGACCCATTCGACGAATAGGCCCCGAATCGAGTGGCTAATTGTAGAAAATCCCTCCATGATGCGGTACAGTACCTCCGTCTTGCTCTTTAATATTTTGTACCGATCACTAAGCTCGAAAAATTCAACCATCCGTTCGTAAAATTCCCTGGCACTGCTGCTCGACCACGTAATGTCAGGCTTGTCGAGAATCATAATATATGAAATCGTATTATATTCATGCCGCATAATGATAGCTGTCGTACGTGCCAGCTCCTTGCTGCCGATCGACAGATTGCCTTTCTCCAGCCGATCGATCATATGTTCAAGTTTATCGTGGATCTTGCCGAGCTGCTCCTCAATCCTCTCCAGTGCCGCCGACTTGGCCAGAACCGTTGAGATCAGCTCCGGGTAGAATGATTCGTACTCCGGCACGACGACAAACTCATCGGTCAGCTCCAGACTTCCCTTCTTATCAACCTGCAATCGATAATCATCGGTATACCGGTATGCATGCTGAATATCGATGTCCGGCTCGAAAGTCTGGATATAACGGAGAAACTGAAGCACCTCGTCCTCATGCGCATGATTAACGAATACGACGCTCCCGAAAGAGAAGACGAGCACCTGCGACTTATCAATCGATTTATGCAGAATTGACTGTAGAATATCACCTTTAAGCGTAAGCGGCTCCTCCCAGGTAAACTTCTTGGGGATGCCGCAGTGGATTGCAATTTTGTTCAAATCGATTTCATTCGTTACGGCGTATGCTTTAAATTTAATTTCCTTCATACTGGTCGAATCACCCCCTATCCTCCTTAACCTGCTCTTGCCTGCGTAACAGGACACGGACGCTCCTATTGCTAATGTATTGCTGAGCAGGCCCAATATACATGGCAGAGGCCATTCCAATCGGAGCCGCGACAGAGATCCATTCGACTACGAGACAGAATGCTGTATAATAATGGTGCATCATCAGAGCTGAACAACCGCTTGCGCGGAAAGCATAAGCAAGGAGAATGAGAATGGGCAAAATGGACGAAGTCATCATCGTAGTTCCAAGAGAGCAGCTGTTTCAAGGCGAGGAGCTCTCATTTCAAGGGGTGCAGCGCGACCCAGCGGCTGTAGCGGCCCTCGACCGCATCATCGCCGAGAATTACACGACTATGAGACGCGGAGATGCAGAAGACAATGAAGCGTACAAGCAGCCGATTCCGTACTGCGTCATACGCCGCGGCAACGAGATTTATATGTATCGACGTCTGGGCGGAGGGGGAGAAGCGCGGCTGCACGACAAGCTATCCATCGGCGCCGGCGGACATATGAACGATATCGATCGGGCTGAATCGTTCCAAGAGGTGCTCCGCATCAATCTGGAGCGCGAGCTGGAGGAGGAGCTGAGCATCGAATCCCGGTCACGGGAATTTACGACGATCGGCTTCATTAATGATGACGATAACGAGGTGGGTAAAGTCCATATCGGTCTGCTCGTTATTCTCGACATTGAGGAAGGCGGTACGGTCGAGGTTCGGGAGACGGATCAGCTGCAGGGCGAGTGGATCTCTGCACAAGGGCTGCTGCATGAGGACATTTACGAGAAGCTGGAGACGTGGTCGCAGATCGCTGCGAAAGTATTGGTATAACACAAAGGGGCGCCTTGGCGGGCGCCCCTTTATTTTATTTTTGAGGAATAGCCGTAATCTTCGTTAGCCCGATATTATCGAGCAGCGCGTATACATTGCCGTCCTTGCCGATAACGGATGTTGTCAAGGTTGGGCCGCTCTTATTGCGGTATAGAAGAATAAACCGCTCATTCCCGTCCTTATCCAATGAATAGAGCGTTCCGCCCGCATCTGAGAAATAGACATTGCCTGCCGGGTCAGACGTCATCTCATAAGCAGCCGAGTAGCCTTGGTAACGGATTTTATAGCTCCAGATTGGGTTCCCTTTCATATTGATTTTGGAAATCCCATTCTTGCTTGCGCGCAGCTCATTACTAACATACAATCCGCCCTTGCGGTCAATCGGCAAGCTCGTATCAAGCAGCCATTGCGAATTAATCGCAGCCCCGCTAACGTTCTTCCCGGTGCTGGAGTCGATCAGAACCAACGATCCGCTCGCTGGCGTATACAGCAAGTATTGATCTTGTCGGATAGGCGTAAAATCACCCTTAATATCCCGACTCCACAATATACTGCCCGCATCGTCTAATGCGTACAGCGTCGTATCCGTCTGAACAAACGTCCTTCCTTGACGATCGGCGAACATGCCGGTAATGTTAGAGCTTGATAATTGGTAAAGACCATAGTCCGTCGTCGTCAACTGAAGAATCTCTGTATTCGTCCATGCAATAGCACCGTTCTTGATGCCGATAATGCCGTCATCGTTGAACGTAACGAACGTCCCTTTGGAATTGCCGCCATATTGGAGGAACGCGGTCGCTTTCGGGTTGTCGAGTGCGCTTTCCCACAGCAGCTTTCCTTTCTCCGATAACGCTGACACATGACCAGACTCATACTCGTCCAGAAGCTTGATCGGCCGTTGAACGGCATAGATCGTCCCATCGGCTCCAACCAGCAGAGAATAGTGATTAAACGAAAAGCTCGGCAGCGTATAACGCCACTGCACTTTACCATTCAAATCATAACTAACAACTGAATTGTTTTGCGTCACGATGATACGGTCCTTTGTCTTATTCGTCACGATGTCTCCGCCATCGCTGAACTCCTTCACCCATTGCAATTGATAACTCTTGCTGCCATACAATTTCAGCGTCTCGCCGCGATCGTTCCGATACTTCAGCTCCTTATACTCTTTCGACGGAATTTGATACGGCTTGGCTGCTGCCGAAATTGTAGTCATCCCCAAGCTTACAATCATCAGGACACAAAATAAAACTTTAATTGAAATCCTCCCATGTTTCATTCTCATGTCTCCTCACTGCACGGCATTGTACTATTAATTTACACTTATTTACTTATGTTGATATTATAATAGACATTGGAAATTTATAAAATATATAAAGAATATTATGTTGCGAAAAAAAGAAAGCAGCCTCTTCCTGATGGCTGCTTTCAACCTATGAAGCTTTATACTACCCTCCGAACCGCTTCTGCGCCCGCTGGCGGGCACGCTCCGCCTCGACCTCCCGGTTGCGCGGCGCGGCTGTCGTCACAAGCGAATCGAGAAGCTTGCTTGCCGCGGCGGTCACTTCCTCAACTGCGAGCTGGAACGCCGCTTCATTCGCCTTAGAAGGGGTGTTAAAGCCCGACAGCTTACGGACGAACTGCACGGCAGCCGTCCTTATTTCATAGTCGGTAGCCGGAGGATCAAAATTGAATAACGTTTTAATATTACGGCACATTCGTAATCCCATCCTTCGATTATAATAGTCCCTTGCCCCTTATCGTTACAGCTTAACTAATCCACGTTAAATCTGCCTTCGTCACTTGCCACAGGCCGTCAGCCAGCTCCACAACGACTCTCATTCCGATGGCGCCAAATTCCGCCCTGAACTTCGAGCCCTCCAGTACCATTCGCTCCTTAGATAGCTCTACTTGGTCTACGCGCAGCAGCACGCCTTGCAAAGCGGTCGAATTCGCCTCCCGCTCCTTAGCTTCTTCCTCCCATAGCTGCTCAAAAGTAGAATTCTTCACGGGAACCTCATAACCGCTCAAAGCTTTCAGAATTTGCTGCTTATCAATATCGTCAACGTTCTCCAAATGACTCATATCAACCGCGATATACTTCATATCGCCATTCAGCGCCTCATCAATTGGCATAAACGCGTTAAGCGCAAGACCGTACAGCTCTCCCATATCTGGCTCCTGTTCCTGGTCGAATACTTCAACAGAGATGATCTTATCTTTCCCGTTTCTCGCCAAGGACACAGTCCAGCGCGCGGCGGATGGATCATATTTCGCGCCCGTAATGACCGGATCACTAATACCGTTCATCTCATACGAAGTGATCACTTTCCGAATCGCTTCCGACTCCGACATGACCGCCCCCTTCGGCTTTGCTTGATCCAGCACTTCCGCCCGATCCGCCCTCCCTTGCGCGGGATAGGATTCCAGAACCCCTCCGCCCTCTGCCCATACTTCTACCTTGTGTCCCAGCTCGATACCGGGCGGCATGTTCGTGAACCAGATCGCTTCATAGAAATGGCTCATGCCGCCATTCGCGCTGTAATCACGCGATTCCGGTGAAACAACCAGCATCTTGTCTCCTTCCGTACGTACAACGTACCCGACGAAGCCGGCCTCCTCAGCCTCTCTGTCCGGTGATACAGATGTCGCCGCTGCTGTCTTAGGATCACCCGTGCTCTGCCGAAGGTTATCATCTGAGGCGGCTCCATCTCAACATGCCGCCAGCATCAAGACACATCCCACAACCACTATCGACTTTCTAAAATACATTCGCGCCCACTCCTAATAGGTTAGCCATCTATAATAGGATAGACGCACTCGTGCCGCACTAAGGTTGCATCCAATATGCGAAAACGGCTCAGAGTTTACAATTACTGTATCCTATTAGTTCAAATACCTGCCAGAGAAGCTAAATTTCTTCTAAAGCAGCCGCCATGCATAGGAATTAATCAAATCGTGTTGAATTTTATCATGTTGAATCTTAATATGAGACCAAATGTGTTCATTGTCTGAGGTGACTTCATGAGCTTGTTCCGCATCAAGACGCCCATTCTGCTTGTAGGTGTAATCCTTACCCTTCTGCTTGCTTTTCCGCACATTGGATTTGCTAATCAAGCGCAGTCGGCCGAAATTATTGTTCGAGAGTGGGAATTGCAATGGTTTAATGATAAAACGCAGCCAGAACGACTTAACGCCCCCTCCATGACGGAGCCCTGGCTGAAGGCAGACCTTAACAGACCCACTAATAAGATTCCGAAAGGCTCTACGGGTGCATGGATTCATATCTCCATTCCGCCTACAGCCGACTGGACAACGCCTGGCCTGCTCTTCAGCCGGATATATGGCACCAGCATCTCGGTCTATCACGAAGGCGTGCTCATCTATCAATCAACCCGTGATTTTAGCTTTGAACGCGATAAGCTGCTTTTACCGCTCAACCCGCAATCTGTGCCGTCCGAGCTGTATTTACGTATCACGTCGCAGGAGCGGGCCGGGCTTAACAGCTCCATACGGCTCGGTAGCTTCGAAGCTTTGTCGCATGCAAGCACAATCCAGGAGCTGCCTGACCTTCTACTCGGCTCATCTATCGCTTTCATGGCAGTCATTATGCTGCTAGTCTCTGGCTACCTGCATACTCATCAGCGCAAGGCGTGGATATCGCTAAGTCTGATGGCGCTTGCAGTAAGCATTATGATCATTACATACTCGACATTTCTGTTTACTTACTTCAAATCATACGGTAAGCTGCTGCAATTGCTGTTCGACCTGTCTATGATTGTTGTTTTTCCTGCACTGCACTTATATGCGGGCACTGTATTCGAAGGCAAGTTAACCTTATATCGAAGGTTCGGACAATGGTTTGTCATCTATAATATGTTCTGTTTCATGATCCTGCTGATTTACAATGTGGTCGGGGAGCCCTTGTACGTCTATTACAAGCTCTTCACGTTCACCCTGCTCGCGCCTATATTGCTGATACATCTCATGCTCGTTATCGGACAGTCCATCGTCCAAGCCATTCAAGGCAACAAGAACGGCAGCATTCTTATAATGGGATTCGCCGGCTTTGCCATTGCGTTCGGGGTGGACCTCTACATCATGTACACTGACGAAGCGCATCCAATGCTCTACTTCTGGAAAATTGGCGTTATGTGGCTTATTCTCTCGTTCGTCGTTGTACTTGCCCGGAGGATTTCGGCTGATCGAAGACAGCTCTTGGCTTACTCAGAGGAATTAGAGCTGTTCAACCACCAGCTTCAGCGTACGGAGAAAATGAAATTCGTGAGTGAGCTTGCGGCATCGATCGCTCATGAGGTGCGCAATCCTCTGCAGGTGACAAGAGGGTTCTTGCAGTTCATCTCCGGCAAATCTAACGAAGCCTCCAAATCCCATTTCTCGATTGCAATCGATGAGCTGGATCGGGCTTCGATGATGATTACCGACTTCCTTACCTTCGCCAAGCCAGATCTGGATTCAACCATCGAAGAGCTCAATCTTCAACAGGAAATGGCCGTCATCGAGACAATAATGAGCCCACTGGCCGCCATGCGCGGCACCATCCTGCAGGTTGAAGCCGCCACTCCGCTGTATGTAATGGGCAGCTCGGCGAAGTTCAAGCAAGCTGTTATGAACATTATAAAGAACAGCATCGAAGCCATTCATGAGAAGAAAGACGGAATGGTAAGCATAAGCACGTACGAAAGCAACGGCATGGCTGGCATCTGCATCTCCGATAACGGGGAAGGGATGGACGAAACGCAGCTTGCTAAGCTAGGAGAGCCATACTACTCAACTAAGAATACAGGAACCGGACTCGGCCTAATGGTGACCTTCCGAATTATTGAGATTATGAATGGAACCGTTCAGTATCACAGCAAGAAGGGACAAGGCACCGAAGCGTTAGTCCTCTTACCTCTCGTCCATAAACCTTAAGGGCGTATCGGCAAAGTCAGCCGCTGTACACAGAGAACAGACTCTCGCTAATAGCACCCGTAAACTCATCCGCGTATCGAGAAGAGGCTTACGGGTGTCTTTCAATTTCGGATATCCTATCCGTCTGATTACCTCTTCGTCTTGGCTTGAACGAAAAGCCCGTCTCCCTCCAGCCACTCCGCAATAAATACATCACCTGGATCATTCACTTGATGCATCTGAAGCTGCTTGGTCAGCCATATTTCGTCGTACCCCAATTCCCTCACCTCGTTCCACAGTACCTTACCGTCTCGTATGAGCGTAACAGGCACATAAAGAGGAGAACTAGGAAGACCCAAATCCCCCTGCGTCGTCTTCTGATATTGCGGCTTCTTCAGAATACTAATAGCTCCATTGAACTCCAGATAACAATAAGCAACCTCGCGGATCGAGAAGGTTTCGCTCTGCCTCAGAAGGCTTTGCAGCTGATTTAGACTTATCCAGCTTTTCCTCAACGCTTGCCGGTCAATAACTCCATCACGAATAAGGGCGGTCGGTTTACCGTCCACGATGCCGCGAAACCACAGCAGCTTCAGCCCCAAATATTCGACGATGAGCAGCAATGCCCCCCACACCGTCATCGCGAACACGATATCAATAACCCCGACATGACGGTCATACAGCGCATTACCGAGAATTTCTCCAATAGCGACGGCCGTAATGAACGTAAATGGCGTAACCTGCGTAATAATTTTTCTACCGACGATCTTTACAATAACGAACAGTAGGATGAAGCCAACGACTAGCTCAAGAGCCATCTGGACAAACTTCAACGTTCGACTCCCCTTATTCGCTTATAATGACTGGACGTAATGTTTCCAGAATAAAGGGAATTTATGTGCAAACATGCCTCTTATGATATTGAAGACAGTGGGACATGAGCTGGAAAAGATAACGGAGTTGAAATTGTTCCACAACCATATGACGATTGAATTACTGGCCCCATATTTTCAGTTTAATCCTGAAATGTGGCGATTAGTGGATCAATTCCGACAAGATATATTCGAAGCCGCTGCCGCCAGCGACATGTACGGAATGATTTTTACTTATGTATGGGCTTTCGATATGCAGGAGGACTGGGATTATGTCGACCGCATTTGCAAGATAACTTACTACCGAGCACCGACATACACCGTTCGAGGCATGTTCACACGAAAGTCATAAATCATCTCTAAAGTATTCCCTCTCGGCAGTCGACAAAAATATAATCCCCTATCAATAGCCAAGAGGTGCTCTTATGACCATTTATGATTTTACTGTACGTCAATCGAACGGCAAGCGAATTCCCCTGTATCAATACGAAGGGAAGCCAGTTCTCATTATGAATACAGCAAGTAAGTGTAAGTTCACTTCCCAATTCAGCGAACTGCAGAGCCTGTACGATCAATACCATGAGGCTGGTGTGGAGTTTCTCGGCTTCCCATGCAACCAGTTCGGCGGTCAGGAGCCCGGAAGCAACGAGGAAGCTGCTTCATTCTGCCAGATTAATTATGGGGTGAAATTTCCGATGCTGGCCAAGGTCGACGTGAACGGCGAATCGGCTCACCCGCTGTTTGATTATTTGAAGAAGGCCGCCCCGTTCAAAGGCTTCGACGAGTCAAACATTAACGAGAAGCTATTGAAGCTGATGATTACGGACATGAATCCGGAATGGCTTCACGGAGATTCTATTAAATGGAATTTCACAAAGTTTCTTATCGATCGGCAAGGACAAGTTGTCGCACGCTTCGAGCCTGCTGACGATATTGATAAAATCGCAGCAAGCATCGAGCAGCAATTATCGCTTTAAGCTTTGCTCTCCTTATTGCAGATGGGTTGAAGAACCGTATCCGACTGCAGTAGGGGGAGCTCTATTTTTATTGCGGAAAATGGTAGAAACCTCCTGGGACAGTATTACGTAATACCATTATCTACATTCTTAGGAGGGTGCTATGAAGACTAAAAGATTGTTTCGCATGTTAGCTATGATGGTGCTAATCCTGACCATGCTTGCTCCGGCGAGTATAGCGGCTGCCGCCGCTACCGAAGAACCGCAGGCTTATGAGCAAACGATTAAAGCCGCAACTGAGAAAGCCTCGCTTCTTACGACTCAATATGGTGTAACAAGCATTCAGTACGCTCTCATCGATCAAGGAAAGATCGTCGTCTCCGGGCAGTCCGGCGTCAACGATATGGCTGGGAAGAAGCCGCTGACCGCAAACACGATATACGGTATCGGCTCAACCAGTAAAATGTTCACCGCTGCATCTGTCATGAAGCTCGTCGATGCAGGCAAGCTTGACCTTGATCGTCCTGTCGTAGAATATATACCGGATTTTACAATGAAGGATGAGCGCTATAAGCAGATTACGCCTCGTATGCTGCTGAATCATTCCGCCGGTTTCGAGGGATCTTCGCTCTCAAATTCCTTCTTATTATCTGATAACGATACATATGCGCACGATACGCTGCTTAAGCAGCTTGCCGATCAACAGCTGAAGGCTGATCCGGGCGCATTCTCAGTCTATTGTAATGACTGCTTCTCTCTAGCCGAAATTTTGGTTGAGAGAGTCAGCGGTGTTGATTTCACGTCCTACATTCATCAGTCTTTTAGCAAGCCGCTCGGTTTAACAAATACAGGGACACCTCTGAGCCCATTGAACGAATCGGAGATGGCGGCGCTTTATTACCCTCCTTTCCGTAATCAGCTGCCGAGCGAGATTGTAAACTCCATCGGTACGGGAGGCATTTATTCCACGGCGGAGGATCTGGTTCGGTTCTCCCAAATTTTCACCGGACAGGCGAAGGGCATTCTGTCGCCAGCATCGACGGCTGCAATGGCTGAGCCGGAATATAAGAAGGGAATTTGGCCGGAGGATTCCGATAACATCATCAACTTCGGGCTGGGCTGGGACAGTGTAAGCTTGTATCCATTCAGCGAATATGGCATCTCGGCGTTAACGAAGGGCGGAGATACGATTCTGTATCATGCCTCACTAATCGTTCTCCCTGAACACAATATGGCTGCAGCCGTTCTGTCATCCGGAGGCTCAAGCTCGCTGGATCAGCTGCTCGCGAGCGATATGCTGCTTCAAGCACTGCAGGAGAAAGGTGCGATTGACCAGATTAAAGGGGAAAAATCGCACGGGAAGCCAGTCAAAGCCGAAATACCGGCTCAATTGCTAGATGAATCAGGAATGTACGGCTCAACCAATTCATTAATTAAAGTAGACATCACGAAGGATGGGATCATGTCGATTACGACGCCTCAAGCCCCAGAATATCCGGCTGAGAAATATACTTATTCCGAAGACGGCTCGTTCCTAAGTGATGACGGAAGCGTCAAGATCAACATCGTCAAGGAAGACAACGGGCGCACTTACTTATGGACGCAGCAATATATTACGATTCCGGGGTTCAGTCAACTCGCTTTATCCGAATACGCTGCCGAGAAGCTGGCGCCTAACGAGGTCTCGGAGGAAGTGCTCGCCGCCTGGAAAGAAAGAGACGGCAAGACCTACTATCTCATTAACGAGAAATATACCTCCGTCACATTCTTGTTGCCGCCTGTCCTCCTGATTGAACTGTTCCAAGAAGCTCCTGGATATGTGGTGGATCGTAAAATCATCGACGCGAACGCAGCAACACCCGACCATCAAATTCCTTCGACGGGAAGCCGCGATTACACACCTCTTCGTTTCTATCAGCAGGATGGAACGGAATATCTGTTAACCGGAGGCGCACTATTCGTAAGTCAAGATGCATTAAAGCCGCTTTACGCGGGCAAGCGCTCATCCGTAACGATACCAGCGACCGGGTATGCGAAATGGTACACCATTCCTGATAAGGCCGCAGGTAAAACGATAACGGTATCCACATCAGCCAAAGGCTCGTACGCGGTATATGACGAGAACGGAACGTGCGTTGATTATGGCATCGTCAGCCCGGACAATACGACCGTCCTTCCTGCGAGCGGTACGATTATGTTCGCCGGCGAAGCGGGAGCGAAATTTAGCGTTACGCTGAACTAATAGCTTTATATACCAATACACCGCCAAGGGCTCGGCCCAATGGCGGTGTGTTGCTGTTTATAGTCCTGCCGACGCGTCCGGCTTAGACGATTGGCGCTTGCGCTTAACCGCTAACCGTATCGCTGCATAGGCTGCGGCGATAACAGCTAATACGCCCAGCGAATAGTAACCGTAACGGTCAATTAGTCCGTTAATTTCGTCCAACCGATTGCCAACGAACGTGCCGATAATAAAGTAAATGGAGGTCCATACGAAAGCAGTCGTATAGGAGAACAGCGCGAACCTCCGATAACCCATCCCATTCACCCCGACCAAGTAAGGCATCACATTCCGCAGCAGTGGGAAGAAGCAGCTGATGCTCACCGCGAAGCTGCCATATTTGGCGTTAAGCGCTTCAGCTTTGGCCATGAACTTGCCAATATTCGGTTGGCGAAGAAACCGGCGAATAAGCTTCTGAGCTGAAAATTTGCCAAGCATATAGCCAACCGTCGCCCCCGAGCACACACCCATATACAAAAAGATGAATGCCGGCACCGTGTTAATCAATCCTCCAGAGCTAAGCGCTCCTCCGGTTATGGCGACGACCTCATTCGGTACTGGAAGTCCCACAACCCCTAAACATAGGGTGAGAAATAATGAGACCGCACCGAATTGATCAATAAAGTTAAGCAGTAAATCGTAAGCCATTACCGGCCTCCTAGCGTGTGAACCTTTATCTTTTCTACATGTAGCGACAGGTTCCGGGAGCAGAAACCAAAAGCAACAGAGTCGAGATTCATTATGTCCTGTACCTCTATCATTACGGTCCTGCCGGTAATGAAGTTTCAAGATACCACGAGCGACGCAAGTAAGCACAAGCTTCGGAGAAAGGTTCTCCGAAGCTCTTTATTATACAAAAATCGCCATATGTCTACCATGATTTAATATAATGTTGTATTATAATGTTATTTATTGTCTTAGTACCACAAAATCTATAAATTTCAAAATATTAACTAAAGGAAGGTGTATGAGTTGAACAAGGTAATAACCTTACTTCTGCTAGCAAGCTTGCTGCTTGTAGCTTGCACAGACGGAGATAAACCAGAAGTAAAGCAAGTTCAAGCTCCCTCGGACAAGGTGATTCAAACCAACACTACCGGAGGAACGGTTCTTGACCTTAAGAAAAAATACGGCTCCGATCAGGACAAGTCCATCATGCCGATGTACAATGTTCCCCGTGATAAAGTGTTCGAATTCAAATTCAACAGCGACATTTCGGGCGAGAAGGACGTTATCACCGTCCACACCGATATTAAAGCGGAAGAAGCGAGTCGCATCTCAAGCTTTATCTCTCCCAAAGACTATGGTGAGAATAAGAGTACGCTCGAAATCAAGCCAATGATGCCTGTGCTTGCCTCCCCCGATCATCTGAACCAATATGAGGGCTGGGGTAATGCGCCGATCTACTACATTCGGATCAACTACGATATGGATGCGACAACGCCTACCAAGCTCGATAAGCCGATTATCATTCCATTCACCGTCAAGTCTGATGTAGAAGTGCCCAACCTGAAGGCGACCGTCAGCCAAGATGGCCGTTTGAAATTGACGTGGAACGCAGTACAAGGCGCTACTGAGTACAAAATTTATCAACGCCGCAAAATCGTACTGCTCGATACAAAGAATCTTCCGGTAACAGGGGCCGAAGAAGGATATAGCGGACTTGGACCGAGCCTCGAGGCCACGGTGAAGGGAACCGAGTTCGACGATTTTCTCCATGACGGCAAAGGCGGCCTCCTTCAGGTTGAAGATCTAATCTCAGCACAGAACAGGGGCGTCAATGGGGAGTATTATGTTACAGCAGTCAAGGATGGCAAGGAATCCATCTTAAGCAATGCCGTCAGTACGGTCACGCTCTCTTCCCAGCTGCCGCACGAGCTTAAAGAAACAAACAATATTTTCTTCAAATTATTCGACAGCACTTCTTCTTTGCCATTGAGCGTTGACGTGACCTTCATTGATGGTTCCGTTGCTCCGAGAGACGTCATCTACGATACGAATGTAACCATTGCAGAATTCGGAGAAACTAATCTTCCTTTTGCAATTAAAGGTACGGCAATGAAAGGCACGGTCAAGGTCAAGAATCTAACAGATGCCGATCTTCAGGCACTTGCCAAAGCACAGTCGCAAGAAAGCTCTACCGGGTTGGTTGCGCCTGAGAATACAACCCCCTATGTACCGAGCCCGGATGTACCGACAATTATTGAGGCTCCATCTTCCAGCAACGAGCAGGAGCAGAGCATTGAAGAAGCCCAGAAGGAAAATACGAAGAAGAAGGTCGACGAGGGTAACCAGCAGCCGCTGCCTACTCCTGAAGTAATTGAGGACGTCAAGATTAATGCCAATACGGCGCTTGAAGAATATTTGGCCGTGAACTTGATTGATGCTCAAAACAGCGTCTCGCTGAAGGCCTTTCCAGAAGCTCAAAACTTCGAGACTCTCTCCGATGTCCTGCAGGAGGTTGTCTATCAGAACCCCCTTATTCTCGGGCTGCGGGGATGGGAATATAATTACGGCACCTTGAAGCTTACGTTGAAATACGAAGAATCCGCGGACAGCATCAAGAAGAAGCAGCAGGAAATTGTTACGGAGGCAGGAAAAATTATTGCCGACACGATTAAGCCGGAGATGTCCGATGAAGAGAAATACAAGGCGATCTACGATTATTTGAACGACAACTCGAGGTATGATGAAGCTGCACTCGAGAATGCAGAAGCTAACGACTTTAAGAAAGTCGATGCCGAATTTAATGACTCGTTCACGACTTACGGCATTATGGTTAAGAAGGTCGGCGTGTGCGCCTCCTATGCATCCGTATACAAAATGCTAAGCGATCTCGCAGGACTGGAGTCAATCGTCGTGACCGGCGATATGGATGGTGTTCCGCATGCATGGAACAAGGTAAAGCTCGCTAACGGCTGGGTCAATGTCGACTCTACGAACAACGAAACGAACAGCGGCATTCCTTATCTTCTCTTCAACTCCAGCGATGAGACGGCACAATCGTTGGGCTTCACATTGTCGAATGAATTCTGGGCGGACGATCAAATTTCGGATTTTGAAGCTGTAGACGGCTCCAAGGATTATTATGTGGTGAATGGTCTGGAATCTAAATCATCATCCGAACTCGGCACTTTGCTATCGAAGCAAGTCGATGCAGGCAATACCTACATCGTTATACGTCTGGCTGCTAGGATCGATCAGGATGAACTATTGGACGAGATAAAGAACATACTCATTAAACTGCCAGAGGAACAGCAAGACAAAGCTTGGATGGGCAGTTTAAGCAATTACGTAATCATCGGGTTATAATTGTAGAAAGCTGCAGCGGGTCGAGATGACCTGCTGCAGCTTTGCTTTACAGACGTTTAGTGATGCACCGAAGCTTCAGCGAACAGCTCTCGTGTGAACCGAATCCACTCCCGCGTCGCCATGGACAGATACCCTTCCTTGCGCCACGCCATTGCCAACCGCCAAGGGATGACAGGCTGCACAAGCGGAATGGCCCGCACTAACTCCGGGTGAAGCCGCCGACACATCGCGTCGGGCAGCATAGCGACCCCGAGCCCGGCGCCGGCCAGCTCCCCAATAAAATCCCATTGAGAGCTCTCATATAAGATGTGAGGCTCGAAGCCCTCCTTTCGGCATTCGCCGATAATCCGATCATGCAGCGCGAAATCATCGTTGAACAGAATGAATGACTCGCCCGCCAGCTCCGCCAGCTCAATTCGCTCCCTGTCTGCCAGCGGATGCGAGGGCGCAACGAGCACATTCATCCGATCGTCTACGATCGGATACGTCTCGAACGCTTCTGGATCAACAGGAAGCAATACTACGCCCGCTTCCAACGAGCCGTCAGCGATACTCTCTTCTATCTTCTTCGCCCCTTCTTCCACAAGCTGAATGGCAATGCCGGGGTACCTATCCCGGAACCGCTTAATGATCGGCGGGAAGAACCGCGCCCCTGCCATAGGCGGCAGCCCGATCCGAACGGTTCCCTTGTTCAAGTAAGTGAGCTCGCCAAGCTCAGTAACGAGCCCGTCGAACAGCTGAAGAATGGGACCGGCGTGACGGTAGATCGTCTCGCCGGCATCTGTCAGCCTCACCTGCTTACCCTCCCTGACGAACAGTTCAACGTTAAGTTCCTCCTCCAGCGACCGTACAATTTTACTGACCGATGGCTGCGTCAAGTGCAGCACTTCGGCAGCTTTCGTAAAGCTGCGATGGCGCACAATTTCCGTTATACATTGCAAATGGCGGATATCCATAGATTTATAATGCCAGCCCCTTATAATCATTCCATATTGGAATGTAAATAATTCAATATATTCATTTTACGCATGATTGGGCTAGGCGTATACTTTCCTTCATACGAACTAGCGGCAACGAATGCCGTTTAATAAGACCCTGATATGAAGGAGTAGGGACAGATGGCTCGCAAATGGCTTCGAATTATGATTCAGATTGCGTTCTTCATCGCGCTCGCCCAGTTGTCTGACGCGCTGGTTGATTGGCTGCGGCTCCCGGTACCTGGTACTATCGCCGGCATCTTTATTCTATTCGTGCTGCTGAAGCTGAAGATCATCAAGCTGCAGTGGATTAGTCAAGGTGCGGATTGGCTGCTCGCAGAGATGCTGCTGTTCTTTATACCAGCAGCGGTCGGCGTAATGAAATACACAGACTTAGTCGTTCATAGCGGGCTTCGCATGGCGATTGTCATCATAAGCAGCACCATTGTGGTCATGGTATGCGCTGGATGGATTGGAGAGAAGGTTGCAGCGCGGCAGAAGCAAGGGAGGAACGCAGCA
This sequence comes from Paenibacillus xylaniclasticus, assembly GCF_004001065.1. Classification (GTDB taxonomy): domain Bacteria; phylum Bacillota; class Bacilli; order Paenibacillales; family Paenibacillaceae; genus Paenibacillus_T; species Paenibacillus_T xylaniclasticus. Next base: position 109,905 of record NZ_BIML01000017.1, read on the forward strand.
TGCTAAGCGGCGTCTGCTGGCTTATATTTACGTATATTGTATATCGCGGGGTCAAAGGATTATACCGAGCTTATCCGAAAATTTATTTGACTCCGCTGCTCGTCACCCCTGCTATCGTCATTACCGTGCTTGAGTTATCGGACGTCAAATTCGACGAATACGATCAAGGGGCACATCTGCTAAGCGATATGGTCGAACCGGCTACAATTGCGCTCGCCGTGACGTTGTATCGACACCTCGACGCGCTGAAACGGAACGCCCTTGCGATTCTCGCTGGCGCAGGCACCGGAGCGATTGCCGCCATCATCTCTTCCGCTGGACTTGCCTGGCTGCTTGGATTAAAGCCAGAGCTCGTCAATAGTCTTGCGCCGCGCTCCGCGACGACGCCTATCGCAATCGCCGTATCTGGCACGACCGGCGGTGTACTCACGATTACCGCCGTCGCTACTCTAATTACAGGCGTACTCGGCCTCATCATCGGACCGCTTATCGTCCGCTGGTTCCGTATCGAGAACCCTGTAGGGCGGGGCATTCTGTTCGGGACAGGCTCCCACGCTGCCGGCATTACCAAGGCGCTGGAATACGACGCCATGACCGGCTCGGTCGCAGCCGTTGCGATGATCTTTACCGCCTTTATTACTCTTCTCGCAACCCCTTGGCTGCTCTCGCTTATCTAGTAAGCGAGAGCAAAGTACCCTTTCATTGTACCTAAATAACCGACATTTCCTTCTTCAGATCATCGATTGTGTCAATGTGATGTAGCTGTTCGTATTCAATGCTTAGCAGCTTCGTTGTTCCTGCTGCGTTAGCGCCGTTGCTCGCTTCCTTACACGCTGCGAACAGCTCTATTCTCCGCTCGTACTGCTCTAAGTCCTGAATCATAAGCAATAGCTCTTGCAGGAGCGTTTCGGAGAAATCCGCAGTTGTTAGATGGATATTTAATATATAAGAAAGAACCGGTTCTTCAGGAATAAAAATTCCGCGTTCGTCTGCGATGCTGCTTACCCCTTCTTCTAGAGAAGCCGTATAATATGGTATATCAAGGTCGATTTGATCGATGTCGCTTAATTCGTACAACGTCGGATACCGTTCCTTCAGCTCGTCCTCAACCTGGCTTTTCCAGTAGACCATGCCGTAGTTATCCTCCAGATCGCCATAAGACGCCGATTGTTCGACGAATATCCTCTTCTGCTTGCTGACATCCATGACATCGTAAACCTCGGCCCTATACTGATTGAACTTAGGAATATAAGAGCTCCCTCTTACCGATACGTCCATATTGTACTTTTCTTTCATATAGGTTGCCGCCTCTTGTCTCAATTCAGCATGCTTCCAAGGGTATCCGTATATGCCTGTAAAAATATACCCAATGCCAAGCAGCATTAACAGCCCGACAACCGAAATAATCAGCCATTTCATGATCATCACCCTATTTCATACTACCAGCAGCTGGGGTATTCGCCAATCTATTATATTATCCTCCTTGTAGCAGCCGTCCTATAATCTGTTCGAGTTGCTCCGGCTCAAGCGCATGATTATACACGCCCAGGAATGCCTTTGTCGCTTCGGGATGAGTAGCGATTAACCGATTAACTGCCATCTGCTCCGGCGTGAACGGAACGTTCTTCGTAATCTGGCACGCCATATGATAACGGGGCAGCATTGCCGCTTCCGTCATACTCGCATATTTGTGTGCCATTTCCCCCCAATGCGTATCCCAGCGCTCGTGCCCGGATAAGATGCCAGTTAAGATACGCGCTCCTTGCAATGCGTCATGCATGCCCTGCCCGACAGCAGGGTCCTTGAAGGATAACGCGTCTCCGACGAGTGCCCACCCTTCTCCCATTCCTTGATACCAATCGTTGTCATATCCTCTCATTCCGCGTATTCTGCCAACAAGAGCAGATTTGCGCAGTCGCTCCGGCAATGGCGAGTCTGTAAAGCTGATGTCGATTAACTCTCGCATAGCGACTTCCGAAGATTGAGCGAACCGACTGCTCCATTCCTGATCATCTAGCGGAAACATCGCGCCGATAACGTACAAATGATCGCTCGTTGGAAACGCGATGACCAATTTATCCTTAATTTTATACATCTCCACATGGATGGCTCCATCCTGCTCGTAGCCTGAGAAATAGCCAACATAGGACGCATAATCGGTTGGAACCGTCCTCAGGCGCATGCTGTTCACTCGGCTTCGTATAGTTGAATTGCGGCCATCGGCGCCGACCACAAGCTTGGCTATGAACCGCTCCACCGCCCCGCTGCGGTGGACACCCGCAATTCCGGTAATCGTGTTTCCCTCCCGAATGACATCCGTTACGCGAAAGCCTTCGATTGCGGTGACGCGGCTCTGCGCCGCCGCATGCTCAAACAAAGCCTGATCCAAATAGATCCGTCGAATACACAAGCACTCGGTTTCCTGGTGCACCGCGGGAAACTCGCCGTCGATGACAGCGTCTTCAAGCTGGACGACCGCCCTTCGGTACAACGGCGTGCCGGTCGCCAGCAGCCGGTCCAGCACCCCCATCTGCCGCAAAATCGCTACAGAATTGTTGAAGAAATTATGGGTTGATAATGTATCGCTCGGGAATTCGCCTTTATCAACCAGCAGCACTTCATAGCCCGCTTGTGACAGCTCGTAAGCAAGCGTTGCGCCAGCAACCCGGGCGCCGACAATGATGACATCATAGTGATGGTTCATTCCATCCATTCCTCCCGTTTGATGTTGGCCGATTACCGGCTCTTCCGACAAGCTTATTAAGCCAAGTGATATCCTATGCCCGCTTTCACATGACCTAGTCTCTAGTCCATAGATTTGGGAATGAATATCGTCCTGACATTCTAGTATAATTTAGAGTAATCCTGTATCTTTATTACTAGAATAGCTTCTCAGCATTATTAAGGTCTGCTTGATGAAAGGATGAACACCATGCTCAGACTGCTCAGTCGAAGCATCCGCGACTTCCGTGCCGCTTATCCCCAGCTTCTGCTGTTCGAATATTTATTTATGCTGCTTACCAGCGTCATCATTATTCCGATTATGACGTTCATCTTCAACCGCGTTCTGACCGTTATCGGTTCCGGATCATTAATGAACGATGATGTCGTTCAGCTCGGCTCGAGCTGGCAGGGCATGCTCGGACTAACCCTAATTGGGATGGTTGCTTCCTTCACGGTATTCATTGAGCTGTGCGTACTGATCATTCTCGTGCAGCAGCGATATTTCGGCAATCGAATAGCCATCGTGGATGCGCTGCTAACTGCGCTCCGCCAGACTCCTCGACTGATGGGATTCGGTGCAGTACAGCTGCTCGTGATGCTGCTTGTGCTGATTCCGTTCGTCGATTCACCGATGTCGAAATCGTTCTATGCGCTGTTCAACGTGCCGCTCTTTCTAGAGCGCAACTTCATGCATCCGTCGCTCATTATGTCAATCGTCTATGGCATTCTATTAGCGGCGGCAGCTTACTTGGTGCTTAGATGGATCTTCGTCCTGCATTACATCGTCTTGGAGGGCAAACCAATCGGCGCGGCCATTCGGAGCAGTCTCGATCTGACGCGCGGTCGGCGCTTGAACGTACTCATGTCCCTGTTCTTCTGCAATGCGGTCATCATCGGTACCGGATTTGCAGTCATTTCGGCGCTGTCGTTCTTTCCCTACTGGATCAACCACAATATATTGAAAGCGTTCACCGAGCACTATTCCTTAACTCTGACGACCATGCTGACGTACGTCATGACATTGGCGATCATGCCTCTTAACATCATCATACTAACGCGCTTGTTCTATGTATTCACCCGGGAAAAAGGACGCCATCCGCACGACCGCCTGAAGCTGTATCGCAGCTTCCTCGGCCGCCTGGAGGACAGCCTCACGGAAATAATGAAACGACTTGCGCGTCGGCGGGTGTTTTTCACCGCATTCGTCGCAATCTATATGGCGTCCACGCTATTCGTCGGCCTGAAAGCAAGCGGCCATCTAGTCTATGCCAAGTGGAGCGTACTGATTTCGGCTCATCGGGGCGACGTTGAGAATGCTCCCGAGAATTCGCTTCCGGCTGTTCTACATGCGATCGACAAAGGCATTCAATCCGTGGAGATCGACGTGCAGTTGACCCAAGACGGCGTAGCTGTGCTAAATCATGATGCCACGCTGCAGCGAATGGCCGGCGTGAACAGCCGGGTATCCGATCTAACCTATGCGCAGGTAAAACAGCTCATTATCGGTCATGAAGAGGATGGGACGCCGGTTGGCATCGCCTCGTTGGAGGAAATCATGGCTGAGGCCAAAGGACGGATTAAGCTACTGCTCGACTTGAAGCCCTATGGCTCAAGCGAACCTTTAGTCCGAGAGGTAATTCGGCTCATTCGTGCCTATGAGATGGAGGAAGAAGTATACATTCAGTCGTTCGACAGCGCTATGCTCCGCCAAATCCGCGGGATAGATCCGGATATCCGAATCGGCCAGATTATGTATTTCGCCGTCGGCAACCTGTCATCGCTGGATGTGGACTTTTATACCGTCGAGCAAGTCATGGTGACCAAGCAGCTGTTAAACCAAGCGCACGCCGCCGACCGTGAAGTGTGGGTGTGGACGGTGAACGGGCGGAATAATCTGAAAGAGATGCTGAAGTTCAAAATTGACGGCATCATTACAGATACGCCTTCACTAGCGCAATCGATGGTCGAGCTCGATCTGTAACAAGAGTAATCCATTTTGTCATAACGTTAATAAGGATATCCGTTTGGTGAAATACTTCTCATGGATAACGCAGGAGGTGAATAATGAATGAGCACAAAAGCCAAGCCCGAGAAAAGCACCCCGAAGAAAAATCCGGCGCGATCCAACAATCCGAGCAGGCAAGGAAAGCCTAGCGCTCAGGAGACGACGGAGTAAAGCTGACGCTCACCATATGTCATGATCCACATAACAGGCCATCCTAACCGGATGGCCCGCTTGTATTCTGATCAGTTGGCTGCTATCCGCATCCGGCCTTATGTCAGAAAAGAAATGGGAACGTGAACGTAACTACAGCTGCCCACACTCCGTAAATCGGCAAATACTTCGTCACGGCGCTCTGAATGGCCGCCGGTCCGGTTTTATTTTGCAGAAAGCGAACATAGGAAAGCATAATCCATATCAAATGACTCCAAATTAACAAGTTAGCGCCTAGAACCGCACAACGATTCGGCGTAATTCCATAAGACGACAGCCGGAACGCGATTGCAAGCAGCGCCACCGTATTGAGGATCAGAGCCAGAACGATCAGAGCTCCATTGATATAATCCGACAGGTTCTTCTTCTCGTCCGTTCCGCGCTCGGTAATGGAGAACACAGAGACAGCCAGTACAACTACGAGTATACCATTGAAGGACATTAGAAAATTACGGTCTTGAAATGGATTACTACCGATTCCGATCGCCGTAACTACATAGACAAGCAGCGTAACCAGCACAAGGGGGCTAAAGATTCTAGCGAGATAAGGCACTATATTTCTCGCAAGCTTCAGATTCCCTGAAATAAGATATGCCGCCACAATAGCGAGAGCTGCGGCGCCGAATACGACGACATTGCGAAAATAAAATTCCTCTATCTCCAAGCCCGCCAAACTAAATAACCGCAGCGTCAGCAAAGACAACAGCATCCCGCTGATCGCCATACTTGCATAGAGGATGCTTATTTCCCCGTTAAATTTAAGAAAAGCTAGCCTTGCATCACTCTCTCGATATTGATTCCCCGTGAATGCCAGCCCCAATAGCGCCCATAACAGAACAGGAAGATGCAAATAGACTAGCAGTGTACTGTCTTCCTGCTGCAATGGAAGCAGATTCAAATACACGCCGGAGATAGCAAATAACGATCCAACGGTGAGAATAATCTCTTTGCGTGGTACGTTCTTATACATGAACAGAGCGGCCATGAACAACAGTACGCCCATCACGAGGTTCACCGGACCGCTTGCCAGATCACCTGTGAAATACAGAATAGCCCGAGCGCTAATTCCCGCCAGAACAGCCAGAACACCCATGATGACAAAATCTCTCCGAGGGGCCAATGCCTTACCGGGCTCGACCACCTCCTGAAAGTATAATCGCTCATTCCAGACCGCTAAAATCTTTGACTCGGGATTTCGCTCCCATGCAGATAAGAATGACCGCTTGAATAGCTCTGGCTCACGTCGATACAATCTTTCCAACTCACGCGGACTATCCATGCAGGCCATAATAGGATTATGCTGCTCCATTATAGATACCTCCTCTACTCCTTCAACATCGCCTTAGGGTTAGTTTACCATAAGCTTAACACACATTTATCGTTTTTCAATAAAATAATTCTGATATTAAATATATAATTATTGTTTTGCGTACTTTGCCATGAATATCCGACAATGGAGAGCATGTAAAAAAGCAGCCAGCTGTCGGTTTCTATCCGACAACTGGCTGCCTTCAATTGTTCCTATCGGGATGACACGATTCGAACATGCGACCCCCTGGTCCCAAACCAGGTGCTCTACCAAGCTGAGCTACATCCCGTAAATATGACGGCCTTAAAGGCTATGGAGCGGAAGACGGGAATCGAACCCGCGACCCTCGCCTTGGCAAGGCGATGCTCTACCGCTGAGCCACTTCCGCACAACTCGAAGATTAACATTCTAGCAAAATATCAGACACTCTTCCGCCTGAGCTAAAATCAAAAAAAGAACCACAATGCTGTGGCGGCGATAGTTTACGTAAATATTACACCTTGAAAACT
>NZ_BIML01000018.1 GCF_004001065.1 Paenibacillus xylaniclasticus
ACACTGTCGAGATAGCGGTTGTCCGTGTCGCACAGCTTCTCCAAAATTCGGACATAGAGCGTGAAGACCGTTTCCATATCCTGTTCATAGAAGTATTGAGGCGAATATTTGATCTGGACGTTCATTCGTTTGCCGCTGCGGTGCACCTCCACGTCGAGCAGCGTGTTGGTCATTTCCGCACCCTCCAGCTCTAAGCCGTCCGCTTCCTCAGGACGGACGCCGCCTCCAGCTTCGGAATAATCCACAACGTGAAAATCGGTATAATTGAACAGGATGTCGAAGATCGGATTGAGCGCAGCGTCGGTTTTTTCCCCAATCATTCGTGCAATATCGCTCAAAAACAGCTCATGAGCTTTCATTTGGTATAACGTATCCGAGACTCGTCGCAGCAGCGCCTGCTTCTCCTCCCGTTTTCCCAGTTGTATTCGCATCGGTAGCGAATTTAAGAAGCAGCCCAAGATTCGATCTCCATCCTGAACGGCTGGTCGGTCGTGAGAGACGACTCCTGTGACGACGTCCTTCTCGGCTGTCACGATCCGCAGCAGGTAGAGATGGGCAGCAAGGCACAGATCTTTGACGTGACAGCCGTAATGTGATGCGCTCTCCTCTAGCTTGCGTACCATCGACTCCTTGACCGTTCGATTAATGATGGAACTTGGCAGCGTGTTCGCGAGCATCTTGCGTCCGATATTGAACGGCAGCTTACCACGCGTATAGCCGGATAGATAGTTGTGCCAATAATCGACCGTCTGCTCGTCTGTCATTTTGTAAGCGTTCAGCGCCACATATTCTTTGTAGGAGGTGCGGAGTGCAGGCAGCTTGTCGACATTAGGTGCTGTTGTAACGTCTTCCCAAGCGTCAGCTTGGTTGTACAGCTCCATGAACTCCTGCTGGAATACGGCAACACTCCACCCGTCGAGCGCAGCATGGTGGAAGGAAAGCAGGATGACCGCCTCTTCGTCACCTGTCTGGAATATGCGAAGTCTCCACAGTAATCGATCATCCGTTAAATATTTGTCCGCTAGATCTTGCTGGCGTGAAGCTTCGATATGCTGCTTCTGATGCTCTATCGACAAATGGCGGATATCTTCGATCGTAAGATCAGGCTCTACCTGTCCATAGACGAGCTGAACTGGCTCGGAGAAATGAACCGTATCGAATACGGTTCGCAGAATGTCATGTCTGGCGGTGAGCATCCGGGTGACCTGCTGCATCCTTATAGTGTTGAATGGTGAGATTGTTGCCCTAAAGAAGAACTGGTCATGATAAATCGGTTCATTCGGCTTCAGCTTCGAATAATAAACCATGCTCGACTGGATCTTACTCAGCGGGTAGTAATCCGTTACACCGCGCTGCAAGTAATGCTGTAAGCTTGCTTCCTTGCGGATCTGCTCCTGAAATTTCCGGACAAGCTCTAACCCTTGCTCCAATTGCACATTCGTGCGGCCAAATTCAATCTGCTTCATATAATCTGCAATTTCTCGAATGGACTGATAGGTGTACAGCTCCCTGAGCTCGACTTGGATGCCGAATACTTGATGAATTCGGTTAGCGACTCGGATCAGCTTGATCGAATCTCCGCCAATTTGAAAGAACGGATCATGAACTCCGATGCGGCCTCCCCCTAGCACCTCGCTCCATATATTCGTGAGCATCCATTCTTGCGCGGTCTCGGGCTCGGCATAAGGAGCGGCTCCCTGCGACAGATCAGGAGCTGGCAGCGCCTGTCGATTAAGCTTACCGTTCGGCGTTAGCGGCAGACGATCCATGCTTACGAAATAGGCAGGGATCATATATGCCGGCAGACTATGGGCAAGATGCTTCCGATATTCATAGGCCGAAATATTTTGCTCCGCGACAACATAGGCAACCAGATAGCTCGTCCCGTACTCGTCGGTCCGGTCGATGACAGTCGCTTCCCGCACAAGCTCATGCGAAAGCAGCTTTTCTTCAATTTCGCCCAGTTCAATCCGGTTGCCGCGTATTTTGACCTGATGATCCATCCGGCCCAAATATTCGACATGACCGTCCGGCAGCCACCTAGCGATATCTCCGGTGCGGTACATTCGTTCATCTGGCCTCATAACATCGGCTACGAATCGTTCCTCTGTCAACTCCGGCCGTCCTAAATATCCTCTAGCTAGACCGACGCCTGCGATGCACAGCTCACCAGGTATGCCGACCGGCAGCGGACGTAAATAACGGTCCACCACGTACAAGCGGATGTTGTCGATCGGTTTCCCAATCGGTATACGATCAAGGCCTGCCCTGCAGTCGAATGCGGATACATCCACCGTCGCTTCCGTCGGTCCGTACAGATTGACGAGTTGAACCCCTTGTCCGCCCAGAAGGTCATAGAAGCGCTCTACTTGTCCTTTCAGTAATGCCTGACCGCTGGCAAAAACATGCTTTAAGCTGCCCAAGCCATCTCTTGCATCCCGATGAGTATCTAGGTAATCCAGGAATGCTCCAAGCATCGGCGGAACGAAGTGCATCGTAGTGACATGATGCTCTGCTATTGCAGCAGCGATTTGAGCCGGGTCCTTCTCCCCGCCAGGCGTCAGCAGGCAAACAGCGGCTCCGTACCACGACCACCAGAACAGCTCCCATACCGACACATCGAAGCTAATTGGTGTTTTCTGAAGTATGACATCTCCCTCGGTAATCTTGTACTTCTTCTGCATCCAATGCAGACGGTTGATGACAGAATGATGCTCAATCATGACGCCCTTTGGCTTACCGGTGGAGCCCGAGGTGTAGATCACGTAAGCGAGATCGCTTGGTCTACTGACGGCCTCCGGATTGTAGTTAGGCTGATCGCGGAAGCTGTCCTCTCTTAGCTCCAGCACTTCCCCTTCGAACCATTCCATTCCGTCCACGTTCGAGAGCAACACCATCGCTGCGCTATCCTCAAGCATGAAACGAATCCGCTCCACAGGATAAGCTGGGTCTAGCGGCAAATAAGCTCCGCCCGCCTTCAAAATACCGAAAATGCCTACCATCATATCTACAGAACGTTCCGTCATGATTCCAACGATTGAATCGGCCCGCACACCGCAGCTTCTCAGCTTATGAGCCACTTGGTTTGCCCTCGCATTAAGCTCGGCATAAGTTATCCGCTCTTCCCCGAAGATGATTGCTGCCGCATCGGGCGAACGTTCAACTTGCTCTTCGAACAGCCTGTGAACGGTTGACTCAGCGGGATATGCGGCTGCAGTCTGATTAAACAGCTCCAACACGGTATGCTGTTCGTGCTTGGTCATGATGCTTATATCTTTGAGCTGTCGATCCGGCTCCTCAACTACCGACTGAAGCAGCTGTACGAAGTGATCAGCCATACGTTCAGCCGTTTCCTGCTTATATAAATCGGAAGCGTATGTCAAATTAGCCTGCAGCCCGTCTGCATCCTCCGTGAGCGTCAATGTCAAATCAACCTTGACGGCTCCAGGGTCCGCCTCCATCGTCTCGATGCTTAGTCCATCCGTTGAAACCGAAATCGATTTCGTGTTCTGGAGCACAAGCATGACATTAAATAGTGGATTGCGGCTGACATCTCTAGGCAGCTGCAAGGCTTCCACCAGCTCCTCGAACGGGTAAGCTTGGTGCTCGAACGCTTCCAGCGTCCGCTCCCCTACCTCGGCCAGAAACTTACGAAATGTTTTGCTTCCTTCCGGAAAGCTTCGCAGCGCCAAAGTATTTATGAATACACCGATGAGCGGCTCCACATCTGGATGCTCCCGTCCCGCTACCGGACTCCCAACGACGATGTCCTGTTCACCCGTATACTTGAACAGCAGCACGTTAAAAGCAGCGAGCAGTGTCATATACAGTGTGACGTCCTGTTTCCGAGCCAGCTTTTTGATCCCATCCGTCAGCAGACGGTCGATTCTAAAGTGTACTTGACCTCCCTGGAAGCTGTTCACACTTTGTCTCGGATAATCCGTCGGCAGCTCCAGAAGCGGAACGCCGTCTCGGAATACATTCATCCAGTAATCCAGGTGTGGCTCCAATGCCTGCCGGTAAGACGGGCTCTGCTGCCATTGTGTATAGTCTTTATATTGGATCGGAAGAGCTTGGAGCTCTTGCCCTTGATACAACTCGACAAATTCATGCGCCAGCAGCTGCAGCGAGACTCCATCAGAGATAATGTGATGCATATCGAATAGAAGCAGATAACGGTCGGTTTCCAACGTGACTAGACTTACCCGAAGAAGCGGAGCTTTCGACAAGTTGAACGGTCGGATAAAACGATGCAATATCGCCGCTTCTTCCTCACCCGACGCTTCAATAAGCTCGATTCGGAATGGCACCTCTTCTTCAATTTTCTGTACGACTGCTCCGTTTACTATCCGAAATGCCGTCCGCAACGACTCATGGCGGTACAGGATGGTTCGAAGCGCCTCATTGGCTTTCTCAAGATCGAAGTGCCCTTCTATTCGAAGTGCTCCCGGCATGTTATAGCTTAGTCCGCCGCCTGTTAGCTGACTTGAGAGATAAATTCGTTGTTGAGCGGAGGAAACGGGATAATGCTCACGTATATCGGCTTTAGGAATTGGTGCAAAAGCGCCAATCGTACGGGATTCCACGAGCTGTGCCATACTTTCGAGCGTTGGGTGCCGGAATATATCTTGAATGGAAAGCTGAACGAACAGATCTCGGCTGATCAAGCCCGAAAGGCTCGCGGCCGTTAAGGAATGGCCGCCAATGTGAAAGAAATGATCGTCTGTACCGACCTGCTCAAGCCTTAACACACTCTTCCAAATATCGGCAAGCTTTCGTTCCGTTAAGCTGCGGGGTGCTTTGTATGTTTTCTCTCGAAGCGCTTTCCGATCTGGCAGCGGAAGCGCTCTGCGGTCTACTTTTCCGTTAACCGTAAGCGGCATACGATCCAGCTGGACGAAGAAGGACGGAATCATATAGGCTGGCAGCTTCTCTCCGAGCATTGCTCTGAGTTCTTCCGGTACAAGCTTGCGCGGCGCCACAACGTAGGCGCATAAATATTTTCCTCCCTCTACATCATCCAGTGCCAGCACGACGGCTTCGCTAATCGGCTTGATGTTAAGAAGATGTGATTCAATCTCCCCTGGTTCCACTCGGTAGCCTCTAATTTTCACTTGCTGATCGATTCGGCCTAAGTATTCCAGCGTGCCGTCGGGCAGCCGTCTTGCCAAATCCCCCGTACGATAGATTCGTTCATCGGCAGAAAGCGGATGAGGAACGAATCGCTCATCGGTTAGCTCAGGACGGTTAATGTACTCTCGTGCAAGCCCGGCACCGCCGATGCACAGCTCTCCTATCGCACCGTCGGGAAGCGGACATCCGTTACGATCAAGTATGAATATTGAGGTGTTCGCAATCGGCATACCTATAGGCGGCACACTTGGAATGAATGCGTCCTGACCCTTTACGGCATGAGCGGTTACGACATGCGTTTCGGACGGTCCATAGTGGTTGTGGAGGATGACTCCATTCTCTTGTAAATATGACCTTAGGAGCGGATGGATGACCAGCTGTTCCCCGGCGACCACCAGATGCTTCACACAGCTAAGAGACAATTGGTCCAGAAGCATCTTCATCGAGGCGATGAATTTAAGATAGGCCGTTGGAAGGAATACGATGTCTGCTTTGCTGCTTACGATCTCTTCGATGAGCGCCTTGGGCAGCTTCTTCAGCTCTTCAGGTATGATGTGAAGTCTTGCTCCGTTCAGCAGTGCAGTGAAGATCTCCTGATAACAGACATCAAAGCTCATGGACGCGAACTGCGTAATTCTAGTAACCCCTTCTACTACAGGAATATGGTCGGTTTGCCATTGCATCAGATTGACGATCGTTCGATGCTCGAGCAGAACGCCTTTCGGAACCCCAGTTGACCCGGAGGTATAGATAACATATAAGGCATCCGTGCTCTTGCTGTTCGTATTCAGATTGGTACTCGGCATGCTGATCGATTCTCTCTCAGCAGCTTCTGCAAGAAGCAGAACCGCATCTCCTAGCACAGCCTGATCTGCAGGGGTCTCAGAAATAACGAGCACCGGTTGGCTGTGATCCAGTATATAGCGTATTCGGTCGGCCGGGTTGTCCGGATCGATTGGCAAAATAGCTCCGCCTGCTTTCAATACCGCCATCACAAATTCGATATAACGTGCGGATCTGTACATCATCAAGCCAACGATTCGATCTCTGCCAACTCCTCGCAGCTCCAGTACGCGAGCAAGCTGGTTAGACCGTTCGTTTAGCTCACGATAGGTCACTCTTATCCCATCCGCTTCTACTGCCACTGCATCCGGTGTCCGTTCCGCCTGTAATTCGAACATTTCGTGCACCGTCTGGTTATTCGAATAGTCTGTGTCTGTGCGAAGCTGATAACGTGACTGCTGACGAATGAATGCTTGCTCGGACAACAGCTCGAAATCCCCGATGCTCATCTCTGGACGGTGGGCGATCTGATTCAGTACATGAACTAAGCTATCGGAAATTCCCTCCACCACCTGTGGATCATAGACATTACCGTTATATAGAAAACGGAATCTCAGCTCTTCGCCGGCAAAGATGATTAGATTGAGGTCATAGTTGGTCTGCTCGTGAATGGAAAGGTCAGAGCAATGCAGGCCCGTCTCCGTCCGCTCTCCCAGCTTGCTTACATTGTCCGATAACGGATAGTTCTCGAACACCAGCACATGGTCAATGAGCACTTGATCTTGTTTCACTTGGGCTTGAATCTCATATAGCGGATAATGGTCGTGCGCATGAGAATCGATCGCCTGATGTTGAACCTTTCGCAACACCATTGCTGCGCTTTCTTCAGGGCTGCAAGCAACTCGTACCGGGATAACGTTAATACACAGACCGATCATTTGGTCGATCTCCGGAATTTCAGCCGGTCGTCCGGAAACGATGCTTCCGAATACGACATCCTCCGTCCCGTTATACTTCTGCAGCACAATTGCCCAGGCGGTCTGCAGTACCGTGTTCAGCGTAACGCCTTGCTGCTTGGCGACGATACTGATCTGTTTCGTGAGGCTTATGCCAATTTCGGTCTCCAACACTTGAGCTACGTGTCCGGCTCGCTGGTCTGCGTCCATACGTTTGGGCAAGGTGGAGATTCCTTCATAACCTTGCAAATAAGTGCGCCAGTATGCCCCTGCTGCTTCAGTGTCCCTGTTCGTCAGCCAGGACAGATAGCTGTGATATGGAACAGCTGCAGGCAGATCCGGCTGGCATCCCTTGCGGTAGGCCGAATAGTGTGTGAAGACCTCCTGTATCAGCAGAGCAAGGCACCATCCATCCAGTACAATATGATGATGGCTCCAGACCAATTGATACTCTGTCTCTCCCTTGCGGATAACCGATACTCGCATCAGCGGGTCGGCCGCCAAATCAAACCCTTTGCTGCGATCGTTCGTGACATATTGATATATATACTGCTGCTGTTTATCCATTGTCATCTCTTGTATATCTTCATAGTGGAAGAGGATCTCTCGGTCCTGATATACAATTTGAAGCGGTTCTTCTCGTCCGTTCATAAGAAAATTCGTTCTGAGCGCATCATGACGACGGGTTACCGCATTCCAGCTGGAACGGAACAGCTCAATCTCTAATGCTCCTTGCAGCGTCAGACTGATTTGCTGAACGAAGGCTTCCGGCTCATTGTCAACTAGCGAGTGGAACAGCATCCCTTTCTGCATCGGGGTTAATGGGTATATATTCTCAATTGTTCTGCTGACTATGCTGCCGAGACGCTCTGTGAGCTCCTCCAATTCATCGATGGATATGCCATCTGCCACAATGTCGCTAGGTGTCAATTCCGGCTGTTGCTTGGCTGAACAGTGCAGGAGCACCTCGCTAAGCGCTTTGCGCAGCTCAGTGGCCAGCTTCTCAATCGTTCCACGGCGATACTGCTTCGAGCTGTAGCTGATCTCCATCGTTAGTTGGCCATTCTTAACGGCACCGATTAGCTCCAGCACGTATTTGCGTACAGATCGGACATCAATCCGAGCTCCCCCATCGTATGGAGAGAGCTTGAGCTGTAGTGCGCTGCTCTGAAGATCGTGGTCGAGCTGTCCCAAGTAGTTAAACAGTATTTCCGGTCTTGCTTGGAGATGGTGACTTCTATTCGATTGTGTCGATGAAAGATATCTTAAGATCCCGTAACCGATTCCTTTATTCGGAATGGAGCGAAGCTGCTCCTTCAGCGCTTTAATCTGGTGACGAAGAGATGAGTTAGCTTGATTGCTCAGGACGACAGGATAGATGCTCGTGAACCAACCAACAGTCCTAGAGAAATCATGGCCAGGGAAAATCCCTTCTCTTCCGTGTCCCTCCATGTCGATTGTTAACTCACTTCGCCCGCTCCATGTACAGATCGCTGTACTTAATGCGGTAAGCAGCAAATCGTTCACTTCTGTGTTATAGGCACGATGAGCATCTTTAAGCAGAAGCTCTGTCTCTTCCCGAGACCAAGTAATCTCAACCGTCTCTGTGTCGCATACAAGGGAAGCTGACTCATCCATATCCTTAGGAAGCTTACACGTACAAGTTTGCTCGATATCCAGCCAGTATGGCAGCTCCTTGTATACAGCTTCGGCAGCTGCATAATCGTGAAGCTGATTGGCCCATGTCTGGAAGGAATCGGTCTTCAGCGGGAGAGTCGGCTCCTCGCCTCGCAGCGCTTGATCATACGCTTGACTCAAATCCTCCAGCAAGATGCGCCACGAATATCCGTCAACCGCCAAGTGATGAATGACAATCAGCAGATGATCGCCGTCGGGACATTGGAAGAGTGCGAGCCTCATGAGCGGACCGTTATTTAGATCAATGTTTGCTTGAAGCTCGGAAGCTCGCGCTTGAACCATCTCTACGCTGAAGCTTGATCCTTGGCAATCTATTACTTCGAGGCTGTAAAGCTCCCCTTCATCGGCTCCACGGTTCCACAGCATCCAGCCTGCTTGTTCTCTCCGCATTATAATTCTTAAAGCATCGTGATGGTTGACAATCTTCTCCAAGGCACGACTCAATGCATGGATGTCGAACCGCTCTTGACGGTATAAGAAGATGCTCTGGTTAAAATGGTGAAGCGGTTCTGTTGTTCCCTCCATATACCAGGAGATAACAGGTGTCGGCTTCACCTCTCCGATCGTTGCTCGCTGGTCGGTCGCATAGGTCAGTGGCGTTAGCCTTAAGCTCATTTGCTCCAGAATAGGATAGGTAAAAGCATCTCTCATCTCCAGCTTGTATCCAGCTTGAGCGAGCTTAGAGATCACCTGGAGAATTTTGATTGAATCTCCGCCTGATTCGAAGAAATGATTCTGTACGCCGATATTTGGGTGTCCAAGTACGGAGGAACAGATGGAGACGAGCGCCTTCTCCTCCGGCGTCCGGGGAGCTCTATCGGTTGCTTTGGTCGTTAAGAGGTCTTCCGGCTGAGGAAGTGCTCTGCGATCCAGCTTGCCGTTCGGGCTGAGCGGCATACTTGGGAGCTGGATGAAGTATGCCGGAATCATGTAGCTCGGCAGCCGCCCGGTCAGAGCGCCTCTCACTTCGCTTGATGGAAGCTCTCTAGCCGCAGTGTAATAGCCGCATAGCTGCTTATGTCCGGTGTGATCATCCCTAATGATGACGGCTGCTTCTAGTACATCCGCTATTTGCAGCAGCTGTGCCTCAACTTCTCCCAGCTCAATCCGATAGCCGCGAACCTTCACCTGACTATCCATCCTGCCGAGGTACTCGATATTTCCATCCGGAAGCCATCTCGCAAGATCTCCGGTTCTGTACATTCGCCCTCCGGCCTCGAATGGATTGCTCACGAACTTCTGATCTGTCAACTCAGGCCGGTTAAGATAACCACGTGCAAGTCCTGCTCCGGCAATGCATAGCTCGCCAACAGCGCCGATTGGCATAAGCTGCATTTGCTCTCCTACAATGTATAGTTTCGTATTGTCAATCGGCTTACCAATCGGAACAATATCCAGTCCCGGTGTACAGTCGAAATACGTTACATCGACTGTCGCCTCCGTTGGACCATACAAATTGATGAGGGCTGCTTCCCAGCCTTTAGCCTCAGTCAGGTCGTAAAAGCGGTTTACCTGTCCGATGTGAAGCGCTTCTCCGCTCGTAAATACTCGCTTGACACTGGATAGATCAGCCGAGAATGTTCCGTACTCGACAGCCTCCAGCCAAGCATTAAGCATGGAAGGTACAAAATGAAGCACCGATACGCGCGATGCGGCAATCGTCTGCATCAGTACAGCAGGGTCCTTCTCCCCGCCAGGCTCTAATAGGCATACACTAGCGCCGTTAAAGGCCCACCAGAAGAGCTCCCATACGGATACATCAAAGCTTAACGGCGTTTTCTGAAGCAGGACATCCTTAGCTTGAAGCGGGTATTGGCGCTGCATCCATACTAACCGATTGACCACGGCATGATGCTCAATCATGACGCCTTTCGGCTGTCCTGTAGAGCCCGAGGTGTAAATGATATACGCCAGGTCGGACCCGCTGATGCCAGATTCAGGATTGCATGAAGGCCAATCGCCGTTCCCATCATCATGCAGCGCAAGAATCTTGCAAGCCGCACCTACGCGAGTTTCGAATACGTTTTCGACAAGGAGCAGCTGCGCCCCGCTATCCCGCAGCATATATGATATTCGCTCTTGCGGATAATCAGGATCGATAGGCAAGTAAGCTGCGCCAGCTTTCAGAATGCCATAAATGCCAACTAACATTTCGAGCGAACGGGCTGCCATAACCGCCACGTTATGGCCCGGCAGAACACCTTCTGCGCGAAGCCTATGAGCCAGTTGGTTAGCTCTGGCATTTAGCTCCCGATAAGTAAGCTTCTCCTCCTGATACACAGCGGCTATTGCGTCCGGCGATTTTGCAGCCTGTTCCTCAAACATAGAGACCAGAGTACGTTCGGAAGGATAAGGGATGGAGGTTTGATTGAATCCGTCCAAACGCTGCCGCTCATCGGGAGTGACGATCTCAATTTCTGAAAGCTTCAGATCAGTGGATCGCAGCACTTGGTTAATAATATGCTGGATTCTCTTATGCACCATAATGATGTCCGGCTCTGAGTATAGTTCTGTTTTGTAGTCGTAGATCATAATGATTTTCTGCTCATGCCGTTCTGCAATCGTTAAGGTAAGGGATTCCTCTTGACTGCCGGAATGGTGCCAATTCGTAACGATTGGCTTGCCATGTAACGAAGGAATGAATCGATAGTTGAGGAAATTGACACTGTACTCGAACAGCCGGGTTAACTCAGGATTTGTCCTTTTGAGTGCGGGAACTAATAGATCGTACGGGTATTTCTGGTTGAAGTAGCAGCGTTGAAGCTCGGCATGTACGTATGCCAACAGCTCACTTACCGATTGATCCGGGCTGCTGTTCAATCTGACAGGCATGGTGCTGGTACACATGCCGAACAGCTCGCGCGCCTCCCGATTTGATCGGTTATATACAGGTGTTCCAAGCGTAAGGTCCCGGCACCGCTCCACCTGATTGAGATAAATATAAAAGATCGACATGAAGAAAGTAGGAACGGTAATGCCCTTCTCCTGAACAAAGCTTTTGATATTGGCATCTTGCTGCTCATCCAGCACGAAGAAGGTCCGTGATGCAGCTAGAGACGCAGATGGCTTGGGAAGATGTTCAGGCAGCGATTGGAACTTGTTCAGCCAAAACTGCTCATGGCGTTCGAAACGTTTGGAGCTTAAATACTTTTGTTCACTCTCCATATAGCGAAGATAAGAGCCGCTTGGAACGGAATGGCTAGTGTCCTCTATGATGCTTTCTGCCTTATTCATGCTCTTTATGTATTCGTTCCAAACGTAATCAATAAGTAAAGTGCTCGACCATCCGTCTGCAATGAGGTGATGAAATTTGGCGATGAACCCTCTTCGTTCTCCGAGTTCATAGAGATAAAATTTATAAAGCTCACAATGGGTCGGATCAGCTTGGAACGGTTCCTTCCGTTTCAGGAGCTCATCTAATCCGGACGGTTCCTCCAGCTTCACGAATTCAATAGCAGCACAATGGGAATCAGAATCGAAATATTGCGTCACATGGCCTTGCTCCATTGTCAAACGAATGCGGAAAGCGTCTTGGTGGTTCACAAATCGGCGAATGATCGTCTTAAGCATCCGAAAGTCGAGCTCCTGCTCCGTTTCACTGCTGAACGCGATATGGTTCAAGTCCGATTGGGGATACATCATCTCGGTATACCAGATTCTGCTTTGCGGATGAGTGAGGGGAAACAGAGGCTTATGTTCCATATGAGTCATTGTTAAAGTCCACTCCTTGATCTGAACATGAATTCCGACCTTTCCGTTAATAGATTTACGAAACAATCGTAGACGAATTAGAATGGTTAGTAGATCCGCTCACTTCCCCCTTTCATCATCATTTCCACCAAATGCGGTGTCATGGTTCATAATCTTAAATAATAAAAATTGCTATGTAAACCTAAAAAATGCTCATTTAGAATATAGGTAGTAATACCTATATTTCAGTATTGATGCGTGTTTGATCGAATTAATAACAAAAAAAGAGAAGTTTTCACAAAAAATATGGAATTGATGATCCGAAAGGAAAATGATATATTGATTCAAATTGCCAAAATAGGGGTAATGAAGCATAAAGCTGTGAATGGCTGCTTTTATCTAGTTGGACATTCTACCCTTTCTGAGAGGAGAATGAATAATGAGCTCCTGCATCCTATTACCCGTTGAGCGGCCTATAGTCGCCTCGTGGGCGAACCAGGCTCATGTCTTTTCGATTGCCCAGCGTCACCCCTCCTATCCCGCATGGATATATTCCGGTTTCCTTCAGCTTGAACTGATACAAGGACTGAATGGACAGGATACTGTCGTCAACTACTCCCATCATACGACACCAGAGCAAGACTGTCCTTGGATTGATGTTTCCCGAATTACTTTTGAAGAGATTGAAGCACAAGGAAATTGGATCGACTTTTATAAACAAATGCTATCTGAAGGCAAATATATTTATCAGTTTGTGAATCAATACGACATACCCGGATATTTTCATTATCAATCACGAGTTGAACAGCATGATCCACTTATTATCGGGTTCGATGAAGAGCGAGAAGTGTTTATATTATTGGATTATCATCGGGATAAGAGCGGCTCAATGTATTACGGTCATTTTGAGGTCAAGTACGAGCACTTGGAACAAGGCATTCGGAGTTTGCCGGCGAGGCTGAATTGGCTGGGCTGCGTGGAGCTTTGGCAGTATAAGCCGGAGATGACTTATGACTTCGATGTCAAAGGGGTCATGCAAGCTTTATCGGACTATTTGAATTCAACTTATACCCCGCACCGAGAACCGACGTGGATTTCGACTCCAGTACTCGATTATGGCATGAACATCTATAAGCATCTGTTCCGTCAGCTTGAAGCGGCACGTACGAGTGATCAAACAGGCGATTTCCGGTTTTTCCATGTGTTATCCGATCACAAAATTTTAATGCTGGAGCGTCTAAAGTATATGCATCAGCAAGGTCTCATTCGGGAAGCGAGCGTCTTGGCCTATGGCGAACTGTACGAAGAGATTTCGACGGTCCGCGCTCTACTGCTTAAATTCGGTCTTGTGAGAAGAGTGAGCACCCTTGACAAGATTGTGTCCATTCTTCAGTCAGTGGTAGATAATGAGAGGCAGATACTTACTGAGGTATATGACGAACTGAAGCAACTGCAGCTTCATGTATAGACAGGCATTATATCTCTTCATCGGGAAAAGCGCTAAGCTGTAAATATGGCTTATTATAGCTTAGCGCTCCTTACCCATCTGTTATCTTCTACGCGCGATCGCGCTCTCTGCTTCGACCTCTCATACCGGCCAAGCCAATCAGTCCAAGCAGGCCGAGCCATCCCCAATCGAAGTCGTTGTCGTCAGTCGTTGCCAGATCACGTGCTCTGAACGTATCGTTGTTATTCGTTCCATAACGATTCGTATTGTACGCATTATAACGGTTGGTATTATACATTTGGTCTTGATAGGTGCTGTTTCCAACATCAGTCGTTCTTGCTGTATTGCCTGCTGCCTCCATGTGTCCTGATGCAATCGTCGCGGCCAAGCAGCCTGCAAGTGCCAGTGTGGCGATCTTCTTCATCGGAACAATCAGCTCCTGTGTCTAAAGTGATTTGCTTCATTGTTGTTTCCGATTTGAAGATAATCCATGCAGACAACCGGTAAGCATCTATTGGGAGCACCTTTAGTCTTAATACGCTCTTGATGCGTCCCGATATTCCTGGGGTGTTAGTCCTGTTGCTTTTTTGAAGAACCGTGTAAAGGATTGGGAGGCTTCATAGCCTACTCGGTATCCAATTTCCTGTACTTTTAAATCATTCCTCTTCAGCAGCTGCTTAGCCCGTTCGATACGGGCTCCTTCGATATACTCGGACAAAGTGACCCCGCTTTCTTGCTTGAACAGCCGGGATAAGTAGGATGGATTAAAATGAATGTACCCGGCAAGACGGACCAGTGATAGATCTTCGTTCAAATGGTCTTCTATATAGGCACGAATCTTGGCAATCGCTTCGACCGCCCGGTTTCTTTCTCCGGAGCTCCTCAGGTCGAAGAGTGTCTTCGCAGTGGTACGAAGAAACTGGAACGATTCCTCCCAGGTTGAAAATTCATCACGGCGCATAAGAGCTGAAAGGCCATTCATTTGGTCCTCCAGCTCCCAGCGATTGATGTAGGATAATAAGCTTAGCGCGACGGTATAATAAAGCTCTAGAAGGTAAGCTGCATCCATATCCTTCTCGATTAACGTCAACTGGTCGAACAACTGAAAGAAATCGTGACGTCGTCCTGCTTCCAAGTAAGAAGTCAAATAGTCCGACTTCTCTCTCGGCGAACGCTCCTGCATATAAGAAGTTGGGTTGAACGGATTCAGAATAACCGTTTGCACCATTAAAGCTCCGTCGCCAGCTTTACGCTGCCGTTGACGCTTTATTTTGTCATAGACTAAGGGAAGCTTGTTCCACTCACAAGCACTGTCGCCCAGTGTGATCGCAACGGACAGCTCAAGGTTATCCATGCACGCACGTTGGATAAGCTCGAATTGCCCTTCTAAATAAGGAAGAGCCGTTCCTTCTTCCATCGGGCTTTTCTTTCCCTCTAGCGGTTGGATCAACCAGACAAGGTCACCGAACCGGTCAATGAAGCCAAGGCATCGGACATAATCGGATAAGAAGCTTTCGGTAAACAGCGTCACAGTGAGTGATGACTCCTGCCGATTGCAGTACGATTCCGAGCATGAAGCAGAAGAAAGCTCCCCTTGCACAACGAAGATCGGTTGATCTGCATTAAGAGGTATGTTCAGCTTGCGAAAATCGTCCTTCAAATTCAACGCCGGCTTTACACCGTGAAGCAGATGCCGAAAATATTCGCCGCGGGCCAGCACTTCGAGCGTGTTAAGCTTGTCTAGCGCCTGCTGGACAATCTCGTGACGTCGCAAGCCTTCTTCCAGCTCCGCTATCGCTGCTTTGACGGCTTGAATCACTTTGGGATACCCTTCACTTTTAAGCAAATATTGAACGCCAGGCGTCTGAATCGCCTGGTATACGGAATCGAAGTCGCTGTATCCGGTAAGAAAAATAACGCGGCAATGCGGCCATTGCTGACTGATAATCTCCAGCAGCTGCATTCCGTCAATTCCGGGCATCCGAATATCGGATAGAACGATGTCGACCCGAGTTCGCTGAAGCCAGCCTAATGCTTCTTTGCCTGAATAAGCTTTGCATAAATCTAGATCTAAATTTTGTCCAGCGAAGGTCTCGTACAACCCATCCGTAATCATTTCTTCGTCATCAACGATCAGTAAACGGTACATGCACGTGCTCCTCCCATGGAAAATAAATCCGCACCTGCAGCCCGCCGAGCTTACTGCGGGATACAGCGATCCCGCCATTCTCCCCAAATGTAAGCATTAATCGGCGGTGAATATTTATCATGCCAGTCGTCTCCGCATATTCGTCGCGGTTAGCCAGCGCAGCAGTGATACTGCGCAGCTTCTCTTCTGTCAAATCGTCACCATTATCCTCTACGATAATCTGAAACTGGCCGTCCCCTCTCTCATAACGGACAATAATTAAACCGTTGTCTTCTTTACGCTCCAAGCTGTGTTCAAAAGCATTCTCAATGATCGGCTGCACGACAAGCCGAGGAAGCTTTATATGCGCAGCCTCTCCCGGCAGCTCCTCGAATTGTGCCTGTATTCGTCTTGAGAATCGAAGAAGCTGAATCTCTGTATAGGTACGAGCATGATGAATTTCCTGCGAGAGTGCTATTTCATCAGATGCGCTGCGAGTTACGAAACGAAAGTATTCGCCCAGCTGGATTGTAAATTGTTCGACCCGTTCCATATCCCCGCTTCTAGCCATTGTGTTCAGGATAAACAAACTGTTGAACAAAAAATGAGGATTGATTTGCGACTGCAGCTGCTTTAATTCTGCACGCTGAGTCATAAGCTTCTGACGGTAGGCCTGATCGATCAGTGCCCGTAGATTGGCAACCATCTGATTGAATCTGCTGAATAAATAACCAAATTCATCCTTGGATGTATGCGTAATCACTTGATCGAGATCACCATTCTCGACGCGTCGAAAGCTTCTCACTAAGCGAAGCAGCGGCTTATGGATGAATTTATATGTCGACATCGCGTATAGGACGACGATAACGAGAGCTGCCAACGCAAATAACCATGCCCACGTGTAAAATTTGTCCAATGGCTTGCGAATGACTTCAGTGGGAATGAAGCGGTAGATCGCTATGTTCAATTTATCGGAGCCTGCGTATACCGTGTAATAAGATTGATCCCCCATCTTAAATGCTTCACGAGAATCATGAGAGGCAATTCGATTCTCTATATATGCGGCTGCCTCCGCAACAAATGATGTCACAGAACCACTAGCAAACTTGAGGCCGTTCGTCGAGACAAGTAATGTGCCGCTTCCTGAATATGTATTGAATTGGGCCAGTGCTTCCGTCAGCTTCTGCTGGTCTAATTCAATCTCAACGACGAACAAAGGCTGTCCTTCTGAATCTCCGCTCGGCTTCGCAGCATGGAGGAACAGGCTGTTCCCCCATGCTGTAATTCGATTTTTACGGCTGTTATATACGGATTGGATCGCCTTATAACGTTCTGCATCCAGCATATTTACACCGTCAACAGAAGAGATCGTTCGTTCTATCGGACGAATGGATACACTAACCTCTTTAATGTACATGCTGCTGTTCTGAATGAGGTACAGTCGGTTTCGCAACGAATTCATTTTATTCGTTTTCTCAATAATTCCCATCCGGTCCCAGAGGAGTGTCATCTTATTCAAGTCTTCATCCTCGAGCAGTCCAAACTGCAGCAGCTTTATCCGCTCGACTTCATTCTCAAGATCGTTAAGATAGAAAGCAGTCTGTGAGGCAGCTGTCTTAGAAATGTCTTCTCTCGCCGTATGAACCGACCACTGGTAGAGATAAATACCTAGGATGATTAAAGGCGTCAATATGAGCATGAATGTAAAAATTAACCGTAAAAACAGTGTATTGCGTAAAGAGAACAACGGTGTATTGAACATAGCCTGCCTCCAGCCTTAATTGCTCCCTTGATTGAGAAGCCTAGGATGATTACTGTTAGTGAATCGATGAATAGTAATCGTTGACTTCCTTCGTTATCTGTTCACCCCCGAGTTTGGTCCAATCTTGTACGAATTTGTCGAATTGCTCGATCGGTGCGCCTAGAATAATATTGACAAACACTTCGTTCTGCATTTTGTCCAGCGTCCTCAAACGTTCGACCATCGTTGGGGTGGGTGCTCCTTCAAATTGGTCGAAGAGAAATTGATTGTTCTTGTCGTACTGGTCGATGACTCCCTCCGCTCCTTCAGCTCCGTAAATCCTTTCCCATCCCCATAAAGCGAAGCCTTCTTTGGAGCCCGACGCATATAGTTTCAGCTTCTGTTGGATCGCTTTCGCTTCTCCCGTTAATTGCGTTTCGTCCCCAGATTTACGTACATCGTTCAATGTTCGAAAGATCTCTAAATTTTTGCGAGTAGGTGCAGGCTGAACCAAAGATAGCTGCCATACACTTTCCGCATCCGGCGGCGCATAATAATATTCGTTCTCCTGCGTCTTTCCCCAGTTCTTCTCCACGTGTAAATTGAACATCTTGATGACAGCCTCCGGGTGAGCGGCCCCCTTGCGTACAGCGAAAAACCTTGTTGTGCCGAACTTCAACGGTATGCTGGCCCGATCACCTGCTTCGGTGTAGATCGGAAAGGCTTGCCACTGTGCGTTCGGCTCGTTATTTTTGTTCAACTGCAAAGGCCAGATGGAGTTCCATTGCTGTCCGAATTCCATGCCAATCTTACCGGAGGCAATCATTTGTGAAATTTTGCTTCCGTCCTTTACACCGAACTCGGGGTCCAGCTCTCCGTTGTGATACATCGCTTGAAGATTTTGAAGCGCTTTCTTAACTTCCGGCTGAATACTGCCGTACACCAGCTTGCCGGATGAATTTTGCAGCCAGATGTTAGGGTACGCCCCGTAACCTGCCATAAAGCCTTCAAGCCCCATGGCTCCACCCCACAAGTCTTTGGTAATGGCTAGACCGTAGGTGTCTCTAAGATTGTTTCCATCAGGGTCCAGCTCCGAGAATGCCTTGGAGATCGCCAGCACGTCGTTCATCGACCTAGGAGGCTTTAATCCAAGCTGTTCCAGCCAGTCTGTACGTATCCAGACAAGCTGCGCTTGATCGATCGACGTTCCTGTCTGCGGAATCGCCATTAGCTTGCCGTCGAAGGTCGCAGCATCGAATGCCCCGGACCCTTCGCCTGTAAGAATTTGTTGAAGTAACGGAGAAGCGTATTGCTTATACAAGGCTGTCATGTCCTCAATTTGGCCCGAATCTGCAAGCTGTTTCAGCTGGTAAGCGTTTACTGGAATAATGTCGGGAAGATCACCGGAAGCAAGCGTCATGTTCATCTTCTGTAAGTACTGGTCCGATACGTCGTCGCCTTTCATCACCCAGTTGTATTTGATTTTAATGCCCAGCTCCTCTTCGTACAGTCTCGACCATCGATTATTCTCCAATGTTTCATCTTCCAGCACATTGAAGACGTTGTTCTCCACGACGTCGCTAAGGTTGCGTACGGTCGTGATTTCTATTGGGGGATCATATGAGCCTAACGGATTCGAATTTGTTACGGCAGTGTCACTTTCCATTGACGATTGGGCTTGTATCCCGCTTGAGATCCCATTATCGGCACTGTCTCTGTCGTTGATAATGAAGCATGTTGCAAGAGACGATAGAAGCATAATGACCATACTTAACGCTAGCAAAGAACGGATGGTTCTATTGCTCATAAAGGACTCGAGCTTAATCTCGTTCGGAAGTACTGCTCAACAAGAAATTTCACGATCTCGCTAGGCTGCTCCTTCGTCGCAAAAGCTTGCTCCGCAAATTGCATAACACATAGCGAAGCTGGTGTATATGGCTCCCACTTCGGCAGGTCCTCTCCTGTCGAGTCTTGGCCATTCGGGTCTCCCGTACGAATGAAGTTAGCCCAGTAATGACACATTTGACGGGCTAAATCGTAATGCTTGCCGACAAACGGTCTCCAGCACTTGGCGAGCGTCTCGAAGAAAAACCATAGATCTACTGAATGGAACGTACCTGGATTATCCCATCCTGGAATTTCTGCGTCGAAATTGTAATAGTACAGCGGGATATTAGCTCCTGTATCCATATTAGCTTGACCTGCAATTCGGATTGCATATTCGATGGCGCTTATCGACGCTTTGCGCACGGCTTCATTCAAATCGCCGGATTGGGCATCACACAGCGCAAGGAACGTTTCGGCCTCCTCGCCGAACATTTCGACAGCGAGCTGCTTCAGCCCCTCCATCGTTGTCACTTGTGGTGCGCTGTAAAATTCAGATGACGTATGTCCGAACAGTACGGGAACCATCTGGCGCTTGTTCTCTAGAAATAATTCAAATGGATTGCCTACCATGAACGCATGATCGACAACGGCACCCCAGAATGCATTCGATTCCAAGTATTTGTCGAGTACATACTGTGCATCAAGCTGCCGTGCTTCCGCCAACGAGGATACACCTAAAGCTTCGAACAATTGAACACCATCCTGTTCGGCTTCAGCTAACGTACGCAAAAACTTTGGCATATAATTTCCCGGATATAGAGGAGCCATAATGCCGCTCTGAATAATGGCTCTCTGGAAAAGTCCCTCATTGTTCGGTGATGTAAGCTGGCTTAAGACGCTGCCTCCACCCGCTGACTGTCCGCCGATCGTAATATTGTCCGGGTCGCCTCCGAAAGCCGCAATATTGCGTTTAACCCAGCGAGTAGCGAATTGTTGATCCAAATGACCGAAGTTCGCAGGCGCTTGAGGTGCTTCAGCCGTAATATCAGGATGGGATAAGAAACCGAATACATTTAATCGATAGCTGACCGTTACAACGACAACGCCCCTTCGAGCAATACGCTCGCCGTCGAACTCCATTTCGGCCGTATGGCCAACCTGCAGACCTCCGCCGAAATACCAAACGAATACGGGAAGCTTCTCATCAGCGCTGTTCGCTGGCGTCCACACGTTCAGGTATAGACAATCCTCGTTCATCGCAATGTTCGGCTCAACGGCCCATTCCCGGGTGTAGATATTATTATCATCCAGCTCCTGGCGTACCTGCATCGGTACTGGCGCGAATTCGTAAGCCTTAAGTACCCCTTCCCAGTTAGCGGCGGGCTGTGGGGCACGCCAGCGATTGGCGCCTACCGGCGGCGCGGCAAAAGGAATTCCTTTGAAGCTTGTAATGCGGGGATCGGCTGCCGGAAGCCCTTGAATGATTCCATTCTCTACTTTCACGAGTCTTAGCATTTGAAAAGCCCCTTCCAGATTATAGTTTCAAAGAAATTGTCGAAGGGGGAATATCTGGTCGATATATCCCCCTCCTATCGTAATATAAAATTATTGATTGGTCATTGCTTCAGCGCGCATTTGTACAATTTTTTGAGCTTTGGCCGTATCCACCGCTACGACGTCGTTCCAACCGAGGCCGACAGCGTCTTTCTGCATCTTGGTCCAGAGCTGGTCGAACTCTGCTTGATTTTTGGCGAATATCATTTTCCAGGACGTATTTTTCACATAATCCGAAATTTGGCTGCGTTTGTTCTTAATATCTGATGAATCGCTGCCAAGGCTCGTATTAATATTCGGAACGATATCGATCATATCATTCTTCAGGTAGTAGTCTGTTGCGTTCTTGGCGTTAAACGTATTCTGCCAATCGATCGTCAGGGCCGTCTTGTTCGCTTCGATCGTTGTGCTCCAGTAGTTGTTATTGTAAAATTCTCCGGTGTCCGGATCGAAGACAAAATCGCTCATAATCATGCTGTTCAGCTTACTTTGACCATCCTGATAGCCTCCGCCGCCATACTCATCTGGGACGGGTGTATTGTTCTGGAAGGCTGTCTGACCGATCTCGGTCAGTATAAACTTACCGTCGGACGTTCTCTCATAGTTGAACCCTTCGAAGCCGTTCGTATAGTAGCGCATTCCTTCCGGAGAGACCGTCCAGTCGAGAAATTCCATAATTCGGTCAGGGTCCTTCGCTTTCGATCCGATCGCGAATACTCTTCCGTTGCCGAAATAAGCATCGCTGCTCTGCATAATACGGGTGTCTGCAATCGGAATTGCGACATTACCATCGCCATTTTTACCTCTCTCAATCGTGTTGTAGAAGCCTCGTTGCCAGGAGTACCAAAGGAGAAGTACCTGTTTATTCGTCAGTTTCTCCGCGACTTTGTTCCAATCCTGGGAAGGTGAGTCGGGGTCGACCAATCCCATCTGATTAGCATCGAATAAAAATTGAAGAATCTTCTTGTACATGCTGTTGTCGTCTATCAGAGGTACGATGTCGCCTTTGGCATTCAGCTGAATGGTTGTCGTGCCGTCCGGCTGCTCAAAGCCATACCAGTTGCTGAGCCAACGGACATTCTCCATACTGCCGTTATCCCAATCCTTCCACAGCGTGATCGGAACGATCGGTTTGCCGTCCGGCGTAGTTGGATATTTGGCCTGCATCTCCTTCAATACGTTCAACAGGTCCGATAAATTGTTGAGCTTCGGTGCGCCTACTCCTTTGTAATAATCCCACGGCATTATTGGACTCGAGTACGGGATTTCCTCTGAGAACGTCGTCGGCGAGGTATCTGCTTCAAATGTCGGCAGCGCATAAATTTTGCCTTCCGGGTTCACTTGATCAAAGCCATCATTAAATGGCTTGAAATGGTTGTCTAAGTATTGGGATAAATATTTCGTATTTTTAATTTTGTCGGTAATATCTAGCACAAGCCCTGCTGGAATCAGCTCTTCCAATTGACTGTTATCGATAATTAGAAGGTCACCTAAATTTCCTGCTGCTGTCCTAGTCTTATAAAGCTGATCACCAGCTACCTGAGGAGCAAGAATGTTTAGTGTAATATTGAACTTATCTTTGACTAGCTTTCCATACCAGCCTGTCTGTTCACCTTGATAATTGGCAGCGTTATCGAATACCGTTATCGTTAGCGGCTTGCTGTGATCGACTGCGCCGTCGGACTTAGAAACTTCCCCCTCCGTTCCGGAGCTAGAGGTGTTAGTAGATCCTCCACTACACCCAGCCAATATCGTTGCCACTAACAAAACAGATAGCGATGCCCTTAACGTTTGCTTAATCGGCCTTCTTCGTTTCCTCATATGCAGCCCCCTCATATTCGAGAATGTATTATAACGGTGCGGTTCAAGGTCAGCCTTTCACAGCACCAATCATAATCCCTTTCACAAAGTACCTCTGAAAAATTGGATAAATAAGCAGAATCGGCGCGACCACGATAATGGTCACAGTCATTCGGATCGAGGTTGTCGTTTGCTTGGTTGCCAGACTTGCCATCGCAGTTGAGCCGGCGTTCTGAAGGTTAACCATCGTCGATAATGAACTTGCTTGATTGATATAGTTGTAGAGAATAAATTGCAGGCTATACAGATTGCTGTCCGTAACGAGCAGCAGCGTATCCTGAAAGGAGTTCCACTGGTCCACAGCGGCGAAGATGGCTACTGTCGCTAATATAGGCTTACAGATCGGAAGCATGACCTTGAAGAAGATGGTCAATATTCCAGCTCCGTCAATGCTGGCGGCCTGCTGCAGCTCTTTGGGCGTCGATTCGACGAACGTCTTCACGAGAATGATAAAGAACGGCGCTACGATGGTCGGAAGAATATAGGCCAAGAAGTTGTTCGTTAAGTGAAGCGATTTCATGGTTAAATACCATGGAATAATTCCGGCGTTAAAGAACATCGTAATGACGGTAAACCGGTACCAAAATTTCCGGCCCCACATATCCTCCTGAGTAAACATAAACCCTAAGAACGCCGACGCCCCTACCGTTAACGTTGTTCCAATGACGGTTCTTCCCAATGAAATGAGCGCAGCGTTCCATAATCCTGGTATCTTGAACACATCGATATAGTTCTGGAAGTGAATATGCTTGGGATAAAAGACGACTTCCCCTCTAGCGCTTATGTCGTTAGCACTAATCGTGTTAATAATAATGGAGTAGAACGGATAGACACATATAAATGCGAATATAGAAAACAGAGTATAGATCACAACTGAAATAATTTTATCCGTCGTACTTAGCTTATATTTCACTTTGCTGTCTATTCGGCTGCGATGAGACGGTTCATGCGGGACGAATTCGGCTGTGTTGCTCATACGATGCTCTCTCCTCTTAATAATTTGGATAGACCGTTCACCGTAAAGAGAAGTACAACGCTAATCAAGCTTTTCAGCATGCTGATTGCAACGGACACGGAATAACTGCCGCCTCCCATGGCCAGGTTGTAGACGTATAGGTCTAGCACTTGGATGTGTTCTTTATTAAAGGCATTTTGGAACACGAAGTATTGCTCCAGGCCGTTATTCAAGAAGCTTGCAATCTGCAGCATTAACAATACAAAATATGTCGGCAGCATGCTTGGCAGGACGACGTGACGGATAACCTGCATTCTCGTTGCGCCATCTACGTGGGCGGCTTCATGAAGGGAGTCATCGATTCCCATAATCGCTGCGATGTAGAGAATGGCCGACCACCCGAGTGTCTTCCAAGTCATCCACATCCACATCGTTAACCACACATGGTCGGATTTCTGCAGGAATAGAATAGGAGAATCAATCAGCCCCAACTGGCTTAATAAACCATTAATAATACCTTCACTGGAAAACATGGAGAATGCCAGTGAGTACACCAGCACCCAGCTTATAAAGTTAGGAAGAGTAGTTACCGTCTGAATGAACTTGCGAAAACGTACGGCTTTGATCTCGGTTAAGAAGATAGCGAAAATCATTGGCAGCCACGAAAATAGAAGAGCTAAGCCGCTTATTCCTAACGTGTTCTTGATGACCTGCAGTAACTGCTCGATCTTCACATCGTTCTCCACCAAGGAATGAAACCACTGCAGCCCGACGAACGGTGATTTGGACAAGGGGATCGGCGGCATGTAGTCGAAGAAGGCATAGGCCCACCCATACAGCGGGTAATAAGAGAAGACGCCAAGCAGAATCATGAACGGTAAAATGTAAATAAATTTTCGTATCGAAGTGCTCCTCGTACTATAGGCTTGTGCTCGCACCGTTCCACTCCTCTTCTCTTTAATTTGATGTCTTTCATTTCCTTGTATACGCTTTCATTATAGGTAAGTGGGAATTGTACGAACAACGCGCAACTTTTTACTTCCTTCACCTTCCTTTACCTTTTTCACTCGGAACATAAGTGGTAACGAAAAGCAAAATTGATAGATATATAGATTCATATACAGAGGTTGAATGGCGTGGTACGGTACGGATGTAAGCGCAGTCTTTTTTGCGTTTACGCGATTATCCTATTTCATATAGAAAGGGAATGTGGTAATGAATGAATATTTGGCTTAAAAAAACAAGCACGGTCCTGCTATCATTATCTTTGCTTCTTGGTCTGTTGGCCGTGCCCGCTCAGGCAGACTCAGCGCTCTATACGATCGAAGGTGAGAACGCACAACTTAGCTCTGATCTCCAAGTGGCGACACATATTTACGGGACACCGAAGCCTGGCTATACCGGAAGCGGATTTGTATGGATGCAGAACGCCGGGACGATCACCTTCACCGTAACGGTTCCAGAAACGGGCATGTATGTGATCTCCACACGCTATATGCAGGAGCTAAGCTCAGAAGGTCGCCTCCAGTATTTATCAGTTAATGGCGTTAATAAAGGCTCATTTATGCTGCCTTATACGACGACATGGTCAAATTTCAATTTCGGTTATCACAAGCTGAACCAAGGAAGCAACACGATCGAGCTGAAGGCCGGTTGGGGATTTGCTTATTTCGACTCCTTCACGGTTGATTACGCCGATCTTGATCCGTTGAATGTACAGCCGGTTTTGTCCGATTCTCAAGCGACACCAGAAACGAAGCTATTGATGAATTATTTGACGGAGGTGTACGGCAACCATATTATCTCGGGTCAGCAGGAAATATACGGGGGTGGAAATAACGGAGATTACGAGTTGGAATTTGACTGGATCTATAATATAACGGGCAAATATCCGGCTATTCGCGGCTTCGATTTGATGAACTATAATCCGTTGTATGGCTGGGAAGATGGAACGACTAGCCGGATGATCGATTGGGTGAATAACCGCGGCGGAATCGCTACAGCCAGCTGGCACATTAACGTGCCCAAAAACTTCACGACCTATCAGCTTGGACAGTTTGTCGATTGGACTGATGCAACCTATAAGCCTACAGAAACGAATTTTAATACAGCCAATGCGGTCGTTCCTGGTACGAAAGAATATCAATATTTGATGCTGGCGATCGAGGATTTGGCGGAACAGCTGCAGATTTTGCAAAATAACGGAGTTCCGGTTATTTTCCGTCCTTTCCATGAGGCGGAGGGCAACGGCGGGCTGAATGGCGAGGGTGCATGGTTCTGGTGGGCGAAGGCCGGCGCCGAGGTGTACAAGCAGCTGTGGAATCTGCTCTATACCGAGCTTACCGAAACGTACGGCTTGCACAATTTGATTTGGACTTACAACAGCTACGTGTACAGCACTTCCCCTGCTTGGTATCCTGGTGACGATAAGGTAGATATTGTTGGATATGACAAATACAATACGGTCTATAACCGTTATGACGGGTTGTCCGGTGTACCGAATGAGGATGCTATTACATCGATCTTCTATCAGCTTGTAGATTTAACCGACGGGAAGAAAATGGTTGCGATGACGGAGAACGATACCGTCCCGAGCTTACAAAATTTGACCGAGGAGAAAGCAGGCTGGCTCTATTTCTGCCCGTGGTATGGCGAGTTTCTGATGAGCTCCGCTTATAACTTTCCGGCTACCCTGGCGACGCTGTATCAAAGTCAATATGTCATTACACTGGATGAGCTGCCGAGCTTAAAAATTAGCAATCCGACCGACAACTCATCTATTACGCCGACAAACGCTTCATTCGACAAGAAAACAGCTAATCAGGCCGA
Source organism: Paenibacillus xylaniclasticus (assembly GCF_004001065.1). GTDB lineage: Bacteria > Bacillota > Bacilli > Paenibacillales > Paenibacillaceae > Paenibacillus_T > Paenibacillus_T xylaniclasticus. The sequence continues at coordinate 26,602 of NZ_BIML01000018.1, forward strand.
TATCACGGTTACCATGAATCTAAACGGAAATACGCTTAATGGCATTAAAAATGGGTCAACCTCCCTCATATCGGGTACGGATTACACCGTATCAGGAACGACGGTTACGATTAAGAAAAGCTACCTAGCTGCTCAAGCAGTCGGTACGACGAATCTGACGTTCGATTTCAGCGCTGGCGTTGATCCGGTGATCGCCGTATCGATTGTCGATACGACGGTTGTCCCCCCTGGCGCTTTCACTGTAATGGGTACAGCAGGCAATACACAAGCGACACTGACGTGGACGATTTCCGCAGGCGCTGTCTCTTACAAAGTCGAACGTGCAGCGGGCAGCGGTTCTTTCGCCGAGATTGCTTCTAATTTGACTGGCCTGACTTATACAGACACGACGGTCGTCAATGGCACGATGTACACCTACCGCATCATTGCATCTAATGGATCAAGCTCGACGAGCTCTAACTCTGTGACGTTGACTCCAACTGCAGCGACGGCGACAGGCAGCTTTAAAATTCAAATGTACAGCGGAATTACGTCGGCTTCTAGCAATACGATTGCTCCGCGTATAAAGATCGTGAACACGGGTACGAACGCGCTGGATCTAACGAAGGTCAAGCTGCGGTACTATTATACGGTCGACGCGAACAAAACGCAGGCATTCTGGTACGACTGGGCAAGCGCCGGCAGCAATAACTTGACAGGTGCATTCGTGACGTTATCCTCTCCAACGACCGGTGCCGATACGTACTTTGAGATCGGATTTACAAGTGCTGCCGGTACGCTCACACCAGGGGCTGCGTCCGAAATTCAGCTTCGAATTGCGCGTACGGACTGGAGCAGCTACACGCAGACAGGTGATTACTCGTTTAACCCATCTGGCTCCAGCTACGCAGATTGGACGAGAATGACCGGATATGTAGATGGTGTCCTGCAATGGGGAGTTGAACCATAGCCGTGGCCTAACTAGATTCCCACGAAAATAGCCGGAGACTGATAAAGCTCTCGCTTTATGTCTCTGGCTATTCATTCGTGTATTATAGAACAGCTGCTTTACCGCCATCGATATTGATCGCCGTACCGGTTACGTAGGATGCTGCTTCCGATACGAGGAACGCTATTACGTTGGCAGCTTCCTCTGCCCGGCCGATTCGACCGAGTGGAATGTCATGTCTCGCATCCACTGCGAATTCGTCCCAGCTCAAATGTGGAGCCGTTGCTTGCCACATCCGTTCAATCTGATCGCTTCGGATGAGGCCGATGCAGACGGCGTTTACCCGGATTCCGTCAGGCGCCAAATCCTTACTCATAGCTTTCGTTAATGCCAGACCAGCTGCCCGGCTAACCGATGTAGGCAGCGATGAGCCTGATGGCGTCTTGCCGCCTATCGCGGTGACATTGACGATTGCACCTCCTCCATTTTGACGCATATAGGGCAGCGCGGCCTGAGTGAAATGGATAGCGCCGAATAGCTTCAAATCCAGATCGGCAGTCCAAGCCGCCTTATCAACCGCATCGAATGGCCTCGCTGCTGATGTGCCTGCGTTGTTAACCAAAATGTCGATCCCACCCAACCGTACAGCAATTTCTGCTACAGCTCGGTTTACCTCTTCTTCGACGGATACGTCTGCTGCGATGAATAATGGCTCTGTTCCCGTCTTCGCCGCAATTCGCTGCGCAGCTTCCTTCAGCGTAGCCTCATTTCTTGCGATGATGGCTACCCGTGCTCCTTCGGATGCAAGCAGCATAGCTGTCGCAAATCCGATTCCTTTACTTCCTCCTGTAATAATGGCCCGTTTACCGCGGATACCCAGCTCCATTCTATTTTATCCCCTTTCCCATGTCGGCGGCTTCTCTTGTACCATTTGACGACTCAAATGTTAAGTGCTTGTCTGCATCGACTGGCTCGGATATACAATCCAGTCTTTACTATTTTACCATGCATACCGATTATTGATATATAAGCCGCTGATAGGATTAGGTTCGCTTGACTACAGCCTACTAGCTTTAGGTACTAATCTCGTTGTATACCATTGGCAGCACAAAATCATCACAATGAAGATCTCGATCAGGTCGCCTCCATAGTACATAAGCATCGCTCCTGCCTCCGCTTGCTCGATCGGCACTCCATTCGGAGGTGAGTGGCATAAGTATTTCGACAGAATACTATGCCCAGCTGATGCTAGAACAAGTACAATCGCTCTGTATCGGTAACTGAAACGACGGACAGTCGGTTCGAAATAGAGAATGGAGCATACAAATAAATAGCCAGCGGCAAATAGATGGATATGAACCATAGTATAGATGACGCTGCTGTGATGCATGAGCTTATATAAATCAGTCACATATAACGCCCACATTCCCCCGACATTTAGCAATGCTGAGGTAACGGGATGCATGAACGAATGAATATACGAGTATCGAATGATTCGAATGATTGTTCTAGCCCATGGAATGGGTAGGGAACGAGCGATGAGCGTTATAGGAGCAGAAATCGCAATTAGCAGCGGTGCGAACATACCAAGTAACAGGTGGATGGACATATGGTTAATGAAGCTCGTATGCTCTCCTCCACTTAAAGACCAAACCATTGTTAACGCGATGCAGCCAATACCAGCTGACCATGCTATACTCCGGTGAGACGGCCATTTGCGGAAGCGTCTGTTAGAGACCGCAGCTGCAGAAAGATATAGAATTGTTAACACGAAGAAAAAAATAATTGCTATCAATCTCAATTGATATCCCTCAAATGGTGTTCGCTAGTTCTTTGCTTGAGACTAACGCGACTTATTATGGGTTCGAGCAGTAACAATGGTGCCAATGACGATTAGCAGAACGGCAGTGATGTTCCATACGACATCATACGGCAGGCTGTCGACGTTATAACGAATTTGATGCAATTTCATCAGCTTATGTTGAATGGTTCCGTCGTACAATTGAAAAATTCCTGAACCGAGGAATAGACCTCCACACCAGCGTTGGAGCTGGAAGATATAATTTCGCTTGAGCTCGGCGAGCATGAATGATGAAGCGATCGTAGCAAACCAGCTGAACGCATGAAAAAGCCCGTCCGAGATTAGTCCGGCCTCTGTTGATGACTTATCATAAAAGTGATGCCAATGGAGCAATTGGTGAAATATTACCTCATCAATAAATGCGATGAGCCCGAAGCCGAACAAAACTCCTGACCACAGATTGGATATAGGACGGCGACGGGTACGTTCTGAGTGAAAAGTCATAATGGACATCTTATGCTACTCTCCTCGGTTCTTTTTCTCTACCTTTATTGCCGGTCCAGCCTCAGTATAAACATCGTCTATAGGTTATCCCTTCACACTTTTTGTCAAAAATTCGAATGGTGCAGTTTTTTACTTTAATTATTTATAATCTTGCCGATAAAAAATATGTCCAGTAGACAAAAAACAAACAAAACCAAGTCATATGCTGGATCATAGGGGAATCTTTACAATGAAATAACTTTTATTGTATATGCACAAGGAGGAAACATACTGAATATGGAAAATAATCAATCCGGGGAACGAAGTGTCGTTAAAGATAAATTTTTTGTCACTGTTCAAGCTATTGATTATTATGGCGCAACAGTGGAGCAATTTGAAATGTTATTGGACCGAGGTACGACCGCTAATGTTGGGGATTGCATCGAGTTGTTCAAAAAGCAATATGGTTTAGATACGGAACTGAAAAACGTATCCCCCTATATGGAATTTAAGGTTATAGAGCCGCAGCCGAAAGGAATTCGCCAGTTTACCGTATTAAGAATCGTAAAGGACTATACTTATCAGCCTGTTACCAAGCTTTAATCTGTTCATAAGTAGGCTCGCCTGACCAATTCAGGCGGGCCTTTTTGTCATTCTTTCGCCCTTCTATTGCTTTTCACGCTGTATCTAAAATTTTGGACAGGTATAATGGATATAGCGAAATCGATAAAGGATGATATTGATATGAAGGTTATCGTTGTTGGAGCTGGCATTGCGGGCGCGTCAACCGGCTACCATCTGGCCAGGCTCGGAGCAGAGGTTATTATTGTCGACCGTAAAGACGCGGGTCAAGCGACAGAGGCAGCCGCTGGCATTATTTGTCCGTGGCTGTCGCAAAGGCGCAATAAGGCATGGTATCGGTTGGCCAAAGCCGGCGCTCGTTATTACCCGGAATTGATTGCAGCGCTTGAACAGGATGGTGAGTCTAACACCGGCTATGCAAGAGTTGGAGCGCTTCATATCCATACAGACTCCAGTAAATTAGACAAGCTTGAAGAACGGGCACTTACGCGAAGAGCGGATGCGACGGCTGAGATCGGCAGCATTACGCGGCTTGATGCGAAGCATACACAAGAGCAATTCCCATTGCTTGCGGAACACTATGCTTCTGTTCATATTAGCGGAGCTGCACGTGTCGATGGACGTGCGCTGCGGGATGCTCTGCTGCGAGCTGCACAAAAATATGGCGCTGAGCTTATTAACGGTGATGCGGTGGTTACCTATGAGGGGCATCGAGTTACCGGCGTTACCGTTGGGTTGTCCGGTTATACGGCAGATGCCGTAGTGGTATGTGCGGGTGCTTGGGCAGGTACACTGCTTCAGCCGTTAGGCATCGATTTTCAAGTTCGTCACCAGAAAGCCCAAATTATGCATGTACAGCTTCCAGATGAGGAACAGATGACGGGAAGCTGGCCAGTCGTTATGCCACCTTCCAATCAGTATTTGCTTGCTTTTGAGCAGCAGCAAATTGTGATTGGATCAACGCATGAGAACACAGAATTATTCGATACGAGAGTCACGGTTGGCGGTATGTATGAAATTTTGAGTCAATGCACCTGTTATGCCCCTGCTCTCACGGATTGCACCTTCGGTGAAGTAAGAGTAGGATTTCGCCCTTATACAGCTGATTTTCTCCCCGTTGTCGGTGCTGTACCAGGCTGGGAAGGACTACTTGTAACGAACGGTCTCGGTGCCTCGGGCTTAACAATGGGCCCATATATCGGAAGCCAGTTGGCGAGGCTGACGCTCGGACTGGAGCTGGACATCGAGCTTGCGGATTACGATGTTCGTAAAGCGTTAGATTATAATGAATTGCATTGAGAAAGATTCGAAGATTAGTGAAAGAACAGCTCTAGTATAATCTAGAACTGTTCTTTTGTTTTTAGAAGATTTGTTGTCTTACACCTACAATCGATGACGGCATTATGTTACAATTTCTAAATGTCAGAAAATATTTATTTTGAGTAAATTTTTTATATATACAAAACTAATTGGAGGTTGACCAAAACAGTATAGAAACGTACGAATAACTTCAACTTAGAAAGGAAGAAAAGTGAAGAATGGTTAAGCTCCGCACGTTTAGTTTTATTTTTATTGGACCGTTGGTTCTACTATTTCTTGTGGCTAATATTCCATACATGGATATTGGCGGCCATAAGCAAGATATATCAAACATTCAATACACGATGGATGATTACGAGTTCCAATCCATCCAGCAGGCGAATTGGAACAATGTGTCGGACATTAACAAAATTAATCATTCCGGTGGCAAAACGATATGGGTTCGGTTCACTCTTCCTCCTAGCCTCGTCTGTGAATCGGATTGCTATCTATATGTGAACAACATATACGAGATTTACGAGGTCTATTTCCAAGGGAGTAAAGTGTACGGATACGGAGATTTTCTCCATCCTGAGCCATTTTACGGTCGGAACCTGAATTTGATTCCGCTCGGCTCGACTGCGCTTGCTAACGAAACGGTCTATTTCAAAATTCACTCCGAACTAAAATGGACGGGCATTAAGGGTGTCGTACTTGTCGGCAACAAAGCCGATTTGATCGATGCTCTTTACAAGAAAAATTTTGTGCTGTACTTCATCGTTATTTTGCTTATGCTTCTCTTCTCTCTCTTCGCTGCCATACTAGGACTGCGTAAGGGATTGAACTGCTCATATCTATTGCTTTCCTTATATTTGCTAACACATGCCATACATACTTTTACAAGCACAGATATTAAAATATTATTCTACAATTCACCGTCTTTGTGGGAGTATATTAGGCAGTACTGCAACGATGCGATACCGATCACTTTTATTTTGTTTATTCGCAGCTACTTCAGAGAGTATTCAAGAAACATGCTGTTTAAGTGGTGGAGCAATTTTATATTTATTACGCATGCCGTATTTATGGGCATTCTTATTGTCGCTCACGTTATGGATCTAGGCTTTAAATATATGTCGGGGACGTTAAGCGATATAGGTACGATTAATTTCTTAATTACCGTTATCGCAATTATTGTCATCGCTATTAAGCAAGCCAACCTTGAGACGAAGGTGCTTGCATTCGGTATGGTCACGTTTCTTATGTTTAATTTATATGAGAATCTTAATAATATATTTAATCCACCGCATCGGGATTCGATTGTTACTTACGGACTATTTATAACCATGCTGTGTATAGTGTTCATCCATATTCGCAGAATTAATGAAGTATACCGAAATCAGGAAATTTATTTGACGCAATTGGAGCATTCTAATAAGCAATTGGAGCATTTATCTAAAGTAAAGGATGAATTTCTTGCGAACACGTCACATGAGCTTCGCACACCGCTTAACGGGATCATTGGAATAACGGAATCGGTGATCGATCAACTAGATGGACCGAAGGATCACATCCGTCGGAATTTGAATATCGTGATCTCGAGTGGCAAACGACTCAGTAATCTAGTGAACGATTTGCTGGACTTCTCCAAGCTTAAGCATCGAGAAATCAAATTGTTGTGCAAATCGGTCGATATTTCGCAAATTATTAGTATCGTCGCTGCAGTAAATAAAACATTATTAAAAGGGAAAGATGTCGAAATTATCAATCTGACTTCTAGTCCCCTCTTCGTCTATGGTGACGAGAACCGGATTCAGCAGATTCTATTCAATCTGATCGGCAACGCTATTAAATTTACTGAGAGAGGATCTATTACGATAACGGGAAGCAGGTTGGAGGATCAGGTTGAGATTCGAATAACGGATACGGGGATCGGCATTCCGGAAGATCAATTAGAGACCATCTTTCAGTCATTCGTACAAGCAGACAGCTCATTGTCTCGCCGGTACGGCGGAACCGGACTCGGCTTGTCCATTACGAAGCAGCTGGTGGAGATGCATGGCGGCTACATCACTGTCGAGTCTACTGTCGGACAGGGCTCCACATTCATATTTACACTGCCGATTGGTGAAGAGCAGTCTGCGACCAGCCTTATCCCCATTCCGGAGATGTATGGAGGTTATAATGAAGCGGCTCCATCCACGGATATACAGGCCGAACAGCAGTCAGGTTCGAAGCAGCATACAATCCAAGTTCTTGTAGTGGAAGATGATCCGATTAACGTTCAAGTCATTCTTAACCATCTGTCCATGCATAATTGGGGGACAATTGTAGCCTCGAACGGGATGAAAGCTCTAGAAATTGTTGAGAGTCAGGAGGTTGATTTAATCTTGCTCGACGTTATGATGCCGAATATGTCGGGTTACGAGGTGTGCGAGAAAATTCGGGAAGTGTATACGCCGGACGAGCTGCCTGTCATCATGCTTACGGCTAGAGATACAGCGGACGATATTGCGAGAGGCTTCGAGGCGGGCGCCAATGATTATATTACGAAGCCGTTCTCAAAGAAAGAATTGCTTGCCCGCATCGAAGCGCGTCTGAAGCTGCAGGAAACGAAAAAGAGTAAGCCGCTGCTTACGAAGACCGAGATCGAAATCTTAAGCTATTACTACCAGTACCAAGGAGAAACGCGGAAGCAAATTTTGGATCGAATTAATCAAGACCGCGGAGACAATGCGATCTCAGAGAAAACGCTGATGACTCATATTACCAATACGCTTAAGAAAATATCGGCAGCGAACATGATGGAAGCTGCTAAGCTTGCGAAGAAGAAACGGCTTATTTAGTCCGTTGCATGAATATACTCCAATGCAGCTTCTTGAGCTAGCTGTGAGATTGACTCCTCTCCACTATTAATCAGTCCGCTGGCAAGCGATTCGAGCTCTTGGCTCTCGTGTTGGTCGATCAATTCCGAATCGATAACGGCGGCTAAGTTAGCGATAGTAAGGTCATGATTGAATAGAACAGTCAATGGAAGCTCGATACCGAATACATCTTGAATCATATAGACAATCTGATGCGTCATTAAGGAATGGCCTCCGATCGCGAAGAAGCTATCGTGAACGCTAATCTTCTCCACTCTAAGGAGTTCAGACCAAATGCTGGAAACTAACCATTCCGTCTCGGTTCTTGGCGCAACATATTCTGTTGAGCCGCTGGTCGCATTGTTGGACGTTCGGTTCTGCTGGATGTAGAGAAGCAAATCTTCAGCGTGCTCCATTTGGAGTAGTAATTTATTAATGGCAACGCAGTTGTATGCTATTGCTTCGTCAATCGGATCGGATAGCTTTCTATAAGGATGCCTGCTTGATGCTTGTTCAGCAGTAACTCGAGCAGGCGCACTCAAAGCCTGATTCGCTGTAAGATGATAGCTTTGGCATGTGGATTCTTCAAGTCTTTCTGGTGCATGGACATCATGTAGAAACTTTAGGAATGGAGTATTCTTCTCTGTTGGAATATATTGGAGGATAATCTCCTCTACCTGCCCTTCCGTCTCCATCCCGGCCAAATAAGCGAGAATCTGATGTTCAACGCCTTTCCCTAGTACCCGGCAGCTGAGCACCCATCCGGTGACAATACACTTCGACTGCTGCTGCTCATAGAAGACGGCTCCGACAAGACCATATTGTCCGAACCGGTCCTTAACGCTCACGGTTAAGCAGTGGTGACGATCCTGCTTCAGTAGTTCAAGGAGCTCTTCTTCGCGGTATCGAATGCCGGTCGAATTGAATTGGTTCGCTCGCAATGTCAACTGTGACACTCTTGTTATAAGTGTTGTATCGAGCGGCGCGTACTCGATTTCGAGCTTAAGCTGTGACAGAAACTGCGTATAACTTAGCTTCTCTTTCGCACTCGCTTCAAACCTGGATCGAGCGGCATTCTGGCGGTACATGCGGTTGCGGGACAGATCTTCTTTACTAACGGACGCCCGATCGAACAGCCATACTCGCTCCAGCAGCAAGCGGAGCTTATGCAAGCTATCCGGCACCGGAATGACACTAACGTCCGGTAAAGCCGCTTCGATCCGGGCACATTCGATTGGATTGTCATCAAGTATAACAAAGCTGTCGACGCTTAGTGAAAGCTCTTCTGCCAGTTGCATGATGTTATGCGATTTCTCCTCCCAATTAACCCGAAAAGCGGCAATATGCTTCCGCTTCAGCAGCATATCATCCCGAGTATCGAACACGTTCCACACATCGGCTTCGTTGTTCTTGCTGCACAGACAGATCAGCATGCCAAGTCGATGCTGGTCTAGTACGAAACGCTGCAGATATAAGCTTCGTTCATCCAGCACGACGCCGTTCGGTCCATCCTCGGCACATACGCCCGTCCAAATGGTATGATCACAATCCAGCACGAGCACTTTCTTCGGTCTCTGTATGATACTGGCGATCTGTCTCGCGACAGCTGTTCCCATAACATTGTAATAAGTTAGGCTGTATGGCGAACTGCTCATCTGTTCGGCCAAGAAGTCCTCATATCTAGAGATTTCGAATCCGGCTGACAGCTGCCAGGACCGGATTGGATAGAACGCTTTAATCTGCGAAGCGTGGTGGAGCACTTCTTCCTCTAACGATTGAAGCAGTGTTTCATTTTGCTGCAAAATATGTTGTGGTTCCGGGCAAATACATAAGATACAGCCGACCGATGCCTGCTGCGAGTAGAGCTCGAGGGCTTGCAATAACTGTGCAACATTCGCACGAAGAACGTCCTTGTTGAAAGATAGGCTCGAAGTGTTCGTCCCCATTTCCCGTTCCCCTGCAAGATCGGTAAGGCGAATAAGCATCACATTAAACCCACTTGTATTGCCAGCAAACTCGCTGTTCGGATTCAACAGCTGCTGAAAGATTTGCCCATATGGTACAAATTCCACTTCACTAGACCGCCCCATTCGTCTCAGCCAAAAACTTAGCGAATCCTCGACGAGGTTGGCGGTAAAGGATGAGACGACGATGATTTTTTCTACTACCGGTTTGCGTAATTTTAATTCATTCATTCCATTAATATTTAAATTCATTAATATTTCGTCTGGTTTACTTATGACATGATCTAGAGTGCCTAGGTATAGCTGCACATACAGTTGGATCGTCTGTTTACTGAATAACTCGGCACTGTAGCTGAATGTACCCGAGAGCTCGTGCTGATTGTCTTCACAAATGGTTACGAATAAGTCGAACTCCGTTGCATTCGGAATAATGGATAACGGTGTTATTGTCAGGCCCTGATGCTCCCTATTTGATATGCTTGTTTTCATATAACTGAACATTACTTGAATAAGCGGGTTAAAGTAGGCCGAACGCTCCGGATTAACTGCCTCGACGATGCTTGACAACGGAATGTCATGATTGGTAAAGGCGGATATTACCGTTTTCTTCATGCGAATAACGAAGCTCGAGAACGAATCATCGGGTTTCATAATCGAACGCAGCGGTATCGGTTGAGCAAAATTTCCGATCATCCGATCTGCTTCTCGGCATAAACGTCCGCTGAACGGACTTCCCAATACAATATCGAATGAATTCGTAACGAGGTGAATCATCGCCGTAAATGCGCTTAGCATGACGACATACGGTGTAACGCGGTGTCTAACAGAGTAGGCTTGAATTTGTTTGTACAATGATATCGGAATGTCGAATGATACTTGTCCGGCTCGGTAGCTTCGTTCCACAGGTCTTGCATAGTCCGAAGGCAGCGCAATGACAGCAGGGGCCCCAGTTAGCTGATTCTGCCAATACAGAAGTTGTCTATGATACTTATCCGGTCTCAGCTCGTCGCGTTTCCAAGCCAGGTAATCGATATAACGTGAGGTTATACTCTCATCTCTCTTCTCGATTAAGTCGCAATAATCACTCATTATTTCATTTAATAGCATGAAGGACGATTTCAGATCAGCAATGATATGATGAATGACCAGCAGCAGTATCGTTTCATCGGGAGTTGCCTTTATAGCGGCGAACCGAAAAATTGGTCCCCGATCAAAATGAAATGGCTCCTTAATGAGTTCGCTCATGATAACACTCTGATCGCTGCCTTCTTCAAGCTCCACAAGCCGCCAGGCCGTCTCGATGGGACTTTCCTCGTCAATTCGTTGATACAATACCCCACCAGCAGCATGAATACTAGTTCGAAGTGTATCGTGTCTTGTGATGACTCGCAGGAAGCTTTCGCGCAGTCGAACGGTATTGAGCGTTCCAGATACTTTCAGTGCCGCAGGTATGTGCAGCAGCCCGATGCCAGGATTCATTTGCTCAACGAACCAAAGCCGACGCTGATCCTCTGACAACGGTAACTCGTTCATAGGGATGCGGAAGATCGATTGGATCGCTACCGTACTGACGTCTGTCGATAATTGTGAGATGATTAGGTCAGTTAATTCAGCTAATGTGAGATCTTGGAACAACATGTCTTCGAAGGCGAGCTTGACACCGTATTCCTCCTGCAGATTGTATAGCAGTTCCATGCAAGAAATCGAATCAAAGCCTAGAGCAAGCAGCGTCGTTTCAGGTGTAAGACTGTCTTGCTCAATAGGAAGGCGTGATTGTAGAAAATGTCTGATATATTGCGTCAAGTATGAGCTCGATTGCTCGTAATCCCATGCTCGAAGCTGCTCAGGAGATGCCTTATTAAAGTCGCTATATTCCCGCTTACAAGGTGTGGGTGCTTTCCATGAATGATGGTAGATAACCTTTAATGAATGCTTCAAGAAGCTATCTTTGCAAGCACTTCTCATTTTTTTGCCGCTGGTCGTTTTGTTAAGAGAGCCTTGCTTAATAAATACTACCTCATGAACTTGTAATCCAAATTGATTGGCTACAGCTTCTCTAATGGAATGTGCAAGCTGTTCCGTATTCCCATCGCGGTAATGTCGGTTAAGCTCCTGTACGATCACGAGCTCTTCTCCCATGCTGCCCGTCACGGCAAAGGCGGCACATCCGTCAGTAACAAAACGTTCATCCAGCTGTTCGATCGAATGCTCAATATTTGCCGGATAAAAATTTTGTCCGCGAACAATAATTATATCCTTTAATCTACCAGTGATGAATAATTGACCAATGAATTTAAATCCTAAATCTCCGGTTCTAAGAAAAGGTCCCTCATTCATATCCGAGATGCGTGCGCTGAATATGGCTTCGCTCTCCTCTTGATGATGGAGATAACCAGCTGCCACGCTGTCACTTTGCAACCAAATCTCGCCTACCTCTCCAACGCCGCATTTGCGATGGGTGTCGGGGTTGACGATCAGCAGCTTCTCCCCTTCGAAGCTTGTACCGCAGCCGACTACTTCGATCGTATCACTTGTTAACTGCTGCTCAGGTACAACCGTCCCCGCTTGCAAGCATTCTCGATTCACTCGCATAATGATAGGTGGTCTGTCGGCTGGACCTCCCGTTACGAACAGTGTAGATTCTGCTAATCCGTAACAAGGGTAAAGCGCTGATTGTCGGAATCCGCTATGTGCAAATTTCTCGTTAAAGGTAGTTAACACCTGGGCTTGAATTTGTTCTGCTCCGATGAAGGCAATCTCCCAAGAGCTGAGATCAAGCTGCTCCAGCTGCTGTCGTGTTACTTGGCGGGAGCATAAATCGAAGGCGAAGCTAGGTCCTCCTGAAACCGTCACCTTATATTGCGAGATATATTCTAACCATCGGACAGGATGCTTGGCGAATTCGCTCGGAGCCATTAAATACATCTGAAAGCCTGTATAGAGCGGTTGCAATATACCACCGATTAAGCCCATATCGTGATAAGGTGGAAGCCACACCAATCCGACGCTCTGCTTCGATAGGCTGAAAGCTTGGCGTATCATCTCAGAATTATGCAATAAATTTCGATGAGTGACGATGACGCCTTTGGGGCTAGCGGTCGATCCTGATGTATATTGAATAAATGCCGTGTCATTCGGAGCAGGTGTATATCGAGGTTCATATAAAATGGATTGCTCCAACAATAGCTCCGTTGAGATGAGATTGACCGAGCTCTGCATTGTGTTGAAAGAGCTCGACTGGCAAAGTCGAGCTGTCCATTTGCCCGACGTAAGTATGGCTGTCGCTTTCGAATTCGAGTAGATCCGTTCGATTCGTTCAGCGTATCGCTTGCTCGTCGGCGGGTAGGCCGGTACTGCGATACAGCCTGCATATAGACATCCGAAAAAGGAATAAATGAATTGAAGTCCTGGCTGCTGGAGAATTAATACTTTATCCTTCGGATTTGTATTTTTTTGCAGTTCAGCTGCTATGCGCTGAGAACGGGTCTGCAATTGCTGATAGGTTACCGATTGCTCCTTCCCATCGTCTAGGAACGTATAAGCAATTGCATCCGGCTGGCGAGAGCAGTGAAGGTCGATAATGTCTGTAAACGAAACGGGAGATATTGCGGTGCTTCTGTTCGCAATCATTGCCGTAACCTCCTACATAGCATTACATGACGATTTAGAAGCTAAATAGATAATCGTTAATAATGCTGATGGTAAAAGATTTATAGGGGCTTATATAGTCTTAATTTTGTTCTAAGACCTTGAGAAAGCCTGATTTATCAAGGGTCTTAGATTAAAATTAGGACTGCCTTGAAAGGGAATGATTCGCGAACAATTGCGGTCAGACTTAATCGCAATCCCTCGGAAGTCTCCGGAATGGAACGGCAGCCGTCCATGGCTGCTGACCCGGAATCATTGCTCTATCGTCCTACAATGCATAGCTTGGACACAAACGCGAAGAGAACTGCAATATCTTCTGCAGTTCTCCCATTTGAGTATTCTAATCTATGCTATCATCTGCCTGATTCGTGCTCGATTGCTGGTTGTCATGACCTGGATTTTATTTGCATTTTATGACATGTCATTTGCGCCAAAATGTCGTACAATCCGCCTTATCTGCTATATTATATTCGATCATTCGCTCCAGTAAAGAGAAATATACCGGGCTGGTCCATGGAATGCGAACCAACTGTTTGGTGTGTTCATAGCCTGCCTGTACAATTTCATCAGAGAATCGAACGATGCCTGCCCTTTCAGGAGCAACAGCTAAATGCGGCTTTGCTACGCTAAACCCGATAATAAATGTACCATGGTCGGTATACATAGGCTGGTTCCATGCCACCTTCGGCACAAGAGCTGGATACTGTTTGGCTACCCATTTCAACACTTCTTCTGTGCGAGCCCGGTGCCGAGGGTTATCGATCTGTTCGATAAATTCAGAAAAAATATTCATTCGCTTCCTCCAATCGTTATGGGTAGTCTAGAATGTTACTTCAAGTATGATCTGTTCGTGCGCCTTCATACATGACTCCTCTGCATATTTTTGCGTCTATAGGCACCAAGCATGAGCCCGATCGCTCCTAGCTCAATGACGGTTCCGCTCGTCCAACTTATAATCGGCATTTGCATTCCGCCCAGAACGGGCAGCCTTCCGACACTCATGAGGATAGCTCATACAAATTGAACCGCGAGCAAGGCGGTCATTCCCGTAAAGATTCCTCTCGCATAATGGTCCTTTAATTGGGATCCCGATTTGGCAGATTTGGTCAGGAACAAAAATATTATTGATACGAGTACAATTCCGAACATCCAGCCCAGGATGTAAATCATGTAGGAGAAGGTCATTTCACTTGCTGCATGGGGTAATCGCTCGGATATATTGGCATCGAAGGCCTGATACAATGACAACAAGGTGATACCACCAATACTTAGCATGCCGACCAATAGCGATAGAACTCCCTATTCCACAGCTGGCTTATGTACGGAATTTAACTGTCTGCCGACCAGATCTGCATCGCCTATTCGTTGGATTGCGGCTTTAATCGCCTCCTCTTCTTGCATTCCTTCTGCTAACATTTCTGGGTAAATATGCTCCAGTTGATTCAACAGCTCTAATCGAATATCTTCATGTACAGCTTTGGCACGGACTTTGGCACACATCTGCTCAAGGAATTGCTGAACGAGGGGATTCGCGCTAATGTTTAAGCTGCTCATATCGGCTCCTCCCCAACGATCCGGGATACTGTCGTGCTGAACAGTGACCACTCCTTCTTCTTGTCACCCAGATTCCTTCGCCCGTCATCTGTTATTTTGTAATAATTCTTTTTGCGTCCTCCTTCCTCCTCCCAGTAGGAGGTGACAAGTCCCTCCACCTCTAAAGTATGAAGAATGGGATATAGCGTCCCTTCTTTGAATGTCAACAGTCCTTCTGACTTTTGCTCGATCATCTTGGTCATCTCATAGCCGTACATGTCTTGATGCTCCAGGAGCTTCAGAATGAGAATGATCATACAAAAGCAGTTGCCCTTCTGGACAACTGCTTCATTCATGTGCCGTTCATTATTTTGCTTTTATTCTGTAGTACCTGCAAGCCATCTCGTATAAAATCGCGTCGATTGCATCCATAATGACGATTTCCTCGCCAATCTCCGCCTCATATCGTTGACACAGCGATTTTAACGGATTATCATCAGCGAGAAATTCAGATTCCATCCACTCCATATCACCTTCGTAAGCCGCGCAAAGCTCTTTATCGGACAGTCTTGCGAAAAAATCTAAATCCATACTGGTTACCTCACTGACACAAAGGTTCATCGATCAGAATTGCAGAAGCTGATGAGAGTCATTCGGCACATTTCATCGTATGTATTGCCGAACGTTACGGTGCCTGATGTTGAGGTTAACCTAACCTAATTTAGGTACAGGATAAACTGCAGCATACAAAAAAGAGAGCCTCGCGGCTCTCTTCCACTCTTTAATAGGCTCCACGAATATGCTCGTGAATTTGTTCCTCGTAAAATTTCTGCAATCGTGCATGCTCTTCCGCGCTGAACGGTTTTGCTTGCAGAACGCCGAGGTTGTCGTCGACCTGGCGGGTATTTTTGAAGCCTGGGATGACGCATGTAATTTCTTGGAAATCGAGTAGCCAGCGCAGCGCAGCGCGTGTCATGTTGCCGCGGCCTTCCGCAATCCAGCCAAGCTGGGAAGCGAGCTCGACGCCTTTGGCGAAAGGAAGCCCTGCGAACGTCTCGCCTACGTTGAATGCAGCACCGTCACGGTTGAAATTCCGGTGATCCTCTGGTTCGAACGTAGCATCCGCTGTAAATTTGCCGGTTAACAGACCGCTTGCTAGCGGTAGCCGAACAAGCAGTCCAACTCCTCGCTCACTTGCTTTAGGAAGCAGCTCTGGAATTGGCTTCTGACGGAAAATGTTAAAAATGATTTGCAGCGCCTGCACGCCGGACTTCTCGAGACAGAACAACCCTTCTTCTACTGTTTCCACGCTTACGCCGTAAGCACGGATCTTTCCTTCCTGCTGAAGCTTGTCCAACACCTCAAATACAGCGCCCTGCTTCAAAATTTCAAACGGCGCACAGTGAATCTGATACAGATCGATCGTATCGCGTTCCAGACGTTTGAGACTATCCTCACACCACTGACGGATACGCTGTTCAGAGTAGGTGTTCGGGTCGTATATATCTCCTTGGCGGCAAAACTTCGTTGCAATATGAATCTTATCTTCTTTGCCCTTCGTGGCACGGGCAAGTAGTCGTTCACTCTTGCCATCACCGTAAACGTCGGCTGTATCGAAGAAGTTAACACCCGCTTCCATCGCTTTGTCTAATGCGCGAAGCGATTCAGCATCATCGGTCTGCCCCCATGAGCCCCCGATTGCCCACGTACCAAAGCTGACTTCACTGACCTGTATGCCCGTTCTGCCGAGCGGACGTTTGTTCATAGATGAATCCTCCTATCGAGCAATGATAGCAAACGGATATATTGCAGCAAGCGTTGGAATGAACGCGCTCTCATTATTATAGCGCTTAGAAAAACAAAGAGGCAACCGATGTAATAATCAGTTGCCAGTAGAATTATATTCAGTCACTTAGATAAGGTTATTTCTTTGAGCATAAATTCAGCAAACTGTGTATACTCATCGATCAGCAGAGAGTTGTCCGTCTTTCCTTCGCCGTTATACTGATCTAAACAATTTGCAATAAGTGTTTCGAATTGAGGTAATGCGCGCATTCCCCATTCTCCGCCTTCCCGCTTCGAGGATACGATTCCTTCTTTTAAGTAGAACAACACTCTGCATAGATTTAGTGTGTAATATACCGGAGAATCTTGGATGAGTGCCGGCGCCTCCGCAATATCATTGAGTATGGATTGAATATAGTACTCCCTTGGGATTGGTTGAAATACGTTTTCTATCGGCTCTCCGTGAATAGTGCGGCCACGATGATAGATGACTGTGAAATGTGCTGCTAAATCTGGATCTTCGAATCCGCCGCAAATGTAGTTCTCATCCGTTGCATATTTATCACGATGGTAATTAGAGTAATGGAATTCGAAAGGTGTTGGATGAATAAAGTTTTGTACAACAGACCTCAACACAATACTCATTTCAAACCCAAGCCCGCTTGGTATCTCGTCATGGAGAAGAAGTAGACTTTTAGCCATTCGTTGTTTCTCATCTCTTGACAGAGCGTGCGGAACGACTACGATTATATCGATGTCGCTTTTATTCGGGTTAAAACAGCCCATTGCTAACGAACCGTGCAAATAGATCCCGACTAAGTTCTCTTCTAGAATCGAACGAATGCTGTATGCTGTTTTGGCTAGTAACTGCTCTATGTCCAAGGTGAATGACCTCCTTTTCTTCATTAGTATATCTACACTAATATCTAAATTATAGGGAAATATTAGTTTATAACTAATTATTACACTTCATTAGAGAGTACGGTAAGACGTACAGCATAGACTCGGTGCTCGGGCTGTATGAATAGGCATACTGCCTAACAGATTTGGACTCGACGCTATGTAAGCTTGTATGTAGAAAGTAACGTTGTCGATCTTTCGGATCACACTCTTATGATCGTTGGTAATACAAAAGGGCTGCCAAGAAGGCAGCCCTAGCTTCACTAGTTAATTTCCAAATAATCGATGTATACGTCCCATGTACCGTTATCGGCGGTAACGACGAGCTGAATCTCTTGATTGCCCGTTCCATGGCTGACATTGTTGAGCGTATAGACGGCAGGGTAACTTCCTCCGAAGTAGAAGGTTCCCTTCGTAACTCCGCCGATCTTCAGGTCTACTCTAGCCATTTGTGAGTTGTTAGAGGCTCCACGAAGCGAGAAGTTGTGTGTACCGGTTGAAAAATACTGTGTGAATTTCACATGATCATTATTAGCATATAAAGCAACACCATTGAACGGCGAGCTAATGTTGCCTGTATATTGGCCGCCTTTCGTCATGTTTTCTGCTTCGATCCTAGTAACTGTTCCTGGATTCGTACCGCCGCCGCCGTTGTTTCCGCCTCCGCCATCTGGAGCAACTGCACGACCTGTGCTTGTCGAGATCATGCCTGCGCACATGTTTTTGTTAGCAAGAGTTTGTGCGATTTGCGGTACAGCTTGCAGCGTCGTCTGATAACCGTCATGCATGAGAATAACGTCGCCGTTCTGAGCCGATGCAACTTTAGAGACGATTTGAGATGTGCTGGCACCGTTCCAGTCTCCCGTATCAACGTTCCAGATGACCTCAGTTAATCCATACTGCGCTAGCACGGACTTGAGCGTAGCATTCGTCGAACCGTATGGCGGACGGAACAGCTTCGGCGCGGTACCGGTAGCGGATTGAATCGCTTGCTGCGTTTGGCTAATTTCCGAAGCCATCTGCGAGCTGCTTAATGATGTCATATAAGGGTGTGTATAAGAATGGTTGCCTATCCACATGCCTGCAGATGCTTGTGCTTGCACAAGTGACGGATTGCTTGCTGCATTTCTGCCAATATTGAAGAACGTCGCTCGTAATCCGTTCTGCTTCAAGGCGTTAAGCAGGTTTGTTGTATTGCTAGGGTTTGGACCATCATCATAAGTTAAGGCTACATATCCATTCGCGCAGCTGGCAGCGAAGGCCGCATCGCCTGATACGGCAAACGAACCCGTGATTAAAGATGCAACGAGCGTCCCGACCGTCGTCCATTTCTTCAATTTCGATTTAAACATTATTCTACCTCCTTGCAATTTGTAAGTATGGTTGACCCAGTCACTCCAATCCGTATCAATCTTCAGCGCCACCTCTGGGATTATATGATGGTGTATATCCCTTCGCCGGCTTTAGCCTTCCACCCCTTTCTTCTTGAGGATAAATTTATTACTTCGTCATTTTATCAAAGCGTTCCACACTTTATTACCTAACAAAGTTAACATTTTACTGGAAAAAGCTTAGTCTTCCAGACCTATAAAAAGATAGTACAAGCTTCTTTAACCTCATATATTACAGCTCTATAGGTTCTCTGGAGGTAAAATGTGCGGATATATGATAAGCAGTTGCCCACATCTCCGCTTACACCTTACAATTCTCCTGGGTCTTTTTATGGCTCAATCCCCCATACCAGTGTGTCATCTTGATACAGTGTTACTTTGTTCCAATCTACGAATGAGGTCTTAGTTCCGTCGAAAGAATAATCGTTATTTTCATTAAAGTTCGACCAGTCAGACTTCGCGATTCGAATTTGAATTTCTCCAGTTTGCCCTCCTGGCGCGATTGATCCTGCGGCAGCGCTGAACGAAAGTTCAAGATAGGAATCAGCATTCGTTCCATTCGTGCTAACAATTGTACCGTTCACGTTAGATGCTCCGATCTGAGCGTAGTCCTTGTAGAAGTTCAAGCTTGCGTTACCGTCCTTCGTAAAATAATAACGCAGCTTCAAGCTGTTTAAGCTGACAACAGATGTACCCGTGTTTTTAATGTTGAACGTCGCATAAATTTGATTATCCGTTGCATTACCGTTGTTTAATTTGTATTGTGCGATAAGTGTTCCGGTAGGTCCGCTGCTTCCGCCTCCTGTCGGTACAGCGCTAGCTTGTGAGGAGTTAGCGCTCTGACCGGCTGCATTCGAAGCGCTCACAACATAATAATAGGTCGTTCCGTTCGTCAGATCCGTATTCGTGTAGCTGGTTGCCGTAATTCCCGTTGCGACGTCCGTATACGGTCCACCGCTAGTCGCAGCTCGTTTCACCGTATAGCTCGTCGCCCCGCTTGATGCGTTCCAGCTCAAAGCGACTTGTGCATTGCCGGCTGTTGCTGTAAGTCCTGTTGGCGCTGCTGGTGCTTGTACTTGCGTACTCGACGTAGGCGTTGCACTTGCTTGATTCGAATTTGCGCTCTCGCCAGCCGAGTTCGACGCACTAACGACATAGTAATAGGTCGTTCCGTTCGTCAGACCTGTATTCGTGTAGCTGGTTGCCGTCACGCCCGTTGCAACGGTCGTGTATGGACCGCCACTAGTCACAGCGCGTTTAACGATGTAGCTCGTTGCACCTGACGAAGCTGACCAGTTAAGCATTACGCTTGCATTGCCAGCTGTTGCGGTCAGATTGAGCGGAGCAGCTGGTACGGTCGCTGTCCCCCCGCTGCTATTGAGTCCAAGGAAAGCAATAGAGTATGCCACCATTCCGGACTGTGGTATATAGTGGCCAACGCCTTGTACACTAATTGCTTCGACTGGAGGTTGAGCTGAATTACTGCCATAGCGGGTACGAGTCCAAGAGGGTTGGGGGCTGTCCGATAGAACAGGAGTTGAGGAGACGCCATGTAAATTCGTCCATTGCTTAATTTCTTCAGCGAAATTGTTGTAGTGTAGTGTGGTATCCTCTGTGCCGTGCCAAACCTGCATCCGTGGATAGCTGCCGCTGTAGCCGGGATAAATGGCACGGGCTGCATCGCCCCACTGCTGAGCGGTTTTGGAGATTTGGCCGGTTGAGCACTGGCTGTTCCAGAAATTGGTGGCGGAACCGGTAGCGAAGCAAGTGGCTGGGACACCCATGAATGCCGTTCCGGCAGCGAAAACATCTGGATAACTAGCGAGCAGCACATTGGTCATCATAGCACCAGAGGAAGCGCCCATCGCGTATATTCTGCTGCTATCGATGTTGTAATTCGACTTGGCCCACGACACCATCGACATAATGCTGACCGGATCACTGCCCCCGCCCCGCGTCAATGCTTGCGGGCTCCATACATCGAAGCAGTTGCTGTATTCCCTATGGGTACTCTCAGGAAAAATGATGACATATCCATATTGCTCGGCCGCTGTGACATAATCACGCGCATAGCCGCTGTACATACCGGACGCATTGCCGGAACAATAATGTACAGCCACCAGTAAGGCTGGGTTTGCAGACAGGTTGCGCGGCTCGTAGACATACATATTTAGCCCGCCTGGATTGTCCCCGAACGAAGTAATGCGCGACAAGGTTCCGGGTGTAACACCCGCTGGCGAAGCCGATGCTTTCTGCGCGAATGATGGGGGAATAAGAAGACTTATGCATAGCAGGAGCGCGCAGAACAAACTTATCGAGCCTGATCTTCTTCTTGTAAGCAGCATTATGATACCTCCTTCGATAGGATAGATTCTGGTTTCGCTCCAGTCCGTTGAAATACCGTCCTCCTTTCTTTTCTATGAGATGTAATTATTACAAATATATGTTAGTTTATATCAGCCCCAAATTGAACGAGACAAAATATAGATTTTACTGCGATAATTTAATACGTTGCTCAACTTTAGTAAGTTTACATAATGATATTTATGTTATTTTATCAGCTCTAGTTGACATAGCTTATATTATGTAAATTAAAGTTGTTTTAATCGATCTCAGAATAACACCTATTAATTCACAACATAAAAAGGCCGTTTAATTAAAACGACCTGAACTTGCACCCCGAATGCGATTACTCGATATGTCGGAAAACGCCGATCTGTTAATCAATTCGTGACATAATCCATTCTTGAAGCGTCATATTTCTTTCTTTTGCTTTGCGGGTCAGTTCCCTCCTCTTCTCTTCGGACAAATACAACGTGACGGGCAGTAAGCCGGTATCGATGAGCGTTCCGTCGTATTTCGGTATAATTTCTCCTGACTTCAGGAACAGCTTCAGCTTATCAATTAAATCTGGATGGGTTGCTGGCATGACGCCGTCTAACACACATTTGCGGACTTCGGCTACTAATCGTCCATCTTCGTTCGTCAGCTTCAAATTGGCTGGACCTGCATGTTGGAACAACGCTTCTATAATTGCAAAAATAATAGAGTCTACCGATTTCGGAGTTGGGAACTCAAATCGGGCGTAACCATATCCATTGATGGGTTTACGCTCCGCAATGGTAAGCGATGGCTGCCATCCTTGCGCCATCGCCTCGTCGTAAGCGAGAAGCTCGTCCTGATACGTTCGAAGCACTGCTTCGATTTTGCGGTTATTGATTCGCTTCAGCTCCACAATTCTCGCAAGTACTCCATCGCGTTCAAACGGCTGGTACAAGAACAATCCGGTACGTTTGTCGTAGATCGTTTCAGTTTTTCCGGCATCTGGATATTCTCGCATATACCGTTCGAGCTCTTCTTCTTTAATAAAATAGGTTCGTTTCCCCCGGTATTCTTCTTCATAAAAGGGTATTTTACCGTCCTTTATCAGCTTATGTACATAGGTAGCCGATCTTCCGAGCCGTTTGGCCGCCTCAACCGAGGTCAAATCGGATTTCACGTAATTCTGCTTGAACTCCAGCACGTCACGGAGACGGAAGCGGTATCCACCATCCCCTCGATGGGTCGAACGATTGACAGGCTCTAATCTCTTGCTCGGATCTTCATGATTAATGATCTTATATAACGATGTAGTTGTAATTCCGATCTCTTGAGCCGTTTGAACTAAGTTGATATATTCAGTCATGTTCTATCTTGCACCTCAGATAATTTTTATACGCCTATTCTAGCTTGTTCTCTTTTAGTTTATTTTAACACAATGAAGCAAAGATGTCCTATTTATAGTCATTTAAATATCACTTTTTATTTATTAAGAAAAGAAAACTTAAAGTTCGAAAAATAGATTCATTTAATAAGTATTGGAGATAATTAAGTTTAAACAAAAAGAATGTACAGTTATTTTTGATTGAATAGAATAATAGATCTTCATATGAAGATATAACTTTCGAGGTCATTATTTGCTATAATAGAAAGAGGTAAACCTAAACTAGGCGGTAATATTATATGAATAAACTACTCGTACAGGATAAACAATCAATATTTAAGTCTCTTCTATTTATTGATTACACTAATCGCAATGAGTTAATCAACGCTTTGACAAACAACAGCCATTATGTTGATTTGCGCAGAAGTGTATCAGCTTATGAGGATGAAGATGGAAACTACGATTTTTCTCAAGTATCGAATATAGGAATGGTTTATTTGTACGTCCATAATCGAGACAAATCGAGGAAGCCCAAAACTAAAGAAGATTACATAAGGATGCTGGTCGCTTTCTTGCAATATGTGGCGGTAATTGGTAAGGACGATATTCGGCAGCTCTCGCGCTTCGATATGGAGACGTTCCAGAATCATCTCGAACAACAGTATGCGAAATCGAGCACGCTGGCGAAGAAAGTCGTGATCGTCCACTCTTTTCTAACGTGGTGTTATGAGGAAGGTTATCTGCAGAAAAATATTGCGCGCGGCCTCCGTCCGGTCAAGCTTGTGAAAGAGGAAATTCCGGAACGAGACATCGACGAGCTGGATTTGAAGGACGCAATCGCGTTTTATGAGGACAATCCGAAGGTGCAGTCTCTCCTGCTTATATTGGCAACTAGCGGTATGCGGTTGAATGAGGTGATAACGCCGTGCTGGAAGGACTTGTATTGGGATCGGCGTCAGAGAAAGCATTATCTCATTACACGGACGAAACGGGATAAAATCCGTCACGTTCATATTAAAGACTATGCTCTTCAGGCATTGTTGGAATATCGGAGACGGGTTGGACTGCGGACGGAGCTGAACAGCGAAGACGACAGCCCCTTCTACCCTAATCGCCTCGGACGGCGTTATTCGTTATCGAGCTTATCGACTTATCTGTCGAAGTGTATTGAGGATGCTGGCTTAACGACGGTTCATGGTCATCGGGTTACGCCCCATTTTATGCGGCATTATTTTGCACAGACTGCTTACGCCAAAGGAGCGCCGCTGGATTGGATCTCCGAAACGGTTGATCATTCGTCGACTAAGATTACGAAGGATAACTATTTGAGCCGGCAGCTGAAGAAGGATCGCGACGTGAGCGATTTTGTCGACATTAAATGGTGAGATGAATTAGGTGTTTTGTGGAAGAACTTCAATCGTAACGTTATCCGCTGCTATGATAAATTCCATTAATGGACATTCAAACAATACATGAAGCTCAAAACCAGTGTTCGTCAGATACACCTCATCGTACAGCCAGCTGCTGTTCGGTTTCAGGTCGGCTGGCTGTATATGGCTCACACCTGTAAAAGTGATGATGACATTCGTATGGTAATGAAATGCCCCCTTGCAGTCCAAAGTTATGCTGAATGTGTCCTGCGAACGTCTCTCAGTCGAAAGCACTCTCGCATCATGCAAGGTTTTTTTACACAATTGAACGACATTGTCCGGGAGCGATTCTCTAATCGCCATATAGTGGCCGTGGTATTTCTCTCCTAACGCTCTCGATTGTTTCCGAGTTTTCTCTACCCATTGTTTGGCCATTAATTTAAGCTGTTCGGATGGGTACTGGGTTGTTAAAGTCCCGTCAAGGATATATGGATGAAACGCATCGGGCAAATATTTCAGAAACTTAGACTTGTCGCGTTCAAGTGTAAGCCGACTCATTTCTTCAAAATTAAATCCTTCGGCTTCATAAAGCGATACTTCCTCTTCCCACTCCTCTTTCGTCTCGGGGAATTGCAATAAGCATGATAGTTGTAGTTCCTCAAACCAATCCTTCGTGAAGTATTTCACTTCGCATCCCTCGTATCGATTATAGATTAATGATGTATCTCTACCTATTAATATATCGAAATAAGTCTCTTCGAACGTTCATCAAGGCAGCCCTTCACACTTTGCTCATAGTATACGTGATCTTCTCTTCCTTGGTAAAGAAAACAACCACCGTCATCAACGATGGTTGTTTTCTTCGGATCTGCACATGGCTGCTTCGCAGTTAGAATGATTCCGGATCGGCGAACAGACGCGTGCACCGGTTACACATCATAAGATTATCATTCCGTAAATAATCGCGGAAGCGAACCGCTCGTTCTCCTTCCCATATTTGTTCAAAGCTGTCCTGATAAATATTACCGAGCTTGTAGTCGGGCAAATCGACACATGGATATACGTCGCCTGTCCGCCGAATGATCAGCTCGTGCCAGGGCGCTACACATTTGGATCGGCCGAATACATTATCAATGTCTGTATAATAGTCATGAATATCAACATAATCGGAATAGTCGACGCGTTCTGCGGCCCAAATGTCCTGCAGGTCGCGCTTCAGCCATTCGGTATCGATCGGAATCGAATCCTCCACGAATCCCTGCCATGCCGGAGAGACGTCACAGTCAAGATGCTCTTTCATTTGCTTCGCATATGCACGTCCCCGTTGCTCTGTCGTGTAGAGCAGCGGAGCGAAATTGACCGAGATGTCGCGGCGTTTCGCCCATGGATTTTTCGTATCATGGAGCACAACCGTTGCATCCTTGAACCGTTCCCGCAGCGCGGGGATAAAGTCTTTGGCGCTTTTGTAGTTAGACGTAGATAGCACCATGTTAATGCTGATGAAAGGAAACATTTTACGGCGGCGTTTCTTCTCAGCGATTAGCGCCTCGATATTATCACAAATCGTCTGATAGCTCCCCTTGCCGCGAATCGCATCATGAAATTCCTCTGGACCATCGATCGATATGTTAACGACGACCGTATTTTCGATTAGGAACGGGATGCGATTCTTAATTAAGGAACCGTTCGTATTGACGTAGACATTCATTCGTTTGCTGCGCAAATGCGAAACAAGCTCCTCAAAGTGTTTATACAGCATAACTTCTCCACCGGTTAGAATAACTCCGATTGGATTGCGGCTCTTCGGAATGTTGTCGATGAACCGCTTCAGCACCTCAATATCAAGCTGCTCTCGAATGACCCGCTGCGGCTCTTTAAGCGCCCAGCCCGTATCGCCCCAAATGTGGCAGAAGGAGCAGCGATAATTGCAAATTTCGGATGGAAATATCGTCAATTGTTTAAGAACCGGCGTTAAGCTCTGCACGTGCTCGATCAGCTTATCATCTCGAAGCGTTCCGGCGTTCGTCCACATAAGGTGCCACCTTTCCTAATGAGAAGATTGGGTATTGCAGCTTCTTCTACTAAATGACATAGATGCGGGCACGCTAAGCCGTGTTTTGCATCGAAGCTTCGACGTATTGGACAATATTATTTAAGGTTAAAAAGTTTTGATACTGCAAATTGTCATCCTCCCAGGAAACGTCGAATTCCATTTCAAGCGCAAGCACTAGACGGATGAACGTAACGGAATTGACGCCGAACTGGGCCAAATCCTCATCAGGTCCAATCTCCTCTAATCGCTCAGCCTCATCTCCGAGCACTTCCTTCAACAAATCCATCACCTTATCACGAATAGCTGTTGTCATACGTACTCCTCCTCTGTTTAGTTAATAGCCCGTTCTGCAATTGCATCGAGCTGGGCGGTAATCATTTGCTGAAGTTTCAATTCCTTCTCGGCAATTTGGGTGAGCCGGTCCGCTCCAGACTCGAACACTTCCGACCGATAAACGTCGCCGTACATGTAACGGGCCATCCCTTTGCGTACGTACTCCCAGTCCGTCAATATACTGTTCAGAAGTGCCTGTTCCTCCTTCGCCTCAGGCAGCAGTGTATGGAGTCTATATAGCTCGACACGCTTGGCTGCTGTCGCATCATTCAGGAAGGCGATGAACCGGTCAACATGTGGACGTAAGCTATTGTCCTCTGCTGTCAGCCGGATGTAATCTGCTTGAATACGGCTAAGCGCCGACAAGCTTTCTTGCAGCAGCAGCCGCCCTTTGTGCCAGCATCGCGCCCACTGAATAACGGGATCAATAGTCGAAGCTGAATCATTTGACATCGGTTCAAAAAGGTAATGCGTCACTTCATGTTCCCCTGTACGAACGTATCGCTCAACGAAGCTGTCGAACGCATTTGCCAGATCAGTAAATGGCAGCGTTCTTCTTCGATACGATAAGTTCTCCAATCGATCATGCTCGACGACGTGGAACAGCCTCTCCCTGCGGTCATATCCGAATACGAGCAGCGTATGATCAATATGCCGTTTGCCGAATGCGTCCTGTCGAATAGACAGCTCATAGCAGTCAACCCAGACGACGGCCGGTTGGCCGGAGGACAAGCTAACTAGCAGTTCATTCACAATGTCACTGCTGCCGTAGCGAAGCTCTGCCCTTATGTTGTTGTTCGTGAATAATACCTCCATCTGCTGGATTGCGTCATAACGTACAGCGAAATGACCATTGTTCTCCTCGTATAGAATCAGATCGTTAGCTAAGAACGGCGCGATGCTTCGTCCAAAGCTGCGGATGACGGGAAACA
Organism: Paenibacillus xylaniclasticus; assembly: GCF_004001065.1. Taxonomy (GTDB): domain Bacteria; phylum Bacillota; class Bacilli; order Paenibacillales; family Paenibacillaceae; genus Paenibacillus_T; species Paenibacillus_T xylaniclasticus. The sequence goes on from NZ_BIML01000018.1 coordinate 54,171, forward strand.
TCGAGTTGTAGAAACAGTTCCGGTAAAAAATGTCGTTGAACGGCTCGATGTTTGGCAAAATTAACGTTTCAGCCAGCACTTTCCCATTCGTTGGTTCAAATGTCTCCTGTCGTTCTTGTGAGATAGATTGTGCAGGCGTCGATAAAGTCGTTGCTTGAACATTTGGCGACTGGACCAAGGTTCGAGTTTCTAGGCTCGGAATATCTATTGCCGCTTCACCACAAGTCTTGCGAATGTGGCTTGCTAACGCAGCGAGCGAACGATACTGATACAACTCGTCCGCATCAATGTCGATGTTAAGTCTTGCAAGCTCTCTCTCCAGCTCGATCGCAAGCAGTGAATGTCCGCCAAGCTCGAAGAAATCGTCATCGACGCTAAGCTCCGATAGACCTAACAATCTACCCCACAGCTGCCCAAGACTATCCAGAAGCGGATCAATGTAATCTGAAGAAGCCCCCTTCAGCACAATGTTTACCGGCATAGGATTGGACAGCTGGCTAGTTGAGGCTTTCATGGTGGAGACCGCTTCTGTCGGATTTGAATGTGTATCCGATTCAATCCAGCATCTTCTTCGTTGGAATGGATAGACCGGGACGCGTACCTTGCGAATCTGAGTATGTGAGTGTGAGTACAGCTTCATCCAATCGACTTCGGCTCCTGAAATGTACAACCTAGCAAGCTCGAACAAGCTTTCGGCACCAATCTTCGAGAAACTGCCGACTGAATCTAGCAGTGTTGATGCCGCTTCAGAAAGCTGGCGGTGCTTAGCTGCAGTTATGAGTCCGTCAGTCTCAGTATTTCGATCCCCCGTGACGATTTTATGATAACCTCGAAAAATATTAGGTGGATCATGGGTCACCTGCGTTGAACTAGCAGTAAGTCGTTCAAATTGCTGGAGCTGCTCCAGCAGCTCACGGCGGCTGTAGAATACGAATGCAGCCCGATAAGCATAGTGCCCTCTTCCTATGTTCGCGGTTACACAAATTTCGTCGATCGAATCAACGCTTTCGCTCAAGAAAACCTGGTAACGAGTCACTAGAGCCTGAAGAGCCGACTCCGACTTGCCGGACAGCGTTAGAATGCGCCAGCCTTCCGACTCCTCGCTTGCTGGAGACGATCGCTCTATCCTCTTCGGTGCTTCCTCCAGCACGATATGGCAGTTCGTTCCGCTGAAGCCGAATGAGCTGACGCCGCAGCGCCGCGGCATTCCGTCCTCTGTCTCCCAAGTTTGCGGGCGGTCAACGACGTAGACGGGTGATTGCGCAAATGCGATATTCCGGTTCGGTCGCTCAAAGTGAAGCGTTGGCGCTAACTGACCATATAGGAGCGAAGCGACAGCTTTGGCTAGTCCCGCTATACCGGCTGCACTGTCGAGATGACCAATATTCGATTTCACCGAGCTGATTGCACAGAATTGCTTTTTGTCCGTATAGCGTTCGAATGCTCGCTGTATGCCATCGACCTCAATTGGGTCGCCAAGTTTGGTAGCCGTTCCATGCGTTTCGATGTAGGTAATGGTAGACGGATTGATTGCCGCATTCTCCCATGCTTGCGCAATGACCTTCTCCTGCGCTGCTGCATTCGGAGCCGTAATGCCGGCAGATGCTCCGTCTTGATTCATGGCGGAGCCTTTGATGACCGCATATATGCGGTCACCGTCCTCCATTGCTTGCTCCAATGGCTTGAGCAGAATGGCGACAGTGCCTTCGCCCCATACCGTTCCGTCCGAGCTGTCATCGAAGGCGCGCGTTCTATACTGAGACGACTCGATCCCGATCTCGAAGACGCCCTCTATCGGCATTAGGCAAGTCTTCACCCCGCCTGCAATCGCCATGTCGCATTCGCCGCTACGAATGGCCTGACAAGCAAGATGTACAGCGACTAAGGATGAGGAGCAGGCAGTATCGACCAAAAAAGCTGGCCCCTGTAGATCGAGCAAATACGAAATACGGCTCGCAATGAGCGACGGAGTATTGCCTGCTCCCGCGGCGTGGATGAGCGACGGATGCTTCTTCGTAATGTATTGTCCATAGACTGGCCAATCGGCATATCCGAGATAGACGCCGGTCTGAGTGCCGCTTATTTTTCCTCCTCCGTATCCTGCGTCTTCGATTGCTTCCCAGCATGCTTCCAGGAACAGCCGTTGATTCGGGTCCATGAGCGCTGCTTCTCGCGGAGAAATTCCGAAAAATTCCGGATCAAACTCATCCACACGCTCTAAATATCCACCGTAACTAAATCGCACATCGGTATCTGGTACATCGGTGAAATGCGAAATGAATCTGCGTCCGTCTGCTTGTCTATTCTCCGGATACGCACGAATCGATTCCTTGCTGCCGATCAAATTGGCCCAGAACGTTTCTAAGTCCGGTGCATCTGGTAGACGAACGGACATACCGATAATGGCGATATCGGTGGACACTTTTGTGTTACTGTCACTCTGTTTATCCGTTACGTCTTTTGCTTCGTCGATTAAACCCTTGTCCGTCAGAAATGCTGATTGCTTCGCAATCGTCGGATGGCTGAACAGGTCGGCAATCTTCGTCTGGCCAGGGAACTCCTCTTGCAGCCGCTCATGCAGCCGTGTGATTAGGATTGAATCACCGCCCAGATCAAAAAAATTGTCGTCTATGCCAAGCTCCTCGTAGCCGAGCACCGCCATCCAAGCTTGTGCTACCTTCTGCTCTACCTCAGAGTAAGAAGCGCCTTCTATTTTGCCTCTCAGCTTAACGGGTTTGTTTCGTTTACTCGAATTGGAAAGCTTATGAATCGATTGTGTCACTCTTTCAGTTGGCACAGTGTCGATTCGGAAAGGCAGTCGTTCACTCAGCGTGAAAAGCGCGCTCTCTCGATTCCATTCCCCAGTGATAACATGAGGAGCGTCCATATGGAGCAGCTGCTCAAACGCATCTAGCCCGTCATTTGTGCGTAAAATCCTGAATAGTTCCTTGCGCTCATCTGCTTCTGGATCTGCAGTTAGGACCGCCTGCTCCCAGGTCGGCCAACCAATAGAGAATATACGAGCACCTTCTGCACAACGAGCAGCAGCGTAGTGATCCAGCCATGCGTTAGCTGCCGTATACGGGCCAGATCCAACACCTCCAATAAGCGTGATAGCAGATGAGAACAGAATCAGAAAGTCCGGAGAATCTGAACGGGTCAATTCATCCAATAGCCGAGTGCCACGTATCTTCGCTGCTGTAAAACTATCGAAGTCTGACTCCGTCACCTTAACCAAATATTCCCCGCTCAAATTGCCGGCGGCATGCACGATGCCATTAATGCGGCCCCATCGCTGCCGAAGCAACCGCACCGCTTCACGTAGTGATCGTTCATCGGAGACATCGGCACGAATTATTTCGATCCGTGTGCCTGTCCATTCGATCTCGCGTATCGTCTGTATTCGATGTGCCGCGTCGGAATTCGGATCATCGGAGAGAATATAGTCCCAAACCTCTCGTGGAGGAAACTCAGTTCGATTCATCAGAACGATCCGTACGGCTCCCTTGGCTGCGATCCGCTGAGCGATTCGAAGGCCAACACTGCCTAATCCTCCTGTGATTAGGTATACGCCCTCTGACCTCCATACAAATTCAGGCTGATCTGCTGGATTATAATGAAGCACGCTCACCTTCTCGACATAACGCTGTCCGCTGCGCCATGCACTTGAATATGGTGCACCGTCATCTGCTTCGCGTGTCAATGCTGCGGTGAGACCGTCGACATCATCAGTACAATAGCCGTAATCAACCGTACGAACTCGGATATACGGCATTTCCCACTGAATGGATTTGCCCAAAGCGAATAACGCTGCTGCACTTGGATTCGTACAAGCTTCGTTGCCGTCTACCCTATAAACGCCGGCAGCCGCAAGAATAAGCTCAACCGTTTCTTGCCGATCCATGGCGGCCAGTGCTCGAAGCAGTCCAAGTACCAACCAAGCACCATAATCCAGCCTTTGTTCGGCATCAGTCTCTTCCTCTTCGTTCAGGAGCACAACAATTCTCTGTACAGCAGTTCCCTCCACTTGACGGAGAAAAGTATCAAACTGTGTGGCATAAGCCGATATAGGAGACAAGTTGCTATCATCTCTGCTCGTTGTCTCGTTAGTCAGTACGGCCTCATAAACGGACGGCTCTTGCGCCGCCATCGAGCGGCCCGCTGCACGAAGCCTCGCCGCAGCACGGGCTATAAGCGTTTGGTCCGTTCCTGCTATAAGAGTAGAAGGCTGTTCCATTACTAATAAAGAATTCGATACAGACTCCTTTCTCCACTCCAGACGGTGATACCGGCTAGGCGCTGTCGCATGCCCCTTAACGTCTGCTGCGTCATCAGGCCAATGCAGCCAGCATCGTTGCTGCTCGAATGGGGTAGCAGGTACATTCAATCTCGCCAGATACCGCCGCTCATACAGCTTCTCCCAGCGGATCTCCGCACCGGCTTCATATAATCTTCCTATCTCTTCTATTGAATGGACATAGAAGTCCTCATTGCGGAGAAGCTCGTTCAGCACATGATCGGCACGTTCATTCGCTTCAATAATTGGCGTAGTAGGTCCGTGGAGCTGTTCAACACTTAGTTCGCGCAGTTTCTTGGATACGTCATGTAGAGTGCTGGCCACTATCGCGATTCGATATGAATAATGGCCGCGGCTAACAGATGCAGTATAACAAAGCTCATTGAGCTGCATGTTCGGGTTCGCATCGATAAAGTCTGCATATTGACGTGCTAATAACAGCAGGGATGCTTCTGAACGCGCCGACAGCGGCAGCAATTCAACCTTTTCACTTGGCACTTCTTCTTCATTCTTAGCTGCAGCAGGAGCCTCTTCCAGCACCACATGACAGTTCGTGCCGCTAATGCCGAAGGAACTGACGCCGCAACGGAGCGGTGTATCTCCTTCTTCCCACGCAGAGAGGTGCGTATTAATATAAACTGGCGACAGGACAAAAGGAATTGTTCGATTTGGCCGCTCTATGTGGAGCGTCGGAAACAGCTGACGGTGCTTCAATGCTAGAACCGTCTTGAGCAGACCGGCTATGCCGGCTGCGTTGTCGAGATGACCAAGGTTGCTTTTGATGGAGCCGACGGCGCAAAACATTTTGCGGTTGGTATAGCGACTGAATGCGCGGCGGATGCCCTCCACTTCGATCGGATCTCCAAGTCGCGTGCCTGTGCCGTGCGTCTCAATATAACCGATCGTCTCGGGATCGATGCTGGCCTGCCGCCATGCCTCCGAGATCACATCGGCCTGAGCGTCCGCATTCGGTGCTGTAATTCCGACTGAGCTGCCGTCTTGATTGACGGCGCTTCCTTTGATTACGGCATATACCGGATCGCGATCCCGCAGCGCTTGGCTGAGCGGCTTCAACACGATCGCAACTGCACCCTCACCTGTTCCCGTCCCGTCTGCGGCATCGTCGAACGTTCGCGTTCTCGCCGTAGACGACTCAATACCGACCTCGAATTCCCGGACTGGCAGCAAATGCAGCTGAATGCCTCCAGCAATCGCCTGTTCACATTCTCCACTGCGCAAAGCCTGGCATGCCAAGTGGACGGCGACCAGCGAGGAAGAACACGTCGTATCGACAAGCAAGCTGGGACCACGCAGATCAAGCAGATATGACAGTCTGCTGGCAATAATCGGCTTGACGTTACCCGGCATCGCCATTGAGGCGGATTCCGGCTCGGCTTGGTCGATCATTCGTTTATATTCGGAGTCCGAGCCGTAGCCGACATACACGCCTGTTCGGCTCCCTGCCAGACGGCGGCCGCCCATACCGGCATCCTCAATCGCACACCATGCAGTCTCCAAGAACAGGCGTTGATTCGGATCGAGCAGACTGGCCTCCTTAGGCGACAGCTTAAAGAATGAATAGTCGAAGCGGTCGATATGCTCGAGAAATGCGGCCTCCCCATAATGAAGTGTTGATGGATCTACCCCCACTGTGCGGAAGTAACGATCCGTGTCGATGCGGCGAGAGTTAGGTAGCTTGCGGATTGCATCCTTTCCTACCCTCAGCAACTGCAGCAGCTCCGATTCCGAATTCGCATATGGAAGCCGCATTCCGATTCCGACGATTGCGATATCTGAATCGGTCGCAGGCTTTACTGCAGGCGCTGCACGCTTCACCATTTCCATGCTTTGCAGGCGAACCGTACCGAAATCCATCTTCATCACCTCCCGACATCAGCCGTCGCGCGATTGGTGCTCTCTACTGATTCGGTGTACTCGGGGAACAAATGACCGGTTGCGGTCCGCGACACAATTTCCTGCAAACGCTGTGTAGCTTCGTCATCTGGAACGCCCTTCGTCTCGAAAATGGACACTAACAGCTTTAACGCTGCTCGCATTTCTTCCGGCGACGGTTCACGTTGTTCGACGTCCAGCTGTTCCTGTATAGCTTCTATTTGACGATAAGGCTTCACGACACCTTCCTGGTAAGCTTGCTCGTCCCAATTGCGGTTGCGTGTCGAGACCGCAGCGGTCAGACATCCGGTAATGAAGCCACGCGTTAATGAGTGAGAAACAGTGAAGAATGGCTTTAGCTTCTCGTGAAGCTCCTCCGCTTGACTCGGCTTCTCAAATGAATACGCTTGAATGCCTTTCGTATTTGCTTTGGCTAGACGACTCAACACAGTCTGTGGTCCAAGCTCGATAACCGTACTGATCCCTGCTTGTTCAAAATAGTTCATCGTTGCTGTCCATTGAACAGGCGCTGTAATCTGTTCGACGAGCCGCCTTCCGATTTCATCCGGCGCACCGTGTGGCAGTGCCGTTACATTCGACAGCACGAGCCAGCATGGCGTAGTAAATGCCGTTTTCTCCAAAGCGTTCTCCAACTGCTCTGCAGCGGCTGCCATTAATGGACTATGGAACGCAGCGCCTACGTTGAGATAGACCGCCTTCGCTCCGCGAGCCTCCAGTTCGGCAGAGGTGCTGTGCACAGCTTCGGCACGTCCGGATATTACGGTTTGGACAGGAGAATTGTAGTTGGAGATGACGACCTCCGCGCCGGCCGCACTGCGCTCGAGGCATTTTTTCTCAACGATGCTTGCCTCGAGGCCAATAATGGCGCACATTGCGCCTGCTCCTTCGTCCGCCGCCTCCTGCATTAAGCGGCCGCGCAGCGCGACAAGCCGCAACGCATCTGTGAAGGTTATTGCGCCTGCGCATGCGAGTGCCGTCCATTCTCCAAGACTATGCCCTGCAGCCATGTGTGGAGCTGCGCTGCCGATCCGTTCCATAAAGACCCGGTAAGCGGCCATCCCGACCGTTAACAGTGCAGGCTGCGTAAATTCCGTACGGGTCAATCTATGCGGGTCCGAGCCGAAAATAATATCGCTCAGTTTATAACCGAGCGTATCGTCCGCTTCCTCGAATACGCGCCGAGCCGTTACACATTCCTTGTACAGCTCTTGACCCATTCCCGGATATTGCGAGCCTTGACCCGGAAACAGCATCGCCCATCTATCCATAAATTCCGCTCCCTTCTTTCTCTGATGAATCTGCTGCGTAATGCATTCGAAGCCGATCGATTCGCGTCAAGCTTTCAGCCATAAGGCGTTCAGATACGCCGAAATCGATTAAGCATGCAATCTCGTCTACGCCCATTGCTTGAAGCTCGTCAGCCATTGCTTTACACGTATCCGGTGTACCGAAAAGCGCACTGTCATTCCAATACCGTTCGAATGCAGCTGATGCGATCAATCTACGATGCTTTTCAGTAATGCGGGACGGATCGACGCGTAGCTCACGAGCGATATGAGCCGAGTCGAACAGCTCCGTATGATGCGACAAGTAGCGGAGCATCGGCTCACGTACCTTCTCCCTAACCTCCATCAAGTCGTCCCCAAGAAACGTGTGCAGCATGACGGTCACCTGTCCGTCAGACGGATGCCCGTTGAGACGGCGCGCTTGACGATATTCGGCGATATGATCTTTGAGAGCAGACTTGTCGATGGCATATAACGCGGTCAGGACGTTCGCACCAATCTCTCCTGCTCGTCTCCAGCTGTCGCGGGATCTTGCCGTCGTCACCCAGATCGGCAATTCCTTCTGGACGGGAGGCGGATAGAAACGCTCAATCGTTTGCTCACCCTCACTGGTCGGGAAGTTAATCGGTTCACCGCGCCATATCCGCTGGAGCTGTGCCAGCCGATCGAACATCGCTTCGCGGTTCTCATCCCTGTGCAAGGCATGCAAGCCTGGCGCAAATACATACTCCTTCGAATGCCAGCCGTACGTGACGGACAAGCCCACTCTTCCTCCTGACAAGTTATCGACAATCGACCAATCTTCCGCAACACGAAGCGGATGATGGAACGGCAGCGAGATGCTCCCTGCCCGGATGCCGATTCGTTCGGTTCGTACTGCAAGCGCTGCCCCAAGAACGGATGGATTAGGGAATAATCCGCCGAATCGGTGAAAATGCCGTTCCGGCGTCCACACCGCCTCGAATCCACGCTCGTCCGCTTCGGCTGCTAATTCGAGCAGCGATGCGTATTTGCCCCGTTCATTCTCCTCGCTGTCAGAGGAGAAGAAGAACAGGCTGAAAGATAAGCTCATGTTGCCACCTCGATCCCAGATAGCTGCCGCAGCAGGTCGAAATAAGATTGGATTAGCCATTCCGGAGTTTCCGGCTGATAACGTCCCTTCCGGTACAACAGCATCAAGTCTAGTTCATCCGAGTGACTAGTTCGTTCATCTATGATGAGTATCCAATCGTACAGCCCGATAAGCTCGGTTCGATCGTGATGCAGAAGCTCTTCCGATCGGCAGACGAGCGACATCGTCTCGAATGCATCGCGCTCAGGAGTGAACCGGCCGATTCGTTGTAACGGAATGATAACTGCCGTATCGGTTGATGTAGTCCTTACTGCTGAATCAGGCTCGGCTGCCGCTGCTTTCCTTGCCTTAGCAATATGCGCAAATAAGCCAGGAAAGTTATGTGCGGTATCTAAGTCAATCCGAATCGGAAGCGCTTCGTGACCTCCATTTACAGTAATATGAAATACTGACGTTCTGCTTGCAATTGCCTCTGCAAACCAATAGCCCCACATTGCAGCCATGATGTCGATGCGTTCAACCGAATATTCCGAGGCTAACCGGTACAGCGCGCGAGCGATGCTTGATGGGACATGCATTGTAATCGGGTCCTCAGCAGCGTATATATCACTTGCACCCGCATGTCCTCGGAAGCATTCTTCGGGCATACGCTGATAACCATCAATTGCGAACACTTCCATTCGCTTTCGCCGGCTGTCCAGCCAAGCGGCCTGTTTGCCTACCGTTGGCATTGAGAACAAATCGGTGACGGTAATGCCAGCGGAGAAGGTCCGCTCCAGCTTCGATTGCAGCGTCATGAGCAGCAAGGAATTGCCCCCGATATCGAAGAAATGGTCGTCCGGTCCGATATCGTCAAGCTTCAGCACCTCGCGCCAAATAGCTATGATGGCTTTCTCCGTATTGCTTGCCGCTTCGCTGCATCTTGTTCCAGACGGAAGTCGATCCGTGCATAGAAGCAGCGCTTTTTTATCCACTTTGTCGTTGCTTGTACGCGGAATCGATGGAATTCGATAATAGACCGACGGGAACATATGGGCTGGAAGTCGGTGAGTGAGATGCTCCCTCAGTTCGAATGCAGTTAGTTCATCTAATGTCACGAGATAAGCGGCAATATGCTTCTCTCCCGCTGCGTCTTCTGCTGCTAAGACGACCGTTTCACCAATTGCGGGATGGGCTTGAAGCGCAAGCTCGATCTCGCTTAGGTCGATCCGATAGCCACGAATTTTCACCTGTTCATCCGTGCGGCCCTCGAAACGGATCGTACCATCCTCCTGCCATACACCAACATCTCCCGTTCGATACATCCTCTTGCCAGGACGATACGGATCGGGGATGAATTTGCTGTTCGTCAGCTCTGCATTGTGTAAGTAGCCTCGCGCAACACCATTGCCGGCGATGCAAATTTCGCCTGGTATTCCAATCGGCATCAACCTGCCGTTCCGATCTGTAATATAAATGTTGTAACCGGCGATCGGTGACCCAATCGGAATGCTAGTCTCCTTCGACCGGTCACATTGCCAATAGGCAGCACACACTGTCGCCTCTGTCGGTCCGTACGTGTTATATACGCGGGCATTCTCAATTAATCGGTCATAATGAACTGCTTTAAGCACGTCACCGCCGCTTAAATACGTATGGACGCTAGGGACCCCGCCCCGCTTGTTCAATTCGCTCAGCAATAGCGGCTGGACCGTAACGAAGGTGACTTGATAAGTCTGCAGCAGTTGTAAGAGTCGATCTGGATCAAGTACCTCCTCACGCTGTGCGATAACGATAGCGGCTCCGCTCAACAGCGCCGGATACACCTCTTCCACGAAATGATCAAAGGAGCAAGAGGCTTGCTGCAGCACAACGTCTCCAGGACCAAGCCCGAATTCGCGCTGGAACGCAAGAACATAGGCGAGCAGCTGACGATGCTCGGTCATAACCCCTTTAGGTGCACCGGTAGAACCCGAGGTATAGGTGACATATGCAATTTGCTCGGACGTTATTTCTTGCTTGATAAAGTTGTCCTCATCATCATCTGAGCAAGCTTCCGCTTCCTCCAGCCTTATGATTCGCCCAGTAAAGGATGTTGGCACTTCAACACCGTCGCCGATTAACAACAGCTCTGCTGCGCTGTCCTCCAGCATGTAGGCAATTCTGGCAGGCGCATAGGCTGCATCAATCGGAATATACCCGCAGCCCGCCTTCAAGATTGCGAGCATGGCGACGATCCATTGTTCTGATCGTTCGGCCAGCAGCGCTACCAGCCGCTCGCCGCTTGTGAACGTTTCACGCCTAAGTCTTCGCGCCATAATGTCTGATCTCGCGTCGATGCTGCCGTAAGTGTAGCTTCGCCCGCCGCTAATAACCGCAGGCAGGTCTGGATGGGTACGTGCACGTTCCTCGAAAATGTGATGCACCAGCTCGCAGAGCGGCTTGCGAATCGGTTGGTTTAAGACGGTAAGAATCCGTTCCTTCTCTGATGCAGTTATCAGTTCTAATTCACTGACCTTCTGTTGCGGCTGAAGGAGCGTTTGATATAACAAGTATTGATAGTGGCCAACCATCCGCTTAATTGATTCTTCAGAAAAGCTTGATGCATCGTATTCAAGCTCAACTCTCCACTCACCGAACGTGTTTATGCCCAGCGTCAGCGGATAATGGGTCGATTCTTGCATCCGGTAGCCGACAACGGTAAGTCTGGAGCTCTTGAGCATTGCAGTGTCGAGCGGATAATTATCTAGCACGACGATCGTTTCGAACAGCTCTTCCGCTCCGTTCGCACCGCTCCAGCTTGCAATATCCATCAGCGGCGAGCTATCATACGGCTCTCTTCGGCGAAGCGCTGCATCGACGGATTGGATAACCTGTTCAACCTCGGCTTCATCATTCAATTCCACACGAAGCGGAACGGTGTTAATAAACAACCCCACCATCTGTTCTACCCCTTCTATCTCTGGGGTGCGTCCTGAGACGGTCGTTCCGAAGACGACGGTTGGTGCTCCGCTGTATTTGTAGAGCAGCAGTGCCCACGCTGCGTAAAGCACCGATGCTGGTGTTACGCCTAAACGTCTGGCGTAATCGGATAAATTAATGATCGTGTCCTGTATCAGTGGAGCAGCAACGGAGCCCGATACACGACGGCGGTCTGCTTTGTAATCTGTACCGTGACGTATAGGCAGCGTAGTCCGATCGCCAAGGTCAGCGAGCTCGTTCATCCAAAAATTCCGATTGGCTTCGCGGTTAGCCTGTTGATGCCACGCCACGAATTGCTTGAATCGCGTTTTACGTACAATCGGTGCCTTGTTGCCTGCTGCGAATGCATCATAGGCCGTCAATAGCTCATTGATTAGAACACCGTTACTCCACCCATCGAACAAAATATGGTGCCAGCTGACGATCATTTCGAAGCTATGTTCATTCAGCTTGCATACAAGCACTCGTAGCGGATGTGTTGTTAAGTCAATCGGCTTTGACAGCTCTTCTTCTCTAGCTATATGGACTAGGCGTTCTCTTGCTTTGGAACTAGACGCCGAACAATCCTTCTCACTGATCGGAATATTTGGCTCACGAAGTACAATTTGCACGGGATGCTCCAGTTTCTCCCAACGAAACACCGTTCGAAGCATTTCGTTTACTCGCGCCACTTGCTGCCAAGCACTGCTTAGCGCTTCCATATTCAGCATGCCTTCTAACCGGATGCTCAGCTGCTGCGCATAGCTGCCCTCATGCTTGCCGCTGCGGTAATGGAACAGCATGCCCTCCTGTACAGGAGTCAGTGCGGTAATGTCTTCAATGCTTGCGCGGTCCAGCTTTGTCGCCTCGCTCATCGTATTCCCTCCCTCTAAGCTGCAGCTATCCTGCCGCATTCGATGATGCGGGTATTCGGTTCCCTGTTTCAATGTCGACGATTTGTCCTAGCTCGAGCTTGACGATCTTGTCCGCCAGTCCGAAATATCGATCGTCATGTGTTATGGCAATGACGCATTTGCCCCGCTCCTTCAGCTCCGGAAGAAGTGATTCGTAGAAGAACTGCCGGAATTCGGGATCTTGATCCGCTGCCCATTCGTCGAACAGATAGATTGGCCGGTCTTCCAGGTAACTGATAAGAAGGGCTAACCGTTTGCGCTGGCCGGTAGACAATGCAAGCGTATCCAGCGGACCTTTACCGATCTGTACTTTGTCTTCTAGTCGTAGTCGTGTCAGATGACGTTCAATGGCCGATCTATTAGCGGAGACGTCGATGCCGTACAACTGCTCGAATAGATGGAAATCTGCGAATACCGCAGAGAAATGCCGGCCCAGCCATTCCGGCTCCTGCGCCTTTCCATTAATCCGCACTTGTCCTTCGTCCGGAGCGTACAACCCCGTTATAAGCCGAGCAAGCGTGGATTTGCCGCTGCCGTTGCCGCCGGTAATGAACGTCACCTCGCCGGTGCGGAACGACAAGCTGACCGGTCCGACCGTAAATACGGTTCCTTCATCTCTAGACGGATGTCGGTACATGACCCGATCCAGCTCCAGCGTATGGAATGATCCGTCTTCTATAGGCAAATCAGTTGATTCGTATTGATCTGACTGCTCTGTACGACTTCGGTCGTCTGCTAATTCTTCCGCAAGATTGTTAATCCGGCCCCAGCTGATTCGCACCCGAATTAGATTCGGGATGGTACCAAGAATGCCATGAATCGGGCCTGTCATGTAGAGCAGAATGAAGACGTAGGTTTGAACGGACGCCGCCTTCATCTCTGGGAACAAGACCGGGAACAGGAAGGCAATAACGCCGACGACCAGCGAGAACATCAGTTCGCCGATTACATTAACGTTGGCGAATTTCATATCGCCCCGAATCCGTTTGTCGCGGTATATCCGTGAGCTCGAAACCATATCCTGTTGGAAATCGTTTCTTCTACCCTCATGAAGCGTCAGTTCCTTAAAGCCAGATGTCATATGATGAATAAATGCAAAGAAGATGTTCTGAATGTCGCGTGTCTGTTCCCAGATGCGATGGGCTTGGCGCCCGAACAAGAAGTGAAGTCCTGCTGCGGTGACGATGACGAACAACGAAACGAGCAAGCCGTATACGCTTATAGTGCCCATGTAGATAAAGCAGAAAATTAAAGTCACGAGACTGGTGGCACCGGTAACCACAATATTAGAAAACTCACTGATCGTCTCCGTATCATTGTTGAGCGCCGCTTGAATTTTACCCTGCTCTAACCGTTCTAACCGACGGAATGGTGCCTTCAGTACGACCTCGATCAGTTCCACCCGTTTGCGATAGACGAGCTCATTCGCAATATGAATCAGTCGAGTACGGACGAGCTTCTGACCGGCAACATATAAGAAAATACCGGCGACGAGATAAAGCAGTAATCCGCTTGGAAACTTGTCGTCATCTACATGCGCAAGTGCAGCATTGACGATGAAAATAATAAGCGCATTGCCGAAGCCGCTGGCCAGGCTAAGCACGATCAATGGCAGCAGCGATCTGTCACGCTGCTTCGGCGCCAATGTGGTCAACACATAATAGAAGCCAAACAGCACCGCAGCTCCGAAGATTGTCCATGCAGCTGCAGGCACCGTAAACGGCGCCCATACGGTGAAAAATTTCCAAGTCAAACCATTAAACAGCGCATCGGGGACTCGGTATAGACAATAGCCAAAGCCCGTTAGTCCTACGATAAGCGCAACGCTTACGGCCATTGCTCGGGCAGGACGGCTTGTAAAGCGACGTTCTTGCCGCGCAATTTGCACGAACGTTATAAATAACTGCCACAGTGTCAGCAGGATGACTGGCGCCGCAGTAAATAATACGGCCGAAGCGGTATTGTCCAGACTTTTCCATGTATCCTTGACCGGTTCCGGCATTTTCTTGTCCATGAGCATGCTCATGATACCTTGGCCGATCATCATCGTGTGGATACTGCTCTGATTCGCCAACAATGCTACTCCGATGCTGTCCACCGGACGGAACACGACAAAGGATGAAAAGTTAGGATTGTTGCCCTCATGGGCAAGCTCACCTGTACCTTTCTGGAACACGCCCCAGCCAGCGGCATAGGACGAGCCATCGGGATTCGGCGGTACCGTTGTGTCTGGAATATGCGATTGACGGACAATTTCTGGATCGAGCGAGAGATTGGGTGCTGTGCCAAGTTGAATTTTCAACCATTGCTCCATTTCCGAAGCGCTGGAGATAACATATCCTGCCGCCGTATTGCCGCGGTATGCAGGAGCATCGTAGGCTTGCGCGCGAAGCAGTCCGGGCTTGTAGCCTTGAGCGAATGGTGCGCCTTCAGGCGGTTTGAACATATAGGTGCCAGTTAAGCCAAGCGGGTCGAGAATTTGCTCCCGCATATATTGCTCGAACGGTATGCCTGCAGTCTGCTGAACAACTAACGCTAGCACGTCGTAATTGATGGTCGCGTACTCATAGCGTTCACCCGGCTCATAATCGAGCTCCATCCCTTCGAGCGTACGGACTGTCTGCTCCAGTCCGCTCTCATCCTCCGATACCGGTATACCCGCTATCGTTCGAAAAGGAATACCGCTCGTATGATGAAGCAGCTGCCGAAGCGTTACGACAGCCTCTTCTCCTTTGTAGGTGAAGCGCAGCCAAGGCAAATATTGACGGACTGGTGCGTCGAGATTGAGTTGTCCTTCCTTCTCGAGACGGAAGACGGCAAGCGCAGAGAACGCTTTGCTCGTTGAACCGAGCTCGAACAACGTATCGTTTGTAACAGGAATCTTGTCTTCCTTATTCGCCCAGCCATATCCTTGGCTAAATATCGTTTTATCCCCTTGTACGATTACAACTGCAAGTCCGGGAATTTCTGCACGATCCTTCTGTTTGCGAATGTAGGCATCGATCTTAATCAGCTTCTCTTGTGAAGGCGCAACAATTTCAGCAGCCGCTTGTCCGGACAACAGGAGCACGGAAGCTGCCATCATAAATAGAAGCGCCTGCAGCTTTCTCCACCGGCGGCTCATCGTTGAAGCGCCTTTCTGCGTTCGGCTGCAACGAAGGACAGAATCGCATCTGCTGCAAGCGCTGGACCGCCTGCCGATTCGAGTGACTGATGAATCCGAAGGCAAGCTTCGCGAAACGATGGCTCCTTCTGGACACGTAATACGGCCTCCGCAAGCTCGTTCGGCTGCCAGTCGTCACCCTTCAAAAAAATCCCGGCTCCCGATTTCTCCACGGCGAGCGCCCCCATGAATTGATCGAAGCTTTGCGGTACGACAACCATAGGAACCTCCAGGCACAAGCTTTCGTGAATGCTGTTCGACCCGCCATGGGTAATGAATGCGGAAGCACGCTTGAGCAGCGCCAGCTGCGGCATATGAGAACGAACGATGACATTGTCCGGCAGCTGTCCCAGACGCTCGACGGATACTTGATGCCCAATCGACATGGCGACCTGCACGTTCTTGTCCCGGAAAGCTTCCAAGCATTTCGTATAGAAATGCTCTGCATCATTAAAAATCGTGCCCAAAGCGATATAGACCAGCGGTCTATCGTCAAGCTGCTCGAACGGAAAGTCGTCCGGCTCCTGGCGTTGTTCAATAGCGTATCCGGCAAAAACATAGCTGTCGTCAAACGCTTGCTCATATAACTGAAATTCACGTGATGTCGGTAATATGTTGAGCTTTTCCTTCCCGCAGAAAATATCATTGATCAGCTGTAATGGCTGGACACCGTATTTTACTGATAGTAGCTGCTTCAGCTTGGCTTCCAATCTACGGTATACATCCGTCTTGCCTTTGTTCTTCGTATAGACAGGATCGTCCCCTGCGCGGAGCACGTATTCCATAAAAAATTCGGGGTCGACTTCTGCCATCTCGTCAATATATGCAAAATTTGCAAAGACGGAGATACCGGGCAGGCCCAGCCTTGCAGCTAATTCTTTGCCCCAATAACAAAAAGCGTCATGCACAATATAATCAGGCTGCCAGTCTTGAATCTCATCAATGGTAGCCCCTACAATTTGACGGCTTCGGTCGAGAATAAAGTCGGCGGTAACAAGGAAGGTATCGATGCCTCCAGCGTTGATCGTGCCGAAATCGAGCGGGTGATGATACGCTGCAAATTGTGCGCCGGCCGCTTCAATTTTATCTCGGAACTTCTCTCCCGAATAATACCGGATATGTTCGCCTCGCGCCGTAAGCTCGCGAATAAGTCCAAGCGTTGGGTTGACGTGACCATGCAGGTCAACGCCGAAATAAATGCCTCTCGTCATAACAACCTCCTAGTACTGCGGCTTGTTCATTATATATCGATCGTCCTTACGGACCTCCTTCTCGTCCCAGGCATTTTTTCCCCAAGCGCCTGCATAGATAATTTGATGAGTTGGCGTTAAGTTCAATAAAGCTCTCATCTCATCGTCATAGAAACCGCCGATAATCGAGAAGCCAAGACCCATTTCCTCTGATTTGAGATGAATTAACTGCCCCAGGGTGCCGCCATCAACAGAGAATTGTTGATATCGTGAGAACTCATCAATCGGTATATGCGCCATGTCGAATGTGAAGACGAATAAGACGGAGCAGTCGCGGATAAAGGATTGACCTAGACAGATCCCGGCTGTTACGTCCCGATAATCACCTTCCGTCACACATTCCAATCCCTCTTCCGACCAGCGGTAAACACCGGCTTGCAGCTCTTCTATCCCGTGGATGACCATATGAAAGGTCGGCAGCAAGCCGGTCCGTTCAATGAATGCTGCCATCGTGACCAGCTGCTCGTATGGCAGATTTCTGCGTTCAAACGCAGCACTTGATCGTCGATCAACGATGAGTGGCAGCAGCTGATCGTAATTCGACCACTTGTCATCTTCCGGGAGCGTTATGCGTGTCACGCAATTGTCTGACGGTTCACGTACTGTCCGATCGACTAGCTGTCGAAACTTGAAGATCGGGTCCCAATCGAATAATAGGATGTCATCATCGTGTTGTGGTTCAATACTAGCAATCTCTTGAATATAGGATTCTTGTTCAACCGAGTCTTCGTTCAAGCCGGGTAATGAGTGCTTCGCGGAAGCGGCAATCATTGCAACCGGTACCTCAAAGTGATCTAGCTTTAACATGGCGGACAGCTCATCGGACCGAAGTCGAGTGTACGTTGTCGCCTGCCAGCCGAGCGATCTTAGCATAAGCTGAAGATTAGCTGCAGCATGGCCGGCGTCTACCATGCCGAATCGGTAGCCTTTATATGAATATTTCCAACAGGTTCTCCACGGAACAATCGTTAATATAAAGGTTACATCCGCGTTAGTTCCGGCTGATGGAAGCCCGCATCCGTATTCGCTTACCGACTGGGCATCTGAGATCCGATACAGCGACGCATACAGCGCATTATAATGATACAGACCTGGCTTCACCTTCCCTAAACGTCGGACATGCACGTACAGTTCAACCGGGTAGCATCCCCCGGCTGACGGATATGACCATAAAAGCTCCGATTCATGACCATGAAACTTGACTGATGTAACACCGAATGAAGGCAGCAGTAATTGCTTCAACCAGTCAATGCCGTTAAATGCTTCTGACGAAGTTACATCCCCCCCTTTGCGAACGGATGTTTTTAACCTGATGCATGGTCCGTTATAACACTTGAACCGTTCGGGCCGAGGACTAATTTCGAACCGATTGCCTGCGTATTCTTGTCCTCTCGTATATTGAAAGATGGATAGCTGCTCCACCTCGATCGATACCGGATTACTCATCATGGATCCCACGCTTTCGGTTTATTTCATTTTTCTCTCTCTTGAGTCGTTAACGGTATAAACTATCGAGAGCTTCCTGAGACAAAGAAATAGTCGAAAAATCCGACGGCGTATACACCCTATCGTGGACGCCAAGACAGTGGCGGATGAGTGACTCCGTCCGTTCGATGAAACTGTCAGTTAACGCTACAGCAGTCTCAGACCGGACCGTGCTCCGGTCAAAGCGTACGGTAATCTTCAGCTTACCGCCAAGCACCATTGCCACGATGTCGAGCGGGGTGGTCATTGGGTTACCTGCCCCGATGTCGGCACCTGTCTCTTCATCAGACAATTCAAACACAGCTCCCGCATGCAGAGAAGTATCCAGTTGTCCGACGTAGTTAAACCGTATTCGAAGACCTTCGCCAGGATCGTGAAGCGTGCGTAACAATCTCGTTAGAATGCCATAGCTAATCCCGCGTGACGGGATAGTACGAAGCGTCTCCTTGACCGACTTGATACAACGTTCCCACGTGTCGTCTGCGTCTGCCTGCAGGCGAACCGGATACATTGCCGTAAACCAGCCGACACTCTTGGACAGCTCGATTGACGGGTCTAATGGCTCACGTCCATGCCCTTCCAATTCAATTACAGGCTTCTCTATGTCGAACTGTTTCCAAATGGCCGATGCAAGCGCGGCTGCCAACAGCTCTTGAACATTGGATCCGTATGAAGTGGAAGCAATCTGGAGCAGCTGCTCTGTGCTCTCCTGCGACAGTTCCTCTGATACGGAATCAACTCCATTGCTCGTCTTACATGCAGGCTGTTCGAACTGGATATACGTTTCATTGTCCAGAAGAGCCTGCCAATACGAGCGTTCGCTCTCCATCTCCTCCTTCCGGCTCCATAAGTGTTCTGCCCATAGCTGATATGAGGCCGTAACCGTCGGTAGCGTGACTGGTTCTTGTGAAGTATATTGACCGTGTAGAAGACCTAGCTCCTCAAGCAGGATTGACCAAGAAACAGCATCGACCGCGAGATGATGAGCTGTGAGTAGTAATCGTCGTCCATCCTCGCCAAGCTCGAATAAGCACGCTTTGAGCAAGGCATCCCGATCCAATCGGAAGCTTGCCTTTAGCCGTTCGCCGATCGTCTTTATTTGCTCCTGGCGCTCGAGTCTCGTTAGGTGTGACAAATCGTATACGGAGACGTTTTCGATGATGGCGTTATCGTTATAAATGAGCGTATCGGTTGACAAATCTATGTTCAATCGTAGTGAATCGTGCCGATTGATCAGTGTCTCGACGATTCCGTCAAGCTGCTGCGCCGTAAGTTCACCATCCAGCCGCAGCAATACGGACTGCACAAAATGATTCCGCTCAGAGAACGGCCTTGTCATGAACCAGTCTATGATCGGAGTCGAGCGTTGAACTCCTTTGCTTCGGACAAGCGTATGGGCTGTTTCTTGGGCTATCGGCTGTACATAATGACTCATATCTTCGAAGACAGGATGAGCCAGTACGTCAGCAACCTTAATCCTATACCCGCGACTTCGTAGACGAGAAGCGAGCTGAATCGCTTTGATCGAATCTCCGCCCAATGTATAGAAATGATCTAGCGTATGGATATCGTTAACGTGTAAAACGTCCATTGCAACCGCAAGAAGCACGCTCACAGCCGGATTCAATACGCTGTTCTCTGTACAACCGGCCAGTAGACGACTCCGCTTCATATCTGGAGCCGGCAGCTTGTTACGATCGACTTTGCCGTTCACGTTTAGAGGAATATGCTCCAGCTTCACGATATGCGCCGGAACCATATAAGCAGGTAACCTCTGACTCAAGTAGTCACTCCAATCCTCGGATTGTGTACTACTCTGTACAATATAAGCGCATAAATATTTGCGGCCATCATCTGAAGTCCGGTCGATTACGATCGCTTCACGTACCGACGGATGATCAGCTAATACACGTTCGATTTCACCTAGCTCGATCCGGTGACCGCGAATTTTGACCTGCATATCCCCGCGGCCTGCATATTCAACCGTTCCGTCTTCCAGCCGGCGTGCTAAATCTCCAGTCCGGTACATCCGCTCGCCTGGAAGGAATGGGCAAGGAACGAAACGCTCTGCCGTTATGTTAGGCATATTCCGATAACCTCGGGCTAAGCCGTCCCCTGTTATATACAACTCGCCAATTACCCCTTCAGGGACAGGGTTACCATCACAATCAAGGATATGAATACCTGTATTGGCACATGGGATACCGATTGGCACCGATGTTCGAACATCTTGCTTAGGATTATAGCGATGGATCATACAGCCGACGACAGTCTCAGTTGGACCATATTCGTTGTATATTTCGATGTGTCCGCCAAAGCTTTCATAGATACGCTTGGCCAGATCGGTTCGTAAATCTTCCCCCCCAACAATAAGTCGCCTAACCGAGCTTGTCCGATTGTCCCGATCTTGCAGCAAGCTCAGATGTGACGGAGTCAGCTTTATTACGGTAGCTTGATTGTCCTGTATGATACGATCCAACACGTAGATGTCTTGATCATCTCGATAGACGTCGATTCGTCCTCCCGCGATGAGCGGAGTAAATATACTCGTAACAGTTAAGTCGAAAGCGAGCGATGAATAAAGCGGAAACACCTCTTCTTCACTGCGAATATACTGCTGCTTGGCCCACCATATATAGTTAACAAGCCCGCGGTGCTCGATCATAACGCCTTTGGGTCTGCCAGTCGAGCCAGAGGTGTAGATGATATAAGCCAAATGATCTGGACTTGCCTTATTGGAAGACAGATATGGGTCCGCCAAGTACAATGTAGGATCGCTCACATCCCCAATTCGTCCCTCGTAGCTAATGCCTTCTGGTATCGGTACATTCACCAGCAGCAGGCTGCAGCCTGCATCCGATAGCATGAATCCGATTCGTTCGACCGGATATTCAGGATCGATTGGCACGTAAGCAGCGCCTGCCTTCAGTACGGCAATGATTGCAACAACCATCTCTAGCGAATGCTTTAATAATAAACCGACCGTTTGCTCCTTGCAGATTCCTTGCTCATTCAGCCAGACTGCAAGCCGACTTGACTGCTCGTTCAGCTGTCGATATGTCAATTGCTTGTTCCCATACATGATCGCGACACGATCTGGTGATCGTCTAACTTGCTCCTCGAAGATTTGCGTAATCGTCTTATTACGTGGGTATTCAGCACGAGTGGAAAGATACTCGGAAAGCCTCTTCCTCTCTTCTGCCGATAAGATGGATTGACGAACTACGGGCGAAGTTGGCGCCGCTAATATTCCGTCAATTAGCATAACGAATCTTTCGAATATTCGATCTATTTGCACATCGGAATACATAACAGGCCTATAATCAATTTCCACCTTTAGCTCGCCTGTTGAGAACCAGTCCTTGACGACGAGCTGCATCGCATAGAGCTGGCTTCCGCAATGATGCTCATTCACTTCCGCGTTTGATTCCATCCAGTTGGTTATCACTCTCGTGTTGTATACGTTTACACAAATGTCGAACATGGAATCCAAACCTCGCAGCTTCAGCTGCAGGTCTGATACGAGCACATCATAAGGATACTTCTGATGGTAATAGCTTGCATTAAGCTCGCGTTGAATCCGAATCAATTCGTCCATGACAGATGCTTCCCGATCAATAGCGATACGCAGCGGCATCGTGCTGGTGAACATGCCGACTGTCGCCTTTTCTCTCGGTCCCGAACGGTTGAATACAGGCATTCCGATGACGATATCAGTACGCCCTTCCGTAATGCGTAAGTACAACGCGACGAGCAGATGAAACAAAGCGGAAAGCGTGCAACCTGTATCGGCTAACAATCGGTGAACAGCTGTGGAACGTTCGGCGTCCAGCATATAAATTCTACGTTGTCCCTCAATTGATCCCGAAGGCGCTGAAGGCGGATCTTCTGACGGCCAGTCCGAAAATTTATCCATCCAATAAGTTCTGTCTCGTTGGAAACGAGTTGATTCAAGATATTTAGCCTCTCGTTTGATATATTCCAGATAGGAAGGTTCACTCTCGTCTACCCCCGGCTCTTCTCGAACCAATCGTTCATACGCATCCCGAATGCGATCAATTAGCATCGTGCTGGACCATCCGTCGGAAACAATGTGGTGAATTTTGACAAGAAATCCACCGTCGTCTGCGGCAATCCGGAACATTGGAAACGAGCATAACGGACCTTCCTCAAGCGAGAATGGTTCTGCGGCTATCCGCTCAACCCAAGCCAGCCAGTCCCCTTCTGGATCGGCTGATGAGGAGAAATCAACGAAGGGCTCCTCTACTTCATCGGTGTCACTAAATGGTAGGACGAATTGGACGGGAACCCCATCTTCTTCAGAGAACCGCAGTCGGAGTGCTTCGTGCTGGCGCTTCTGTTCACGGATGGCCTGAGCGAGCAGACCGTAATCGAGCGGGCCTCGGATTCGAATTGAACCAGTAATATTGTGCAGCGCGGTGCCAGGATACACTTGCTCCGTATACCATACACGCTTCTGCGGGTGCGTCAACGGATAACGCGCGGTGTCCATCATGCAACCCCTCCAGCATTGTAATCGTCTTACTTAAGCCTTACGGTATGCAGTTGGTATATTTGTTGTGGTATTTACGTGCACTAGATTGTCCTACTAGTTCTCATAAGGTTTATCCATGTTGAATTAGTTATTCTTCTTCTTGTCGTAATCATTATGAATGATAGCGATAGTTGTCTGATTAGACTGGGAGGTAATATAGGGGAACATGTCGATGAGCATTCGATGTTATTCGGATGTGTTATTATGATACTTGCGATTTTAGGAACCAGTCAAGTGATTTATTTACTATTAAAATATCAATAAGTCCAAACATATGTAATATGTGAAATGATGTTAAGAACGAAATAATTTTTGGTAAATATCAACGTTTTCATTAATGTGAGGAGGTTATGTTATGTCATATAAGAGTGGGGAAATATTGCGAAGTACAAGGGGGATCGTTCATCATACAGGCGAGTGCGGATGATTGATAATGCTTATATCCATAGTCAATCACCCGCATAGACGATGCGGTAGTATATGCTGCACCTTTGTTCCGACAAGAGAAGATCTATTCGACATTCTTTGTCTCTTCATTATACGTAGAAAGCTATTTTTTCTTAGTTATACCTGTCTTCACACATAACCCCCACCCGAATCGCTCGTCATTCGTAACTTGTGCTCGAATCGTATTCAAACCGGCTTTCCAGCGAACCGTTACAGATGCATGGTCAGGGCGAATACGGCCGTCATCTGCGGGCGGGTTCCATTTCCAATCACCTTCATATAGTAATTCGTCATTCACCCATAACTGAATATAATCGCTAAACCCGAATGTTAACACAGTTTCCTGTTCAGCTGATAACTTGAATACGCTTGTTGCTATTACCGTTTGCACCTTCTCGGTGGAATAAATTCGATTCAGATTTAACGTTCCATTCTCTTCAACGACGGCTTTGGTCCACTTATCGCTGTCAAGAGGTGCCACCATCCACTCCGTGACAAATGATTCGGCAGCAAGACGCTGCAGGTCGGTTTCCCTCTCGACTATCGTCGCTGGTTGAATTTGCTCAACCGTAAAATTCCGAATATAGCTAGGGAGAAAGCCCCAAAAACCGATTCGACCGGAAGGAAGTCCATGTTGGAGATTCGGGATAACTAACTGAGGAGTAGAGTCTTCTCCTAAGTATACTGCTGCACCGTTCGGCTGAACGTCTACGGTCAAATTCACCCATCGCCCGGTCATATCCGGCAGAGGTTTCTGGTATAATGGGCCGTTATACACTTGCCAGGTCATCGAACCGTTCATCACTGGATCATACTGAATTTCTAACGGTGCCAAATAAATTAATTCATAATTATCGGCGTCCTTAGCTCCGAAGACGATTCCAATAAACCCGACCTCCTCGGGTATCGCAACCTCTGCTTGAACGCGATAGCTGGAGAAAGGGATTTCGTCCTTTAGCAGGACGGCATAGCCGGCCTTCTCCAAATAAAGCGCCTGCTTTCCGAGAAAATCACCAGTCCGCGCCTCCGTTACGCCCACATCGAACAGGTCCAAATCATCAATTAAGCTATAAACCATTTTTGACATCGGTGTAAGCCTCCATGAAGCGTAGATAGTATAGCTCATTCAACTAATGTTAGAATGATAGAACGATTGTATATGTTTGCATTAATATTTATATGTTAGTTTAAAATGAAAAAAATATAAATTATAGCATGGTAGATTTATACGGAATTAATATTGTCAAAATTCAAGCACTTGTTCAATTCCAGCTTCAATCCGCTCAACAGAAGGCAGCCACTGATCTTCTATTTGTGCGAAAGGATATACCGTATCCGGAGGTGCTACACGTTTTACCGGCGCTTCCAAATGAAGAATAGCTCGCTCATTAATTTGCGCAATAATTTCAGCTGCGGCTCCCGACGTGCGCTGCGCCTCTTGAACGACAACTGCCCGGTTTGTTTTGGCGATCGATTGAACGATTGTATCAATATCTAATGGAACTAACGTACGGAGGTCAATGATTTCAACGGTAATACCATGCTTCTGCTCTACTGCTTCTGCTGCCTTAATCGAAGACTGAACCATTGCGCCATAGGTAATTAGCGTTAGATGTTGGCCTTCTTTCACACATTTCGCTTTTCCGATTGGAATCATATAATCTTCTTCCGGCACCTCTTCACGGTAGAGATGATATAGCTTCAGATGTTCCAAAAATATGACCGGATCTTGATCTCGAATCGCGGATAACAGCAATCCTTTGGCGTCATATGGATTAGAAGGAACGACTACCTTAATACCTGGACTTTGGATCATTAGACCTTCTAACGAGTCGTTATGCATTTCTGCTCCCTTGACGCCGCCGCCGAACGGAATTCGATACGTAATAGGAGCATGGTAACGGCCTCCTGAACGGTACCGCATTCGTGCGGCTTGAACGAAGATCTGATCCATCGCTTCATAAATAAATCCGATAAACTGAATCTCAACGACCGGCCTAAAGCCTTGAGTTCCTAGTCCTACTGCTAGTCCGCATATAGCCGACTCAGCTAACGGGGTATCAAATACGCGCTCTTCCCCGTACTTATGCTGCAGACCTTCTGTTACCCGAAATACGCCGCCAGCGCCTCCAACGTCTTCACCAAAAATAAGGACATCATCATTCGATGATAGAGCCAGATCAAGCGCTTGCCGAATCGCTTCTTTCATGTTCATAAGCATATAGCTGCACCACCTATCCGTGAATTGATAAACCCACTACAGATTGTATGGTACAGAATAGAAAAATGTATATAACAGAAGATCAATTAATGATATTAATTCAGTAAAATAATGCTTAACTGTAACTAATACAACATAATAAAAATAGTGTAACATATGTAATACAGAGCGAGCGTTTTATCCAAATTGGTCACAGAACTCTCATCAATGGCAACGTACAACCCAAAATATAACCGCCCTGTAGATGACGGTTAATTTATCAATTCTTTTAATTGTAGGGTTTTACCTTTTAAGAAGCGACGCTCATCTTCATCCAACGACACTTTTGATATTAGTTGCATATAGATTCGTAGGATACCGAAAATTTCATACCTGTTGTCGATACTACATTTCCATCAAGCTCAAAGGAACCATCTTCTACTAATACCGGGGTCTGAAGTGTTGATAACAGCTTAGTCCAGAATTTCACAGCTATTATATTCGATTTGTACATCCCTACCTCGTACCGACCTGGGTACAGCTTGAAGATTTGTACGACAGCATCTTGGGCTATATTCGTGCCTCTATATTTTGGCAACACAAATAGTTCCTGCACCGAATAGTCTACATCCTCTGCAACATACGGAGGAGAAGTAACCAGAATGAACCCAGCGATTCTTTCATTAAGCATGATGTAGTAAGGATATAACCGTTCATCCCTATAATATGGTGAGATATCTTCCATTTCGAAAGTTCCTTTTGTTCCAATATCCTCCCGTGAGTATGGAGAAAGCTCATAGAGATAATAATTAAATAAGTTTTCAAATTGTTCTTTGTTTGATTCTGTAATTTGTTGAAGTGTTACCTTCATCATAACCTCCATAAATTTAAGGTTACATAAAAAAAATATGTTACTGATAATATCAACATTTCCGAACAGCGACATCATATAAGAAGGCCGCGTCTGACATATCCGAAGCGGCCATGATTATAAATCCATTATTTAGGTTTGGAGTACACAATTTTTTTGATGCTTTCGCAGGACAAATGATAACGTTCCATCAGCTGTATAATGGTTTCGCCTTGTGCGAATTGTTGACGGATTTCAGCATTACGAAGTTGAATGAGCTTCCTGCTTCCCGTCCTCTCGCCCCATCCTTTGCGCGTAGTCCCTTTGCTCTTCGGTATATAGATGATACTGCCATTTACGAATTTCTGAACCTCTTTCAGCAGATCCTCAGGTAAAATCATATCAGCGTTAACATATTTCATGTTCGACTCTACTCCTTAAAATAAATTTCATTTCAAGGCAGCAAAGTCTTCCACTATAAACCGATTTACCTTTAAGGACACGGCGGTTCCAGTCAAAATTCAATATGCTCTATGCAAACAACCGCCGAAGTCTATAGTGTAGACTTTGCATAGAGCGTTTGTCCGAAATCGTATTGATTCATAGATGTCACCTCCTCAAAACAACATCAGTATATTCTAAATATATCCATATGTCTATAATGTTTCTTAATATTCCATATCGTTTAGTTGTTATTGAACAATAAAAAGGTGGTCGTGAGACCACCTTTAACTTCATTAAGAACGGATTACGACTTAAGGAGTCGTTCCCCACACCAGCGTGCCGTTTTGCGTCAGCGTTACTTTGTTCCAATCGGCATAAGCCGTCTTCGTTCCGTCATATGAGTAGTCGTTGCTTTCGTTGAAGTTGGACCAATCGGACTTCGCGAGGCGCACTTGGATATCGCCGCTCTGACCGCCGGCTGGAATCGTTCCGGAAGTGAAGCTCAGCTCAACATACGTGTCAGCATTCGTGCCGGACACCGAGCCAACCGTCACCTTCACGTTCGAGTTGCCAATTTGAGCCCAGTCAACGAAGCCGTTCACGTTTGCATTTCCATCCTTCGTGAAGTAATAACGGATTTTAACGGTCGTGAGGTCAAGTGCTGTCGTACCGTTATTTTTGATATTGAAATGAGCTTTAATTTGGTTGTCAGTAGCATTCGTATCGCCTGTTTTGTATTGAACAACGATGTCGCTAGGCATTGTTGATCCGGCCGTTGGCGTTGCGCTAGCTTGAGCTGAGTTAGCGCTGCTGCCGCCTGCATTCGAAGCGCTGACGACATAGTAGTACGTCGTACCATTCGTTACACTCATATCAGTATAGCTATTCGTCGTTACGTTCGCTACGTTCGTGTATGGTCCGCCGGATGTCGTCGAGCGTTTCACCGTATAGCTCGTTGCACCCGTTGATGCCGTCCACGAAAGCATGACGTGTCCATCGTGACCCATCGTCGTCAAGCCTGTCGGAGCAGCTGGCGGCTGAGTCGTCGTCGAGTTAGCTGGCGTTGCGCTTGCCTGCGTCGAGTTAGCGCTGCTGCCTGCTGCATTCGTGGCGCTGACTACGTAATAATACGTCGTGCCATTCGTTACACTCGTATCAACATAGCTCGAAGTTGCAACCGTTGTTACATTCGTGTACGGACCACCGGACGTCGTCGAACGTTTTACGGTGTAGCTTGCTGCACCGGACGATGGCGACCAAGTAAGCGACACTTGTCCGTTACCCGCCGTTGCCGTTAGTCCCGTAGGAGCAGCAGGTACAGTCGGCGTCGAGCCTCCTCCAGAACCATCAGCCGGTCTAACTTGTTGCCATACTCCATATACGCCTGGCTCTTGTCCAACCGTATACCATTTTGCTTCCCAAATATATCCATTGTAAGTTACTTGCTCACCCGCATTATAAGGGCGGATCGAGCTCCAGTCGCGGATATCGCTGAACCGGTTCGGATCGCCAGGGAAGCCTGCTGGAGGTGTAGCTGGCAACGAAGTATTGCGCGTCAAGTTAACATCAATCGCTTGATAGAATGCATTGACTGTATCGAAAATATCCCATACGCCGATAATGACATGGTAGCCTTCACGGTCGTTCGGAATGTAGCAGTCGTTGAGAACGTCCATCGGTGGAATTGCGCCGTTGTCCTCGTAGCGGCAGAACAACTCGATGTCGTCGCGGCCGATTGGCTCATTCGGATTCCAGCCTGGCTTCGTAATATAGTAGTCCCAACGGTTCGTGCTGTGGTTCGCAACCATTTTCCAGTGGAACGTATAAGGTCCGCCTGTCATGTTAACCTTCGTCCAACGAGTTGCAGTTTGTTCGTACAGTGGAGCATATTTGCCGCCGCCCGTAATCTCACCATCAGGAACGCCAATTTCAGGGAAATCTCCACGCCCCTCTACACTCCACGGCTCATATTGTACTGCTCCGCAGCCCGTGTTCTGACCCGTCATACACAAGCCAGCACGGCTCTCTTCAATCCATCCATGCGCCGAAGCACGTTCTGCGACGAGCAGCCAGCATGCCAGCATCAACAGCAGTGTGCCTGCCCCGAGCATCCATTTTGTCTTTCTGGACGACCTCTCTAATAATGATAATTGCAGCATTACAAATTTCTCCTCCCTTTTAAGTAAAAGTATTTGAAAACGTTGGCACTACAACTTCACATTATGCTGAAGAACAACCCTCACCTCCTTTCCATTCTGTCATCATGATGGAAATCTAGTTAGACAATTGTTTTGGATATCCGTTGTCTCGAATAAAAAAAGAAAATTGCAAGATTTGTAACTAATTCGCGGTTGGTGCTGCGTAGAATAGGATCTATAGTCTTATTTTACACACTCGGACGAGCATTCGATTGTTCTTTTGGTAACCAAATTTTTGTTCTTAAACGTACTAAATTAAAAAAAAGCAGTACCTCCGAAAGGTCTGCTCTATATCAGGATACATGACTTGATGCCAGTACCGATTGAACTACTAGTCTGATCTTGTCATCGTCGATCACGATCGCAGTCTGTTACATTTTGTCTTCATGGTTATTGTGACTTTTACTGTCTCGGTCATATGATTGTCTATATATCGAAAAAGGACCCGCATCTCTGCGAGTCCTAAATTATCTTTACGCCTGTACAGCAGCAGCTTCCTTCAAGCCGAGCGTACGCGCCGAGGTCGACATAATCTCTTGAATAAGCGCTGGGTTCTGAGTGAGCTTCACGCCATACGACGGAATCATTTCTTTAATTTTAGGCTCCCATTCTTTCAGTTGCTGCGGGAAGCACTTCTCGATGACTTCCAGCATAACGGAAACAGCAGTTGAAGCACCTGGAGAAGCGCCTAGCAATGCGGCAATTGAGCCGTCTGCAGCACTGATAACTTCCGTACCGAATTGGAGCGTTCCTTTGCCGCCGGTTGCTGTATCTTTAATGATTTGTACACGTTGACCAGCAACGATTAAATTCCAATCCTCGCTCTTTGCGTTCGGTACGAATTCACGCAGCGCCTCCATCCGCTTCTCTTTGGACTGCATTAATTCTTTGATCAAGTACGTCGTCAGTGGCACGTTCTTGAAGCCTGCCGCCACCATCGTAGTAAGATTATGCGGCTTCACCGATTTGACAAGGTCAAGCATCGAACCGAACTTCAGAAACTTCGGCGAGAAGCCAGCGAACGGACCGAACAGCAGCGATTCTTTCTTGTCGATCATACGCGTATCCAGATGCGGCACTGACATTGGAGGAGCACCAACCGGTGCTTTACCATATACTTTCGCATTATGCTGCTTTACGATCTCCGGCTTCTGACATACCATGAAGATACCGCTAACTGGGAAGCCGCCTACTCCTTTGCCTTCTTGAATTCCGGACTTTTGCAGCAGATGCAGACTGCCGCCGCCGCCGCCAATAAATACAAACTTTGCCTTATGACGCTCGACTGATCCCGTACCAACATCTCGTACCTTCAGCTCCCAAGAGCCGTCGCCCGCACGCTTAATATCATCTACATTGCGGTTGAATTGAATATCGACGTTCTTTCTTTTCAGATGGTTGAACAGCATACGTGTCAGAGCGCCAAAGTTAACGTCTGTACCCGCTTCGCTTCTTGTAGCGGCGATAGGTTCATTCACGACGCGATCCTTCATCATGAGCGGAATCCATTCCTGCAATTTCGCTGGATCATCGGAATATTCCATTCCTTGGAACAACGGATTGCTTGAGAGCGCTTCGAACCGTTTTTTCAGAAACTTAACGTCCTTCTCGCCTTTCACGAAGCTCATATGTGGAACTGGAACGATAAAGTCCCTCGGATTTTGAATCAGCTTGCTGTTCACAAGGTAAGACCAGAACTGCTTAGACACTTGGAATTCTTCATTAACTTTAATCGCCTTCGTAATGTCGATGGAGCCGTCTGCTTTTTCCGTTGTATAGTTCAGCTCGCACAATGAGGAGTGTCCCGTGCCTGCATTATTCCATTCATTCGAGCTTTCTTCGCCAGCAACTTCACGCCGTTCGAATACGGTTATATTCCATGTCGGATTTAATTCTTTCAGCAGCGTCCCGAGCGTTGCGCTCATAATGCCGGCGCCGATTAGGATAACGTCTGTATTGGTTTGTTGGCTACTCATGATTACCTTCCTTACACGCTATTATTTGAAGAAAAGGTGCTGGTTCTCCCGGTAAATGTAACCTTATGCCGGAAGCAGCCATACACCAATCTTGACTAAGTAATAAAATAACGAATCAAAATGATTTACTATCCATTATATGATAAATAAAAGTCGTTCGACAAGAATCGCGCTCGTTCTTCGTTAAAGGTTCACATGCTGTCCAACAGCGCATCACTTGTCCGAACAAAACTTTACATTGCATTGTTGATGATACTCCCAGTTTTATTATTTGTAAAACGAATCTTTTGTATAGGCTTGATTAGAACTTTTAATCGATTTGGAATTGACATTCTTCCGCAGATGCATTAGGTGCGTATGATAAAATAAAAGAGCCGCGTTGCACGCGGCTCCAATTAGCTATGGTTATGCCTGCTCTTCGGTAGGAACTGCCGCATCACGGATCTGCTCGAACGTGATCGGGGAATAATCCCAATGCTCGACGCTGACGTTGAAATAATTAAGGCCTTCATACTTCTGTGAGTGGATATGTCCATGAACATTTACATACGGCATATGCTTGTTCATGTACATTGGTTCATGCGACAAGAAGAAAAACTCTTTGTATATGATAGGATACTCGCTTACTTCGTCGAATCCGGCTTCAAGCCACCAGGAACGCGAACGGCCGCGGTCATGATTGCCTAAGATAAGATATTTGCGGCCGTTCAACCGTGCGACAATCGCCGCAGTCTTCTCTTGGTTCAAAAAGGAAAAATCGCCTAGATGAAAAACTTTGTCGTTCTTGCCAACAACAGCGTTCCACTTCTCGATCATGAACTCATTCATCTCATCGACGCTGGTGAACGGACGTGACTCGAAATCGATGATCCCCTTATGACCGAAATGATGATCCGAAGTAAAAAATATGTTCTGCATCGTATTCACCTTCCTTATACATATTATTATGATTTGAAAACTACAGCAAGAAGATCCAGAAGAGCGCCGCGAGTATGAAACGGTAAACGGCGAATGGAATCAATTTCACACGCTCAATTAGATTCAAGAAAAACTTAATGGCAAATAATGCAGTAATGAAAGACGTCACGAAACCGGTAACGAACAGCGGAATATCACTCGCAGTCAGATAGCTCCAGCTTTCAAGCAAATCTTTGCCCGAAGCTCCGACCATTATCGGTACAGCCATAATAAAGGTGAATTCAGCTGCCGTTTTATGATTTAGCCCTGCAAGCAGGCCGCCCGACAGCGTAGCTCCAGAACGTGAGAAGCCTGGAACGAGCGCGAGCATTTGGAACAGACCAATAATCAGTGCCTGTTTATAAGTCATTTGATCGAGCGTTCCGGCTGATGGATGAGTTGCTTTAAGCTTCTCGGCTGCGATCATCAGCAAGCCGCCGAGAATTAATGTTACAACGACCGTTCGAGCACTGAACAGCTCATGCTTGATCGTATCATAGAACAAAACTCCACCTGCTCCGAATGGCAGCATGCCAATGATGATATGAAGAAGGTTAAACCGTCGTTTGTTTTTGGGATTTACACCTGCAGCATTTCGAGGAATTACACTTTTACCCAATCCGATTAAGCTCAACATCTTCTTCCAGAACACAACAACGACCGCCAATATCGATCCCAGCTGCACAACAATTTCGAACGTGCTGGCACGCACTGTCTCTTCGAATCCGAGCAAATGGCCGACCAGAATCATATGTCCAGTCGAGGACACAGGCGCAAATTCCGTTAATCCTTCCACAATTCCTAATATAAGTCCGATTAAGATGTCCATAACTCTCTCCTTTTATTTTTCTTATTCCTCTATTAACACGACTTAATCGGACAGTAGGATTCGTTTGGCATCTTACGATATTGTAATGTTGAAAAATATGAAATGGCAACCTTTATATCTATTAATAGAATCTTTCCTGGTCATCTGCTTTTGTGTCAGACACATAGCCATATTCCGTCTCGTAATTACAACCTTATATCAACTCAACGATAAAAGCAGCTGAATGAACTGTGAGCATTCAGCTGCTTCTTCTGTTTTTATTAAATTTGATTAATTATTACGGACTTCACCGTGACCGCACTGCCAGCTTCCGCTCCGATTCCAAGCCTAAATCGGCATCCACTATAATCGCCTTTGCGTTCAAGGACCGTCTTATCATCGATTATTAATGACATAAATTTATTCTCTAGCCTCCACTCTATTGTTGCCGTTGTATCATAAGGTAGAGCAGCTCCGTCTATCCATATTTCTTCTCTCGTCGCTGGATCGATGAACAAAAGCTTGCCGTCACTGTTCCATTTCATTAATGTGGTATAACCGCCGTAAATTACAGCCGAGCGTGTGAAGCTGTGCAGCTCTGTTCGGAATGCGAAGGGGACATTATATACATGGCCAGTGCGTGCGAAGCCTAGCTCTTCACCACCGCTTAGCCACAAGCCGCTGCTCGTAACGACAGCATGACAAGCAGCATCTGCCGTCAGATGATCCTCCGATGCGGCACTGCCTGAGATTGGCAGATAGATGGCTTGACTCTCCGGAGCAATCGACTCTACCGCTAACGATTTGACCGTCACACGGCCCATGACGCCTGAGATACCAGTTTGTCCATTGATGCCGCCGAAATATCCGTCTTGACGGTGAAACAGCTTACCATCTACATGAACTTCCATTCGCCGTTCCTCGATTGTCCACGATACATGCACCCATTGACCGATCGGAACAGAACCTTTGCGATGGAATGTAAAATGCGTATTCAGCTTAGGGTGTACAACGAATAGATCACTACCTGTACCATTCTCTAATACCTCCGGTGAATTACCGTAATTTATAGCTACCATCCCGCTGGCAAATGTGAGGTACATCGATCCTTGGTCTATTCTTACAGTCGCTTCAATTCTCAGTGGTGTCTCAAATTCACCTTCAGCATAAGCATGTCCTGTCAGTTCAAGGCCAGATGACGTAATTTGGGCCAGTGAAGCTTGTTCACTTGCTGTTAGCAGCAGTCCGCCGGCATCGTAGGCGACAACATTGTCGGTTGCTCTTTTTACTGATTCTGTATCGGTCTCCGGCCCCTCAATGCTCCCCGGGTTACCGCATACCATCAACAGGTTTCCGTCTGGATCACGGAAGGTGAAGAAGGCCATCCCCGGGAATTGCATAATATCTTCTACAATCTCAATGCCGCACTTCTTCACATATCGGTACGCTGCGCCAACGTCCGGGGAATCCAGCATAAGCTGTGCTCGATTCTCCCATGCCAGCCCGCTGTCATAGCCATTTTGGTCTAATACAAGTTCCGAGCCGCCATCCATCGTAATGGCGTGTACTTTCTCCGTAGCAGCGGAACGCTGCGGCATGCCGAGCAGCCGATGATACCAATTGACGGACCGCTCCATATTGCTGACATGGATGAATATGCCTCCTACTTTGTTTCGAATTGGGTGTACGTAATCCGTCTTTTCTGACTTTAATTGCTTAGTCATTTGATACCCTTCCTCTCTCCTTTGAAGTAGGCCATATCAATGCCCTCATCCATGTTGATGCAGCAACCTCTAAATTCCTTACATGCTTCAATCCATCAGCTTCTATGTAGCTCGATTAACATCGCGGCTTCCTCTAGTACTTCGGCGGCTTCAAGCTCAAGTACAGCTGCTCGTTCCAATAAGGTAGCGGCCCGATCAGCCGGTCCAGGCGAGGTGGGATCGGCCCCATAAGGCAGCGGAAACAAGCCAGATGTCCGATGCAACAGCTCAGCAATTTGCTCGAATAACGATGCTGCATGCCTTACAGCAAGACGAGCCGAATCAGGCAGGTATCCTCCATACCAAGCTCCGTCTAACAAATGTCGCATGAAAACAACAGCATGATGGCGAGCTTCGGCAACGACAGCCATATTGTATGCTACGCTTAAAGGGTCAACTTGCTGCTGAGCATTGAAAGAATCAATCCATATCCGATAAGCAGCAGCGCCGCTGACCGAGTACTGCATCACTTTATCATTTCCGCGAATGTTTCGGGTCGCCAGACGTAAGATGCTCGCTGCAAGGTGTGGATGATGGTTGATGGAAAGATGCCTCCTAGGAATAGCAGCGAACCATTCCAATGGCTGACGTACACGGCCGAGCTTATCGTAGGGCAAAGCCTTCCCCTTGACAGACGTGTCGGTAACAGACCAGCACTGGCGCTGGTCGTCGAAGCCATGGATCATCCCGAACTCCGCGTTACTTAGCCCCCAGGCGACGGTCGGCCAGCCTTGTGACATAGATTGACGGATTTCGTCCATACATTCGATAAGTACATTAGGATCCTGCAATTGAACAGTTGGGCCGCCGTATATAGCGAAAGAAAATCCCAGATGTGTCAATCCTACTATTACGGATGCCTTCCAATCGTAACAGTAGGGACCACTAATACCGAGATCACATGCAGCGTGAAATCGAAAAGCATGTCCTGTTGCGGCAAACATATCACTAAGCGTCAATCCATACAGCTGAGCGGGAGCAGCGGCAAGCATTAGCATGGAGCATAACGTATCGTATGCTCCAGCATGCAGGTCGTACCGCGTATTAGCGGCTTGCCCGGATTCCGGCTGATGGTTTCGCCGTTGTGCGGCCATAAAACGATCGATTTCCTCCTTGAAGCGGTAATCATACAATTTGCTTCGTGCGCGGGATAAAGCGGTATATACGGCTCCGTTATGGATGCCAAGCCTTGTTGCCGTCTCAGCGACGGTTAGTCCTTCCAGCGCATGTGCTTGGATAACTTGTCGTTCTCGAGTGCCGAGCTTATCCAGTATCCGTTCAACTTCCGCTAACGCTTGCATCCCGATTGCTTGGAACTGCGGATCATTATTGATCGCAACGGTATGTCTCATCTGGTCCTCCACATCAGCATCAATGTATGCCAACTGTTCATGTCGGACAGACGGCGCTCGGATTGCCATTAGTGACTGATTCCGTACTAATGAGCGCAGCCAGGGAACGAATTTGTCTGGATGATCTAAGCTGCCTAAACGCCTTAATGTTAGAATTAACGCCTCCTGCACGATATCCTCGGCCAGTACTGAATTACGAACAATGTGGTTGGCCCACTGAAGCATCTTCATTCGATGCTGCCGAATTAATGTGGAGAACGCCTCTTGATCTCCCTGCTGCGCCTTGCTTACCAACAATGCTTGCGGCAGTTCATCGTACACTTTGATCAACTCTCCTGTATGTGATCCGAAGTAGAATGCATGATCTTCTATATTTCTATGACCTTCGTTGCAATTCGGTCGCAGAATGATCGGTCATGCTCAACAAATAGAATGGTCGGTGAATAGTCGAGTAGAAGCTCCTCAATCTGCATACGGGAGATGACGTCAATGTAATTCAGCGGTTCGTCCCATATGTGCAAATGTACCTTCTCGCACAAGCTGGCAGCGATAAGCACTTTCTTCTTCTGCCCGCCGCTGTATGCGGAAATATCCTTCTCGAATTGAGCTCTGGAGAAATCAAGCTTCCTTAGTATCGCTTTGAACAAGCTTTCGTCTATACCTCTATCGATTGCATATTGTGTTAAGCTGCCCTGCAGATGAGAAGTATCCTGCGAGACATACGAGATTTTCAGCTGACCACCTATACGAAGCTTGCCCGAGTATTTCATGTCCTCACCGCAAATCAGCTTCAATATGCTCGACTTTCCGGAGCCGTTCTTGCCCAGGAGTGCGATTCGATCCCCTTGATTGATCGTAAAGTGGACATCCTTGCATACAGTCTTATCTCCATATTGAATCGACACGCGATCAAGCTCGATCAATTGGTGTTTATGATATGGCAACTGCGCAATTTTCAGACTATCGGCGTACTCGATATTTTTGAGCAGCCCCGATTTCTCTTCAATGGCATTCTGCTGTCGCCGGTCGATCGACTTGGATCTCTTCATCATCTTCGCGGATTTGTGACCGACATATCCTTTATCCAGCTTGGAGCCGGAATTTTTCGACCCGTACTTTGACTTCTCTACTGCATCGGACCAATCGTTCGTACGCTTCGCCGCTTCTGCCAGCCGTTTAATGTTTTTCCGCAGTTTATCGTTCTCAGCCAGCTCGTATTGATCCTGTCGGCGCTTGTTTTCCCACCACTCGGAGAAATTGCCCTGCTGAATCTCAATGTTCGTTTTATTAATGGACAAAATATGATCGACGCAATAATCCAGGAACGCCCGATCGTGCGATACAAGAATGAACCCGCTCTTCGAGCGCAAATATTGACCAACCAGCTTCCTGGCATGCATATCAAGATGGTTAGTCGGTTCGTCGATCAGCAAGAAGCTGTTCTCCTTCAACAACAGCGCTGCGAGCAGCACTTTCGTCTGCTCACCATTCGACAATGAACGGAATGAGCGGTACAGCACATCCTCCATCACTTTCAGAAGCGATAGCTCTCGCATCAACTCCCAGTGAACATAATCAGGATATATGCTTGCTACGACATCAATCGTGTTGTCGTCTTGATTCCTTACATCATAAGGAAAATATTCAAACTGTACGCTTGTAGAGATACTCCCGCTGTATTCATATTTGCCTAGCAGTAGGTTCATAAAGGTCGTCTTGCCGCGGCCGTTGCGGCCTGTGAAGCCTAATCTCCAATCGGTATCAATCTGAAAGCTGACGTTCTCGAAAATATTATCGTAACTGCCATAATGGGCAAAAGTAAGGTTCGTTACTTTAATTTGCGACATTTCGTTATCCCCCTGTATATAAAATAAGAGCCGCAAGAAAGTTACTTCCTCGCAGCTCAATATATATACAGCAAATCTAGCCCTAATCCGGACTTCGATAAGGGTATATAGAGTTGAGTTCCGAAGTGTATGTAACTTCTTGCCCATCACAAATAAAACACTGGTACAGCGACTGTGTTCGCTAATACGTATGTTCTATTGCTTGCAAGAAACATTACACACTCTTCTTCATCTTCTCATCCCTATCCTTTAAGTTATCGGTAGTTTACCATATCTCATTATATTCATTCAAGATTTTGTTGATCTGTGGAAGATATGATATCTCATCATTACGGGCATCAAAATAGAACAGTCGAATGCTGCCCCAACAGAATGGCATTCGACTGCTCTTCGTCATGATTTGGTCATAATTTATGAAGGCTCTACGCCCCATACAAGCTTGTCATTTACATACAGCGTGACTTTAGTGGAATCCGTGTAACTCGTTACTTCACCGTTGAACGAATAGTCGTTCAGCTCGTTCAGATTCGACCAGTCTGCAGCACTGAATCGGCCATGAATTTGACCTGTCGTACTGCCTGGCGCCAGTACTCCCGCTTCCGGAGTGAACGAAAGCTCTAAGTATGCATCAGCGTTAGCTGTTGGAACAGCAAGATCAACGAATCGACCCTGTACGTTCTCTTTTCCAACAGCTGCCCAGTCAGACCAGAATCGAAACTCAGCCGCAACATCTTTCGTGAAATAATAGCGCAGCTTCACGTTGCTCAGATCGATGGTAGTATCCCCATCATTGCGGATGATGAAGTTCGGAGTTGCTGAGTTGTTCGTCGGGTTCGGGTCGAGTGCACGATACTGCACTGCAAGATTAATTGGAGCAAACGGAGATGCACTTACCGTATTCGTAACATCCGTTCCGGCCGAGTTAACCGCTACAACTTGATACTGATATGACACTCCATTCGTTACCGTATTGTCCGTATAACTCAGATCTGTTAACCCCGTTGCGAGGGTAACGAATTCACCGCTGCCTTCCGCCCGCAGAACACTATAAGTTTGTGCTTCAGATGCAGCCTTCCAGGTCAGTGTCACTTGAGAATCGCCTGCGTTCGCTGTAAGCGCTGGCGTCTGCACTGTTCCTTCTGGCAATCCGATCAGTTTAATATTGTCTACGGTAATAGTACCGGAGCCCGAGTTGTTCTGGAGCAACTGAATATTATTTAGGTTGTTCAAGTTCAAGACGTTATTCGCATCCTCGCCTGGAGGCTGATAATCAATACGTTTCGTAAAGTCAGCGAATGGAATAACGAAAGTTTTCCATGATGTCGTCGGCGAGATCGTATACTTCCACTGCTCACCATCGCCGTCCGTACCATTCTCTGTAAGAACTAGATTGAACGTGTTCGTATTCGTCGCTTTCACATCGATTGACAGCTTAAGCCAGGAGCTCCAATCGGAAGGAAGCCCTTGAACGACGCCCCAATAGCCGGATTGTGCCCCGGTGTATGCGACCTGCATCGCCTGACCGTCACCATTCGGTACAATTGCTGCATCAATTACAGCGCCACTCCCGCTATAAGAGCCCCACGGAGCTCGAGCTTGATCAAAGTCTTCAAAAATTTCCTCACCATATGCATACAGAGGAGGGAATGCCGGTGGTGAAATTGTGCCTGGCTCTTCGATGTCCGGCCAAGAGAACGGACCTTCGTTCATAATGTTATAAACAATTTCCGCATCGAACGTGCGATTGTTGCGGTCATATACTTTAAACCAGCCTTCATCATCCCATACTGCTGAAGGGAATCCGGAACGTGCCGCCAAGTCGGACATAAAGTCATAATAGGTTAGACGTGAAGTACGATCATTCTCGACTCTCGCGCCATATTCACCGAGGTACACCGGAATTTGGTTCTTGTCGGACCATGCTTTTACCTCCGCGAACGCTTTACGTATCTCTAATTGATCCGCTTCCGTCCCCCAAGGGCCGTTCAGTTCATGCGTGAATGCATAAGGATCGTAATAGTGGAATGTGGCAATCAGATTCGGATCGTTAGGAATCTGCATGCTGTATACAAGCGACCTCCAGCTGTTCCAGCCGCCTGCGCCGATAATAATCGCTCTGTCAGGATTCGTATTCCGAATTAATGAGATGAGTCTATGATTCATATCGTTCACTTGATTGTCAGTCATATTACCGTGAGGTTCATTAAGCAGCTCGAAGATCAAGTCGTTAGACTTGTTTTGGAACCGCTGTGCAATCTGCTGCCAGATGCTTTCGAACCGGGCAATGTTAGCCTCATAACCTTCCATAATCCACTCATCGTGATGGGAGTTAACGATCGTAATGAGTCCTCTCGACAACGACCAATCGATGATTTGCTCTACTCGGTCGAGGAACACAGGGTCAATAGTGTATGGGTATTCATTCATTGTATGAAGATCCCATCGGACCGGTATACGAACGTGTCCAAAACCAGCAGCCTTATAATCATCAAAATAATACTCTCGTGCTTCGGTCGCCCATTCACCTTCATTCGGCGGCTCTAGCGTATTACCCATATTAATTCCATAGCCCATCCTAGAGATCAGATTTTCTAAGTCGACAGCTTCAGCTTTCATATTGAAAGCCGGAACGATCGCCAGCAGCATACTGACGATCAAGCCGCACATTAAATACTTGCGCATATCAACTCTTCCTTTCATTCTTTAATGGTATGAAGCTAGAGTATGAAACAATAGATAGACTTAACGTTCCCTCCTCACATCATAGCTTGAATTTAAGTCCCACTTTTCTTACGTTAACATAACTCATAATGCTTATTTTTCCCTTTCGTTACCCATTAATTATTCTTTTTGCTACCATTTTCATAGAACAAATTGAGGGTATTGCTAGTCTATGGAAGGACATCTTGCTATAATCTCCATATCAGTCTAACAAGATCGTACTTAAGGAGCCTGATTGTCCCGTGAACGAATGGTACACGACTTACAGACTCGATATGGAGATCGTTTTTCAATCTGCATTCGAACGAATTCAGTGCTATCCCCCCCTTTTCCGGGAACAAGCAGAAGCTTATATACACAAGTTCAATCCATTAGTGAAGGAAAGCACGAACAATTATATTTGTTACCTGCTTCCGTTCTGGGTGAAGGATGCCGCAGGAATCGGTCAGCATACTAGTCGGGAGCTATCTATTGCGAATGTATTCGTCATGCTGTACTTCTTCATTCAGGATGATCTGATGGACAGTCATCAGAAGGACTGGAAGAATAAATTAGCGCTGGGGAATCTGTTTCAAACGACTTATTTGGACCTATACCGCAGATTGTTTACTTCAGAATCCTCGTTCTGGCGCTACTACCGGCAATACGTCGAGGAATGGTCGATACGAGTTACTTCCGCTTCGACATACAATCTGTTCGAGCATGCTCCTGCCAGCTTAGCTGGCAAAGCAAGCCCCGTTAAGCTGGCAAGCACCGGCGCGATGTTGCTTGGCGATAAGGAACCGCTAGTGGAAGAAGCATCACACTTGATCGATCATGTGCTCGCTACATTGCAAATGGTCGATGATTGGATCGATTGGGAGGAAGATTTGCTGGAGGGAAGCGACAACAGCTTCGTTGATTTCATACGGCTTCAGCAGCAGCTGCAAATCACGGATACCGTTACCGCCGAACTTATGAACCGATGGATTTTTACGACAGATGCACTCGCTCGGTTCACTCGTTATGCTGCTGACCGTCATCGGCTTATAACGTCTTATTCTGTACCTTATAAGCATTTGCTTGATTTTCACAAG
Source organism: Paenibacillus xylaniclasticus (assembly GCF_004001065.1). Taxonomy (GTDB): domain Bacteria; phylum Bacillota; class Bacilli; order Paenibacillales; family Paenibacillaceae; genus Paenibacillus_T; species Paenibacillus_T xylaniclasticus. The sequence continues at coordinate 95,686 of NZ_BIML01000018.1, forward strand.
TCGCTTATCCAGCAACTTGAGGAAGCTTACCGTCATATTGCCGCAACAAAAAGCTCTATGCTACGCGGTGGCCTGATCCATTATCTATCTAGCGTAATGAAATAAAAAAGCAATAAGCCAGCGCTTGCACGCTAGCTTAATGCTTACTGTTTTGCTCTATTTGAAGTCGGATTATCAGCTCTGAGCCACCTTTTTTCTTTCTCATAATGAGCTTTCCATTCATTGCCTCAATGCTTCGTAACGCAAATAGCAGACCCGCATCCGTAATTTGATTCGTTAGCGAAATGTGAGGCATCATGAACGGCGTCGCAATAAGCGGCTTCGCTTCGTCTACGATACGGATGACGGCATATCCTTCCTCTTCGAACGCTTGCAGATCGATACGGCGGTTGTCATGCACTGAATTAATGCGATGCTTCAGTAGCGTTATCATCGCTTGTTTGAGCTGTGAGGACCTGCCTTTGACATACAGCGAATGACCGAGTATATAGTCGATCGTTACACCTTGTGCGAACAGAAGCGGATTCAAAATTGTCAAGGCCTCTTGTAGCAGCTCATTTACATCGATAATTTTAATATCATCGCTCTCCGGTTTCGCATATTTCAAATAATTCGATATGACATCATGAGCGTGATCCAGCTCTTGAAGTGCGTCTTGGAGAGGCTCTTTCTCAAGAACATTACGGTATGTCAGAAGCTGCAGAAACCCTCTCGTCACCGATAACGGATTTCGAACTTCATGAGCAACCGATGCGGCAAGCTGACTCGCAGCCTCCCTTTGCTCCGATTCATGCAGTTGCTGTTCGAATAGCTCCAGCTCCTTAATATAAGACGCGGCTTGGGCATGCTCATTAACAAATTGCTTGCCTAACAGGACGATTAAATGAAACAGAACAAAAGTCAGCGGCCACTCCCACATTTGTAACAACGGCTTGTTCGGCCACGCCCCCCCGTTGTTCATAACCACTGCTGCTGTTATCGCTAGTGCAAATCCGATACAAATCATCATCGCTTCTCGATTACGTTCCACTGCGCTCCGAACACAGTGTGTGAAGATAACAGCCACAGTTAAGATAAGAAGAATATTTTGAACAGGACTCGTCATTAACGTATGGATCTGATCAAGCCAGCCGTCTGTCCACTCTTCGCCTAATTTAATAGCCATTCCAGCTGTACCGTACAACGTTAAAAGGTTTCTCCAAGAACGTATTATTGGCTTCCATTTGCTATCGAGTAAGTGCTCAAAGAAATAAGCGGATACCGGAAGACATATATAGACCGCAGCAGCGGACAAGATATCATATAATACGGCGTAATCGCTAAAAAACAAATATGGAAAGGGACAATTCATAATAAAGATGATGCCAATCGACATGACGGTGATGCTGAGAGACAACCAGTTTCGAAGCTGCTCACGAGTTAAAAACATGGAGCATATCAGCATAACAGCCGCAACGAACAGCAGCGTAAGTCCTAGTATCATACTGGTCATATCCGCTTTCGCATAACGGGAAGAGAGCTCATTATAAGGCCCTGCCAATGGTGCCTTAGTAATACCGAGCTTGCCATTCATAGCTTCCCCGTACAACAGTAGCTGCACGCCTGATTCAGAAGCGTGAAGCGGTACAAGTATACGGTGATAGGGATAATCGCCTACAGATGTATGCTCGTATAAAATAGAATTTTGCTTTAACAATTTAAACTTCATCCCAGTCAAGCCATCGAATAAAATCCCGCTTCCATCGGTAAGCATAGGCAGCGTAAAGCGGACTAAGAACGCATTCTTGCCTGCCGGCTTCTTCGCCGATGCTGATGAGACCGGAACATTCAACCATCCACTAGATTCGCCTAATGCATCTTGAAAATCTGCTTCGCCCAGTCGTTCTAACCATTTGATTTCATAGGGAAGGCTTGAATACTCAGCTGCAGCAGCAAGCTCATTGTATGAGCTATTTATACTGCTTAATAGAACGATTAGAATTAAGCTTACTAGTATGCGATATATAACCATTTCACACTTCCTCTTACAGGAATAGATTTCGACTAAGGTGGTGAAATATGATATCTAGCAAAGATATGTAAAGTAAACGACGAAATGATCACCTCAATTAGAAATGGAGAAAATATATATGATTCCTGTTAACGAATCTAGCGAGTTATTCGATCAAATGCTCACCATTACAACGGAATGGTTGTTCGAGCTTGAGAACGAGCTGCTGCTACAGCCACTTCTAAAGGAGTTGACTCTAAACTATCCATGCCCAGCTGTTCTCGATGTCGGTTCCGGTAACGGTGCTTATTTATCTCTTCTAAGCTGTTACTATCCGCAGCTGTACTGTGTCGGACTCGAGAAAGATCCGCTAATTTTCCATTACGCTCAACAGAAGGAGAAGGCTCCTGGTCTTCGTTTTCTTCCTATAGCTTATGAGAGCTATGAAAGCGATAAAGTCTATGATCTCATTATCGTCCGGCTCGCCGCCCTCCATCTCGCCAATCGAGAACATTTCGCACAATGGTTGAGACGACGAACGAGACCTGGCTCTGCTATCGTAATTATTGATGTAGACGACAGCTGTATCGATCCTAACGGAGCAACTGCACTCCCTCTTTTTCATTCTTTATACTTAGAGGCGCGAAGGAAGCTGTCTGTCTCCACGTTAATGCGCTTTCAAGACGTGCTATCTATTGAGCTAACTTATGCAGGATTCAGAAGAGATCGCCTAGAGACCTATCGGATAGAAGGACGCACACGTTCAATGAAGCAAAGCATGCGAGCCTATATGGAGCTTGTAACACTTATGTATGGGCATAATCCATATGAACCCGAGCGTATGAAGGAATGGGATGATTGGATGGCTGATCCCTTCTCCCATTACACAATCGGGATGTTTGGTCTAGTTCTTTTAGTATAATATGAGGATGGCGAATTTTGCACTTTATTAGTAGAATTTGTCGATATTGGTGGGGTATAATTTTCCTATAACCCACTAATAAGGAGTGCTTGCCGACATGTCCTCGAATGCAGAACAGATTCTTAAGACCCAGATCATTGAAAAAGCATGGAGCGATCCCGTTTTCAAGAAACAGCTTCTTGAAGATCCTAAAGCAGCCATTCATGCTGCATTTGGCGTGGAAATTCCTGAGAATATTAAACTGACAGTCGTCGAAGAAACGGCGAACAGCTTCTATCTTGTTATTCCACCATCACCACAAGTCGACAAAGCAAGAGCCAGCCAAACGACACAAGGTTGGTAAAAACGAGTAGAAGAGAGTAATATAAGCTCCCGTCGGACTACCTTATAAGTGTTCCGTTCTTAATTGCCCGAACCAATCCATTCTCCTTAGCTCATACCTGTATGTATGCTCGGATGAGCCTTAATAATAAACAGCGCCTCTATGCGCATACAAGCTAACGCGCCAAGCGAATGCCCGGCGCGTTATTAGCTTCAGAAGGTTATTCCATTCCATCAGCAGCAGGTATTCGGATAAAGGCTTGCGTACCTTGTCCGAGTTGGCTGGTGAACGAGAGTGTTCCATTCATTCTTTCGATTAACTGGAATGTGGTCATCAAACCGAGTCCTGTTCCGTATGTTTTTCCAGAAGTGAAATAGGCATTACCAAGATGGTTTAACGTCTCATCATCCATCCCTCCTCCGTTATCAGCGACAACAATAACAATCGATTCCCGTTCCTTATATGCGCTTAACCGAATGTTCCCTTTACCGTTCAACGCCTCAATGCTGTTCTTAATTAAATTAAGCAGTGATTGTCTGAATCGATCTCGATTCCCATAAATATATAGATTATCTTCCGCTTCCAGCTCAATAAGTCCGCCGTGAAGCTGCGCATATGGTTGTACGATTTCGCTGACTTGGATAAGCTCGTCTCGGATATGTAGACGATGTTGCTCCGAGTCCACCGTATCCATTAGGTGGAAGTAATCATTTAAGATTGATGATGCACGCTCCAGCTCCTCGATCGCCAGTTTAATATGTCCGCTTTCCGTCCCCTGTTCCGTTCTGCCCGCAATTTGCATTAGCAGCCCCTTCGTCTTATCGAGAGGCTCGTTCACCTCTTGAGCAATAGATGGTGCTAACTCGTGGATGACCTCTATTTTTTCCGATTGATGCATTTTGCCGATGTAATCCTGCAGTTCGCTGGAATATTGAATGACTTTCTTATGGTTATCAGCCATACGCCGCCCGAGCAGAAAAAGTAATGACACAAAAAACAGTACGGCGCCAACCTTCCACCAATATAAATCGTATCTCATGGACAGAAGATAGAAAGTAATTAAGTCAACCATCCCGGCAATTGCGAATGCCCCGATCCCAAAGGCCAATATAACTGCTTCTCGATTTCCTCGCCTTGCGTACTTAGTTGTAATAATCGCAATCAGCGGGAATTGAACAAGCATAATGAAGCCGAGTAATGTAACGGACAGAAAAAAATAGATGGTATGATAACGAGCATCGGTCATAATATGGATAACTAATGCACAGTACAAGAACAATGAATAGATCACTTGTCCTTTACGGAAAATCGTCAACACTCGAGATTTATCCGGCCTGAATATTCGTTCAAAAAAATAGGTTATTGCAGGCAAAAAATAGAATAGCGCAATATCGAATAAATAATTGAGCCATTTGACCAAAGAGTTCAAGTACATATAAATAAATGGCTCATAGGTGATGATCATGACACCAATGGAGAGAAACATCGTACTAAGCGTCAGCCAAAGCCCCCATTGAGTTCTCTTCAAGAACCAAAGAGAAGCGTACATAGCCAGTGCTACGAATATAAATGCACCTCCGAACGCAATTTCTCGAATATGTGCTCGTGCATTCATCCTTTCAAGAAGGTCATGGCTCCCTATATATACACCGGATTGTAGTCCGATGCGATCGATTTCAGATTGTGCATATATCTTTATGACCCCGCCGTTCGAAAGATCAGGTAGCGAGGTGAATATCCGATACTGGTCATAAGTATAGTCACGTACACTGGTGTAGATAGTCGTCTCATTAAAAGTAATGGTTACATTCATGGCATGCAGCATCGGAATATATAGACTCTGTTCTTCGCTGCTCGCCGGTATATCGAACGTTATTGTGAGGGCTTTCACATCACGAGGCTTAACAGGAGGTATTCCATCCTTCAATTGAACGTATATCCAATCTGTGCTGATCTGACTTGATGGCTGTACCTCCCATCTTTGCTTCCAGCTGTCGATATAAAGTGGATTCCCTTCCGCGTATACGACAGACGACAATCCGATTAACAAACCGATCGTAATTATTAAAGAAATGAACCCAAATCTAAACCTCTTCAATGTCAGTTCTCCTTATTATAGTCCTACTGACAATTTCGACATTATTCGATTAATACCTTCTTGTTTCGATAACAATTACCAATTTATTTTCCGACAAAATTATACTATTTTATTATTGACAATTACACTTCATTACCTAGTAGAAGCAGCTAAAGAGGTGAGTAAAAAAATGGGCGTTCCGTAGTCATGCAGCATGACAAACGAAACAGCCCATTCTGTTATTCCGAATAATCGTAATTATTTCGCTTGGATATAACCTTCAGCTTTCAACAACTCAGCGATCAGTACCGCGCCGCCTGCTGCGCCGCGTACGGTGTTGTGCGACAAGCCGACAAATTTATAATCGTACAACGAATCCTCACGAAGACGGCCGACCGATACGCCCATGCCGCGTTCAATATCGCGATCCAGTTTCGTCTGCGGTCTGTTCTCTTCTTCAAAGTACGTAATGAACTGCTTCGGTGCGCTTGGAAGCTCAAGCAGCTGCGGCTTGCCTGCAAATTGCGCCCAACGCGCAAGAATTTCTTCCTTCGTAGGCTTGTTCTCGAACTTGACGAATACTGTAGCCAGATGGCCGTCTGTCACCGGAACACGAATGCACTGTGTCGTAATGAGCGGTGCGCTTGCTTTAACAATCTCACCGTTCTCTACTGAACCCCAGATGCGAAGCGGCTCCTGCTCGCTCTTCTCTTCCTCGCCGCCGATATATGGGATGACGTTATCAATCATCTCTGGCCAGTCGGTGAAGTTTTTGCCGGCACCAGAAATCGCTTGATACGTCGAAGCGACAACTTCAGTCGGTTTAAATTCAAGCAGCGCGTTAAGCGCCGGTACATAGCTTTGAATCGAGCAGTTCGGTTTAACTGCAATAAAGCCGGTCGACGTTCCAAGACGTTTGCGCTGAGCAGCGATAACTTCCAGATGATTATCGTTAATCTCTGGAATAACCATCGGTACGTCCGGCGTCCAGCGGTGCGCCGAGTTATTCGATACTACTGGCGTTCCCGTGCGGGCATACGCTTCCTCCAGCGCTTGAATGTCCTTCTTGTTCATATCGACAGCACAGAAAATGAAATCGACCTCAGATGCGACCTCTTCCACCTTCGAAGCATCTTTGACAACAATGTTTTTAACGGCTTCCGGGATTGGTGTAGAGAGCTTCCATCTACCTTTCACCGATTCCTCGTATGTTTTGCCTGCCGAGCCTGCGCTTGCGGCAATGCTTGTAACTTCAAACCATGGATGCTGATCGAGCAGCTCGACGAAGCGCTGCCCTACCATGCCTGTACCTCCGACGATACCTACTTTCAATTTTGCTGACATGATCTATTCAATCCTTTCATCTAAGCATATTTATTGTATCAATACTGCTAAACGCTAATCAATGGATACTACTTCATGTACCTTATGTTGAGATTATGATGCAGTTTCCTGCTTTGCGCGAAAAAAAATCCCACCCCCAAGACTGCTTCGTAGTCTCAGGGACGAGATTAATATCCTCGTGGTACCACCCTAGATTCGCTGATACGTCACCGCATCGGCCTCTTCAAGTACGGCATTACGATTGTAATGCTTATACTTTAGCTCTGTAACAGGAGCTCCTGTCGCACCACCCACCCGATTAAGGTTTCCGGTGCGCTGCTCAGAGTCTTTGTTCAATAAATCATTCTTTGCTCCTTCTCAGCTTCATGGAGCTCTCTGTGAAAGAATCGTATTTATCTACTCGTCTCTTCATCGCATTTGAACGTTGCGAATATCGTATCAAAAAATGAAGGTCAGGTAAATATAAAATTTGAAAAAAATGAAATTAAGCATTCCTCCTGCTGAAATTGTGCGATAATAAAGCTGGTATATCTTAACAACAATTAACAGCTGGAGGGTTTTCGAATGTCCAATGTACTTCTCATCGTCATTCTAATCGTTGTGTTGTTACTTCTAGTGCCTGTCGGCTTTCTCGGCTATTTGTTCATGCTGTCCAGGAAGCCGAAGCATTCGATTATCCGCGCCCACCCAATTCTCGGCTGGCTCCGTTATCTGCTGGAGAAGCTGGGCCCGGAATTCCGTCAGTATTGGTTTGATAACGATACAGACGGCCGGCCGTTCTCACGTGCAGACTTCATCGGTCTAGTCTTTGCGGCCAAATACCGTACGGATCTCATCTCGTTCGGCGGCAAACGCGATTATGACAAGCCTGGATATTACTTATCCAATGCAATGTTCCCAAAGCTTGCGCAAGAGCTGCAAGTCGATAACGAGGAATCGGTACCCGGCAAAAAATATGTTATCACGGACGAAGGCGTCTTCACTCGGAGAGAAAAAATGATCGAAGAGCCCGTAAAAAAATGGCTGCTCCATGATGACGATGTTATTATCGTTGGCGAGAATCGCCGACATCCTTGGCGGCTGAAAGGGATGTTCGGTGCCTCTGCTACCTCTTATGGTTCCGTCGGCGAGCACTATATCCAATCGACGGGCAGCGGCGCTAAGATGGCAGATGGCTCATGGATCAATACGGGCGAAGGCGGCGTAGCTGACGTTCATTTGGATACTGGCGTTGATATCGTGTCACAGATTGGTCCGGGCATGTTCGGTTTTCGAGATGACGAGGGACGATTCTCGATTGAAGAATACAAGCGGAAAGCAGCGATCCCTAACATCAAAGCGTTCGAGCTCAAGTTCCACCAAGGAGCCAAAATTCGTGGCGGCCATCTGGAAGGCTCGAAGGTCAACGAGAAAATCGCCGCCGCACGCAGAGTACCGGTTGGCAAATCGATCAATTCGCCCAACCGGTTCGAGCTGCTCCGTAATCCGGAAGAAGCGCTTCGCTTTATTGCCACGCTCCAGGAAGAAGGCGGCAAGCCGGTTGGTATTAAGATCGTCGTCGGCGATTCGAAGATGCTTGAGCCTTTGTTCGAGACGATGATCAAGCTGAACATTTATCCCGATTTTATTACGGTAGACGGCTCAGAGGGGGGATCGGGCGCCACATTCAAGGCAATGGCTGACTCGATGGGGCTTCCATTGTACGCCGGTCTTCTTATTCTGGACGATACAGCTAGAAAATATGGCATACGCGATCGGTTCCGCATCTTCGCCTCTGGCAAGCTCGTTACACCGGATAAAGTTGCGATTGCACTGGCGCTTGGCGCCGATTGCGTCAGCTCCGCGCGCGGCTTTATGATGGCCAATGGCTGTATTATGGCACTGCAATGCCATACCGGCAAATGTCCGACCGGCATTACAACGACCGACTCCAAATATCAGCAAGCGCTGGCTCCAGAAGAGAAACAGTGGCGCGTCATGAACTATATTTTGCAGATGAGAGAAGGTTTGTTCTCCCTCGCAGCCGCTTGCGGCTTAACAAGTCCGCGCGAGCTGCGGCGTGAGCATGTCGTATTCGTCAACGCCAGCGGGCAGACGGCTCGGATTGTCGACTTATTCCCTTATCCGGAATCGAATTAATTAAACAGCCTCCTGATTTGATGCCTAAAGGCTTCATACACAGGAGGCTGTTGCTGTTAATAAGGGATCATTTCACCCATTTGGCAGAGATATCGTCTGAGCTTCACGAGGAACTGCAGCCAATAAGCCAAGGGCTAAGAACCTGCTAACGCAGGTGCGTGCCGTCTCATCATCGATATTCTATGCTTCATAAAATACTCGTACTAGTCAACGTTCGAGTCAAGCTGACATTGTTCGAGCTTGAGCCATTTGGTCTTATACTTCCATTTATAACCGAGCCAGAGCAGCAGAAACAAAGGGATGCCGATGTACGACGCAAGCATAAAACTCCAATCGATCCGCCCGTCCGAATATGCGCTGATGCTCTGTCCGATGATGACAATCATGCACATGCTTCCAGCTAGGATTGGTCCGAACGGATACCATAAGGAGCGATATGGCAAATCGTCTAGGCTGCCCCCTTGAGCAATATATGCTTTGCGGAACCGATAATGACTGACGGCGATGCCGAGCCAAGCAATAAACCCAGACATACCGGATGCATTAAGCAGCCAAATATACACTTGCCCGTCACCGAAGAACGATGCCAGAAAAGCGAGCATGCCGACAGCGGCTGTAGCCATGAGAGCATATACCGGAATGCCGCGTCTGTTAAGCATAACGAACCGCTTCGGCGCTTTACGATCACGAGCGAGCACCCACAGCATACGCGTTGAAGCATACATTCCCGAATTGCCGGCGGACAATACCGAGGTTAGAATAACCGCATTCATAACCGATGCCGCAATGCTTAAGCCAGCCTTCTCGAAGATGATCGTAAACGGACTTGCCGCAACACTGTCGCTCGCCAGCGTATCGGTTGTAAACGGGATTAACATACCCACAACGAAAATAGCCAATATATAGAACAACAGTATTCGCCAAAAGACACTGCGGATGGCACGCGGCACATTAACGCGCGGATTCTCGGATTCTCCTGCTGCAACCCCGACTAGCTCGGTACCTTGGAACGAGAAGCCTGCTGCCATACAGACGCTTAGCACAGCCAGCCAGCCGCCGGATACCGGTGCGTCTCCGGCGGTAAAGTTGCGAAATCCGACGGGTTCGCCATTCCATATCCCGACAATCATGAATAGTCCAATGACGATAAATACGATAACGGTGGCGATCTTAATCATCGCGAACCAATATTCAGATTCGCCGTAACCTTTGACCGATAACAAATTCAAGCCGACCATTAATGCTAGGAATACAGCACTCCATAGAAATGACGGACTATCCGGCAGCCAAAATTTAATAATTAAGGTAGCAGCGGATAATTCCGCCGCGATCGTAATCGCCCAGTTGTACCAATAGTTCCAGCCAAGTGCAAACCCAAGCGCAGGATCAACGAATTTGGTCGCATACGTACTGAATGTTCCGGATAGCGGCATATAGGTTGCCATTTCGCCGAGACTAGTCACAAGAAAATAAACCATGACGCCGATAATGGTGTAGGCCAGCAGTGCACCGCCTGGACCAGCGGAATGAATTGCGCTTCCGCTAGCCAGGAATAACCCTGTACCAATTGAGCCGCCGAGCGAAATCATCGCCATATGACGGGATTTCAAGCCTCTGCGTAATTTGTTCTGCTTCAATATCTGTACTCTCCCTCTAGATGTTATTCTTAAGATGCTCTGAAATGTACAGCTATAAACGCAAAAAGACTGCCCTTCTTTATCAAGAAGGCAGTCTCCATTCCCTCTCCATGCTCATGATGCAAGATAGCGCAACATACTGTATTACGGATCGTACAGCATGACAGTTCCGTCCCTTTCGGCAACGGCCCCAGCTAGAGCAGACAGCAATCTGCACCGCTTCGGCGATGGTGCCTTTCCGTCAGAATCATCAGTCTTTACTGTACTTCCTCCGACGTACTCATCAACAACGCGACCTCTACCTCATCTTGCGTGGATGAGGGCTACTATGAAATTATTAAATACATTAATAATTAATAATATTAATTAGATATGTTCTTCAAATCAACAGGTGAATTATTCCAGTGAATCGCCGTTTTATGAATCCAGATTTTTCAGTTCGTCCGACTTCTTCGGAAATATAAGATAAGATATGCTAATAACAGCGTCAAGCAGCAGTAAAGCCGACCATATTTTATTCATTTGGACTAAAGCTTCGTTAAGCTGAAATTGCTCTCGAAGCCATGGAATCCATTGACCGAATAAAGCAGGGAACTGATCCCGATTGCCAAAATAGAGGAATGCATAGAAGATAGCATGAGCCGTTAGAAACATGATCACATGTAGACCGAATTGCTTAAACTCCTCAATCGCCTTATCCTTCCCGTATTTCACCGCATCCTTATGTACTGGCGGCGGCATTTTTTTAATCCGTGCTACCATTCGAGACAGAAACCGGTCTACCCTCTTCAACTGATGCTTGCCGAAAAATAACGTATAGAGAAGAATAATAACGATAATAATTTGAAAACCAGACAACTGGCTCATCTGATTGACATCTACGATACCAAGGAACAGAATCCACAGCTCATTCACGAGCGTTATAACGAATGTAAAGAACGCTGCTTTTGATTGATCGAACCAATACTTGAGTACAATAGCGGTTAACAGCGTAATCCAGAATACCCCTTCTGCGATCAGCAGAAAATACCAACGATAATCGGTAATAAAATCCAACAAAACGAAGCCCTCCACTTCTCTTCTTCAATCGCCTAGTTCCAGCGCGCCCTGCTCCATCTGCAAAATATGGAAGGATTATAATATATTTCGACAAATCGTACTAGCTTTAAAAACCTAAAATTATTACAAAATAAATACGAGGTTGTTAAATCCCCTTTGTATCCGATGGAAATATGAGAGGCTCTAAATATTGTTTGTTGTGCAGCACAGCAGCATTATTCGGACGGTACTCACGCGCTCGTTCATTATGAATATAAGCCATCTTATAATCACCAAGTCTATCATAACAGACGCAAAGCTGTAGATGGGGTAGCCAGCTCTCGCACGCCATATTGCGCAATGACCAGCGTTCACCCTTCTTGGGTGCGCTTAATGCGGCTCGATACCAATAAGCTGCAGTCTCATAGTCTCCACGCTGCATGTGCCAATACCCGATTCTGCAGCAAAATTCGGGAAGCGGTGTCCCGTAACGGAATGACAGCAGCGCGTATTCAAGAGACTCTGCGGAAAGCCCTAGAGCTGCATAGCAATCGGATAATTTGCCGCATGCAGCGATGTTGTCTTCCACCCATCCTTCTCCAGTGTCCAAAAATTTTTTGTAATATGTTATCGCCTGCTCATATTGTTTATGATCGTTCAACTCATTGGCGAAATAGTATAGATCCCGAGGGCTGAATTGCTCTCCTGCTGCTAGTCTTTTCTGATAGATGCGCAGGTTGCGGATACTGTCATGACGAACACTCGCATGAGTGACAGCTATGTCCGAAGCGAAGGATACACCATAAACTTCAAGATACTCATGAACGGCTCCAATCCATTGAAATCCGCAGCTTGCTTTCACCAGTCGGTTACGTCGAAGCAAGCTCGTTACTCTCCCGTTCTCATCTTGCGCAAGGTGGTACTCCATGGAGACGACATCTATTTCAGGGGAAAGTGTTCCTTTCAGAGCTAACAGCTTGTCCCGATTCTGCTCCGTTAATATATCATCTGCATCAAGCCACAGGATATAGGGTAAAGTTGCTTTACTGAAAGCATAATTACGAGCAGCGGCAAAATTGTCGATCCACTCAAAATCGTAGATTACCGCGTTCGAATAAGAAGCGGCAATCTCTTTCGTTCGATCTGTGGAACCGGTATCGACAATAATAATCTCATCGGCAATTCCTTGGACGGAGTTTAAGCACCGAGCTAATACATCCTCTTCATCCTTCACGATCATACATAAACTAATCGCAATCATCGCGAGTCCACCCTTTCCTTATCGTACGTGCAGCTTATTAATGCTGTTCCACTTCCTTTGGAATTGATGAATATCATTAATATATGGCTCATATCTTTCGATATGACTAACGGTATGGGGGTGACGTTTTGAAACAACTTGCGATGAAACAAGCTCGTATACTAATAGCCAGCCCTATTCGGCAGAGTCCCCACATTCTCTCCTTGTTCTTACAGTCCTTATTACGATTGCGGCAGGTCAGTTGGACATGTGATTATTTGTTCGTCGACGACAACGAAGACCAGCAATCCAGCCTGCTGCTTCATCAAATATCAGATGCCATCAATGAAGAAGGAGCGGCTCGAGTTACGATTGTGTCTGGTCAAGATCAAAGACAAACGTATCGTCGAGACGAAACAACACATTATTGGAACGATGAGTTGATCGAGCAAATTGCCATTTGGAAGGATGACTTCCTGCAAGCTGCACGCAATGGGCAATATGACGCACTGTTTCTGGTCGATTCCGATCTGTTGCTTCATCCCAATACCGTCGAATCTCTTCTTGCATCAGAGCGTTCAATCGTATCCTCTATTTTCTGGTCAAAATGGACTCCCAACAGCCCTCAACTGCCTCAAGTATGGTTAAGAGACCACTACTGGCCTTGGCAGCACCCGCCTGGGGATCAGGAAGCAGAAACAGCGCAAATCCGACTGCTGGAACAGCTTCGAACCCCCGGCGTGTATGAGGTTGGAGGTCTTGGAGCTTGTACACTTATTCGTCAAGAGGCATTGGAATTACCGATATCGTTCCGACGACTTCCGAACTTGTCCTTATGGGGCGAAGATCGGCATTTTTGCGTGCGTGCAGTCTCACTAGGGCTATCATTGGCTGTAGATACCCACTATCCAGCGTTTCATATTTACCGGGACTCGGAGTTGATTGATGCTCATCAGTTTATGCGGGAATCGAGTCCTGCGCCAGCCTCGTCCATACGGATTCCGGAGATTTTGCTCCGAGGTATGAGGCCTCGGCTTGTACTATCTATGGTTGCTGCTAATGAGGAAGGCCGATATCTACGCGATGCTCTCATTCGTCACCGAGAATATATCGATGCTGCTGTCATTATCGATGATGCCAGTACGGATGCAACGTCAGACATCATTCATGATCTTCTGCAGGGCATCCCTCTATACTACGTTCGCAACGAACATTCTATGTTCGCGAACGAGATCGAGCTTCGGCGGCTGCAATGGAAAAAGACGGTGCAATTGAACCCGGAATGGATTTTGAATTTAGATGCAGATGAATATTTTGAAGATCGGTTTACGCATGAAGTGCGCGGCCTGATCGATAATATAAGTGCGCAATTATACTGCTTTCGGCTTTATGATTTCTGGAACGAGACGCAGTATAGAGAAGACTCATTTTGGCAGGCTCATAGGACTTACCGGCCTTTCCTTCTGCGTTATATTGCCGGTTATCCGTATAGATGGAATGAAGCCCGTCAGCACTGCGGAAGATTTCCTCGTAATCTGCTAGATATGCCCTCCATTCTATCACCGCTTCGGCTAAAACATTGGGGCTGGGCGCGTGAAAGCGACAGAAGGTTGAAAGCAGCACGTTATGAAAGACTTGACCCAGGAGCCCAATTCGGTTGGAAAGAGCAATATGACTCAATACTCGATCCGCATCCAAGGTTAGTTGATTGGCAGGAGGATGAGTCAGTCCCCTCTCAGCTTGCCTTTCCGTCAGCTTTGAAAATATGAGGTGATAGGAGATGGCTAATGGTACGATACCGATAACCAATGCTCAAGTGGAGCTCCTTACTGAAATTTTGTTTGCCTTTATGAGCTTGTTCCACTTGTGTTAACTGCACCGACATATGTGAAAATCGAAGAATTGGACGAAGAATTGAGGGAACTTCGTTCGTTGATTATCGAAATTAGTTTCACAAGCTCACAGCAGGCAGCGCTGCTTGCTTTGCTGGAAAATTTAATTACGCTCATCGAAACATCCCCTTTCTCCCCTCTTGGAACCGCCGTATTGTTCGAAGACTTGCTAAATGAGCTTGGCGGGGTCATTCTTTTGTTCAACACGATTCCGAGTAAGAAAGATACTCTTATCCAATCCATTCGGTCTATACAGCATCACCTAGCAATTTTTTTCGGTTGCTCGTGCCAAATTGGCCCGACCGGTCCTGCCGGGCCGCCTGGTAGAGATGGACTTCCAGGACCTGCTGGACCGACTGGGGCAACAGGTCCGCCTGGGGACTTGGGGCCCGCAGGACCTGCAGGAGCAACGGGTCCTACAGGCGCAACCGGAATTGGCATTATGGGTGCGACCGGTCCCACTGGCCCAACCGGTCCGCCTGGACCTGGCAGTGGAGATACAGGAGCAACTGGTGCGACTGGAGCTACCGGTGCGACTGGAGCTACGGGCGCTACGGGTGCCACTGGCGAAACTGGAGTAACGGGAGCCACTGGAACCACTGGCGAGACCGGAGCAACGGGTGCTACGGGAACCACTGGAGAAACTGGAGCAACCGGCGCCACGGGGGCCACTGGCGAGACTGGAGCAACGGGTGCTACGGGAACCACTGG
>NZ_BIML01000019.1 GCF_004001065.1 Paenibacillus xylaniclasticus
CAACAACGTTAAACATCTTAACAGATGTTATTTCGTTGGTCAAGCTTTTCTTTCACGTCACCGTTTCGTTCAGCGGCGACTTAAATAATATAACATAGGCTAACGATATATTGCAACCCTTTTTCATAAAAAGTTATTCTTCTATCTGTGAACCGTCTCTGTAACATAAGAAAACGGCGAGCATGATATGCCCGCCGTTAACCTTTAGCACCTATTTATTCGCCTGCGCGTTGACGCATATGAGGGAACAGCAGCACGTCGCGGATCGACGGCTGGTTCGTCAGCAACATCACGAGGCGGTCGATTCCGATACCAAGCCCGCCAGTAGGCGGCATGCCGTATTCAAGAGCGCGAATGAAGTCATCATCCATCTCGTGTGCCTCATCGTTGCCATGCTCGCGCTCCAACAGCTGCGCTTCGAAACGCTCGCGCTGATCGATTGGATCGTTAAGCTCCGTGAACGCATTAGCGTGCTCGCGCGCAACAATAAACAGCTCGAAGCGGTCCGTGAAGCGCGGGTCCTGTTCGTTCTTCTTCGCAAGCGGCGAAATTTCGACCGGATGTCCCGTTACGAAGGTCGGCTGAATAAGTGTATGTTCACAGAAATGCTCGAAGAACGCATTCAGAATATGACCTGCCGCCCAATGCTTCTCGACCGGCACTTTATGATCACGTGCAGCTTGATGCGCCTCTTCATCCGTAATTTGAGAAGCGAAATCAACGCCCGTCGCTTCCTTAACCAAATCGACCATCGATACACGGCGCCACGGCGTGCCGAGGTCTACTTGCTGCCCTTGATACTCAATCGTCGTCGTTCCGAGCACTTCCTGAGCAATGTGCTTCACCACATTCTCCGTCAATGTCATGATGTCTTTGTAATCGGCATAAGCCTCATACAGCTCAATCATCGTAAACTCTGGATTGTGACGAGTCGAAATACCCTCATTACGATATACGCGGCCAATCTCATATACCTTCTCCAACCCGCCCACGATAAGGCGCTTCAAATGCAGCTCGATTGCAATCCGCATGTAGAGCTGCATATCGAGCGCATTGTGATGTGTAATGAATGGACGCGCTGCAGCACCACCGGCAATGGCATGCAGCGTCGGCGTCTCTACCTCAAGATAACCGAGCGAGTCCAAATAACGTCTCATCGATTGAATAATGCGGGAACGCATAATAAATGTCTGTTGAACGTCCGGATTCGTAATCAGATCGACGTAGCGCTGGCGGTAGCGCAGCTCGACATCCTTCAGGCCGTGGTGCTTGTCCGGCAGCGGAAGCAGTGATTTCGTAAGGACGACGATTTCTTTGGCTTTAATCGAGGTTTCGCCCGTGTTCGTTTTGAACACTACGCCGCGCACGCCGATAATATCGCCAATATCAAGCAGATTAAATGCCGCATACTGCGTCTCAGACAGTGTGTCTTTGCGCGCGTAGATTTGAATTTTGCCTGACAGGTCTTGAATGTGTGCGAACGACGCCTTGCCCATTCCGCGCTTCTGCATGATGCGCCCTGCAACCGTTACTTCATTCTGCTGGGCTTCGAGTTCTTCCTTAGAAGTATTCTCGTGCGCATTCAAAATATCTTGCGCATGATGCGTCCGATCGAATTTGCTGCCGAACGGATCGACGCCGAGCTCGCGAAGCTCGTCCAGCTTATCGCGGCGGATTCGCAGAAGCTCGCTTAATTCCTGTTGTTCTTGCAGTTGCTGTTGATCTTGTTCCATTATTAACACTCCTAAACCGGTTGACGACGACGCAAAGCCACAAGACCCGCTTTCCTTAACAGGCCGCAAAAGCTAAAGCGAATAACGGGCTCGAAGCTCCATCCTCGCTTACGAACGAAAAAGCTTCCAAGGGAAGCTTTTTCGAATGAGCCGTACGCAAACCTTATTTTTTAATTTCAAGAATTTTATACTGAATGATGCCGGCCGGAACGCTCACTTCAACGATTGTGCCGACTTTCTTACCCAAAATGGTCTTACCCACAGGGCTTTCATTTGAAATCTTATTGTTAAGTGGATCGGATTCAGCTGTACCGACGATCGTATATTCTACGATATCGCCGAATTCCAAATCCTCCACCGCCACCGTCGATCCGATGCTTACAATATCGGTATCGATCTCGTCGTTGTTAATAATTCGCGCGTTGCGAAGCATCTTCTCCAGCGTAATGATGCGCCCTTCGATAAATGCCTGCTCGTTCTTCGCGTCCTCGTATTCCGAGTTCTCACTGATGTCACCGTACCCGATGGCGACTTTAATCCGCTCTGCCACTTCGCGGCGTTTAACCGACTTGAGGTTCTCAAGTTCCTCTTCCAACTTCTTCAATCCGTCTTGAGTCAGAATAACCTCTTTATCGCTCATCTTGTGATTCTCCTGTCGCGTGACAAATTTTCATACAACGCACAGCCACTGTATGAATTCACTATTACTAAATATATTTAAGCAAGCTCATTAACATGCTCTAATCGAATGCTTGCCAGTAAAGCGCTTGCTCGTGTTTATATTGCTTGATTATATTGCAGTCGGGGACCAAATGTCAATCAGAGCCAGCCGTTGTCAAGCACACGGTGCGTTTACTGCGCGGCTGCCTCCCCATCCGCCCAGTTGGCCGCTTTCGGAACATGAGCATCCTCCGGCAGCGTCTCGATGTATTGGTTAAGAATCGCAACCATCGCATCTCGGCTTGTTTCTTCCATGATCGTATCCTTAATACGCGCCGAACCTGGGAGCCCCTTCATATACCAGGCCATATGCTTGCGCATCTCACGTACAGCCGTCGATTCACCCTTCAGCTTCACCAGACGATCCATATGCAAAATGGCGATGTCCATCTTCTCCCTCGGAGTCGGATCCGGGAGCAGCTCGCCATGCGTTAAGTAATGCACGGTCCGATACAGCATCCATGGATTGCCGAGCGCGCCGCGTCCGATCATAACGCCGTCTACGCCGGTATGCTCCAGCATCCGCTTCGCATCCTCGGGCGTAAAGACATCTCCGTTGCCAATGACGGGAATGGACACGGCTTCCTTGACTTCTTTTATAATATCCCAGTTCGCCTTACCCGTATACAGCTGTTCACGTGTCCGACCATGCACGCTGACGGCGCTGCCGCCAGCACGTTCTACAGCTCGGGCGTTCTCGACCGCATAGATATGCTCGTCGTCCCAGCCAATCCTCATCTTAACCGTTACCGGCTTGTCGACCGCATCTGTAACAGCGGACACCATTTCATAAATTTTGTTCGGATCAAGCAGCCATCTTGCGCCTGCTTCACACTTGGTTACCTTCGGTACCGGGCATCCCATATTGATATCGATAATATCAGCGTTCGTTTGCTTGTCGACGATCTTCGCCGCTTCGACAAGCGATTCTCGGTCGCCGCCGAAAATTTGCAGACTGAGAGGCTTCTCCCGGTCATCCACGTAGAGCATTTCCATCGTTCTTTTGTTTCCGTGCAGGATAGCCTTGTCGCTTACCATCTCCGCGCAGACGAGCCCTGTTCCGAACTCCTTGGCGATAAGACGAAAGGCCGGGTTGCAGACGCCGGCCATCGGCGCAAGCACCACGTTATTCTTCATTTCGATATCTCCGATTTTTAGCATGCTGCTCCTTACTCCTTCCGCTATTTCCTCGGCCGCGTTATTCGAACATGTCTCGCAGCGCTCTAAGATTTGGTAATCTTAGTCAACTCGTTATAATCGACACCCAGTGTCTCCGCAATGCTAGCCAACAGCTTCGGATCCGGCTTGCGCGTCCCGCGCTCAAGCGATCCGAGAACAGCAACCGATACGTCCAGACGTTCGGCCAGCTTCTGCTGGGTATATCCTTTCAACTTCCGAAATGCGCGGATGCGCTGTGCTAGTTGATCGTTTTCCATCGCGTGATGCCTTCCTTTCCGTTCCGACAAGCCGTGTCAGCACTTTCCTTCACCGCTGCATAAAGCGGATGTGTCTTCGTCAGCACGTCGCGAAGCGGCACCAGCACGAATGCCCGTTCCATCATACGCGGATGCGGCAGCGTCAACGAATCCGTATCCATCGTCACTCCGCTATACAGGAGCAGATCAAGATCGATTGTGCGCGGCCCCCATCGAATATCCCGTACACGCCCTAATTGCTGCTCGATATGAAGAAGGGTACCGAGCAATTCCTCCGGTCCAAGCGACGTGCGGATGGCCGCCGCCATATTCAGGAATGCCGGCTGGTCCGTATAACCGACCGGGTCGGTCTCATACACATCAGATACCCGATCGACGATAATTTCATGACATGCTGCCAGCCGTTCAACGGCAGCACGAAGAGTCAGCTCTCGGTCTCCAAGATTGGAGCCAAGCGCCACGTAAGCTTCTATAAGTCCCGTCTGTTCAGGCGGGAACGATTGTACCATGCTCATCCCGCTTTCTACGCAGCTCCACCGTCACGCCGTCGAAATGAATGTCAAACGGCGGATTCGGCTTCGTGACACGAACCGTCACTTCATTGAGATTAGTATAAGACTGTAGAAGCCGCGTTGCAATGGCACCCGCCAATGCTTCTATTAGTTTAAAGGGAGTTCCTTCTACAATCGACTTCGTCACTGCATGGAGCTCCGCGTAGTTGATCGTCGCCTCCAGATCATCCAAAGCTGCAGCCTTGGACAGGTCAAGCTTCAGCTCAAGCTCAACCTCAAACTTTTGTCCTAGCTTGTTCTCTTCGGCGTATACGCCATGATAACCGAAAAACCGCATTCCTTTCAACGTCATCGTATCCATCTTCTGAACTGCCCCTCTTCCTGTTCGCGCTTTATCCGTGCCGCTGATTACGATATACGATCGCATCAGCCATAACCGCGGCCCGCTTCATCGCAAGCACATCATGCACTCGCACGATGCCGCATCCTTGCGCAATGCCAAGAACGACCGTTGCGGCCGTCCCCTCAACCCGCTCGCTCTTCGATACTCCGCCGAGTGCCTGGCCTATAAACCCTTTGCGCGACGTGCCAAGCAGAACGGGATAGCCAAGAGCTACCAAATCGGATAGCCGTCCCATCATCTCTAGGTTGTTGTCATAATTTTTCGCGAAGCCGATGCCCGGGTCGAGCCAGATTTGCTCATCGCTTACGCCAGCGGCGCGGGCAATTCGAATGCTGTCCTGCAGATCTGCAATAACATCCGAGACAAGGTCGGAATAATTCTGATCCGGTCTATTATGATTCAGAATGACCGGGCATTGAAATTCGGCCACCACCTGCGCCATGTCACCCGAATCGTATCGAAGTGCCCATATATCATTCACAATATGTGCTCCAGCGGTCACCGCTTGACGAGCGGTCTCCGCCTTATAAGTATCGATCGATATTGGCACGTGAGGCAGCGCCTCCCGCACCGCGCGTATAACCGGAATAACGCGGCGGAGCTCCTCCTCCTCCGGCACAGGCACGAAGCCTGGACGCGTCGATTCACCACCGATGTCGATGATGTCTGCGCCCTCGTCTACTAGCTGCCGAGCCCGCTCCACGGCAGCTGGTACTGAATCATAACTTCCGCCATCAGAGAATGAATCCGGCGTGACATTCAAGATGCCCATAATAAGCGTCCGGCGTCCGAGCTCCAGCTTGAGGCCGCCTCGCAGCCGAACCTCTCTTACCTGAGGTACAACGTTGCCGTTCATAATATTCAATCGAAGTCTCCCCTTGTAGCCCGTCTCCATATCGTTCAACAATCATGCATTTCTCGATACAGCATCCGCACGATACCGTTCAAGAAGCAGACGATGCAGCCTTCCAGCGCGGCCAGAGCCTACAATTACAGATTGCCCGTCCATATCCGTCAACGTCGTCACCGGCACAAGCTCTTGTATGGAGCTCGTTACCCATACTTCATCAGCTTGAATGAGCTGCTCCCAGCTGTACAAGCCTTCTTCCGCTGCAATGCCGGACTGAGCCGCCAATTCCAGTACAAGCTCACGCGTTATACCAGGCAAAATGCCGGTCGCCAGCGAAGGCGTGTACAGCTTGCCATTCCGTACGAAGAACAGATTACTGACGATCCCCTCAGACAGCCAGCCTTCCTTCGTAAGCAGCAGTCCTTCCGCTCCAGGCGCAGCTCCTGTCCGCTGCAGCTCTCTCTTAGCGATAATATTATTCATATAGTGGAGTGATTTTAGTCGGGTGTCGCCCTCTGGCGAATTTCGCACCGTCCGCAGCAGCCTAAGCTCGCGTCCTTGGTCATAGACGGAAGGCGGCATCTCCGGCAGCGGCTTCACGGTAAGCCATAACTGTGGATTCGTATAATCGCCGTGCGGAAGGCCCAGGCCCTCGTCACCCGCGGACACAGTCAATCTGACATAAGCCTCCTCCAGCCCATTGGCTTTCATTACATCGGACAGCCATGACCGAACATGCGCTTCATCCGGCAAGTAACGAATATGAAGCGCCTCGCAGCCTGCTGTAAGCCGGGCCAAATGCCGATTCAGCTTGTGCGCTTGTCCTCCGTAAGTGCGAAACGTCTCGAACAGACCCATCCCGTACAAAAAGCCGTGGTCGAATACGCTGACCACAGCTTTCTCCGCTTCTATGACGGAACCGTTGTAACCGACCTTCATTGCGCTGCGCCCACCCGCTGAGAGAGGAAGTTGCGGAGCATCGTCAAGCCATTCTCGGTAATAATCGATTCCGGATGGAACTGCACGCCTTCAATCGGGTACTCCTTATGGCGTAAGCCCATAATTTCGCCTTCAGTCGTCTCCGCTGTAATCTCAAGGCAATCCGGAAGTGTCTCGCGCTTCACGATGAGAGAGTGATAACGGGTCGCTGTGAATGGCGAAGGAATCCCCTCGAATATCGTCTTGCCATCATGAAAGATCTCGGACGTCTTACCATGCATGAGCTTCTCCGCACGAACGACGTCTCCACCAAATGCTTGTCCAATCGATTGATGGCCAAGGCAGACGCCAAAGATCGGAATTTCGCCTTTGAAACGATCAATGACAGCCAAGCTTATGCCCGCCTCGTTCGGGGAGCAAGGTCCCGGCGAGATCAGAATATGGTCCGGCTTCAAAGCCGCAATATCGTCCAGCCCAATCTCATCGTTCCGCTTCACGACGATATCCTGGCCGAGTTCACCTAAATATTGCACTAAATTGTACGTAAACGAATCATAATTATCGATAACCAGAATCATTCCGATGCCCTCCTTCTAATCAGCTCTTAAGCGTCGGCAGCATTGAACCGTTCGCCCAGCTGAACCGCTTTCCACAGCGCCTTCGATTTCGAAAGCGACTCATAATATTCGCGCTCCGGGATCGAATCGATGACGATACCCGCTCCCGCCTGGATATGAACGACCCCATCACGTACGGTCATCGTCCTAATAAGTATATTAAATTCCATATTGCCGCTGTAGTCAATCCATCCAAGTGATCCGGTGTATGGCCCTCGGCGCGTAGGCTCCAGCTCCTCGATGATTTCCATCGTGCGAATTTTCGGTGCCCCAGTAATCGTGCCCCCCGGGAACGTAGCCGCAATGACGTCGAACGCATCTTTGCCTTCCGCCAGCTCACCCTCCACTTGCGAAACAAGATGCATAACGTGGGAATAACGCTCAATGACCATCAGCTCTTCAACCTTCACTGTTCCAAATCGAGCAATGCGGCCCAGATCATTGCGCTCCAGATCGACCAGCATTATATGCTCAGCCAGCTCCTTCTCGGAGGTCCGCAGCTCCTGCTCCATCG
Source organism: Paenibacillus xylaniclasticus (assembly GCF_004001065.1). Taxonomy (GTDB): domain Bacteria; phylum Bacillota; class Bacilli; order Paenibacillales; family Paenibacillaceae; genus Paenibacillus_T; species Paenibacillus_T xylaniclasticus. The sequence continues at coordinate 7,725 of NZ_BIML01000019.1, forward strand.
CCGCATCCTCCTCATCGCTCCGGCCCCGACGGCGCGTGCCGGCAATCGGACGAGTTGCGAGCTTCCCGTCCCGCAGCTCTACGAGCAGCTCAGGTGAACCCGATACGAGTTGAAAATCCGGACAACGCAAAAATCCCATATACGGCGAAGGATTCACAAGCCTCAACCACTCGTACAGCTCCTCGGCTGTTAGAGCAACCTGCTTGCTGCGGCGAAGCGACAGATTTACCTGAAACACGTCTCCTGCCCCAATATACTGTTGAATCCGCTGAACGGCATGTTCATACGCTTGCTTACCGAATGGAGAGTAGGTAGCATTTAGTGCCTCAACATCGACCGCGAGCGTATCCTCGCGCAGCAGCTGCTCCCGACGGTCCCTTACCGCAGCGGCAGCCAGTGCTTCTGGAGACGGGTGGTCAGAAGAGCCACTCCCGAACCGATCTATCCAGAACTGGACCATCTGGCCTGCGCGCTCCTGGGCCCGCTCGAATAGCCGACGCAATTCCGTTTCCTCACAGCCGGGCTTTATCCCTGTATGTACAGCACAATAGAGCGCCTCTTCCTCCCGATCAACAATCCAGAGCTCATCCAGACGCATGAACAAATAATCAGGAGTCCCGAGATCGTCGCTCGCCAGCACAGGCAGTCGCTCAATGGTGCGCGCCACATCATAGCTCCAAAACCCGGCGCAGCCGCCGATCCACTTTGGACCTTCAGGCAGCGACGGGCCGGTATATGGCCTCATCCACCGACGAACAACATCTAGCGGCGTCCCCTGCCATTCCTTCTTAGAGCCCTCAACCTTCCCACTTCTGCACCAATCGAACGATTCACCTGCTCCATCCTTCCCTCGGATAACCGATACCGGATGCAGGCCCAAGTAGGTATAACGTCCGTCCTTGCCGCTCTCCAGTACGATGGAATATGGCCCCGCATCCTTCCAGCCCGCTTCCCACGAGGCTACGATACAGTCTTCCATCCCCTTAAGTGACTGCTTGTGCAGCAGCGGTATTGTCGTGAATCGGCCATCTACATGCCATTGCCGCCATTGCTCCCATCCAGTGACCAACATCCTACCAACCCCCACCACAATCCGTTACTTTCTGTCTATTTCGCCTAGTATACAGAATCATGGTCTAAAAGAAAAGTAGTCCACAAGTAGTTTGCGTTCACCAAGCGGCATAGCAAAAGGGACACCTCACTTATGAAGCCCGTTTCGTTCTCCAACGAAGCGAAATTCCTACATCCACCGCATAAAATTATCCATACGCGAACGACGAATTGAAGAAAGGGGCGGTCCGTCAGTCAGTTCTCACTGACCTGCTGGACTGCCCCTTAATAGATTGACCGATTAAGATTAGTTCTCGAAGTTGAACAGCGGTGTGCTGAGGTAACGTTCGCCGTTCGATGGAACGATTGCGACCACGCGTTTACCTTTACCAAGCTCTTTCGCTACTTTCAGTGCTGCGAAAATCGCTGCGCCGGACGAAATACCGCAGAGGATGCCTTCCTCACGAGCAGCGCGGCGCGCCGTCTCGAACGCATCGTCGTTCTCTACAGTAATAACGCCGTCATAAATTTCACGATTCAGGATATCTGGTACGAAGTTCGCGCCGATACCTTGAATTTTATGCGGACCTGGCTTACCGCCGGACAGAAGCGGCGATGCAGCTGGTTCGACCGCATACACTTTAATGCCCTCGAAATTCTTCTTCAGTACTTCACCAGCACCCGTGATCGTGCCGCCCGTACCGATACCTGCGATGAACGCGTCCAGCTTGCCGTCCAGCGAGTTGATCGCTTCAACAATCTCAGGACCCGTCGTCTCGCGGTGAACCTTCACGTTCGCTTGGTTCTTGAATTGCTGCGGCATGAAGTAGCTAGGGTTTTCTTGTACGAGCTCTTCCGCTTTCTTAACAGCACCGTTCATGCCTTCCGATCCTGGCGTCAGCACGAGATCCGCGCCGTATGCGCGAAGCAGGTTGCGGCGCTCAAGGCTCATCGTCTCTGGCATAACAAGAATCGCTTTATACCCTTTAGCAGCTGCTACCATGGCCAGACCGATACCGGTGTTACCGCTCGTCGGCTCAACGATCGTATCGCCAGGTTTCAGAATGCCCTCTTGCTCTGCTACTTCGATCATGCTAATTGCGATCCGGTCCTTAACGCTTGCGCCTGGATTCTGGTACTCCAGCTTAACATAAATTTCTGCGCTGTCCTCTGGCACGAGACGATTCAGACGAACAAGCGGTGTGTCCCCGATCAGTTGCGTAACACTTTGTACAATCTTAGCCATTGATAAACTGCCTCCTTATTCCGACTAGTTCAGTTGGTTTTACTGATACCATCTTATCAATGACATATGTAAATGTCAATACATAGTTTACCTACGGAGTAGACAGGATTTCTGGCCATGCATGGTATTCCTTCAGCAACTGATCCTCCACTTCCTGCAGCGGACGCGCCATCTCCAGCGCAACCATCCGGCGTACCTCTTGGCGCAGCGCATCGCCGATCAGCCCATCATGCACACGCCGCTCATCAAGCCGAATAAGCGCATAACCACCCTCCGTCTCCACCGGCCCCGTCGTCTCACCAACTGCTAATCCGCGGGCAGCATCAAGCAAAGCAGCTTCAACGAACGGATCATCCTCTTCGATTATGCCCAGATCGCCGCCATTGCTGGAGGTGAATGCATCGATCGAATAGATCGCCGCAAGATCGCCGAAATCCTCGCCATCTTCAAGCTTACGGCGAATTTCTTCAGCTTGTGCGTAGCTGCTTGTCAGTATCCAACGCAGCCTCAGCTCCGTCTCGCCTTCGAATTCCGACGCATGCTCTTCGATATAATCGTCAATCTGTGATTCCGATACTTGTATCTCTCTTGTTGCAATCCGCTCAAGGAGCAGGCGGTAATGCGCATCCTCCTGCACGTCCTCACGGGACAGCCCGAGCTGCTCCTTCATCTGTTCATAATATTCGTCTTCTGACGAATAACCCTCAATAATCCGGTTCAGCTCTGCAGCAAGCTCCTCCGGCGTTACCTTAATTCCATACTTCTCGGCTTCAAGCTTAGCCGCTTCATGCAGCATCATCGTACGCAGCATAGCTTCTCCATACCTGCTGCGCAGCTCAGCGAGCAGCTCGCGCTCAGTAATGGAATGCTCTCCAATAATGCCAACAACCGCTTGCCCGCCACCATTTGGCCCCTTCGTACGAAGAAACGGAGCGAAATGGTTCGTCACTACGACGGACAGCACAATCATACACACTGCTTGCAGAGCTACAAGCGCTCGCAGCATCCGGTCTTTCTTCATTTCCGTTCAAGCCCTTTCAGTTATTGGAGGGGCTTCGGCTTCGCTTGTTGAAGCAGCTGTTTCAGCTGCTCACGGTCGAATGAGTAGGTCTCGTTGCAGAAATGGCATACGACTTCGGCTTTTCCGTCTTCCTCTATGATTTGCTCCAGCTCATGCTGGCCCATACTAATTAGCGTTCGTTCCGTCCGTTCGCGCGAGCATCGGCATTGGAACACAATGTCCATTGAATCATGAATCGTCAGTTCATCACCAACAAGAAACTTCAAAATCTCTTCTAGACTCTCGCCTTGGTCGAGCAGCGCCGTTACCGGCGGCATCACGCTAACCGCTTGCTCAAGCCGTGTAATCTCCTCATCCGTCAGCCCCGGCAGTACCTGTACGATATAGCCTCCCGCATGTAGGACAGAGCCGTCTGTGTCGACGAGTACACCAAGTCCAACGACAGAAGGCGTCTGTTCCGACACGGCAAAATAATAAGTAAAGTCCTCCGCAAGCTCGCCGGAGACAATCGGGGAGCTTCCCCGGTAAGGCTCCTTCATGCCAAGGTCTTTAATAATATGGATAAATCCGTTGCGTCCTACAGCACCGGCAACGTCCAGCTTACCTTGCGAATTGCTGGCCATATGTACCTGCGGATGATCAACATAACCCCGGACATGGCCCTTGGCGTCAGCATCGACGACGATCTGACCGAGCGGTCCGTCGCCTTTGACTTGAATCGTCAGCTTCTCTTCACCCTTCAGCATAGCGCCCATCATTGCACCCTGAGCCAGCGTACGGCCGAATGCCGCCGTTGCCGTCGGATAAGTACCGTGTCTGCGCTGAAGCTCACTGACAAGATTCGTTGCGCGTACGGCAAACACCCGAATGCGGCCGCCCCATGCCGTTCCTCGTATTAATATATCTTTCTGCGCTTCCATCATCGGATGCCTCCTTACTTCATATATCATTCAATAGCTACTCTTGATTCCGCTCATAAATAATACGCAACCCATCCAGCGTCAACAGAGGATCGACCTCCTCAATCGTCTCCGACTCCGCTGCAATAAGCTCTGCTAACCCGCCTGTCGCGATAACACGCGGCGTTACGCCGAACTCTGCCTTGATACGGCGGACAATGCCATCTACCTGGCCGGCATAGCCGAAAATAATCCCCGCCTGCATCGACGTCACAGGGTTACGGCCAATAACGCTTTTGGGACGCACAAGCTCGATGCGTGGCAGCTTCGCCGCACGCTGATACAGCGCCTCGGTCGAGATACCGATGCCCGGCACAATTGCACCGCCGAGATAGCTGCCGCTGGCGTCGATATAATCGAACGTTGTCGCTGTTCCGAAATCGACAACGATAAGCGGCTTGCCGTACTTCTCTATGCCGGCTACCGAATTGACGATCCGATCTGCGCCGACCTCACGCGGGTTCTCGTAGCGTATGTTTAATCCTGTCTTCACGCCCGGACCGACAACAAGCGGTGTCTTGCGCATATATTTCAAGCAAAGCTGCTCAAGCGCACGCATAAGCGGCGGTACCACGCATGAGATAATAACGCCACTAATACGGTCGAGCGACAGGCCGCTGAACTGGAACAGGTTGTAGATCGAAATGCCGTACTCATCGACCGTAGCAGACCGGTTCGTACTGATCCGCCAATGGTGAAGCAGCTCTTTGCCGTGATAAACGCCGAGTACAATGTTCGTATTGCCAACATCGATCACTAGAATCACGCTGTCGCCCCGCCCTTCTTCTCGTTCAGATCGAGACTGATATCGAGCGCCTGGAACGAGTATGTCAAACCACCGACGCTAATTACGTCGACTCCCGTCAAAGCGATGCCCCGTACCGTATCCAACCGAACGTTCCCCGACGCTTCCGTTATAACATGCGGCGCGCGCGACTTTACGTACCGCACCGCTTCCGTCATCGCTTCGAGCCCCATATTGTCGAACATGATAATGTCCGCGCCACACGCTACCGCTTCCTCGATCTGATCCATCGACTCCGTCTCGACTTCAATTTTCATTGTATGCGGAATGCGCTGGCGTGCCCGTTCGACCGCTGCTGTTATGCCGCCTGCCCCTTTAATATGATTGTCTTTAATCATGACCGCGTCATACAGACCGAACCGATGATTCGCGCCGCCCCCGACCCGAACCGCATACTTCTCCAGCATCCGATGACCCGGCGTCGTCTTGCGGGTGTCGACCAGCCGAGTCGGCAAGCCTTCGAGCGCATCGACGAACGAGCGCGTCTTCGTGGCGATACCCGACATCCGCTGCATCAGATTGAGCGCAAGCCGCTCACCTGTCAGAAGACTATGCGTGCTGCCTTCTGCCTCGGCGATCACCGTCCCTTTCGTCACCGCAGCCCCATCGCGAACAAGAGCTTCGAATGCGATCGACGGATCGACGATCTCGAATACAAGCCTTGCTACATCCAGTCCAGCGATAATGCCGTCCTGCTTCATATGAATGACGGCCTTCGACCGGCTGTCCACCGGAATCGTCGTCTCCGTCGTAATATCGCCCATACCTATATCTTCTGCCAGCCAGGCGCGGATCTGCTCTCGCAGCGCGTAATCATACATGTTGGTGAACCCTCTCCTCTGTCATTCCGTACTCTCGGTGAAGCAGCGTATGCTTCAAGTATCGAATATCATCTCGCTGCGGAAAATCCTCTCGCGCATGAGCTCCGCGGCTTTCCTCGCGAGATAAGGCAGATTCCGCCGTAAGCAGTGCGCACGTCAGAAGATTCGCGAATTCGTACTCTTCCCGTTTCGTGAGCACACTTTGGAATATTGGCAGCTGGCGCTTCAGCTCCTCCAGCCCCTTCACAAGCCCTTGGCCGTTGCGCCGGAGCCCGACGTAACGAACCATCACCTTCTGGAGCTTTAACCTGCGCTCGACGACAGCCTGCATCGGCACACCGCTGCGCTCCACTTCATGCTGGACCGATGGTACGAATGTCAGCGGACCTAGCCCTTTGATCCGCTCCACGATACGGCGGCCGAATACGATTGCCTCAGACAGCGAGTTACTTGCTAGACGGTTCGCGCCATGAACGCCGGTAGAGGACACTTCGCCACAAGCGAACAGACGTTTAATATTCGTCTCTCCGTTCAGGTCCGTCTTCACGCCGCCCATCGTGTAGTGCATCGCCGGCGCAACCGGAATCCAATCTGTCGTCAGATCAAGACCATATTGTAAGCAGTATTCGTATATTGTAGGAAAACGATGCTTAACCATTTCCTCTGGTTCATGCGTAATGTCGAGATAGACAAATGTCGATTTCGTCTCCTCCATCTCGCTGACGATTGCCCGTGCAACAACATCCCGCGGTGCCAGCTCCAGCTGCTCATGGTAACGATGCATAAACCGCTCGCCTTTAATATTACGCAGGTAAGCGCCTTCCCCGCGAACCGCCTCGGAGATCAAGAAGCGTGGGGCGCCCGGATAGCAGAGAGACGTTGGGTGGAACTGTAGAAACTCCATGTCGCGGATATAAGCCCCTGCGCGGTATGCCATCGCAACACCGTCGCCTGTCGCAACATCCGGATTGGTCGTATAGCGATACAGCTGACCAGTGCCACCGGAGCACAATACCGTCGCCTTACCGCGCACGAATAGACGCCCCCCGTCAGGCTTCTGCACGATCGCTCCGCAGCATTCACCATTCTGCGTCACAAGGTCAATGACGAAATGATCGTCCCATACCTCAATGCAGTCCTTGGCGACCGCCTTCTCTGATAATGCACGTACAATCTCAAAGCCCGTCGCATCACCATTCGCATGCAGAATGCGCCGCTGGCTGTGCGCGCCTTCCTTCGTCAGCGCAAACTCACCATCTTCCAAATCGAACTGAGTGCCCATCCGAATCAAATCCTCGACGCCCTGCGGCCCTTCGTGCACAAGCACATCAACCGCATCGTCATCACACAGCCCCGCTCCAGCAATAAGAGTATCTTGTCGGTGATACGCAGGCGAATCATCTTCAGATATAACGGCAGCGATACCGCCCTGCGCATAACGGGTGTTGCTGTCCATCAGCGATTTTTTGGTAATCATCAGTACAGAGCCATGCTCACTAGCCTTAATAGCGGTAAAAAGACCGGCAATGCCGGCCCCGATTACAATAACGTCCTTCTCAACGACTGGCAGCTCGTCCAGCCGGAAGTCAATCAAATAATGAGGAATCATCATGGCCAATGCCTCCAAGCGTTAGAGATACGATGCCTATTTCACCTGCAGCATACGTTCGAGCGACAGCCGAGCTTTGTCAGCAATTGCCGGCGGTACATAGATCTGCGGCTGCATTGTCTCCAAGCATTTGACCAGCTTCTTCAAATTGTTTACTTTCATATTCGGGCATACCAAATATTTGGTCGCAAAGTGGAACTTCTTGTTCGGGCTATCTACCCGCAGCTGATACCCTGTTCCGTCCTCCGTACCAACGATAAACTCCTGGCAGTCTGACTTCTTACAATATTCGAGAATACCCGTAGTGCTGCCAACGTAATCACCAAGCGCGACGACTTCAGGACGGCATTCCGGGTGTACGACGAACTGCGCGTTCGGATGAGCCGCTCGCATCTCTTCAACGTCCTTCACCGTCAGCATGTCATGCGTGTTGCAATAGCCTTCCCAAATAATCATTTTCTTGTCCGTATGCTGCTGTACATAATGACCAAGATTCTTATCCGGCACCCAAATGACTTCGTCCGATTCGACAGAGTTAACAACCTTCAATGCGTTGGACGATGTACAGCAAATGTCCGTCTCCGCTTTAATCTCAGCAGAAGAGTTAATATACGTTACGACCGTCGCGTTCGGATGCTGCGCTTTCAGCTTCCGCAAGCCGTCGACATTGACCATGTCCGCCATCGGGCATCCTGCGCGCTCATCCGGGATAAGCACCGTTTTGTTCGGAGCCAAAATTTTCGCACTCTCGCCCATAAAATGAACGCCACAGAATACGATAACGTCAGCATCCGTCGCTGCCGCCTTCTGAGCGAGCAAGAACGAGTCTCCCCGGAAGTCAGCTACCTCTTGAATTTCGTCCCGTTGGTAGTAGTGAGCCAGAATGATCGCGTTGCGCTCCTTCTTCAATTGCATGAGACGTTCGCGCAGCTCACGGTTCTGCTCCGCCTTACGTTCCATTGCCAATGCTTCCACTATAGGTCTCTCCTCTTCGCGCGGTCTTGTTTATCCATGATATGATGTACTATGTGAATTCGTGCACATACTTTGCCGCCGCTTATTTAATGTGTGAACAAATGATGTCTATTTCTTTTGATTAAGATTAAATGTACACAAGCAGGCGTAAGCTGTCAATTGCTAGACCATAGTCTATTGGCCAACTTTTCGTATTATTTCGATGAAGCCGCTTATATGCCGGAACACAATAGAATCTTAAGCTTGTTATTGCTAAGAGAAAACCGTCTCTTGCAGAGCACCGGTTCATAACGGGCCACTGGAGACGGCTCACATAGCCAGCAAGCGAAATGATCAATTAGGAAATTGCCGAATGATCTGGACAAAATGGTCCAAGAACCGTTCCGACTCCACTTCCAAGCAGACGTCCATATTCGGTTCCTTACCCCACTTGCCGAAAAAATCGCACACTGTACGCCCATCGTTAAGCTCGCTTCGCGTCTCAATATCGACATAGAAGCTGCCTGTACGCGCCAGCGTCCGGTCGATGGCAATGCCTACCGTAAGCGGATCATGCATGGAGAAGCCACTGCCATAGCCGCTGTTCAGCTCCTCCGCCTTATCCAAATATTGCTTCGTGCACTGATAGACGAACTCACCTGCTGGATTTCCGCGAAGCCGCTCAATATGCTTCGGCGTAAGCAGCGTCGGGTTGGTCACATCAAGTCCAACCATCGTCATCCGCATACCGGAATGAAAGACTAGCTTGGCCGCCTCTGGATCGGCGTACATATTATATTCTGCCGATGGGGTCACATTGCCGCCCGTCTTAACAGCGCCTCCCATAAAGATGAGCTCACGCACATGACGTGGCAGATCAGGATATTTCATTAATGCATGCGCTAGATTCGTAAGAGGGCCCGTGAAGATAAGCGTTATTTCCTCTGGTAAAGCGAGAACTTGCTCGATGATGAAGTCCGCTGCCCGGGCAACGCTAACATCGATTCCCGACGCCTCTGAGCCATCGCCGTCATAAGCTCCACCAAGTCCGTCGTCGCCATGCACATGCGTCTCGTGATGCGCCGGGCGCATCAGCGGCTTCGACGCGCCGGGTATGACCGGCACTTGATCATAAGCGCCAACAAGCTTCAGCACGTAGGCGGTATTGCGACATACGAGGTCGAGAGAGACGTTGCCCGATGTTGTCGTCACGCCGAGCAGGCGAAGCTCCTTCGACAATACGGCGAGCATAATCGCCAGCGCGTCATCGATGCCGGTATCGCAATCTAATAGTACAGGTCTCATGAGCAGTAGGTCGTTCCTTTCCAACCGTTCAACACGCAAACGATAGCCTAACGATCATCCGTGCAGCCGGTGTCGTCAAGCCAAGAATACTCGATCGCACCGATCGAAGCAACTACAGTATGCGTACTAAGATCGACAATACGGTCACCGCTGGGCCGGCTCATAAGGCTCGCCTAGCGCCGCAGGCGGTCTTGATTTACCGACTGCGCTCGCAAGAACGAACAACGTTAGCACGTAAGGCAGCATATATAGAAGCTCCATCGGAATGTACTCCGACCAATCGAACAGCTGTACAAAGCTGCGAAGCGCCTGTGCGAATCCGAAGAACAATGCAGCGGCGGCAGCCCAAACCGGATGATACCGCCCGAATATCATCGCCGCCAGTGCGATGAACCCTTGACCCGATATCGTATTATGCGCGAAGCTGCTCGTCGTTGTCAGCGTCACGACCGCTCCGCCGAGACCTGCCAGTACGCCGCTAAGCAGCACACCTGCGTAACGGTACTGATTTACCCGAATTCCTGCTGTATCAGCTGCACCCGGATGCTCACCTACAGCCCTCAGCCGCAAGCCGTGCTTCGTATGGAACAGCGCATACCAGACGACGGCGGTCAGTCCGAATGCGATATAGGTGGTCGGATAAGCATGAAACAACGCTTCACCAATCAGCGGGATATCAGCGGCATATGGAACGAAGAACGGATGAAATACTTCCTTCAGCGTATCCGATTGGCCGGAGCCGTGATAAATACTTTTGACCAAATAGACGCCAATACCGAGTGCGAGAAAGTTGATCACAACACCGGTCACCACTTGATTAGACTTAAAGGTTACCGTAGCGACGGCATGCAAAAGCGCGAACAGAGAGGCACACCCCACTGCGCCAAGCAATCCGAGCCAAGGTGACCATCCGACCGCCCCTCCCCTTGCTGCATAATCGGCCGTCACCGCCGCCGCGAAAGCTCCCGCCGTCATCAATCCCTCTAAGCCGATGTTAATGACGCCGGCCCTCTCTGAACAGATACCGCCAAGTGCAGCTAATATGAGCGCCGCCGAGAAGGCCGTCGTCGAATTCATCAGTTGTCCGATTACCTCAAGGATGTTCATGTACCGACGCTCCCTTCTCCTGCCCCTGCCTTGAGCGTTGACCCTTCCACAGCCAGCTAGGCTTCAACAGCCAGCGGACGATGCCATGCGAGGCAACGAAGAAGATGACCGCGCCGATAACGATACGGGCGATCTCCGTCGGAACGTCAGCCCCGAAGCTCATTCCGGCCGAGCCGTAAGTTAGCGCGCCGAACAGAATGGCAGCCAGCAATACCCCAAGCGGCGTATTGCCGCCGAGCAGCGATACAGCAATGCCGTCGAAGCCGTAACCGGGGGACGAGGCTGCCATTACCTCATAGTGAAAGACGCCGAGCGATTCGAATGTGCCTGCAAGACCGGCGAATAGACCAGAGATGAACATCGCCTTCACGATCGTTCGGCTTACCCTTATGCCCGCATAACGGGCCGCATCCGGATTATGGCCTACGGCGCGAAGCTCGTACCCTTGCTTGGTCCGCCATAGAAGGATATAGAACAGCAGCACTCCAGCGAGCGCGAACAGCGTGCCGATGTGCATCCGAGCATAATCCATCGCCTCAGAAAGCCCGACGAGTGACGCCGAGGCCGATTCATGAATCAGCCGTGAGCGCTGTTGTCCCGGCTCCAGCAGAAACCGCCTGATCACGAAGTTAGAAGCATACAATGCGATCCAGTTCAGCATAATCGATGAGATGACCTCATTAACACCACGCCTCGCCTTCAGATAACCAACGAGTGCTCCCCACAATCCTCCCGCAATTGCACCAGCGGCAATCGCGAGCGGCACGTGAATGAGGGCAGGAAGCTTGACCATGACGCCGACGACTGTCGCGCCTGTCATGCCCATAATAAACTGGCCTTCCGCCCCAATGTTGAACAAGCCTGTGCGGAAAGCGAGCGCCACTGACAGGCCGGTAAACAAGAGAGGTGTTATCTGCCGAATCGTCTCGCCAATATCGAATTTACTGCCCAACACTTTATCCAGCAAGGCGCGATAGGCTGCGGCCGCGTCATAACCTCCAGCTGTCATAACGGCAGCGCCAAATAGCAAACCAAGCACAATACTGACCAGCGGTACAAGCACCGACGTTTTATCGAACAGCTTACGGGTTATATTCATCATGGCTTATGTCTCCCGCCGCTCTCAGCCATTCTGCCGCCCATCATGAGACCGAGCACCTCATCATCTCGCTGCTCGGCGTCCATTTCGCCCATGATAGCACCGCCGCACATCACAAGCACTCGATCGGACAAGCTAAACAGCTCATCTAGCTCGTAGGAGACGAGTACAATTGCCCGTCCTTCCTCTTTGGCAGCAAGCAGCCTCTCATGGACGAAGGCGATTGCCCCAATATCCAGACCGCGCGTTGGCTGAACAGCTACAATCAGCCGTGGATCACGGCTTAATTCCCGGGCAATAATGGCTTTCTGCTGGTTCCCCCCCGATAATGCCCGCACCTTATGCCCGATACCTGGCGTCCGAACATCGAACCGCTCCGCAAGCGCTTGTGCCTTACGCTCAATCGATTGACGGCGCAGGAAGCCGCGCCTGACATAAGCAGGAGACGATTGGCTGCCGAGCACCATATTCTCGCCCAGCGAGAACTCAAGAACGAGACCGTGCTTATGCCGATCCTCCGGAATGTGGGCGACGCCAGCGTCTCGCAGCTCACCTGGCGTCCGATTCGTCAGATCGCGTCCGCTTATCCTCACGGACCCCGCCGCTGCGGGGGCAAGCCCTGTAATCACCTCGACCAGCTCATGCTGCCCATTTCCGTCTACACCGGCAATTCCGATAATCTCACCTTCGCGCACCTTAAAGGAAACACCTCGCAGTCCCGAACGGCCGCGTCCGCCCTGCCTATGCAAGCCGTCCACCTGCAGCACGACTTTGCCCAGGGGCTGCCGCCTGGCACGCGTATGAAGCGTGACCGGCCGACCAACCATCATAGCAGCCAGCTCATTCTCGTTCGTCTGACGCGTCTCAACCGTCCCAACCACCTTACCGCGCCGAATTACGGTCACTCGGTCGGCAGCCTGCATAATCTCCTTCAGCTTGTGTGTAATGAGAATGATCGCTTTTCCTTCGGCTGCCAGCCCCTTCAGAATCGCCATCAGTTCCTCGATCTCGCTAGTTGTAAGCACCGCTGTCGGCTCATCAAGAATTAGAATATCTGCCCCCCGGTACAGCGCCTTCAATATTTCAACCCGCTGCTGCATTCCGACCGAAATTTGCTCTACCCGAAGCCGTGGATCGACCTCCAAGCCATACTTGTTCGACAGCTCACGTACCCGTTTCTCTGCAGCTCGCTTCTTCAGACGCAGCCCTCCTGCAACTGCGGGTTCGCTGCCAAGGATGATATTATCCGCTACCGTAAATGTCTGCACCAGCTTGAAGTGCTGATGTACCATACCAATGCCAAGCGCGATTGCCCGTGACGGCCCGTCAATGTTCATGGTCCGTCCATTAATGCGTATCTCACCTTCATCAGGCTGATACAGTCCAAATAAAATGTTCATCAGCGTCGATTTGCCCGCCCCGTTCTCACCGAGCAGGGCATGAATTTCGCCCCGATTCAACCGCAAATCGATACGATCGTTCGCCGTCAATCCGGGAAATCGCTTCGTAATGCCAATCAACTCTACTGCCGCCGATACGTTCGTATTCTTCATTTCGAATCCTCCCGCCATAGGCGAAAGGACCGGCCGATGGCCGGCCCCCTCACCTGGATGGACAGCATTTCGTCACAGCATCGCTGACTTCAGCCTTAGCATTATTTCGCCGCCGGCTCCTTCGGCACAACGATCTCACCGCTAATGATCTTGCCCTTGAATTCCTCTACCTTAGCCAGCACGACGTCCGGTACGTTCTTGTTCTTAGCAGGCAGTCCGACGCCGTTATCCTTCAGACCGAGCTCTACCGTTGTGCCGCCTTCAAACTTGCCGTCGAGAACGTCCTTGGACACTTTTAGAACCGCCGCCTCAACGCCTTTCATCATGGATGTCAACGTTACATCATCACCGAACTCTAGCGACTGATCCTTATCTACGCCGATAACCCACACTTGATTGCCCGATTGAAACCGGTCAAGCGCTTCCGTGAAGACGCCATTACCTGATGCACCTGCCGCCTGAAAAATAATATCCGCACCATCGTTATACATGGTCGCCGCTTGCTGCTTGCCAATATCCGGCTTATTGAAATCCCCTACATAGTTAATGAGCACCTTAGCATCCGGATTAACCGCTGCGACACCAGCAGAGAAGCCCGCCTCGAACTTCTTAATAACCGGAATTTCCATTCCGCCTACAAAGCCGATTTTATTAGATTTCGTCATGAGTCCCGCTACGACACCAACGAGGAACGAGCCTTCATTTTCTGCAAAAGTAACCGACTCCACGTTCGGCGCCTCCACCACGTTATCGATAATTGCAAGCTTCGCATCAGGATTTTGCTCCGCAATCGTCTTCATCGCATCAACGAACAGAAAGCCGATCCCCCACGTCAAGGTGTAGCCGTTCTTCACGAAGGTGTTCAAGTTTGGAATATAGTCCGAATCTGTCTTGCTCTCCAAATACTTAACAGAGACGCCCGTCTCCTCCGCCAGCCTTTGCAGCCCTTCCCACGCACTCTGATTGAACGACTTATCGTTCACACCGCCTCCGTCAGTCGCCATGCCGATCTTAAGCTCTGTCCCCTTACTCCCAGCCGGGTTCGAGCCTGCTGCAGTCCCCGCCGCCGTGTTCGAAGACTCGGGAGCTGCCGCCTTGTCCGGCTCCTTCTTCTCGCTTCCACAGCCCGCTAATGCAATTACGACCAGCATAACCGCCACGATCATAAGAACCAGCTTCTTGTTCATACCGCTCTCTCCCCTGCTACTGAGTATGGGAATGATCAGCAGCCTTCCCATGGTGCGTTACTTACATGCGAGTCTCATATCAGGCTGCTCTTTTTACCTCCCTATTATAGGGAGACAGAAGGTGCCGTCAATATTACGAAGTGAGATAACCTTACATATTGTGCCGCTACACAAAATATTAAACTGCTTGCACAAAAAAAGTATATGCTGCTTACTCAACAGCATGACCAAATCAACGGTCATTTTCTGCAAGAGAGATGCTGGATTGCATTTGTCACCTTGATAATCCATCGCGCAAGCAACCCCATTCGTTATGTTTGAAGAATGGGTTGAGAAAAGGGGCAAACCAGAAAATCAGTCTGTTTCACTGACTTTCCGGTTCGCCCCTTCTTCACCCAACCACTATTTGACCGTAACGGCCGTCTTCTGTGTCGTAACCAGCTTGCCGGCCGTATCATACGCTTTAACCACAACATCAATCTTCTTGCCATGATACGGTTTGAAGTTGATTTTCACGCTCCAAGGCAGCTGTGTCGAGGATGCGACTGTCTTGCCGCCAATTTCGTACGTTACTTTGCTCAGCACTGGTGTCCACGTCTTCATATAAGCCGAAATGGTCTGTACATCTGCCGAAATTGTCGAGCCGCTCACTTTCCGGTAAGCGATCGTCGATTCCTCACCAATCGAACTGAGATAGAACGGGCTGGCAATCGACGTTTTGTACGCATCCAGAAGCTTTGCATTCGCGGACAGCATATAATACTTGACTCTATTAGAAGAGTCATGGTTGCTATCGAAGTAGAATACCCCTTTCACCTTCGGATACACCATCGGCAGCGTAAGGTAGAACTGCTTCAGCTGGTAGCTTGCCCATCCCGTCTTATCCTGCAGCTTCTCTGGGTACATGTAAGCTACGCCGCCTTCCGAGATAAACACCGGTTTCCTCTGGGCATAGTGCTTATAAATATAATCGAACTTGTCCAGATGGCTGGCGCGGTCCTCCCCTGCCTTGAGAGGATCAAGCGTCGGATTAAAGATCGAGTAGACGCTTACGCCCACCCAGTCTACATAGGCATCGCCCGGATAATATTCCTCGATATTATACTCTGGGGACGCCCCAGGCGCCCATACCATCGCCACATTGTTCGGCGCTTCCTTGTGCATCACATTCGCGACAAGACGGAATTTCTCGATATACTTGTCCGGGTCGCCGTGCCACGGCACCCAATTACCATTCATCTCATTCGCAAAGCGGAGAAACACATTGACACCGGATTCGGCAATATCTCGGGCGAACTGATGCAGATACTCATTATCCTGCACCTGATCCAGTCCTTGCATCGGCTGAATACCGAGCTGGAGCGCTGTTCCGTTCGCACGCGCATGCTCTAGATGGCTCTTCAGCGTCGACAACGGCTTTCCATATGTAAAATAGAGCAAATACGCCGCATGCTTCTTGCCTGTCATTGCGGGAAAGGCCTCCGTATAAAACGGCTTGCCCGTCTTGGCGTTATGAACAGCCGAATCAAGCTCCGCATATGCGCCGATGTACGCACCATTCTTCGGCTCAAAGATCTCACCATGATAATTTGTTTTGCCTGCAGCCGCTGCGTCGATCTGCACGTACAATTGAACGCTGCTGCGCAGCATGTTCGCCTTGCGCTTAGCCGCCAGACTCACCTGCAGCTGTCCGGCCTTGTCGGCATACAATGCCTCCTTGTCCCAGCTCGCTACCGCCTCATCATACTTCTTCAGCTTCGCATAGTCATTTCCGATATTACGATACATATTCGTCGCATTGCCGTACTCCTTATTCTTAACGAACTCTTCGGCAATGATCTTATACTTCGCTATCGCTTCCGCATATTTCCCTTTTGCGTCAAGCTGCTGGGCCTCTTTGTAAACGGCCCACACATTGAGCGCATATGCGCTGCCCGCTGGCCACACTGCAATAATCAGCAATGCCGCGACTGCTGCCAGCGCAAATTTTCTCCACTGTCTTCCCTCTCCCACTGTATCGATCCCCCATCTGATAGGTCTTAGCTATGCTGTGAACAACGGGATAAGTTTACCATACGCTTTAGTGGACTTAAAGGGATTACACATATAAAAATGAAGGCTCAGCCCCTCTAGCCGCTGCTAAAGGATCTAAGCCTTCTTCAATTCAACTTAGGCAAGCTTGCTCTCTATACCTTGTCAGAGCCGGAGCCGCCCTCGTCTTCGCCGTTATTCGTTGTATCGCTTACCGGTCCTGCAGCTTCGTCCTCTTTGGTCTGAATGCGTACCTTCACGCCGCCGATCGGATCGATCTTTACGTCGTTGCGGGACTCTTCAGATGACGAGGAGTTCTCGAGAGCTGGCGGCAGTTCGCCGTCGATCGTGCCGGTCTCGATCAAACGCTTGATCTGATCGAGCTCCAGCGTCTCTTCGCTGAGGAGCGTCTGTGCAATCAAATGCACTTCTTTCGATTTCTCAGTGAGCAGGTTCTTCGCGCGCGTATAGCACTCGTTAATCAAACGCTGCATCTCCTGATCGATCTCATACGCGATAGTATCGGAATAGTTCTGCTCGTGTCCAATATCGCGTCCAAGGAACACTTGGCCTTGCGAATTGCCGAACTGCATCGGGCCGAGCTTCTCGCTCATCCCGTATTCCATAATCATGCTGCGTACGATGCCAGTCGCTTGCTTGAAATCGCTGTAAGCGCCCGTTCCGACTTCGCCGATAAACAGCTCTTCGGCTACGCGGCCGCCCAGCAGCCCTGTTACTTTATCCAGCAGCTCCTGCTTCGTTACGAGCATGCGGTCTTCCTTCGGCATCATAATGACGTAACCGCCAGCCTTACCGCGCGGAATAATCGTAACCTTATGAACCATATCGGCATGCTCGAGGAAGTAACCGACGATCGTGTGACCCGCTTCGTGGTAAGCGACGATGCGCTTCTCGCGGTCGCTGATGACGCGGCTGCGCTTCTCCGTACCGACGATTACACGGTCGATCGCTTCGTCGACCTCGACCATTGCAATATCCTTCTTGTTGCGGCGAGCTGCCAGAAGCGCTGCTTCGTTCAGCAGGTTCTCCAGATCGGCGCCGGTAAAGCCCGTCGTCCGCTTCGCAATAATGTCGAGCTTGACGTCCTTGGAGAGCGGCTTGTTGCGCGCATGCACCTTCAATACCGCTTCGCGGCCTTTCACATCCGGGCGGTCTACCGTAATCTGACGGTCGAAACGGCCTGGACGGAGCAAAGCCGGGTCTAGAATGTCCGGACGGTTCGTCGCCGCGACGATAATAATACCTTCGTTCGCACCGAAACCATCCATCTCGACGAGCAATTGGTTGAGTGTCTGCTCGCGCTCGTCGTGACCGCCGCCAAGACCTGCGCCCCGCTGGCGACCGACAGCGTCGATCTCGTCGATAAAGATAATACAAGGAGAATTCTTCTTCGCATTCTCGAACAAATCGCGAACGCGGGATGCACCTACGCCGACGAACATTTCAACAAAGTCAGAGCCAGAGATGCTGAAGAACGGTACGCCAGCCTCGCCTGCGACAGCACGAGCAAGCAGCGTTTTACCGGTACCCGGAGGACCTACGAGCAGGACGCCCTTCGGAATACGCGCACCGACCGCTGTGAACTTGCGAGGGTCTTTCAAGAACTCGACGACCTCAACAAGCTCCTGCTTCTCCTCGTCCGCACCAGCCACGTCCTCGAACGTAACGCGCTTCTTCTCTTCATTGTATAGACGAGCACGGCTTTTGCCAAAGTTCATCACTTTGCCGCCGCCGCCCTGCGCCTGATTCATCAAGAAGAAGAACAGGATAAAGATAATCACGAAAGGAATGATAGATGTCAGCAGCGTGAGCCACATGCTCTCGCCCTTCATCTTCTTATACTTGATTTCAAAGTGATTACGCTCCGAAGCATCGGCAATTTCTTGTGTAACAAACTCGTCGACGCTGGTTCGGGTATAAAATTTCTTCGTGTTGGCTTCCGGCGGGTTTCTATATTCACCAGTGACCAAATAGGAATAGCCATCAAATTGAAGATCCAAGCTTTTAATGTTGTCCGAGCTAAGTGCTTGCCGGAACTCATCGTAGCGGATTTCGGCTGATGAGTCGTTTTGGTTGCTGATAAAATGGACAATCCCCACGGTCACCAAAAAAATAAGTAAATAAAATCCAGTGTTCCGGATGATTCGATTCATCCCCAACCTCCTCTCGAGACGCTTTAAATATTTTACCATAGCATGACTTTCCATCACAATAGAAGACGGACGTTGCCATACTTAGGTGAATCGCATAACCATCGGGCGCGTTCCTTCGCGAGAAGAGTATATTACTTACTGTATACTTCAGGCTTCAGGATGCCAACGAACGGCAGATTGCGGTAACGCTCTGCATAATCGAGACCATAGCCGACGATGAACTCATCCGGGAGGATGAAGCCCTTATAGTCTGCCTCCAGCTCGACAGTCCGGCGGGCCGGCTTGTCAAACAGCGTGACGACTGTCACCGACTTCGCATTACGGCGTTCCAGCACATCGATCAAATAGCTTAATGTAAGGCCGCTGTCAATAATATCTTCTACAATCAGCACCTCACGACCTTCAACAGTGACGTCCAGGTCCTTGATGATTTTGACTACGCCAGACGACTTGGTAGATGCACCGTAGCTCGATACAGCCATGAAATCAATTTCCAAAGGTATATTTAGTTGTTTAACCAGATCCGCCATAAAAATAAACGCGCCTTTCAGGACGCAGATCACTAGCGGAGTCCGCCCTTCGAAATCGTGGCTGAGCTGTTCGCCTAGCTCCTTAATCTTGTTCTGAATCGTCTCGGCATCAAAAAGAACTTCCTGGATATCGTTTAGCAAAATGGTTCCTCCTAAAGATTAAGCGTATTGCTTCGGTCGGTATTGCGGCCGGAGCGAAGCTTAAGCTGCTTCGTAAGCATTCGCTTAGATTAAGCGTATTGCTTCGGTCGGTATTGCGGCCGGAGTGAAGCTTAAGCTGCTTCAAAAGCATGACCTTAGATTAAGCGTGTACTGAGACATTGCTGAGATACTTTACCCTCAAGCTGCTCCCGCCCTAATCGGGATAGCTTGTAACTTATATGTATGATCATACAAGGGCCGCTTATTCAAGGTTCGTTGCGAAAGGTACAGCATGAATGCAAAGCAGACTCGTCGTGTCCGGCGTTACCGGCGCAACTGCTGAACGTCTTGCTCCTGGAATCCATAACAGCTTCCCTTCCGCATCAACGAGCAATGGCATTCGGTCTCGGATGGACGGTGGAATCTTTAGATCAACGAACATATCTTGCACCTTTTTCGTTCCTTTTAATCCAAATACGCTCATCCGATCACCCGGCCTGCGGTTGCGTACGATGAGCGGGTAAGCAAGCTTATCCGCATCGAATGCTGCCATATACGGCCCGCGCTCCACGGCTGCCGCGGCGTCGTGCGTCAGCCGGAACGTCATTCCCCCTTCCGGAATATGAACGATTCCGTTCTCCCCATTAAGCGTGTACGCATACGGCGGACAAGGCTCTTGCGCCTCTCTTCCACGGCATACCCATCGCAATCGGTCGTACTCACGGTCGAACCGGATTCCTGCACCTGCGTCCATGCCCCATGTCGATGGAGACTCGTCCGACGCTGCACTTCTCATTCTCTCAATCTGCTCAAATTCCGCGCCGTCACCGGGCGCTAGACCAGCCGTTTCCATGGAGAGATAATTTAATATTAGTTTAATCAATCTCCTTTGTAAAGCGACAGGAAGGCTCATCAGGTCCACTCGATTCAGTTCAAACGTCGGCCCCGGGCAGCGCTTGACCAGATGCTTGAAAGCCCGCTGCGCCTCCTGCTGCATCCACTCGTTCTCCGCCGCTGCAATCTCAGAAAGTCGGTTCAAGGATACCGTCAATTGTGGATTATATTGAGATAGCAGAGGAAGAACATCAAGCCGCAGCTCATTACGCCAATAATCACGCTTCAGGTTACTGCTATCAATCGCGAACGGAATTCCATATTGCTTCACATAGGCTTCTAGCTCTGTCTTGTAAATACGCAGCAGCGGGCGGATTAGTTCCACGTTTTTATCGACCCTGCGAACCGGAATTCCCGCTAAGCCGCTTGTGCCTGTGCCTCTTAACAATCGCATTAATACCGTCTCCGCCTGATCATCAGCATGGTGAGCAAGTGCAATGCGTGACGCGCCGCTCTTCTTGGCAACCTGATGGAGAAATTCATACCGCTTGATGCGAGCTGCGAGCTGTCCGTTTAATCCTGTTTCTTCAATATATGTTGGCATATCAAGCTTAATCGATTCAAATGAAATGCCCGAGCTTCGGGTGTATGCCTCCACCATAGCAGCCTCATTCTCTGATTCCTTCCCTCGAAATCCGTGATCGACATGTGCAGCAATCAACTGCAGCCGGTCGATAGCCGCCGCCCTATGCATCAAATGAAGCAGCGCCATCGAATCCGGCCCTCCGGATACGGCCACGACAATCGTATCCCCTTCGCCCCATAACCCATCCGCTTCTTTGGCCGCCATTAACCGCTTCAGCAACTCATCCATGCTGTGCCTAATCCCCTTCGTTAATCGAATGCAACTGCTACCATGCAGATCATTCCGACTCTATCCACCAAGCCACAGCCAGACAGCTGCACTTGCTGCGACGCACGCCGATAGCAGAAACAGTCCTTTCACCCATGCCGGGACAGGCTGCACCATTTTATGCGTATCGGAACGGGTCACAAGCCGCTGCCACGACGCAGCCGCCTCCCTAGTATCGGCAAAGCCGCCTGTCAGGGCTCTGTTCAGCCAGCCGACGAAAGGGCGCAGCGCCGAGTTACTCTGCGCCAGGCGCAGCAGCTCCTCAGGCGAGCGATTCTGTGGAAGCAATTGATGCGGAAGCAGCTGCAATCTTTTGCTGTCAAACAGCTGAATACATAGCACTGCAAACGAGAATAGATCATATCCCGCATCCGCCGTTCTCGTCCCTGCATTCCAATAACCGCGGTCATAAATTTCGGTAAACTGACGTACACCCTTGCCGAAGCCGGTCAAGCCTCCGTAATCGACCAGTTCGACCCGCCCATACTCCGCTACGAGAATGTTCTCTACCTTTAAGTCGCCGAATGCCCACCCTGCCTCATGGAGATCACCGAGCTTGCGAAGCAGATTGTACATCGCCAGAGGAAACCATTGCGTCCCTGCCTTCGCTAGAAACCCCGACAGCGTTGAGCCGCGAACGTACCGCATGACATAGAATGGAAACTCCTTGCCCGCTTCGAGCACAGCATCGTCTACATCGACAAGAAACGGCTCGAGGTCGGGCCGTTTCGATCGTTTCTGCAGGTCGAGCGATTGCAGTACATTGATTTCCGACTGAAGATCGACAGCATCGGCGCCGATTTTCAATGCGTACCAAGTCTTGTCCCGCTGTACCAGATATACTTTGCCATTCGCTCCTTCGCCGAGCAGACGCTCCACGTGGTATGCGGCCCCTCTCCACTTGCCTGTCACGACCGATCCACGGCCGAGGGTGAAATTAAACGACGTAGTCACTCATCATCCCGTCCGTTTCGTCTCTGCTATCCCTACGATAATCCCCTTGACGGTAAAAATCAATGACCTGCATAATCGCCGGGCCTGTCGGCGTCGTGCCTCTCATCTGAAGTTTAGGAAAAATCGACTGCACTCCGGTCAGATCATTCGTCCAATCCAGGTCTAGCGTGCAATCGTCACCGTATCCTGATCCTGGAAAGTGGAACACAGCCAGCTCGCTTGCTCCTTGCCTTGATCTCAGACTTAACATCAGATCCCGAATTGCCTCCTCGACAGCCGCCAGCTTAGGCTTCATACTTGCGCTGGCATCGATAAGAAGAGCGACGCGCAGCTTCGCCGACTCGCCAAGCTCATCCATGACGCGCACAACCTCGCTGCGCTTGTCCGGCGGAAGCGATTCGATCGACGACTGGCCGAGCACTTGCTTCAGTTCCTTATGCACCGCCTGCTGTATCGTCTGCATAACTGTCTTGCGCGTCATCATTTGAACCGTTTGCGACAGCTGCTTCGTGTGTACAAGTCGGCTCATGCCGCCTCCCGCTCTTGCAATCTCTTCGATCTCCGACGCTCCGAACTCGCCCACATCACTCTGGTCGATTACTCCCACTACGTTGACCGTAATCGCTTCCGAATACGCATGCGCCGCCGCCACGACCGGACTGACCCCTACGTTCGAGCAGCCGTCCGTAATTAATAGAATCTGCTTCATCGCGTACCTCCTAGCCGTATTGAGACTGTGCGAGTGCATCTATTAGTTGTCTCTATTAGCTTTGCCAGATTAAGAACAGAATAGACGCATCGGATGTTGCGACATTAAGCGTGTTTTTAGAGTACGCCGCCGCTAAGACTTGCACCCTTTGTTATTGCACACGCGTCTCGTTACATAACAGCATCAAAGGGGCTATCCTAATAATGGAGCAGCTACGTTGTGGAGATCGCTGATATAAAATAAAGAAATGGCGATGCAAGGGCTCAACGATCCCCGCATTGCCACCTCTAATTGGCTGCTCCCCTTTCATACCGCACTATACTAAGCCGTTCTTCGAACGTCTGCACGGAGACGAATGCGTCTAGGAACAGCCACTATCGCGGCATAGTACCCCATTATCGTGCCGCAAGTATTTAGCAATACATCATCAATATCAATTGTTCGCATGCCTAAACCAAGCTGATAGAAAACAAACTGCGCAGCCTCAATAAATACTGAAGTTCCTACAGCGTATACAACAATATGAAGCCGCGGTATTCGAAAACCGAGCGCCGCGAATAGTCCGAGCGGTATCGTAATCGCAATATTTCCGACTAGATTCTTAACTGCAATGGACGGAATGTTGTAGTTCAGATACCCGAGGATTGTTTTGAACGGAACCCAATTATATAACAAATAGTCGACTGGAAGTGCCCCGTAGATCCACACAATATAGAATAGAGCTGCCAAGTAGCAAACAAAACCGAAGCGAAGCCAATCGTTCATCGGGTTATACCTGACTATCTTAATCAGCAGCAGTCGAACGATTATATACAATATAATAATTGGGAGCGCAAACCATACGAGCCTTTCAGCTTCTATCAGCACTTGCCTTTCTCCTTTCATCTGGACAAATCGACTATCCCGAAACTCTCAGCAACCGGGCAATAGAATCGCTCTTTACCCTCTTATATAACGACAGCACAGCCAGCGTGATGATTGAGCCTGCGGACAGCAATATGGTCAGTAGAACCTGGACATAGCTCAACGTAGAATAGGAAGGTGAAACTAACAGCAAGAACAGAACATACAGTGCACTGCTTAATACCGCTGCGATGAGGAAGTAAATGTACGCCTCACTGCATAACAGCTTAAAGACCTGTCCAGGCTGCATGCCCAGCGATCTGTAAATCCCCCAGTATCTCCTTTGCAATTTATATTTAAATAGTAATACTACATATATGCAAAACCCTGATGACAACATGGTGATGTAAAATACCAGAGAACCGATAAACGACATAAAGCCAGGTAATCTGCCGTTCTCCTGCTTAAGGTCCGGTATATACTGAAACAGGCTGCCCGGAACTCCGAGCGTCATATCATACACTTGGTTATACAGGTTATTTTTTTGTTCCGCCGTTAAATGATCTTCCAAATAAATAGACAAATCTTTATACCCGGCCGTTATTCCGTTCTGAATAGCAGAATCCTCGTTTAAAATGACAACCAACTGATTGGTGCCGCTGTCTATATCGGTCGGGATATCACCGAAACTGGAATCGATGACAGCCGCCACAGTGTAATCCCAGCTTCTCTTATCATACCCTCCCTGGCCGTTCAATTTTATTTTGGATAAGGTCACCGTACCGCCCAGCCATTCATTCGCCTCTTCCGCTAGGAAGTCGGGAGAATAAATGACTGCCGAGTTAACGGCCTCAGCCTCACTTAAATGAAAAGCACGAGTCATTTCATTCGTGTTCATCAAAACATATTCCACATCAGGACCGCCGCTTACCGAATATAGTTGTTGATCACCTGTAAATCGACCTTGATTAATTGTGATTTTAACATCATTCATAAATGGCTCTTTCACCACAAGCTTTATCCCGTCCAACGACTCAAGCTTGTCTACAGCTTGACTCGTAAAGACACGTTCCTCTGACACTAAAACTCGATGACCTTCAATCTGTCTGGATATGATATTCTCTTGTGAGGTCAGGTAATAATCGATGTCCGTATTCCAAATTCCGGCTGCTTCTTTGGCGTATACAATAGAAACAAGAACAATGAGGATCGAGCAGGCTAGAGATAGCACCAGAAAGATAATTTGCTTGGGGAACAGGCCGAGCTGCATCAACAGCTGCTTGCGCTCGAATTTCCTTATTGAGGTCATATATTGCAGAACGCGCTTAGATATGCTGCCAGGATTGATTAGAGCAGCTCCAATGGTCCCCTTATTGTTCACAATAGATGCTAATGCAGAAACAATTGCAATGGAGTAAACGAGAACACTCCAAAGCAGGATGGCAGGAACGATTTCTTTCATTACACTTGTATTAAATACTGACATCTTATAAGTGCTGCGGGTAATTGCAAGATGAGCCGCGATAATAATGGGGATAGAAATGATGCTGCTGCCGATAAACATCATGGATATCTGTATGACAGACAGCCTGCCCAAATGTCCTGATGTTGCTCCAACCGTCTTGAGGACAGAAAATTTCTGGCGATTATTGTAATAATAAAACGAGAACAACGTCAAAATCTGAATGGCCGAGGTGACCAAAATCGCCAATTGCAATGCTGTAGAAATATTTTTTAGATTGCGGGCTTCCAACAATCCTTTATTAAACAACCTCTCGTTAAGAAAGCCCTGGCTCCCCTCTCTTGATATTATTCTCATCATCATCTCAATGTTCTGGTTAACGCTCTGAGAACGGTCATACCCCACTACATAATTGCTGGACATCCTTATACCTGTCTCACTGGATGAGAGAAATATGCTCGGAAATGATGTAACACCAGAATACAGCCTAGACGTGTAGTTTTCGACGATGCCTACCAGCCTAAATTCTTTATTGTCTCCTTGAATCGGAATCACTGCAGACTCCCCAACATGCCAATCGGGAAATAGCGTCTTTAAATAGTAGCTCTCGACCGCTGCTTCCCCAGCCTTCTTAGGAAATCGCCCTTCAACTAGCTCGATATTGCCAATTGATATAAATTTCTCATCTACTGCGCCGAGTACAACCTTTCTATCCTTTAGGATGATCGGTTTTGTTGTCTTATACAACCCCACTGGCAATCCGAGAGACGCTGATTCTGCATTCGCTGCATCTGTAATGGCTCCGGAATACCCCCCGTATTGTTTCATCGTATTATTAAGCAGTGTTTGCTTAATGGACTCCGTCGAAGTGATAACCGAAACCAATACCGCAATCGTAAAGGCTAAAGATATTATCGTTAGAACTGTCCAGTTGCTCCTTTGAAGCAATAGCTTGAACGCCATTCTATACACGTTCCACACCCTCTTCAAGCTGTTCCACGACTCCGTCACGAATGAACAGATTCTCATGCGGATACTGAATCGCTCGGTTCTCATGAGTAACCATTAACAAGGTTGCTTTTCTAACCAAAACACTTTTCATTAGCAAATCAAACACATTGCTTGAGTTAGTGGAGTCGAGGTTACCTGTAGGTTCATCGGCAAAGATAATATCCGGTTGGGTAATTAACGCTCGTGCAATAGCGACCCTTTGCTGTTCCCCGCCAGATAGCAGGTAAACTTCTTTATGTAACAATGATCCAATCGCTAACTCGTCCGACAAGTCCTTTACATCGCGGTCGGTTAGAGTCAATTTCGGATTAAAATATTTAGGCAGCAGGATATTTTCCTTCGCCGATAATTCGGGTATGAGGTTAAAAGATTGAAAAACAAATCCGAAGCTTTTATTGCGAATAAGTGCCTGCTCCTTCTCGGAGAGATCGTAGATTGACCGCTGCTTATAATTTACACTTCCGGTGTCTGGCTTACTCATGCCGCCCAATATATTCAATAAGGTCGTCTTGCCCGACCCGCTTTTTCCTCTAATCAGATATATTTTATTTTCTTGAAAATTTAAATACACATTTTTTAGCTCCTGATGGTCGCTATTAGGATTATATTTTCTACTAATTGATCTAGCGGTAAGAATATCCCCCATACGTAACGGTTCTCCTTAGAGTCAGTGTAGACTGCTATATTGGCAAAAGAGAAAGCAATCCCGCTTCATGCAGGGCTGCTTTCTCTCTGTGTATCCTATTGCTTAATATAACCTATTCCATCTATAAAATCGCTGCCCCCGCCATTCTTAGTCACCTTTACGACATAGTCCCCTTTACTTACAACTCCAAAGTTCTTAGAATATGAATTTCCATCTGCTTTTATTCCCGAAACACTATATTCCGTAAACAAACCTTTTATAATGGATACTGTAAAATTATCCTTATTACTGCTGATCTTTTGACCTTCATACCCGGAGCTATAGTCATAGTCATAGGATTGAGCAGTAACATCCGTCGAAGTTGACTTATTATCCAGCGAATGTTCGGTCTTACCTTTTATGCTGTATGAAATCGTAAATGAATATTTACCGCTATACGCCGATACAGACAAAGCCCCCAGAAATAAAGAACTAACAACAGCACCAACAATCAACTTACTTCTAAGCGCCACTTATAAATTCCCTCCATCCAATTTAATGAGTGTAATATTAGCTAATAATTACAATAAAAGGTTAAATCATTCTATCTATATAAGTCAATGTATTTTCTAATATTGGTAATTTATTACTAGTTTTGCGCAGTAACCCGCCCCTTCAGCCATAGGCCAGCAACAGGCCAAATAGCCCGATCGATGTGAGCGTCTCGAGACCGCTCACGTCAATCGGGCTTTCATAACTTGCATGCCGAGACGCACGAATGGGCACGTTCTCGGCGGATTCATTATAACAGCCGGGAGATAAGCTTATGCCAACCTCCAGCAGCCTTCCCTGACTGAACCTGGAGGCACCCGAATGGGCGGGCTGCTTCGTCGTAATTTACGGGAGGAGGTAGTATGGGCTGCCAGCCAATCGGTACCCATTCGCATTCGGACCGTGTGTGCCGCGGCGATCCGCCGCCGCGTTCGTATGCGCATTCGCGCTTTCGGATGCCCAGGCGCTCGTGTCGACCGTTTTGGTTCCGCTTGTGCTTGGGTCAACCGCACTGGCAATGGTAACGGCAGCCGCGTTAGTAAAGACCCCGCGAGCGGCATCAAAGGCTGTACCCCAGCAGCGTGCTGGACATAGCGGACCTCTGATGATGACTCTTTATTAACCTCTTTAGTCTCTATTAACATTACAGACTCTAGTGACTTCATTGGCTCTATTGACTCTATTGACTCTATTGACTCTATTGACTCTACCGGCTCTATCGCTTCCACTACAGCCGGCTTCTGCTGCTCCTCCTGCACATTCCGCTGGCGACTTACCTTCTCCCTCGATACTCTCTTCCCATTCACACTGACTCTCCACTTCATATTAGCTCACCGTCCTTGGGCGCTCAAAGCGCGGAATACCGGTCCAGCGAAAAGTCGCCCATTCCGGCTGATGCTTGTCCACTCTTGCGACAACGACCGTCATATCGTCCACTATATCGCCCTTATGATGACGCACAACTCTGTCGAGCAGCGTGTCGGCGATTTCTTGCGGCTCGGTTGCGTTAATCTCTTGAATGATCCGCTTCATCCACATCTCCTTGTTCACCGCATGTCCAGGCGCATCATAAATGCCGTCGGTCATCATAATGAGCGTATCGCCCGGCTGGAGCTGCATCGTGATGAGATCGACATCAATGTCCTGCAGAATGCCGATTGGAAGGTTGTTCGCCGTTACCGGAATCACCTCGTTACCCCGTTTAATGAAGCTTGGCGTCGAGCCGATCTTCAAGAACGTCGTCTTGGCCGTATACATATCGATCAAAGCAACATCAACCGTGGCGAATACTTCATCAGGTGAGCGCAGCAGCAGCACTGAATTAACCGATTTAATCGCCAGCCGCTCGTCCATTCCAGATTGAAGCAGCTGTTGTAAAATGGTTAACGCCGTACTGCTTTCCAGCCGCGCCCGCTCACCGTTGCCCATACCGTCGCTGATTGCGACCGCAAATTTGCCATTCCCAAGCTCAATAGTGCTGAAGCTGTCACCTGACAGCAGGTCGCCTCCTTTAGCCACACCGGCTACCCCAGTTTCCACTTCAAATTCCTTCGCCGAACCAAATGTCACAAGCGCTGGCTCACCCGGCTTTTCCGGATAACGCTCCGACTTGACCGCAATATGCTCGCCAAGTATGTCTGTCAGCAGCGGCGCAATAATTTTACGGCATTCGTCGTACCCCCTCGCGAACGTATGGTACACCTCAACCTCGACATTCCCCTCCTCCAAACTAATAATATCGATGCCGCTGATCGACAGCCCAAGTCCCTCTAACGCCTCCCGAATTTGCTCCTCCTGCAGGTGAAGCATCTGCCCCTCTCGCTTAATCTCCTTCGCTAAATCCTCCATCACCTGCGACACACCCGACAATTGATCCGCGACCAACTGGCGGGATTCAATAATTTGTTTCTTCCAATGCTGATCGTTCTTGTACAGCTCATACTGCTGCTGCATAACACCAATGACCTGCTGCGGCTTTACGCAGTGCGTCGTCCACTCTCTTGGCATATCTTTATTCGCAAGCTTCTTCCCTTCTTCTACAGATGTCATCATATCGGTCATAAGCTTGTACGTTTGATAGAACTTTCCTTCCCAGCACATACTACGGCGATGGCAGGATTGGCAGCTTCTTTCCGCAACCGCATTCATGAAATGATTGAATTTCTCCTCTTTCTTCACCGCCTCGACTGCTCCATTCAGCTGACCAAAGCTCTTCGACAGCTGGCGGAACACCTCCGAGAACTGCTCGACGCGCTCAGCGGTCACTTGACGCACCCGTCGAGCATACTCGTGCTGGGATTTAACATGCTCCTGCGTACCTGGCACATATCTAGAGATCATGCGAGTCATAATGCGTGGGGTTAATAGGAACAGCACGGCAGCGGCAACTGATTCATAAGTGGATGACATAACGTCCGATTGATTGCCAATATATATGGACAAAATAGAAGTGCCGAGCAGCATACCGAACGATACTGCCATTTTACCTCCGTCACGCATAAGTCCAGCCAGCAAGCCTGCGAAGGCAAGCAAGCTCATCTGTACGATTGCATTAAAATCAGCGAGGCTTAAGATAAGTCCAGCCACGACTCCGACTGAGGCGCCAAGCGGCGCTCCGCCGGCGAAGGCGAACAACAGCAGCATGTAACGAGACATGACATGCTCGCAAGACATGCCGCTAATGCTCCAGCCAACCGCCCCTGTCATAATCGAAGCCATCAGAATCATAAGACAAATGATCTCTTCGTTGCGCAGCCCGCTCGTCCGCTTCGTCATCGTCATCACAGGAATCGCCTGAACGAATACAAGCGTCAGCACAAAGGACAGTGACGCTTCAACGACGATCATCAACAAATCATACCAGCCGAGCAGATTATCAATGACAGTACCGAACAGCTGAACGAGTAGCGTAGAGATAAACACGAGCAGCGGCGCATAGGACAGCTCGGCTTTCTCATAAGCTTCAAGCCCTTTCACCAATAAGAAAACGACCGCAAGCTCCATTGCAATCCAAACGGGCGAAGGAACGGGAGAGAAGAAGCTTCCCGCGACAAGCGCTACACCTGCCCAGAAGCTAGCATCTCTTCTCAAAAAATACAAAACGGCGAAATAGGCAGCGGCAAACGGCATGAGCGATTCCAATAAGACAGCTCGTCCCAGCAGAAATCCGACGACAACTAGAAGGATTGTCCACTTCTTAGCGGCAATGAATTGGAACAGCTTGCGGCTGGCAGCCCAATCTCTCCCCTTGCGGACCGCGCGCTGCACTACAGCCGTTCCTGCCTGCTGTACATCTGGAAACATGATCAGCTTGCTCCTCTCTTTCACGAGACACACCACCATTTCCGAATTAATGTGAGTCCCATTATAGAGGCCTGTTTTTATAAAGTTTGTCACAACTCGTTCATTGCAGCTAATTTTTTTCCGACAAAACGTTCTTCGCGCCGCACGCTTGTCGGCAACGTGTTCGTTCAGGCCCAGACTGGGTTTGAATGCGATTGCCAGGAGGACTTGCGCGTATCCCGTCGCTGGAGACGACACGATCCGTGTGGCAATAAGCGTCCTCTATTGTCGGGATTACCGGAGTTTCAGGGGAAAGTTTTTGGAATACGACTCCATAACGCAAAAAAAGCAGAACCCGTAGGTTCTGCTTTGCATCCGCATTATGATGTTATACCCGCTTGGCACCGCGACCGCCGCGTTTGCCCTCGGTATTCTTCTTGAGGGAAGAAATGCGTTCTTCACTGTCTTTCAGGAAGCGCGACATTTTGTCTTCGAATGACGGTTTTCCATACGGCGCTTTACCAGAGGATGACTTGAACGGGCGTCCGCCGCGGTCTTGTCCACCGCCGCCGCCACGATTAAATCCGCCTGGACGCGGCTCGCGCGCTTGCGGTGCCAGTTGACCTTCTGGCCGGTCGATTGCCTGTTTAATGGATAAGCCGATCTTGCCGTCCTTGTCGACATTAATGACTTTCACCTTAACAATGTCATCTAACTTCAGGTGATCCTTGACGTCCTTAACGTAGTTGTCGGCTATCTCGGAGATATGAACAAGACCCGTCACGCCTCCAGACAAATCGACGAATGCTCCGAAATGCGTGATGCCTGTCACTTTCCCCTCTAACTTTGCGCCCACTTCAATTGCCATAAAAGAAAACGTTCCTCCCTAAGGAATTATACATGACGGTCCTTAAATAAAAGACCTTACTAAAAATGATTATAGCTTACCGAAGAAAGCAAGGTCAACAGACGAAAAACCCGATTTGATAAGGTTTAGCGTCTATTCGGTCACCTCAATCACTTTCTCGCCCTCGCGCACCATCCCCTGCTTATTGGCTAGCTGGCCGATATATTCAGGATCGTGAAGACGCTCGATTTCCTGCTTAAGGTTAGCAATCTGCCGTTCGGTGGCCGCCTTCTCCGACTTCGCTTCGGACAGCCTTCCGGACTCGACATTCAGCCGATGCTCTTGGTTAATCAGCGCGTACAATGCCCAGCACGAGAAGATTACAATTCCGGCAATATAGAACCGCATACGCCGCTTTGTCCCGGATGCCGCCGATTGCCCCGATTGTCGTCTTTCATTCGCCATGAACACTGTACCACCTTTCACGATGATGAACGTCCGAACGTCCGCTTCCACCACTCACGAATCCAGTGAAAGAATCGCGTCGTCTTCTCCTTCAGCTCCCAGCCTGCAACGACAGGTCGTAGCCGCTTGAGCAACGGCCGCAGCAGCGGCCCTAGCATCCAGCGTCCGAGAAACCAAAAAGGACGCATCAATTGTACCACAATTTTAAAAGAGAATATAGTAAGCGCCGCGAAAAAACCAATCAGCACTTTACCCAGCTTGTACAATGCAATCATCGGCCGCCATATGAGCAAATCGAACAAGCGGATTGCCAGACCAATTAAATAGCGTATCGCCTCGATCGTCCATCGGACAATCGCGATGACCGCTCGACTAAGCATAAGAAAATAAATGATGACTCCAACTGCCAATCCCAGGAACACGTACGCCCGCACCTCGCCATTATTGCCGGCGGACAGCGCCTGGAACACGATGAAAGTCGCTGCCGCCCAGTAGAGCAAGTCGAACAGAGGGAGCGTCCACTTGGCGAAGCGCAGCTCGTGCGAGACGACGCGATAGCCGTCGAAGACGACACCCATGCCGATGCCGGACAGCAGCATGAGGCCCATCGTAAGCCACTGTTCACTTAACGTTAAGTTCACTTGAACAGCTTCCCGAACAGCCCTTTGGACTTCGTCTGCGAGCTGCCATCCAAATAGGCGAGCGAATGGATCAGCCCTTCAATTGCAACCTGCCCCTGCTCAAGGCTAAGATGCTTCATATGCAGATTTTGTCCCCGAACGGTTAGAAATCCAAGATCGGTCTCGAGCAGAAACTCCTCGCTGTCAAAGCTGTCAACGTTCAGCACGCCTGTCAATTCTAGCAGCTTGCGGTTCATCATCTTCATCTCTTGCCGCTTCTGGCCCTTGCCTTGTTCCAACATAGACGCGTCCCCTCCTTCGAGACTAGCCTATGAAGAAGGGGACGCTATTAGAACATCTCTATGAGCGAGGAGGAAAATACCCTCGTATACAAATGATAAAGCTGCACGACAGATAAGGCTGCATATTGTTATGCTGCTGGGAGTTCCCTGCCTGTTGCAGTGCCATTGGGTTCATGTCAACGTTTATCGTACCATCGTAGAGCTGTGTGCCCGATCGCCCTGTTGCTCCCCAGACTGCACCAGCCGGGTCCGTCTTATCTGCCGCGCCGCCGCCTTGCGGTACATGGTTATGAGCGGGCATTTGGTTCTCTAGCAGCGTAACAGCAGCGGATCCTCCAGGTACGCCTTGAGTCCTCGGCGACAGTCCCGGCCCTTGACCATATTGGATCGGTACGCGTCCTCTCAAGTCCGGAAGGGCGAAGTTCGTTTTACCGTCGCCGCCGTACATCGTTCCTAGTATACTGAACAATGCCTGATTTTGCTGGATGGACACCAGCTGCCCTTCACAGAACGCCCAGTCTTTGGGCGCATAATCACCTGCGAACATTCGAATTTCTCCAATATATGCATCAGCCATATCAAACGCCTCCTTATCTAGTCTCTTGGCGGGAAAATACCCCGAACGGCAATACAGTAGTTAAGCGTCGTATACGGCTGCATATTGTTGTGCGGCTGACTGCCTCCAGCCACACTGATCGCATCGCTAGCCATCAACTTGTCAAAAGGTTCGCTCGAGTATATTGACGTATCATTGAGTGGTACCGACCAAGTCAAGCCGTTCGGTGTTTTGGAATTCCCCGCATTCGCGCTTGCCCACACGGTATGAATATGTTTTGGCATCTCAGAGACGGTCAGCGTATGCTTCTCTTCCCCGCCAGTAGCCCCCACTGGCATACCAGCGGTCTGATGGACCGGCACGCGGCCGCTGTAGTTAGGCAGAGCGAAAGTACTTATGCCGTCGCCGCCGTATCGAGTCCCTAACAAAGCGTATAGAGCCGTATTCGAATTAATACTCAGCAGTTGTCCTTGGCAGAGCATCCAGCCCTGCGGCGCAAAACCGAAGCTAAACAAACGAATTTCCCCTAAGAACGGTTCCATAATCGAAGTCCCTCCTAAGCTACCAGCTCAAGCTTAACCCTGAGTTGGATATATACCTTCCAATGCAATGATGTACCCGATCGGCAAGTACGGCATCATATTGTCATGCGGCTGTCCGCCGCCAGCGACCGATACAGCGCTTGCAAGCATAGGCGCACCGCTTGTGCTGGGTGCTACGTACTGCACCGTATCGCCAGTTCCCCATACCGCACCCTGCGGGTGGGATGTCGTCACCGCCGATGATGCTACCACCCCATGGATGTGGGCGGGCAGTTCATTGCTCGTCAGCGTTACGGTCTCAGTTCCCGCTTTCTGACCTAACGTATACGTAGTCCCTGTTGCGCTATTCATGCCTTGTCCGACAGGCACTCGACCGCGCAGATCCGGAAGGGCAAAGGTTGTCTGTCCGTCGCCGCCATACGTCGTACCAATAAGCGAGAATAAGGCTTCATTCTCACTGATCGGCAGAATCGATCCATCGCATATATGCCAGCCGGACGGAGCGAAATTACCCGCAAACATTCTAATTTCTCCAATATACGGTTCCATTCGTAGCCTCTCCTCCAATTTCCTTTAAAAATGTACCGCATTCCATTCCATTCTGGTATTCACTTCATTCGCCTCAAGGGTACGAAAGCCCAGCTTCTCGTACAGCCTCAATGCACGGCTGTCGGTGTTCACCGTCAGCCGGAGCGGCTTGCCTGCCTCTTGCGCGTATCGCTGCAAGCCGCGCAGCAATATCGTTCCTGCCCCCCGCCCTTGATAGGTCGGGAGCAGAGCGATATCAACTAACGTAATCGCTTGATCGCCTTCAGCTACATGCAGCTTGCCCGCTGAGGCCCCCTCAATCGAGACGATAAACAAGCTCGATTCTGGGTAATACATCTCATATGAACGCTGCTGCATACTGTACTGCATCGCGAGGAAGGAAGCAGCAGCCTCTTCCTCCCATCCCCATCCTGCCATCTCTACCCTCCGAACCGCTTCATA
Source organism: Paenibacillus xylaniclasticus (assembly GCF_004001065.1). Taxonomy (GTDB): domain Bacteria; phylum Bacillota; class Bacilli; order Paenibacillales; family Paenibacillaceae; genus Paenibacillus_T; species Paenibacillus_T xylaniclasticus. The sequence continues at coordinate 42,824 of NZ_BIML01000019.1, forward strand.
CACGGCCATCATGAAAGGGTCATCCTGACGTGTGAGTACAAGTTGAATGCTGCTGCTTTCCAGTAAGAGCCGTTCAATTACAAACCTCGGCATTAGATGTAGTCCGCCTTGTTCAACAGGTTTTCTATCATGACCACTAATTGCGCACGGGTGATCGGCTGCTCCGGCTTCAGATCTCCGTCAATGCCGTTCACAATCCCAAGCGCAACGCACAATACCGCCGACTCGCGAGACCAATCATGCAGTGCATCTTGATCCCCGAACGGATTAAGGGCATCCGCGGCTTGCTGCTTAGTCAAATCACTGTCTAATCCAAGAAGCTTGGCCGTACGCGCCATGATAACCATCGCTTCCTCGCGCGTAATCGTTGCATTCGGACGGAACGAGCCATCTGCGTAACCAGTAATCAATCCATAGCCGCTCGCAAATTCCAGCGCTTCCTCATACCACAATCCTGCCGTCGTATCTGAATAATTCAACGCTTGACTGCGTCCGTATAAGCCGAATGCTTGGACAAGAATCGAAGCGAATTCCGCGCGCGTCGCCGTTCGATTCGGCTCGAACCTGCCGTTGCCCACACCATTAATAATTAGACGGTCCGCGAGTGTGTCGATCGATCCTTCCGCCCAATGGCCCTTCGTATCATGGAACGCTGCGTCAGCTTCAACCAGCACGAACGTTCCATACGTTAAGCCATGTACGCGAATATACGTACTGCTGGACGTGCGGTCAAACTTCGTCGGCAGCGGTCTGAGCTTACTGTTGTTCCCGATCAGTGCAGCTGTAGTCGGATTCGCGCCTTGCAGTTCCTCTGATTTATAGTAAATATCCAGATACCCATTGAATGAAGACAGCTCCGTGCGCTTGCCGTCGGCCTCTACATATACCCGATACTGCATTGGAGCAGCTACGATGCGGGCGCCGCTCCTACTCGCCGCCTTGTTCGCCGTCTCAGCATCGGCTTCGGTTGCCTTGGTAATCTCAATTCGGAGCACAGCTGTTGATATTTTCATAGCCTCGGCTAATTGCGAAAGCATATCGGCCGGAATTGAAATGGCGCGATCGCCCAGCTCCACTGCAACACCCCGGCTTCCCGAGGAAAGCCGATCTACCATTGAAGAATCAAGGGTGACACTTCCGGCATATGCGCTAGACACGATGACAATCCTCACCGACTCGCCCGGTTTGCCTGGGAACTCACCTTTCCACTTGTCACCGCTAACCGTAACGGCTATCGTACTACCCGACTTCGTCTCCGAAGCCTCAATCTGCAAATTGTCGTTCAGCGGCGATTTCTCATCACCGTTGATCGTAGCCAGTCTTTCTGCCGATGTACTCGGATTTACTGGCACCGACACTGGAGATGAAGGCGTATAGCTGTGCTTAATGGTTACCTCTGCCGTATTAGAGAAGACCGTTCCATCGAACGTCCGATACGTAAACGTAAAGGTTCCAGCCTGCTTCGGCTTATACGTAAACGCTCCAGAAGCTTCATCTAATGTCAACTGTCCCGATAACGGCTGATCGACAATGCTGTACGTTAATGTGTCCCCATCAATATCTGTTGAAATGAGCTTTGCCTTAACTTCAGCTTCATCGGTTGTCGTATAGCTTGCGTTCTGTGCAATCGGAGCATCATTAACCGCCGCAATCGTCAGGGTCAGCACAGCCGTTGACGATGAAGCTACGCCGCTGAATTCGCCTTTCCAAGTCAGTGATGTCTGCCCGTTCCAGTCCGCTTCAGGAATAAAGCTAAGGGCAGTGGCATCTCCCGCGCTCAGCTTATCGCCTGCTTTCACTGCAGCTCCGCCCAATTGCAGCGAGCCATGTGCCGGCAGGGAGACGATCTCGATCGTGGAAAGCGCCGTTCCATCCTCATTCGTTAATGCAAAATCAGATGCCTTGAATGCGTAAGGGGTATCCTCCGTCCCGTTAGCTTCATTATTGTTCAATACTGGAACCGAGCGCAGTATAATGCTGCCTGACAATGGAGTGCTTTCATTACCCGCTGCATCCTTAAGCTTAATCAACACCGTCTTCGTTCCATACCCGTTCGGCAGTTGGACAGAAAGTGTCGGTACGTATGCCGTCCAGGCGCTCCAGGTCGCTCCATTATCGATCGAATAGCTCATTTGTGCCGCTCCCGAGGCCGATACCGTAACCACTACATTGGAACTGGTCGTAATCGGCGCGCCGCCATTAATGCTTACACTCCCGGTCGGCGGAGTCGTATCCATTTCGATCGTGCTGCTCATAGTTCCAACATTGCCTGCCACATCTACGAGCTGTACACTTACCGTCTTCGTACCTTCACCGGCTGTAAGCGTCCAGCTCTTCGTAGCAGCGAAGGCCTCCCATGCGCTCCATGTCGAGCCGTCGTTCGAAAACCGCATCTGATCGGCTGTGCCGTCCGGATTACTGATTGCCAGGCTTACCGCCGTATCGTTCGTAGCCGCTGCGCCGCCGTTAATCGTGACCGTGCCATCCGGCGCCGTCTTATCGAGCGTGAACGTGACGGTTGTTGTATTGCCCGCTGCGTCCGTTACCTTCAGCGTGTGAGTTCCTTCTGCCGCAACCTGACTGCCGCTGCTGAATGGAACGCCGTTCAGATCGCCGCTGCCCTCGTTATACGTAATCGTTAGATCTGTGTTATACAGACCGCCGTCTGTTACGCCGGTAATAACCGGCGCAACCGTATCAAGGTCGATCGAATCGCTCATGTTCTGTACATTGCCCGCCGCATCCTGCAGCTGCACGCTTACCGTCTTCGTACCATCGCCTGTTGTAAGCGTCCAGCTCTTCGCGGCCCCATAAGCTTCCCATGCGCTCCATGTCGAGCCATCGTTCGAGAACCGCATCTGCTTCGCCGTGCCATCCGGATTGCTGATTGCCAGGCTTACCGTCGTATCGTTCGTAGCCACTGCGCCGCCGTTAATGGCGACCGTGCCATCCGGCGCTGTCTTATCGAGCGTGAACGTGACGGTGGTTACATTGCCCGCTGCGTCCGTTACCTTCAGCGTGTGAGTACCTTCTGCCGTCACCTGACTGCCGCTGCTGAACGGAGCACCGTCTAGAACGCCGCTGCCTTCGTTATACGTAATCGTTAGATCTGTGTTGTACAGACCGCCGTCCGTTACGCCGGTAACAACAGGTGCGGCTGTATCGAGGTTGATCGTGTCACTAGCGGTATGCACATTGCCCGCTGCATCCTTCAGCTGGACACTTACCGTCTTCGTACCATCGCCGGCTGCAAGCGTCCAGCTCTTCGCGGCCCCATAAGCTTCCCATGCGCTCCACGTCGAGCCATCATTCGAGAACCGCATCTGATCAGCCGTACCGTCCGAGGTCAGCGTCAGCGCTGCGGTCAACGAATTCGTATCCGATGCCCCGCCGTTAATCGTAATGGTGCCGGTCGGTGCCGTCGTATCGAGCGTAATCGTATCGCTGACCGTCCGTATGTTGCCCGCTGCATCCTTCAGCTGCGCGCTTACCGTCTTCGTGCCTTCACCAGCTGCAATCGTCCAGCTTCTCGTCGCAGCGAAGGTCTCCCATGCGCTCCATGTCGAGCCGTCGTTCGAAAACCGCATCTGCTTCGCCGTGCCGTCCGGATTGCTGATTGCCAGGCTTACCGTCGTATCGTTCGTAGCCGCTGCACCACCGTTAATGGTGACCGTGCCATCCGGCTCCGTCCTATCGAGTGTGAACGTAACGGTTGTCACATTGCCCGCAGCGTCCGTTACCTTCAGCGTGTGAGTACCTTCTGCCGTCACCTGACTGCCGCTGCTGAACGGAGCGCCGTCTAGAACGCCGCTGCCTTCGTTGTACGTAATGGTAAGATCTGTGTTGTACAGACCACTATCCGTTACGCCGGTAACAACAGGTGCGACTGTATCGAGGTTAATCGTGTCACTAACGGTACGCGCATTACCCGCTGCATCCTTCAGCTGCGCGCTTACCGTCTTCGTACCGTCGCCGGCTGCAAGCGTCCAGCTCTTCGTGGCCCCATAAGCTTCCCATGAGCTCCACGTCGAGCCATCGTTCGAGAACCGCATCTGATCAGCCGTACCGTCCGAGGTCAGCGTCAGCTCTGCGGTCAGCGAATTCGTATCCGATGCCCCGCCGTTAATCGTAATGGTGCCGGTCGGTGCCGTCTTATCCAGAGTGAAGGTTACGACTGCTGCGTTGCCGGTTGCATCCGTCACCGTTAAAGTATAAGTGCCTTCCGCCGTCACCTGACTGCCGCTGCTGAACGGAGCGCCGTTCAGATCGCCGCTGCCTTCGTTATACGTAATCGTTAGATCTGCGTTATACAGACCGCCGTCTGTTACGCCGGTAATAACCGGCGCGGTCGTATCGAGATTGATAGTGTCGCTCACCGTCTTCACATTGCCTGCTGCATCCTGCAGCTGGACGCTTACCGTCTTCGTGCCGTCACCAACTGCAAGCGTCCAGCTCTTCGTAGCCCCATAAGCTTCCCATGCGCTCCACGTCGAGCCGTCATTCGAGAACCGCATTTGCTTTGCTGTGCCGTCCGGGTTGCTGATCGCGAGACTGACCACCGTATCGTTCGTATTTGCTGCCCCGCCATTAATGGTAACCGCACCATCTGGTTCCGTCGTATCAAGCGTAATATTGTCGCTCACCACCACCGCGTTGCCCGCCGCGTCTTTCAATTGCACGCTTACCGTCTTCGTACCGTCGCCGGCTGCAAGCGTCCAGCTCTTCGTAGCCGTATAAGCTTCCCACGTACTCCATGTCGAGCCATCATTGGAGAACCGCACTTGCTCCGCCGTGCCGTCCGGGTTGCTGATCGTCAGCGTAACCGTCGTATCGTTCGTTTCAGCCGCTCCGCCGTTAATCACGACGGAACCATCCGGCGCTGTCTTGTCGATCGTGAAATGGACAGTCGTCATATTACCTGCAGCGTCGACCGCGACTAGCGTATATGTGCCCTCTGCCGTCACACTGGTGCCGCTGCTGAACGAATTTCCATTCAGAGTGCCGCTACCATCGAAGGTGATGGTGACATCCGTGTTCTTAACGTCTCCATCAGCAATTCCCGTTACAACGGGAGGAATGGTATCGAGCGTAATCGTATCGCTGATTTCCACCGTATTACCGGCCGTATCCTTTAGCTGAGCATTGACCGTCTTGACGCCGTCTCCGCTCGACAGCAACCAGCCGCTCTTCGTCGATGCATAGGTCTCCCAGCTGCTCCACGCTCCGGATTCGTTCTGGAACCGCATCTCGATTGCAGTCCCATCCGGGTTCGCCAGATTCAAATTCACTGTAGCCGAATTCGTATAATTCGCTCCGCCCGCTATCGCCAACACGCCGTTTGGCGGAACCGTATCGAGGACGATGGAATCGGTGATTTCTACCGTATTGCCAGCAATATCGCGAAGCTGAAGCCTTACCGTCTTATTGCCGTCCCCGGACGCAAGCGTCCACAGCATGGATGCTGCTGCCGGCTCCCATGCACTCCAAGTCGAACCGTCGTTGGATAATCGCATCTCCACAGAAGGCGAAAGTGAGTCCGACGCCGTTATCCCAAGCGTCACGGACGTAGAAGAAGTCACGGACGCTCCGTTATTAATCGACAACGTCCCCGTCGGTGCCGTCTTGTCGAGTATAATCGTGCTGCTGCTGGTATGACTGAGACCTTGGCTGTCGGTAACCTTGAAATTGATGGTTCTGGTCCCTTCGACCGCCGGCAGCGTATAGGTTGCCGATGTGCCAAATACTACCGGAGTAGTCCAGGGCCCTCCATCTGCATTAAAGCTCATCATGAGCGGATCATTCTCGGGATCCGAGCCGGTGAGAGTGAGCGTTACATCCTGGCTGTTCGTTGCCGTTTGACCGCCGTTAATGATAATCGATCCGGTCGGGGCCTCATTTACATTCTCTACGCTAATAGTAAAGTCCTGAGTGTAGGTCAGATTGCCCGAATCGGCAACCTGCACCTTGATCGAATAGCTGTTCTTTGTCTCGTAGTCGAATGAGGCTGCTGTCTTCAGCTGATTGCCTGATATCTGGAACGAACTGTTGTCCACCCCGCCTGGTGCCATGCTGTATGCCATGGTACCCCCTTCCGCATCGTCGGCGCTCAGTGTGCCTACCACCGTTCCGACCGGACTATTCTCTAACACCGTACTGGTGTCCAGACTAATTCCTGTCGGGGCAGTGTTCGCCGAGTAAGTCAAATCGAGATGCGGGGCATTACCGGATGCACTTAATCTGTCGGAAATTACAAAATAAGCACTGAAATCTGCACTGGTTATCGCGACGTTGTTGGCGAGAAGTTCTGCCTCTGTCGTTCCCTCTAACACAAACGTGATTTCCGTCGCACTCGGATGGGCCGCCCGATAAGCATTAAAGGCAGCGGTAACATCCAGTGTATTCGTATCCTTAGCAATTTCATCCGCGTTATACTCCCTTGCTAGCACCAGCGTCGCCGGGTCGACCCTTGCCGCATTCGTTTCTAGCCAGCTTGTATCCGTAGACGTATAGATCCTTAATTTCCTTAGTGCCGATGGAATGTTGGGTTGGAATTCCTTCGCTACTATATTAAGAACGAGCTCAGCCTTCTCTATCGTTCTGCTTGTATCGAATTTCGAGGAATCGATCTTATACTTCATAACATAGTAAGAATCCCCGTAGTTCACTCCTGCATACCAGGAGTAGCCGGCCAAATGCTCGTTAGAACCTGCTCCCGTCGGGTAATAGCCCCCCGCATCATAAGACTTGTCCTCCACTGTAGTAATGGTCGCATCCGGGGTAGCCGCATAGACCTTAGGTGCTACTAGTAATGGCTGTACAACTGCGATCAGCATGACCGCCAACAGCCACCTTGCTAACTGCTTCATTGAACACACTCCTCTAACGAAAAATAGGCCGTGCTTGCACAGTTCGAATGTTTCCTTCATGCAAAATTAAAAGTTTTGAACTAGCAAAAAATGTTTATATTGTTTATTGTTTATGCTAGCATAATAGGAACATTTTGACTATATCCATCATGAGGTCTAGAGGAATATTTTGCGACGTGTCTAGACTATTAGAACTACAGTGGGGAATGTTACCGGACTAATAATGAGGCGGGTAAGGAAAGGACATTGGAAGAGGATGACCGCAGCAAAAAAACCGCCCTACAGGCTGGCGTTATCACCAGGCCTGCTGGGCGGTTCTCAATTATGGCCAATCCTGTGATTCAGGCTGACGCGTTTCTTCTTTCAACAAAGTATAAAGCTCTCCAGCCTCTTCCTTACGAGTCGATTCGGCCAGACGCTCGACGCGGACCGTAACCAGCTTCGTCCCGTATTGAATAGTCAGCTCGTCTCCGGGCTTCACCGTGCTGCTAGGCTTAGCCTCCCGGCCGTTCAGCCAGACGCGCCCCTGCTCGGATACGTCCTTCGCGACGGTACGCCTCTTGATCAGCCTCGATACTTTGAGAAACTTATCTAAACGCATGGATTACTTGATAGCTTCTTTCAGCTTGTTACCAGCCTTGAATGCAGGGACTTTGGATTCCGCGATCTCGATCGGTTTGCCCGTTTGCGGGTTGCGGCCTGTACGGCCGGAGCGAGTACGAGTTTCGAACGTGCCGAAGCCGATCAGCTGCACTTTGTCGCCGCTAGCGAGCGCATCTGTAACCTCGCCGAGGAAGCCATTCAATACAGCCTCTACGTCACGCTTCGTCAAACCGCTCTTCGTTGCAATGTTGTTAATCAAATCCGTCTTGTTCATTCGTAATTGCCTCCTATAGTTCATCGGTCAGATTCGTAGAAATGGTCCCGGAAGTCAATACGTCTCGGGAAGTATCACCGTCAGGCTCCCTAGTATTTCTTCCTGATGCTAAAAAAATCCTGCTATTTGTGTAAAAAAATTTGCGAATGATGAAGAATAGAGCCGCATAATGGCGAACAAAGACGAAAAAAACGCTATTCTTTCGACTTTGCTTCCTCCCAGAACCGGTCCATTTCTATTAGATCAGTCTGGTCAAAAGTTTTACCTTCTATACGGAGCCGTTCCTCAATATAGGAAAATCTTCGCTTGAATTTTGCATTAGTACGCGCAAGCGCCTCTTCCGGATCAGCATCGATGAACCTTGCCACATTGACGACCGCGAACAGCAGATCGCCCAGCTCCCCGATCTTCTCATCTGCACTGCCCGACGCTGCAGCCTCGCGAAGCTCGCTCAGCTCCTCCTGAATTTTCGCCAATACCGGGTCTAGATCGTCCCAGTCGAAACCGACCTTGGCCGCTTTTTTCTGTAGCTTATATGCCTTCATGAGCGCTGGCAGATCGCGCGGTATGCCGTCTAGAACCGACTTGCGCTGCTCGGCGGTGCCGTTACGCTTCTTCTCCTCGGCCTTCATCTGCTCCCAGTTGCCAAGCGCCTCCTCCGCGTTGCTCGCGCCGCGGTCGCCAAACACATGCGGATGGCGAAAAATGAGCTTCTCGTTCAACGTCTGAATAACGTCGTACACGTTGAACGATCCGACCTCCTCCTCGATCTGGCTGTGCAGCATGACCTGAAGGATCACGTCGCCGAATTCCTCGCGCATGTTGTCCGGATCGTCATTATCGATCGCTTCGAGCGCCTCGTACAGCTCCTCGATAAAATTTTTGCGAATGGATTGATGCGTCTGCTCGCGGTCCCACGGGCAGCCTTCGGGGCTGCGCAGAATCGAGACGATCTCGTGTAGACGATCAAACGAACGGTTCTGTAGCGCCTCGTCCTCCGAACGTGGAATCCATACCAGCGACAGATTGCCATAGCCCTCAATTCGATCGAGCTCATACAGCGGCACCCGCACAATCTGCTCCTCACCCTGCACGCCGAGCGCGTGCCCCACGACGACCGGATGATCGTCCGGGTAACGCTCCATCAGCGTCAGCTTTAGATCGGAGGCGGTGAAGACGTCATACACCTGTCCGATAACGGTGTGAAGCAGCGGCTGAAGCAGCGATGGCTTCACACCACTCGCATCAAGAAGCTGGAAGCCTTCGATCGGATCGAAGCCGAGCCGGACGAACGCTTGATCGAGAAAGCTCTCGCCGCCCATAATGCGCAGGGCAACGCCCGCCTCCTCACACCGCTCCCGCAGCAGCTGAACCGTCCGCTCCGCGACCATCGGATGGCCAGGAACGGCGTACACAATCCCTGCACTTCCTCCCGCAGAAGACGCACCTGCACCTGCTTCATCCGAGTCGTCAGCGGACAGCGCAAGTCGGATCAGTTCAGAAGCAATCGCATCGTACACATCAGGAAAATTATCGAACTGCTCATAGATACGGTCGAACGACTCATAGCCGATCCCGTTATCGCGAAGCAGGCTCATCATCGGATGATGCTCGGTTCGCACATACACTCGAGATGCATTCTGAATGGTGCGCCAGACGCCGAGCGTCAATTGATCCGCATCGCCGGACCCTAGCCCGACAACCGTCAATGTGGAATTCGTCGCCATCGATCGTTCCTCCCCCTTATCATGCCGGCGCCGCCATTCGCGCGGCGGCCGATCCTCAAGGCGGCTGCGGCTTGCTTCACGGAATAAGCCGCAGCCGCCTCAGCCGGGCGGCCAGCTTGCCGCCGCCCGGCAGCGCGCGCCATTCGCGCGCCTCTATGCCGCCGCTGCGCAGCAGCGCGGCGGCGAACACGGCGGCGCCGACGGCTACGCCCGTCAGCACCTGCGCTGTTGCTGCCGCCCGCGGCGGCAGCAGGCTGTCGAGCTCGCGCATGCCGAGCTCGAGCAAGATGAGCGCCGCGGCCATGCACGCGAGCGCGAAGCCGATGCGCCAAGCCGCAGCCAGCGGTGCGGCAGGCGCGTTGTCGCCGCCGCGCAGCGCGGCGTGCGCCGCCCATGCGGCGGCAAGAGCTGCGGCGGTCAGCGCGATTGCGCCCGCCGCAGCGGCGCCGGCGATGCCGTACGCCGGCACAAGCAGCGCGTTCAGCAGCGCTTTGCCCGCCGCGCCGGCAATAAGCAGCAGCACCGGCAGACGGACTCTGCCGCAGCCTTGCAGCACAGCGGCCGACACGGTCTGAACCGCCGCAGCAAGCGTACCAAAGCCGACAATAACTAGCGTACCCGTCGCGTGGTCATCGGCGAACAGCATAACATTGATCGGCCGTGCAAGCAAGGCGAGCCCGAGCACAGCGCCCGCTCCGATCCACCAGGATACCCGCAATCCGACGCTTGCCGCAAGCCTCGCCTCCTGCCAGCTGTTCTGCTTGCGCGCAAGCGCAAGCGAAGGCACGAGCGCCGATGCCGCCGCTCCGCTTACCATTGCGATTAACTGTACCAACGTCTGTCCGCGGCCGTACAGGCCGAACTGGCGCATCGCTTCCGCATCGGCCAATCCGGTGCCGCCCAGCAGCTGAGGCACCATGAATGCGTCCACAACGGCCGCGAGCGGAACTGCCGCCGCCCCGAACGCCATCGGAAAAGCAAGCTTGCTAAGCCCGATCATCTCCGACGCAAGCTGCCGAAGACGAATCATAAACGGCAGGCCGCTCCCCGTACGCTCCACATTTGCTGTTCCTGCCGAAGCCGTCTCCATAGCCGCTTGCAGTCTTAACCGCCGCTGACGGCGCTGCCTCCAAGCCATAAGAGACATCGCTCCCGCCGCGCCAGCGGCGGATCCGGCCATTGCGCCGGCTGCAATATCACCATCCTGCCAAGCGTCCGACATGCCCCAGGCGAGCATCCCAGCCATTACGGACACGCGCAGCAGCTGCTCCGTGACCTGTGACAGCGCCGACGCCGGCATATCGCCCGTTCCTTGCGAATAGCCGCGAAGTGCCGACAGCGCCGGCACGAACCATAGCGCGAACGCGACGGAGCGAATGGCATCCGCTGCAGCACGATCACCAATCGCCGCTGCAATATGTGGAGCTCCAAGCCATAGCAGGGCGAATCCGGCGGCGCCAGTCAGCCCCAGCAGCCAGAGCGCAGCTCGTCTCGCGCTTCTCGCCCCTTCATAGTCGCCGCTTGCCAGCCGTTTGGCGACAACGATCGCCACTGCCGGCGGCAGCCCGGCCGTTGCTGCGACGAGCAGCATTTGATACAGCGGATACACGGCATTGTAGATGCCGAATACGCGGTCACCCGCTAAATTTTGCAATGGGATTTTTTGAAGCACGCCGATCATTTTCGATACGATCATCGTTGCCGCCATCAGCAGCGCTCCATTCCATGCAGATTCCCGCCGCTCATCCACGAATACACTATTCATTCTGTCCGTTACCTTCCATTCAATACGATGGCATTATTATAGCAGGAACGCGGCGGTGTTTTTTTAATTAAAAAATATTATTCATAATGTCGAGCCGATCTTACTGCTCGAACACAAACATACGTTTGCATTGGTTGACTATCTTATATACAATTGCAGTACGGGTGTACTCGAGATATTTATGCTTGGAAGAAAGGCGGTGCGTCCTTGAAAGGCTCAACACATCTAGTCGTCAGCACCGGGATATCGTTGTCCATATCCGCTTTACTCGATGTTACTTTAACTCCTGCCGCTGCCGCTGCAGCCATCGTCGGCAGTCTGCTGCCAGATCTCGACGAACCCAATGGCCTGCTCGCGAATCGAACGTTTCCTAAGCCAGCTATTCGTACGCTGCAGGTACTGCTGCTTACAGCAGCCGGGCTCGCCGTGTGGCTAACTCGTACACAATATCCTTGGAATTGGGGAGCTGGAGCTGTTATCGCTCTCTCGGCATTCGCCTCGACTCGATGGCTGCGCCAGCTGCTTATGCTTATTGTCGGCGGAGCGTTAACGATAGGCGGTACGGTCTACGATACAAGAAGGACCGCTGCCGGAATAACGCTTGTCATCTGCGCACTCGTCCCTCATCGCGGTTTCACCCATACCTTGTATGCAGCCGGCTTATGGTGTGCTGCGCTCTATTGGATGGCGCCGCAATCGCCCGCCGTTCCAATCGCGGGCGGACTATCTTACCTGCTTCATCTGCTGGCCGACGCCCTGTCGAAGCGCGGCATTCAGCCGCTGCCTCCACTTCCTTGGAAGCTGCGTATTCCGCTCATGCGCTCGGGCAAGCTCAGCGCCGCCGTCGTGGAGACTTCCGCCATCGGCGTCACGTTCATCCTGGCCTGGATCGTCTTCGCCCAGATGGGCGGCTGGAAGCAGTGGATCACTCCCTGAAGAGAAGAGCTAGCACCGCTATAACAATAACAGCCTTCCCAATGCCAGGGCGTTAGACCCTAGCAACGAGAAGGCTGTAATATTCGTATGGAATACGGCGGGCTCAGCCTACTGCTCCATCTGCTTAGCCAGAAAGCCGGCAGCGGTTTCCGCCATTTTTTGTTCCATTTGCGCCATCTTGACGCCTTCTTCCTTAGAAATCAGTACGACGGCTCCAATCGGATCGCCGCCTGCAATAATCGGCGCTGCGACGTAAGAGGCGTATGTTTCGTCTACATCCTTGATCAATTCGGAAGTGCCGCTGTTGGTTTCAATGATCGTCTTCCGATTCTCCATACAATTCTCCAGAATATTGCCGACCGCCTTGTCCAGATATTCCTTCTTGGAGGCGCCGGCCACTGCAATGACCGTATCGCGATCAGAGATGATCGTTACATGGCCTGTACCTTCGGACAACGATTCAGCATATTCCTTCGCGAAATCGCCAAGCTCCCCAATCGGGGAATACTTCTTCAAGATGACCTCGCCGTCTCGGTCCACGAATATTTCCAGCGGGTCGCCTTCTCGAATGCGAAGCGTTCTGCGGATTTCCTTCGGGATTACTACACGGCCAAGATCGTCGATGCGACGCACAATACCAGTTGCTTTCATGTCTTGATGCCCCACTTTCCCTGAAGATTTTAAGTCCACTGGATACCTGCCGCCGGTTATCGCACTGTGAAGGAAGCTATGTTACGTTCCGGATTGCTGCCTGCTATAAGCGTTAATCAACCGCCGCTCGTTCGTCCGCTTATATTGTGTAGAAGGGATGTTTGGAACTTGACCATAGTATTCATCCCCTCCCATTTTCTTATTCGCTGCCTAGTCGGCTTAGCGGAATGCAGACCGTTCGCCGTCACGCTTGGAATACTGCCAGTTCTGGACTGCCGCTTGGCGAATTGCCGCCTTTTAACGTCCTCGCCCCGCTGTGCTCCTGCTAAAGGCAATCCTGCTGTCGACCGCACCGTTATCTTTCCCGCTGTCTTGATTCTCCATCCATTCTTTTGAACAATCGACCTTTCGTTCCTTCCCCTCCCCGGGCGATAAGCTGCCAGATGGCTTGCGCTGCATCCCGAACGGTGCGCGGACGTACATGATCCATCTCGTGAAGCAGCCGGAACGGTCTGGCAAGCCGCGGAAGATGGAGATCTGCCCGCTCCAACAGCCGATCGTCAAACAGCAAATCTGCATTGCCAGCAGCCAGCAGCTTACCGTCCTTTAACACCAGCACATCAGTTGCCCATTCAACCGCAAAATCGACGTCATGCGTCGCAACAAGCAGCGTATATCCGTCATCATGCATTTGCTCCAGCAGCCGCTGCAGCTCATCCCGGCTTCTCGGATCGAGGAATGCCATCGGTTCGTCCAAAATAACAAGCTCCGGCCGCATCGCAAGCACCCCCGCAATCGCGACTCGTCTCTTCTGCCCGTAGCTGAGCTCAAATGGCGACCAACGTCGGTATTCGCTCATACCGACAGCGCGAAGCGCTTCTACAACCCGTTCCTCCACCTCCTGCTCAGAGAGCCCGAGGTTACGAGGCCCGAATGCGACATCCTCCTCCACTGTTGAAGAGAATATCTGATCGTCCGGGTCTTGATACACGACTCCGATGCTGCGGCGAAGCCGCAGCGCGTTATCCTTCGACATCGTCTCACCCAGCACGGTAACGTGTCCGCTTGCCGGCTGCTCCAAACCGTTCAGCAACGAAATAAGCGTCGACTTGCCTGCTCCATTGGGCCCCATCAGAACCGCTTTAGCACCATGCTCGAGTCCGAACGTAATGCCGCGCAGTGCCTCGAACTGGCCGTACCGATAGGTTACCTCTTGCACTTGCAGCACCATGTCCATGTCCATTCCCCCTTTTCGCTCTTGCTTATCCTCGTGGTCTTCAGCTTGTTCACGGTTCTCTCCATCCCCGGCTCCAAAGCCGCCGCGGGCAGTGATGGATTGATAAATCCTGCCACTTCGACTATAAGCGCGCAGAAACAACACGCCGAGCAGCTCTCCCAATCGTCTATACGCACTTCTTGTCCACAGCCATCCGTCAATTCGCAGTCCACGGGACTGCTGCGCTTTCACCATGCTCTGCACCTCTTCCTTCAATAATACGAGGTATCGCAGCATGAGGCCGACAATCTCCAGCAGCACGGAGGGCACGCCGAGCGACCGCATACTTTTGATCAACTCGAAGGTCGGTGTCGACAGCAGCAAATACGTAACCAGCAGATTCGCACATACAATTTTAAGCAGCAGAACGAGCGCACGCTCCATACCTTCCTCCGTCGCTGCCTGTCCCAGCAAATGAAAAACAGCCGTCTCGCCAGCCGTATGCTGGAATGGAACGAATACGATGGCGCCGAGCGCGAACGGCACGATAAGCAGCAGCCTCCGGCCAATCATTCGCAGTCCAATGCCGCTCCAGAGCATACCGAATAAAAAACATCCCGCTGCCCCCATTAGGACAGCAGGATGTCGAAAGAACATGACCGTCGCCAGTATGCCTAGAACACTTAACAGCTTGATGCTTGTTCTTCTGCTTCTCACGGCTTGTGAGTCTGTTACTGCTGCAAGGCTGTTCTCATGATGCTGCTCATTTGCTGTCGTATATCCCCTTGTTTCCGCCTGATGTCGATTGCCCATTCCGACCGCCTCCATTTCGAGTTAACAATCGAGACACCCCCCACAACATCCCCGCCATCACCACAATACCTACGAATCCGGTTAAACCGACGCTGGCAGCCGTCCACTTCATACTCGGTATTTCGTAATCTGGTAATGGGGCAAGCTTGTTCCATGCGGTTGCTTGCTGCAGGAACCCATGATCCTCCGCTACACGCTCCAAGCCGTCCGGATGAGATGAAGCCCACGGCGATAGGAATACCGCCGTTCCAACTGTAATAATGGCTATCACAATCCACTTCGTTCTATGCGCCGTTACGCGAAATGTTTTCATAGGCTGCTAAGCCTCCTTTCGCTGGAATCGTGCTTCTCTCCATCAGATAGCCCGTTACAAGCATCGTAATTAAGCCCTCTCCGATACCGATAAGCATGTGCCAACCAACCATCGCCTTCAGCGCAGTCGCAAGCTCGAATGTACCCGATAGAGCGAGCAGCAATGCAACTCCGGAAGCGGCAGCAACGATAGACATCCAAGCCGATAGGAAGGTGAATGCAGCTCTACCTCGTCCTTTTAACATCTTCATACCTAACATATATATTCCATAGCCTGTGAAGCAACCAATAAATCCTGTGCATAAAATATTGGCCCCTAGCACCGTCACCCCGCCGTCTTGAAACACGATCGCCTGAACAAGCAGCACCGCCGTCATCACAATCGTTCCGATCCATGGGCCGAATAGTATCGACGTCATCGCCCCGCCCAGAAAGTGCCCAGATGTGGCACCCGCTATAGGAAAATTGATCATTTGCGCTGCGAACACAAACGCTCCAATTAGAGCCACCATTGGGATTTTGCTTGGCTCCAGCGATAACCTCGACTTGCGCAGGCTGTAGCTTACTGCTCCTGCACCGGCTACGGTCGCCGTCATCCAAGTCTTTGCATCCAGAAACCCGTCGGGTATATGCATTCTCGTTCACCCCTTAAATCGTGTTAGGTTATCTGACATACACTTTTTCTTCATTATCGTTCATTCCCATGTGTTCGTCAAGCGGTTTACAACGCAAATATACACTGCATATACTGCAGCGCTTCCTGCGGTTTATTGGTTAAGTTAGTTAACAATGTGTTTTATTTTCCTCCCTTATGCTCATAGTTGTAAGTGGTTCCTGCACCCAGTGCAGCAATCCGCACATCGGCTGGGCGCCAGAGCGCCCCTGCGGGACCAAGATGTTACTCGTTCCTGCACTCCATGCAGCAATTCGCGCTCGATCTACTTACTTTAGTTGAAGTAACCACGTAAGGTTTTCTTACAATTAACACATATAAGAAAAAGCCCGGGAGAGAGATCTCCCAGGCTCTTATCCTTCCGTGTTATGCAATCATCCGTCAGCCTTCAGCAGCCTCCGTCCTGATACGCGCCATCTCTTGGACCAGGCACGATTCCCATCAGAATAACATCATTATCTTCTGCTGACGGAACCGTCGGAACCCTAGACAGCTTTGTCGTTCTCCATCCATCTTATGCAGCGAGAATTTTATTGATTTGTCATAAAACCTAACATGTAAGTCTGTATTATTTCATTTTCCTCGATTATAAACATATATGTTTGATTTTATTACATTGAAAATATGTAAATCCGTTCATATTTGATCAAACAGCACCAGTCAAAATGAGTGCGACATCGAACGAGCCCAATAAGTTCGTTGAGCAAAAAGAGGGAGAGAGAAATGTTGATGTGAAGTTTTCGGCATAAGCCATCGACAGATTGAGCGTATTGAACGAGAAGGAGGAGGGCTCGGACTAGATAGGAAAGGAGATGGATGATTCCCTATATAAACACAAAGTTCATTGACAATAATGGGTTAAATTTGTCCGATTTTGTTATATCATTAGATTATACCAGCTAGTTGCAGGCACCATGTCAAAACCAATACTAAAGGGGGCTAATAATGAAGAAGGCAGGCATAAGCATGCTACTTTTCATCTCACTCGTCGTAATCGTCTCATGCAGCAGCAAGTCCGACAACGAACCCGCAATGAACCTGCCGGAAGTACAAATTATAGCTAATGGCACAGAGCTGCAGGTGCAATCGAGGGCTTTATCGGAGTATGATGATTCCAACACCGACCTGTTCAAATCGATGGTCGCCACGGCAGACGCTTCAACGATTCCGTACATCGAGCTCGGATCGGCAGTCGAAATTATCCTTCACAATATTACACCTGATTCGTACCGGTTGACGGAATATATCTTGAACAACGACGGCTCCTTGAAATACGCTCCGTCCCCCGAAGAGGCTCCCCAGGATTCGATGATGATTTCGTTTCAGGAAGGCTCAGGCGCATTCATTCTGAAGCCGCACCCGATGGGGCTGCTTAGCTCACAGTCGACCGATTATAATCCAGGCGCAACGATACGCGGCTTCCGGTTCGTGACGAACACGGCAGGACAGATGAAGGAATATGCATTCGTGCTGAGGAGCGATGCGACAGCGCAAGATCATAGAACAGAATAAGGAAAGAAGGCCCCTCCCGGCTTTATGCAGCAGAGGGGCCTTCTTTCGTTCAAGCCTTTCTACTCCTCTATACCGTTAAATACTTCCGCACCACTTCGTCGTTGAGGCGTTCAAGCTCACCCTCCCAAGCGATGGCGCCTTTGTCGAGAATGTAGAAATAATCGCCGACACTTCGGACAAAATCAAGACTTTGCTCAACGAGCAGAATTGCAGTCTTGCCATCCTGCTTGATCGAGCGAATCACGTCCCGAATGTCGTCAACGATCGAGGGTTGGATGCCTTCGCATGGCTCGTCGAGCAGCAGAAGCTCCGGCTTCGATGCAAGTGCCCGGGCGAATGCAAGCTGCTGCTGCTGGCCTCCCGACAGATCGCCGCCGCGGCGTTCATACATGGACGGCAGCACCGGAAATTTCTCAATCGCCTCTGGCGGAATGCCAGTTGCCTTCTCCCGCGATGCCTCCAAGCCAACCAGAATATTCTCATATACGGTTAGCTGACTAAAAATTTCACGCCCCTGCGGCACATACCCGATCCCCTGCTTCGCCCGCTTCGCCGGCGCCGCCTTCGTCAGATCCGTACCTCCATACGATACGGTTCCTTTACGCGCTTTTAGTACGCCCATGATACTCTTCATCAAGGTTGTTTTGCCGACGCCGTTGCGACCAAGCAAACAAACCACCTGCCCCGGCTTCACCTTCAAGGTTACGTTGCGCAGAATGACACTTTCCCCGTAACCTGCTTCAAGCTGTTGAACGGCTAACATTCGCATCCCGCCTTGTACCAAGATACACTTCCGCAACCCGGTCGTCGCTCTGCACTTCGTCCATCGTGCCCTCCTTCAGCAAGCGCCCCTCATGCATAACCGTCACCTTGCTTGCGAAGTTGCGGACGAACTCCATGTCATGCTCCACAACGACGACCGTCCGCGATTTTGCAATTTCCTTCAGCAGCTCGCCCGTCTTATCCGTCTCCTTATCGGTCATACCAGCCACCGGCTCGTCGAGCAGCAGCAGCCCCGGCTCCTGCATGAGCATAATGCCGATCTCCAGCCATTGCTTCTCGCCATGCGAGAGACCGCCGGCGCGCCAATACGATTTGTCCTGCAGACCGATCAACGACAACTGCATATCCATTCTCTCCCGATCAGCCTTCGACATGCGGGCGAATAAGGTGGAGAATACTCCTCGGTTTTGTCTCATCGCAATTTCGAGATTT
This sequence comes from Paenibacillus xylaniclasticus, assembly GCF_004001065.1. Classification (GTDB taxonomy): domain Bacteria; phylum Bacillota; class Bacilli; order Paenibacillales; family Paenibacillaceae; genus Paenibacillus_T; species Paenibacillus_T xylaniclasticus. Next base: position 61,387 of record NZ_BIML01000019.1, read on the forward strand.
TCAAGCACGGTCAATGTCGGAAAAATAGAAGGTGCTTGGAATTTTCGTCCAATACCAAGCTCCGCCAACTGATGCTCCTTCTTCCGCGTAATATCAATCGGTTCAGCACCTTCGACGCCATTGTAGACGACTTTACCGGACGATGGCTTTGTTTTGCCGCAAATAACATCAAGCATCGTTGTCTTCCCCGCGCCGTTCGGTCCGATCAGAAATCGCAGCTCTCCTCGTTCAAGCGTCAGTTCCATCCCCTGAATCGCCTTAAATCCGTCGAAAGACACCGTAACGTCTTCACACTGCAGGATTGCGGACGGCTTCTTGATCATGACTCGTCACCCTCCTCTTGATGAAGTTTAATCGGCCGAATAAGCCAGCTATGCCGTTAGGCAAGAATACGACGACAATGACGAACAACGCCCCCATCACGAACAGCCAAGCGTCTGGATATTGGGCACTAATTTCACTTTTGCCCCAGTTCATCAATATCGCGCCCAGCACTGCTCCAATCATGGTGCCGCGGCCGCCGATTGCAACCCACAGCACCATCTCAATGGAAGGCACAATGCCAAGCATCGACGGCGAAATAATACCGACATGCAGCACGAACAGCATGCCCGCGAGCCCGGCAAGAGCGCCAGAGATGGCGAATGCCGTCATTTGGTATATCGCTGGATTGTAGCCGATAAATCGCACCCGGTTCTCTCCATCACGAATAGCACGCAGCACTTTGCCGAAACGACTTTTCACCAAGAAACGGCACATGACGAAGGCCACGATCAAGAAACCGGCCGTAATCCAATACAACACCTGCTTCGTATCTGGATTAGAGATGGAATAACCAGCAATTTTCGAATAGCCTGTGACGCCATTCGTACCGCCCGTATAGGCCTGCTGACCAATCAGCAGCGTCGTCGTAATAATAACGAGTGCCTGCGTTAGAATTGTAAAGTAAACACCACGAATTCGGTTGCGGAATGTAAAATACCCAAGAAACAGCGCCAGCAGACCAGGAAGGAGAATACCGGCAGCGAAAGCGAAGCCAAGCGACTCGAACGGCTTCCAGAATACCGGAAGCGCGGTGAGGCCGCTCCACTCCATGAAATCCGGCATACGGCCGCCGCTGGCTTCCAGCTTCAAGTACATGGCCATCGCGTAACCGCCAAGGCCAAAGAATACGCCGTGCCCGAGGCTGAGTATGCCGGTATACCCCCATATAAGGTCGAGTCCGAGCGCAACGATCGCGAATGCCAGAAACTTCGCCAACAGATTCAAGCGAAAATCGCTCAGATAGAGCGGCGCCGCGAATAACGCAGCCGCTGCAGCTGCATAGCCGATCAGCATCCATACGCGCTTCGGCGTCCATTGATTGCTCTGCATATTTCCCACCCCTTAAGTTTCGCAGACTTCAGGCTCTTCTATCGCGCGGCCAACCGATATTTAATCGAGCGAACGCGTTCGCATTGCGACAAAGCCCTTCGGACGCCATTGCAGAAACGCCACGATACAGATGAATACGAGCACCTTGCCGAGTGATGCATTGGTCCAATATTCGAACAACGTGTTCGTCATACCGATACCAAATGCGCCGAACAGCGTTCCAATAAGCTTGCCGACGCCGCCTAGCACAACGACCATGAATGCATCGACAATATAATAGGTGCCGAGCGACGGTCCAATCGGCCCCATCAGCGTCAGCGCACAGCCTGCGATCCCAGCAATGCCAGAGCCAATGGCGAACGTCATGGCGTCCACCCGCCGGGTTGAAATGCCGAGGCAAGCCGCCATATCGCGGTTCTGCATGACGGCACGCATGTTACGACCTGCATGGCTTCGATAAATATACAAGTACATGACCAGCAAGCATACCGCTACAAGTCCGATAATAAACAGCCGCTTATAGGGCAGCACGACGCCTTCCATCACCGTGAGCCCCCCGTCCAGCCAGGACGGACTCGTCACGCCGACGTTTGGCGCACCGAAGATGGAGCGCGCGAGCTGCTGCAGCGCAAGACCGACGCCCCATGTCGCGAGCAAGCTGTCGAGCGGCCGCCCGTACAAATGCCGAATGAGCGCCGTTTCAAGCAGTAAGCCGACAACGAATGCAACAGCGAAGCTAACCGGTATCGCCAGAATGAAGTAGGTGCTGAACATAGAATCCGGGAGTACACTTTTAAAAATATTTTGCGTCACATATGTCGCATATGCGCCAATCATAATAAGCTCGCCATGCGCCATATTAATCACATTCATGAGTCCGAACGTAATGGCAAGCCCCAGCGCAATAAGCAATAGAATCGAACTGACACTAAGCCCATTAAACAGCTGCATGATATAAACGGTCATAAATCCACCTCACAGGTCGATCGATTAGGGAAAAAGGGAAGCATTCGAACCAGCTGCAACGAATGCTTCCCCTTGAAGTCCGGCTTTGCTTATTCCAGCTGCTGTTAGTTACCCGAGCTCAGCGATGCCGCCCAGCTGAACGACTTCAGATACGGATCTGGCTTCACCGCCTCACCGGAATTCCACAGCTCTTTGAATTGTCCGCTCGGCTCGACCTCGCCGATCCGGACAGTTTTGTACAAGTGCTGCGTCTCTCCGTCAATCTTCACCTTGCCTTCCGGAGCATCCCACTCCAGCTCCTTGGCTGCTTCTTTCACCTTATCAACATCGGTGGAGCCGGCCTTCTCGACTGCGGCTGCCCACAGATAGACAGCAGCGTAGCCTGCTTCAATTGGGTCGGCCGTTACGCGCTCGTCTCCGTATTTCTTCTTATAGTTCTCGACGAACGTCTTGTTCGCCGGCGTATCTGTCGTTTGATAGTAGTTCCATGCGGCCAGATGTCCTGCCAGTACATCTGCGCCGATGCCGCGGATTTCTTCCTCAGCAACCGATACAGACAACGTCGTCAAGTCTGCAGCAGTAATTCCCGCATCCTTCAATTGCTTGAAGAACGCAACGTTGCTGTCGCCATTGAGCGTATTGAAGACCACGTCCGGCTTCGCTTCTTTAATCTTCGTAATAATCGTACTGTAGTCGGTATGACCAAGCGGCGTATACTCTTCACCTACCAGCTCGCCGCCTTCTGCTTTAAGCTGTTCTTTAATGATTTTGTTAGCGGTGCGCGGGAATACGTAGTCGGAGCCGAGCAGGTAGAACTTCTTGCCGCGGTTCTCCAGCAGCCACGACACAGCCGGTACGATCTGTTGGTTCGTCGTTGCGCCCGTATAGAAAATGTTCGGCGATTGCTCCAGACCTTCATATTGCACAGGGTACCAGAGAAGCCCATTCAGTTCCTCGAATACTGGCAGCATCGCCTTGCGGCTTGCCGACGTCCAGCCGCCGAATACCGTCGCCACTTTATCTTCGGACAACAGCTTGCGCGCCTTCTCTGCAAATGTCGGCCAGTCAGATGCACCATCCTCCACAACCGGCACCAGCTTTTTGCCAAGCACGCCGCCATTAGCGTTAATTTCGTCGATAGCCATCATTTCCGAATCTCTTACGGACACTTCGCTGATCGACATTGTGCCGCTGAGCGAGTGAAGAATACCAACCTTGATCGTATCGCTGCCCGCCGCAGTCTCGCCGCCGCTTGTGCTTGTAGACGATGCTGGCTCATCCTTATCGCCGCAAGCGGTAAGCCCAAGGCACAATGCAAGCATCAACACGACCGAGTAATGAATTGCAGATCTCTTTCTTCTCTTCATTTCTCTCACTCCCCAATAGCACTCAAATTCCGAACGATAGACGGCTAATCCGTTCCATCATTCGTGATTCTCATTATAATTGGGCAAATATTACATGTCAACATATATAACATAGGTTATTTTGTTACCTCCCTATTCTGTATGTAATCAGCGGTTTTATTTTAAACTATGTCAAATTACCTAACATTATTACCTTAAAGTTTAGTCGTTTTGGAGATCATTTTCGAATAATAGACTCAAAACCCAAACAAACCTTACATCATTCGCCAAAATTCGGATGTTCCCAACCCCGACAGCTGCACCAAAAAATTTATTTCCTCTAAATTTCTTGCCGAAATACTGGACATTAAAGATAATCATGGTAGTATTAGGATGATAGTCTAGTACTTATTAACCACTAATTAAGGTGAGACTTATGATGCGACTCCGTATGCCGAGACTAGGTCTTCGGCACAGGTTCGTTATTGCTGTAACGCTTAGCATGCTTGTCCCCACCTCTTTGGTCAGTCTGCTCGCCTATCATCTTATCAATTATCAAGCTGAGCAATTCGTCAATGAGCGCGTCCACAACAGCCTTTATTCCATTAACCAACAGATTAATCATTTGCTTAGCTCGGCATATGAAGATTCGGAATGGCTGTCTCAGTATCTATTTAACAGCCTTACGAACGAGGCTTTGTTAATGGACCGGGACAGCACGCAGGAATGGCTTCAACTTTTCCTGTCAAAGCATGATCAATACAACTACATCCTCGTTAAGAACGGACGGTCTCCTGAGCTCGTTGCACAGCGTTATTCTCACTCCATCCCGGATCTTGATCTGTCTTCACCGGCCGATGAAAGCCTTCAAAGCCGACAGCCTGTTGCGATACCCCCGTACCAGAATGCTAATGAGCAGCTGGAGACGACGATTACAGCTGTTATGCCAGACGGGGAGAGAACGATCCATATCGGTGTCTCGTTGGATAGTATTGCACAGCGTCTTATTACCGAGTCCAACACATTAGGCGTTCGCTTTATCCTGAGCGATAGCAGCCGTCGTATAATATCGGACTCATCTCGAGCCGAATTCGGTACACCTCTTCATGACAACGTTTACACAGCTGTGTACGATGCCTCTGACGAGGGAGCATACACTCTATCAGGAACAGGCCGTACAGCCGCTGAACTGTACTACAGAACGATTACAGCAACCGGATGGAAGCTTGTCGCTGAAGCTCCCCTCTCCATAGCACAATCGGCAGCAGCCCCTATGCTGCGCTCCATCGCATTCGTTATTGTGCTGACCATGCTGATCGGTATCTTCTTAGCGGCGCTGCTTGTCACTCGTGCGCTTCGACCGATCCGCAACTATCGAGAGGCATTCATTCGCATATCTGAGGGTGATCTCTCAGCCAAGATGCCGCAGTCATCACGCGATGAGTGGGGACGACTTGGCAGCTCGTTCAACCGCATGCTGAAATCGCTTCAAGGCTATGCTTTCTCTGATCCTCTAACTGGATTACCAGACCGGCGGCGTATGATATATTTAATTGAACGCCAATTAAAAAGCGAGGGAGATGCCCCGTTCGCGATTTGGTTTATCGATGTAGACAATTTCAAACAAATGAATGACTCGCAAGGCCACGCATACGGAGATGAAGTGGTTCGTCAAATTGCGAAAGAGCTGCAAAAGCTCATGCCGCCGCCCAATATCGTCTCCCGCTTCGGCGGTGATGAATTCGTCATCCTAATGCCTGAGGCGAATGATCTATCACTCCGGGCCAATACAACGAAGCTGCAAGAGAAATTCGAGCGCGGTATCCTCATCCACGGCGAGCTGCTGCACGTACAGTTAAGCGTCGGCGTCGCCATCTATCCGAAGGACGGCGAGACGCTCGAACAGCTTGTCGGCAGCGCCGACCATGCCATGTATCGCGCCAAGCGGAAAGGCAAGAACAATATTCAGTTCCACTAACGGGACTACGTCGGTTAACCCTATAAACAACAAACAAGGCACCCCTTTCGCATAAGCGATTCATGGGGTGCCTTTGCATTACATTTTATTATTTGCTCGACTCAGCAGCGTTATCCTTAGCGGCTTCGTCAGTGGCCGCATCGTCTTTAGCCTCATCACTGGAAACAGCATCTTCCGCTGCCGTACCTTCTTCTGTCGCCGACTCTTCCGCCTTCGGCAGATTAATACTCTCGATAATTGAAGACATCTCATTCGTCATGAACTCACTCATCTTCGTATTAATCGCGCCGTTCTTCACTTGTAACCTCGTATCCTCTGAAATTTCTTCATACTGCATATCATCACGCTTCTCGACCTTCATAACGTGATAACCGTATTCGCTCAATACCGGTTCACCAACCTGGCCAACCGGCTGCGTTAGAGCCGCTTGCTTGAACGCTTCCACCCATTGGTTCGGGTTCACATTCTCGTACAAGCCGCCATTGTCCTTTGAACCGTCGTCCTCAGAGTACTGCTTCGCAAGCTCCGTCCAGTCGCCGCCTGCATCAAGCTTCGCCTTCACTTCTTGTGCGATCTTAAGCGCTTCTTCTTCCTTACGCTTTTCTTCGCCAGTCATCGGATCAACCGTACCGATCAGAATATGGCGCACACTAACCAGATTGTAGCTCGGTTTATTGTTGTCGTACTCTAGCTTCATTTCTTCATCTGATGTATTACGCTCCCAATACTTGCGAATCGTCACGATCATTTGATAGAAGCCCTTTACATCCTCTGTCTTCAGGTCAGCCTCTTCCACTGCCTTCTTCAGATTCTCGTCCTTCAACGCTAAGTCATACTGATCCATGAACAGGTCCATATCGGTTTCTGCCTGCTTCTTATCTTCCTCATTTGCCCGGTCGTAAAGCACCTTATATCCAACGTATTCCCTCAGATACTGTTCTTTGGCCTTCGGGATGCTCATGTACATCGTAAACGACGGATCGAACATAGAGTAAAACGTTGTATATTTCTTGAATTCCCCTTCGGTTACTTGCCCGCCTTTATACGTAGCAATGACCGTGTCGCTTCCCGCTCCGGAAGACGAATCTTTCTTGCCGCAAGCCGCAAGCGCAGACAGGATAAGAAGCAAGGCCGCTGCAAGGAGAAAACTGCGACGCCATGCGGAAACACGAGTAGTCTGGATCATCTATGAATCCCCTTTCAAAATGTAAACTTCTTGTATTGTAACAGATTACTAGAGGGTTGGCTATTCATCCGCGCACCGATTTCTAGCTACTATTGTTACCTTGTTAAATGTAATCCCTGCCCTCGTTCTCATTTACTCACTGTATTTCTTCATCCAGTCTTCTTCCCGCTCAGGATAAGGCTTGCCTTGAACCTCATTTATCGTTTTACCTTCATTTCATTACGTTCACCCCATTTCAATTCGAATTATCGATGAACCAAACATACAAATTAATTAAGTGACTTTCATGAAATAATATAGCGAAAAGTTATAATACACAAAGCAAAAAGCCAACAAGCGGAATTGAATCCACTTGTTGGCTATATTTTCATTACTTCACGCTTTCTTCCGTCTTCTCTTCGCTCGTGCTGGCTTGTCCCTCGTCCTCGGTCGTTTGATCTGTCTGATCAGCTTGATCAGCCTGGTCGGCTTCATCAGCTGCGGCATCGTCCTTCGGAAGCTCTAGCTTCGTAATCATACCCTCAAGCTCTTCGCTCATGAACTTGTTCAGATTGAGTGTCGACGCTGAGCGGCGAAGCTCTTCCTTCGTCGCCTCCGGTACTTGCTCCCACGTACGAGCTTCTCTCTTCTCGACCTTAATGATGTGGTAGCCGTACTCCGTCTCGACAGGGTCTCCGATTGCGCCAATCTCCTGCGTATTGGCAGCCTTGGCGAAGGCTTCGACCCAAATGCGCGGTTCCTTGTTCTCGTACAACCCGCCTGTTCCCTGGGAGCCTTCATCATCCGAATATTCCTTCGCCAGCGCTTCCCAATCGCCGCCCGACTCCAGCTTCTGCTTCACTTCTTCTGCCTTCTTCAAAGCGTCCGCCTTCGACAGCTTCTCCTCACCCGTTACCGGATCATTGAATCCAATCAGAATATGCCGCAGTGATACATTATTAAAGTCCTCCGGCGCCTTGTCATAGGATACCTTCAGTTCAGCATCGGTCACTTGCTGCTCAGAGTTTTCCATAACGGTAATGATCATCCGGTAAAACCATTCTGCATCCTTGATCGTCAGACCGGACTTCTCCATCTCGGCCTTCATCTCCGTGCTGCTGTCGACTGCCTGCTTAAATTGGTCAATGAACATCTTCACGTCGTCCTTCGCCGCATCCTTCGCTTTCTCGTCTGCGCGGGCGTAGAGGACCTTATAGCCGATATATTCTTTCAGAAATTGTTCGCGAATACTGCTCACGCCAATGACTGATTGCGCTTGTGTATTCACGAGCGTTAGAAAACCAAGATACCGGTCGAACTCCTTGTCCGTTACCGTTCCGCCTTCCTTGTATTCGGCGATGATCGTACCTGCCCCCGAGCCAGGCGGCTTCGTATTATCTGACTTCTTGCCGCAGGCCGTAACGAATACGGCCAGCGCAAGCAGCAGTGCCAGACCAACGGTCAAGCCGCGGCGGCCCCGCAAATTATTGTGCCACATCTTGGAATGCTCCCTTCGGTGTTAACGCCTCTTGATAATCTTCAAGAAATTTCTCTAACAGCTCAAGTTTCTGTTCTGCCGTCAAGCCTTTGCCTCTCAGCAGAATCATCGGCTGCTTGCTGCCATCATCCTCGAATCTCTTAAACCGGTTCTCATACTTCAAACAGAGCAGATCAATTTTCTTCTTGTTCATGCGTGCTTCTTCCCGAGCAGCAATCTTAAGCGTCCAATCATCGCCTTTCTGCGAGATCTGCTCAATGCCATACTCTGTTCCATACGTCTTCAAGCGAGCGACTGCAAGCAAGTTCTCAACCGCAACTGGCAGATCGCCGAACCGGTCGACAAGCTCCTCGCGGAGATCCTCCGCTTCCGCAAGCACGCGGATGCCTGCCACCTTCTTGTAAATCTCAATCTTCTGAATGCTATCATAGATATAATCTGAGGGCAGATAGGCATCAAGACTCAAATCGATTGTTGTCGTTATGTTTCGATCTTCTGCAGGAGGCGCCCCGTCAAGCTGTGCTTTGCGCGCTGCTACCTCATCCGCGAGCATCTGCGAATAGAGATCGAAGCCAACCGATGCAATGAACCCGTGCTGCTCGGCGCCAAGCAGATTGCCTGCGCCGCGAATCGCAAGGTCGCGCATTGCAATCTTGAAGCCGGAGCCGAGCTCCGTGAACTCTTTAATCGATTGGAGCCGCTTCTCCGCGACTTCGGTCAGCACTTTATCACGCTGATAGGTGAAGTAGGCATAGGCGATCCGATTGGAACGGCCGACCCGCCCTCGCAGCTGATACAGCTGGGACAGGCCCATTTTGTCCGCATCGTGCACGATCAGCGTGTTGACATTCGGAATGTCGACGCCCGTCTCAATAATACTGGTGCTGACGAGCACGTCCGACTCCCCGTCAAGAAAATCGAGAATGGTTTTCTCCAGCTCCTGCTCGGACATTTGGCCATGACCGACCGCTACTCTCGCATCTGGTACGAGCGCCTTAATCTGCTCCGCCATCTGATGGATGCCCTGCACCCGGTTATACAGGTAGTACACTTGACCTCCGCGGGCCAATTCACGTTCTACCGCTTCCCGAACAAGCGCCGCGCTGTGCTCCAGTACATAGGTTTGCACCGGAAAGCGGTTCTCCGGCGGCGTCTCAATGACCGACAAGTCGCGTACACCGAGCATCGACATATGGAGCGTACGCGGAATCGGTGTCGCCGTCAGCGTCAGTACGTCAACGTTCGTCTTCAGCCGCTTCAGCTTCTCCTTATGCGACACGCCGAAACGCTGCTCCTCATCGACGATAAGCAATCCAAGATCCTTAAATACGATATCCTGCGACAACAGCCGATGTGTCCCGATGACGATATCAACCGTGCCTTCCTTTATACCTTTCATCGTCTCGTTCTGTTCTTTGCGGGAACGGAAGCGAGAAAGCACCTGCACCTTGAACGGATACCCGGAGAACCGTTCGCGGAACGTCTCGTAATGCTGCTGTGCAAGAATTGTCGTCGGGACGAGCACCGCCACCTGCTTGCCTTCGATCGCTGCTTTGAACGCCGCACGAACGGCCACCTCGGTTTTGCCGTATCCGACATCGCCGCAAAGCAGCCGGTCCATCGGACGCGGCTTCTCCATATCGCTCTTAATTTCTTCAATTGCCCTCAATTGATCACGAGTTTCTTCATAAGGGAACATCGCCTCGAACTCTTGCTGATAGGGTGTATCCGGGCCGAATGCATAGCCAGGGCTTGCCTGCCTATCTGCATACAGCTTAATTAGCTCGTCGGCAATATCTTTGACCGAAGAACGGACCTTCGTCTTCACCTTTGCCCACTCATTGCCGCCAAGCTTGTAAATCTTCGGCTCCTTCTCTTCCGAGCCGACGTATTTCTGAATCATATCGATCTGCTCGATCGGAACCGACAGCTTGTCGCCGCCCGCATACATAATGTGCATATAGTCTTTATGAATGCCGCCGATTTCGAGTGTACCGATGCCCAAATATTTACCGATACCATGATTCTGGTGAACGACATAGTCGCCAACCTTCAGCTCGGTATAGCTCTTGATCCGTTCCGCATTGTCGATCTTCTTATCAACGCGAGACGCTTTACGCTGCTTCTGCGAGAACATCTCACCCTCGGTAATGACGACTAGATGAATCGAAGGCAGCTCGAATCCGGACTGCAAATTACCCTCAATCAGGGTAGGCGGCTCGATGTCATAATCGTGCAGCACCCGGCGCATTCGTTCCATCCGCTCCGCATTTCCCGCGAGCATCATGACTGTCGCGCCCGCCTTCTTCCAGCGGTCCATCTCCGACTTCAGCACGTTCATCTGACCGTGGAAGTTTTGCGTCGCGCGGCACATAAAGTTCAAAATGTTCTGCGGCTGCGTATGAGGAATTTGACGCAGGAAGAGCGACAGAAACACCGTCTGAAGCGACCGATGATGAAGAATTTCATCCGTATCGCGGGCAAGTGGCAGCCCTGGCAGCGATTTGCCATGCGAGAGCAGATGAGTGGCCCATTCTGCCTCGTCCCGCTCCAGCTGGCGAGCTGTCTCGATCAGACGAAGCGGCTCGTCAAGAATTAGCAGCGTGTCTGCCGGAATATAGTCAAGCAGCGTCTGCCGCTCTGGATAAAGCAAAGAGACATACTTATACATCTCGCCAAAATATTGTGCTTCCCGCAGCTTCTCAATCTCGCTGCCGATTTCGCTGCGCAGACGCTCCTTCGCCGTACGGTCTGCCATCTTGTCGAGCTGCTTCTCCAGCAGATCAGCCGCTTGCTGGGCGGCGTTCTTGAACCGCCGCTTATCAGCCAGAAGCTCGCGGCACGGCGGCACGACAAGTGACTTCAGCCGCTCCAGTGAACGCTGGTCTGCCGGATCGAACGTGCGGATCGAATCAATCTCATCGTCAAACCATTCGACCCGATACGCTACAGACGACGTAAGCGGATAGAGATCGACAATCCCGCCCCGAACGCTCATCTCGCCTTTGGACTCAACGCGGTCGACGCGCTCATAGCCAATGCCGGTCATTAAGCGAAGGAACTGCTCCATCGGCATCGTATCGCCCTCGTTCAAGCTGATCTGTGCTTCAGCCATAACTCCCTTAGCCGGGACATAACGGCGGACGCCGCTGAACGGAACGACGACAATCCCGCGAAACCCTTGGGACAGCCGAATGAGCGCATCAATGCGCTGCGCAAGCGTCTCAGGACTCGAGACAGCCGCTTCAGCCGCTACCAATTCGTTAGCGGGATAGAGCAGAACATCGCCAGCAGGTAGCAGCTCCTGCAAATCGTCCGCGATCTTCTGGGCAGCGAACATATTATGAGTCACAACAAGTATCGGACGATCCAGATCGGTGCGGAGCGCCGATACGAGCACTTGGCGGGAAGAACCAGCTAGGCCAGATATAAGCTGCTCCCGCATGCCCGCCGTAACACCTGAGAGCACCGTCTGGTAGTCTGCATCGGCGGCAAAAGCCTGAATTAACGCTTTCAAAGTATACGGCACCTTCTTTCTGCAGTACAGGTTGTTTACGCCATAGCCTGTACCGGAATAATCCAGGCAGTCAATATGACCCTGCACCGCATCACAATAAACACACAAAGAAGCCTCAGCCCTTCCGATGCCTGGGCCAAGGCTAATTCCATTAGACGTGCCTATTGAAGCGGATTGGACTGGAGCACAAGCTCCGGATTCGCCTCAATGGCTTCACGGCAATAGTCACAAACGACGTTTACAATAACATCCCCGTTCGGATTATACGCTATTATATCGCTGCGCTCCTCGGGGGTCAAGAAATGGAAACCGAGCTGCTGCTCCGTAACGGAGCTGCTGTCAATTGAGCCGACGGAAGTCCGGCAATGCCGGCAAATATAGTTCACAGCCATATGTATGCCTCCTGAACAATCGTTATACACACAAGTATGCCCAGTTTGCCCGGTTTTAACGATTGATCTACGGAAGACAGCAGCAGAGGCGAGAAAAAAACCGTTACCCGTTAAATTTCGCCATCGTCTGCTCGAATGTGGCGTTTAGTGCGAATTCGGCTGCATCGCAGGTCTGCTCAATCATAGCCGCCAGCTTCTCCTGCTCTGATTTGGCGAAATTATCCAGAACATAATCCGCAATATCGCTGCCCGGCTGCGGACGGGTAATCCCCATCCGAATCCGATTGAACGTCTGCGTGCCGATATGCTGAATAATCGATTTGATGCCGTTATGCCCACCTGCGCTGCCTTGATAACGCAGACGTATGCGGCCCAGCTCCGTATCGAGGTCGTCATAGATGACGATTAGATCCTCCAGCGGCACTTTGTAATAGTCCATATAAGCTCTTACCGATTCACCCGACAGATTCATAAAAGTCATAGGCTTGATCAGCACCACCTTCACGCCGCCAACATTGCCTTCTCCGATCAGCGCCTTGCATTTACTCTGTGTGACGCTAATTCCCCACCGCTTCGCCAGCATGTCGATGGCCATGAAGCCGACGTTATGGCGAGTATTCTGATATTTCGTGCCGGGATTGCCCAGACCAACGATCCATTTCATGACAAATGCTTCACTCCTATAATTGCAATATCTATGGATTAAACAGACACAAGCTAGAATCCTTTATTCATGACAAAAAAGGCTGCCGAAGCAGCCCTGCCTTGCTTTGTCATTCTCAACTCTCGGAGCTTTAAAGCTGCGTGCCTTAAGGACACCTACTCACCAACCCCGGTTTTGACCTCCTGCATCTTCGCAGCCTTGGAACGGGAATCCGCTTCGTGCGCCTCTGTTGCCTGCGCCTCCGCTTCCTCCTCTGAGAGTTCCTTCTGCGGAGCCAGTACCGTTACGACAGCCATATCAGCGTCTGATCGAGCGATTACGCCCGCCGGGAGTGTCAAGTCACTTACGAGAATCGTCTCGCCGACACCAAGCGATGATATGTCGACCTCGATCACTTCCGGCAGCTGGCTTGGCAGCGCCTCGATCTCCAGCTCGTGCATGAGCACCGTCAAAATACCGCCCTCTCGAACACCGCTGCTGTCACCGACCGTCTCCAGATGCACATGCGTCCTCAGCTTCTCGTTCATATTGATCTTATGCAGATCAACATGATAGATCTTGCCCGTAAGCGAATCGCGCTGCACTTCTGAAATAACAACCGGCTCCGTAAAACCGCCCGGAATCGCAACGTCGAATACGGCGTTCGGATGAGAACGAAGCAGCGGCAGCAGATCGCGCTCGGACAGCGTAACCGGCGTCGGCGACGTCATACCGCTGCCATAAATGACGCCTGGTACTTTACCCTGTTGGCGCAGCTCCCTCAGCTCCCGTTTCGTCTGAGTCGCTCTTGGTTCTACTGGTAATGGAATACCCATTGCGGAATCCTCCTTCACTGTCCGCCCTCGCGTCAGCAGACCGATTCCTCATTAGGCTTACCCATTACTCATCCTATTATTTATCCGATTGCAGCCGTTCCTTCTTCAACCTCGCCCGTGCACGAAGCTTATTCGCATAGCCGGCTTTATTCTCCTGACGCACACGCGCAATCGCCATATCGTTAGCGTCAACGTCCTTCGTAATCGTTGAGCCCGCCACAATATATGCACCATCCCCAACCTTCACAGGAGCAATTAGATTCACATTGCTTCCAATAAAGGCGTTGTCGCCGATCTCCGTAATCGACTTGTTCACTCCGTCGTAGTTGACCGTAATGGCCCCGCAGCCGATATTTACATCCTTACCGACTACAGCATCGCCTACATAGCTTAAATGCGACACCTTGCTGCCATCGCCAAGCGATGCGTTCTTCAGCTCTACGAAATCGCCGATCTTGCAATGTTCGCCAAGCTTAGAGCCTGGGCGCAAATAAGCGAAAGGACCGACAGTGCTGCTGTTACCGATCTCTGCATCGACAGCAACTGAATATTTAACCGACACACCATTGCCAACCTTTACATTCGTCAGATCGGCTTGAGGACCGATCTCACAATCCTCGCCGATGACCGTACCACGTCTTAGCACTGTGCCTGGATGAATAATTGTATCAGCGCCGATCACGACATCGGCTTCAATATAGGTTGTGGATGGATCAATTACCGTTACACCGTTGACTTGGTGCTGACGTACAATACGTGCACGCATCAGCTGCTCAGCTTCTGCCAGACCGACACGGTCGTTCACACCGATGCCCTCTGCGAAATCAGCAGCAACATAAGCGCCAACCGTCTCTCCTGCAACGCGTAAAATCTCCAACACATCGGTAAGATAATATTCACCTTGTGCATTATCGTTCTTAACTTCCTTCAATGCTTGGAACAGCTTCCGGTTATCGAAGCAATACATCCCCGTATTAATCTCCGTAATCGCTGCTTCTTCAGGCGAGCAGTCCTTCTGCTCGACGATACGCAGCACTTCACCGTTGCCGCCGCGCACAATCCGTCCAAGACCTTGCGGATTCGGCACGACTGCCGTCAGTACCGTAGCAGCCGCATTAGCTGCCGAGTGCTGCTCGAGCAGCTTACCAATTGTCTCAGACGTTACAAGCGGCGTATCTCCGTACAGAATGACCGTCGTGCCATCCTCCTCGCCTACAAGCGATGCCGCCTGTTGAACCGCGTGACCGGTGCCGAGCTGCTCTGCCTGCAGAACGAATTCCGCACGGTCGCCAAGCGTCGCCTTCACAAGCTCAGCGCCATGACCAACAACAACAACCTTCCGTTCACACGCCGAGGCATCGACCGTATCGAGTACATGCTCGACCATCGGTTTACCGCATACTTGATGAAGAACCTTATATAGCTTCGATTTCATCCGCTTGCCCTGTCCAGCTGCAAGCACGATCGCGATCAGTTTCAAATCCTTTACCCCCTAGATGTACTACATAATCTCTATAGAATATAGCCTATCCGTTGGCAAAAGAAAAGAGAGCCCGCAGGCTCTCCTTATCTCATTATTACGCTCCTTCTTCAATAACCTCTTCTTCCGCAGCGGCGCGCTCATACTCAGCGAGTACAGCAGCCTGAATTTTCTCCCTGGTGGTCGAAGAAATCGGGTGAGCGATATCCCGGAATTCTCCATCCGGAGTCCGTTTGCTTGGCATTGCAACGAACATACCATTGTTGCCGTCGATAACGCGAATATCGTGAACGACGAATTCATTATCAATGGTAATCGATGCGATAGCCTTCATACGGCCCTCCGAATTCACACGTCGGAGTCTGACATCAGTAATTTGCACTTGTGTTCACCACCTTTGCCACTTGTAGACTTGGTGTATACTTCCACACAATAGCGCAAATTCCTGCTGTTTTTTTGGTAAATCTATGCTGTTTATATAAATTTTTTTTCGGCTTGAAAACTTTTCGCTATAGTTCGACAGGAGTCGATGCAATCAATTCGATTTCGACAAGGACATCTTTCGGGAGGCGTGCAACCTCAACGGCTGAACGAGCTGGTTTGTGGTCGCCGAAATAAGAAGCATAGATTTCGTTGACCGTTGCAAACTGATTCATATCCTTCAGGAACACCGTCGCCTTCACGACGTCAGATAGTGATGCGCCTGCCGCTTCCAGCACAGCCTGCAAATTACGAAATACTTGATGCGTCTGCTCCTCAATACCGCCTTCAACCAATTGTCCGTCTGGACCGAGCGGAATTTGACCAGAAGTGAGCAGCAAATTACCGAGCTTTACGGCATGCGAATAAGGACCGATTGCAGCCGGAGCACCGGCCGCGTTAATCAATTGTGGCTGCAGCTTCATAATCGTTACCTCCAAATATGACTCTTAAAATAGATTCAGCCCCACATCTTGTAAGGCTGAACACATCAAGTAAATACAGTTATAGGGTTGAAATTAACTAAAGAAATTTCCAGGAACAACTGTCGTCTGCTTCGACTTCAAATCAACCGCCGTCACTTTCGCAAGTGAAACATAATCCTCCAGCAGCCGTTCCTCGGTGCCAAGCTCACCCGACTCGACGAAAACACCGACTCCTGCCACTTTCGCATTAAATTCAGAGAGCAGATCAATCATGCCTTGAATCGTGCCCCCCGCCTTCATGAAATCGTCGATAATTAGAACGCGGGCGTTCTCCTTCAACGTTCTGCGGGCAAGCGACATCGTCTGAATCCGCTTATTCGAGCCAGAGACATAGTTGATGCTGACAGCCGATCCTTCCGTCACCTTATTATCCCGTCGAACAATAACGACCGGCAGATTCAAGCATGATGCCGTCGCATATGCGAGCGGAATGCCCTTCGTCTCGACCGTCATAATAACGTCGATTTCACGGCTGGCGAATGCGGTAGCGAACATCCGTCCGAGCTCCGACAGCAGCTCCGGCTGACCGAGCATATCCGTCATGAACAAATAGCCGCCAGGCAGCACGCGCTCCGGCTGCTCCAATTGGCGGCATACGTTATGAATAATCGAAATCGCCGCATCTTGAGCGATTCTAGGCGTAAACTTTACGCCGCCAGCCGCTCCAGCAAGCGTATGCAGCTCTCCAATACCTTCATCCTCGAACACTTCTTTAATAATCGCCAAATCTTCGCTAATTGAAGACTTAGCGGATTGATAACGATCTGCGAAGGCGGTGAGAGATATTAACGTGTGGGGACGGCTCAGCAAATATTGTGTCATTTCCACGAGTCGAGCGCTTCGTTTTAATTTTTTCAAAAAATCACCTCTCCTCGCCAAATCCGAATATTATAATGCCAATATAACATTTTTATACGGATTTAATCAAGGAAAACGGGTAATTGTCCTTTATTTATGTCAGCATTCTTACCACATAGACTTCTTTACAGAAACCGCGAAGCCCGTTATATATGCGCGCCAGCTTCGCTTCCTTCGATACGAGACCGAACACGGTCGGCCCGCTTCCTGACATTAGCACGCCTTCAGCACCAAGCTTCTGCATGCTTTCCTTCAGCTGCAGTACCTCCGGATAATTCTTCAGCGTTACTTCCTCCAGCACGTTGCCAAGCGACCCACACATGTCAGCGAATGATCCCCGTTCGATTGCAGACAGCATATCCTTCATCGATGGATGCTCCTTCACTTCGGACGCTCTAAACCTGCCGTATACGTCAGCCGTCGATACGTTGATCGGGGGCTTGGCCAATACGACCCAGCACTGCGGCGGATTGCCAATCCGCTCTAGCCGCTCTCCGCGACCGGTAGCAATAGCTGTTCCGCCCGTTACGCAGAATGGGACGTCAGACCCAAGCTCCGCACCCAGTACGCACAACTCCTCGTCTGAAATACCTAGGCCCCATAAACGGTTCAGACCACGTAGAGCAGCCGCCGCATCGCTTGACCCGCCGGCCAGACCTGCCGCAACCGGAATTTTCTTATCCAGATGAATATAAACGCCCTTACGAACGTCATAACGTTCTTTAATCAGCTTGGCCGCCTGGAACGCCAAGTTCTTCTCATCAAGCGGGATATAACCTGCTTGGCTCGATATAATGATTTGATCGCGCTGCAGTTCTTCCATCTCCAGCCGATCGGCCAGATCGACCATCGTCATAATCATTTCGACTTCATGGAACCCGTCCTCGCGTTTGTGCAGCACGTCAAGCAGCAGATTGATTTTGGCGGGAGCCTTCTCGTATATTTTCATCCATTTCCACCCGTTCATATGGTTAACTTCACCTATTATAACAAACGGAGTGGAGAAATGCGAAAAAGAACCACCCCATAAAGCTCACGCCCGCTTCAGCTCATTAAATTGTCCATTGCTTCCCGCCGTCCTCACGCTTGAGAAAGCAAATAGTCACGTTTACTTTTTTACCTATGTATACCTAATTCCTGCTCTTGTCGTTGTAAGCATCAAAAAAATAAGCACCCCGTAGGATGCCTATTTTTCTATACCGCTTGTTAAGCAGTAATATGATCTATCGATGAGTCTTGTCTGCTGCGGCTCGTTCGGCCATCTGGATTGCTCTCTTCACCATATTGCCGGCGTCCTTGGCGCGGATGCTGCCCCAGCCTTCCTGCTGGACGGTGTCGTAGAAGCCCAGATCCTTCGCGAGCTCATATTTCAAGCTTTCGGACATTACGCTTCGTCTTCGTCTGCCCATAAGTCATCCTCCTTCTCGAATAGAACTATGACATGATACACCTTCAGTATGCGAACATCCTCATAATTCATGCAGGGTATTGTCTTCCACAATTGGTCCGGGATATTCCCATTATCGCACTATGCAAGTCAAGTCGCTCAGTTCCTGTTTGCAGGGCCTCAGAACGAAGTCCAGGCCCTGCAAACGGTCAGGCTCCAAAAGTAAAGCGGGTCCCGAAGGGACGGCAAGCGTCTGTGAGCACAGTTGGACGGGTGAGCGACGGATTGGGGGGAGACGATGAAACAGGGCTAGGTATAGTAGAAGTAGAGCGGGTCCCGGAGGGACGAAAGCGGGATGGGCGCTCCTCCTTACCTAGAGAAGGCTTGGGGGAGTCCAGAGGGCGTGAGCCCTTTGGGGCCCTCCCTGGCAGGGAGGGTTTGGGTGGGTCGATCCGTCGGTGGGTCGACCCTTAAAAAAAGAGCGCACCCCCCGCAAGGGATACGCTCTAACATGAGCGCCGATACTTCGGCATTAATGTATATAAGTTATCCGGATCTGACCTTCCTCATTGCACACATGTACTTCGACCGACTCTGTCAGAATATCGGCATAACTGTATGACACACGTTTAAACGCGTTTTCTTCCTGATCCAGCTTGACAATGAAAACAGATGGGTAGATTTCTTCCAATACACCGGTACGTTCGACGGTTTTACGTCGGCCTCCATTGGCGCGGAGGCGAATTTTCGAGCCGACATGGGCTTCTAAGCTGCGTTTAATTTCTGACAGCGCATTTTTTGCCATGGTCCACTACCACCTCTTTCCTCGTCCATTATAACGGTTTGAAGAGGTGAAGTCAAACGAGCTAACTATTATATCAATCGGTCAATCTCTATGTCAATAGTTCTTTTGGGTAGTTTTTAGATTAGAATCGTCCGATGTATAGATTATATAACGGTGCTCACAGCTGCTGGTGTCTTAACCCACTTTGGCTTCGGAAGGCCTTTGCGAAGGCGGCCGATCGTCTCGATGCCCCCAATACCTTCAATGCCGCTGATTGTCCCTTGAATAACGTCCGGCAGATCGATTGTCTCCCGGATCGGCGTAGCACTCGCCTTAATCGCGATATAAACTGGATCAAGTGCATGGATCAAAATGCGCCCAGGCGAGCTAGCGAAATTCGATCCCGCCTGCAGCAGCGCCTCATAATGAGACTGGCATGCACCAGCTATGACAACAAGCGAATCGCGATTTTTCTCGTAATCACGTGCCACTCGCACAGCGTTGACAAAATTTTGCGAGTTTTTATAGCTGCTAATGCTCCCTAAATCCTCTGGTCTTCTATTTTTGAGCACGCCGTCATGCCCTGTTATGACGACGATGTCCGGCTTCAGCTCCGGCAGCAGCCGGTACAGCAGCTCTGGCATTTGAGCTTCATGCACATGAACGCCATGCGCCGGTACTCTCATTTGAGAGTACAGCTGCATGCTCTTGCGCAAATAGTTGCTGTCTCCGTCCAGATGAAGCACCTTGCCCGGCATTTCGTAGAACAGATGGTTCGCGTTCGACTGCGTTTGACCGGTCTGCGACGCCAGACGGAGCCGATCCTCCTCCCCGATAGGAGGTCTCTTCTCCTTCATACGACGCATCGTTTCCTTGACCTTAATCCGAACCTGCTGTGATGCATGCGTGGAATCAGGATCGTTCACGACTGCCAGGTCAAGAAGCGGCGAATCCGCAAGCAGCCGATAATCCGTGCCTTTCAGGACAGCTAGTTGGTTATCTCGTAATGATTCAATGCGGAACAGCACGTCACCGCCGTATGATTTGCGGACGACCAAGTCCCCTTGCTTCATGGGCAGATCACCTCTTCGTCTATCCTATGGGTAAAAGCCGAAGAAGGTGACTGCCGATTTTCACACTTCCACCGTTAAGATAGACCGAGTCCCGCTTCATGAAGCGTCCGGCTGAGTACCGCAAATTCATCCAACGACAGTGTTTCGCCCCGGCGTCCTGGATCAATTCCGCACTTCTCCAGCAGCAGCGTAAGCTGTTCTCTGCAATCTTTCCCAAGCCAAGAGGACAGATTGTTCATCAGCGTCTTCCGCCGCTGTGCGAACGAGGCCTGTACCACACGGAAAAAATGGGCTTCATCCGGCGTCTCAACGGCCGGCTTGTCCCGCAGCGTCAGCTTAATTACTGCGGAATCTACGTTTGGCTGCGGAATGAACACCGTATGCGGCACCGTACAGACAATGCTTGGTATACAGTAGTACTGTACGGCTACACTTAGGCTGCCGTAATCCTTCCCGCCAGGCTTCGCTGCCATACGGTCCGCAACCTCCTTCTGAATCATGACAACGATATGCTCGAGAGGCAGGCGCTCCTCCAACAGCTTCATCAGAATAGGAGTCGTTACATAGTACGGCAGGTTTGCCACTACACTCACGCCTGACAGCCCCGCGAACCTTTCTTCGAACAACTCGCTAAGATCAAGCTTCAGCACGTCCGCATTCACAACCTCGACATTCGACTCACCAGCAAGCGTATCACGCAGAATCGGAATAAGCCGACTATCAATCTCGACTGCTGTCACTCGGTCCGCCGCACTCGCCAGATGCTGAGTCAGTGCACCAATGCCCGGACCAATCTCCAATGCGCCCTTCGTCTTGTCGAGCTCGGCTGCCGATACAATTTTGTGCAAAATGTTTTGATCGATCAGGAAGTTCTGACCGAGGCTCTTCTTAAACTCAAAGCCATACTTCTTGACGATATCCCGTGTACGCGAAGGCGTCGCCACCTCAGCTTGTCTACCCGTATTTCCGTTCATCTTCTCTAGCCACGCTCCTCTTCCAGCTGCCGTTCCATTAAACGCCAGGCTTCAATAAACTCGGTCTTCGTAATCCGGAAGCTTGCGCACCGCTTGAAGAACGTCTTGCCATTGGCATACCCGATGCCAAGCAGCTTGCCAATGATTTCGCGCCGCTTAGACGCCTCCGGATGAACAATGAGTCCCGCTTCGATGAGATCGTCCCACGTCACCTCGACCGAACCACCCTCACCGGCCAGCTGCTCTGTCCGCACGTTATCCAGCGCTTTGCGGATCGCTTCAGGCGACGCATTTTCCACACCGATATCGCCCTTGTACATCGCTTCCTCCTGTGGGAGGAACGCATGCTTACATCCCGGTACGCGCTGCGCCACAATACGCCGAATCCGCTCTCCGGCATGATCAGGATCGGTAAAAATAATTACGCCGCGCCGCTGCATGGCAAGCTCAACACGCCGAAGCACATCCTCGCCAACAGCAGAACCATTCGTTTCAATCGTATCGGCCTCCACCGCACGCTTAATTGCAGCCGTATCATCCTTGCCTTCCACTACAATGATTTCTTTAATCACGTTCCGCCATTCCTTTCGTTAACGCCTGCCGCTGAAACGCCCGTTTGGACACAAGCAAAAAGAAGAGGCATCGCCTCTTCTTATCATGGCATATTTAACATCGAAATACGATACATATGTGATACGCAGCCTTTCTTCGGTTTAGCTCGAAGACGGTTTGTTCGGTCCAATCACGTAAACCGTATATCCTTTCTTCGATCCGAACTTCTCTGCGTAATCCTCGCTGTCGTAGTAAATATCGATTTTCTTGCCCTTAACCGCACTGCCCTTGTCTTCGGCACGACGGAAGCCAATCCCTTCGATATATACCCACCATCCGAGCGGAATCACATCCGGGTCAACAGCGATCGTCCGTCCTTCCTTCACTTTCGTTCCAGAGGCCGTAATGCCGTATTGCGGATGGTTCTCACTCTTACCTGTCGACTTCACGCCTGCAGTATAAGCTGTCAGAGTGACGTTCTTCAATACTTTCTTCGATTGGAACGTAACGCCCTTGACCGAGATCGTCTGTGAGCCGGATGTCTTCGCAGACAATGTCGTCACCTTCGACTCCGTCTTCTTCGTCCCGACTGCAACAACCTTATTAACAGCTGCCTTCTTCACCGACTTCTCGACGAGCGTCGTGGAGACCAGCTTGCCATCCTCGTATACGTTCTCAAACTGACTAACAACCACACCGTTGACGCCAGATTTCACCAGCTTCTCCTCCCCTTTCTCAAGGGTCGGATCATCTTGCTTCACTACTGTGAAAGGAACCTTGTGCTCGGTTTGCGTCAGCTTACGCTCGACGCGTACGACTTTAACCGCCATATTCGGTCTTATTGCCGCATCTAGGCTCGGGTATACTTTATCGTATCCGCCGATTGGAATATTTAATTCCTCGATCGCCGCTTGCACCGTTCTCTCGGTCGTGTACACTGTCCGAGTCTTGCCGTCAGCTGTTACGGTTACGGGCGAAGCAAGGTCGATAACGACCCGATCCCCATCTTTAATGGCTGCATTCAAAGGCATCGATACCTCGTCATGCTCACCAACCGTAATAGCTTGTTCATCCAGTAGGCGTTGCAGGACCCATTGCTTCGTCTTTACGACGCTCTCTTGTCCATTCACTACTACGGAGACGCTTTTCTCAGCCGTTCCGTACAACAACACCAATAACATGAAAGTCATAGCGATTGAGATAATTGCACTCAAAATAATTAACCGCAAGTTTTCATGCTTCCATCGCAATGCGAAAGACATGCTGGATGATCGTTTACCATGGGTGTCTTCTTTCTGAATTACGCCCACTTCTTCGGTCCTCCTTCATAGCCCCGCCGTCGAGTGTCTCGCATGATACAGTTGACGCGACTATAGTATATTGGCGCGACGAGTCACGCATCCAGTCCCTTCTCACTCACCTCCATGATTAACCCTATGTCGACGTTTTACGCTTTATTCAAAAAGAAAAGAAGCCATCGACAGAGGATCATCTGCTTCGTGGCTTCCCGGGTTGGTCACAGCTAGACATGGAAATGTGGGATTCGAAGGTTGATCTCTCTAATCGCTTACGAGGTTAGCTGTCGGATTCGGGCAAGAGAGCTGCCCTATTCGCCTGCTCCGGAATGCCCGGATGCATGTCGCGAAATTCACCCCAATCAATCATGCTATGTGCTTCTCACTGCCCTAGATCAGCAAGCTCGAAGCTTTCGCATCTGGGTCCCCCGTTCTCCGTAAGGAGATTAAGCGTGTTACTGGAAATCCAATACATTGTGTAAGTTCTGAAATGAATCATACCCCGTGTTCGATGCCCTTGTAAAGAAGGGATTAAAGACGATTTTAGCGATATTTTAGGAAATTGCAGCAAAAGAGAAGCGATTTAACCGAGGAAATCTAATTTTATCGTACGATAGATACGTTTTTCTTCGGTTTACGGCTACTTTCGCTCCAGTCGGAAACAATTTTTGGCATTTACGGACGTTAAATATCCGATTTCTTCTAATGTTTTTCCTTTTATTGCCGCAATCTCTTCAGCCACTCGAACGACGAAAGCGGACTCATTTCTCTTCCCCCTATAGGGGTGAGGAGCCAAATATGGGGAGTCCGTTTCGATGAGCAGACGGTCGTCCGGCACCTTCGCCAGCACCTCTTTTGGCACTCTCGCATTCGTAAAAGTAACCGGCCCTCCGAACGAAATATAAAAGTTCATATCGAGACAAGCTTTAGCCGTCTCCCAGCTGCCAGAGAAGCAGTGCATGACTCCACCGACCTCAGCGGCATTCTCTTCCTTCAGTATCCGTACAACATCCTCATGGGCATCCCGGTTATGGATGACGATCGGTTTTCCCACCTTACGCGCCAGACGAATCTGCTCGCGAAATACCCGGTGCTGAACCTCCTTAGGTGACGTATCCCAATGATAATCTAGACCGATCTCACCAATGGCAACAACCTTCGGATGCGCCATGAGCGACTCGATCCATTCCAGATCACCCTGCTGCATATGAATGCTCTCTACTGGATGCCAGCCTACCGCCGCATAAAAAAAATCGTAACGCTCAACAAGCTCCATCGTCGTCGGAATCGTCTCCCGATCGAAGCCGATATTAATCATCAGCTCCACACCGGCTTCACGAGCGCGAGCGATTGCTTCCTCCCGATCACTGTCGAATTTATGATGATCCATATGCGTATGCGTGTCGATTAATGAAAGCTTGCCGCTCATATTTATTTTCCCCTTCCTATATATACCGA
Source organism: Paenibacillus xylaniclasticus (assembly GCF_004001065.1). Lineage (GTDB taxonomy): Bacteria > Bacillota > Bacilli > Paenibacillales > Paenibacillaceae > Paenibacillus_T > Paenibacillus_T xylaniclasticus. Next base: position 85,928 of record NZ_BIML01000019.1, read on the forward strand.
AATAATAATTTTGTTGGATATAACTAATAGCCGAATATCGCCCGAATAGGAGCGTCAAGCCGATGCGCAACCGGACGAAGCAGATCGTCAGGAAAATACCACCGATGCTTGTCCTGATGAAGTCCAGTCAATGATCTGATAATATCCGACCGGGCCGAAATCTCTGACAATTCGCCTGCAGAGTCGAGCAGCAGAATCGGAGGCTTCTCGGTACTTTCCTTGCCGGATTCAAAGCTGGTATCCGGACGATACACATCGTAAGGAAGGTCGGACGGAAAGTCAACCTCAAGGTGATAATCCGGATGCAGCCCCGCTTTCTTCAACTGCTGCTTCGCCTCCTCAAACAATGCTTCATTATGATCATTCACAATTACGTCCTTATACAATCGCCGATGCAAAAACCTTCGGCTCAAATCGGACAACCATTCATCCCGCTCATCGGACCAGGCCATGAAGACGGTCTGCGCAAGCGCCTCATCAAGCCGAAAATAATCATCTGTCGTTAATTCTCCGCGAAATAATCGAAGCAGCGGCTTCGGCAGCCAATCAAACGTATATCCGCTGTGGTAGAGCTCCTTCGCTCTACGCAATATTTGGCGCAAAATAATTTCCGAGCTTCGCGTAACAGGATGAAAGTAGACCTGCCAATACATTTGATAACGCGACATGAGATAGTCTTCTACTGCATGCATCCCGCTCTCCTTCACAACAATCCGCCCTTTATGCGGACGAAGCACCCGAAGAATCCGCTCGAGATCGAATGTCCCATAATGAACGCCAGTAAAGTACGCATCACGAAGCAAATAATCCATCCGGTCGGCATCCATTTGACTTGATACGAGGTTCACCACGATCGGTTTGTCGTATTTCTTCTTAATAATGGCGGCCACCCGCTCAGGAAAATGCTCGTCTACTTCTCGAAGCGCTTGATTCACTTCAGTGTCACCCGTAATAATTCGACACGTCCAATCCTCATGATCCGTGTCGAATATTTCTTCTATAGAATGGGAGAACGGACCATGACCAAGATCGTGCAGCAGCGCTGCACACAGCGCAGGCAGTCTCTCTTCCCTTGGCCAGTCCGGATATTCATTGCGTTCGAACTGGGACACAATTCTGCGCGTAATCTCGTAAACGCCGAGCGAATGAGAGAATCGGCTATGCTCGGCACCATGGAATGTCAAATAAGAGGTCCCCAGCTGTCGAATGCGCCTCAGCCGTTGAAACTCTTTGGTATTGATTAAGTTCCAAATTAACTGATCCTGAACATAAACGGATTTATGTACAGGGTCCTTAAATACTTTCTCTTCAGCCAGCAACCTCTCCATGTGACAAATTACCCCCCTAACAGTAATTTTGTTCAAAGTTTCGACACAGCTTAATGTTTTTTGTCGAAAAGTGTCGTAGAATCATTTCCAAACGTTATCGTATTGTTGTACAATAATACTATGCAATATCACCTTTATACTACAGGATTAACAGAAATATTTGGCGATTTACAGCATTATTTCCGGGTTGACTATTCTGGGTATTCTTGGTATTATATTAAACATAAAAAGTAAAACCATGTCGAATAGTGACGATTAGACAAAAGACTCGTGAGAGGGGAAAAGTTATTATGATGAAATCTACCGGTATCGTTCGTAAAGTTGATGAGTTGGGTCGCGTTGTAATTCCAATCGAGCTTCGCCGTACGCTGGGCATTGGCGAGAAGGATGCGCTAGAAATTTACGTGGACGGAGAGCGCATCATGCTGAAGAAATATGAGCCAGCATGCATCTTCTGTGGCAATGCAGAGAACGTAGCATACTTTAAAGGAAAAATTGTTTGCAATGTTTGCCTTTCGGAGCTGCCTACCCCTGTGACAAAATAAACAAAATAGGTTATAATGTACTTATCCACATGTTAATTCTAACCTTTTTCATACTCCTTATGCCTTCCAGCGCTAGAACCCGGCCTGGAAGGTCTTTTTTTGTGGACAAATCGTGGATAATCAGTGGATAACGCAATGCGCTATCCACTTTCATTTTTTCGCATAACCGTATTATATACGTCCCGCTTCTGCATAGAGCGATCGGCTGCTGTTCGTTTGATTGCTTCCTTTCGGTTCAGGTCTTCTTTCTCCTCATAATGATTCACATGCTCCTCCAACGTTAACGAAGCCCACCATACTTCCCCAACAGCAGAATATCTCATTGATAAAGCTTCCGCCCCTGCCTCGTCCGACTCTGCATTCTTGGAAGCTGCACTTACTCCATTCGTCATCCCACTTCGGCCTTCCACTACGATAACATATTCGCCTAGCGGCGGATGCTGCTCAAGCCACTCCATACACTCGGTAATGGTCCCCCTCACCGCTTCCTCATGCCGTTTGGTCAGCTCCCGCACCATGGCGATGCTTCGATTGCCCAACACTTCGAGCATAGCGGCAAGTGTCTTCGACACTCGATGCGGCGATTCATAGAGCATAGTCGTTCCTGGTTCATAAGCGAAGCTGTTCAGCCACTCATTCAGCGCCTTCTTCTGCCGCGGCGGAAACCCCATAAATAGAAACCGCTCAGTCGGTAGTCCTGACATTATAAGCGCACTTAACGCAGCATTGGCTCCTGGAACCGGAACGACCGGAATGCCGTGCTCTGCAGCGTCGCGGACAAGATCAGCACCTGGATCTGATATGGCTGGCAATCCCGCATCGCTGACGAGGGCAATAGATGCCCCTTCCTCCAGCAGACGAATCAGCTCTGGTCCGCTCGCTTTCTTGTTGTGCTCGTGATAGCTGATCAACCGTGTCGAAATTTCAAAATGGGTTAGCAGCTTTCGCGTCTGACGCGTATCTTCCGCTGCGATGATATCGACCTCGCGAAGTGTACGGATGGCACGGAACGTCATATCCTCCAAATTACCGATCGGTGTTCCAACGAGATAAAGCGTACCAGACGTACGCTCCGTTCCAGTCGCAAAGCTCCGTTGTATGTGCATCATTCCCTCTCCTCCCTTGCTTCACCGGCTGCCGAAGAGCCCCCACTACCGTAATAGATCTGCTTAAGCTCCTCCGTATACTCTCTCTCCTTCGTGTACACGATAAGCGGCGGCAATATCTTTACAGAAGGCTTTCCATCACGAATCGCTTCAATTAGTAGCATGTTCGCCTCAGCCTCCTCATACGGATGAACGAATCGAATCCGCTTCGGTTCAAGCCGCCAGCGGCGAAACGCCTCCAATATATCAATCAGTCTGTTCGGTCGGTGTACCATCGATACTTTACCGCCAGTTCGCACGAGTCTGGAGCATGCTTCGACAACATTGTCGAGCGTACAGTGAATTTCGTGTCTAGCAATCGCATAATGCTCGTTCTCATTCTTGTCGCCAGTAGATGCCGGCATGTATGGAGGGTTAACGGTAACCGCATCGTAAATTCCGTTGCCCGCCTCCTTCGGATAAGTGCGCAGGTCCGCTTCAATAACTCGAATTTGGCCGTCCAGCTTATTAAGCGATACACTTCTACGCGCCATGTCGGCCAGCCGCGGCTGTAATTCAACCGCATCTATTGCGGCGTTCGTCCGAGTCGTCAGCAGCAGCGGAATGACACCGTTACCTGTACATAGATCGACAATCCTTCCCCTCGGCGGTACAGATGCGAACCGCGCGAGCAGCACCGCGTCCATGGAGAAGCTGAACACTTCACGGCTCTGAATGATTTTCAACTCCTTCGTCATTAGATCATCCAGCCGCTCGCCTGGAATAAGCTCAAGGTCCAGCTTCGATGTCGCACCATCATGCTGTACGTGATTGCTCTCATTGTGCACCGTATTTGCAGCCTCCATCCCAATATTCGTTCAAACAAAAACAAAGACCCTTACGGGTCTTGTTCAGATGCTGCGCCGAAAGCACAGCAGTTCCTGTCGAAGGAGTTATTTATTCAAGAATGACAGACAGAATAAACAGTCGCCTTCCGTCCTCAAATGTCCGTAATAGACATTACATATATGAAACCCTTCGTGATACAACCGAGCGAGATTATCATGCCCGCCTCCAATAACCGGAACCGGTTCATTCTCCGACGGTACAGTCTGAGCCGATTCCAGTCTTACCACAGCATCCTCCTGCTCTGGCAACTCATCAGCGGCCGCAGGCTCCTGCATCGTATCCATAAACACCGAGCCTTGCCGCAGCAGCTTTCTGAGCTGATGATTCTCCATGCTAAGTCGCTTGTTCTCCTCCAGCAGCCTCTTCATATGCTGCTTTAACAACCCAAGCTCCGCATGCACCGAGCCTACACGGCCCTCCAGCTCGTCCATTTGTACAAATAGATCTTGGTTATCCAATACAGTTCCCACCTCAAAATCGTGATGGAACGGGTTATTTCACAACGACATCGTCCATTGGAAGCTCTTTAGGCTTGCCTCCGACGTCGAGCAGCTGCACATAGATGGTCTTGCTCCCCGCATTAATTCCGGTTACTCTACCTTCACCAAGCGATGTAATAACCAACTTACCGACCGACGGAATTTCCTCGCGGACACTCTCGTAGTTATCATGCTCATACTTCAGACAACACATCAGCCTACCGCACAATCCCGAAATCTTGGTCGGATTAAGCGACAAGTTCTGGTCCTTCGCCATCTTAATCGATACGGGCTCGAAATCGCCTAACCAAGACGAGCAGCACAGCACGCGTCCGCATGGTCCGATACCACCGAGCATCTTCGCCTCATCCCGTACTCCGATCTGCCTAAGCTCAATGCGGGTGCGGAATACACCGGCCAAATCCTTCACCAGTTCACGGAAGTCGACTCGGCCTTCAGCAGTGAAATAAAAAATGATTTTGTTGCGGTCAAACGTATATTCAACATCGACGAGCTTCATCTTAAGCTGATGATTGCGGATCTTCTCTAAGCACGTCGTAAAAGCTTGGCTGGCCGACCGTTTATTCTCTTCCACTACTTTCGCGTCGGCTTCATTGGCGATTCGTATTACTTTCTTAAGCGGGAGGACAACATCCGATTCACCGACTTGCTTCTGCCCCACCACGACTTTCCCGTATTCGATACCGCGAGCCGTCTCGACGATCGCATATTGATCCTTCGCTACGGGCAGGTCGACGGGATCAAAGTAATAGATCTTGCCCGCTTTCTTGAAGCGAACACCGACGACATTATACAAGGCATTAGCCCTCCTGTAGTTTCACCATTAATTGCTCTAGTGCAAGCTGAGTCGGTACGTGTGCGCGTATCCGCTTGCCGCACTCCAGCACATGCTCCATGCAGTTAACCCAACCGTCCGGGGTACGGGCGTATGCATGCTTACCAATCCAATCCGACTGATCTATAAAAACGATTTCTTCAGGCCTGCCGGCCTGGTAATGAATCATATCTTTAAACCACAATAACAACATAGCGAGCAGAAGCTGCGGATCCTGGCCGGCTTCGGCCTTAACGACCTGCTGCTGGACCGTCACGATCGCTGCGGTGAATCGGCTTAAGCTCTCCTTGCCTAATTGTATCACTACGTTTCTTGTTTCTGCAAACCCATTCTGCTGGATAAGCTCCCTGCAGGCATCTGTTCCGGAGGCAAGCCGGGCTGCTGTTCTGGCGATAATACAAGGGAATCCCTCTGCCTCCAGCGCCGACGTCAGCTCTTGCGGCGATAACGGTATGAACGGTATAAACTGAACCCTGGAGCGTATAGTTGGAAGAATCGCCTGACCGTTATCCGTTAGTAGAATCGCTACAATATCTGACTGTGGCTCTTCGAGAAATTTAAGCAGGCTGTTTGCCGCCTGAGGCGTCATTGTCTCCGCTTTCTCGACGATATAAACCTTGCGCTGCTCGCCCGCATTGCGATACGACAATTCGCGCTGCAGCTGTTGAATTTGTCCCAGCTTGATCGATTGTCCATCGGGCTCAAGCTGATGCAGATCCGGCTGATTGCCATGCTCAAACTTTCGGCATTCAATGCATTCTCCGCAAGCATCCTCTCCGCCCGCTGTACAGAACAGCGCCTTGGCGAATGCAAGAGCAAGCGCCTTCCGGCCTGTTCCGCGCGGACCACTGAACAGATAGGCATGCGACACTTTGCCGGTCCTAAGACCGTAACGAAGCATCGACTTCGCTTTCGATTGACCGGGCACTTGTTCCATGCTCATGATGCGCAAATTCCTTTCTTAGAAAAACAAATTAATGAGAAGGCCTCGGATTTCGCCAATTTTACTAAGCAGCTCAAGCCGACCTTGTTCGCTCTGCAGCAGCTCCTCTGCCATCTCAATTAGCTTCCCGTCGATTTCATCGAGTAGCTTGTATCTTTTCATACGTCCTCGTCGATCAAAGCTGCGCTGCTCCTTCAAGCCGACCCCGCGTCTTACTGTATCTTCCAGAAACTTGCGCACCATCTGCTGATACAGCTTCAGCTCCCGTACCGTCATGGACCGGGCAAGTCGCTCGCCTTGATTATAAATATCCTGTAACTTGCGCTGCAGCTGCTCGGTTGTACGCTCCTGCTCGTTCTGCTGCATTACATCCGCGAAGCTTTTTGTTGTAATCGGCTTACTCACTTGATCCGTACGTGACCGCTGCTCAAGCGGACGCCATCCCGACTCAACCCTCATTATTGCCACGCCCTATCTATCGATATCGCTAGAATCATTCCTGTATTTGCTTGGCTGTGTAAATCCCTCATCAATAATGCTCGAATCTTTCGACCGGAACGACAAACACCGCCGCTCCGCCAACTTGTACCTCGACAGGGAATGGAATATAAGAATCGGCGGAACCACTCATTGGCGACATTGGCGTTACAAGCTGGTCTCTTACCTTGCAGTTGGACCGAATCGCATGCAGCACCTCATGAACCCGTTCGTCCTCAATGCCGATCATGAATGTTGTGTTGCCCGCACGAAGGAATCCTCCCGTACTGGCCAGTTTAGTCGCCCGGAACCCTTCCCGAACGAGCGCATTGGACAAACGATTACTATCCTTGTCTTGCACGATTGCGATGACTAACTTCATCCTCAATCCCTCCCATGACCATAAAAAGCGTCGCATATTATCGATTTAAGATACTATTTTGACACCGATTGGTTAAATTCCTGCCCATGCTTTTTAATGACCGCTAAACAGCTTGCCAGCACATCCTCCGGATTACGCTCTGCGTCGATGACTTCGATTCGGTCTGAGAACCGTTTCGCCAGCAGTATAAAGCCTTCACGTACCTTCTCGTGAAAAGACGCTTTCTCCAGATCGAGACGGTTAATCTCGCGCCCGCTCGCCTCCTGAATTCGGCGAAGACCGATTTCCGGCCTTACATCCAAATAGAGCGTCAACTGCGGCATCAATCCATTAATCGCGAATTCATTGATGGCCAGCACCTCGTCGATTCCAATTCCTCTTGCATGCCCTTGATAGGCAAGGCTGCTGTCTATGAATCGATCACACAGTACCACATGCCCCTGCTCAAGCGCGGGCATTACCTTCTCTACAAGGTGCTGTCTGCGTGCTGCTGCGTATAGCAACGCCTCCGTACGTCCATCCATTGCCGTATTGCTCCGGTCCAAAATAACCTCTCGTATCTGCTCAGCAATCGGAATGCCTCCAGGCTCACGGGTTGTCGAAACTTGATAGCCCAGCTCTGTCAATTGCGAAGCCAACCCTTTAATTAGCGTCGTTTTGCCTGCTCCTTCGCCGCCTTCTATTGATATGAATAAACCTGTATTCAAGCTTAACGCCTCAATTCTTCTAGTATCCGTTTCTGCTTCCATCATAACAAAGCTTATCCAGAGAGTCATCGGTCATGCTCTAATTATTCGAATCGTATGCAGCTTCGCATCGGCCGCTCCTTGCACCTTAGCTCCAAACGCCGATAACCGTCTTAGCCTCGATATAGTCCCGGATGTGATCATTTCCCCTGCATAGATAAGTGGTATACCGGGTGGATAAGGAATGACAGTTTCTGCGCTTTGACAGCCGGCAGCTTCTTGAAGCGGAACGGTCTGAATCGAATCTGGGCTTATTCGATGTAGTGAGAATGGCACAGGCTCTGATACGGCGTCAATCTCGGAATCTTCCGCCTCCTCATGTAGGTTCCCATTCTCAGTCCTCGCTGCGGTACCGTTGCACTTAATCGCGTCCTCGATTGCCTCCAACGCTGCGAATAGCCGCGAAATATCCTCATCATGAACATGAGGTCCAACGATTAGAAGCACGCGCCGCTCATCAGCCATTTCCGCCCAGCATCCGCACTGCTCGAGCATTCTCTGAAGCTCATAGCCGCTTACCAATCCGAGACGGTCCCGGATGACGAGGCGAAGCGGATCATGCCTTACTGCAATGCCGCTGACATTATTAATCGCTGGGCTTCGTTCTACCTCACCCTGTTGCCAAAGTATCGAATCTGCCGCTGTTTCCGACTCACTGTATAGATTGCTGCAAACCGTTAATCGCCCTGTCTTAGTCCGCAAATAATCACGAATTTTTTCTGCCGCCAATAATCCTGATTCAAACAATTGACCGCCAGCTGACTCCACCATTGCCCGGGCAATATCGAGCGATGCCATAATCGGATAAGACGGACTGGAACTTTGTATCATCGTTAACATTTCGCGAAGACGTTCGAGATCAATCCGGTCGCTTCGTACGTGAAGCATCGCGCCCATCGTCATAGCGGGAAGCGTCTTATGCGTGGACTGCACGACCACATCGGCCCCCTGTGACAAAGCCGAGGGCGGAAAAGCACGGTGCAGCCCATAGTGCGCACCATGCGCTTCATCGACCAAGAGCGGAATTCCGTGCCGATGCGCCAGCTCAGCATATGGACCGAGCGGAACAGCATATCCGTAATAATTCGGTGTACTAAGCAGTATGGCTTTAGCTTCCGGATACATCGCCAGCGCCTTTTCTATATCATCCAACTTCGGAACGATAGCCGTTCCATCCGACGTCTCGTATGCGGGCTGTACGAATACCGCTGTAGCTCCCGCAAGACGAAGACCATTCACAATTGATTTATGTACATTCCGTTGAACGATAATTATATCTCCCGGCTCACATACAGCCAATACCATCGCAATATTGCCAGCCGTACTTCCCCCTACTAACAGCATCGTCTCATCGGCAGAATACAAGGCCGCCGCTAAGCGCTGTGATTCAGCTATAACCCCTTCCGGAGCATGCAGATCATCGGTCGTCGAAAGCTCTGTTACATCAATCGCCAGCAAATGCCCAAAGCGCCCCAATGCCTCTTGCTCAACTCTTCCATTATAATTCCGTCCATATTGTGTCCATGCTGCGCCATTTCGGTGACCTGGCACATGGAATGATACAGGATGCCTATTCGCATGCTCTGCTAATCGTTGAAATAGCGGAGCATGAAATCGATCCCCCTTGTTCATTACAATCACCCTCATACCAGACTCGTCAAGCTCTGCTCTGGTACTCATTGTAACACCGCTCCTTGCCAATCTAAAAATAAAAAAGCCTCTCCAGCCAAAAGGAAAGGCACGATTAAGCGTTTCGTTGAACCCAAATTTGCTTCATCTGATGGATGTAATAGGGATATTTCTCATCTAGAACGTCTGTGGCTACAATATCAGTCTCGCAGTCTTCGCATATAAATTCCGTCACGATTCGAATCCCTTCGTCTGCATGCTTCTTCTCACCACAAATAATGCATTTACATAGATTTTGCGCTTCCTCCATGCTATGCCTCCTGTCTGGGGGAATAACGGCTTATCTACTATTATGGCGCAAAATCTACTACTTTAGTCAGCCTCTTCACGTTATTCACCTTTTTTATTCATATTATGTAGGCAGCTGCACATTGGTGAATTATTTCAATAAGGATGTTATAAGGCCCGTATTCAGGAATAGGGGCGTAATTCCGATATATGAGTTGAGAACTACAGAAGGGAAACACGTTATGCGACAAACCTTACAAGAGCAAAAAAACGCAACCGTATACCAATATCGGCTGATCCGTAAAATATCGATTCATCCCAAACTGCTGCTCAGCTACAAAACCATTCCCTTTATATTTATTGCTGCTGGAATCATCATGTATGGATGGGCAGGGGTGTTATATGGATTAATTGGTCTCCCAATAAGCACCCTTCTTCGATTTTTATTAAATCGTCTGACGCTGCTTCGAGTAGACAACTATCAGCGCCAGCGCTGGGGATGGAGCATTAATATTCCGTTCATGGGCTATGCACCTCTCATCGAGGTTCCTCTCGGTCTCTATCGCAGAACGGAGCTCGTTATGTTTTGGATCGGGCTTTGCGTTATCGGTGTACTGCTTCCTTGGATTGGACAAGCCGGTCTCTTCGGGCTCGCGACATGGCACCTATGGCTCGCTCTTCCCGCTCTTTCTATTATTACTGCACTCCGCAAACAGAATTCCGACGGCGTCGTCAAGCTCGAAACCGAGTGCGTCCAGTACTATCACCGATGAACAATACAAACATATACCTGTCTGCACAATAAAGCTGCCTTCCGCGTATATCCGCTTATTGATATACACGAGAGGCAGCTTCTCTATATCTAGTCCCAATCCAACAACAAAAGCCACCGTCATCAGACAGTGGCTTCTCTGTGCTTGGCATCGT